>NZ_FPJB01000001.1:418246-844963 GCF_900119195.1 Pseudomonas sp. NFACC10-1 | reverse complement strand
AACCTGCAGATCATCTACGCTCAGGACAACGCCGCCAGCACCTGGCTTGCCGAGCAGGAAGCCAACGACAGCAGCCTGTTTGGCACCTTGCGCTACGGCTTCTCGCCGGCGCTCAAACACGCGCTGCATCAGGAGGCCAACGCGCTGCTGAACGGCCTTGGCGACGTGACCAACCTGGCCACCCGCATCGGCGAACTCAACGGCACGCTCAATCACCAGGGCTTTGCCGACAAGCCGTGGATGAAGGCGCTGAAACAACCCGTTCAGGACACCTTCAAAGCTCTCGGCCAACTGGCCAGCAGCGCAGGCAAGGCGACGTTCGAAAGCATTCTGCTGGCCTGGGTGCCCATCGACAGCCGCCTGGCGGTGGGCAAGCAGCAGAACATCGTTGCACTGATACGCACGCTGTTGATCGGCCAGATCCTGCTCGATTCGAAGGCGCGTATTGCGATCGATCACAACATGCTCGCGAAGCTGAAAACCTGGATCAGTGAGTGGCAGGTGCTCAACAAACAGATCAGCGACACCCGTCGCAGCTGGCTCTACCCAACCGCTTACAACCCCCGCAAAAGCATCGCCAGCCACCTGCGCACGCTCGAGCAAAAGCTTCGCCTGCACGAACTGAGCATGCCCGCCCTGCTCGACTTTCAGAACAACGAGTACGCCAGGCAGTTGCAGGATGAGATTCGCCTGCACTTCCAGTCCGGCAAAGCCATCGCCAAAGACTGGCTGGCGACCGCCAAACGCTGGCTCGATGGGCTGGGAGGGATTGCCGGCTCGATCACCTGGAGCGTGATCATGCTCAACTTCATCAACACCGCCTTCACTTATCGCGACCTTACTCGGGATGGAGACTTCAGCGCCAAGGACATCGGCAAGGTGACGTATGGGTTGGGGTATAGCTTTAACTTGTTGATGGCGGTGTTTGTTGAAGCGCCGTGGGCAATTATCAGGGATGCGACGCCGGTGCTGATCGATGGCAAGAATGTCGGGATTCTGGATCGCTCTGCGGGTTATTGGAGGGCGAAGGGAAATGCGGCGTGGAGTGATGCGATACGTGGGTTCAGGGTTTCGATGGTGGCTATGGGTGGGTTTGGGCTGGCGGCGGTTACGCTTGAACTATTTGATGTTACAAATGATTTTTACGCAGCGAAAACATCAGAGGAAAAAAACGCAATTATTGTAAAGGGCATTTCTATATTCGCAATGGGAGTAGGCTCAACTTTTCAATTGATGACAGGATTGTCCCCTGCAAGCACCTTTACAGTTGTTGCGATGAGTCCATGGTTCAGTGTGGCGCTGCTCGTAATAGGATCTATATATCTTTTTACTACGCTGGCTTTGAGTTATTTCAAGCAAGACAGTGTGGGCTGGTGGCTACGCAAGTGCTGTTGGTCGAGAACCCTGGACTATCGCTACCCCGAGACTGCCAAAGGCGAGAGTGAAGAAGTACGCGCATTGATGGAAATTCAATTGTCTCCACAGATTCATGTTAAAAGCACCGTGCATTATGAGAATCGTTATCTTGGCAAAGGCGATTACTACAGCGTAGCGGTACAAAATGGCGCTGGAGTGCAAGTACGCTTGCCAAAGCTGGTACGCGGGGAGTCCGTGCACTTCAACATCGTCAGCAGCAAGCGACCATGGGGAGTGCTACCTGTAGAAAAAATAGACGACCCGCTGCATCAAACATTTCTGGACAGCGGGCAATTCAGGAAGGCCGAACAGTTCGGGACGCTTACCAACAAGCCAGCTGGAAAGGCGAGTGAAGATTTCACCTATCCACTCATGCCACCTGAAAATGAAGACCTCATCTGGGAAACGTGGGTGCCGCTCCACAAGGACGCAACATATCTTGAGCTGCAAATCTGGTACCCGGCCAATCTGATCAATCCTGGCGAGGACGATAGAAGCTATCTGTTTCAAATGGAGCTTGGCACAAGAGGCGATACTACTATCGATGGTTTGGCTGCTGTGGAGCTTGAAGTGAAGGCATCAAGCAGGATTGGCACACTGACTCTGGAAGTAGCAGAGGGTACACCTGTATGAATCAACAAGAAAAAGCCTTGTATCTGCCGAAAAGTAAAGACGTTCTGAACTGGAAGATCAAAACATTTGCTAGATCGCCTAGAGAAATGAAGATGACTCAGTCCATATTCATTGCAGTCTACATGACAGGAAGTACACTTTACATGTGGGGAGGCTGGATAATGTTTTCAGACAGTCTCTACTCATTAGTGGGCACGATACTCGCGCTTGCCGGAATTCTTGCTTATTACCTATGCCTACTCATCCGCCAAAAAACCATCTACAACTACACCATCAAAACCGACAGAGCCCACCTTGAGTACTACCTCCACTACCCCGACTTCGCCTCCTCCTTTTTCAAAGGCATCGCCATAGCCGTCATCCTGTTGTTCGTCATGGTAGCCATCCTAACCGGCTCACTGCTCTTCCTGATCGGCCCCGTGGCCATGGCATTCATCGCAGCCATCAAGCTACTCAACTGGGAAAACCCCATCCACCACGAAAAAAGCCTGCCATGGGGCGAGTACAACTTCGTCACTGTCGACCGCAAACGCTTGATGATCATCACGCACCGCACTGACATCACACTCGGCTTCGAAGCCCGATTCCAGCACGAGCTACTGTTCAACAAGTACCTGAATTTTCTGCACACCGTGCTCCCGTCCACGGCCGAGTTCACCGAAAAAGCCTGGAAGTGGTAGCACACCCACGCTAACGTACACGCCGGAATTTCAAGCCCTACCCACCAAGGCCTCACCATGATCCAGATCCGCCCCATGACACCGGAAGATTTCGAGCGCTTCTGGCCCACTTTTCAGGCTGTCGTCATCGCTCAGGAAACCTACGCCTACGACCCTGCCCTCACTCAGGAGCAGGCCCGCGATCTGTGGATGAAGGCGCCCTTGCACACGTTGATTGCCGAGGAAGATGGCCAACTGTTGGGCAGCTACTACCTGAAGGCTAACGCGGCAGGTCCGGGCAATCATGTCTGCAACTGTGGCTATATGGTGACGGACGCGGCGCGGGGTCGTGGTGTGGCGCGGTTGATGTGCGAGCATTCGCAGCAACTGGCGCGCAACAGCGGGTTCCTGGCGATGCAGTTCAATTCGGTGGTCGCCAGCAATGAGGTGGCGGTCGGGTTGTGGAGCAAGCTGGGTTTCGAGACGGTCGGGCGGTTGCCCAAGGCTTATCGTCATGCCCGATTGGGCCTGGTGGATTGTCTGGTGATGTTCAAGTGGCTGGCTGATGAGCCGGTGGCTAAAGAGCCTGCGCAGCCCAAGTTGATTGGCCGCAAGAATATCGAATCCGTGGTGTCGCGTCCGCGTCGAAAATAAGCGCGACGCACACATGAAAACGGGGCCTGCTCAGCATGAGCAGGCCCCGTCTTGTATTACAGCTCGGTGCTTATTTGCCAGAACCCATATCGGGCTGTTTCTGCAGCAACACCCGAGTCACTCGACGCTCTTCCACGCCGACGACGTGCAGGTTCCAGCCCTGCCAGCTGAGGCTGTCGCCGGTAGACGGCAGGCGATCCAGCAGGCTCATGACCAGTCCGGCCAGGGTCTGATAATCCTCGGTCGCCTTGGCCTGGAAGCCAGTGCGCTCGCGAATCAGGCTCAGGTTCAAGGCTCCCGATACCACGAAGTCCTCGCCCTGCTCGACGATGTCCGGACCTTCCACTTCGCTGGCGTCGGGCAACTGACCAGCGATGGACTCGAGAATGTCGGTCATGCTCAACACGCCGATGAAGTCACCAAACTCGTTGACCACAAAGGCGATGTGCGTCGATTCCTTGCGCATCTGCTCCAGGGCATTGAGGATGGTGAAGCTTTCCAGCAGGTTGATGGCCTTGCGCGACATCAGTTTCAAGTCGGGCTCGTTGCCGGACAACAACTCCTTGAACAGCTCTTTCTTGTGCACGAAGCCCAGCGGCTCATCGATACCGCGCTCGCCAATCAGCGGCAGACGCGAGTAGGACGAGTGCATCAGTTTCAGACGAATCTTCTCGGCGCTGTCGTTCAGGTCGATACAGTCGACTTCGGCCCTCGGCGTCATCACCGTGCGAATCGGCCGCTCTGCCAGCTGCAGTACGCCGCTGATCATCACCCGCTCACGACGGTCAAACACCGGCTCGCTGCTTTCACCATCCAGCATGTCGGTGATTTCCTCATCGACGTCACCAGACTCCAGCTTGCGACCGCCCAACAGGCGCATCACCGCATGAGCCGCACGCTCGCGGCGCGGCAGGTGACCATGGGCCGACTTCTTGCTGCGCTTGCGGGCGATCTGGTTGAACACCTCGATGAGGATCGAGAAGCCGATGGCCGCATACAGATAGCCCTTGGGAATATGGAAACCCAGGCCTTCGGCGGTCAGGCTGAAACCGATCATCATCAGGAAGCCCAGACACAGCATGATCACCGTCGGGCGGCTGTTGACGAATTTGGTCAGCGGCTTGCTGGCAATCATCATCAGGCCGATGGAGAAGATCACCGCGATCATCATCACCGACAGGTGTTCGACCATGCCGACGGCGGTAATCACCGCATCCAGCGAGAACACGGCGTCCAGTACGACGATCTGCGCAACGATAGGCCAGAACAACGCATAGCCCGCATTACCGGCGCGCTGGGCGACATGCCCTTCCAGGCGCTCGTGCAGTTCCATGGTGGCCTTGAACAGCAGGAATACACCACCAAACAGCATGATCAGGTCGCGACCGGAGAACGTCTTGCCGAACACCTCGAATAACGGCTCGGTCAGCGTCACCATCCACGAGATGCTCGCCAGCAGGCCAAGGCGCATGATCAACGCCAGCGACAGGCCAATGACGCGCGCCTTGTCGCGTTGTTCAGGGGGCAGTTTGTCGGCCAGGATGGCGATGAACACCAGGTTGTCGATGCCCAGCACCAGTTCCAGCACGATAAGGGTCAGCAGGCCAAGCCATGCCGTGGGATCAGCGATCCATTCCATGGTTTATGCAGCCTCACGATAAAAATGGCAGGGGTGGGTATGGGTCACTGTAGACCAGACGCCATCGCTGAACGTCAGGCATGGCGTTGCAGCGTCAGAACGCGAAGGTCTGCCGGAATCCATGCAGTGCAAGAGGTTAAGTGGAGAGACGTTCGAATGAAGCGGCCTGCTCGGTAACAGTGAGATCACCGGCCAGCCATACGCGATGGAAGGAGGACAACTCGGAGGCTCCTGGAGGGTATTCATACAGTCCTGAAAATCAATACGGGCGCTGATCGTACAATACCCATAGATGTTTCGTACGTTGGGAAAGTATTACAAGACTTGACCAACGAGCATGCTGCTTGCCGAGCAGTAAATGAGCATGGGGCGACGTTTTGTCACACCTCAAGGCACTACCAGTTGTCTGACAACAGAATGGCGCGGGTAGATGCGCCAATCCATTTGTTTTAAAATGTTTCCATAACGTCAGGCATACGCAGTGCTTCCCGCGATCCTTATTCAACGTCGCCCTTCACTGCTCGCCTGAACAGAATCATAAAAAGAAAGCCCGTCATAGACGGGCTTTTTTCGTTTTCAGCTTTTGCATTCGATGCCCTCGACGGCATCCCGGCAACCCGTTTTCTTAACCTTTGAGGTGATTTACCCATGCTGCGCATCGTTGTTGTTCATTTGTTTCAGTGGCTCAAGCGTCTGTCGTCCGCGCTGTTCTTCCGCAGCGCAGAGGACAACTATTCGCGCAGCTTCACACGCGAAAACGATGACGAAGGCCGCTGGACGTTTGTTTCGATCGTCATCGTTCTGACCCTCAGCCTTTATTGCCTGGCTGGCCTGGGTTACTACGCCAAGACCAATATCTGGGACGGCTTCACTCAAGAGCAGAAAGAGAACATCGCGCAGGCCATGGTGGTCAGCTCGCAGAATCTCTGACAGTTACTGGGTTCGACCAAACGGGGGAAGCAAAAGCTTCCCCCGTTTTTGTTTGACCGGCTTGTCAGGAAGCGGCTTTTCTGCGAGAAAGCCCGCTCGCGCCAATCACAGAGCGCGCTGCAACCGGAAGCATGGCAATGAGCAAAGAATTACAGATTACCGATCTGCACCCCGGCGAGGGCAAGGCAGCGGTAAAGGGTGCGCTGATCACCACGCATTACACCGGAACCCTGGAAGATGGCACGGTGTTCGATTCCTCCCACGAGCGTGGCAAGCCGTTCCAATGCGTGATCGGTACCGGGCGCGTCATCAAGGGCTGGGACCAGGGCCTGATGGGCATGAAGGTCGGCGGCAAGCGTAGATTATTCGTCCCCGCCCACCTGGCCTACGGCGACAGAAGCATGGGCGCATACATCAAGCCCGGTGCCGACCTGACATTCGAAATAGAACTGCTGGAAGTGCTGACCCGCGACGATTGAGCAGCCTGCTTGCAGATCAGCCTGCATCGGCCGATACCCTGACGCACGGGCACACGCCTGATTGCTTGTTATCGCAGAAAAAGCCATGCTCCGGGTATGGAATTCAAGGTCTTGGCACAGGAACACGTATGGCGCTCAATAAGTCGACTCAGGAGCTGAAGCGACACCTGAAAGGGACAGCAACCAATCTGGAAAACACGGCGGAAGAAATTCTCAAACTCGCCTCACAAATGAACGATGTGGATGTCACCGCAGTGCTGCAGATGGTCAACCGTCTTTACAGCGATGCCGATCAGCTCAAAGCGTATGCTGATGAGGTCAAGGCCAAGCGGATCGTGCGCGCCAAGCCGCTGTAAATCGCTGCACCCGAGTTCAGACGCGCTTTCTTCGCTCCAGAGGGCCTTCGATGCTGCCACAGCCCGCCACTTCCAGCGTCAGCCCCAGGCACCTGAACATGCAGAAATGGCGTGGCCGGGTCGGCATGGGCCTGGTCGCTAGCCTGTCGGTTCTGGCCGGCATGACCGATGCCATCGGCTTCATGGCCACCGGCGATTTCGTTTCGTTCATGAGCGGCAACACCACCCGGCTTGCAGTCGCAATCAGTGATGGCGACCTGAGCGTGACGGTGCGTCTGACCCTCGCAATCCTTGCCTTCATTGCCGGCAACGCGCTGGGCGTGGTGGTTGCGCGCCTTGGCGGGCGACGTGCCCTGCCCTTGCTGCTGGGCATCGCTACGCTGCTGTGTGCGGCTGCCGCATGGCCGCTGGAAAGCAACATGCTCGCACTGATCTGGGCGATTCTGGCAATGGGCATGCTCAACGCCGCCGTCGAGCAGGTCAACGGGCTGCCGGTCGGCCTGACTTACGTGACCGGCGCGCTGTCGCGCTTCGGTCGTGGCCTGGGTCGCTGGATGCTGGGGGAACGCCGGGACGGCTGGCGCGTGCAACTGGTCCCCTGGGTCGGCATGTTCATCGGGGCCGTGATAGGCGCGCTACTCGAGCATCGTCTGGGGCTCAACGCTCTGTTGATCAGCGGCAGCCTGTCGGCGTTGCTGGGGCTGGTTTCGCTGAAAATCCCGCACCGCTGGCAACGTCAATACATGCCACGCTGAACCCTGCGATGCCCATCTGCTGAAATACGTTTACCATACGCCGCTTTTCCTGACCGATCTGCGCCATGACCCCTGAAGCACTCGCGATTCTGCAACAGCACCTGATCGACGCGTTGAACAACGTCCCGAATGAAACCCGCCGCCTGTTTCATGGCCGGGGCCGTGTGTGGCCGGGGCTGGAGCACATCACCGTCGACTGGATGCAGGGCGTGGTGCTGGTCTCGGTGTTCAAGGAGCCTCTTGAATCCGAGCTGGCAGCATTGATGCAGCTGTTGCACGCGTTGATCGACACGCCCCAGTGGCAGCAGAGTCAGGCTCACACCTTGCTGCTGCAACACCGCTATCTGCCACAGAGCACCACGCAATGGCTGACCGGCGAGGTCGTGGATGAATGGGTGATCACCGAAAACGGCCTGCGCTACAAAGTCGATTTCGGCAAAAAGCAGAACAGCGGCCTGTTTCTGGACATGCGCTACGGTCGTGAATGGGTGCAGGCTCAGGCCAAGGGCAAGCGCATCCTCAATCTGTTCGCCTACACCTGCGGCTTCTCGGTCGCCGCCCTGGCCGGGGGTGCCGACCACGTCGTGAATCTGGACATGGCCCGCGCTGCATTGAATCGCGGCCGCGAGAATCATCGCCTCAATGATCAGGACCTCAGCCGCGTGACCTTTCTGGGCCATGACCTGTTCAAGTCCTGGGCCAAGGTCACCCGTTGCGGCCCTTATGACCTGATCATCATTGACCCGCCGTCCTTCCAGAAAGGCAGTTTCATGCTCGACAAGGACTACCAGCGTGTCCTGCGTCGATTGCCGGAGTTGCTGGACGAGGACGGTTCGGTGCTGGCGTGCATGAACGATCCCGCACTGGGACCGGACTTTCTGATTCAGCACACCGCAATCGAAGCGCCCTGCCTGCGCTTCGAACAGCGCCTGGAAAACCCGCCGGAGTTCCCCGACGCTCGCGTTGAGGGCGGCTTGAAGGCGCTGGTGTTCAAGGCAGAAGGCCTGAGTCGCAGCGGATGGGCGTAACGAGCGAAGACCGACGGCCGCTTCGGAGCTGAACAGGCATGCAGCCTATTCAACCTGCCCAAACACCTGGCTGGGCCGCCGCAGCGACGGGTCGAACGGGTTGATTCTGGCGCTGATGGCCGTGGCTTCACGCTTGAGCAATTCAACTACGGTCATCAGGCGATCGGGCCCCAGCCGGTCGGAGATGGTCGCCACACTGAGCGCAGCCACTGCACGACCGTTGCGGTCCAGGATCGGCACTGCCAGCCCGGCCATGCCCGGTAACGCGCCGGTGTTTCGCCCGGCGTAGCCCAGACGCCGCACGTTTTCCACCTCCGAACGCAGAAACACCTCGTCGTACAGGTGAAAATCCTTGAGCCGTGGCAGGTTGTAGGCAATGACCGTTTCCCGCTCGTCCTCGGGCAGAAACGCGAGAATCGCCAGACTGCCCTGCCCCACGCCCAAGGCAACACGACCGCCGATGTCGCCGGTGAACGTGCGGATCGGGTACGGGCCTTCGCTGCGGTCCAGGCAGATCGCATCGAAACCGCTGCGTGCCAGCAGAAACAGCGAGTCACCCAGTGACGCAGACAGGCGCAACAGGCTGGGGCGCACCACGTCACGCAGGTTGCCGGTATTACCCGCCTTGGCGGCCAAGGCGAAGAACTCAATGCTCAACCGGTAACGTTTGCTGAGCAGATCCTGCTCGACCATGCCCTCATCCATCAGGCTGCGCAGCAAGCGGTGCGTGGTGGGTTGCGACAGCCCGACACGCTGGGCGAGTTGCGTGACCCGCTCGCCGCCTTCATCACACTCGCCCAGGCAGCGCAGTACAGCGAACAGACGGGAAACAGCTCCCACACCGACTTCAGCTTTCGTAATATTCCGATCAGTGGAATTATCCATGACAATATCTCTTTATATTTCCACCAAAAGAATTAATTCAAAGAAAGATGTTATTCAGTGAAATTCCTTGTTGAGCCCATCCTAGCCTTCGCCCTACTCTCAGTCCACCGGGGCGATTTGAACAATCATCGGTAGCCGACTCAGAGCGAGCACCAACGTCCACAGAACTGCATGACTTCATTTCGCATCTGCCCATGACAAACGCGTGCTTCGGCGCGCATGCACAAAGGTGGAAGCAGGCATGGCATTTCTGCAGCTCGAAGGTCTCTCCAAACGCTACGGCTCCATTGACGCGGTCGTTGCCACCAACCTGGCCGTCGACAAGGGCGAATTCGTTTCTCTGCTCGGCCCTTCCGGCTGCGGCAAAACCACCACCCTGCAAATGATCGCCGGCTTCGTCGAAGTCAGTGACGGACGCATTGTGCTCGACGGGCGCGACATCACTCACGCCAAACCCAGCAGCCGGGGCCTTGGCGTAGTGTTCCAAAGCTATGCGCTGTTTCCGCACATGACCGTGGCTGACAACGTTGCGTTTGGCCTGCGTATGCGCAAGGTGCCTGCCGCCGAGTTGCACCCGCGTGTCAAACGGGTGCTGGAGCTGGTGCGCCTCGGTCAGCATGCCGAGCGCTATCCGCGCGAGTTGTCCGGTGGGCAGCGCCAGCGGGTCGCATTGGCCCGCGCACTGGTAATCGAGCCGCCAGTACTGCTGCTCGACGAGCCGCTGTCCAACCTGGATGCCAACCTGCGCGAAGAGATGCAGTTCGAAATCCGCCGCATTCAGAACGAAGTCGGCATTACCACGCTGATGGTCACCCATGATCAGGCCGAAGCCCTGTCGATCAGCGATCGGGTGGTGGTGATGCAGGCCGGTCGCATCACCCAGATCGACGAGCCTTACAAGCTCTACGAACACCCGCGTACACGCTTCATCTCGGGTTTCGTCGGCAAGGCCAACATGTTGCAGGGAGATCTGGACAGCAGCGGCATCCCGCAGATTCGTCAGGTGCCCGGCGATGGCAGCCTGACCCTCAGTCTGCGTCCCGAGAAGATCGATCTTGTAGCACCTGGCTGCGGACGACTGTCCGGGCACATCGTCACCCGTTATTTTCTTGGCAGCCAGTGGCTGTATCGCATCCAGACCAGCATTGGCGAAGTGACGGTTGTACGCCGTAACGATGGCCAAGCGCCGCTGGAACAAGGCGCGGCGGTCGACATGGACTGGCCCACCGAGTTGCTGCGCGTGCTGGATGCCGACGAGGTGCGCGCATGAGCCTGCTGAGCGAAATGCGTCAGGGCGGTCGCGGCTATTGGCTGTCGGCTCCGGCACTGGCTCTTTATATCGGCTTGCTGGTGTTGCCGCTGGGGCTGACTCTGGTGCTGTCGTTCAACGTGTTCGACTATCAGGTCGGGGTGAAAAGCGACAGCTACACGCTGGCCAACTATATGGCCGTGGTCACCGACTCGTATTTCTATGAAATCTTCCTGCGCACCTTCTGGATCAGCGCGCTGGTCACCCTGCTGTGCGTGCTGATCGGCGTCCCCGAAGCCTACATTCTCAGCCGCATGGGCACGCCGTGGCGCTCGATCTTCCTGATCCTGATTCTCACGCCGCTGCTGATCTCGGTGGTGGTCCGGGCGTTCGGCTGGAGCCTGCTGCTGGGCGCGGACGGTTTGATCAATCAGGTCATCCAGTTCATGGGCGGTCGCCCGGTGAAACTGCTGTACACCCCGTTTGCCGTGGTCATTGCGTTGGTCCACGTCATGTTGCCGTTCATGATCATTCCGGTCTGGACCTCGCTGCAGAAGCTCGACCCCACCGCCGAGCAGGCCGCGCTGTCGCTGGGCGCCAGCCAGGCGAAAGTCATGCGCCTGATCGTGCTGCCGCAGGTCATGCCCGGCGTGCTGTCCGGCTCGCTGATCGTGTTCGGCCTGGCCGCCAGTTCGTTCGCCATTCCCGGCCTGCTCGGCGGACGACGTCTGAAGATGGTCGCCACGGTGATCTACGACCAGTACCTCTCGGAGTTGAACTGGCCGATGGGCGCGACCCTTGCCGTGGCGCTGCTGTTGGTCAACCTGCTGGTCATGCTGTCCTGGAACCGCATGATCGAAGGCCGTTACAAAAAAACTCTGGGGGAATGATCCATGTCCAAGAACGGTCCGTTGGCTCTCTCGTTTCATGCGCTGGTGGTGATCTTCATGATGGCCCCGCTGATGGTGGTGTGCCTGGTGGCGTTCACCCCGGAAAACACCCTGAGCCTGCCCACCACCCATTTCTCGCTGCGCTGGTTCAAGGCCGTCTTCGAGCGCGCCGACTTTATCGATTCGTTCTACAACAGCCTGATCCTGGCGTTCGTATCGGCGACGCTGGCCACGCTGATCGCGGTACCTGCCGCACTGGCAATCACGCGTCATACATTTCCCGGTCGCAATTTTTTCAACGCCCTGTTTCTCTCGCCGATCATCATTCCTCATTTGGTACTGGGGGTGGCGATGCTGCGCCTGTTTGCGCTGATGGGTGTGAACGGCAGCTTCACCTGGCTGATCTTCGCCCATGTGCTGGTCATCACGCCTTACGTACTGCGCCTGGTACTGGCGGCGGCAATCGGCATCGACCGCAGCGCCGAGCACGCCGCCGAGTCTCTGGGGGCCGACCGTTTCACGCTGTTTCGGCAGATCACCCTGCCAATGATTCTGCCCGGCGTGGCAGGCGGCTGGTTACTGGCGTTCATCAACAGTTTCGATGAAGTCACGCTGTCGATCTTCGTTACATCGCCCGCGACGCAGACCCTGCCGGTGCGCATGTATGTCTACGCCACCGAATCCATCGACCCGATGATGGCCGCCGTATCGGCACTGGTCATCGCCCTCACCGCCGCCACCATGATCCTGCTCGACCGGGTCTACGGGCTGGATCGCGTGCTGGTCGGCAAACACTAATCCGGAGCTTTCACGTTATGGCATTGCTGAAACGACTGACCGAACATGATCGCCCGGTTCTGTCCTTCACCCTTGACGGCCAGCCGGCCAGCGGTCTGTTGGGCGATACCTTGCTGACCGCGGTACTGACCGCCAGCGAACACTTGCGCGGCAGTGACTTCAGCGCCGAACCTCGCGCCGGTTTCTGCATGATGGGCGCCTGTCAGGACTGCTGGGTGAGGCTGGGTGACGGTCAGCGCGTGCGTGCCTGTTCGACGCTGCTGGAGGCCGGTCAGGCGGTGATTCGTGAACCGGGGCGCTGCGTATGAGCGATCAGACAATTGCCATTGTCGGCGCAGGACCGGCCGGTATTCGCGCCGCCCAGACGCTACTGGCCCACGGCATCAAGGCCTGCCTGATCGATGAAGGGCTGCGCGGCGGCGGCCAGATCTACCGTCGCCAGCCGGACAACTTCCAGCGCTCGGCCAAGGCGCTCTACGGCTTTGAAAGCGCCAAGGCGGTCGCGGTGCACGACGCGCTCGACACGCTGGCCGCACAGATCGACTATCGGCCGCAGACGCTGGTCTGGAACGCCGAAAATCACCAACTCGATACCCTGCAAAACGGTACCGCCGCCACTGTTGATTTCAGCCACCTGATCGTCGCCACCGGTGCCACTGACCGAATTCTGCCGGTGCCCGGCTGGACCCTGCCCGGCGTGTATAGCCTTGGCGCAGCGCAGATCGCGCTCAAATACCAGGGCTGTGCGATTGGCCAGCGCGTGGTGTTTTGTGGCAGCGGCCCGTTGCTGTATCTGGTCGCTTACCAGTACGCCAAGGCTGGCGCGAAGGTGCTGGCGGTGCTCGACAGCGCGCCGTTTTCGGCGCAATGCAAAGCATTGCCGGCGCTGCTGGGCCAACCGGCAACGCTGGCCAAAGGCATGTATTACCGGGCGTGGCTGAGTGCACACGGCATTCCCGTGCATCAAGGTGCGCAGCTCACACACATCGACGGGGAAAAACGCGTAGACGGCATTCAATGGCAACGCAACGGTAAGTCGGGCCACCTGGCTTGTGACGCGGTCGCTTTTGCCCATGCGCTGCGCAGCGAGACGCAACTGGCAGACCTGCTGGGCTGTGAATTCGCCTGGAGCGCGCTCAACCGGGCGTGGCTGCCAACCCGCGACGACTGTGGACGCAGCAGCGTGTCAGGCATCTATCTGGCGGGCGACGGTGCGGGAATCATGGGCGCCGACGCTGCGGAAATGGCCGGAGAACTGGCCGCGCTCGGGCTGCTGAAAGACATCGGCGTGGTCGCAGATACCTCACGTATCGACACGCTTAAAACTGCCTTGCGACGCATCGAACGCTTCCGCCACGGGCTGGAAACCGCGTTTCCGTTCCCTGAGGACTGGGCCGCCAACGTGGCGGATGACACGCTGGTGTGCCGCTGTGAAGAAGTCTCTGCAGGCGAGATTCGCAGTGCCGTGCAGGATGGCCATTGGGAGATCAACCGGGTCAAGGCCATGTGCCGGGTCGGTATGGGGCGCTGTCAGGGCCGGATGTGTGGTCTGGCAGCGGCCGAAATCATCGCCCGCGAGAGCGGCCGGTCCGTCGAGCACGTCGGCCGCCTGCGCGGTCAGGCACCGATCAAGCCGCTGCCCTTTGGTCTGGGGATGCTACCCGTGGAAAAGCAATCGGTGGAGACGCAACCATGAGCACACTGATTGAAACCGATGCGATTGTCATCGGCGGCGGCATTGTCGGCGCCTCGGCAGCCTTGACGCTGGCCCTGAAGGGCAAGCGGGTCGCCTTGCTGGAACGCGATTTTTGCGGATCGCACTCCAGCGGGGTCAATTACGGCGGCGTGCGGCGTCAGGGCCGTCCGTTGTCGCAGTTGCCCTTGTCGCAAAGGGCGCATCAGATATGGGGCAACCTGCGTGAGCTGATCGGCATCGACGGCGAGTACCAGCGCTCGGGCCACCTCAAACTGGCGCGCAGCGAACAGGACATGAATGCCTTGCGCGCGTACGCCGAAGCCAGCCAGGGATTCGGCCTGGATTTGCAACTGCTTGATCGCGATCAGCTGCGCGCGCGTTATCCCTGGGCTGGCGATGTCGCTGTCGGTGCATCGCTGTGCGCCGACGACGGACACGCTAATCCACGTCTGGTATCGCCGGCCTTCGCCCGCGCTGCTCGTCGGGCAGGCGCACAGGTGTTCGAGCAGGCGCCGGTCAGTGAAGTCAGCCACGACGGCAACGTGTTCGTCGTCACCACCGCCAGCGGTCTGACACTGCGCGCCACTTGGCTGCTCAACTGCGCCGGGGCGTGGGCCGCAGCGCTGGCAGCACAATTCAACGAACCGGTGCCGATGTATTCAGGGCACCCGGCAATGCTGGTGACAGAACCGCTGCCGATGTTTATGGACGTTAGCACCGGTGTCGAAGGCGGCGGCATTTATGCCCGGCAAGTGGCTCGCGGCAATTGCGTTCTGGGCGGCGGACAAGGCTTTGCCCTCGACCCGGCACGCACCAGACCGGGACAGGCGGCGGTGCTGGATATCCTGCGCAACGCCGTCGAACTCTACCCGCCACTCGCCGGCGCTCAGGCCATTCGCACCTGGAGCGGCACCGAAGGCTATCTGCCGGACCGTGAACCGGTGCTGGGCCCAAGCCTGACCCATCCAGGTCTGCTGCACGGCTTCGGCTTTGCCGGGGCGGGCTTTCAGATCGGTCCGGCAGCGGGTGAAGCGCTGGCCGAATGGGTCTGCGAAGGTGCCTCACGGATTTCGCTCGATGCGTTTTCCATCGGCCGCTTTCAGCAAATCGCCCTGCAAACCCCTGCCATCGAACTTGTTACGAACGTCATCCCATTGCACAGAGGAAGGTCGTCCCTATGAAAAGTACCAAACGTCTCGCCCTCACCGGGCTGTCCTGCCTGCCGCTGGCCGCCGCACTTCTGTCCACGCCTGTCATGGCCGAAACCACGCTGTACCTGGGCATGAACGGTGGGACCATGGAGCGCCTTTATGCCGATCAGGTGCTGCCGGCTTTCGAGAAGGCCAACAACGTCAAGGTGGTGATCGTGCCTGGCACATCGGCCGACATCCTCGCCAAGGTTCAGGCGAGTAAGGACAACCCGCAGATGCACGTCATCTTTCTCGACGACGGCATCATGTATCGGGCTATTTCCATGGGCCTGTGCGACACGCTGCAGCCCAGCGCCAGTCTGGCCGACCTGCCTGCCAAGGCCAAAATCAAGGAACAGGCAGCAGCCGTCAGCCTGGGCGTGACCGGCCTGGCCTACAACACACGGATGTTCAAGGAGCAGGGCTGGAGCGCGCCCACCTCGTGGATGGACCTGGCCGATAAACGTTTCAAGGACAAGGTGGTGTTCCAGTCACTGGCCTCCTCGACCTTCGGCCTGCATGGCTTTCTGATGTTCAACCGTATCCAGGGCGGCAGCGAGAAAGACGTCGAACCCGGCTTCAAGGCCTGGCCGAAGACCATCGGCCCGAACGTACTGGAATACATCGCCAGCTCGGCCAAGATCTCGGAAATGGTGCAGACCGACGAAGCCGCCCTGTTCCCGCTGACACCCACCCAGGTCACCGCGCTGAAGATCAAGGGTGTACCGGTGGAATATGCATCGCCCAAGGAAGGCGGCGTGGTGTTGAACGTGGCTGAATGTGCGATAGCCAATAACAACCAGCCGGAGCTGGCCC
This sequence comes from Pseudomonas sp. NFACC10-1, assembly GCF_900119195.1. Classification (NCBI taxonomy): domain Bacteria; kingdom Pseudomonadati; phylum Pseudomonadota; class Gammaproteobacteria; order Pseudomonadales; family Pseudomonadaceae; genus Pseudomonas; species Pseudomonas sp. NFACC10-1. Next base: position 828,890 of record NZ_FPJB01000001.1, on the reverse strand, counting down.
AGAAGCTGGCGGCCTACCTGCTGACACCAGAAGCACAGGCGCCTGCGCTGGAGTTCGGTGACCAGATCCCGTCGAACCCGAAAACCCCGACCACTGACAAGACACGCAGTCAGGTCGAGGCCATGGAGAAGTACCTGGAAACGGCGGTGACCATCGACTGGGATCAGGTCAATCAGATCCGTCCCGAGTGGAACGCACGCTGGAGCCGCAGCATCGAGCGCTAGAGGTCCACGGCGACGCCGAAAGGCATCGCCGTGCGTAAAAGACGCATGCTGATTGCCATCCGGCAAATTATTTCAACTTATTACCGTGCACGGGAGTCCCACCGTTACGCCCTCTGCTTCGGGCGCATTTTGACGGTGGTTCTTTCTCTATGAGTTTTATTGTCTGCATGGGCGTGCTTGGCGTGCTGTTGATGCTATTGGCGCTCACTTCCTCTTATCTGCGCTGGATGCCAGTGACCACATCGGCCGTGTGCCTGGGATTCGGCTTCGGCATCGGCCCGATGGGCCTGGATATCGTCGATCTGGATTTCGAGAAATCCTACGAGTGGCTGGAACGCCTGACCGAAGTGGCGGTGCTGTTTTCGCTGTTCGGTACGGGCATCAAGTTGCGCCTGCCCTTGCGCGGCAAAGCCTGGCATTCAGCCTATTGGCTGGCCGGGCCGGTGATGCTGGCGACCATCGCTGGCGTGACGGTCGCGGGGCACTACATCATTGGCCTGGACTGGGGCGTGTCTTTGTTGCTCGGCGCGATGCTGTCGCCGACGGACCCGGTACTGGCCGGGATGGTCCAGGTCAATAATGCCCGGGATCAGGACCGCCTGCGCTTCGGCCTGTCCGGCGAAGCGGGCCTCAACGACGGAACCGCGTTTCCATTCGTGATTTTTGCCTTGCTGTACCTGAGTTCAGGGGGCGCGATGGGCGACTGGGTCCAGGGATGGCTGATCAAGGATTTGATCTGGGCGGTGCCGGCCGGTCTGTTGATTGGTTACGGGATGGGCCGTGGGGTCGGCCATCTGATGATCTTTCTGCGCATCAAGAACGCCGACAGCACCACCTCGCCCAATGACTTTCTGGCGCTGGCACTGATCGCCCTGGCTTATGTCGTTGCGCAAAGCGTGGGTGCCTTTGGCTTTCTTTCGGTATTTGCCGCCGGATTCGGGCTGCGTCAGGCTGAGGTACGTGTCACGCGGTCAGAGCTGCCGTCCGAGCATGTCGCGCAGCCGGTCCTCGGGCATATGACGTCCTCCCTTGAGCAGGGCACGGTCGCGCAGGTCGACGACATGAGCGACTCGCAACTGGCTGCCGGCGTGATGATGGGCGATATGTTGGCGTTCGGTAGTCTGGTGGAGCGCGCCATGGAAGTCCTGCTGATCACCCTGCTGGGCGCGGCGCTGGCGATGTACTGGGACTGGCGAGCCATTGGCCTGGGTATCGCGCTGTTCTGCGTGATTCGTCCTGCCAGCGTCTGGTTGCTGGTGAGTCGTCGCCTGCTCAATGTCCGACAAAAAGCACTGGTTGGCTGGTTCGGTATTCGTGGGATCGGCAGTCTTTATTACCTGTGTTTTGCCTTGTCGCATGGTCTGGCACACGATGTCGGCCACGTCGTCGTTGGCATGACCCTCTCGGTCGTCGCCCTGAGCATTCTGGTACACGGCATCAGTATCCAGCCTTTGCTGGAGCGTTACGAGCGCAGTTCCGCCGCCAGGCCTGATTGATCAGTCATCAAGGCAAAGCGCCATAGAGCGTGTCGATGAGCGTATTGGAACAAGCAATTGGACTGCGGCATTTCGACTCGGTTAGCGTGGCGTCATCCGGCCAGTGCAAACCGCAATGCGTGCGGCTACTATGTTTATACGCACAAGGCACTTTGCCAGCCTGCGATCAGGTGTGAAATTGGCGCATTACAAATTGGCTGAACCCTTGTCACGCACTGGCCTCCAAACCCGGTAATACAGCCCACTCGATTATTTAGAAGGTGAAATGTCAGAACCCGTCCTGATGGACCGCTTTGCACGTAAGGTCGATTATCTGCGCATGTCGGTCACCGACCGCTGCGATTTTCGCTGCGTGTACTGCATGGCCGAAGAGATGACGTTTCTGCCTCGGCAACAGATTCTGTCGCTGGAGGAGATCCTCCAGGTGGCCGAGCGCTTCGTGGCACTGGGCACGCGCAAGATTCGTCTGACCGGTGGTGAACCGCTGGTACGCGCAGGTGTGGTCGGGCTTTGCGAGAAGATCGCCGCCCTGCCCGGCCTGCGTGAATTGTGCATGACCACCAACGGTTCGCAGCTGGACAAACTGGCTGCCCCGCTGTTCAAGGCCGGCGTCACGCGCCTGAACATCAGCCTGGACAGCCTCGATCCACAGCGTTTCCGCGAGCTGACCCGCACAGGCGATCTGCACAAGGTGATTGCCGGCATCGATGCCGCCAACGCCGCCGGTTTTGTGCACACCAAGCTCAACTGCGTGGTGATGCATGGTCGCAACGATGATGAGATCAACGACCTGCTGGCGTTCGCCATCGATCGCAACCTGGACGTTTCGTTTATCGAAGAAATGCCGCTGGGCATCATCAGCGAACACAGCCGCGCCGAATCCTTCTACTCCAGCGATCAGGTGCGCGAACGCATTGCCGAACGTTACACCCTGGTGCCTTCCACTGACTCGACTCAAGGGCCATCGCGCTACTGGCGCCTGGCCGAGGCACCGGGCATTCGCATCGGCTTCATCTCGCCGCACAGCCACAACTTCTGCGGCACCTGCAATCGCGTGCGCATGACCGTCGAAGGTCGCTTGCTGCTGTGCCTGGGCAACGAGCATTCCGTGGATTTGAAGGCGGTATTGCGCGCCAATCCCGGCCAGCCGGAAAAGCTGGAAAAAGCCATCATCGACGCCATGCAGCTCAAGCCGTGGAGCCACAACTTCACCCACGACGATGGCGTGCAGGTGGTGCGCTTCATGAATATGACGGGCGGCTGACAGCCGCCCTGAAGGATGACGCCTCGTATGAGGCGTTATTTATTTACCGGCCTTGCGAAAGAACAAGGTGATCTGCCCGACTTCGACACCCAGCTTGGTCATCGACGAACGATTGGCCATGGTCTGCTTGTCGATCAGGTACATCCAGTCATCCAGGCTCACGTCATACTCGGTGCCATCCACCGGCAACCTGAGCACATAGTTCCAGTGGAAGCTGTTGCCTGACACTTCGCCATAGGCCTCGCCAACCACGTCACCTGCCGTGCCCTTCCAGCGCCCCGGACCATCGGGACGCAAGCGCCACTCCCGGACCTGTTTGGTGCCATCGCTGTAGCTGAAGGCCTCGTGCATGACCAGCACTTCGCCTTCACTGTGCCCGTCGATCACCACGGTAAAGCGCTTGGTGACTTCACCGGAGCGCTTTTGAAACATTCCCCAGGCCTCGACACGCCCGGTGAAGTACTGTCGCAGATCGAGCTTGGGCTCTTCCTGACTGTAACGGGTTACCGGCACACCGCCGCAGCCGCTCAGTACAAGCCCTGCACACAACATCAACATCCACTTTCTCAGCATGCGCCCTCCTTGATGGGTCATGAGCCGGTACTGCCGAGCAACTGCTCGCGAAGCTCCGGGTTACGGGTTTTCGGGTCAAGCCAGATGGAAAAGAAAGCCTTGGCGAACTGGCTGTCGGGCACCACATGCTGGAGCTTGTCGCCAACATAAAACCGCGCTTCGCGGCCAGGCAGGTACACACCGGTAATCTTCATGCCCGGCTGGACGTCGACAAATGACTGGTTCATCTGCTGGCGCCATTCAGTCAGTTGCTGTTCGTTCACCTTCGCACCGGAAATACGCTTGATCTCATCGATACTGGCATCGACGAGGTCTTCACGATCAATGGCTCGGTGGTAAGTCAGCTCAAGGGCCAGCGGTGCATCCGCGACGAAAGGCTTGGCGGGGCTGAGCAACCTGGCCGTATAGATGCGAAAACCGAACAGACTGAGGTCACCGCCACCGACGACCTGAGCATTGGGCAATGCCTCACGCCAATCCGCCGAAGCGCCAGCGCTGAGCAACATCACCAACCATAACCATCGTGGCGCACGCATCGGCAACCTCTGTTTATGTCATGTGCAGGCACTGCCGTGACAGTCACCACAGGCAGCGAGTGAGAAGAGTCAGAATCGCTGACTCATGGCCGGAATCTATACCACCAAAAACGCTTTGTACAACCTGTAGGCCCTCGCCGTCCCGGTGACGAAAACCAAAAAGCCTGTTCCCGATCAGTATCGGGAACAGGCTTCAGGACCTGCGATGCCCTACTCAGGCAACCTGCGAGTGCGCCTGCCGACGAGTCTTCTGCCACTCACCTTTCAACGCCTGCAGCGTGTTCTCCATGTAGGCACGATCGGCAGCGGCTTTCTTGCCGACATAACCCTGGCCACGACGGAACATCTTCAGGGATGCGCGCAGTTGCGGGTGCGCATCACGAAACTCGTGCTCTTGCGTGAACGGCGACATGGCGTCGACGCGAACTTCACCCGACTCGGCCACCCAGGCGATATGGTTATCCAGCGTGTCTTTGCACGCCGCAAACAGACGAGCCAGTTCATCAATAGTCGGTTGTGTGTTGATATTCATGTTGATGCCCCTTCGCTCGTAGACTGTTCAATAATTGATACATCAAGTTCATGCGCCAGAACTTCAGCAATGCACACGATTGAGTGTGCGTCGAATACCGTTCCAGCCCTCAAGGACATGCAGGTAGCCTTGATGAAGAGCCGCTACACAGCGGCATCAGCGTAGAGAGAAGAAGTCACGAAACCCAAAGACCCGGCCCAGGATCGGCAATCGATCCGTTACAAGCATCATGAGGACATTTCGCCAGCTTCTCGCCCTTATCGACGACAAATGCCAGTTCAGCTCCATCAATCTGCCTTGTGGGCAGCCTACATCCGGGAACATCTCGACGGCTTGCCGAGCCTGTTCATCACACCTTTTGCAGCGCTCCCGATCGGGGAGACAGCTGCATAATGCAAAAGGAAAATGGGCACGTCAACGATTATGTAGTGATTATTTTTTATCACTACATAATCGTATGAGGGACGTGGGGTTACGTAAAAAGGTGACTGAATGGTCATGGGGGTACAGGTTATCAAGGGTGGTCAGGGACATCGGCACGACGGCCTCTGAAGACCAGCAAAAAGGCCTGAAAGCGTTCGCTTCCAGGCCTTTTCACAACACACAAACAGCTGACTGTCAGCTCACCTTGAAGCGCCCCACCAGGCCCTGCTGCTGCTCCGCCAGACGCGCGAGTTCGCGGCTAGTGACCGCTGTCTGCTCGGCACCGGCGCTGACCTGGATGACCAGCGAGTTGATGTCGTCGACGTTGCGGTGGATCTCTTCGGCCACCAGGCTTTGCTCTTCAGCGGCCGAAGCGACCTGAATGTTGCGGTCGCTGATGGTCGCGATGCCTTCGGCGATCTCTTCCAGCAGTTCACCAGCGCGTACAACGTTGCTGGCACCCTCCTGCGCCTTGCCCAGGGTTTCCTGCATCGACGCTGCTGCGCGTTCCGAGCCGGACTGCAGGTTGGCGATCATTTTCTGGATGCTGACGGTAGAGTCCTGAGTCTTCTTGGCCAGATTGCGCACTTCGTCGGCAACCACCGCGAAACCACGCCCCTGCTCGCCGGCACGTGCAGCCTCAATGGCTGCGTTGAGCGCCAGCAGGTTGGTCTGGTCAGCGACGCCACGAATGACATCGAGCACCGAGGAGATCGAGTTGCTCTCGCCCTTGAGCTCGTCAATGATCCGTGAAGTCTCTTCTGCCTGCACCGAGAGCCCCTGAATCAGGCCGATGGTGTTGTCGATTTCGGTCTTGCCCTGCAGGGTGCTGTTGTTGACGCGCTGCGACATCTCGGCCGCGTCAGTGGTGCTGCGTGCTACATCCTTCACAGTGGCACTCATCTCGCTGATGGCAGTGGCGACCTGATCAGTGCCCTGGCGTTGTTGCGCCACGTTCTGATTGGTTTGCAACGCCACTGCGGAAGACTGCTCGGCGGCGGTGGCAACCTGTGCCGTGGCGCTGCCGATGTCGCGGATGACCTCACTGATCTGTTGCGCCATGTTGTCCAGATTGCGCGAGATCTCGCCGAACTCGTCCTTGCCGACATAACGGGTCCGGGCGGTCAGATCACGTGTGGAAAGTGCCATCAGCGTGCGGTTCACATCGACCACCGCAACCTTGATGTTACGGATGATCACCGACGCCAGCCACAGCACGACGATCAGCATCAGGACGACAATGGCAACCGCCACGTACAGGCTGCTTTGAGCGGAGCTGCGCGCATCCATTGCCAGGCCGACGACGTTCTGGCCAAGCTCTGCCTCCACCTGCGCCATCATGTCGATACGCACGGTCGCAAGGTTGAACCAGTCTTCCGGCTTGACGTTGAGCGGGTCACCCAGCGGAGTATCGAAGCCCAGGCGTTGCAAGCGGGCCACTTCGAGCGATCCTGGTTGCTGCAAAACGGCATTGAGTTTGGTTTTGAAGGCTTCAGGTGACCAGCGCTGGAACGCTTCGAAATACCCCGAGAACTCGCCCAGGTTGCGACTGAAGCGCGATAACAGTGCGGCGTCAAACCGGTTCTGGTTGAATGCCAGACCAAGCAATACACGCTCGCGACCGGCACGTTCCTTCATATCCACGAACTGATTGAGCGAGCTCAGGCCGCGCAATATTTCCGGATCCTCGATACTCGATTCCATTGAGTAAGAGAAGCCGATGAGTGTCTTGATGATGTCGGTGAAGCGCGTACCGGATTCTGTATTGTTGATCCCGAGTGAGTCCACCTTGAGGCGCAGAGCGATCAGCTCCTCGAATGCGCGGTTGACCTTATCAGGTCCGGGAATACCGTCGGTGGACTGGGCGCGCATCTCACTTATAGCCTTGTCGGTTTCCTGACGAAACGTCTTCAGCTTGTCCTGCATGGACTTGCCGCCGCTACCCAGAAATACGCCGCTGGCGCCACGTTCGCGCTGGAGAGTGGTGACTACGTCACTCACTTTCTGTGCGGCGCTGGTGGCTGTCACTGCGCGCCTCATATCACCGAGGTTTTCACTTTTGTCAGCGACGAACAAACCTGCAAAGGCAAGGAAGCCCAATAGGGGGAATATTAAAATAAGCAGCAGTTTCATACTCAAAGGAGCATTTCTAAGCATTGCAGACCTCATGACGTGCAGACTTTTCTATAAAGAATATCCAGGGCGTAACGTTCTGTAGCGTCGACGTTTTTTTTCGCCAGGGACTGTTCGGTAATCAGCCTGCCGTAGCCGATCTTGCTTCCGTATCACTGTCTCGGCTGTCTTCCGGGAAGCTTTACCCACTATTTGAATTTGTTAGTTCAAACAGCGAACTCAATAAAGCACAGGGTGCAAGAAGTTTGGATCCACAAAGAAATGACCGCCTTGGGCGGTTATGATGAGAAGAGAAATATAAATCCACCGAGAGTGTCACCTGTAACGGCGAAGACAATCTCGATGGATAGAAGTTGCAACTTTTTTCTATTCAACCCATACGTTTTTTATAACTGATTAACGCAGGTTGGTTTTCGCCAGCTCCAGCACTTCACTGCCGCGCCCGCTCATGATCGCGCGCATCATGTACAGGCTGAAGCCCTTGGCCTGGGCCAGCTTGATTTTCGGTGGGATGCCCAGCTCCTGCTTGGCAGTGACAACGTCGATCAGCACCGGACCGGGATGATCGAACGCCTTGCGCAAGGCGGCAGGCAACTCTTCGGCGTTCTCGACACGCAGGCCCAGAATGCCTGCGCCCAGGGCAATCCCGGCGAAGTTGGTTTCATGCAGGTCAGTGCCATGCGGCACGTAGCCGCTGGCTTTCATTTCCATGTCGACGAAGCCCAGCGAGCTGTTGTTGAACACCACCATCTTGATAGGCAGGTTCAACTGACGAATGCTGAGCAAGTCGCCCAGCAACATGGACAGACCGCCGTCGCCACACAAGGCTACGACCTGACGATCCGGATGTTCAGCCTTGGCCCCCAGAGCTTGTGGCAAAGCGTTGGCCATCGAGCCGTGGTTGAACGAGCCGAGCAGACTGCGCCTGCCATTCATGTGCAGATAGCGTGCAGCCCACAGCGTCGGCGTACCGACGTCGACGGTAAAGATCGCATCGGCATCCGCCTGCTCGTCGACCAGTCGAGTGAGGTACTGCGGATGAATCGGCGTACCATCTGGCGTCGGGGTGGCCAGTTCGTCCAGTTCCTCACGGGCCTTGGCGTAGTGCTTCAGGGCCTTGTCGAGGAAACGGCGATCGGTGTGCGGCCTGAGCTTTGGCTGAAGCGCCTCCAGGGTTTCCCGCACCCCGCCCACCAGCCCCAGCGCCACCGGCGTGCGACGCCCTAGCTGGGTCGGATCGAGATCGATCTGGATGATGTCGGCTTTTTCGGGGTAGAAATTCCGATAGGGGAAGCTGCTGCCGAGAATCACCAGCGTGTCGCAGGACAGCATGGCGTGGTAGCCGGAGCTGAAGCCGATCAGGCCGGTCATGCCGACGTCGAAGGGATTGTCGTATTCGACATGCTGCTTGCCGCGCAATGCGTGAACGATCGGCGCGCCCAGCGTATCCGCCAACGCCAGAACCTGCTCGTGGGCACCCTCGCAACCCGCACCGCACAGGAGTGTGACGGCTTTGGAATCGTTGAGCATATCGGCCATCGACTGCAGATCGTTTTCGGCAGGCACCACGTTGGGCGCTGTAGCCTCGATCCATTTTGCCGCGACATCCGGCGCAGCGCTGAGCGCCACGTCGCCCGGCAAGACGATTACCGCCACACCTTTCTGACTGATCGCAGCACGCATGGCACGTTCCAGCACACGCGGGAACTGCTCGGGATTGCTGACCAGTTCGACGAAGTGGCTGCACTCCTTGAACAGCTCCTGCGGATGGGTTTCCTGAAAATAATCCAGACCGATTTCCGAAGACGGAATATGCGCAGCAATTGCCAGAACCGGCACCCGGTTGCGATGGCAGTCGTACAGGCCATTGATCAGGTGCAGGTTGCCCGGTCCGCAGCTGCCGGCGCAGACCGCCAGCTTGCCGCTGGACGCCGCCTGCGCACCGGCAGCAAAGGCTGCGACTTCTTCATGACGGGTGTGCATCCAGCGAATCGAATCGGTGCGTTCCAAGCTGTCGGTCAGGCCGTTGAGGCTGTCTCCGGACACCCCCCAGATGTGCGAAACACCCGCCGCTGCGAGGGTTTGCGCGAGATGGTCGGCAATGGTCTTGGACATTCCGGGTTCCTTGTCGAGGCAATGATAATGAGTTCGGTAAAACGCGCGCAGCGCTCTGCCACGCCTGTTGTGGTCGACCCGATGCATTCTCGACAGTTCAGAAAACCTGAGCCCTGTTCAGGGCTCGGTCGTTCGGCAAGCGTTTTAAAACGCTGATCAGGCGTGCGGGTTGCCCGGCGCCTTGGTGGGTGTGGCGTACTCAGGCTTGAGCTTGCCCTCGCTGTCCAGCAGCCAGGCATCGAGAATCTCCCGCACCACGGGGCCTGCTACCCGGCCACCCGCCTCGCCGTTCTCGATGGTCACCGACACGACGATTTTCGGATGGTCGGCCGGCGCGAAACCGACGAACAAGGCGTTGTCGCGGTTACGCTCAAGGGTCTTCAGACGGTTATAGCGCTCACCCTGCTTGATCGCCACCACCTGCGCCGTACCACTTTTGCCGGCGATGCGGTACTGAGCGCCCTTGGCCGCATCCCGCGCAATGCCGCGGGGATCGTGCATGACCATCTGCATGCCGGTATTGACCTGATTCCATTCATTGGGATCGCGCAACACGATATTTGGCATCGGATGCTCGTCGACGGGTGCCTTATCACCGACTTCCATCGCCAGATGCGGTCGATGCCAGACACCCTTGCTGGCAATCAGTGAAGTGGCCTGAGCCAGTTGCAACGGCGTGACCTGCATGTAGCCCTGGCCAATGCCGAGAATCACCGTTTCGCCGGGGAACCATGCCTGGCGACGCGTGGCCCGCTTCCATTCGCGGGACGGCATAAGCCCTGCAGACTCCTCGAACATGTCCAGCGACACCTTCTGGCCGATACCGAACATGGTCATGTAGTCGTGCAGGCGGTCGATGCCGAGCTTGTGCGCCACCGTGTAGAAATAGGTGTCATTGGAACGCATGATCGCCGTGTCCATGTCCACCCAGCCATCGCCACTGTGGTTCCAGTTACGGTATTTGTGGTCGAAGTCCGGCAACTGGAAGTAGCCGGGATCGAAGACCTTTGTCGAGGCGGTCATCACGCCGCTGTCGAGACCGGCAATCGCCACTTCCGGCTTGACCGTCGAGCCCGGTGCGTACAGGCCACGCAGCACTCGGTTGAACAGTGGCCGGTCAATGGAATCGCGCAGCGCCGCATACTGTTTGAAGCTGATGCCGGTGACGAACAGGTTGGGGTCGAAGCTTGGCTTGCTGACCATCGCCAGCACGTCACCGGTTTCCGGGTCCAGTGCAACCACGGAGCCGCGTCGATCACCCAGCGCGTTTTCCGCCGCAGCCTGCAAATGCGCGTCCAGCGTGAGGGTAATGTTCTTGCCCGGCACCGGGTCAGTGTGTTTCAGCACGCGCAGCACGCGGCCCTGGGCGTTGGTTTCGACCTCTTCATAGCCTACGTGGCCGTGCAGCTCAGACTCGTAGAAGCGCTCGACGCCGGTCTTGCCGATGGACTGCGTGCCGCGATACTCGTTATCGAGATGGGCCGCTTCCTTTTCGTTGATGCGGCCGACGTAGCCGATCGAATGCGCGAAATGGGCGCCCAACGGGTAATGGCGAACGAACTGCGCCGCCACGTCCACGCCCGGCAGCAGGTACTGATTGACCGCCAGAATAGCGATCTGCTCTTCGGTGAGTTCATAGAGCAATGTTGCCGGTTCGAACGGATGACGGACCTGCTTCAGTTCTTTGTCGAACAGAATCCGGTCTTCGTCGGGCAATTCCAGCAGGGTCATCAGTTCGTCGATCACCTTGTGCCAGTCGCCGGCGCGTTCACGGGTCAGGGTCAGGTTGAAACTGGGGCGATTGTCGGCAAGCACTTCGCCATTGCGGTCAAAGATCAAACCGCGCTCGGGCGGGATCGGCAGCACGTGAACACGGTTGTTTTCGGAAATGGTCGAGTGATAGTCGAACTCGGTGACTTGCAGGAAATACATGCGCGCGACCAGACAGGCAGCCAGCAGGCCGACCAGCACCGCGCAGGCAATCAGGCGCTGATTGACCAGCCGCGTCTCTTTTTCGTGGTCTTTCAGGGGAATTGGATTGGGCATTTCTACAGCTTCTCGGTGAAGGGCAAACGGCGCAACTAAACGTGTATATAAAGATTTCGGCGCGCACCATACCAAGAAGCGGCTGATTACAGGCGATCAAGCCGACAATCACAGGATGAAAAATCTGTCAGAAAAGACTCATTCGGGCGTGATCTGCAGCGTATTCGACGCTTCGCGGGCCTGCATGATGCGCGGCAGATTGGTCTCGATCCAGGTGACGAGGGTTTCAACCTGCAAGGCGACCTCTTCGCCCATTGGGGTCAAGCGGTACTGAACATGCGGAGGCACTATCGGCAACGACTTGCGGCTGACGAAACCATCATGCTCCAGATGTTGAAGCGTTTGCGCGAGCATTTTCTCGCTTACCCCGCCGATCTTGCGGCGTACTTCGCTGAAGCGATGCATGCCACCCCGCAACACCACCAGCACCAGCACGCCCCAACGGCTGCAGACATGATTGAGCACCACCCGCGAAGGACAGTCAGTGGCCAGCACCTGGCCCTGACGGACCAGCGCCAATAGCGTCTCGGCCGCTTCCGGCGGGAAGCCTTGCTGCATAACACCTGATTGCCGGGTACTTGATTGCGAAGCGGATTCGCTCATGACACTTACCTTTTTGTACGTACTTACTAAAGGTAAGCATCATGACTATGCTGGCGCTTCCTTTCAACCTGATTCAAGGAATCATTCCATGATCGTTGTCACCGGTGCCACAGGCCAGCTTGGCCGCCTCGTCATTGAACAGTTGCTCAGCCGCGTACCCGCTTCGCAAATCATCGCCGCCGTGCGCAGTCCGGAAAAGGCCGCCGATCTGTCCAGGCAGGGTACTCAGGTTCGTCAGGCCGACTATTCACAGCCTGCGACACTCGACAGTGCATTTGCCGGTGCCGACAAAGTGCTGCTGATTTCCTCCAGCGAAGTGGGTCAGCGCCTGCCGCAGCACAAGGCGGTGATTGATGCGGCCAAGCGCGCCGGGGTCAAGCTGCTGGCCTACACCAGCGTTCTGCGTGCCAAGACCTCGGCATTGAGCCTGGCCAGGGAGCACAGCGAAACCGAAGAGTACCTGAGCGCCAGCGGCCTGCCGTTCGTGTTGCTGCGCAATGGCTGGTACACCGAAAACTACACCGCAGGCATTCCGGGCGCACTGACCCATGGCGCGGTCATGGGCAGTGCCGACGAGGGTCGTATCAGCTCTGCTTCGCGTCTGGATTACGCCGAGGCGGCCGCAGTGCTGCTGACATCGGAAACGACACAGGCTGGTAAGGTGTATGAGCTGGCAGGCGACGAGTCCTACACGCTGTCCGAATTTGCAGCGCAGTTGTCGACGCAGAGCGGCAAGTCCCTGCCTTACGTCAACCTGCCACAGGCCGAATTCGAAGCCGCGCTTATCCAGGCAGGCCTGCCTGACTTCGTGGCCCGGTTGCTGGCAGATTCCGATGCCGCTGCTGCCAAGGGCGCCCTGTTCGATGACAGTCGCCAGTTGAGCGCGCTGATCGGCCGCCCGACCACCCCGCTTTCGGCAACCATCGCCGAGGCACTGAAAGGCTGAGCACAGCAAACCCGATCGAATGATTTGCCACGGTGAAGGTCCGAGTTATTACGAGGCATTAAGCCATCGCCTGATACCAAAGACTGGGAGTCTTCACATGAACAGCAAATCGTTGATCGCCTGCATGACCTTGCTCGGCTGCTTTTCCGCCGTCACCCTGCCCGTTCACGCGGCAGAGACGGCGGACCCGAAAGTCACCGAATCCAAGGACAACGTCCATGAGCTGGAAGTAGGCTCCCGCGTTCCGGAAAAATATCGCCGCAGCGACCTGGAAGTGAAGGACTGGAAAAGCAAAGGCCTGGAAACACCCGCCAAGGAAAGCGAATGGGTAAAGATTAACGACAAGTACGTGCGTTTCCAGAAGGTCAATGGCCAGATCATGGACATCGTGCCGGTCAAGAAGTAAGGCGCAGCCTGCTTCGCCAGTGCTCTGCGTGAACATGTCCGAGCGCCGCAGGGCGCCATTCAGTGCATGTCAGCGCAGAGCTCGTCTCGACAGGCCAACATCGCATGAGCGATGGCCAATATCGCTCAGCATCCGGTACTCTCGTCGCTCTGCCGACGGGATATCAGCATGAACCGCAACGAACCCAGCAAATCGACCGCAACCCCTTTTTTCTGGCGCGATGAGCACCTTTCGTTCATCGAAGCCCGTTCTGTAGAGGATGGGCGACGGGTCTGTTACGCGCCTCACTCGCATGAGATCTTTTCCGTCGGCGCGATCACTGCCGGACAGAGCACCTATGTGCATGAAAAGACCTCACAGTGCGTCACGTCAGGCACTGTTGTGTTGATGAATCCGGGCGACGTGCATGCCTGTAACCCGATCAATGACCAGGCCTGGTCGTATCTGATGCTCTATGTGGACAGCGGCTGGCTGGGCGACATTCAGGGCGAAACGGGGTTGAATGCCGGGCACGGTTTTCAACCATTGCCCCATACGCACAGCGATGATTCGATCCTGTTCGCTGCATTGACTGCGCTGTTCCAGACGCTGACTGATACGAGAATCGATACGCTGCAAAAACACTGCTCAGCCGTGGCCTTCTTTACCCTGATGCTGGAGTCACTCGGCACGGCACCGGCACGGCCCCGCCCACCATCACCTCGCGTTGCCCGAGCCGCCGAATACATCAACGACAATTTCACCCGGCCCATCAGGCTTTCCGACATTTGTGCCGCAGCCAATCTCTCGGCGTCCTACCTGATTCGCTCGTTCGAACAGCGCTATCATCTGACTCCGCATGCCTACCTGCTCAATCGGCGGATCCAGCATGCCCGCAGACAGCTGAAAAGCGGCAAGATGATCGCCGATGTTGCTCAGGAGGCAGGCTTTGCCGATCAGGCGCACTTTCAACGTGAGTTCAAAAAGCATCTGGCAGCAACGCCAGGGCAGTATCGGCTGTGATGACACGGGTCAGATCAGCAGATATACCGCGCAGCCAGCCAGTAGTAGCGCCATGATGCGGTTGAAGACGCGCACACTTGCCGCGCTGCGCAAGCAATGCCCAAGAAAGCTTCCGGCAAAGACCCAGCAGCCCAGCGACAGATAGCACACCACGCAGTAGATTCCTGCGAATTGCCAGATCAAGGCAGCCTCGCCGTTGGCGACAAAAACTCCCATGCCGGCTATCGAAGCCAGCCAGGCTTTGGGGTTGAGCCACTGCATGATTGCTCCGTGCACCAGCGAAGGACCAGCGCCCTGCTCGCTCATGTTCAGTTGTCCACTGTCGATGGCTAGTCGAAACGCCATGTACAGCAGAAATATCACGCCGGACCACTGAATGATTCGGGTCAGAAAGGGCCATTGCTGCAAGGTTTCATGCAGGCCAAAACCGATGAGCAGCAACAAAAGGGTAAAGCCCAGCGTGGCACCCAACACATGGCGCATGGCTGGTCTGACGCCATAGCGTGCACCGGCACTCAGCGCCACGATGTTGACCGGCCCGGGAGTGATGGAAGAAGCCAGTGCAAACGCGGCCATGGAAATCAGCAGACTCATGGAAAACCCCCTTGAATACGATCGGAAATGACCGGATCAAGGTAGTGACGGCAGCGAACCGCGTATTGAATGAAATTACCCTCAATTCGGTTCAGCCTGCCCGACCCTCTGATGCGTGACCAAAACCATTGCTTTTTTGTCCACTTGGCTTACAAATGCACTGTCATGTGCCTGTCACTCTCACTGCCACCTTTTCTGCGAGCCCGCTCCATGTCCAGAACCGTCGCCATTGCCTTCGCTTGCCTGCTTTCAACCACTGCCCATGCAGCCTGCCCGGCTGCGACCCCGGTCGACACGGCGCGCTGGATCTACGAGAAGCACCAGGATTTTTATCTGAATGGCAAAGGCAGCGCTGATTATTTGTCCAAACCTCTGCTGAGCCTGCTCAAGAAGGACTGGGCTTGCCAGAACGGCGATCAATGCGCCGTCAGTGCCAACCCGTGGACCGATGCGCAGGACGGGGATGTGCAGAAGCCGATCGACTGGAAGCTGGTGTCCAACTCGGACAAGCAGGCGGTGGTCGAAATGACCTATAACCTGGGTTACAAGGATGCCCCGCAGCAGCCGGTCGCCAGCCAGACGACACGCCTGCTGCTGGCAAAAAATGCCAGCAGTTGCTGGGTGCTGGAGAACCTTCAGGGGCCACAGGGCGTTGCCTTGATGCAGAGCCTGGAGGAATTTCCCTACGAAGGTGATTGATCGGCCTTGAAACAATCCGCCATTCTCGGTATCACAGGCACTTGAATTTCACGAGCGAGCACCATGAATACCTTTGAGCAATCGATTATTGAGGCTGCGCAGGCCGCCACGCCCAATAACACCGATGCCGAACGCGAAGCCGCCAGAGTCGCCGCCACGCAGGCGGTAGCCGAAATCATGTCCACGCGCAGTGGACTGGACCGCACGCTGGCACTGGCCGAGTTGCTGGATTCCTATTCGGAACACGATGATCAGGAAGATGATTAGGCTGATCGGCACGATGCGAAAAAATGATTGGCCTGTTTATTTATCTGCGGCATTAAAGAAAGCCGACCTTGCCGCCGACAACTCGGTTGGGTGGATTGATGATAGCCACCCGTTCATTTAGTGCGCTCGGATGCGACCTATAAGGGCACCATCCGTGCAGATCGAACAAATGCAAGACATCCAGGCCTACGTCAGGCGCACCGCCGACGAGCTAGAGCGAGTTTCGGCCAACCTCGCCGGGCATCTCCTCTACCTCGAGCGAACCTCCCGTGCACATGAAGCGCAAGAAGTCAGTGAGCGGATCATCGGCCTGCGTGCATCCGTAGATGGCCTTCGCGGTGTGTTCCGTTAACCGCCACTAGTTGTCCCCGGCCTGCGACAGCGGTCTCGCTACGTCCTCCAGAGACTTGCGCTCGGCAGCCGCACCCCATATCGCCTGCACCAGCGCCGCCAGCAACATCAGCCCGGCGCCGATCAGATAACCGATCAACACATTGCTGCGCTCACCTGTTTCAATCAACTCCCCAAACAGGGTCGGGCCAATCATACCGCCCAGCCCCGTACCGAACGCGTAGAACACTGCGATTGCCAACGCACGGATTTCCAGTGGAAAGGTTTCCGCCACTGTCAGGTAGGCCGAGCTGGCCGCTGCCGACGCAAAGAAGAAAATCACCATCCACGCAATGGCCTGCTGGGTCACGTCCAGCACACCTTGCTGGAACAGGTAGCCACTGATTGCCAGCAGTACGCCCGACAGGCCATAAGTGAGGCTGATCATCACCCGCCGGCCAATCACGTCAAACAGTCTGCCCAGCAGCAGCGGACCGCAGAAATTACCCAGCGCCAGCGGCAGCACGTACCAGCCGACGCGCTCGGCCGGCACGCCATAGAAGTCGGTCAGCACCAGGGCGTAGGTGAAAAAGATCGCGTTGTAGAAAAACGCCTGGGCGGTGAGCAGCGTCAGGCCTACCAGCGAACGCTGACGAAACGTCACCAGCAACGTCCTGGCGACCTCGCCCAGCGGCGTGTGGTCTCGTGCGTGCAGGCGCAGGGGCTTGCCTGCTACGGCGGGCAATACATGCCCCTGGCGCTGTAAGTCGGTTTCTATCTGCTCGACGATCTGCTTCGCCTGTTCAGCCTGGCCGTGTATCAACAGCCAGCGCGGGCTTTCCGGCAGCCACAGTCGCATCAGCAGAACCAGCAGACCCAATACCGCACCAATGCCGAAACACAGGCGCCAGCCCAGCTCGGCCCCGATCCACAGGGGGTCGAGCAAGACAATCGAGCCAATCGCACCGAGCGCGGCACCCAGCCAGAACGTGCCGTTGATGGTCAGGTCGACCCAGCCCCGGTAGCGGGCCGGGGTAAATTCCTGAATGGTCGAGTTGATTGCCGTGTACTCGCCACCGATGCCCATACCGGTCAGAAAGCGGAACAGCATGAAGCTCCATACGCTGAAGGAGAACGCCGTAGCGGCCGTCGCACCGACATACAGCAGCAAGGTGATGAAGAACAGCTTGCGGCGCCCGAGACGGTCCGCCAGCCAGCCAAAGAACAACGCGCCCAACACGGCACCGGCAATGTACGCGGCGCCCGCCAGGCCAATGTCGCTATTGGTGAGATTGAGCGCCGGGCTGGCTTTCAAGGCGCCGGCTACCGACCCTGCAAGGGTGACTTCCAGGCCGTCAAGCAGCCAGGTGATGCCCAGCGCCACGACCAGCAAGGTGTGAAACCGCCCCCAGGGCAGTCGGTCCAGTCGGGCGGGCAAATCGGTTTCGAAGACGCTGCCCTTGTGGCTCGGTGTGCTCATGTCCGGCTACCTGACGGCTGACATTGGTGTCAGGCTTGAGAGTCGCTGCCGCCGCCCAAGTTCAGCTGATCCAGAACCACAGCAATGTAAGATTGGCCGCCGAGATCAGCCCGAACAGACCCCAGGCAGCCGTTTTCACCAGCCGGCTGTTGACGAACGGCCCCATCAGTTGTGGGTCGCTGGTAAAGCGAATCAGCGGCCAGAGCGCGAATGGCAGCTGCAGGCTCAGCACAACCTGGCTGAGCACCAGCATCTGCCCCACCGAGCGGTCACCCAGCCAGACCACACCGATCAGCGCCGGAATCAGTGCCAGCGCCCGCGTGATCAAGCGCCGCTGCCAGCACGGAATCTTTGCCTGCAGAAAACCTTCGAGCACCACTTGCCCGGCAATCGTGCCGGTAAATGTCGAGCTTTGCCCTGCCGCCAGCAGCGCGATACCGAACAGCACGCTGGCGATCGCGCCACCTACCAGCGGATCGAGCAGGTGATAGGCGTCCTGAATCTCGACCACCTCGGTATGCCCGGTCTTGTGAAAAGCGGCAGCAGCGAGGATCAGAATCGCCGCATTGATCAGCAGTGCCAGGCTCAGCGAACCGATGGTGTCGAGGCGCGCATAGCGAATGGCGCTGGCCTTGCTGGCCTGGTCCGAACCGTTGACCCGCGTCTGCACCACAGACGAATGCAGGTAAAGGTTATGCGGCATGACGGTGGCGCCCAGAATGCCGATGGCGATGTACAGCGGCTCCTGGCTGCTCAATACATCCCAACTCGGCTTCAGACCCGCGACGACGTCTGGCCAGAACGGCTTGATCAGAAACAGCTCGACGGCGAAGCAACTGGCGATGGTTGCAATCAGCCCCAGCACGATGGCCTCCAGACGGCGAAAATTGGCGCCCTGCAAGGCCAACACGATCAGCGTATCGAAGGCGGTCAGTGCCACACCGGTGGTGATGGAGACGCCGAGCAACAGATGAAACGCCAACGCTGCCCCCAGCACTTCCGCCAGATCGGTGGCGATGATCGACAACTCCGCCAGCAGCCACTGGCCCTTGGCGACCTTACGGCTGTAGCGGGCGGCCGACAGCTGCGCCAGATCACGGCCGGTAGCGATGCCCAACCGCGAACATAGGTTTTGCAAGACCATTCCCGAGAGGCTGGCCAGCACCACCACGAACAGCAGTGAGTAGCCGAAGCGCGACCCGGCCTCGATGGCCGTCGCCCAGTTGCCAGGGTCCATGTAGCCGATGGAAACCAGCAGGCCAGGCCCGACGAACAGCATCATCTTGTGCAGCAAGGACGCGTTCGGCGGAATGGCCACACTGTCGGTAGTCGCCGAGGGGCAGAAAGGAGCGGTGGCAGTAGTGGGCAGTTTGTACGTCACGGGAACCCGGAATGCAGAAAGTTAAGGCATCATCCTAAGGTTTTACGACACATGTTGATACATCATTGCTGGCGTCATGCCTGCTGTTTTTCGCCTGCCTCTCTGCCTGACTAGGTCATCACTGCGCCGTTCTCATTTCCACGTAATTCCAGCGCTTTAATGGATCCGATATAAAAAATCGAAAAATTGATCCGATAAACAATTTTTCATCTTTTAAACCTTAATAACCGCATTAAAAGACCAATGATTACAAATTGTAAGGAGTAGTATTCAGGCCTTAACAAGAACTCAGGATGGCCATCCATGACCTCATTACCTCATGCCGAGGCAGCCGCGAACGAGCCGTTGCGGGCAGCGTATATCTCGGCGCGCATTGACCGACTGCCTGCGGTCGCGACTATCTGGCGACTGGTCGCCCTGCTGTCTCTCGCCGGTTTTTTCGAGCTTTACGACCTGTTCCAGACCGCGTACATCAGTCCCGGCCTGATCCGCGACGGGATCTTCGCCACAGGAAGCCAGGGTCTGTTTGGTTTCTCCGATCAGGCGGCCTTCGCCTCGGCGACCTTTCTGGGGCTGTTCTTCGGTGCCAGCCTTGTCAGCCCGATTGCCGATCGTTACGGACGCCGTGCGATCTTTACCTTCGCGCTGATCTGGTACACCGTGGCCACCGTAATCATGGGCCTGCAAACCTCTGCACTGGGCGTGATAGGCATGCGCTTCGTCGTGGGTATCGGCCTGGGGGTCGAGCTGGTCACCATCGACACTTACCTGTCGGAACTGGTGCCCAAGCACATCCGCAGTTCGGCATTCGCCTTTGCCTTCTTCATTCAGTTTTTGTCAGTCCCCAGCGTCGCGCTGATGTCGTGGTGGCTGGTGCCCCAGGACCCTTTCGGTTTTTCCGGCTGGCGTTGGGTAGTGATCAGCAGTGCAGTCTTCGCCCTGTTTGTCTGGTGGCTGCGCTCGGCGCTGCCGGAATCGCCGCGCTGGCTGGCGCAGAAGGGACGCTTCGATGAAGCCGAGCGAATCATGGACGGCATTGAGGCACGCTGCATCAAGGACCACGGCAAACCGCTGGATGAGCCTGAACCGGAAAACGTAGCGCTGTCAGGCAACGGCCGATTTGCCGACATGTGGCAGCCACCCTATCGGCGCCGCGCGTTGATGCTGATTGTGTTTCATGTGTTCCAGGCCATCGGCTTCTTTGGCTTCGGCAACTGGCTGCCTGCCCTGCTCTCGGGTCAGGGCCTGAGCGTTACTCACAGCCTGGGGTATGCGTTCGTGATCACGCTGGCTTATCCGCTGGGGCCGCTGCTGTTCGTGAAATTTGCCAACCGCTTCGAAAACAAATGGCAAATCGTCGGTTCGGCGTTGGGGGCGATGATTTTTGGCAGCCTGTTCGCCTTTCAGACCAGCGCGGCAGGACTGATTTTCTGCGGGATCATGATCACGTTCTGCAACGCATGGCTGAGCTTCAGCTACCACTCGTATCAGGGTGAGCTGTTCCCGACCAACATCCGCGCCCGCGCGGTAGGCTTCTGCTACTCGTTCAGCCGACTGTCAACGGTGTTCAGCAGCCTGCTGATCGGGATATTTCTAGACCACTTCGGCACGCCGGGCGTGCTGGCCTTCATCGTCGGCAGCATGTTGATCGTGATCGTCACCATCGGCCGATTCGGGCCACGCACACGCAATCTTGCGCTGGAGCAGATCGCTCACCGATGACAGGGTGCAGGGTTGAGTGGGTTCAGGCCTGAGCCCACTCAACATTGGTGACACCAAAGTGCTCGGCATAGGGTTTCGATACCCGAGCGACCTTCTCCAGTCGATATTTCGGTATGCGTGCGAGACCTGCATCGACACTTGCGTAGTGCCATGCTTCAGCGTTATCCATATTCTCGGTTCGTATATAAAAGCTCTTGAACGAACCATTCAGCAGATAATCAATGCGGTAATGCTTTGGAAGTGCCATTGAAAGTCTGATCCTTTTTCAGCAGTGGCTTGAAGTATAGGTGACTCTATTCGTGGCGAAGAAATTCATTATTTTTTTGATGTCTGCGACCAATGAACTCTTCTTTTGGCTATATCTGTGGATCCCCAACCGCCTGGCAAGTCGTTTGGGATTGGCCCTGTCGGCACATAACTCGCGCGTGACTTCCACACACCGGCGCTTCCAGGATCCCCTGAAGCACGGACGTTGCAGTGGGTAGCGGCGCGCCGGCCAGTTGTCGACCAGTACGATCTCCTGCCGCACACGCTGGTGAGCTGCACGCTGGCAGATGAGTTCACGGGGCGCCAACCCGCCATCACCGTCGCCGCCGCGAAGTTGGCGAAGGCCTGCAGAGTATCCAGATAACGCTGCCGAAGCTCGCGGGGGCCCAACGAATCCAGGAGCGGCCTTCGGCAGACAGAATCACTGCTTAACTACCGGCCCTTCGCGCCGCGCATGGCTGATAACGTTGAAGTTGTACCGCGCGATCCGGTTATTTGATTGAACCATGAATCAATACTTGTCGCAGCGTAGAAAGTGTCAGACAACCGAATGGTATAACGCCCTCGGCGCGGCTGATGGGTTGATCGCGTTTAGCTCATGATTCAAGTAGTCAATATCGGCCATCGTTTCAAAACCACCGGCCGAAAGAACAGCCGGTGGCATTATTCATTGCGACAACGTGGAGCCGCTTGTGATTGATGCGTTTCTGTACCTTTTCAGGGCTGCCAAAGCGCCTGCCCGCCGCCCAGTTTGCGGTCCAGAAAACTGGCCGCACTGATCAACGCCAGATGGCTCAAGGCCTGTGGCGTATTGCCCAGATGATGAGCATGCGCGTCGAACTCTTCGGCGTACAAGCCCAACGGATTGGCGTAACGCAGCAACTGCTCGAACTCCAAGTGCGCCTGTTCGACCCGACCGGCGCGAGCCAGGCATTCGACGTACCAGAACGAGCAAGCCACGAAGGCGCCCTCCTCACCTGCCAGGCCATCATCATGATCGTCGTCGTTGCGGTAACGGAACACCATTCCGTCACGCACCAGCGCGGCCTCGATGGCATCCAGCGTCGCAAGCCATTTGGGATCATTGGCACCGACGAAGCGCACCAACGGCATCAGCAACATCGAGGCGTCCAGATTGCGACTGCCCTTGTGCTGCACGAAGTGCCCCAGGTCGTCGTTCCAGAAGTTCTCCCAGATATCGTTGTGGATCTCCTCGCGCACCTTGGTCCAACGCTCGAACGGCCCCGACAGTGAACGCTTGAAGGCCAGACGCAGTGCCCGGTCCAGCGCTACCCAGCACATAAGCCGGGAGTGCAGGAAGTGCTGATCGCCGCCGCGCATTTCCCAGATGCCCACGTCCCTGTCGTTCCAGTGCTCGCACACATAGTCGACCTGACGCACCACATGTTGCCAACCGTCGTGCGAGATGGCGTCGCCGTACTTGTTGGCCAGGTACACGGCATCCATCAGCTCACCGTAGATATCCAGCTGAACCTGCTTGTACGCTTCGTTGCCGATGCGTACCGGCTGCGCACCGCCGTAGCCGGACAAGTGATCGAGATTATCTTCCGGCAGCTCGGCGTGGCCATCCAGCGCATAGAGAATGCCGAGTTTCTCGGTCTGTTCGCAGCAGTCATCCAGTCGCCCACGCACCCAGCTCATGAAGGCATTGGCTTCATCGGTGTACCCCAGGCGCATGAACGCATACACGGTGAACGACGCGTCACGTATCCAGGTGTAACGGTAATCCCAGTTACGTTCGCCGCCCTCGGTTTCCGGCAGCCCGAACGTCGCGGCCGCGACAATGCCGCCGTGCTTGCGCGAGGTCAGCAGCTTGAGCGCCAACGCCGAACGGGTGACCATTTCACGCCAGCGCCCGGTGTATTGCGATTGCCCGGACCAGCGCCGCCAAAACTTCAAGGTGTCATCGAAATAGCGCGAGCATTTGCCCGCAGCAACGTTCGGATCGTCATTTCCGCCAAGGATGAACTCGATGGTCTGGCCCTTGTGCATATGAAATTCGGCCACGGCGTCGTGCTGCTCGAGACGCAACGGCGTCGCCGCCGACAGGCGCATGCCCGGTTGCCCGGCGGCTTCGAAACAGATGTCCTCACCCTCGACCCGCGCGGTGGTGTCGGCGCGGCTGTAATCCATGCGCACTCGGCAGCGCATGCGCAGCGTGGCTTGGCCAAAGCGCACCTGAACGCGGCGCACGATGCGCGGCAGATCGTCCTTGTCCTCGCCGATCGGCATCAGGTCGGTGACTTCCACCACCGCGTCCTCGGAAATCCAGCGGGTTTGCAGGACGTTGGTGTCCGGCAGGTAGATTTGCAGCCGCCTGGCGTCAGGCAGATCGGGCGCCAGCTGAAAGATCCCGGCGTCGGGCGTGTCCAGCAACGCGGTGAAAATCGACGGGCTGTCGAAGTCCGGCCAGCAACAGAAATCGATACTGCCGGTGTCGGCGATCAGGGCAGCACTGCGCATGTCGCCGATGATGCCGTGATCCTCGATACGGTTTTGCGCCTCTGCGGAAAAATCAGCCATTGCCTCGGAACTCCGGATAGAGGGTCATGCCCCCGTCGATGAACAGGGTGGTGCCATGCACATAATCCGAGGCATCGGAAGCCAGCCAGAGCACAGCATTGGCGACATCTTCCGGCTCGCCTATACGACCATAAGGGATCAGCTTGAGCATTTCCTTCTCGGCGTCGCCCTTGCGTGCATCGGCATTGATCGGCGTACGGATGGCACCTGGGGCAACACTGTTGACGCGAATTTTAAGCTCGCCGACTTCCTGAGCGATGCTGCGCATCAACAGGTCGACGCCGCCCTTGGACGCTGCGTAATTGACGTGCCCGGCCCATGGAATCAACTGGTGCACTGAACTCATGTGAATGATCTTGCCCATTGCCCGCGACACACCGGGGCGCATGCCCTGCTTGATGAACTGGCGCAATGCAGCGCGGGCGCAGAGAAACTGCCCGGTCAGGTTGACGTTAATGACGGTATTCCAGTCTTCCAGCGTCATGTCGACCATCGACGCGTCCTTCTGCAAGCCGGAATTGGCGACCAGAATATCCACGGCGCCGAAATGTTCGATGGTCTGTGCAAACAGCCGCTCGACGTCTTCTTCTTTCGAAACGTCGGCACCCACAGCCAGCGCCTTGCCCCCGGCCGCGCGAATCTCTTCGGCCAGCTTCTCGGCAGGTTCAGGCTTGGAGTTGTAGTTGATCACGACGGCGGCACCGGCCTCTGCCAGCGCGCGCGCGGCACCTGCGCCCAGACCGGAACTGGCGCCGGTAACGATTGCGACTTGTTGCTTGAGTGAGATGTGCATCAATTTCAGCCTCGGAGTAAGCGTATTAGTGCTGACTGGCGAGGCTGAAATTAAGTTCAGTGCAGGTTATGGCGCGGGGTTTGGCTGCGAGGTGTGAATGGCCTCGATACCGGCGATGACTTCATCGGACAGCGTGACGTCGATGCTCTCCAGATTGATCTTCAGTTGATCGAGTTTCGTGGCGCCAATGATGTTGCTGGTCACGAACGGCCGACTGGTCACGTAGGCCAGCGCCATCTGCGAAGGATCCAGACCATGCTCGCGGGCCAGCGCGACGTACCTGGCTGTAGCCGTGACGGCCTGCGGATTGTTGTAGCGCTGAAAACGCTCGAACAGGGTCAGACGGCCATCGGCCGGACGTGCGCCATCCAGGTACTTGCCCGCCAGCACACCGAACGCCAGTGGCGAGTACGCCAGCAGGCCGATCTGTTCGCGAATGGCGATTTCCGCCAGACCGACTTCAAACGTGCGGTTAAGCAGGTTGTAGGGGTTCTGGATCGAGACGGCACGTGGCAGATCGAGGGTTTCGGCAAGGTGCAGAAAACGCTGAGTGCCCCATGGCGTTTCGTTGGAGAGGCCGAAGTGGCGAATCTTGCCCGCCTTGACCAGATCGCCCAGTACCGACAGAGTCTCTTCGATTTCGACAGCCTGATCATCCGGGTCGTGGGTGTAACCGAGTACGCCGAAGAAGTTGGTCTTGCGATCCGGCCAGTGCAACTGGTACAGGTCCAGGTAATCGGTATTAAGGCGCTTGAGGCTGGCTTCCAGCGCCGCAGTGATGTTCTTGCGGTCGAGGCGCGGATTGCCATCGCGGATATGATCCATACGACCTGGACCGGCGACCTTGCTGGCCAGTACCCAGTCGTTGCGGTCGCCGTACTTCTTGAAGTACTCGCCGATGATGCTTTCGGTCTTGGTGTAGGTCTCGCCACGCGGCGGCACCGGGTACATTTCTGCGGTGTCGAGGAAGTTGACCTTGGCATCCTTGGCCATACGAATCTGTTCGAATGCTTCATCCTGGGTGTTCTGCTCGCCCCAGGTCATGGTGCCCAGACAGATCGCGCTGACCGACAGATCGGTTTTGCCCAATTTACGAAATTGCATCGATGTCTCCGTTTGATTCAAAAAGATACAGCCTGAAACAGGGCTCCCATAAAACGCCGACTGGTCATTCACTGCAACACTTTTTATCCGGTTTCACCTAGCGATAACCCTGCGCCTGCAGATCGAACAGCGCGGCGTAGCGCCCTGCGGTGGCGATCAGGCTGTCATGATCACCGCGTTCCAGCACCCGCCCGTGCTCCAGCACCACAATGTGTTCGGCGTTGCGCACGCTGGAAAACCGATGCGATATGAGTAGCGTCATGCGCCCTTTGGCGTACTCGCGAAAATGCTCGAATACTGCCGCTTCTGCGCCTGCGTCCAGCGCGGCAGTCGGCTCGTCGAGAATCAGGATATCGGCGTCGCGGCGCATGTAAGCGCGTGACAACGCGATTTTCTGCCATTGCCCGCCGGACAGCTCCTGGCCTCCCGCAAACCAGCGACCCAATTGTGTGGCGTAGCCTTTGTCGAGCTGTTCGATGAACTGCGCGGCCATGCCCTGCGCCGCCGCTTCGCGCCAACGGCCTTCATCATGGAAGGCCTGAGTGTCGCCAACGCCGAGGTTCTCGCCGACCAGAAACTGATAGCGAATGAAGTCCTGAAAAATCACGCCGATGCGCGAGCGCAAGGCGTCTTCATCCCACTCCTGCAGGTCGCTGCCGTCCAGCAGAATGCGGCCTTGATCAGGTTGGTAAAGACGCGTCAGCAGCTTGATCAGGGTGGTTTTTCCCGAGCCGTTCTCGCCCACCAGGGCGACGCTGCGCCCCGGCGCCAAGTGCAGATCGATGTTTTCCAGTGCCGGACGGCTGGTCCCCGGATAAGTGAAACTGACGTTCTCGAAGCGCATGCCATCACCGGGCTGCGCGCCCACGGTCAGGCTGCCGGCAGACGGCGTAACCGGCTGACCGAGGTAGACATACAGGTCGGCCAGATACAGCCCGTCCTCGTATAAACCACTGATGGCGCTGAGACTGCTGCTTACTGCGGCCTGCCCCTGCTTGAACAGCACCAGGTACATGGTCATCTGCCCCAGGGTGATCCGCCCGTGCACCGCATCGACCACCACCCAGGCGTAGGCCAGGTAAAACGCAGCCGTGCCGAGCAGGCCGAGCAGGAAGCCCCAACCATCACGGCGCACCGTCAGGCGCCGGTCTTCGGCATACAGACGCTCGAAGGTGTCGCGGTAACGCTTGAGCAGCAGCGGCGCGAAGCCGAACAGCTTGACCTCTTTGATGTAGCCCTCGTGGGAGAGCAGTGTTTCGATGTAGTTCTGCCGACGGGTTTCCGGAGCACGCCGGGTAAACAGGCGGAACGCGTCGCCGGAAAAATGCGCCTCGGCAAAGAACACCGGCAATGCGCCGAGCACCAGAATCAGCAACGCCCAGGGCGAGAAATGCACCAGCAGTACGGCAAAGCTGATCAGCGAAATGAGGTTTTGCAGCAATCCCAGGGATTTGGTCACCAGTGCCAGCGGGCGTGTCGAGGCTTCACGCCGGACGCGCACCAGCTTGTCGTAAAACTCCGAGTCTTCGAACTGCGACAGCGACAGCGTCTGGGCCTTCTCCAGAATCAGGGTATTGACCTTCTGCCCCAGCAGCACCCGCAGCAACGCCTGCTGCACGGAAAGCCCGCGCTGTGCTGCCGCGAGCAGAGCCAGCACACCGGCTTCGAACAACACATAGCGCAACACCGGCCACAACGGTGCTTCGCCTGCGCTGGCGTGCAACTGCATCGCAGCGACCACCGCATCGACGATGCGCTGGCCTAACCAGGCGGCCAGCGCCGGCAGCAAGCCGGCGATCAGCGTAGCGACGATCAGGCCGATGGACAGCGCTCGGGAAGTGGTCCAGACCAGATGCATCGCGCGCAAGGCCTGGTGCATGAACGAAATGAAACGCTTGAAAACCGGCATACGCTTAAAAACTCTTCAGACAGGTCGAACCCCCATGTCGGGCGGCCATCATACGACCACAGGTTCGTTGAAAAACAGGAAACTCATCATGAAAGATGCTTACAACCTGCAACGCTTTGTCGATGCCCAGCAACCGCTATTCCAGCAGGTATTGACAGAACTCGAAGCCGGGCAGAAACGTTCCCACTGGATGTGGTTCGTGTTCCCGCAGATCCAGGGGCTGGGGCGCAGCGACACGGCGCGACACTACGCAATCACCGACATCGACGAGGCCCGGGCTTACCTGCAACATCCGGTATTGGGCCCGCGTCTGGAACAGTGCGCCGGCATCATTGCTCCTCAGGTAGAACGTTCGGCACGACAGATCTTCAGTTCGCCTGATGACATGAAACTGCATTCGAGCATGACCCTGTTCAGCATCGCAGCGCCTGATCGACCTGTGTTTCAGAAGGTGCTGGATACGTTTTTCGAGGGCAAGCGGGATGCGATGACGATGAAACTCCTGTCACGTTGATTCAAACTCACTTCGGTGCGCGCTGTACGCAACGCTCGCGTCGGTCGTCAACGCGCTCGGCAAACCAGGCGGTGGTGAGGTTACGGGTGATTTTCGGGCTTTTCAGGGTGATGCCGGGCAGGATCGCTCTGGGCAACGGTTTGCCAGCTGCCCTGTCCGCCAGTGCGAAGACCTTGCTGTACAGGTCGGTCTCCTCGAATTCCAGCGTGTCGCCCTGCTTGAGCTGGCTCCATATCTGCGACTTGTTCATGCCCAGTCGATCGCCAAGGGTGCGCACCGCAAGCTCGGTGGAACCCGGTGAGGTGGAGTCAAAGCGGATCAGATCGCCATCCAGCGCCAGCTCGATGCCGGTCGCCCGACTCACGGCATTCTGGAAGGCAGCATTGCGGCTTGCGTACCAGCCGGCATTGAAGTCGGCAAAACGGTACAGCGACTGGGTGTAGTTGACCGGGTAGCCCAGCAGGTGGGCGATACCGAAGTACATGCCGCCACGGCGGGTGAAGACTTCGCGACGAATCGAACCATCGACCGTGTAGGGGTAATCCTCGGCGTGTTTCTCGGCAAAGGCGATGCTGACCTGCATCGGCCCGCCGGTCTTGACCGGATTGAAGTTGCCGAACAACGTCTGCCCCAGCGGCACCATGCCGATGAAATCATCGAAGATCGCGCTGAGGTCTTTCTCGGTGCGCGCAGAGTCGAGGCGTTTGCCGTAAGTCTTGCCGTCCGGCGAGCGCACGCGCAATGCGGTGGCGATCAGCGCATTGGGAATGTGCAGCCGCGCCGCGCGGCGGTTGATTTCGGCGCGGGCGATGCGGTCCATGTCCGGCACCGCAGGATCGACCTGAAAGGTCGACTCCTGCTCGGTAACGGCCATCACCGAACACAGGTTTTCGGTGGTCAGCGGGATCTTCTGCGCAGCAAACGCGGCATGAATATCCGTAGCCCACGCCTGGCGATCCGTCACATTGGCAGGCATCAGACGCACGATCTGCGCACGCGCCTGTTCAGGCGTCAGTTCGGGTTCCTCGACGCGCTGCGTGCCACAGCCTGCCAATACCAGCAGCCCGACGCTCAGCAGGAGCGATTTGCATAGCCTTCGATTCAATCCATGACTCCTGTCTGGTTCGCGCTTCGACGCGCTGTTCACTTCAGAAGGCTTTTTATCTCAAAAGACCGACCAGTCGACCCGCGCGCTGAGTTTCTCCAGCGCAGCCATACCGACAAGGGAATTGCCCGCTGCGTTCAACTCCGGGGACCATACACAGACCGAAGCACGTTCGGGCACGATCGCAACGATACCACCGCCTACCCCGCTCTTGCCCGGCAGGCCTACGCGATAGGCGAAATTGCCGGCTTCGTCGTACAGGCCGCTGGTGGCCATGATCGAGTTGACCTGGGTGGCCTGTCGCGCCGTAAGGACCTGCTCGCCGCTGTGGGCGCAAAAGCCCTGATGGGCCAGAAACCCGAACGCCTTGGCCAGGTCGATGCAGTTCATGCTCAGCGCACAATGATGAAAGTAGCTGCGCAGCACGTCTTCCACATCGCCGTGAAAATTATCGAAGGATTTCATCAGATAGGCCGCCGCAGCATTGCGCGAACGGTGCTGGTATTCGGAGTCAGCGACTTTGGAGTCGGAGGTGATCGCCCGATTGCCGCACAGGCGTCGAACGAAGTCGCGCATTGACAGTGACGGTGCTGCAAACCGCGCCTGGTTGATGTCGCAGATCACCAGCGCACCGGCATTGATGAACGGGTTGCGCGGCCTGCCCTGCTCGAATTCCAGTTGCACCAGCGAGTTGAACGGTTGGCCGGAAGGCTCGTGTCCGAGGCGCTGCCAGATATCCTCGCCCGAGTGGCCGATGGCTTGTACCAGGCTGAACACCTTGGAAATGCTCTGTATCGAAAACGCTGTTTCGGCGTCACCGGCGCTGAACACCTGACCATCGTTGCCGTACACCGCGATGCCCAGCTGATCTGGCCGGACCTCGCCCAGTGCCGGGATGTAATCGGCTACCTTGCCCTGGCCAAGCAAAGGTCTTACTTCATCGAGGATTTCGTTCAGCAGGTCTTGCATGTGTGCGCCCCTTGTTTTGGCTGCGCACACTACACCAACCTCAAGCGCCTCGCATCATTGCGTTGCAGGCTCAGGTCTTGTAGTCGGTGTCGTTACGCTCCAGCTCGCGAATCAGGGCATTCCAGTGCCGTGCGACACCCGGCGCATGCCCGTCCTTGATGGCCTTTGCCTGCTGCTCCACCCTGGCAATGACCTCGCGTGGCGGGAACACCAGTTCGGCGTTACCCGCCGACTGCGCTGCAATCTGAATATTGCAGGCGTACTCAAGGGCATGAAGCTGCTGGAACGCATGCTCGACACTCACCCCGCCGGTCAGCAACCCATGGTTGCGCAGGATCATCACGCTTTTGTCACCCAGGTCGGCGACCAGCCGTTCGCGTTCACTCAAGTCCAGCGCAATGCCTTCATAGCCGTGGTAAGCCACCCGGCCGGAGAAGGCAATCGAGTGCTGAGAGATAGGCAGCAGCCCGTCCTTTTGGGCCGACACGGCGATACCGTCACGGGTGTGGGTGTGCAGCACCGCTTGCAGGTCGTGGCGCGCAGCATGAATGGCGCTGTGGATCACGTAACCGGCGTAGTTGATACCCAGCCCGGTGGGGTCATCGACAATCGTCCCGTCAATATCGACCTTGACCAGGTTGGACGCGGTGATTTCATCGAACAGCAGCCCGAACGCGTTTATCAGAAAGTGCTCGTCGGGGCCCGGCACGCGTGCCGAGAAATGCGTATAGATATGATCGGTCAAGCGCTTGAGCGCCGCCAGACGATAGGCCGCCGCCAGCTTGACCCGGACTTCCCATTCCTCCGGCGACACTCTGTCGCGCACGCTGCCGCTACCCGACGGCGTCGTACCTGAGTGGGCTGGCAAAGCGCTGACGTTGCTCATGGTATTGCTCCTGGATGACTGCTGACTGATCAGCAAGACTAGGCGCATGGGGATTCAATTAAAAATCACATTTACTTCTAAGCTAATTATAAAAAATGAGAATATTAAAGTCTGTCCTGCTACCGGGTTTGCATGTGTCCACGAGGATCTATTAATGTTCCTAAAAGCTATTTAAATAAATTTTTATATAGCGATATGCTCCAGCATTGGTAACCCCCATGGAGCATCGCATGTCCAATACCGCAAGATTTCTGCTCCGTATCAGTCGCGTCACAGCGGCCGACGCTCCGCGTCACACAGCGGTTTTTTGATGTCAGGTAGATTGAGGTTCGACTCAGGTCACCTTTTCGCCACTCGGCGAGTCACTTTGATGGGGCCAAAGTGACAAAGGCCCCTGGCTCCGTTTCCGGCCCGACTTCGTCGGGTTCCTTCGCCCTGTCACTGACGTCGCAATTTGCGTCGTCAGTGCCATCGCGCCAAAAAAGCGCTTTCGTTTATGTGCAGTGCCCAGGAGCAAGGCATAGCGTCGTGTTGCAGCATCACGAGCTTTATGCAAACGCAACGTATTGGAACGACAGTCAGCGGCAAATCGCGCTACCAGTTATACGTCACCTTGCCGTAGTAATAAGCGCCGCTGTACCCGTAGGGAGAGAATGTGCTGTAGGCCAGGTTGCCGCCGCTGGAGGAGAAGTCGTTGAGCTTTTCCGGGTATTTGTCGGTGACGTTGTCGCCGCCCAGGGTGAAGACCCAGCTCTTGAGTTTGTAGTCGACCGCCAGGTCCAGCAGCCAGGCGGCGCTGAAGGTCTGGTCGTTGAGCTTGTCGGCCTGATAGCTGGTGAACTCGCCGTAGCGGACCAGGTTGGAGTGCAGCGCCCAATTGCCGAACGTCAGGTCATTGCCCAGTGTCAGTTTGTGTTGTGGCGTGGTGTCACCCAGCAAACCGATGCGCTCCCTGCGATCTACCCGCACCAGATTCACTCCCAACTGATCGAGAATCGCCGGGTTGGCCTTCACGTCGGTGACTTTGGTGTGGTTGTAGTTGTAACCCACCGTGCTGTTCCAGCGCACACCGTTGTCGAACTGGTAGCGGTAATTGGCGACCAGATCGACGCCATCGGTGCTGGTGTCCGTGGCGTTGGTGAAATAGCGGGCACTGGTGTAGTTGATATCGCCTACGCCATTACTGCGCAGGTAATTGATGGCGGTGTTATTGAGCACCAGATTGGAGGACAGCGAGATACGGTCCTGAATGTCGATGCGGTAGACGTCGGCAGTCACGGTCAGGCTGTCCAGCGGCTGGAGTACCAGGCCCAGGCTGTAGTTGCGGGACTTTTCCGGCTTGAGGTCTTCGGCACCCAACAGTTGTGCAACGTTACTGCCGGCCGGAAACGTGCCCGCTTCCTGGATGGTGTTGCCAATCAGTTGCGACGACGTGAAGGTAAAGTTCTGTTGCGCCAGCGAAGGCGCGCGGAAGCCTGTCGATACGCTGCCTCGCAAGGCCACCTGCGGAGTGAAATCGTAGCGCGCTGACAGCGACCCGCTGACATTGGACCCGAAATCGCTGTAGTCCTCGTGGCGGACGGCAGCCGACACACCGAGCTTTTCGGTCAGATTGGTTTCCAGGTCCAGGTACTGTGCGAAGTTATGCCGCGAGTAACTGCCTGCATCCGCCGAGCGGAAACCGCCCAGCCCGGAACTGCCGGTCTGGAAATACGACTCCGCCTGCCCTGCCTCGATCTGATAGCCCTGACGCAGGTATTCCGCGCCAAACGCAACCGATACCGGATAAGGCAACCACGCTGCATTGAATTCTCTGGAAAGGTCGAGGCTCAGTTGCTTCTGATCATTGGTCAGCGTGCCGTTGTAGAAGGAACGCGGCGTGTTCAGTCCCAATGAGGTGTTGATGGTTTTGGTGCGCAGCTCATAAGCGTTTTTGCCATAGTTGGCGGACACGTCGTAGTGCCAGTCATACGCCAGCTCTCCCCGCAGGCCAGCGACCAGCGAGGTGTCTTCGAGCGTGCCGTTGATCAGCGGCAGATAGCCGTTGGGATAAATCGCCGCAATGTTATTTGAAGCATTGCTCGGCCGATAGAACGCGGCGGTTTCGCCACGCCGCTTGCTGTAGCCCCCGAAACTGTAGAACTCCGCCGCGTCATTGAAGCTGTATTCAGCGTTGTACTGCAGCTTGCCCTCATGCGTCTGCGGCTCACCCTGGCGGAACACCTGCTGACCGTAAGTGGTGGACCCGATACTGGACGCTCGAAAGTCGTCACCGGCGCGGTTGGTGTAGTCGTTGTTGACCCCTTCACCGGAAAGGTTGAACGCGCCATTGTCGCCCAAGGCAGAACCGGTATTGCCCGACACCTGACGCTGGATACCGTCGCCCTTCTTGTATTGGCCGTACTGGCTGGAAATCGACCCGCCATGGTCCGCGCTCTTGAGAATGATGTTGATCACCCCGGCGATGGCGTCGGACCCGTAACGTGCCGACGCACCGTCGCGCAGGACTTCGATATGGTCGATGGCCGACAGCGGAATGGCATTCAGGTCGGCAGGTGCCGAACCACGTCCGACCGCCCCGCCCAGATTGACGAAAGCAGATGTGTGGCGGCGCTTGCCATTGACCAGCACCAGCACTTGATCCGGCGACAGGCCGCGCAGTTGCGCCGGACGCGTCAGCTCCGCACCGTCCACCAGGCTCGGCCGGGGGAAATTGATCGAAGGGATCAAACGTGCCAGCACGGTACCCAGTTCGCTGGAGCCGGAACTGCGCAGGCTGTCACCGGATATCACATCGATGGGCGAAAGAGAGGCGCTGGCGGTACGCTCCTGCGCACGGGTGCCGGTGACGATCACTGTACCCAGGGTGGACGCGCCCTGAGTGTTTTGCTCATCTGTCGCTTCTGCGCCGAATGCACTTGCACTGATGCCCGTGACGCTCAGCAAATTGGCTGAAAAAATCGCCGAGGCCACTACACTGCGTTTGAAATACCCCATACCACTACCCCTTGAAAATCCCTGATCCAGAAACTCTGCTCTGGTTACAACGAGCGATCCGTGCGGCGGACGGTGGCGATCATTACGGTGTCTGATTGATGTTCCGGTGGCCCGATGCGTTATAGCTTAATGAAATTGATTTAAATATTTAAATATCAATAACGAATAAGAATCTGCATTTGTGTCAGTACTGAAAAATGCCTGCGATGCAGACAAAAAAAGGCCGCACCTGCCTGAGGATGCGGCCCAAAACCGTTGAAGCTGTAGATGGTATAAATCTGTTACCTGGCAGTGATCACCGACAATTTGGTAATCCCGGCACGCTCAATGGAGGCCATGGCGCGCGCGACTTCCCCGTAATTGACGCCATTGTCCGCCTGCAATTGCACGCGTACGTCAGGCGCCTTTTCCTTGGCCGCCTTCAGGTTGGTTTCCAGCAAGTCCGGCTGGATTTCGTCCTTGTTGATGAACAGCTTGCCCTGCCCGTCGATACTCACCACCAATGGGTCTTTCTGCTCCACTGGCGTGACCGATTCGGTCTTGGGCAGGTTGATCGGGATTGAGTTGGTCAACAGCGGCGCGGTGACGATGAACACCACCAGCAGCACCAGCATCACGTCTACCAGCGGCGTGACATTGATCTCGCTCAGCACTTCATCGGTGTCTTGTGTGGAAAAAGCCATCTCAGGAGGCCTCCTTCACGTTCTGCCCGACGTGCGCGCCCGCAGTGCCCGACTTCAATACCGGATGCAGCAGCACACGGAAGGCGCTCTTCTGCGCCAGGCTGTAGAAGTCATGGGCGAAGTCATCCAGATCGGCAGCGGTCAGTTTCAGGCGTCGCAGAAAGTAGTTGTAGACCAGCACTGCAGGCACTGCGACGGCAATGCCGACGCCGGTTGCCACCAGCGCCGCGCCGATCGGCCCGGCTACCGTTTCCAGGCTTGCCGAACCGGCCGCACTGATGCCCTTGAGGGCTGACATGATGCCCCAGACCGTACCGAACAAACCGATGAAAGGCGAAGTGCTGCCGATGCTGGCGAGGATGGCCAGACCGGTTTCCAGCGAGCGCCGCTCGCGGACGATCTGCTGACGCAAGGCGCGCTCAAGGCGGTCCTGATGGTTGATGGACTGACTGAGGTCATTGGCCTGCGCGCCATCCGGCACCTGAATGGCGGCGTAACCGGCCAGGGCGACCCGAGCGGCAGCGCCCGGTTGCTCCTGGGCCAGCTGAGCGGCGGAATCCAGGCTCGATGCGGCCCAGAACTGTTTGTGGAACTTGCGATCCTGAGACTTAAGGCGCGAAAACTGCACGCCCTTGAGCAGGGCCAGGCCCCAAGTAGCGACGGAAAAAATGACCAGCAGCCAGATGACCGCGTGTTCGATGGATTCAAAAGGCGAAGCAATCAGGTTCATGGCGCAGCTCTCTCTGAACAAAGTCTGAACAAGGCATGGGGTGTGTCGCGATGCGCCTTTGGTTCAGGTAGCTCGCCAGGTCAATCGAATAGCCGGGTTTGGTCTTGAAACGTTATTTGATCTTGAATCCTTATTTGATCCTGAAATCAATGGGCACGCTGACCCAGCCATCCTGGGCTACATCGCCCTGCCTGGCCGGAACGAAACTCCAGCGTTTCACCGCCGCCAGCGCGGCATCGTCAAGCTGGTCGCGGCCACTGCTCTTCTGTATCTGAATCTCGCCGGGCTTGCCGCTGGCCAATACATGTACGCGCAACAGCACAGTGCCTTCCCATCCGCGACGCATGGCCAGCGACGGGTATTCCGGGGCCGGGTTGCGCAGGTAGCCCGCGCTGGCCGAGGCCGGGGTTACCGGCTTTGGTGCCGGCGGAGCGGGTGGCGCAGGCGCAGCGACAGGGGCTGCAGGCGCCGGAGGCGCGGGTGGCTGCTCAACCGGCTTGGCTACTGGTTTCACGACCGGCTTGACCACCGGTTTGGGCGGTTGTGGCTTGGGCTTGGGAATCGGTTTTGGCGGTGGTGGCTTGACGGCCAGTTCGTCCTCGATCGGAGGCGGCGGTTCGACCACCGGCTGCACGACAGGCTCGGGCGGTGGCGGCGGTGTTTCCACAACCGGTGGCGCAGGCTGGGAAAACTCGATGGTCATCGGCGGAATTTCAGGTGGCACCACTGGCAGTGTCGGCGTCGGGTTCTGGCTCAGCCAGTAGATGACTGCGCCATGAAATACCAGCGCCAGCGCACCGAGCAAAATGGCTTCGCGCCGCCCGAGAATGGGCTTGGGGGTGCGTTGCAGCCGCGATAACGCCAGTGGCGCACGGAAAGGACGCCCCAGATCGACCAGGTCGCCACTCGGCGTCTGGCGCCAAGGCACATCATGTGCACTGGCTGCGGTCTGGACATTGCCCATTGATACACTCCTGCATTTTCATGATAAAAATCCAGGTTCTGTTGGTATCAGTCACCTTCCTCAGGCCGATATGGCGAGGCAATCATCGCCGAAAAAAGCTTGTTCCTGAAAAGAATATTTGGTTCGCCGGTTAGATCCTAAATGCATATAGGAGGCGGACGTTCCGGGTTCGCTTTTGAACGTGCAGTGAGGCACAGAGTTGTGACGCGGAGCGTCACGAAAGGCATTCCCACGCTGGAGCGTGAGGAACGATAGGCGTCATGTAGATCACTCTCTTGCCGATGCATCGAGCACCCTGTTTGCTGGGGGGCTGTGCCGGCCTCCTCGCGAGCAAGCTCGCTCCCACAAGGCCGGTTTATAACGACGAGTGCCCCGCGTCCGATGCTGCAAGCCTCAATGGCCGCTGTGATCGCCGTGGCTGCTGTGCTCGTCGCTGGTCAATGACTTGGCGACCGCAGTGACCTGGATCGATTGCTTCGCGCCCTTGGCGTCTTCTACGGTCAGGGTCAGAGGCACCTGATCGCCTTCTTTGACCTGGGCAGCCAGGCCCATGAACATCACGTGGTAGCCGTCGGAATCGAGCATCACCGGTTTGCCGGCCGGCAGGTCGACCGAGTTGACGCGCTGCATGCTCATCACGTCGCCTTTCATGCTCATCTCATGGATCTGCACGGTTTTCGCAACGGGTGAAGCAACGTCGACCAGCTTGCTGTCCGTGTCCGAGGTGATACGCATGAACGCACCCGTGGCGGACTGGCCCGGCACGGTGGCGCGAACCCAGGCATCATCGACGTGTGTTTCCGCCAGGGCCTGAGCGCTCAGGCCCAACAGCGAAAGGCTCAGCAGCAGCGGCTTTGCAACGTTACGAATCAAAACGGTCATCAGCATACTTCCATCAAAGTGAGCAGATCTTCAGTGCATTGTTGAGCGGACAGCCGGTGCGACAACCCCAGGCGCAATACACCGCGGGTGTCGTAGACGTAACTGGTCGCGGTGTGCGAGATCGTGTAGGTGTCACCCAGTGGGACCTTCTCGAAGAATACGCCGAACTCCTTCGCCGTTGCCGCCGTTTCTTCAAGCGTGCCGGACAGTGCGACGAACGTCGGATCGAAGGCCTTCACATAGGCGTCAATCACTTCGGGCGTGTCGCGCTCCGGGTCCAGGGTAATGAACACCACCTGCAGCGTCTTGCCCTCCTCGCCCATCAGCTTCCTGATTTGAGCAGCCCGCGCCAGCGCCGTGGGGCAGATGGCCGGGCACTGGGTGAAACCGAAGAAGATCATCGGCATCAGGCCGCGAAAGCTGGACAAGGTCTTGACGTTGCCTTGCGAATCCTTGAGCCGGAAGTTGCGGCCGACAATCTCGTTGCTCATGTCCTTGCCATGCTTGAACGGCAACGCATTGGAGCTGCCGCAGCCGGTCAACAGGCCAAGGCTCAGCAATGAGAGGCCAGTGACCACCTCGCGGCGTGTCAGATGTTGCGTCATGTCTTGCGTCCCCTGAGGATAAGGCGCGTGGGTTCAGACAAATTCAAAGGCGGCGAATTTACCACTCAAGGACAATGGGGAATACCGCCAATCCTGTATCAAGCCATGAGCAGACGCGCAAACGTCGCGCTCATGGGCTGCCATACGTCGTGCGACAAAACAGCACAGGCGTTGCAACCTTTCCAACAGCCTCCCTTGCAGCGGTCGACACGCAAAGCATTAAATGCAAATAACGCATCAACATTTAAAATATAATTCCATAAATTAATAATTAGCATATAGCCAAAAGGCCTTTCACAGGTCCGTTTCATAACTCTATATTCGCCAGCAAACCGACCCTTGCCGTGTGGAGGTGCCCAGGATTTTTCAGCATCCAAGGATCACTTCGCTATGGCCTTATTCGCTAACGCCCCTCGTCTTGCCCTGCACAACCCGTTGATCAAAAGCATCGCGCTTGTCGGCCTCGGTCTGATGAATCCGGCTCAGGCTGCCGAGGAAGCGACCGACGAGGAGGCACGTCTGGAAAAGGTTACGGTAATTTCCACCGGCATTCGCGGCGCTCAGCGCACGGTGACTAAAAGCCCGGCCCCGATTGATATCGTGACCAGCGATCAGTTACTGAAAACCGGTCGCGCCGACCTGACCGAAGCCATCGCCAAACTGCTGCCATCGTTCAACTACGGCACCAACGTCGCAGGCTATAACTCGACCATCCGCCCCCTGTCCAACCGCAGTCTGGCACCGGCCTACACGCTGGTGCTGGTCAACGGCAAACGCCGTCACAACAGTGCTCTGCCTGCCAACGGCTCGACCGACAGCAGCGGCGCAAACTCGGTGGACATCGACATGATCCCCATCAGTGCGGTGGAGCGTATCGAGGTCCTCAAGGACAGCGCCGCCGCGCAATACGGCTCGGACGCGATTGCCGGGGTGATCAACGTGATTCTGAAGTCCGGCGCCGAGGGCGGTCATCTGGGGGTGACTTATGGCAAGCTGTACAGCGGCGAAGGCGAAGTGACCAAATTCGAAGGGGACACCGGCTTCGAACTGGGTGACGGCGGCTTTCTGCATCTTTCGGCCGACGCCCGCAAGCGTGGCGATGCCAGCTGGAACGAAAAAGCCACTAATAACGCTTACTTTCCCGGCGATTCTCGGGAGGCGAGCTGGGACCGGGTCGGGGTCAAGAACGGGGATCCGCAGATCAAGGCGTTCAACCTGGCCTACAACGCCGAACTGCCGCTGGATGATCAGACCACACTGTACTCCTACGGCACCTATGGGCAGCGTGACGCCATCATCAACAACTACTTCCGCTACCCCAACGGCAACGCCAACATTCCCGAGTTGTTTGCCGATGGCTATTACCCGTTGAACAATCTGGACGACACCGACTACCAGTATCTGATTGGCGGCAAGGGTGAAGCACTGGGCTGGAACTGGGACCTGAGCACCACGTACGGGCGCAATAACAATCATCAGTACAGCGATAGGACCATCAACCCGTCGCTGGGCCCAGCCTCCCCGACTTCATTCGATGATCTGGCGACCTATCGATTCGAACAGTGGGTCAACAATATCGACATTACCCGCGCATTCGACGGACTGTTTGGCGTACCGCTGCAAGTTTCTGCAGGCCTTGAACATCGCTGGGAGCATTTCCAGACTTTTTCCGGTGACGCGCAGGCCTATCAGGTCGGCGGCTATCGTTTTCCGGCCACCCTGCCCAACGGTCAGGCCAACCCGCTGACCGGGCAACTGGCGTCGATTGCCGCCCAGGCCGCAGCGGTCATCTCGCCGCAGGATACGACCAGCCTGCAACGCAACAACTACGCAGCCTACGTCGATTTCGGTATCACCCCGATAGAACCGCTGTTCGTCGATCTGGCCCTGCGCGCCGAGCATTTCGATGATGACTCGGGCAACACGGTCAGCGCCAAGCTCAACTCGCGCTACGAATTCACTGACACCTTCGCCGCGCGCGGCACCGTCGGCACCGGCTTTCGTGCACCTTCACTGACCCAGATCGGCTACAGCATCTCCGACAACAGGGTCGGTGCTGCGCCAGACGGCACCATTGTTCCCGCCGTGACGCGCATTGCGCCGGTCAACTCGGCGCTGGCCCAGGCGCTTGGCGCAACCAGCCTGGACCCGGAAAAATCGCGCAACCTGGGGTTTGGCGTGACCTGGCAACCGGCACCTCGCACCAGCCTGACGGCGGACGCCTACTGGATCGAGATTGCCGATCGCATCGCCCGAACCGAAAGCCTGTACGGGCCGGCGCTTGCACCGATTCTTGCCGCACAGGGCGTGGACACCAGCACCTGGACCTCGTATTACGCCAATGCCTTCGACACGCGCACGCGCGGCCTGGATATCGTTATCGACCACTCCAGTCAGTACGGCGCATGGGGTGATGTGCGCTGGAGCGCCGGGTTCAATTACAACAAGACCGTCATCATCGACGTCAAGGATGCACCGGCAGCCCTGCAGGGGCTGGGCAGTAACCCCGGTGGCAGCCTGACCTGGGTCGGCCGGGCCCGCGAAGGCGATCTGACCGATGCGCAACCGAAAACCAAATGGGTGCTGGGCGGCAAATGGACGCTGGGGGATTTGGGCGTGAACCTGCAAACCACTCGTTATGGCAAGGTCAAGACGCTCCAGCAACTGGAAAGCGGCGACCGCAGTTTCGGTGCCAAGTGGATCACTGACCTGGAGGTGTCCTACACCCTCTACGACAACATCACCCTCAGTGTTGGCGGCACCAATATCTTCGATGTGCGCCCGGACAAAAACGCGATCCCCTCCGCCGTCGGACTCAACCTGTACGGCAACTCGCCGTTCTATCCGGGCGGTGGCTTCTGGTACAGCAAGATTGCCTACGATTTCTGACGTCTGCACAGAACTGCCTATCGTGCCGCCGCTCCGTGCAGGAAGAACTGGGTCACCAACGCGCCCATACCGGCGCGTGCCACACGGCCACGGCGTTCGGCGTCGACCATCCCGGAGAGCAGCGCAGCGAACATTTCGGTCAGGACGGCGGCACCGACGTCGATCCGGAACAGGCCTTCACGCTGACCACGCAGGAAAAATGCATCAAGGGCGTCGGAGTAAGGCAACCAGCGGCGCCCTCCGCTGCTTTCGTCGAGCGAATCCGGACGCCACTGAAACACCAGAAAGACCAGCATTTCGCGGTGCATGAGGTGGTTGTCGACCAGCCGCTGAAGCGCTTCCAGCGGCGGAGCAGTCTGCAGATCCGCGTCGGCGACCATCTGATTCATCAGGTCCGAGGCATGATTGAGCAGCAATTCCACGAGGTTGGCGCGAGTGCCGCAAAAGCGGTTGAGCGTCGCCTTGCTGACGCCGGCCGCCTGAGCAATATCCTTGAGCGTACCGTTGGAGTGGTCGACCAGCGCAACGGCCAGGGCCTTCAGAAATTTGTCGTCAGCAGCAGGTAATTCCATTGGGTACGTATTCAACTCGTATAAGTGGCAGGCGGCGCATTGTGCAGAAACCTTACCGGGTTCTCAAAGCACATACACAATTAGTCACTAAAGGCTCATGTGAGTCAATATTGACTCACCGTCTTTCAGAGTGGATCATTCGCGGCTTTAGCATCTGATGGGCTGCGGCCGGGTGAACGATGAGTAGTTTCAGCGATTGGCGTGTGATGCCTGCAGTAGCCCTGCTGGCAGCGTTGGGTCTGGCCGGGTGCGAGCAGAAACAGCAGCAGGATCACGCGGCATCGAAAGCGCCCAAAGAGGTGGAAGCCATTACGGTCAACGCCGAATCGTTCACGGTCGTTGACGAACTGCCCGGCCGTATCGAACCGGTGCGTGTGGCGCAGGTTCGCGCGCGGGTGGCCGGCATCGTGCTGAGCCGCAACTTCGAGGAAGGCGCCGATGTGAAAGCCGGCGCAGTGCTGTTCCAGATCGATCCGGCGCCGTTCAAGGCTGCGCTGTCCAAGGCGCAGGGAGATCTGGCCCGCACTGAAGCCACGCTGTTCGAGACTCAGGCCACGGTCAAACGTTACGAGTCGCTGGTGGAAATTGAAGCGGTCAGCCGCCAGACTTTCGACACCGCCCGCTCTGCACTGCAAAACGCAATCGCCGCTAAAAAGTCGGCTCAGGCTGATGTCGAAACGGCCAGGCTGAACCTGGGCTATGCCACCGTCAAGGCGCCGATTTCAGGCCGCATCGGCCGCGCGATGGTGACCGAGGGCGCGCTGGTCGGTCAGGGCGAAACCACGCTGCTGGCAACCATTCAACAACTCGACCCGGTCTACGCCGACTTTACCCAGCCGGCTGCCGAGGCCTTGCAGATGCGCGCCGCGATACAGGAAGGCCGCTTGCCCAAGGGCGGCGAAGACGCGTTATCACTGAGTGTCGACGGCACCGATTACACGAGCACCGGCACCCTGCTGTTTACCGATGTCGCAGTAGACCGGACCACCGGCCAAGTGTCGTTGCGCGCCCGCTTTGCCAATCCCAAGGGCGTGCTGCTGCCCGGTATGTATGTGCGGGTGCGCACACCGCAGCGCGTCGACAGCAACGCCATTCTTGTCCCGCAGCGCGCCGTTCAGCGCTCCGGCGACGGTGCAGCGCGCGTGCTGGTGATTACCCAGGACGGCACGGTCGAAGCGCGTCCGGTCAAAACCGGGGCGATGCAGGATTCGCGCTGGCAGATCACCGAAGGCCTGAAGGCAGACGAACAGGTCATTGTCGGCAATATGACCGGGCTCAGCGCCGGCGACAAGGTCGCGCGCAAATCGCCATCCGCCCAACCGCAGGCCAAGGCGCAATAAAGCCGCCTTCAGCGCGACCGAGGATCACTGTCAATGTCTCTCTTCTTTATCAAGCGCCCCAACTTCGCCTGGGTACTTGCCCTGTTCATCCTGCTCGCCGGGTTGATGGCTCTGCCGTCCCTGCCTGTGGCGCAGTACCCGGACGTGGCGCCACCGCAGATCACCATCACCGCCACCTACCCCGGTGCATCCGCGAAGGTGCTGGTCGATTCGGTGACCAGCGTTATCGAGGACGAACTGAACGGCGCCAAAGGGATGCTGTATTACGAGTCGACCAGCAACTCGACCGGCAGCGCGGAAATCAACGTGACGTTCGTGCCAGGCACCAACCCGGACCTGGCTCAGGTCGAAGTCCAGAACCGTATCAAGAAAGCCGAAGCACGCTTGCCGCAGACGGTCCTCAGCCAGGGCCTGCAGGTCGAACAGGCCAGCTCCGGTTTTCTGTTGATCTACACCCTGAACTAC
The DNA here is from genome assembly GCF_900119195.1 of Pseudomonas sp. NFACC10-1. Taxonomy (NCBI): domain Bacteria; kingdom Pseudomonadati; phylum Pseudomonadota; class Gammaproteobacteria; order Pseudomonadales; family Pseudomonadaceae; genus Pseudomonas; species Pseudomonas sp. NFACC10-1. The sequence continues at coordinate 785,900 of NZ_FPJB01000001.1, read as the reverse complement.
AAGGACGGCGCGACCAACAAGGATACCGTCGCGCTGGCCGACTACGCGGCACGCAACGTCAATAACGAAATCAACCGGGTGAACGGTGTCGGCAGGCTGCAATTCTTCGCTGCCGAAGCCGCGATGCGGGTATGGATCGATCCGCAGAAGCTGGTGGGCTTCGGGTTGTCCATCGACGACGTGAATGCCGCGATTCGGGCGCAGAACGTGCAGGTTCCGGCAGGCAGCTTCGGCAGCAGCCCGGCCTCGTCACTGCAGGAATTGACGGCCACCCTGGCGGTAAAGGGCACTTTGGACAACCCGGAAGAGTTCGGGCGCATCGTTCTGCGTGCCAACGAAGACGGCTCTGCGGTGCACCTGTCCGATGTGGCGCGTGTAGCGGTCGGCAGCCAGGATTACAGCTTCGAATCACGTCTGAACGGGCAACGTGCCGTCGCCGGTGCCGTACAGCTGTCGCCGGGCGCCAACGCGATCCAGACGGCCAGAGCCGTCGAGCAGCGGCTCACTGAGCTGTCGGTCAATTTCCCGGAAGGCGTCGGGTTTTCGATACCGTACGACACCTCGCGCTTCGTCGACGTAGCCATCGACAAGGTGATCTACACCCTCATCGAAGCCATGATCCTGGTGTTTCTGGTGATGTTCCTGTTTCTGCAGAACATTCGTTACACGCTGATCCCGACCATCGTGGTCCCGGTGTGTCTGGCGGGAACGCTGGCGATCATGTACCTGATGGGCTTCTCGGTGAACATGATGACCATGTTCGGCATGGTGCTGGCCATCGGTATTCTGGTCGACGACGCCATTGTGGTCGTGGAAAACGTCGAGCGGATCATGGCTGAAGAAGGCCTCTCTCCCGCCGCCGCAACGGTCAAGGCGATGCAGCAGGTTTCCGGGGCGATTTTCGGCATCACGCTGGTCCTGGCCGCTGTGTTTCTGCCACTGGCGTTCATGGGCGGCTCGGTCGGGGTCATCTACCAGCAGTTCTCGCTGTCGCTGGCCGTGTCGATTCTGTTTTCAGGTTTCCTGGCCCTGACGTTCACCCCGGCGCTGTGTGCCACGCTGCTCAAGCCGATCCCGGCCGGGCATCATGAAAAGCGTGGTTTCTTCGGTGGTTTCAATCGTCTGTTTGGCACGTTCACCGACCGTTACGAGCGCGTCAGCTCGAGCATGATCAAGCGCGCCGGCCGCTACATGCTGCTGTACCTCGGTATCGTCGGTCTGCTGGGCTTTTTCTACCTGCGCCTGCCGGAGTCCTTTGTGCCCGTTGAAGATCAGGGCTATCTGATCATCGATGTGCAACTGCCTCCCGGCGCCACCCGGTCGCGTACCGACCTCACCGCGCAATTGCTCGAGAACTACATGCTGTCCCGCGAAGCCACGGGTGCGGTGACCATGCTGCTGGGGTTCAGCTTCTCGGGCATGGGTGAAAACGCCGGTCTTGCGTTCCCGACCCTGAAGGACTGGTCGGAGCGCGGCAAGGGCCAGTCGGCGGCTGAGGAAGCGGCGGCATTCAACCGGCATTTTGCAGGGCTCGGCGACGGCACGGTGATGGCGGTGACGCCACCGCCTATCGACGGCCTGGGCACCTCGGGCGGCTTCTCGCTGCGCCTGCAGGACCGTGCAAGCCTGGGCCGCGAAGCCCTGCTGGCGGCACGCGACAAGCTGCTCGGCGAGGCCAACGGCAACCCGAAGATTCTCTACGCGATGATGGAAGGTCTGGCCGAAGCGCCGCAATTGCGCCTGAACATCGACCGCGAAAAGGCCCGGGCGCTGGGCGTGAGTTTCGAATCGATCAGCAATGCGCTGTCCACCGCTTTCGGTTCCTCGGTGATCAGCGACTTCGCCAATGCCGGACGTCAACAGCGCGTGGTCGTGCAGGCCGAACAAAGTTCGCGAATGACCCCGGAAAGCGTGCTCAAGCTCTACGTACCCAATAGCAGCGGCACGCTGGTGCCGCTGGGCGCCTTCGTTTCGACGCACTGGGAACAAGGCCCGGTGCAGATCGCCCGCTACAACGGCTACCCCGCATTCAGGATTTCCGGTGATGCAGCACCGGGCGTCAGTACCGGTGAGGCCATGGCGGAAATCGAACGGATCGTTTCCGGGCTACCGCAAGGCATCGGTTACGAATGGACTGGCCTCTCCTATCAGGAAAGAGTCGCCAGCGGCCAGGCGGTCGGACTGTTCGGCCTGGCGCTGCTGGTGGTGTTCCTGCTGCTGGTCGCGTTGTATGAGAGCTGGGCAATCCCGCTGGTGGTGATGCTGATCGTTCCCGTCGGCGCGCTGGGCTCCGTGCTGGCCGTGACGGCCGTCGGCATGCCCAATGATGTGTATTTCAAAGTAGGCCTGATCACCATCATCGGGCTGGCCGCGAAAAACGCGATTCTCATCGTCGAGTTCGCCAAGGAACTCTGGGATCAGGGCCATTCCCTGCGCGACGCGGCACTTCAGGCTGCACGGCTGCGCTTTCGGCCGATTGTCATGACTTCGCTGGCCTTCATCCTTGGCGTGGTGCCGCTGACCCTGGCCACCGGCGCAGGCGCTGCAAGCCAGCGCGCCATCGGCACTGGCGTCATCGGCGGCATGCTCAGCGCGACGCTGCTGGGCGTGGTTCTGGTGCCTATATTCTTTTTCTGGGTGTTGACCGTGCTGCGCCGCAAACCGCATGCGCAACAGATTACCGACGATCAGCAACTGACGGAGAAGCGATAGGCAGCAAGCAACCAGCGGGTATCAATCCCGCTGGCCCGACCTTGGCTCCGTGTCGGCTTGCGCGTCCGTAGAGGACTTGACGCGGGTCCAGGCCGGTAATGTGCCGGTCGCGATTTCCGACGCCACATTCACCCGGTTGCGACCCTGCGACTTGGCGGCATACAACGCGCGGTCGGCAAGCTCAATCAGGCCACGCTGATCGAGTTGGCGATCGGTGCCGACGAATGTTGCGACACCGAGGCTGATCGTCACGATGCCAAACGGGCTGGCGGGATGCTCGATCTGCTCGTCACGGATGGCCTGCAGGATGTTCTCGGCCACCTGGCGAGCGTTCGACTCGTCAGTACCTGGCAACACCACGGCGATCTCTTCACCGCCATAACGGGCGGCGACGTCGCTGGGACGACGAATGAACTGCTCAACCACTCGGGCCAACGCAATCAGGCATTCGTCACCGGCCAGGTGGCCGTAATGATCGTTGTAGCGTTTGAAATGATCGGCATCGATCAAAATCAGCGACAGCAGGCTGCGCTCGCGTCTGGCGCGCTTGAATTCGACTTCCAGAAACTGATCGAAACGTCTGCGATTGGCCAGCCCGGTCAGCTTGTCTTCGGAGGCAATCAACTCCAGGTGCTGGTTGAGCTGGATCAGGGCTGCCTGTGAATCGAGCAACTGGTCTTCTGCGCGTATGCGGCTGTGAATGTGCCCAATCAGACGAACGCCGAGTCCGATCACCAGTCCGAGCAGCACCAGCATGACCAGAATGGACTGTTTGGTCTGGCCCAGCCAGTCGAGCATGGCTTCTTTCTGACCCAGCGCAACCACGGTGACGATCGGGTAGACATCACTGCGTTTGAACGCATAAAAACGCGCAACACCGTCAATCCTGGAAACGAACTGGGCGGTACCTGACACTCGGCCGCGTTCCGACCTGAAAATGGGCGTCGATGACAGATCGCGACCGATCTCCTGCTCCAGATGGGGATAGCGCACCCGCAACTGCCCGGCGGTCGACGTCAGACTGATAATGCCGGTTTGCCCGACCTTGATGTCCGAATAGAACTTCAACAGGTGGTCGACACCGATGGTGGCGACCATCAGCCCGGCAAAACTCGCGTCGGTATTATTGATGCGTCTGCTGACCGATATGACCCATTCGCCGGAGGCACGGCTGCGAATCGTCGGACCGATGTAAGGGGCTTTGTCAGGCATCTTCAGGTGGTGCTGAAAGAACTCGCGCTGCGCGCTGTTGATGCCGATAACCCTGGGATTGCTCGAGAAGATGCAAATCCCGTCGGCGTTGTACAGCGACACGGTATCGATCTGCGGCAGCGCGCCCATTTCACGCGCAATGACCCACCTGAGACGCTCGATCTGTTCAGGCCCGACGCCGTCCTTTTCGACACGCTCCGTCAGGCCGATCAGCATCAGCTCGCTTTGCTTGAAAATGCCATCCGTATAGGTGCTTAGCGCTCCAGCCAGATTGATCGTGCTGGTCTGGATGTTTTCCAGGGTGTTGCGGCGTGCGGTCCATGCTTGCCAGGCCATCAACATCACCACGCAGGCGCACACTACGAAGATCAGCCATGACGCAAGCCGAAGGTCGCGTTTCAAAACTTGCCTCCACAACAGGTGAGAACCAGTGCATCTGGTTTTTCTGAAAACCGGACCTGATTGCTCAGGGGCCATCGACAATCCTTTCGCTACTAACTGCCATTGTCGGCAAGTGCTCGGCCATACCTGGAAGGCCTGGCATCGATAAAAGCATGCCAGTGAGTGGCATCATAATGCCACGTACAGCTGTCTATGGGTTGATCGGGGATGAACATACGAAAGCAGGCGCACACTGGATCACAGTGGCGCCTGATTTTATGGAGGGCTGTAAACGCGGCCGGCTTACAAGGGCATGGCGGGTTGTCGTTATTGGCGGGGGTCAAGCCGTCTCGGCGACAGGCTTGCGTTGTACAGCGGCTTCCAGTTCGCGTACCAGAGGCAATACGTGCTGGCCGAAATAGGCGACTTCTTCCTGGAAATGCAGGAACGCTGAAAGCACCAGGTCTACGCCAACGGACTTGAGTTCGACGATGCGCTCGGCAATCTGCCGCGGTGTGCCAATCAGGTTGGTCTTGAAGCCATCGTTGTACTGCACCAGATCCTGAAAGGTGGATTTGGCCCAGTTGCCCTCGCCTTCCGGACTGGCCTTGCCAGCCTGCTTCGCAGCATCACCAAAGGCGTTGACGGCTTCCGGATCTGCCTTGTCGACGATTTCGGCCAGCAAGGCACGCGCCTCTTCTTCGGTATCCCTGGCAATGATGAAAGCATTCACACCGATCTTCACCGAATGCCCGTTCGCGGCAGCCTTGGCTCGGATGTCATCGACCTGGGCCTTGATGCCTTCGACGGTATTGCCGTTGGTGAAATACCAGTCCGACACCCGCGCCGCCATATCACGTGCGGCCCGCGAGCTGCCGCCCTGAAAGATTTCCGGGTGAGGACGCTGGATCGGCTTGGGCTTGAGGGTGTAATCATGGAAGCGATAGAAATCCCCCTTGAAGGTGAAGTTGTCGGTGGTCCAGATCCCTTTGAGGGCGCGGATGAACTCCTCGGAGCGGCGATAACGTTCATCATGCTCCAGCCAGGGCTCTCCGATAGCCTGAAACTCGCCCTTGAACCAGCCGCTGACAATATTGACCGCCACGCGCCCGGCGGTGAGCTGATCGATGGTCGCCAGTTGCTTGGCGGCCACCGACGGGGTCCATGGCCCGGGCAATATCGCGGCAATGACCTTGAGCTTCTCGGTGGCCGCGAGTAGCGCATGGCTGAAGGCTACGGATTCATGCTGGAATTCGGCGCCATAACCGGCGGTAAAGCGAATTTGCGTCAGCGCGTAGTCGAAACCGGACTGCTCGGCGATCTGCGCCAGCTTGCGGTTGTAGTCGATGGTCCAGCTGGTGCGCTGTTCGATCTTGCTGACTACCAGCCCACCGCTGACGTTGGGTACCCAGTACGCAAATTTTATGGACGATTGGCTCATATCGGTACTCCTCTGGCTGCAAGCTTCCCGAGCGCATTAAGCACAAGGGCCTGCACATCCACAGAGCAGCAACCGTGCCATTCAATAAAACACTGGCATATCAAAGCGTTGCGACAGCTGACTTGCAGCGCCAACTGTCCGTGTCAAGCCAGGGTGTGGAACTGCTGTTGGCGGAGCAACAGCTTTGCGGATTTCCTGACCGTGCGCAGGACGTGATTCGCTGAAAGCAAGCCGACGAAAGGCAGCTGGCCCTGCTATCCAGAATCGCATGGCTGGAGTAAATTTTGGATCCAATGAAACCGCATTCATCTGCAGGAGCACCGATGAAATTGCATGCCTGTTTTCTGGCCCTGATGATCCCTGCCCTTTCGGCGCATGCCGAAGGCAAAAGCATATCCATACCTCATGATCCAACCGGCCAGCACGCACTGATAGAGAAAAGCGGCAGCGCAAAGGAACGCGTGGTGATCACCCGGCGTGAAGGCATGCTCGGGGTGATCTACTTCAAGCGGGTCTATAATTGCGCCAACCACACGGTGAACCTGGTCGGCACCGGTTCCACGCTGGAAATCATGGAACAGGCAAAGGCCGTGAGTGGCATGGGACCGGTGATTCGCGACTCCACGGCCGACTACATCGAATCCGAGGCCTGCAGTTGATTCTGACCTGATCAATCCTGCCCCGGCTGAATATGCGACATCCGAAAGCGCCTCCCATGAGGCGCTTTTTTCGTTTCTGCCGTTGGGTTTTACAGCAGGGAGCAGCACCGCAAAAAACACTTGCACCGAAAGTATTACGGTATACCATCAGACAACAATAACTCATCACGCCGGTGCAGGCGCCAGGATTTAAGCGAGGTAAGTGTCATGAAGTTTTCGTTGTTCGTGCACATGGAGCGCTGGGATGAAAGTGTCAGTCATCGCCAGCTGTTCGAGGACCTGACCGAGCTGACGCTGATGGCCGAGCAAGGCGGCTTCAGCACAGTCTGGATAGGCGAACACCACGCGATGGAATACACCATCTCGCCAAGCCCGATGCCGTTGCTGGCGTATCTGGCGGCCAGGACCACACAGATTCATCTGGGCGCCGGCACCATCATTGCGCCGTTCTGGCACCCATTGCGGGTCGCGGGTGAATGCGCGCTGCTGGACGTGATCAGTAACGGGCGTATGGAAGTCGGCCTGGCACGCGGCGCCTATCAAGTGGAGTTCGACCGCATGGCCGGTGGCATGCCGGCCTCCGAAGGCGGCAAGGCGTTGCGTGAAATGGTCCCGGTGGTACGTGCGCTGTGGCAGGGTGACTACGCCCACGACGGCGATATCTGGAAATTCCCGACCTCGACTTCCGTGCCCAAGCCGATCAACACGCCGCCGATGTGGATCGCTGCGCGCGACCCTGACTCGCACAATTTCGCCGTGCAGAACGGCTGTAACGTGATGGTCACCCCGTTGATGAAGGGTGACGAAGAAGTTGTCGACCTGAAGAACAAGTTCGCAGCCGCGCTGGCCAACAATCCCGACGTGCCCCGCCCGCAATTGATGGTACTGCGCCACACGCATGTGCATGCCGCAGACGATCCTGAAGGCTGGAAAGTGGGCGCCACTGCCATCGCGAAGTTCTACCGCACTTTCGACGCATGGTTCGGCAATAAACAGACGCCGGTCAACGGTTTTCTGGCCCCCAGCCCGGAAGAGAAGTTCAAGGAACGTCCGGAGTTCGAGCTGGAGAATATCCGCAAGAACACCATGATCGGTACTCCTGAGGAGATCATTCCGCGCATTCGTCATTATCAAGAGTTAGGTGTCGACGAGTTCAGCTTCTGGTGCGACAACAGCCTGCCGCACGCCGAGAAGAAAAAGTCGCTTGAGCTGTTCATCAAGCACGTGGTGCCGGTGTTTCGTTGAGCTGAGCGCGCGGTCTCCAGGCTGTATTGATTATCGTCCCCACGCTCTGCGCTCAACGTTATGCGCAAATCCAACTGCTTATCGTGCCAATGCTCCGCGTTGGCATGCAGTTCGTGACGCTCTGCGTCACACAGCGATCTTTCTTTGTCAGGTGGATTGGCGGTCGACTCAGGTCACCTTTTCTCCCCTCGGCGACCTGCTTTGATGGACCAAAGCAGGCAAAACACGCAGCTCCGTTTCCGGCCCGACGTCGTCGGGTTCCCTCGCCCTGACACTGATCCGACAGCCTTCTCAATGGTTGTAGGCCCGCTCGTTATGCTCGGCCAGGTCCAGACCCATTTCTTCCACTGACTCATGCGCGCGCAGGCCGATCAGTGCCTGCACAGCCTTGAGGATGACCCAGCTGACCGCGAAGCAGTAGACCGTGGTGAACAGCACGCCTTTGATCTGGGCAATTACTTGGGCGCCCATGCTGACATCGGGCACCAGACCGCCCAGTGAGGGTACGCAGAACACGCCGGTCAGTACTGCTCCGATCATGCCGCCGATGCCGTGCAGGCCGAAGACGTCGAGGCTGTCGTCATAGCCCAGGCGTTTCTTCAGCACAGTCACGCTCAGGTAGCAGAACACTCCGCACAGCACGCCGATGGCCAGCGCTCCGCCGACTCCGACGTAGGCACACGCCGGGGTGATGCCGACCAGGCCCGCCAATGCGCCGCTTGCCAGACCCAGGGCGCTGGGCTTGCCGACCTTGAACCACTCGGTGAACATCCAGCCGAGTATCCCGGCGCACGCCCCCACTTGCGTGTTGAGCATGACGATGCCGGAGGTGCCGTTCAGGCCGCCACCGGAACCGATGTTGAAACCGAACCAGCCGACCCAGAGCATCGCCGCGCCGGCCATGGTCAGGCTCAGGTTGTGCGCCGGCATCGGGGTGTTCTGATAACCCTTGCGCTTGCCCAGTACCAAGCATGCCGCCAGTGCGGCGACACCGGCGTTGATGTGCACTGCGGTGCCGCCGGCGAAGTCCAGCACGCCCCAGTTGTGCATCAAGGCGCCTGCGCCACCCCAGACCATATGCACGACAGGCGCATACACCAGGGTGAACCACAGTGCCATGAACAGCAGCGCCGCAGAGAACTTCATCCGTTCGGCGAAGGCACCGGCAATCAGCGCCGGAGTGATGATCGCAAAGGTCATCTGAAAGGTCACGAATACCCCTTCAGGGATGTCGCCGACCAGGCTGTCGGGCGTCATGCCGGCCAGAAACGCACGACTCAGACCGCCCACGAAACTATTGAAACTCACTTGCCCTTCGACCATGTTGCTGGTGTCCACCACCATGCTGTAGCCATAGATGACCCACAGCACGCCTACCACTCCGGCAATGCCGAAACACTGGGTGAACAGCGAGAGCATGTTCTTGGCCCGTACCAGCCCACCGTAAAACAGTGCCAGCCCCGGAAGGCACATGAACAGCACCAGCACGGCTGCGGTGACCATCCAGGCCGTGCTGCCGGTGTTCAGTACGGGGGCGTCAGCTGCCTGCGCAATCGGAGCAAAGGCGCCGAGCGCGAGTAAAGCTGTAAGGGATTTGCCGTGTAGACGATTGACCATGTTCAAAGCTCCCGCAAATGAATGGAAAGTGTCTGGCAGCAAAGAGGTTCATTGGGACAGGCGAGGCTCTTCGGCCTCTTGTGGGTCAAGTTCTCGTTGCGCGAATGGCGTTATATATAAGTCCGATGAGCCCGAAAGCGGGGCTTAACCACCAAGGTTCTCGTTGCCACGCTCCGCGTGGTAATGCATTTCGTGACGCTCCGCGTCACACAGTTCTGCGACTCAGTGAGATTCAGGCTCGACTTGAGTCACCTTTTCGCCCCTCGGCGACCTACTTTGATGGGGCCGAAGTAGGCAAATCCCTTCGCTCCTGTTTCCGGCCCGGCTTCGTCGGGTTCCTTCCCTGTCACTGATCCGGGGGGCGCCGCAACGGGCCATCCATGGCCCAAGGTGTGTAAAAACGTCACGAGCGAAGGCAAGACAAGGCAAAAACAGGCGAAAACGGCCGGGGTCGCGACCGACTCTGGGTGTTCTAAATGAGCATTTTTCGCCTGTTTTTAACGCAGTATTGCCAAGCGCAGTCGTTTTTACACAGCCTGGGCCCGGTGCGGCTAGCCCGGCGTCATGCCAGGCTACCCCCGGATCAGCGCCAGGACTCAGCCGTCACTTACGTCGCACTCTGCGTCGTCTGTGCCATCGTGATCGAAAAGCACGTTATGGCGTCAGTCGGTGCCATCGTGATCGAAAAGCACGTTATGGCGTCAGTCGGTGCCATCGCGGTCGAAAAGCCCGTTATGGCGTCAGTACCCAGAGCCAGACCCCGGAATCCACGATGTCCCGGCCAGGGGCACTCGGGCCATGGCCGCTGATTCGACGGTCAGTGCCACCAGATCTTCCGGGTCGAGGTTGTGCAGGTGTGATTTACCGCACGCGCGGGCCATGGTCTGGGCTTCGAGGACGAGTACGCGCAGGTAGTTGGCCAGACGCCGACCGCCTTCGACCGGGTCGAGACGTTTGGACAGTTCCGGGTCCTGGGTGGTGATGCCCGCCGGGTCGCGGCCGTTCTGCCAGTCGTCGTAGTAACCCGCTGCCGAGCCGATCTTTCTCAGTTCTTCGTCGAGCCGCGGATGGTTGTCGCCCAGCGCTATCAGCGCCGCCGTGCCGATCGCCACTGCGTCGGCACCCAGCGCCATGGCCTTGGCCACGTCGGCGCCGTTGCGGATGCCGCCGGAGACGATCAACTGCACCTTGCGATGCATGCCCATCTCCTGCAGCGCCTGCACGGCTTGCGGGATGGCAGGCAGAATCGGGATGCCGACGTGTTCGATGAACACTTCCTGAGTCGCCGCCGTACCGCCCTGCATGCCGTCGAGTACGATCACGTCGGCGCCGGCTTTCACGGCCAGTTTCACGTCATAGTAAGGACGGCTGGCACCGATCTTCACGTAGATCGGTTTTTCCCAGTCGGTGATCTCGCGAATCTCGGCAATCTTGATCGCCAGATCGTCAGGGCCTGTCCAGTCCGGGTGACGGCATGCCGAGCGCTGATCGACGCCGACCGGCAAGGTACGCATGCCAGCCACACGTTCCGTCACTTTCATGCCCAGCAACATGCCACCGCCGCCCGGTTTGGCGCCCTGCCCCAGCACGATTTCGATGGCATCGGCCTTGCGCAGATCGTCCGGGTTCATGCCATAACGCGATGGCAGGTACTGATAGACCAGATGCTGCGACTGGCCACGCTCTTCCGGGGTCATGCCGCCGTCGCCGGTGGTGGTGCTGGTTCCCGCGATGGTTGCGCCACGGCCCAGTGCTTCCTTGGCGTTGGCCGACAACGCGCCGAAGCTCATGCCTGCAATGGTTACCGGAATTTTCAGGTACAACGGCTTCTTGGCAAAACGATTGCCGAGCACCACGTCGGTCCCGCACTTCTCGCGGTAGCCTTCCAGCGGGTAGCGCGACACGCTGGCGCCGAGCAGCAACAGGTCGTCGAAGTGCGGCAGCTTGCGCTTGGTGCCGCCACCGCGAATGTCGTAGATGCCGGTTTCCGCAGCGCGCTGGATTTCCTGAATGGTCAGGCGATCGAAGGTGGCCGATTCGCGCAGGACTGGAGCAGGTTTGTGGCTGATGGGGTCGCTCATGGTAATGCTCCTGAATCAGTACGCGGAGGCGTTATCGACTTTGAAGTTGTAAAGCTGACGGGCCGAGCCGTAGCGTTTGAAATCCGCTGCCTTCTCGTTAAAGCCAGCGCGATTGAGCAACTCCTGCAGCTCCTGCAGATGCTCTTCACGCATCTCCTTGGCGATGCAGTCAGAGCCCAGTGACTCGACCTTGCCTTTGACGTAGATCCGCGTTTCATACAACGAGTCGCCCAGCGCATCACCGGCGTCGCCACAGACCACCAGCCGACCGGCCTGGCCCATGAAGCAGCTCATGTGGCCGATGCTGCCGCCGACCACAATGTCGATGCCTTTCATGGAAATACCGCAACGCGCTCCGGCATCACCTTCAATCACCAGCAAGCCGCCATGTGCCGTCGCACCGGCCGCCTGCGAGGCGCTGCCCTTGACCCGCACAGCGCCGGACATCATGTTTTCCGCGCAGCCGACGCCGACGTTGCCGTGCACAGTGATCGACGCTTTCTGGTTCATCCCCGCGCAGTAGTAACCCGCGTGGCCCTGGATATCGATGGAGATGGCTTCGTTGACGCCGACCGCCAGGTTGTGTGCGCCATCGGGATGCGTGACCAGCCATTCGCGGTCCTGCAATTCCTTGACCTGGTCGTGCAGGGCCTGATTGAGATCACGCACGGTGGCGTTGGAAAGATCGACGGTTTTCATGGACGTGCTCCCTCGGCTGGCTCGCGTTCCCAGATGTACATGGTGGCCGGGACCGGTTCCCAGACCCTGGCGTTTTCGATCCCCGGCAGGCTGGACAGCGCCTGGTATTCCGAAGCCATGGCGACGTAGTCATCGGTTTCGGCAAGGATCGCCGGTTTGCAGGCGATCGGGTCGCGAATCACCGCAAAGCCATTGCGTGTGCCGATGGCGAAGGTAAAGAAGCCATCAAGGTCTTCGAGCGACTTGTCGAGCGCCTGTTTCAGGCTGTCGCCCTGTTGCAGACGCCAGGCCAGATACCCCGCCGCCACTTCGGTGTCGTTGTCGGTCTCGAAGTGAATGCCTTCGCGGCGCAGGTTCTGGCGCAGACGAAAGTGATTGGACAACGAGCCGTTGTGCACCAGGCACAGGTCGGAGCCCGTGGAAAATGGATGACTGCCCTCCATGGTCACGGCGCTTTCGGTGGCCATGCGCGTATGGCCGATGATGTGACTGCCTTTCATGGACGCCAGACCGAAGCGTTCGGAAATCTCCCGCGGCAGGCCCATGCCCTTGAGGATCTCGATGCTCTGCCCGGCACTCATGATGCGCACGCTCGGTGCCAGTTCCGCCAGCGCGGCACGCACCGGGGCTTCTTCGGCCTGAATCTTCAAGACCACGGCGCTGGCGTTCTGAAACCAGTCCAGAGGCGCGCTCAACCTGTCTTGCAGCGCCGCGATCAACGCCGTGAAATCATACTGTTCGGTAGTGGCCTGCAAGGTCAGCTTGACCCAGCCCTGCGCCACTTCATCGCCATAGATGGCGAACCCGGCACTGTCCGGTCCGCGGTCGGTCATGGCTTCGAGCATCGGCTCGAACAACTTGCCGAGTTGCGACTCCAGCGCCGGGTTTTTCAGATACAAACCAACGATTCCGCACATAAGCCTCACCTTGTTCGGGAGCGGCAAGCTTCACGCTGCAAGCCAACCGCATAGACAGAAAAATCAAATTCGCCGCAATCCAGCTTCTTCTTGCAGCCTGAAGCCTGAAACGTGCAGCTAGAAAAACTCGATATAGCGCTTCACTTCCCAATCGCTCACGTGGCGGCTGTATTCCACCCACTCCATGCGCTTGAGGCGGATGAATTCATCGACAATCTCGCTGCCCAGCACTTCGCCAAACAACGGATCGGCCTGCAATGCATCGCAGGCTTCGTTGAGCGACTGCGGCAGGGTCTTGATGCCCCGTGCGGCAATCTCTTCGAGGCTCAGTGTGTAGAGGTTCTCGTTGCAGACGTGATCGATCTCCAGTTGCCGGTCGATGCCGTCCAGCCCTGCGGCAATGATTGCGGCACTGACCAGATACGGATTGCACCCGGCGTCGGGCAGACGAAACTCCAGGCGGCCATAGGGCACGCGTACCATCGCCGAGCGGTTGTTGGCACCAAAGGCAATGAAAGCCGGGGCCCAGGTGGCGCCCGAAAGTGAATTGCCAACCACCAGGCGTTTGTAGGAGTTGACCGTGGGCGCGGCAAAGGCACACAGCGCAGGCCCATGAGCCAGCAGGCCCGCAGCGAAGTGATAGGCCAGCTTCGACAACCCCATGCCACTCGGGTCACTGGCATCGTGGAACAGGTTCTTGTTGCTGGCACTGGCGATCGACAGGTGAAAGTGCATGCCATTGCCGGCACGCTTGGGGTCGGGCTTGGGCATGAACGAGCAGATCATGCCCATGTCATTGGCGATCTCTCCGGCGGCCATGCGGAAGAAGGTGAAACGGTCAGCCGACTCCATGGCCTCGCTGTAGGTGTAATTGATCTCGAACTGGCCGTTGGCGTCTTCGTGATCGATCTGATAGATGTCGAAACCCACCGGCTGCAGTGCCTCGGTCAAGCGCTCGAGAAACTCGCGAGAGCGCGACAGCCCCTTGTAGTCGTAGCAGGGCTTGTCGAGGTTATCGCTGGCATCGACCATCTGCAGGCTGCCGGTGACATCGCGCTTGAACAGGCTGAACTCGGGCTCCAGGCCGGTATTGAGGGTCCAGCCACGCTGACTGAGGCGTTCGACCTGCTGCTGCAGCACGTAGCGGCTGTCATAGGGCCAGGGCTTGCCATCCACATGGCCGATGCACACCACACGTCCATAGCCCGGCTGCCACGGCACGGGTGTCAGCGACGACAGATCGCCCTTGGCCATGAAGTCTGGCCCGTGAGGCTCCATGCCCATGCCGCAGATCGCGAAACCGGCAAAACCGGCGCCGTCCTCTGCAACCATTTCCAGACCTGTCACAGGAACGGATTTGGTCTTGGCCGAACCATGAATGTCGACGAACTGAGCCAGTACGTACTTGATGCCGTGCTGTTCGATCAGACGCTGTGTTTCGGGTGGCAACATGGGACGTGTCTCCTGGCAAAAGCAAAACGTTTCAGGGAAGGACCGCTGTTCACTGCCTCTCGGGATATATTCCGAACAGGAAAGTTACTTTCCCTTTAGGAATGCAAGGCGCTTGCCAGTTTGGTATGCCATTTAAACGAAGTGACTCGGGAGGGGTAATTCGGCTGTTTATATGGGAAACTCGTTTTCCCTCTGGGAATAATCTGCGACTCGGCCAGACCAAGGCTGCTTCAAAACGCACATTCCCAGTGCGAAATAAAAATTATTGAACGGAAACTGTGCAAAGCCGATGAATATGCCGACCGACCCTCATCCGAAATTGAAGCTCGAGCAGTACCTGGGCATTCAGATCAAGCGTCAGCGCCAGGCTCAGGAACTGAAGCTCGCCGACGTGGCGCGCATCGCCGGCATCAGCCAGGGCATGCTGAGCAAGATCGAGAACGCGCAGGTCTCGACCAGCCTCGACAACCTCAGCCGCCTGTGCGACGTGCTGGGCATGCCCATGTCCAAACTGTTCAGCCAGTACGACCAGCAAGGCAGCAGTGCCTTGCTGGTGAAGGCCGATGAAGGACTCGAAGTGGTGAGGCGCGGCACCGAGAAAGGCCACACCTATCACCTGCTCAACCATACCCGTGGGCCGAAGAAGAGTTTCGAGGCGTACATGGTGACGATGGACGATGCCAGCGAAGAGTTTCCGACCTTTTCACACCCAGGTACGGAGTTTCTGCACCTGCTGGAAGGCGAGCTGATCTACCGCCACGGCAACCAGTTGTATCCGATGCAGGCCGGTGACAGTCTGACCTTCGACGGCGACATCCCCCATGGCCCCGAGCAACTGGTGCAGGTGCCGATCAAACTGCTGTCGATCATGAATTACGGGGCGCACGGAGATTGACGCCAGGCGAGACGCGGTACGCCAGCAGGCGTACCGCTGTTGCGGGGACTAGAAGTATTTCAGCCAGCTGATATCCCGACGACGGGCCTTGAGCGCGGCGAACCAGCGCACCGCCGGGAACAGCAGAACGGCCAGTACCACCGAGGTCAGCCAGACTCCCCACATGTGGTCGAAACCGAAGTACGTGCCCTGATTGGTGCCCCAGATCGCCAAGGCAATCAGGTACAGGACTTTCAGCACGTAAAGGTGCAGCAGGTAGAAAAACATCGGCGCCGAACCGAGCACCACCAGCGGCCTTAACCCGCTTTTCTCCTGACTGCGTTCGAAGGCGATGAGGATCAGCAGACCAATCCCCAGCGTCAGGCAGATGAACAGCAGCGAGGGCGGGTATTTGGTGATGTTGAAGAAGCTCATGACCGTCTGTATGCCGCTGTCGCCGACGCTCCACGGTTTTTCACCGTAGCCGTTGATCAGGCGCAGGACCACGAAGCCCAGCAGTGCCCCTGCCCCACACTTCCACAGATTCGCACGGCGTTTCGCCGCGTCGTAGCTGCTTGAGAACCAGGGGCCTGCGGCGTAGCCCAGGGCGATGATGCCGATCCACGGCAACAACGGATAAGACGTGCGCAAGCGCAGGTTATCGGAAGCCTCGATCCAGCCACGGTCGTGCAGGACCGCCCACGGCACGTGCATGGCCGACTCGACACCGAAATGCACCGTGTCCAGCAGGTTATGCCCGGCAATGATCACCACACCGATGACCACCAGCGCCCAGCGCGGCAGAAACACCATCAACGACAGCGCGACCATGCTCAGGCCGATGGCCCAGATCACTTGCAGGTAGATGATGGTTGGCGGGAACTGGAAGGTCCAGGCAAAGCTCACCAGCGTGAATTCCAGCGCAATCAGAAACAGTCCGCGCTTGAGCAGGAACGCCGAAACGTCGCTTTTGCCCTGATGTTTCTCGCCGTAGAGAAACGCCGAAAGCCCGGTCAGCAGGACGAACAGTGGCGCACACAAATGCGCCAGCGTCCGGCTGAAAAACAGCTCCGGCGCGGTGGTCGTGACGTCCATCGGGTCGATGACCTGGTGGTGCATGAAGAACGTTTCGCGGACATGGTCCAGCAACATGAAAAGAATGATCAGCCCGCGCAGAGCATCGATCGAACGCAGCCGTGATGCGGGTGCCCGGGTTGAGTGAACAGCTGTTGTCATGAAAGATCCAGATCCGTGGGCGGAAGTGCAATGAGTCAAGGGTGTCCTGGGTCAGAACTCGTTCTGAAGCGCCTTGTAGCCGCGCACCAGATCAATGTTGGTGTGCGCCACATCTTCGGAAAATTCCGAAGCCGAAATGCTCACCGGTGGAAATTGCGAAAGGTCAGTGCCCGGCCCGATCCGGGTGGTGGACGGCACGTAAAAGTGCTCCGGCAAATCGCGACCATCGACCACCGAGTTGTGCCTGACCACGCTGCCGTTGCCGACCTGGCAATTGAACAACACGCTATTGAAACCGATGAACACGCGATCTCCGACCATGCAAGGTCCGTGCACGATGGAGCGGTGGGCAATCGAGGTGAACTCGCCGATGGTGACAGCAGCACCTGATTTCGAATGGATCACCACGCCGTCCTGAATGTTGGAATTGGCCCCGATGACGATCGGCTCCATGTCCCCGGTGGCATCGACTTCGTCGGCGCGGATCACGGCGTAGGGGCCGACAAATACGTTGTCCTTGATGATCACCTTGCCGCAGATGATCGCGGTTTTATCGATGTAGGCGGACTCGGCAATGACCGGCAGATGGCCGGAAGGATTTTTACGGATCACGGAATGAAACCTCAGGACAGGTAGTTGGAAGTCTGGGCAGCGGCATCGTGCGGATGCAGGCTTTCGAAGTGGCGGACACTGACGCTGGAAGCTGCATAGCGGCCTTCAAGTGCTTGCTGGACCTTGCGCGCAGCGTCTTCGACGTACATCAGGTTCTGGCCGTTGAGCCGCGCGAAGGCCTGCTCGTCGGCACGCTTGACCGCGGTTTGCACCGGGGTGCCCAACGCCTGTTCGACAAGATCGATCAGCGTCATCAGGCCCAGCTCGGTCGCCTGGTCCGCCACCCGCACCTGCACCGTCGCAACGCTGCGCTGGCTGTGCGGCGTGGCAAACGATGCATTCTCGCGCAGCCAGCTCGCGACCTGCATCGGATCGACAAACGACTGCCTGCCGAAGCGCGCTGCGAATGCCTCTTCCAGCAATTGGCGAGACAATGCAGCCGAGCACGGGCAGGTGGACGAGTAGGTGATATCCACCGAACTGTCGAGGCACAGCCGTCCGGCATGCCAGGTGGCATCGAGCTTCACGGGGTAGGATTTCCAGCCGCTGAGCCCTTCGGTAATCAACGCCGGGCGGCGGCACAGCAGATTGAAGCTCAGCGTCAGTCGGGCATGACTGGAGTGGCAGTCGAGGTGGCTCTCGACCATGGCTTCCAGCAAGGCCGACAACGTATAGGGGCTGACGATCTGATGCTCGGCGTAGCCGTCGAGCAGCCGATAGAGTCGCGACATGTGGATACCCTTGACGCTCGGGTCAGCCAGATCGACCTGCAGATCGACATGCGCGTGAACAGGATGACGGATGCCCGCTTCAGCCAGTCTGATCGGCACTTCCACACCTTGCATGCCGACCCAGTCGAGTGAAACCAGCGCCGGGGAAATTTCCGTCAGGGCAACATCCGGGAGAGGTTTGTTCATGTGCGTCGTTCGTCTCTTTGGCGAACTTCACCACGCGGGCGAAGCCTGATGTTGGCGGTTCACAGCCGTACAGTGCACGGCCATAAATTCGTTACACTATAACATCATGATTGTTAACTTCATCAACCAAACGTTACTCACCCCGCACGGCGCCCACGTAACACCGCCAGCGGCTCAGGTCTTTGCCAGCTCCTCGATCAGAAAATCCCGGAAGGCAGCGACTGCTGCGGGCAGGTTGCGCCCGGCCATGCTTTGCAACTCGATACGCCGTGCCTTCATGCCATCGTCGCTGATCGGCAGCGATTTGAGCTGTTTCTCATGGGCGCGTTTATCCAGGGTCATTTCGCTGGACAGGCTGATTCCGCCCTCCTCCCGAACAAACCGCAGCAAGGCGCCTATGTAGTTGCTGGTCAGCACCGGGTCGAACAGCAGGCCCTGCACGCCGCAGCAGATATCAAACAACTGGCGCAAGGTCGTGTCGGTATTGGTCAGGGCGATGGCGTAAGGCTGCAACTCAGCCAGCGTAACCTCCTTGCGTGCGGCCAGCGGATGGTTATGACTGACCACCGCGCAGATCGCGCCGCTGTGGATGTGCTCGACCTTGATCTCGTTCTGCGGCGTCAGGCTGAAGGTCAGGCACAGGTCAGCGTCGCCCGAGCGCACCCGCTCGGTGGCCTGCGCCGGAGCACAGACCTCCATCGAGAAATGGATACCCTGATACTGCCGCCGAAAACGCGCAATGCACTGCGGCAGAAAATCCAGGGCAAAGCCCTCCGAGCATGCGATGCGCACATGCCCACGCTGCAAGCCTTGCAGCTCGGTGATTTCCAGCACCACCTGCTCGGCCTCAAGCTGTGATTTGCGCGCGTAGGCCGCCAGGCGAACGCCCGCCTCGCTGAGCATCATGCCGCGCGCCTGGCGCTCAAAGAGCACTGCGTCCAGCTCCCGCTCCAGTTTGCTGATCTGTCGACTGACCGCCGAAGACGCGACATTGAGGCGGATCGAGGCTTCGCTGATCGATCCGCACCGCGCCACTTCGAGGAAGTAGCGCAAGGCCGTGGACTGTACGCCGTAGAGTTGCATGACTGCTCCTGCGTTGCCTTTTCAGCAATGAAAGGTTCGAAATATTGTGCTTGTGGCATTGATACGCTTTGCCTAGAGTCATGTCGAGGCGCAACTCACCAAAAGAACCCAATCAAAAGAACACTGCGGCCTCGTTGTTTCCCCCTCTTCTCGCATTTGCGACCCACTGCCCTTTGATACATCCACTTTGCCTTTTGGAGACGACGGCATGGGAATCAAGGGTTTCGCTCGCAGCATCGCGCTATTGAGCCTGTTCAGCAGTTTCTCCGTCCTGGCCGGCAAGGCCGACGACACACTGGTCTACGCCTCCGACAGCGAACCGGAAAACATCAGCCCCTATCACAACGATTTGCGCGAAGGCGTGATCCTCGGTCGCCTGATCTGGGACAACCTGGTCTACCGCAACCCGGACAATGGCGAGTACCAGCCGATGCTCGCCACCAGCTGGAAACAGGTCGACGATACGACCATCGATTTCCAGCTGCGCCAGGGCGTGAAGTTTCACAACGGCGACCTGTTCACCGCAGATGACGTGGTGTTCACCCTCAATTATGTGGTGTCTCCAGAGTCCAAGGTGGTCACGGTACAAAATGTCGACTGGATCAAGAGCGCCGAAAAGCTGGGCGACTACAGCGTTCGTCTGCACCTGAAAAAGCCTTTCCCGCCTGCGCTGGAATACCTCTCCAACGCCGTACCGATGTTCCCGAAAAAATACTTCGAAGAAGTCGGGCTGGCAGGCTTCAGCCGTAAACCGATCGGCACCGGGCCTTACAAGGTGACGGCCATCGCCACCGGCGAAGGCGTGAAAATGGACAAGAACCCGGACTACTTCAAGGACAGCCCACAGGGTCAAACGAAGATCGGTCACATCAACTTCCGGGTGATCGCCGATGCCGAAACGCGTCTGGCCGAGCTGATGACCGGCGGCGTCGACTGGACCTGGCGGGTTGCACCGGATCAGGCGGAAAACCTCAAGGCCATGCCCAATCTGGTGGTCACCAGCGGCGCGACCATGCGTATAGGTTTTCTGATTCTGGATGCGCGCGGCACCTCCAGCGCCGATTCGCCGATGAAACACCTGAAGGTGCGCCAGGCGATCAACCACGCGATCAACCGTGACGGTCTGGCCTCGCAACTGGTCGGCGGCGAGAGCAAGCCGTTGCAGGTCGCCTGCTACCCTGGCCAGTTCGGTTGCGACACCAGCGCAGCCACGGTCTACAACTACGACCCGGCAAAGGCCAAGGCGCTGCTCGCCGAAGCCGGCTACCCGAACGGCTTTGAAACCGAAATCTTCGCCTACCGTGACCGCGATTACGTGGAGGCCATCATCGGCAACCTGCGCGCCGTGGGCATCAACGCCAAGCTGCGCTACCTGAAGTACGCTGCTCTGCGTGATCAGCAGCGTGGCGGCAAGGTACCGATGTCGTTCCAGGCGTGGGGCTCGTTCTCGATCCTCGATACCTCGGCGTCGGCCGGCACCTGGTTCAAGGGCAATCCCGACGACAACATCAAGGACCCGCAAGTCCAGGGCTGGCTGCAGACCGCCGACAACGCGCTGGACCCGCAGGTGCGCAAGGACAACTACCGCAAGGCGTTGCAACGCATCAGCGAGCAGGCTTACTGGGCGCCGTTGTTCAACTACTCGATGAACTACGCCTATGTCTCGGACCTGAACTTCAAGCCTTACCCGGACGAGTTGCCGCGCTTCGTGCTGTCGAGCTGGAAATAAGCGCCTGACCAAGACCGTCGGCAAACCTGGCTGTGAGGCGCATGACGCGCCTTGCAGTTGGGTCAGCCACCCCGTCACTCCCTGAACACAAGGTCACTTGCCATGTTCGGATTTCTCTTGCGCCGCCTGGGCATTGCCCTGTGCGTAGCGATTACCGTGTCGGTGATCAGCTTTTCCCTGCTGCACCTGTCCGGCGATCTGGCCACTGCCATCGGCGGGCCGGAAGCCACCAGCGAGCAGATCGAACAGATCCGGGTGCAGTACGGCCTCAACAAGCCGTTGGTTACGCAGTATTTCGAATGGCTGGCCGACGTGGTGCGTCTTGATCTGGGCGACTCGTTCTTCTTCCAGGAGTCGGTTTACAACCTGATCGCCTCGCGCCTGTCGATCACCCTCGGGCTGGGCGCAATGGCCCTGAGTATTGCGCTGCTGATCGCCATCCCGCTGGGTGTGCTGGCCGCCGTGAAACGCGACACGTGGATCGATCGCCTGGCACTGAGCATCGCGGTACTGGGTCAGGCCATGCCCAGTTTCTGGTTCGCGCTGATGTTGATCGTGGTGTTTTCGGTCACCCTGAAATGGCTGCCGGTGTCGGGCAATTCGACCTGGGCGCACTTCGTGATGCCGGCCATCGCCCTCGGTTACTACGCCACGCCCGCGATTATGCGCCTGACCCGTGCGGGCATGCTCGACGTGCTCAACTCCGATTACATCCGCACCGCGCGGGCCAAGGGCCTGCGCCCCGCCACCGTGCTGTTCAAGCATGCGCTGCGCAACGCGCTGATTCCGGTGGTGGCCCTCGCCGCGGTGGAATTCGGTTTCATGCTCGGCGGCTCGGTGGTCATCGAGACGGTTTTCTCGCTGCAGGGCATTGGCCAGCTGGCCTGGGACGCGATTGCCCGTGACGACTTTCCGGTGGTGCAGGCGGTTGTGCTGTTGATCGCGGTGATCTACATCGTCCTCACCCTGCTGGCCGACGTGCTCAACGCACTGCTCGACCCGCGCATCCGCGTGAAATAGGAGGCCCCATGAGCACAACCACCTCATCGCCGCTGCTGATCAACGATTACCAGCCTCCGGCGCGCAGCGTCTGGCGCACATTACGCAGCAGCTTCGCGCATCGCGGCTTCGCCATCGGCGCAGTATTGCTGCTGATTATCCTGCTCGGCGCCCTGTTCGCGCCCTGGCTGGCCCCCTACGACCCTTATGCGCAGGACGTGATGCTGCGCATGAAACCGCCTGTCTGGATGGCCAACGGCACCTGGGACTACGTGCTGGGCACCGACAAACTGGGCCGCGATTACCTGTCGCGACTGCTATACGGCGCACGCATCTCACTGTTCATCGGCTTCTCGGCGGCGCTGATTTCCGGCGTTATCGGCACCATCATGGGCCTGCTGGCCGGCTACTTCGGCGGCAAGACCGACGCGGTGATCAGCTACCTGATCACCACCCGCCTGGCGATGCCGGTGGTGATGATCGCGCTGGCCTCCGCGTCGCTGATCGGTGGCTCGCTGAAAGTGGTGATCGTGCTGCTTGGCTGCCTGCTCTGGGACCGCTTTGCCGTGGTGGTGCGCGCTGCCGTGCAGCAGATTCGCGACGCTGAATACGTCGCCTCGGCCCAGGCCCTGGGCTGCTCGACGCTGCGCATTCTGGCCAGCGAAATCCTGCCCAATCTGGTCGGCGCGCTGATCGTTGTCGCTACCCTGGAAATGGCTCACGCGATCCTCCTCGAGTCGGCACTGTCGTTTCTCGGGGTCGGCGTGCAGCCGCCCATTCCTTCATGGGGGCTGATGATCGCCGAGGGCAAACCGTACATGTTCTTTTCCCCTTGGGTCATCGCCATTCCCGGCGTCGCCCTGATGGTGCTGGTGCTGGGCATCAATCTGGTCGGTGACGGCCTGCGCGACCTGATCCTGCCCGACGGGCGCAACTGACAGAGGAGATACGCACATGGCGCTGTTGCATGTTGAAAACCTGCGTGTCGAGATTCCTCTCGGCCAAGACACGCTCCACGCAGTGCGCGGCCTGGACTTTCAGGTCGAGCGCGGCGAAATGCTGTGCATCGTCGGCGAGTCCGGCTGCGGCAAATCCCTGACTTCGCTGGCACTCATGGACCTGCTGCCGCGTAAGGCCCGGCGTACCGCAACGACACTGAGCCTGGACGGCATCGACATGCTGACCCAGAGCGAGCGGCAGATGTGCGACCTGCGCGGCAACCGCCTGGCGATGATCTTTCAGGAGCCGATGACCTCGCTGAACCCGGCCTACAGCATCGGCGATCAGCTCAGCGAAGTGCTTATCCGACACCGCAAGGTGTCCCGCAAGGAGGCCCTGCAGCGCGCCGCGCAGATGCTTGAGAAAGTCGGGATCAGCAATGCGGGCGAGCGCCTGCGTCAGTACCCGCATCAACTGTCGGGCGGCCTGCGCCAGCGGGTAATCATCGCCATGGCCCTGATGTGCGAACCGGACGTGATCATCGCCGACGAACCAACCACTGCGCTGGACGTGACCATTCAGGCACAGATCCTGCGCCTGATCCGCGACATTCAGAAGGAGCTGGGTCTGGCCGTGATCTTCATCACCCACGACCTGGGGCTGGTGGCACGTATCGCCGACCGGGTTGCGGTGATGTACGCCGGACAGATCGTCGAAACCGCCCCGGCCATCGAGTTGTTCGAGAACCCGCAACACCCCTATACCCGCGGCTTGCTGGCGAGCATACCGATCCCCGGACGCACTCAACCGGGTCAGCCGCTGGGGTCGATTCCGGGGCTGGTGCCCAGCCTGGTCGGCGAACAACACGGCTGCGCATTTCGCAATCGCTGCCCGCAAGCGATCCCCGCCTGTGCCGACGACGTCCCGCCGGTCAATAGCCACAACCACATGACTCGCTGCCTGTTTGCCGCAGCGGGTGCCGAACCTGTGTTTCACCGTGAGGGCGTACCGTCATGAATACCGCCGTGAAACAGGTCCCGACTGCCAGCATGAAGAAAGACATCGCGCTGGAGCTGTGCGATATACGCCGCGAATTCAGCATCAGCCGTGGCTTTTTCAAACCCAATGCCACGCTCAAAGCCGTCGATGGCGTGTCGCTGCGTCTGATGCGTGGCGAAACACTCGGGCTGGTCGGCGAATCGGGCTGCGGTAAAAGTACCCTGGCGAAGATGCTGCTGGGGCTGCTTGCGCCCAGCAGTGGCGACGTACTGGTCAACGGCAAGCACCTTGCCGGCACCGACCGCAAGGAGATGGCGCGGCGCATTCAGCCGATCTTTCAGGACCCCTACTCGTCACTCAACCCGCGCAAGACCCTGCGCGAGATCGTCACGCTGCCGCTGATCGTGCATGGCATCGGCACCCCGGCCGAACGTCGCCAGCGCGCCGAAGCGATGATGGACGTGGTCGGCTTGCCCAAGCGCGTGATCGACAGTTACCCGAGCCAGCTTTCCGGTGGCCAGCGCCAGCGCGTGGCGATTGCCCGGGCGCTGGTGATGCGCCCGGATGTATTGATCTGCGACGAGCCGACTTCGGCGCTGGACGTTTCAGTGCAGGCACAGATTCTCAATCTGTTGCAGGACCTCAAACAGGAATTCGGCCTGACTTACCTGCTGATCAGCCATAACCTGGCCGTCATCGAACATCTGGCCGACCGCGTGGCGGTCATGTACCTGGGGCGGATCGTCGAAGAGCGCAGCCGCGAATCATTGTTCGCCCGGCCTGGCCATCCCTACACCCAGGCGTTGCTGGACTCGGTGCTGACCCCAGACCCGCACTTGGGCATTCCCGATCTGGGTTTGCACGGGGCCTTTCCCAATCCCATGTCGCCGCCGTCCGGCTGCGCCTTTCATCCGCGCTGCCCGGCCTGCATGCCCCAGTGCAAGGAAAAAGCCCCGGCCATTGGCCGCATGGAAGGCGGAACCGTTCGCTGCCACCTGCACGACACCTCAAAACCTCTGGAGCAGATGCCCTCATGAGTAGCCGTTCGCACGCCATCGAAAACGTCACTGAACAGTTCGACAACGGCGCGTTTTTCGCCCTGCTCGGCAAAAGCGTTGCCTACCCGACCCAGAGCCAAGAGGCCGAAAGCCTGCCCGAGCTGTATCGTTATCTTCATGAGTTCATCACCCCGCATGTCGAGCGTCTGGGTTTCAGCGTTACCGTGCATGACAACCCGGTCGCCGGACGCGGCCCGCTGATGATCGCCACGCGCATCGAAGCCCCTGAACTGCCAACGCTGCTCAGTTACGGCCACGGTGACGTGGTTCGCGGCTATGACGCGCAATGGCAGACAGGCCTGTCGCCGTGGCAGGTGATCGAACGTGGCGAGCGCTGGTACGGACGTGGCACCGCCGACAACAAGGGCCAGCACCTGATCAACCTGACGGCACTGGAGCAGACCCTCAAGGCGCGCGACGGCAAGCTGGGTTTCAACGTCAAACTGCTTCTGGAAATGGGCGAGGAAGATGGCTCCCCCGGCCTGAGCGCGTTCTGCCAGGCGCACGCAGAAGAACTCGCCGCCGACATCTTCATCGCCTCCGATGGCCCGCGCCTCGCAGCGGCACGCCCTACCCTGTTTCTCGGCTCGCGCGGGGTGTTCAACTTCGAGCTGACGGTGAACCTGCGCGAAGGCGCGCACCATTCCGGCAATTGGGGCGGTCTGCTGGCCAACCCGGGGATCATTCTGGCCAATGCCATCGCGAGCATGGTCGATGAGCATGGCCGGGTGAAAGTCGCGGGGCTCATGCCCAAGGCCATCCCCGACGCGGTGAAGGCCGCATTGGCGGATATCGAGGTCGGCGGCGGCCCTGGCGATCCGGACATCGACGCCGACTGGGGCAACCCGGCGCTGTCGCTCAGCGAAAAGGTCTTCGGCTGGAACACCCTCGACGTGCTCGCCTTCAAGACCGGCAACCCGGACGCCCCGGTACACGCCATTCCCGGCAAGGCTCACGCGTTGTGTCACATTCGCTTTGTGGTCGACAGTGATTACAACGCGTTCATCCCCGCGGTGCGCGCGCACCTGGATGCCCATGGCTTTGATCGTGTCGAGGTCAGACAGACGCGCATGGACGTGATGCACGCCACGCGCCTGTCACCGGACAGCCCGTGGGTCGGCTGGGCGCTGGATTCGCTGGCCACCACCACGGGCAAGAAACCCGCGCTGCTGCCCAATCTGGGCGGTTCGCTGCCCAATGACGTATTCGCTGAAGTGCTGGGCCTGCCGACGGTCTGGGTGCCACACTCATACCCGGCGTGCTCGCAGCATGCACCTGACGAGCACTTGCTGGCTCCGGTGGTCAAGGAGAGCCTGCAAATCATGGCCGGACTGTTCTGGGACCTGGGCACGGACGGCGCACGACTGACCCGGGAGCAGCGGGCACAGGAGCTGAGTGAATGAATGAGGCACAACTGCACGCCACCGCGTGGCTGGCCGAGCAATATGAGGCGATGGAAGCGCTGCTGCAGCGCCTGGTCGATACCGATTCCAACAGTTACGACAAGGCCGGAGTGGATGCGGTCGGCGAACTGCTCGCCGCGCAATTGCAGGCCGACGGGATCAGCGTCGAACGTATCCCGGTTGAGGGTTTCGGCGATGTGCTGCTGGCTGAATTGCCCGGTGGGCCCGGCAAACCAGTGTTGTTGCTGGGTCATCGCGACACGGTATTTCCCAAAGGCACCACGTCCGCTCGCGGTTATACCAAAGATGCTGAACTGGCTTATGGCCCTGGCGTGGCGGATATGAAAGGCGGGCTGGTGCTCAACTGCTTTGCGCTGAAGGCCTTGAAGCGCGCAGGCCCGCTGCCGTTCCCGGTGCAGATTCTGTATACCGGCGACGAGGAAATCGGCTCCGCCAGCGCTCGCACTCACATCGAACACTACGCCCGCCAGGCGCGCGCGGTGCTTAACCCCGAACCGGGACGCGCCAGTGGCAATGTGGTCAGCGCGCGCAAAGGCGGTGCCACGCTGATTATCGAAGTCAGCGGCCGCGCGGCGCATTCGGGAGTCAATCATGCCGACGGCGCCAGTGCCATTCAGGCGCTGGCGCACAAGGTAATCAAGTTGCATGCGTTGACTGATTATGCAGCGGGCATCACCACCAATGTCGGGCTGATCTCTGGCGGTACCTCCAGCAACACGGTAGCGCCCAGCGCCACGGCGAAGCTCGATGTGCGTTTTGTCGAGCTTCGGCAATGGGAGGAAATACTTGCAGCCGTGCAAGCGATCGTCGCCGAAGAGGAACTGCCCGGCACGTCAGCCAGACTGCTGGAAGCCACGACCTTCCTGCCGATGGAAGCCCGGCACAGCACTGAACTGCTGGGTATTTATCAAGGTCTTGCGCAGGAACTGGGGTTCAACGTGGAGGGCGAATTCACCGGGGGCTGCGCCGACTCGGGTTTTACCGCCAGCCTGGGGATCCCGACCCTGTGCGGCCTCGGCCCGGTGGGCGGCAAGGTTCACACCGACCGCGAGTACCTGGAACTGAACACCCTGGTGCCCAGAGGCCAGGCGCTGGTCGGGACGATACTGGCGTTGGGGGATGTTTGAAGAGACTGCCCACGTGCGCCCAATCTGGAAAAAGAGGCGCGACGCAAATGTGTGATGCAGAGCGTCACGAAATGCATTCCCACGCGGAGCGTGCGGAACGATGACATTCGGGAGAACACTCCATGCAAAATTCGTCCGAGCTGCTCGGTAAATCCGCCACCGAACTGCGTGCGCTGATCGGCAATAAACAGCTCTCTCCGGTGGAATTGCTGGACGCCTGTATCGAGCGGATTGAAAGTCTGAACCCGAAGCTCAATGCCTTCGCCGCGACCTGTTTCGAGCGCGCCCGCGACGAGGCACTGCTGGCCGAACATGCCGTCCTGCAGGGCAAGCCACTGGGGCTGCTGCATGGCCTGCCAATCGGCATCAAGGACCTGGAAGAAACCGCCGGGGTACTCACCACCTACGGCTCGCAACTGTTTCGCGACAACATTCCCGCGCAGGACAACCTGTTCGTCGCACGCCTGCGTGCTGCCGGGGCAATCGTGGTCGGCAAGACCAATGTTCCGGAACTGGGCGCAGGTGCCAATACCCGCAATGTGGTGTGGGGCGCGACCGGTAACCCGTTCAATCCTGAACTGAACGCCGGCGGCTCCTCGGGTGGATCCGCCGCCGCACTGGCCGTCGACATGGTGCCGTTGTGCAGCGGCTCGGACACCGGCGGTTCGCTGCGCATTCCCGCCGCGCTGTGCGGTATCGTCGGCCTGCGTCCCTCACCAGGGCTGGTACCGAGCGAACGCAAGAAGCTTGGCTGGACACCGATTTCAGTGGTAGGCCCGATGGGTCGCAACGTTGCCGATACCCTGCTGCAACTGCGCGCCAGCGCCGGGTTGGGGCAGTCCGATCCGTTGAGTTATGCCATCGCCGCCGACGAGTTCGCACCGCGCCCGATCGACCTCAGCCAGCTGCGCGTTGGCTACAGCGAAGACTTCGGCACGTGTGCTGTGGATGACAAAATCCGTGCCGTCTTTCGGGAAAAGATCAGCGCCCTGAAATCGCTGTTCAAGTCCTGCGAAGCCATCGACCTGAACCTGACCAGCGCCCATCGCACCTTCGACGTACTGCGCGCCGAAGCGTTCGTCGCCGGGCTGCAGGACGCTCACGACCGCGATCCTGATGCACTGGGGCCCAACACCCGCGCCAATTTCGACATGGGTGCCGCGATGTCACTGCAGGACTGCGTCAAGGCGCATGGCGAGCAAAGCCGGATCTTTCGCGGCTTCCAGAAACAATTCGAGCACTACGACCTGATCCTCGCGCCCACCACGCCAGTCTCGCCCTTCCCCTGGAGCGAGCTGTACCTGCGCGAAGTCAACGGCGTGCCTCTGGACAATTACTATCGCTGGCTGGCGCTGTGCTACACCATCACCCTGACCACCAACCCGGCGCTGTCCTTGCCCTGCGGCACCGACCACAACGGCATGCCGTTCGGGCTGCAGGTAATCGGCGGGTTCCGCGGCGACGCAAAACTGCTCGCCTGCGCCGAAGCGCTTGAACAGGCGACGGCGAATGACCCACGCTTGTCTCGCCCACGCCCGGACCTACAGAAACTGCTGGCCTCGGCGGTCGATCTGAAGCACATCGTCACGCATCCACCGGTTTACGGCGGATCGAGAACGGGCAAGCCGGAGATTGGTGCGATGTGAAAGCGGCGCAGCAAGATAAACAAGGCTGAGGGGCAGCATCTGCCCCTCAGAGGTGACATGCGTTACTTGGGTAACGCGTAGGCAATCACGTAATCGCCACGATCCGGCGATTGGCGGGCGCCGCCGGCGGTGAGCAGGATGTACTGCTTGCCGGTTTTGGGCGACACGTAGGTCATCGGGCCTGACTGGCTGCCGACTGG
This sequence comes from Pseudomonas sp. NFACC10-1, assembly GCF_900119195.1. Classification (NCBI taxonomy): domain Bacteria; kingdom Pseudomonadati; phylum Pseudomonadota; class Gammaproteobacteria; order Pseudomonadales; family Pseudomonadaceae; genus Pseudomonas; species Pseudomonas sp. NFACC10-1. The sequence goes on along the minus strand of NZ_FPJB01000001.1, from coordinate 756,641 downwards.
CAGACGGGCCTTCCAGATTTCATTGCCGTTGCCGCTGTCGAAGGCACGCAGGTAGAAGTCCTGAGTACCGGCGAAGAACAGCAAGCCCGACTGGGTGGACAACGAAGCGCCCAGCGTCGGCATGCCGATCGGAATCGGCAGGCCCATGCGGATGCCCATCGGGCCTGTGTCTTTCACGGTGCCGACCGGAACCTGCCACATCAATTTTTTGGTTTTCAGGTCAATTGCCGACATGGTGCCGAACGGCGGTGCCTGGCAGGGGATGCCGACGGCAGACAGGAAACGCTGACGCATGGCCCCGAAAGGAGTGCCGGTCTGTGGCACGACGCCCATTTCGATACCGCTGGCACCGGCGGCGATCTTGTCGCGCGGGATCATGTAGTTGGCCAGGCCCAGGCGCATGTCATTGACGAACATGTAGCTGTTGGTCGGGTCAACCGAGACACTCCCCCAGTTCATGCCACCCAGCGAACCGGGGAACTGCAACGCCGGGTCGAGCCCCGGTGGCGTGTAGACACCCTCGTGACGCATGCCTTTGAAGGCGATCCGGCACATCAACTGGTCGAATGCCGTGGCGCCCCACATGTCCGACTCTTTCAAGGTCTGGTTGCCGATCGACGGCATGTCCACCGAGAAAGGCTGGGTAGGCGAATAGCGTTCGCCCGGCACGTTACCTTGCGGCACAGCGCGTTCCTCGACCCGCGAGATCGGCACGCCGGTTTCGCGGTTGAGCAGGAAGATCTCGCCCTGCTTGGTGACTTGTGCCAGTGCCGGCTGGGTACCGCCCTTGCCGTCCGGGATGTCATACAGCAACGGCTGCGCCGGAATGTCGAAGTCCCACAGATCGTGGTGAGTCATCTGGAAGCTCCAGCGCACCTGACCGGTCTTGACGTCCACCGCCACGACTGACGAGGACCACTTGTCATCCTGCTCGGTACGCGTCCCGCCGAAGAAGTCGGGTGTTGCGTTACCGGTCGGCAGGTAGATCAGGCCAAGCTTGTCATCGTAGGACATGGCCGACCAGACGTTAGGCGTGCCACGGGTATAGGTTTCGCCTGCGGGCGGACGTTTGGTGGTATTCGGATTACCCGGATCCCACGCCCAGACCAACTCACCCGTGTGCACGTCGTAGGCGCGTACTACGCCCGGTGGCTCACCGGTAGAGAAGTTGTCGGCAACACGACCACCGACAACCACTACATTGCCCGCCACCAATGGCGTCGAGGTTTGCTGGTAGTAGCCCTCCTTGACTTCGCCCATGTCGGTTTTCAGATCAACCACGCCTTGACTGCCGAAGTCCTTGCAGGTCTCGCCCGTCTTGGCGTCGAGTGCGATCAGACGCGCGTCGCCAGTCGGCAGGAACACGCGCGCGACGCATGCGCCTGAGACTGATGGTGCTGGCGCATTGGCTGTCGCTGCTTCGGCTACAGGTGCCGCGAAGTAGCCCAAGCCTCGGCAACGTTGCCAGTTGGGCGCACTGCCCTGAGGATCGAACTTCCAGCGCTGTGTGCCGGTATCTGCATCGAGTGCGAAGACCTTGCCGTAAGCGGTACAGGTGTAAACCGTGTCGCCGATTTGCAGCGGGGTGTTCTGGTCCTCTGCGCCGGCCCCGGTACTTTGCGGGATGTCGCCGGTATGAAAGGTCCAGGCAACCTGCAGCTTGTCGACGTTGCTTTTGTTGATCTGATCCAAAGCGGCAAAGCGATTGCCTGCCGGGGTATTGCCCCAGTGCGCCCAGTTCTTCTGCTCGGAGCCCGGAGCCACCGGAATCACATCAGGCATGCTGGCGGCGCTGACCACATGGCTCGGGACGAACATATAACCGATGGTCGCCACAACACCAATGGCCAACAGACCGGCCAGGCCATAGGCACCGCGGCCTGCCTGAGCACCCGAGGCGCGAACCAGTGTCGGATAGATCAGTGCCACCACCAGGCCGATAACGGCGAAGGTCAATACTCGGGAAACCAGCGGCCAGTAATGCAGGCCTGCATCCCAGACAGCCCAGATGGCGGTCAGTATCAGGGCAATGCCATACAGTAACGCACCTTTGGGCTTGCGGGCGGCGATCAGTGCACCACTGACCAGCATCGCCAGGCCCATCAGTAGGAAGAACCAACTGCCGCCGAGCGCTACCAGATAGCCACCGCCACCTGCCAGCCCGAGTCCGATCAAGGCGATCAACCCACCCAGTCCAGGCAGCAGGAACCTGCCGGCTGCCCCTGTATTTTGCGCATTTGTCATTTTTCAAACCTGTCGGATTTTCACAGGCGCGCAGAATGTACTAAACGGTTCATTAAGACAAATTGTCGCAGCCTGCCAGGCATGGATAAAGTCATGGCCGAGCGACATCAGGCAGACTCAGGTTACTGACAGGACCGGGCAAAGCCGCGAGGCGTCTGACGCGATGGATTGCGGGCGATCAGCGAACAGAATTTTCGCGCTAGCGTCTTACAGGATCATCCTGTCCTGACCGACGAACACTTGATCAGGCAGTTGCCCCGCTCGCCCCATCAACCACGCATCCAGCGTATGGCCGACATGCGTCAGCACCGCCCTGCCCGGTCGCAGACACTCGATGGTTTGCAGCGCCAACGTCAAGTCGTTGTGATTACGCGGCGGCTGAGGCTGTGGAGGCATCGAGCAGTCGAGTACCAGCAGGTCCAGCGGTGCACGTTGCAGGTACTCGCGGGTGTCGTCGGGCAGGCCGACGGTGTCGGTCAGGTAGGCAAAACGTTGCCCGTCGCCTTCGAACAGGTAACCGAACGTAGGTTTTGAGTGCGCCAGTGGCAGCGCTGTGACCTGCAACGCACCCAGTGCACGGCGCTCGAAAGCCGCGAATGGCTGGCTGAAATCCAGAATGCCGGGGTGTTTGTAGAGGTCGGCCAAGCCTTCCGGATCCGCCGGGCCGTGGACCGGAATCACCAGCCCCTGGCCCCAGCGCAGGTGCAACAGCCCCTGCGCATGGTCGGCGTGATAGTGCGTCTGCAGAATCCCGCTCAGGCTGCGCGGTGGGAAACGCTCGGTGAGGTCGGTCAGGCCGCTGTCGATCAACCAGCGCTGATCGGCGCATTCAATCAGCGCGCTGCACGGCAAGCGGCGCAGATCATGGTCGGCCCGCGCGGCAGCACACGCCACGCACTGACAACCGTAGACCGGCACCTGTCGGGCGTCACCGGTGCCCAACAGGGTCAGGCGCATGCGTGACGCTTGTCGAGCAAGCCAAGCAGCGTGGCAACGGTGTGTTGCAGATCAGCGGAATTATCCAGCGGGAAAACCTGCGGATTGCTCGCCAGCAAATCTCCGGCAAAGCGCGAGTTGCGCGCAAGGCGCTCCTCGATTTCCGCGAGGCTTTCCCGGTTGCGCGCCAGCAGGCGCTTGCGTAACACCTCCTGATTGACGGTCAGCAACACCGCCAGCAGCGTGGGATAGCGCGCCTGCGCCTTTTGCAGATGCGCCCTGGAGCCGTTGATAAGGACGTCATGGCCTTCCAGCAGCCACTGATCGATCTCGACGGGAATGCCGTAGTGAAGACCATTGGCCTGCCAGCTCAAGGCGAACGCGCCTCGCTCGCGCATCTGCTCGAACTGCTCGACGGTCACCGCCTGGGCTGCCTCGCCCACCGCTTCGGCGGAACGGGTGATCACCCGCCGAACGACCCGGCAATCACGTTGCGCCAGGGTATCCCGGGCCGCGTCCAGCAGGCTGTCCTTGCCTGATCCGGACGGCCCGATGAGATAGATCAACCTGCCAACCATCAAAACACCCTCTTGCCTTGTCGCCAGACCCTGTCGATAACCGGCAGGCCGGCATGATTACGCGCCTGGATCAGATCAGCGCGCAGCCCCACACGTATTTCACCACGATCCGCCAACCCGGCAGCCACGGCCGGCGTACGGCTGACCATGTTGATCGCCTGCGGCAGGTCACATGCGTTGTCCTGAGCGGCGAGCATGAATGCAGACTGCAACAGGCTGGCCGGGTAGTAATCGCTGGACAGAATATCCAGCAACCCGTCACGGGCCAGCGATGCTGCCGCCACGTTACCGGAGTGCGAGCCGCCGCGCACGATGTTCGGTGCGCCCATCAACACGCTCATGCCCAGTTGCCGACAGCCACGGGCCGCTTCGAGCGTGGTCGGGAACTCGGCGATGTTCATGCCGAAACCTGCCGACTCCTCGACATGCGCCATGGTTGCATCGTCGTGACTGGCAATCGACAGGCCGCGCGCCAGGCACAGTTCGACAATCGCACGCCGGTAACGGTCGGCGTACTCGTTGGAGTTGGCCACCTGTTCAACGATGAAACGGTCCATTTCCTCATTGTTCATGTGGTACTTGCCCATGTAGTACTCACGGTACTTGGACTCCAGGGCAAACTGACGCTGGCCGGGCGCGTGGTCCATCACCGAGACCAGTTGCACCAGTGGCTGGTCCACCAGATCGCGAAACACGCTCAAGGTGTCCGGGTGACTGACCTCGCAGCGCAGGTGCAACACGTGCTCGGCGCGAGTCAGGCCTGCCGCATTGGCGTCGGCAATCGCCTGTAGCATGGCGGGCAATTGCTGCATGCGCTTGCCTTTGGGGTTGATGTCGCCGATCGACAGCGCGTCGAACACCGTGGTGATGCCCGCCGCGACGATTTGCGCATCATGGCTGATCACCGCCGACATCGACGGCCAGTCGACACCCGGACGCGGCGACAGGTGCTTTTCCAGGTTGTCGGTGTGCAATTCCACCAGCCCCGGCAGCAGGTAATCGCCCTGCATGTCCTGGGCCTGACTCAACTGGCTGCATCCACTCTCGACCTCGGCAATCAGGCCGTCACGGACCACCACAGTGCCGGTGAATACCTGCTCGGCCGTCACCACGCGGGCGTTACTGAAAACCTGTTCATTCAGCATTGCAGCAACTCCTTGGCGGTAAGGTCCACCGGGGTCATGTCGAGTTGACGATTGGCGACAGCGTCACGGGCGTCGCGGTCATGGAAGATACCGATCAGGGCGGCACCGGCCTGTTTGGCCTCGTCGACCAGTTCCAGCACCACCCGGCGATTGGCGTCGTCCAATGACGCAGTCGGTTCGTCGAGGAGCAGCACCGGCCACGGCACCATGAACGCGCGCGCAATGTTGATGCGCTGCTGTTCGCCACCGGAAAACGTGCTGGGCGCCAACGGCCACAGGCGCTGCGGAATATTCAGCCGCCCCAGCAGCAGTTGCGCGCGCTCCTGCGCCTGCTCACGGGACCAGCCGCGCGCCAGAGCCGGTTCCATGACCACGTCCAGGCTGGACACACGCGGAATCACGCGCAGGAACTGGCTAACGTAGCCGAGCGTTTTGCGCCGCACCTCAAGCACCTGGCGCGGGGTTGCGCCGACCAGCTCGGTCCACTCGCCTTCATGCTGCACGCGAATGCTGCCGGCGGCAGGCAGGTAGTTGCCATACAGGGTGCGCAGCAGCGTGCTCTTGCCCGCGCCGGATTGCCCGCTGAGCACCAGGCATTCGCCGGCGCGCACCGAGAAATTCAGGCCGCGCAGCACATTGAGGACCACGCCGTTGTGCTGATGCAGGGTGAAGGTTTTCGACAGGTCACGGACCTCGATCAAGGTTGTCATCGGGCTCACCTCTTCTGTACAGGCTGTTCGGACAGTGCGACTCATGGCTGCAATACCGAGGACACCAACAGTTGCGAATACGGGTGTTGCGGGTCATCGAGAATCTGGTCAGTCAGGCCGCTTTCGACCACTTCCGAGCGACGCATGACCATCAACCGGTCGGCGAGCAGCCGCGCGACCGCCAGATCGTGGGTAACGATGACCACGGCCAGATCCAGCTCCCGCACCAGGCCGCGCAACAAATCGAGCAAGCGGGCCTGCACTGACACGTCGAGCCCGCCGGTGGGTTCGTCCATGAACACCAGTCTGGGGCTGGAGACCAGATTGCGGGCGATTTGCAGGCGCTGCTGCATGCCGCCGGAAAAGGTCCGCGGCAGGTCGTCAATGCGCTGCGGATCGATCTCCACCTGGGTCAGCCAGTCCAGCGCGGCACCCCGCAACTGCTGATAATTACGTACCCCCTGCGCCATCAGACGCTCGCCGATATTGGCGCCGGCCGACACGCCCATGCGCAGGCCATCGCGCGGGTTCTGTTCGACAAAACCCCACTCGGTGCGCAGCAAGGTGCGCCGCTGCGCCTCACTGGCGCTGTACAGGTCGAACCAGTCGCCCGCCTTGCTGCGATAGTCGATGCTGCCGCGGTCCGGCGGGCAACGTCCGCTCAACAGCGAGAGCAGCGTGGATTTCCCCGAGCCGGACTCGCCAACGATGCCCAGCACTTCGCCGGGGTACAGATCGAAACTGACGTCCTGACAGCCCTTCTGCACACCGTACAGGCGGGTCAGGCCGCGTACCTTGAGCAGCGGCTGCACCGCATCAGGAAGGCGCCCGCCCGCCGCGTCCAATGAACGTGCACTGATCATCGGTCGTTCTCCTGCTGTTTGACGCGCTGGGCGCAGTAATCGGTGTCGGAGCAGACAAAGCTCTGCGTCCCGGCATCGTCGAGAATCAGCTCGTCGAGAAAGGAATCATGACTGCCGCAGATCGCACAGCACTGCTCCCAGCGCTGCACCTCGAACGGGTGATCTTCAAAGTCCAGGCTTACTACCTGCGTATACGGCGGCACGGCGTACAGACGCTTTTCGCGCCCCGCACCGAAGAGCATCAATGCCGGGCTCATGTGCAGCTTGGGGTTATCGAATTTGGGAATCGGCGACGGGTCCATCACGTAGCGTTCATCGACCATCACCGGGTAGGCGTAACTGGTGGCGATATGGCCGAAGGTGGCGATGTCCTCGTAGAGTTTGACGTGCATAACGCCATAATCATCCAGCGCGTGCATGGTCCGGGTCTCGGTTTCCGAGGGCTCGATGAAACGCAGCGGCTCGGGAATCGGCACCTGATAGACCATGATCTGATCGGCCTGCAGCGGCGTTTCCGGGATCCGGTGACGGGTCTGGATGACGGTCGCCTCAGGCGTGCGCTCGGTGGTGGCAATGCCAGCCGTGCGGGCAAAGAAACGCCTGATCGAGACAGCGTTGGTGGTGTCGTCAGCGCCCTGATCGATGACCTTGAGCACATCATCAGCGCCCAGGATCGCAGCGGTCAGCTGCATCCCGCCAGTGCCCCAGCCATACGGCAGCGGCATTTCGCGCCCGCCAAACGGCACCTGATAACCGGGGATCGCCACCGCCTTGAGCAAGGCGCGACGAATCATGCGTTTGGTCTGCTCGTCCAGATAAGCGAAGTTGTAGGCCTCATCCCGTGCAGGCCTTTGCTGTGCGGTGTTCATCGGTGCATTACTCATTGGTCGCTCCCCGGTTTCGGTGCAGACTTGCGCAGCTTGCGGATCAACTCCAGTTCGGACTGGAAATCGACGTAATGCGGCAGCTTGAGGTGCGAGACGAAACCCGCCGCTTCGACGTTGTCGCAATGCGCCAGGACGAACTCTTCCTGCTGGGCCGGTGAGCGGACTTCTTCGTTGAATTCCTCGGCGCGCAGCGAGCGGTCCACCAGCGCCATGCCCATCGCCTTGCGCTCCGCGTTGCCGAAGGCAAGGCCGTAACCCCGGGTAAACTGCGCGGGTTCGCTGGCCGAGCCGACGAACTGATTGACCATCTCGCATTCGGTGACTTCGATGTCGCCAATCGCAATCGGGAAGCCCAGTTCTTCAGGTTCGATCCAGACTTCCACCTCGCCGATGCGGATTTCCCCGGCGAACGGGTGATTGCGGCCATAACCGCGCTGGGTCGAATAACCCAGCGCCAGCAGGAACCCCTCATCGCCACGCGCCAGCGCCTGCAGGCGCTGGGCACGACTGGACGGATACTCCAGCGGTTCGCGGGTGATGTCCGCCACGCGCTCACCGTCGTCGACTTCGGGCTTCATAAGCCCTTCCTTGGCCAGCAACCCGAGCACTCGCGGACAGGGCTCAAGGGTGGCGTGCGGGGTAACTTCCGGGCCCGGGTGCTCGCCTTCGGCCAGCAAGGTGAAATCCAGCAGGCGGTGGGTGTAGTCGAAGGTCGGCCCCAGCAATTGACCGCCGGGGACGTCCTTGAACGTGGCCGACAGGCGACGGTTGAGCTGCATGTTCGAGGTGTCGATGGGCAGGCTGGCGCAGAAGCGCGTCAGCGTGGTGCGATAGGCGCGCAACAGGAAGATCGCTTCGATCAGATCGCCCGCCGATTGCTTGATCGCCAGCGCAGCCAGTTGCGGGTCGTACAGCGAACCCTCGCTCATGACCCGCGCGACCGCCAGCGGCAGTTGCTGGCGGACCTGCTCGACGTCGAGTTCGGCAATGCCGGTGTCGCCACGACGCCTGCTGGCCAGCAGACGGTGAGCGTTATCGATGGCCTGTTCGCCACCCTTGACCGCGACGTACATCAGGCACACTCCTGCACACGGGTGCTGCGTGGCAAGCCGAGCAGTCGATTGCCAGAGACAAAGAACACGTCCAGCCCGCAAGGGAAGACATTACGTGCTTCACGTGCAGCCCAGAAACCTTCATCCAGCGGCAACGCCACCAAATGGTGTCGCTCGATGCCGGGACCGCTCCAGGCAAGCATCCGCCCGCCTTCCAGGTCAGGCAGCTGGATCAGCAAGGTGCAGGATTGATCCGGGTAGCGATCATTGCCGGTATCGAAATCGTGCAGTTGCAGAGCAGTCGATGCATCGAGCAACGCGAAGCGGGCCGCGTGCCGGTCAGTGACAATCGGGCTGCCGCAATGAAAGGCAATGTTTGCGCGAATCGCCGGGGTATCGAATGCCGGCGCCAGCCACACTGGCGTGTCCAGGTCCAGCAACGCCAGGCACAGGGCATGGGATGCACTGTCCAGGCCCTGCAAGGCCGGCGGTTGGTGCGCGGTGGGCAGGGTCTGAATCACGCCCGGCCCGGACAACGCCTTGAGGGCGACGCGAAAACTGCGTTGGGCATCCAGTACCGGATCGGTGAAGGCAGGTTGCAAAAGGACGGCATTCATCAGTCTTCTCCTCGGACCAGGGTAAAGAATTCGACTTTGGTGGCAGCGGCCTCCGCGTCCTTGCGCGCCCGACGCTCGGCTTGCGCACGCGCCAGCGGCTCGATCAGTTCGGACAGCCACCAGGCCTGCTGCGCGCCCTGCAAATGCGCGTCGGCCAGAGCCGCCAGTTCGGCGTGGCGCTTGTCGCGTCCGGCCAGATAGCTGTAGCCGGTGCGACCATCGACCAGACGCACCACACAGCGCGTCACACTCATTTCGCCGAGGTTGAAAGCTGAACCGGTGCCGCCCATACGGCCCCTCACCAGGGTCATGCCGATTTCCGGAGCGCGGATCATCTGGTAATCGGTGTCGCGCAACGCCGCTTCGTGACGCTGCAATCGCTCGCGACTCGGCTCATCGACATGGGCACGTGCCAAGACGCCCATCCAGTGCTGACGTGCGGCTGTTTCAGGGGATGCTTGCATGGAACACCTCGGGGTCAGTCCGTCGTTGGGTGGCCAGCCATCTGGCTGTCGGCAATCGGGTTGAATGCCACTTGGTACTGGAAGCGGTCTGAACGGCTGACCGAGCGTGAAAGCTCTACGGGCCGCCCCGACCGGTCACACGAAACCGTCAACACCGTCAGCGCAGGCATGTGTCGGGGCATCAGCAGCAACCCGGCCTCTCCGCGGGACGGCAAGCGGGCACCGATCAGGCTCTGTGCACGGCTCAACGGCAACTCGCGCTCGGCCAGGTACTGGCGCACCGAGCCGCCCTGATACTCAGCCAGCAACTCGCTGTAACGGGCGCTATAGCGATGGCAGATCAGACTCACGGCCTGCCCGTCCAGCTTGCGCAAGGTCTGCAGTTCAATCAGTGGCGCATGCTCGGCCAGCCCCAGATGCAGCGCATCTTCCTGGCTGGCGATGCATTCGCGGCGCACCAGCAGCACGGCCTCGACCCCGATGCCCTGCGCCGACAGCGACTTGCTATAGGCGCTTTCGGCCTGCATCGGGTAGATCAACGGGCGTTCCAGTACCTGAGTGCCCTTGCCCTGCCGGCGCAGCACACTGCCCTCGCGGACCAGTTCGTCGACAGCACGGCGAATCGTGTGGCGGTTGACGCTGAAGCGTTCGGCCAGCTGAAACTCGGCGGGCAGGTAATCGCCAGGCAGGTACGTGGCCAGCTCGTCACGCAGCGTCTCGGCCAGTTCCAGGTACATCGGCTCAGCTTGTCTAGACAACTGCATGGTTAAAAAAAGTGTTCATTGAACACCCCTCTTCTGTCAGATGAATTGCTTGCGCAGGCGCTGCGACATGATGTCGATGACGCTTACCACAACGATGATCACCAGCAGCACGGCGCTGGTCTGGACGAACGCAAAGGCGCGAATGTTTTCCCAGAGGATAACCCCAATGCCCCCTGCGCCGACCATCCCGACCACGGTTGCCGAGCGCACATTGGATTCGAACCGGTATAGAGCATAGGAGATCCACAGCGGCATGACCTGCGGAATGACCCCGTAGATGACTTCCTGCAAGGCGCTGGCACCGGTGGCGCGCACCCCTTCGACCGGTCCGGGCTCTATGGCTTCGACAGCTTCGGCGAACAGTTTGGCGAGGACCCCGGTGGTGCTGATCCACAGTGCCAGCACCCCGGCGAACGGCCCCAGCCCGACGGCGACCACAAACAGCATCGCGAACACCATCTCGTTGATCGAACGAAAAGCGTCCATGCAGCGCCGCAGCGGCAGATGAATCCACCACGGCGTGATGTTCTCGGCGCACAGGATGCCCAACGGTATCGAGCAGACAATCGCCAGCGTCGTACCCCACAGGGCGATCTGGATAGTCACCAGCATTTCCTTGAGGTAGCTGCGCCACTCACGGAAGTCCGGAGGGAAGAAATCGGCGGCGAATGTGGCCATGTTCGACGAGTCGCGAACCAGTGCCATCGGGTTCATTTCTGCGCCCTGCCAGGCCCAGGCCAGTGCAGCGAGCAACAGGCCCCAGCCCAGATAACGGGACCAGTTGGGTTTGCCTGCAACCTGGGCGTAGGCAACGTGAGTGGTCATGACGAACTCCTGATCGTGAACGGCTGGCTCAACCTGCGGAGCTGCCTGCGGTTTTCTGGTTCAGCTCAGTGATACGCTCCTGCAACTTGCTCAGGCTGGCATCGATATCCTTGAGACGGGCAGTTTTCTCCTGGGCGTCCAGCGTGGTGCTGGCAGCCACTTCGGTGCGCTGCTTGAACAGTTCGAGCTGGCGGATGGGCAGCAATTGGTCATCGCTGGACTTGAGAAACTTGCCCATCTGCATGTTCTTCAGGACGGTTTTCTCTTCATCGGTATTGCCATAACTGGTGAAGAACTCACGAATCTTTGCCTTGTCCTGGTCCGACAGCGCCTTGCTCCAGACAATCGGGTCGGCCGGGATCAGCGGCGATTTCCAGATCACCTTGAGTTGCTCGACCTTGTCGGGTTGGGTCACAGCCAGGCGATCCCAGCTTTCGGTATTGAAGGTCGCAACGTCCAGCTGCCCCTTGGCAACACTCAGGGCGTTGACTTCATGACTGGAGTTCAAGGTGCGCTTGAAGGCAGTGGACGCATCGACGTGGTTTTTCGCAAATACGTAATAACCTGGCACCAGATAGCCCGAGGTGGAGTTCGGGTCGCCGTTGCCGAAGGTCAGGCTCTTGGCATTCTTGAGCATGTCTTCGACGCTATTGATCGGGCTGTCCTTGCGCACGATCAGCAGGCTCCAGTAACCCGCGTCACCGTTGGCGGCGGAGGTCTGGGCAAAGATCTCGCCGTTGGAGCGGTCCACCGCTTCCATCGCCGCCTTGTTGCCCAGCCAGGCCACGTCCACCTTGTTGAAGCGCATGCCCTGAATAAGGCCGGCGTAGTCCGAAGCGAAGGTGGCATTGACCTTGAGACCGGTCTTGCGGCTCATGTCATCGAGGAACGGCTGCCAGATACTTTTCAGGTTTTGCGAAGACTCGGTGGACATGATGCCGAAATTGATGGCTTTTTCTTCTGCGGCCTGGACGGTGCCCAACGCGCAGGCAGTCAGCAAGGCGGCAGAGGCGAGAAGACGACCGATACGCTTGAACATGCAGGCTCTCCGGAAAATGTCAGGTGGGGGATGTTGAAAGGACGTCAGACCTTGGCCAGCGTCAGGCTGGCTTTTTGCCGCACGCGCCGGCTTCGTTCGGTGATCATCAGACTCGCGTCCGCGTCTGCACCGTAGAGGTCGTTGAGGAACTGTTTGCTGAGCTCCTGCGCCAGGCCATCAAAATGAATACGCCCGGATTTGAGCGCCACCGCACGCGGGCAATAGCGCACGGCATAATCGACCTGATGCAGGGTCACCACGACCGTCTTGCCGTCGCGGCGGTTGATGTCGGCGAGGATTTCCATGACGCGGCGGGCCGATTCCGGGTCCAGTGAGGCAATCGGTTCATCGGCGAGGATCACTTCGGCGCGCTGGGTCAAGGCGCGGGCAATCGCTACCCGCTGCTGCTGCCCGCCGGACAGGGTCGAAGCCCGTTGCGCGGCAAGGTCCGCCAGCCCGACCCTTTCCAGCGCGGCCATTGCACGCTGTTTTTCCTCGTTGTTGAACAGCGCCAGACTGCCGCGCCAGCGTGGCATGCGCCCCAGACAACCGAGCAGGACGTTGTCCAGCACGCTGAGGCGATTGACCAGATTGAATTGCTGGAAGATATAACCGATATCAGCGCGCAGACGTCGCACCTGGCTGTTGAGGCGGCCGGAGGACTGAACCTCGCGGCCCAATACCTGAACCTGACCGCCATTGCTGCGATCACAGCACGCCAGACCGGCGAGATGCCGAAGCAGCGTTGACTTGCCCGAACCGGAAGCGCCAATCAGCGCGACCATCTCACCAGGTTGTATAGACAACGCGAGATCAATGAGAGCGCTTTTGTGGGAAAAGGTCTTGTTCAGGCCTTGTACATGAATGGCTTCGTTCATGAGGCTTCTCGGTCTGTGCACGACCCGGGACAGGTCGCATTTGGTTGTCAACCAAACTGAACCTGTGTTGTTGCAGCGTCATGAACCGCGAGTGACCAAGTGATAACAGTTTGTCACCCATCGTGTGGCAACGGACAGCGGTGGGACCCTCATCCGCTGCATTGCCACGCTGAAGCATTGGGACTGAAAGAAGCCCAGGCAGCCGCTCCCGGTACTGCGGAGCGGCGCAAACGCAGCCGGATCAGATCCTGAAGCTGCCCACCAGCTGCTGCAGACGCGCAGCCTGCTCTTCCAGCGAGTTGCAGGCATCCAGGGTCTGGCGCAGGTTGTCGACGCCCAGCTGGTTGAGGGTGTTGATGTGAGTGATGTCGACATTGATCGACTCGACCACCGAGGTCTGCTCTTCAGTTGCCGCCGCGACCGACTGGTTCATGCCGTTGATCTCTTCGATGCGGCGGGTCACGCTGCTCAGACGCTCGCCGGCCAGATTGGCGATGCCGACGCTGTCCTCGCTCTGACGCTGGCTCTCGGTCATGTTGGTCACTGCTTCGCGAGCGCCGACCTGCAGCTCTTCGATCATGGTCTGTACTTGCTGGGCAGAATCCTGAGTGCGGTGCGCCAGGTTGCGCACCTCGTCGGCCACTACCGCAAAACCGCGCCCTGCTTCACCGGCACGCGCCGCTTCGATGGCGGCGTTGAGCGCCAGCAGGTTGGTCTGCTGGGAAATGCTGGTGATCACTTCGAGAATCTGCCCGATGTTGGCGGTCTTGCCATTCAGGCTTTCGATGTTCACGCACGACTCGCTGATCTTGCCGGACAGCTCGTTCATCGCCTTGATAGTCTGCTGCACAACGTTCTGACCGTCGCTGGCCAGGCCGCTAGCATCGCTCGACTGCTGCGAGGTGCGCGCCGCATTCTGGGCAATTTCCTGGGCAGCGGCACCCAATTCGTTGATCGCCGCTGCCACGCTTTCAGTGCGATTGGCCTGCTGGTCGGAGTTGCCCATCGACGCGTTGGAGACCTTGACCACCCGGGTGGCAACCTCGCCCAATTGCGCGGCAGTCGAAGCCACTTCGCGGATCGAGGTATGGATACGTTCGACAAAATGGTTGAACGACTCGGCCAGTGCGCCGAATTCATCCTGCGAAGTGATGGCCAGACGCTTGGTCAGATCGCCCTCGCCATCGGCGATATCACGCATCGCGCGGCCCATCTGATGCAGGGGTTGCATCAACACCCGGATCAACAGGCCCAGCAACAGGATGATCACCATCACCACAACCACCATCGCAGTGATGGCCGAGGTACGGAACTCGGTCAACATGGCGTAGGCGGAATCCTGCTCCAGTACCAGTGCCACGTACCAGTTGGCCGTCGAGACACCTTGAACGGGCGTGAAGGAAATGATCTCGGGCTTTTTACCGGAGTCGATTTCACTCACCCCGGCAGCAATTTTCGGCGTATTGGTCGGGTAGGCTTCACTGATGTTCTTGAGCACCAGTTTGCTGTCCGGGTGCACCAGAATCTTGCCGTCGGCGCTGACCAGAAACGCATAACCATGGCCATCGAAGTTCAGCGAGTTGATGATCTTGGTGACGTTGTCCAGAGCGATATCGGCACCGGCCACGCCCACGAACTGATTCTGGAACTTGACCGGTGTGGCCATGGTCATGACCAGCTTGCCGGAAGATGCCGCGATGTAGGGTTCGGTCACAATGGTGCCGGGGGCATTCTGTGCCGCCTTGTACCAGCCACGTGCACGCGGATCGTAGTCAGATGGGCGATTGGCCGACGGCACCGAGAACATCACGCCATCGGTGCTGCCAAAGTAGCTCAGCTGAAAACTGTCACTGTAGGCAGGCAGGCCGATGGCGCGTTGCAACTGGGGCAGTTCCTTGCCATCCGCGGCGATTTGCTGCGACATCGATTGCAGCAATTGCATGCGGCTTTCCAGCCAGGTTTGAATGTTCTGCGTGGTGAGCGTACCCAGTTGTTGCAACTCGGACTTGACGCTGGATTTGAGCGACTGACGCTGTCGATAGTCATTGACGACAATGAATACACTGAACGCCACGACCACAATCAATGCAGCGGCGAGAAGAATCTTTTTGCTGAAACCCAGACTTTTCATAGCGGTTACTTCCACGGCAAAAAACCAATAAGGACGATCTCTGGATCGCCAATCAAACTTCACAACAGTGCCGTCTATTTCACATTACAACCCACAGGCCGTTCAGCAACCGGAGCCGATACGTCTGCCACGGCGTCAATCACCAGGCAGGTCCGAGTATCGAAACCTTACAGAGACGCTTGTATCGCCATATCGGCGCGATCCACGAGTCCTTGATTATTTTTTTCGTCGCAGGTCGAGACGCCCTTCCCACAATCGACACTCAAGCGTGCAGAACAGGAAAAACTGGCTATGGTTGAAATCATCCCCCGCCCTGCACAGGATGGTCTCGCCATGCCAAGTATCGAGCAACTTTTTGACGGTTTGCATAGCCTCCCGAGTATTCCCAAAGTGGCTCAGGATCTGATGCTGCAATTTGACAATCCCTCTTCGAACCTGGAAAGCATTGCCCGCAATATAGAGAAAGATCCGGTGATTGCGGCCAAGGTATTGCGTCTGGCCAACTCGGCGCGCTTTCGCGGCTCAAGGGAATCCTCGAGTATCGAAGACGCGGCCATGCGCCTGGGTTTCAATACGCTGCGTACGCTGGTGATGGCCTCGGCAGTGACCGGTGCATTCAAGGCCGGGCCGAGTTTTGATCTCAAGGGGTTCTGGCTGAAAAGCTTTCAGGTAGCAGGAATCTGCCGGATGCTGGCGAAACAGACGGGCGCCGACCCTGAAATAGCCTTTACCTGCGGGGTGATGCATAACATCGGTGAGTTGCTGATCCAGACCGGCG
This sequence comes from Pseudomonas sp. NFACC10-1, assembly GCF_900119195.1. Taxonomy (NCBI): domain Bacteria; kingdom Pseudomonadati; phylum Pseudomonadota; class Gammaproteobacteria; order Pseudomonadales; family Pseudomonadaceae; genus Pseudomonas; species Pseudomonas sp. NFACC10-1. Next base: position 740,730 of record NZ_FPJB01000001.1, on the reverse strand, counting down.
CGCCCGATGTTGCCGAACGCCTGAACAACGCCGCCAAAGCCGGGACGCCTGGACGTGCGGCCAGCGAAACCCTGCAACTGGGTTTCAGCTACCCGGAAGTCGGTGCAGAGCTGGCCAGTCGCTGGCATTTACCCAAGGTTATTCAACAGGCTATCGCCTATCAGGCAACGCCGATGAGGGCTCCGGCTGACGCATCGCTGCCGAGGATCGTCGCCCAGGCCATTACCATTTCGGATGCGCTGGAGGCCCACGGCGGCGCGACACCTCAGGCGCAGCAGGCGTCAGGCGGTCCGCTGATGGAAGGCATCGATCTGGACGCGCTGTTTGCCGGGTTGCCGGCGGTGCTGGAAGCAGACAAGGCGTTCTCCGAATTACTGAACTGAACCAAAAGCAATTCTCCAGGCTGACCAGCGTATGCGGGCATGGCGTCAGGCGGTCCATTTTTGAGGCCGTATAGCGCGTTTATCTGTATATCCATACAGATAAACCTTGCCCGCTACGCATTCAACGTTCATCCTTGCAGCCCTTGCACCGGTAATCGACGACGGTAGTCATGCGGCTGTTTCTCTGCGAAAAACCTTCCCAGGCCAAAGACATTGCGGCTGCGCTCGGCGCAACCCGGCGTGGCGACGGCTGCTGGGTGGGTGCCAATGCGACGGTCACCTGGTGCATCGGCCACCTGCTGGAAACCGCCCCGCCCGACGCCTACGATGCACGTTACAAACGCTGGGTACTGGAGGACCTGCCCATCGTGCCGGAAAAATGGAAAATGCTGGTCAAGCCCAGAACCGCCAGCCAGTTCAAGGCAGTCAAGCGGCTGCTGAGTGAAGCCCGGGAACTGGTGATCGCCACCGACGCCGACCGTGAGGGCGAAATGATCGCCCGCGAACTGATCGAGCACTGTCGCTATCGCGGGCCGATTCAGCGTTTGTGGCTGTCGGCACTGGATGACGCCTCGATCCGCAAGGCGCTGGCGGCGCTCAAGCCCGGTGCCGATACGTTCAGCCTGTATCACTCGGCGCTGGGTCGATCACGCGCCGACTGGCTGATAGGCATGAACATGAGTCGCCTGTTTACACTGCTGGGTCGACAATCCGGTTATCAGGGCGTGTTGCCAGTAGGTCGGGTACAAACCCCGACCCTGCGACTGGTGGTAGACCGTGATCGCAGCATCGCCGACTTCGTCCCGGCGCCCTACTGGGCTATCGACGTCAGGCTGCTGCATGACAATCAGGCGTTCATCGCCCAGTGGCGCGCACCATCGGATGCCTGCGACGACCAGGACCGTTGCCTGAACCAAGCGCTTGCGCAACAGGCTGCGCACGACATGCGCGGCGCGGCCAGCGCACGACTGGTCAAGCTGCGCACCGAGCGCATTCGCGAAGCGGCGCCTTTGCCGTTCGACCTGGGCACCCTGCAGGAAATCTGTTCGAAGAAGCTCGGGCTCGGCGCGCAGGAAACCCTCGACATCGCCCAGTCCCTGTATGAAACCCACAAGGTCATCACCTATCCGCGCAGCGATTGCGGGTACCTGCCGAACAGTCAGCATGGTGAGGCCGCAGGCATTATCGCGGCGCTGTGCAAGGCCGACCCTGCGCTGGCAGGCCTGTCGCCGCACCTCGACCCACAACGTCGATCACGGGCCTGGAATGACAGCAAAGTGACAGCCCACCACGGCATCATTCCCACCGCGGCGGTGCGCGGCGTAGAACGTCTGACCGGCAAACCGCGAGCGGTGTATACCCTGATCAGGGCGCGTTACCTCGCGCAGTTTCTGCCCAACCACGAATTCGATCGCACCCAGGCTGACTTCGACTGTGCAGGCCACGCGCTGCGTGCGGTGGGCAAACAGATTGTCGAGCCAGGCTGGAAGCGTGCGATGCCCGAAGCGCTGGCCCCGGTCAAGGGTCGCGAAGCGCCTGCCCCGCAGCCGTTGCCGGCATTGTTTCAGGGCTGCGAGTGTGCGGTCGCCGAGGTCATCCTCAAGGACCTCTGGACCCAGCCGCCCAAGCCGTTCACCGAGGGAGACCTGATCAAGGCAATGAAGAACGTCGCCAGACTGGTGGAAGACCCGCTGCTCAAACAGAAGCTCAAGGACACCACCGGCATTGGCACCGAAGCCACCCGCGCCGGGATCATTCAAGGCCTGTTGGACCGTGGCTACCTGACCAAGCAAGGCAAGTCGCTGTGCGCAGCACCGGCAGCCTTCAGCCTGATCGACGCCGTGCCCCGTGCCATCGCCGATCCGGGCACCACCGCCATCTGGGAACAGGCGCTGGACATGGTCCAGAGCGGCGAAATGAGCCTTGAAGAGTTCGTCGCCAAACAGGCGGCGTGGATGAGCAAACAGGTCAGCCGTTGCGTCGGCATGCGTATGAGTATCAGCGGACCAGCCAGCCCGGCAGGCGTTACACCGCCCTGGAAGAAAAAGCGCAAGACCACTAAACGGCCCGCCAAGACCTCCACCGCCACGACGGATACTGCGGCGAAAAAGCCGCGGCGCGCTGCCAGACCGGCCGCCAAGGCGTAGGCCGGAACAGCGATAACCAGATCAGCCATTGCACATTCAAGCGTTACGAACAGGTGTTACAACATGTCAGACCGAGAGCTCATCATTCCGTCCACCATGCAGTCGATCATGGACCGTGCAGGCTATGCACCTGCGGTCAGGGTTGGGGATACCCTGTACTGCGCGGGCCAGGTGGGGCGTACGCGGGATATGGAAGTCATCCTCAACCCGGAGGCTCAGTTCATCGCCTGCTGGGAGAATCTGCGCACGGTGCTCGCCGAGGGCGGTTGCACCTTCGAGGATATAGTCGACATGACGACTTACCATGTCGCCATGAGCGAACACATGGCGGTCTTTCGTGAAGTAAAAAACCGCATATTCCCGCGTGGCCAGTGCGCCTGGACCTGCATCGGCGTTGCCGAACTGGCGCACCCCGGGTTGCTGCTCGAAATCAAGTGCGTTGCGATCAGGCGCAACAACGCCTGATCGACATCACAGACTCGAGCGCAGGGGTATCTCGTGCCGCGAAGTTTGTGCCTGAACATCGTCCAGACCGACCATTTCGTCATGCGCCACGGCCTGGGTCATGAACAGTTTTACGTCAGAGACCGAAGACAGCACCTTGCGCGCCTCTTCCACCGAAGCAACGTGCAGGGTTTTTCCGCTCGAATCTTCCACTGGCACAGACTTGCCCTCGAGCTTTGCGTGCAGCACGTAGGAACCGCCTTCCATGGAGATCAGATCGAGTTCACGAACCGTTTGATCCTTTACATGTTTGGTCAGGTCTTGAATGTTCAAAGTCACACCTCCGGTGGCGTTCTGGAAATCAGCGCCGCTTGAAAATGGAGCTTTTATTGGCGCAAACGTTCAGTCGTTTGGGGGACGGCCAGCCTGAATATCCATGTCGCAAATACATGAGACAGGTTGAGCGATGTTATTCTGCGGCGGCTTCGGACACCCGGCTGCGCACGTCGCGTCCCCCCCCGAACAGATATTCAAGGATAGACAGATGATCGACTTCAACAACAAGGGCTTCTTCAAACTCAAACAGAATGACGAATACGCGGACCGGGTCAAGGACCTGCTGCTCGACGGCGAAGAGGTTATCGATGCCTACAAGTCCATGCGTGATGGCGTAGTGTTCACGAGCAAACGCATCATTGCGGTCAACGTCCAGGGGCTGACAGGCAGCAAGAAGGACTTCACCTCCTTGCCGTACAAGAACATCGTGGCGTGGTCGGTCGAGACGTCGGGTACGTTCGACCTGGACTCTGAACTGGAAATCTACTTCTCGGCGGTAGGCAAGGTAAAATTCGAATTCACCGGCAAGACCTCAATCGTTCAGATATCCAGGTACATCTCCCAACACCTTCTGGGCTGAAAAACGCCATCAGCCTGCGCATGGCGCAGGCCCTGGCATCTTAGGTCACTTGCCCAACAGCAGCGCTGCGTCGAAGCCCATCCGCAAGTTGCCCCAGTGGCGCCCCTCGAAAAAGAACGGCACATCGATTTCGGTCATGATCTCTCCGGTATCGCGCAAATAAGTCTGCAACAGAAAACGCTGCTTGTTGCCTGCGGCGCGCAGACCAATCGGGTCGGAGAACATGCGTTTGTTGCGGCACACCGGCAGATCGACTTCGCGGTTGCCGGTAGGCTTTTGCGATACCCAACTGTTGTTGACCGGGCAATAGCCTTTGCTGTCGACGATGAAGGTGACCTTGCCGCCGCGTGTGCCCTTGGTCAGCTTGTCGCATTCTTCCTGGCAGACTTGCGCAAAACGCTCGGTGTAACCGGTGGTGTATTGTTTGGGGTCTGTGCCCGGAATCAGCTTGTAACTCTGATCGAACAGATTGACGCCCTGTTTGTGCAGCTCGGCCAGGCGTACTTGCAGAATGTCACGGCACTGACTGGCGCGAGTGATCGCCGCATCCAGTTCGCCATGCCCAAGCACGAAACGCCCCAGCAGCGCCTGCACTTGCTCAGCCACACTGGACAGATCCCGAGTAGCCGTTGCGGAGTGCTGCATGCGCTGATCGATGGCCTGGCTATCGGAATAGATCCGCGTTACCCGTTCATTGATCCCCGTGTTGGTAGAGGCGAACTGCTGAATGTGTGCAGCGATGTCGGCGAGCTTGTCGTTGGTCGACTCGAAATCGCCGATCATGCTCTCGAAATGGCCGGATGCGCGCTCCACCACCAGTTGGGTTTCACGGGCGCTGTGGCTGATCTGGATGGTCTGTTCGTGTGTGGAACTGACTTCCTGAAGCATCGCGTCGATGTTGCGCGAGATGTCGTCAGTGGCTTTGCTGACGTTTTGCGCCAGCGTGCGCACCTCGTCGGCCACCACCGCAAAACCTCGACCACTCTCCCCCGCCCGCGCCGCTTCGATGGCCGCATTGAGCGCCAGCAGGTTGGTTTGCGAGGAAATCTGCTGAATCAGCCCGACAATCGACTTGATGCTTGATGAACGCTCATTCAGGCCGGAGACCAGCCCACCGAACTCGTTGAGACTGGTGGATATCTGGCTGATATTGCCGGTCACCTCAAGCAGTTCGGCGTAAGAGTCGCGTGCCATGCTCAGATTCTGCGCAGTGGTGCTGGAAATACCCTGGGTCTGCTGCGAAACATCCTCGATGCTGCCCACTGCCATATTGCTCTGGTCCATCACTTCTCTGGCGAAGCGTGCCTGATCGGTCGCGCTGTCGCTGGAGTCACTGATGTTCTTCAGCGAACGCGCCGACTCGACGGCGATCTGCACAGTCAGCCCCTGAATGCTACTGATGATCTCGCGCTGTTTGGCCAGAAAGAGATTGCAGGTACTGGCCAGCCCGCGAATTTCATCATGGGTGAGCAGCGGCAGATCCCTTGATAGATCACCTTCGCCACTGGCGACCTCTTCGAGCGCGCGAGTCATGGACATCACCGGACGCACGATCAGGTGGCGGAAATACCACACCATGAAGCTGACCATGACCAGCGTGAACAGGGTGCTCAGCAGAATTGCGTTGCTCAGCAGATCGAGCTGACTCTGGATCACGCCCAGCGCGGCAGGGTCCGTTTGCGTGCCGCGCAATTGCAGCATGATGTCGGAACGAATGTTCAGCGCCACCCAATACAGCAAGGCGCTGACCAGGACCAGCAGGAAAAGGCTTGATAGCTTCTTGGTCAGCGTGTTGAAAAACTGCTTTTCAACTGACTCGTACAAAGCCTTTAACGTCTGCATTTTCCTGCTCCTGGGTACAAGGATGATTCTCGTGCGATGGTTAACGTCTGTCGCGACCAAAGCTTTAATGCGTTCGCCTTCAGCGGAGGCGGAAAAACTTCGACCACACAGCTCGCGGCGCTTTTCGCGCCGCAGAGTACTGCAGAGCTGGGCAATTTGATATCACAGTTGAAAGCGATCAACCGATTGTGAAAGCTGCCCGGCCATCAACGACAGTTCATCAGTGGTACTGGCTGTCTGGCCGATGACACGGCTATTGCCCTCGGACATGCTGGCAATCATTTCTACCTGATGGGCGATTTCGTTGCTGGCCAGGCTCTGCTCGCCAATGGTACGGGTGATGTCATTGACCAACTGCGTGGTGCTCAATGTAGCATCCAGGATATCGCTGATCGCACGCTCCACTTCAGCGGTGACCGCCATGCCCTTGTCGACCTGGGCCACGCCGGCTTCCATGCTGGTAACCGCCTCGCGGGTGCTCTGCTGAATGCGCGCAACCATGGTGGTTATTTCCTGAGTGGAAGCACTGGTGCGCCCTGCCAGGCTGCGCACCTCGTCGGCCACCACGGCAAAACCACGGCCCTGCTCGCCAGCGCGGGCGGCTTCGATGGCCGCGTTGAGCGCCAACAGGTTGGTCTGGTCGGCAATGCCCTTGATGACCTGAATAATATTGAAGATGCCTTCCGAATCCTTGTCCAGCGTGCGGATCACCTGAGCCGACTGCTGTGCCGAACGGGCAATGCTGTCCATGTCACTGACCACCTGATGGATCACCTTACCGCCGTTCTTGGCCAGGGATTCTGCCTGACTGGCCATATCCAGCGCCTGCCCCGCATGTCGGGTGATTTCTTCAATGCTTGCGGTCATCTCGCTGGTCGCCGCCGACATGGTGCCAGCTGCTGAACTCTGTTGCCGGCTGCTGTCGGCCACCTCATGGCAACCACTGCTGAGCTGACGGCTCATGCCACTGACGTCATTGGCATTGCTGCGCACCACTTCGATCATGCTGCGCAGGTCACGCTGCATGATCGCCAGGCTGCGAATCAGCATGCTGGCTTCGTCACGGCCACTTGACTCGGCGATGGGTTCGCGCAGGTTGCCATGGGCAATACTGTCGGCAATACGGCTGGCGGACGCGAGCGGGATCATGATGCTGCGCGTCACCCAATGCCCCTGCACCAGCAGCAGCAAAATACTGATCGAAAGCACGACTAACAAGGTGACATTGGCACTAAGAGTGGTCTGACGGGTGCGTTCGCCGCTGGCTTTGGCGTTGTCCTCGATCAGGTCACTCAAGCTCGACATCTGCCCCTCCAACTGCGTGAAGGCACTGGAAAAAGTACCCAGCTCTTGCTGCGCGCGGTCCGGGCTGTCGATGGCCAGCCCGACAATTCGCTCGCCTGCGCTGATATAAGCGTCGAGGCTTGGCTTTATCCTGCTCAGCTCTGCCTTGATGGCATCAGTGAGCGGCAATTGCAGGTTATCGCCCACGACCTTGCGAAACAGCGCGGCATGCTCTTTGAGGGATGCCTGCACTTCGTCGCGCGTACTGTTGCTCTTGCCCAGGCCGAACAGCATCGCTGACAGCACATCGGCGCGCAGCGCATCGTGCATCATGTCGGCTTCGAGGTGATTGCCCAGTGCAGCCATGCTGACTTCACTGTCGAGCATCGCCGCCTCCATGCGCGTATTACCCAGGTAGTTGACCAGGCTGATGATCATGACGGTCAGCACACTGGTGCCTATCAGCAAGAACAGACGTAGTTTTATCGACATCCTGTAGCCCCTCTGGTCAATGAAATAACGCGAGCTGCGGATTGCTCTTATTCAAGAGCTTATCGACGCACGTTGCCAGATACTTAAGCTTATTTAACGGATATTGCCGAATCCGCAGACGATCACGTTGAACGTCAGGCCTGACGCCGCTCTGTAACGCGTCTATGGTGAACTGAGGACATTCAATCCACACACAGGAGCCAGCACCGTGCCTGACAAGAAGTTCGCCATCGATCTCGCCTACCGGCCCCGCCTTGCCGACCTCAAACCGCTGACGTCGACTACCACGCTGCTGGAACCTCAGGCGTTGGCCGCACCACGCACTACACCGGCAAGCGACTTGAAAAAACGCACCGGCTACGCCGAGAACTTCCTTGGTGATTTCATCGTGCCCTGGCCGACCACCGACGAAGAACTTGCGCCTGATGTCTACCCGTTAAAGAACACCGGTAATCGCCTCGATTACACGCACTTTTCCATCACCATGTCGCGCAGTCGGCGTCTGGCGCTGTATGTCGGCGTCAACATTGATGGTGCCAACAGCGTAGAGGTCAAACGCAGCAAGGATTCCTGGGCATTTGACGGTCGCCTGCCCGCCGAGGCGCAGATTGGCGAAAGTGTGTACGCCGACAACCTGCTGGATCGCGGCCATCTGGTTCGGCGTCAGGACCCTAACTGGGGCAAGGAAGCCGAAGTTGCCAACAGCGATACCTTCCACTTCACCAACTGCTCGCCGCAGATGGGTGCGTTCAATCAGAAGACCTGGCTGGAGCTGGAGGACTACATTCTCGACAACACACGACGCTGGAAGTCACGGGTAACGGTGTTTACCGGCCCCGTGCTGCGCGACGATGACCGCAGCTACCGCAATGTCAAAATCCCTTCGGCATTCTGGAAAGTCGTGGCGTTTCTCGGCGATGACGGCAAGCCTTCGGCCAGCGCCTATATGATCGACCAGACCCGCGAGCTGGGTAAGCTGGACATCATGTTCGGCCCGCTCAAAACCTGGCAACGCAGCGTGGCGCAGATCGAGCAACTCACCGGTATCCGTTTTGGCGATCTGTCCAGCTACGACGGCTTCTCCAACGAAGAGCGCCTGACCGGCACACGCATCGAAGCCCAGATCCGCGGACCACAGGATATTCGGGTCTGACTTGCCGGTAAGCGCGGCCTACTCCACGTTCGATCCCGAGTGTGCAGCAAGGACACAAACGTGTGACGCACAGCGCCACACGTTTGTAACCTGCACACTACTCGAACTGCTGACGGTTTTCCGGAGTAATAAGCTTGAACGGCACCCAGATGACCGGGGACGCCAGGGTTTCGCCGCGCGCCATGCGCATCGCGGCATCCACTGCGCCGTTGGCCTGCCCGAGCGCATCCTGGAACACGCTCACCGCCATCTTGCCTTCGGCCATCAGCTTCAAACCGTCCGGGGTGCCATCGATCCCGCCCACCAGATAATCACCCGCCTTTTTGCCGGTTTTTTCCAGCCCCATGATTGCCCCAATGGCCATTTCGTCATTGTTGGCGGCGACGATGGAGAAGTCCACGCCCTGCTTGACCCATTCAATCACGATGGTCGCAGCCTGACTGCGCTCCCAGTTGCCGATTTTCTTCTGCACGACCCTCATGTCCGGGTACTTGGCGACCACCTTCTCCACGTCCTCGGTGCGCATGACCGATGATTTGTTGCTCGGGTCGCCGACCAGAATCACCACATTGCCCTTGTAATTGGCGCGGCGGGCCAGCTCTTCCATCTGCAGGGTGCCGGACTCCAGTTCGTCAGAGCCGACGAACGCCGTCAGCGCAGGCCATTTGGCAGGTTCCGGATTACGGTTGACGAATACTAGAGGAACCTTGGCTTCATTGGCCAGACGCATCATTTCCGGCGCACTTTTGCCACTCACCATCGCGACCACGATGGCATCGACTTTCGAGTTCACCAGATTGCGAAACTGCCGCATCTGCAGCTCCACGTCGTCCTGGCCGTTTTCCATGAAAATGTCGGCGTCCAGCAGGGCTACCTGTTTCTCCACGCCGTGGCGCAGGATGGTCTGGAAATTGTCGTTGTATTTGGCCATGCCTACACCGATCAGCGGCGTTGCTGCCTGCGCCAGGCCAGCGAACAGCAGGCTCGCACTCAGGGAAATCGATAACCACTGTTTCATGTTCTGACTCCCGGGGCGTTAAACGCTGAAATGATGGAGCAGCTCGCGCTGATCCCTGGCCATTTTCGACAGATCCTGACTGCTGATTGCCGATTGCTCGGCACCGTCGGCGGCCTGCTGGGCAGAATCGTTGATGTGCGTGACCATGCGACTGGTCTCCTGCACCGTTGCGCTTTGCTGCTCGGTGGCCGCAGCGATCTGAATGTTCATGTCGCGAATCGTATCCACCGCCTCGCCCATTTCCACCAGCAATTGATCAGCGCCGGAGGCCAGTGTTACGCAATGGTCGGACTGGATCTGGCTTTCGTTCATCACCTCTACCGCCGAATGGATCTTGCTCTGCATCTGGCCGATCATTTCCTGGATCTCGCTGGTGGAGGTCTGTGTGCGACTGGCCAGCGAGCGCACCTCATCGGCCACCACCGCAAAGCCCCTGCCCTGCTCGCCAGCCCGCGCCGCTTCGATGGCTGCGTTGAGCGCCAGCAGGTTGGTCTGTTCGGCAATGGTGCGAATGGCGTCGACGATACCGTCGATGTTCTGCCCGTATTTCTGCAATTCGTCGGTCACCGCAGACGCCTTGTTGACCTGTTCAGCCTGCTGGCGAATGTTGACGATGGTTTCAGCCACACGCTTTTGCACCTTTCCGGTCAGCTCACTGGTGCTGTCCACCGCGCCGCGTGTGTCCTGAGCCCGACGGGCCACTTCCTCGACCGTGCTTTCCATTTCATTCATGGCTGACGCGGCAGAGTTGAGCCGATCCTTTTGCTGGTCGACCACGCGGGTCGTCTGCTCACTGATCTGCGCGTTCTGGCTGGCGGTCAGCGCCAGGGTATCGGCCGACCCGATCAACTGACGAAACGTCTGTTGCAACGACTGGGTGAATTCATTGAGATAACCACCCAACTCACCAAACTCATCGCGACGGCTAACGTCGAAACGTACCCGCATGTCGCCACCGGTGAGAGTCTTCAAAACCTCGCGAAACGCCGCCAGAGGGCGACGCAGGCTGAAGGCGACCCATGTGCCGATGATCGCTGCCGCCATGACGGCCAGCAGGCAGGCGATCAGCAACAGGCTAAGGCTGGTGGCAATGGTCGAATCCGCCCCGGCCTTGGCCTCATTGGCCACCGCCAGTGACTGATTGCCGAACTCGCCAATCTTGTCCAGCGTTGCCTGAAGACGGGTTTCCGCTGCCTGGCGCTGTTTGTCGACCTGCTCGGCGAGCGCCGCTTCCTGCCTGTAGGCCTGATAAACGCCGTCGCTGCCGGTCAGATCATTAAGCAGGCGGTTGACCATCACGCCGGCAATCCGGCCAGCACGCGGGTCGGCTGCGATGAGCTCCCGTGTGCGGGTGCTTATCACCTCATCCTGCAGGTTGAGCACGCGCTGCAAGGCCTGAATATTCGGTGTGGCGGCATGGGCAGCCAGACCTTCGTAGGATTTGCCGACTTCCAGTAAAAGCTTTTCCCCCGCTGCCACAGTTTCGGCGGAACCGGCGTTGCGCTCGCGGGCAATGTAGTCACGAAGATAACCGGTCAGTTGCGCGCCCTGACTGTTGCTGTAGCCCTGCAACACTCGGCTCTGAATTGTCTGCAGAACGTGCTGTCGATGGCTGGCAATCAGCGTCTGCGCCTGCTCGGCATAGGCAGCACTCAGTTGGCGCTGCTGGTTCAGGTTGTCGCGCAGTTCGGAACGATCGCCAATATAGGCAGGCGTGCTGTCCAGCAGCTGATTGAACCGAGCCATGCTGTCGTTGAAGGGCTGTTTGCCATCGTCGATCTGTCTGGGATCATTGCTGACCAGGATCCCGAGCAGTGCCTGATTGGCGCGCAGCACATGCACGTAAAGCTCGCTCGCCGCCCTGCTCAAGGGTGCGGACTGCCCTGTGATGACGCTTATCCGATCGCTTATGGAATGGGTGCTTTGATAGCTGATACCTGCCATGGCAAGCAGCAGTACTACCAGCACAGCAAATCCACCGATCACTCGCTGAAGAATGGTCATGGCTATCCTCTTTATTTTTATTGCGCTGAATCTGATCCGGGCCCGCGTCGAGAACGTCAGTCCGGAAAATGATCGGAGCGCTAAAGAGAATGTCGGCTGCGCCAAGGGCGACTTGAGAAGTAGGTCACGTTTTTTTACTGGCAGGAGCCACTAAAAAGGACTGCCTGACCTGAGACGTCAAGCAGTCCTCTATCAAATATGGTGATCAGCGGAAATGACGCGCCACGGCTTCCGGCGCATCAGGCACGTCCATATTGATCCGGCGCCAGGCCGCCTGCGCGAAGCTGTATACCGAAAACGCAATCAGCCCGAGCGCCACAATCAGCAATACCAGGCCACCTGCGGGCAAATCCTGCAAACCGTTGAGCGCGTCCTTCATGCCCGGCGGGTGCATGGCCTGATAACTGGAACCGCTTACCGCCAGTAACACGGCAATTTCAATGAATGCCACGCCCCGGGCGATCAAGCCGAAGCGCGATACCGGACGCACGTACTTCATGACGTCCTCGTCGGCCTCGAAATACTTCTCGAAGGAAGCCTTGTAGCCCTTGATGATGTGCACAATGCCCAACCCCAAGGGCACCAGGGCGACCACGTAGACCAGCAGATTGGAGTGATCCCAGGACAGAATGGCTGCCAGCAGGTCCTTGGCCTGACCACCGTCCGATGAGCCACCGGAGCTCTTCAGCCCACTGACCAGCAGGCCAAGGGCGAAGAACGCCAGTGCGCCGTACGTAAAGCCGCCCACCAACAGACCACCGCGAATCACCAGCCCTTTGAATTCGCGGCCATGATGATCAACGTCCCGGGTAGCCTGCAAGACACGCCATGCCGCAAACGCCAGCAGGCCGACGATCACCACCCCGACCAGAACACCGCCGAATGGCTGGCTCAACAGCGCTTCAAGACTGCTGTGGCTGTCGGCAGGCTGCGATGAGCCTTGCGCCGCCAGTACCGCGAACAGACCGATAATCAGATAAACAACACCACGGGCGGCATAACCGCCCCGTGCAAGTAGAACAAGGCCGCGTTGCGCCGACATAATTAACTATCCCTGAAAGTGATTACAGGAACAGACCGGGCACAGCCCGGGGGGTTCGACCCGATTGACGACGCGTCATGCCAGGCGCCGTCATCGGGTCACACACCGTCAGGCAAACGTGGCACCGCGCGCGTTGACGAACACCGAATAAAGCGAATGGCTGCTGGCCATGAACAGCCGATTACCCTCTCGCCCGCCGAAGCAGATGTTGGCGCAGCGTTCGGGCAGGCTGATGTGGCCGATGGCCTTGCCTTGAGGGTTGAACACGCGCACGCCGTCGAGTTTCTCCATATCCGCCTTGGGGTCACCATTGCCGCCCCAGCCGCACCACAGATTGCCGCTTTCGTCGCACTTGATGCCGTCGATGGCCGCGTAGTCCAGACCTTCGATGTGCTTGCGCCGTTCGCCCAGCGTGCCATCTTCCTTGACCGCTATAGCCCAGATAAGGCCATTGGGTTTGGCCCGCCCTTCGACCACATACAAGGTTTTCTCGTCCGGCGAAAAGCACAGACCATTCGGACCGGCCAGATCATCGATAACCCTGGAGACCTTGCCGTTCGAGGGGTCTATGCGATAGACGCCGAAGGGTTGCTCCTGCTTGACCTTTTGACCTTCATAGTTGCTTTCGGCCTGAAAGGTAGGGTCGGTGAACCAGATAGAACCATCACGTTTGCAGGCGATGTCGTTGGGCGAATTGAAAGGTTTGCCCTCGAAGCTGTCGGCCAGCACGGTGATACGCCCGTTGTACTCGGTACGCGTCACCCGCCGCCCTTCGGTGGTGGTGCTCGACCCCTCACAAACCAGCAACCGACCCTGACGGTCGCGGCACATGCCATTGGAAAAGTTCGAGTGCTCGCGGTACACCGACAGCTCACCCGTTACCTCGTCCCAGCGCATGATGCGATTGTTGGCGATATCGCTGACCAGCAAGTAGCGACCGTCTCCGATCCACACCGGCCCTTCGGCCCAGCGCATGCCGCTGGCCAGCTTCTCGACGCTGGCATTGAATATTCGTATGTCAGTAAAGCTGTCATCCAGCACACGGACCAACGGGTCGGGATAGCGCTGGGTCAGCGGCTGAGCGCTGGAAAGACGCGGCAATGCGCCGATGGCGGCAACGGTTGCTGAAACGGCCAGCGATTTTTTCAGAAAGCTCCGACGGCTTGGCTCCAGAGCGGGGCTTGAGGTTGAGAAATCCATCATGCGTCTCCTTGTTATTTTTGGAATGGCGCCGGCCTTGCGGCCGAACGTCATCCTACAAGATAACGCTGCATAGCTTGAATGATGGCCGTGTGAGATCAGACTTCGCCTGAAGATATACCGCCTCCCACGCTTCGGCACACGCCTGCAATAAGGTATCTTGCGCCACTTCTTTTCCACGGCCCAGGGTCCCCCATGCCATCCAGCAAACGCGAACAGGCCCAGACAGATCGTCGTCTGGTGAGCGCACTGACGCACGCCTGCGAGACCGCTAAGGCCGAAATGCCCGGTTTTTGCTGGCTGACTCATGAAGTCGATTACGCGGCGTTCCCGGCCAGCCTGCAGGTGGTATGGGTGTTTGACACGCAGGCTGACAAGAACGCTGCACTGGAGCGCGGGTTGGGCGAGCGGATGATCGGTCTTACGGTAGAGGCACTTGACGATGCACAGGTCAGCCTGTCGAATCCAGCGGCTCATGTGCATGTCGACTGCGAAGAGCAGTGCCTGCGCGAGAACGCGGGCGACTGGCAGCAGCGCATCAAACGCAAATACGCCAGACGAGGTTGAACATGGCCAAGGACATCGAAAACCCGTGCATTTCCGTATGCCAGCTCAGCGGCGATCTGTGTGTGAGCTGCGGGCGTACCAAGGACGATATCCGCAAGTGGAAGCGCATGAAGCGGCCAGAAAAAATGGCTGCCGTGCAACGCGCGACCCAGCGACTGAAAAGCCTGCAGAAAAAGAGCATTTGAAGCCTAAATTTCATCTTCAGTGCGGAAACTTCTTTAAAACGGCCCGGGTCAGTATTACCCGTGACTCGGTTGCCTGGAGTCGGACGAATTACAGGAACTTCACTCTTGGTCAGTCATGCAGATCGCCGCAACACCCTTTCACTGGACAGCCTGAATTTCTTCCTTGCCGATGTGCGCGATGGCCTGGGCCCGTATCTGGCGATCTACCTGCTGGCGGTGCACAAATGGGACCCGGCCAGCATCGGTGTGGTGATGACCATCGCCGGCATTGCCGGGCTGCTGACCCAGACACCTGCCGGGGCGCTGATCGACCGTACGCCCTACAAGCGCGCCATGATTGGTGTGGCGGCCTTGTTGGTGACGCTGAGTTGCGTGATTCTGCCGTTTACCTCGTCCTTTTCCATTGTCGCCCTGACCCAGGCGTTGAGCAGCATTGCGGCCTCGGTATTTGCACCGGCCATCGCGGCCATTTCGCTGGGCATCACCGGGCCAAAAGCGTTTACCCGCCGTACCGGACGCAACGAAACGTTCAACCACGCTGGTAACGCCTGCGCAGCCCTTCTGGCTGGCGGCTTCGCCTATCTATTCGGCCCTATTGCGGTGTTTTACCTGATGGCCGCAATGGCGCTGGCGAGTATTGTCGCGGTCAGCTTCGTTTCCGCAGACGCCATCGATCACGACGTGGCTCGGGGCTTCGACGCCAGTCACGACGTCAGTGGTCATCAGCCGTCGGGGCTTTCTGCACTGTTGAGCAACAAGCCGCTGCTGATGTTTGGTATCTGCTGCGCCCTGTTTCATCTGGCCAACGCAGCGATGCTGCCGCTGGTGAGTCAGAAGCTGTCACAGATCAACATGCAAATGGCGACACCGCTCACTTCAGCGTGCATCGTCGCGGCCCAACTGGTGATGGTGCCAGCCGCGCTGCTGGTAGGTATGAAAGCGGATGTCTGGGGGCGCAAGCCGCTGCTGCTGGCCGGTTTTCTGTTCTTGCCGATTCGCGGTGTGCTTTACACCCTCTCCGATGATCCCTATTGGCTGGTAGCGGTGCAGATGCTCGACGGCATCGGTGCGGGCCTGTTCGGTGCCCTGTTCCCATTGATGGTCAAGGACCTCACTCAAGGCAGCGGGCGTTTCAACGTGAGTCTGGGTGCGCTGTCCACGCTGTTCGGGCTGGGTGCAGCGCTGAGCAATAGCCTGGCGGGTTTTGTCGTGCATGCGGCAGGTTACAGCGCGGCATTTCTGACCCTTGCCGGTGTGGCAGCGGTAGCGTTCTGCCTGTTGTGGCTGGCCGTGCCAGAGACCCTTTCGCGCTCGCATAACGAACCCGGGCTCAAGCCGGACACTGCCATGGGCGCGTGAAACGTCTTACTCCAGCGTAACCGCCCTGACCTGCCAGCCCTCGTGCTGGCGGGTCGCGACTACCAGACCACCTCCTTCACCTTCCATCCCGCCGACCCAACGCCCTTCCTCGTCCCACAGACCACTGCGCCCCGCCGACTGCCAGCCGCCAGTCGGCCCTCCATGATTGGCCATCAACACCGGCAGCGAGTGGCGGCGGGCATGCCCCGAAAGCAGTCCGGCGTCGTAGTCATAGCCTCCCGGCGAGATCAGCACACTGGCTGCGTACACCCAGGCTCCGCCTTGCGCCAGGCGGCGCGCATGCTCGGCGTGGGCAAAGTCTGCACACACGCACAGACCGATCCGCTGCTGACCAAGTGGCAGATAGCAGTCCGCATTGCCTGCGCTAAACACCACGTCTTCACCGGGATGCAAGTATTGCTTGGCATAGGCGATGACATCGCCCGCAGCGGTGAAGGTCAATGCGCCAATCAGGACGCTATCGTCCGGCCCCTTGAGCGGCACGCCAAGGGTGGTCGTCAATCGCAACTTCACCGCCAGTGCCGCGAGCGGCGCCAGACGCACATCGTCGGCAAGCAGGGCGAGTTCGCGAGCCAGATCCGGTTCGTAGCCTGTGAGTGACAACTCTGGAAACAGCAGGTAAGTGGCGCCCTGTTCAGCTGCCCGTTGCATGAACGCCAGGTGCCCGGAGAGGTTGTGCTCGATAGCTCCCCGTGCAGAGCAGAATTGGGCAGCGGCGAGTATTGGAAACGTCATTGGCTCTCCAGAGCACACAGGAATCACAGGCGAGAGGTTCGCCGACCTCAATAGCCGGGTTGACGCATATTACATTTTCAAGGCCCAGCGAAGTTGTACGACGTAGTCCCCCACCTGAGCGCTGAGTTGCAAGGATCGCCCCCCCTACTGATCAGCCCGATGTTACATCCCCAGCAACAAACAACAATAATTCTCAACGGATATGTTATATTGTATCTATTATCATCAGGAAGTCTCACATGTCGTCTCGTAGAATCGCGTCTCTGGCAGGCTTGGCAATCGGCGTTTTGGGCAATACGGGTTACGCGGAGGAAAGCCCGCAGACCATAGAACTGGAAAGCGTCAACGTCACGTCCGACTATCAGTACGAGACGGCGACCAGCCCGGTCCAGGGCTATCGCGCTACCCGCTCGGCCACGGCCACCAAAACCGATACCGCCATCGCGGATATCCCGCAGTCGATCAGCGTGGTGCCTGCCTCGGTGCTCAAGGACCTTGGCAGCAACAGCGTCGAGCGTGCGCTGGATTTCGCCGGCGGCGTGTCGAAGCAGAACAACTTCGGCGGTCTGACGCTTTACGAGTACAGCATCCGGGGCTTTACCACTTCCGAATTTTACAAGGACGGCTTCAGCGCCAACCGCGGCTACCCTGCCACGCCGGATGCCGCAAATATCGAGCGTATCGAAGTGCTGAAAGGCCCCGCCGCCAGCCTGTACGGGCGTGGCGATCCGGGCGGCACGGTCAATATCGTCACCAAGAAACCCCAGCGTGAAGCCTTTACCACCTTGCAGACCAGCGCAGGCAGTTGGGATCGCTATCGCACCGCGCTGGACGTCAACACCCCGCTGGATGAAGAAGGCAATCTGCTCTCGCGGGTCAATCTGGCCGTCGAAGACAACAACAGCTTTCGTGACCATGTAGAAAGCAAACGGGTGTTTGTCGCCCCGTCCTTCAGTTGGCAACTGAACCCAGACACCCGTCTGCTGGTGGAAACCGAATTCGTGCGCCACACATCGACTTTCGACCGGGGCGTGGTCGCCCCCAACAACACCTGGAGCGGCGTGTCTCGCTCGACCTTCCTCGGTGAGCCGGACGATGACATCGATAACGACAACAACATGGTCCAGTTCGCGTTGGACCACCAGCTCAACGATATCTGGTCACTGCGTCTGGCCAGCCATTACAAACAGGGCGAGATGTCGGGTTTTGCCAGCGAGGCGCGCCCGTTGAATGCCGACGGGCACACGGTCAATCGGCGTTATCGGGAGCGCGACAACAATTGGCATGACAGCATCACTCAGTTGGAATTACGCGGTCGTTTCGATGGTATGGGAGTCGAGCACGAAGTGCTGATCGGCACCGAGTACGAGAACTATCGCAAGAACGAGCGCGTCACGACCATCGCCGGCAGCCCCTACGCCATCGACATCTACAACCCGGTCTACGGCCAACCGAAACCCGCCGGCGCACGCTCCGGTACTGATTTTTACGAGCATGTCGAAAGCCGCGCGCTGAACCTGCAGGACCAGATTGTCTTTACCGACAAGCTGCGCGGCATGATCGGGGCACGCTACGAGCACTTCGATCAGCAGGTCGATGACTTCACCACCAACGCCACCTCCGGGCAGCGCCAGGACGCTTTCACTCACCGCGCCGGGTTGCTTTATCAACTCACACCGCAAGTCGGTCTGTTCGCCAACGCGTCCACCTCGTTCAAGCCCAACAATGGCCTGGATGCCGCCGGCAAAACCTTCGACCCGGAAGAAGGCGTCGGCTATGAAGTCGGGATCAAGAGCGAACTGTTCGACGATCGCCTGAGCACGACCCTCGCCGCCTTTCATATCGAGAAGGAAAACGTTCTCGCCCTTGATCCTGGCACCGACACCAATCGTGCGGTGGGCAAGGCTCGCAGCCAGGGCTTGGATCTGCAATTGACCGGGCAGGTCAGCGAAGCCATTCGGGTCATCGGTGCCTTCGCCTACATTGACGCCGAAGTGACCAAGGGCGACCAGACCATCCCCACCGGCAGTCGCATCCTCGGTGTCGCCAAACACAGCGGCAGCCTGCTGGGCGTCTATGAGTTCCAGGAAGGCGCGTTGCGCGGCTCGGACGTGGGCGCGGCGTATACCTACGTCGGCGACCGCTCTGGGCAGTCGGGCGCTGACTTCGAGTTGCCGGCCTACCAGACCGTAGACCTGCTGGCGCATTACAAAGCCAGCGAGAACGTCACGGTGGGTCTGAACCTGAACAACATTTTCGATGAAAAATACTACGAGCGCTCCTACAGCAATTACTGGGTCGCGCCTGGCGAACCGCGCAACGTTACGGTGAGCCTGACCCTCAGCCTCTGACGCCCATGACAACCCGACTCAATACACCCCGCTCCCAACAACAAGGACGCATCATGCTTTCAAACAAACCTTTCCTGGCCCTGGGCCTGCTCGGCGCTTTGTTCGCCAGCCACGTCAATGCGCACGGTCTGTGGACCGAACAGCGTCGCGGCAATATCGAAGTGGTCTACGGTCATGGCGCCGAAGACAACGCTTTCAAGGCGCAGAAAGTCAGCGGCGCGTGGGCCTACGACCTGCAGGGCAAAATGATCCCGGTGACGGTACAACGCCTTGAAGACCACGCGCGTCTGGTGCCGCTCAAGCCGCCTGCGGTCATGAGCGTTGCGCTGGATAACGGCATGTGGACGCGCGACGCCGAGAAGCGATGGGTCAATGAAGGTCGCAGCAAAGTACCCAATGGCACCGACTCCATCCACACCTTCAAATACAGCGTGGCCATTTACGCCGAAGGCGCGCACCTGCCAGCGTTCAACAAGTTGAATTTCGTGATCGTGCCGCAGACCGACCCTTTGAAAGTCGGCGCAGGCAAACCACTGCCGGTGCGCGTACTGATCGACGGCAAACCCGCCGCCGGCATCAAACTGATCGGCGATTACCGCAGTGCACCGGATGTCGTCAGCGCCGAAACCGATGCACAAGGTCTGGCCAGCGTCATCGTGCGTAACGAGGGGCTGAATATCATCGCCGCCGAAGTCACGCTGCCGGTCAAGGACAACGCCGACATCGCTGAACGCGGCTTGTTTACCTCGCTGACGTTTGTTGGTGAAGCGCATCACGACTGATGACGCGCAGTAGCAAATAACTTCTACTCAGCCACGCAAGGTATCTTCGGCCGACGTTGCCGGAGAACCTTGCTGATCGCACTTTGCGCGTGCCTGCTCGATTGCCTGCCTGTTGATGCTTGCCCATGCGGACAGCATTTCCAGCTGCGGCTTCAATGAGTGGCCGAGTTCGGTCAAGTCACAGCAAACATCGTCGAAGCCTTGGTCAGGCAGTCAGGTTCAACCCAAGAGCCTGACCATGGAATGCGTGCGCGAATATACAATTTTGTACAAAATAGATACATCAATCTAAAGGCCCGCTGTTGCGGGCCGATAGGCTTACTAAACAAGACTCCACAAATCCTCCGGGACCGGAACCTCAATGAAAATCGCACCTTTCGACACCCCTCCGATCATGAATATTCAAGTCGTGAGCTCAACGCCAGCTTCGGTGACAGAAAGCTCCGCAGTATCCAGTGTTACACCTGCCGCTGTTAAGGTTCAGATCTCGAAGGAAGGTCAGGAAAAACTCGAAAGTGAAAGGAACGCGGACATTGATCGGTCCGGCCTGCCTGAGGACGTCAAGGAAGTCTTGAAAAACATCCGTAAGCTTCAGGATAAGATCGCTGAAAAGAACCAGGAATTGATGGAACTGCTGAACGACAAGACCCTGTCGGAAGATGAGAAGAAACGGCAGAGAGAGCTTTTGACGTCCACCATCAGGAGCATGCAATCAGCGTTGTCCCAAGCCATGAGCGCGCTGAATAACGCGATGTCGTCCAATAATATGGACTCCGATAGCCGTAGCCAGGCCAAGGGCCTGATCGGGATGAAATAGGCGTCACGCATTGACCGGGCCGTGAATATTTCCAGCGGGCGCAACGCTCCGCCGGAATAGCAGCTTGCCACTACAGTGAAATCCGGCGACCCCGCCCCCCACAAGAAACCTGCAATATTCCCTTTAGTAAACAAAGTTTCCAGAAACCTCTGGACGCTGGATTTCCTTTCGCCTATAAAACAGCCTTCAAGAATATTAAATTCCTGTAGAGAATTTTATTCATCGACGAAAAACCTCTGCACCTGACCTTTTTCGCCCTGCGCCAAACTGCCGCTACCCTTCAGAGGACACGCCATGCAACACGAGAAGAACCATTTCATCCTGAAGATCAGCTGCCCGGCGACCTCCGGGATTGTCGCGGCGGTGACTTCCTACCTGGCTGGCAACAGCTGCTACATCGGTGAAATGGCCCAGTTCGACGATGAGTACAGCGGCACTTTTTTCATGCGTGCAGTGTTTCGCTTCAACGATGGTCATGAGGGCGACATCCAGCAGTTGAAAGCCGGCTTCGACGCCGTTGCCAGCGACTTTGCCATGCAGTGGGAGCTACACGACACGCGCCGGCCGATGCGTGTGCTGCTGATGGTCAGCAAGTTCGATCACTGCCTGACCGACCTGCTGTACCGCTACCACAAGGGCGAAATGGACATGACCATCACCGCCATCGTGTCCAATCATCTTGACCTGCGACCGATGGCCGAACGTGAGGGGATTCGCTTCATCTACCTGCCCGTGACCCGGGAAACCAAGGCCGCGCAGGAAGCCGCACTGATGAAGGTGGTCGATGAAACCGGCACCGAGCTAGTAGTACTGGCGCGCTACATGCAGATTCTCTCCGACGACCTGTGCCAGCAACTGGCTGGCCGGGCGATCAATATCCATCACTCGTTTCTGCCGGGTTTCAAAGGCGCCAAGCCCTACCATCAGGCTTACGAGCGCGGTGTGAAGCTGATCGGTGCCACCGCGCACTACGTCACCAGTGACCTGGACGAAGGTCCGATCATCGAGCAGGAAGTGCAGCGCGTCGATCACGTCTACCTGCCTGCCGACCTGGTCGCGGCGGGACGCAATAACGAAACCATCGCGCTGTCGCGGGCCGTCAAATATCACCTGGAGCACCGCGTGTTTCTCAACACGGATCGAACGGTGGTGTTCCGATGAGCGCACACATCATCGACGGCAAGGCCGCCGCCGCTCGCGTTCTGCAACAGGTCAGACACGATGTGAACACCTTGAAGGTCGAAGGCATCGAACCGGCACTGGCGGTCATTCTGGTCGGTAATGACGCGGCCAGTGAGGTTTACGTACGCAACAAGGTCCTGCGTGCCGAGGAAGCCGGCATTCGCTCGCTGGAACACCGCCTGCCGGCCGACAGCAGCCAGGCCCGCTTACTGGCGCTGATTGCCGAATTGAATGCCGACAACACGGTACACGGCATTCTCCTGCAACTGCCCTTACCCGCTCACATAGAAGAAAACCGCGTCCTGCAGGCTATCGATCCGGGCAAGGACGTAGACGGCTTTCACAGTGAAAACGTCGGTGGTCTGAGCCAGGGGCGCAACGTATTGAAGCCCTGCACCCCCAGCGGCTGCCTGCACTTGCTCGAAGAAACCTGCGGCGATCTGAGCGGCAAGCATGCGGTGGTAATCGGTCGTTCCAACATCGTCGGCAAACCCATGGCCGCCCTGCTGCTGCAAGCGCACTGCTCGGTGACGGTGGTGCATTCGCGCAGTAATGATGGCAGGGCCTTGTGTCAGTTGGCCGACATCGTCGTGGCAGCGGTTGGCCGCCCGCGCCTGATAGATGCCAGCTGGCTCAAGCGCGGCGCGGTGGTGATCGATGTCGGTATCAACCGCATCGACGACCACGGCCGTAGCCGCCTGGTGGGCGATGTGGACTTCGACAGCGCCATCGAAGTCGCCTCTGCGATCACGCCCGTTCCCGGCGGGG
The DNA here is from genome assembly GCF_900119195.1 of Pseudomonas sp. NFACC10-1. NCBI lineage: Bacteria > Pseudomonadati > Pseudomonadota > Gammaproteobacteria > Pseudomonadales > Pseudomonadaceae > Pseudomonas > Pseudomonas sp. NFACC10-1. The sequence goes on along the minus strand of NZ_FPJB01000001.1, from coordinate 718,038 downwards.
TCGGACCGATGACCATCGCTTTTCTGATGAAAAACACCGTGACTGCTGCCCGGCAGCAGGCCCACGCGCAACGCAGCCAATCGGAGGCCGTATGCCTTTCAACCTGTTGAAATACGGGCTCAGTTCGGAGTACCCGGTCGAGGTAGATCTGCCTGCGCCGAAGGAACTGAAGTCCTCCTACGACGTGGTGATCATCGGCGGCGGCGGGCATGGCCTGGCCACCGCCTACTACCTGTCGAAATACCACGGCATCACCAATATCGCCGTGCTGGAAAAAGGTTACCTGGGCGGCGGCAACACGGCGCGCAACACGGCGGTGATCCGCTCCAATTACCTGACCAGCGAAGGTGTGAAGTTCTATGCCGAGTCGGTGAAGATGTTTCAGGGCCTGTCCAACGAGTTCGACTTCAACATTATGTACTCCGAGCGCGGCCAACTGACTCTCGCGCATACCGATGCCACGGTCCGTTCGTTCCGCCAGCGCGCCGAGGTCAACAAGCATTTCGGCGGCCGCACCGAGATGATCGACCGCCAGCAGATCCGCGAACTGGTGCCAAGCCTCAATCTGGACCCCGGTCATCTGCCGGTGCTCGCCGGCCTGTGGCACATCGACGGCGGCACCGCCCGGCATGACGCGGTTGCCTGGGGCTACGCCAAGCAGGCGGCCAAGCGCGGTGTGGAGATTCATCAACTGACCGAAGTGCAGGAACTGGTGATCGAGAACGGCACCATCACTGCGGTGAAGACCAATCGCGGCACCCTCCAGTGCGGCTGCGCCGTACAGGCGGTGGCGGGCATGAGTTCGCAGATGATGAAGAAGGCCGGGATTCGCTCGCCGATCCAGACCTTCCCGCTGCAGGCGATGGTCACTCAACCTTTCAAACCCTTTCTCGACCCGCTGGTGAGTTCGTCCGCCCTGCACTGCTATGTGCAGCAGACCAGCCGTGGCGAAGTGGTGTTTGGCGGCGGTTCTGATCCGTACCCGTTGTTCAACAGCCGCTCGACGCTGGACCTCAAGGAAAGCCTGCTGGCCCACGCCATCGAGATGTTTCCGTTTCTGGCCAACGCCAAACTGATGCGCCAATGGGCCGGGATCACCGACATGACCCCGGACTACAGCCCGATCATGGGCCTTTCCCCCGTCAGGAACTACTACCTCGATGCGGGCTGGGGCACCTGGGGCTTCAAGGCCACGCCGATCTGCGGCAAGACCATGGCAGAACTGGTGGCCAGCGGCGGCAAGGTGCCCGAGTTGATCAGGCCATTCGCGCTCGAACGCTTCTCAACCTTCCAGCAAGTCAACGAAATGGGCGCAACAGCGGCCAGCCACTGACGGAGAGCGACACATGAAAATCATGACCTGCCCGCTCAACGGGCCGCGCAACATCAGCGAGTTCACCTACGGCGGGGAATTCAAACACATGCCCGACCCGCAAACCTGCAGCGACAGCGAGTGGGCCGATTACGTGTTCAACAGTGAAGACACACTGGGCGTGGTGTGCGAGTGGTGGATGCACAACCCCTCCAGCTACTGGTTCCTGGCCGAGCGCCACACCGGCAGCGACGAGATCATCCGCACCTTCGACCCACGCGACCTGTTTACCGCACGTATCGACTTCGCCCCCCTCGCCTCCAAGGAGATCGCAGGATGACCACCCCCGCCCGCCTGCCCGCGCCCATGGGCCTGCTGATCGATCGCACCCGGCCGCTCACGTTCAGCTTCGATGGCAAAACCTATCAGGGCCTGCAGGGCGACAGTATCGCCAGTGCTCTGCTGGCCAACGGTCGCTTCCTGCTTTCGCGGTCGTTCAAGTACCACCGCCCGCGCGGCCCCCTGACCATGGCCGGGCAGGACGCCAACAGCCTGATCCAGTTGCCTCACGAGCCCAACGTAATGGCCGACACCGTTGCCCTGCAGGAAGGCTTGCAGGCCACCGGCCAGAACTTCAACGGCTCGCTGGACAACGACCGGGACGCGTACCTGGGCAAGTTCTCGAAGTTCATGCCGGTGGGTTTCTATTACCGCTCGTTCTACAAGCCCAAGGGCATGTGGAAAGTCTGGGAGCCGATCATTCGCAAGAAGGCCGGCCTTGGCGTGCTGGACCTGGCGTTCCAGCCCGAGTACTACGACAAGGCCTACCTGTTCACGGATCTGGCGGTGATCGGCGCGGGACCTGCCGGCTTGCAGGCAACACTGAGCGCCGCCAATGCAGGCGCCAAGGTGTTGCTGATCGAACAGCAGCCCATTCTCGGCGGTTCGCTGGCCTATGCCCGCTTCGATGTCGACGGCCTGCGTGCCGAACAGCTGCGGCGTGAACTGGTCGCTGCGGTAGAAGCACATGACAATATCCAGGTGCTCAAGCAAGCGACCTGCAACGCATGGTTCACCGACAATTACCTGCCGGTGATTCAGGGCAAGCGTTTGTACAAGGTGCGCGCCACACACTGTCTGGTATGCAGCGGCTCGTTCGATCAGCCGGTGATTTTCCGTAACAACGACCTCCCCGGCGTCATGCTGACCAGCGCCGTACAGCGCCTGATCAAGTTGTACGCCGTCAAGCCCGGCAAACGCGCGGTAGTGCTGACCGGCAACGATGACGGTTACCTCGCCGCACTGGACTTGCACGATCAGGGCGTCGATGTGGTCGCAGTGGCCGACATGCGCAGCAGCCCGTCGGACCGGACGCTACGGCTTGCGCTGGAGAAGCGCGGCATCGTCTGCCACATGAACACAACGGTCTATGAAGCGCTGCATGAGAAAGGCATGCGCCATGTGAGCGGTGCCGAGCTGCGCAAAATCACTGGCCAGGGTCAGGTGGCGAACAGCGGCTCGCGTGTCGACTGCGACCTGCTGTGCATGTCCGGCGGCTACATGCCGGTCTACCAGTTGTTGTGTCAGGCCGGCGGCAAGCTGGCCTATGACGATCAGCAGGCCGAATTCGCCATCAGCAGCCTGCCGAAGAATCTTGGCATTGCAGGCTCGGTCAACGGTTACCACGCGCTGGACAACGTGCTGGCCGATGCGGCGCATGCTGCCGCCGGCGTGGTCACGGCACTGGGCCTGACATCGGCTGAAAGCCCTGCTCCGCTGCGCAGCGAAGCGCAGGTCAACTTCGCCTGGCCGATCTTCCCGCACCCTGACGGCAAGGATTTTGTCGATTTCGACGAAGACCTTCAGGTACGCGATATCGTCAATGCCACGCGCATCGGCTATCGCGACATCCAGTTGGTAAAACGCTATTCCACGGTAGGCATGGGCCCGTCACAGGGTCGTCATTCGGCACTGCCGACCGCGCGACTGGTGGCCGCTTCGACACAGCGCAGTATCAGTGAAACCGGCGTGACCACAGCCCGACCGCCCTTCGAGGCAGAAAAACTGGCACACGTTGCGGGCCGTGCCTTCGATCCGTATCGGCAGACGCCCATGCACCAGCGTCATGTGCAGGCCGGTGCGAAGATGATGCCGGCCGGGATCTGGCAGCGTCCGGCGTTCTATGGCAAAGCCTCGCAACGCGATGCCTGCATGCAGCAGGAAGCGCTGCACGTGCGTAACAAGGTCGGCATCATCGACGTGTCGACACTCGGCGGTCTGGACGTGCGCGGCCCCGATGCCGCCGAGCTGCTCAACCGCATGTATACCTTCGCCTTTCTGAAACAGCCGGTCGGGCGTTCGCGTTATGCGCTGATGACCAACGAACAAGGTGTGGTCATCGACGACGGCGTTTGCGCGCGCTTTGCCGAACAGCATTTCTACGTTACCGCCACCACCAGCGGCGTGGATCGCATTTATCAGCAGATGCTCAAGTGGAATGCCCAGTGGCGTCTGAACGTGGACATCACCAACGTCACGGCGGCCATTGCCGCGGTCAACGTGGCGGGTCCGGATTCACGCAAGGTGCTGGAGCAGGTCTGTACCGACCTTGATCTGTCTGCCGAAGGTTTCCCTTATCTTGGCGTGCGCCTGGGCACTGTTGCCGGTATCAAGGCGCGGCTGCTACGGGTCGGTTTCGTCGGCGAACTGGGCTACGAGATCCACGTCCCCGCTCGTCACGCGCTCAGGCTCTGGGATGCCCTTGTCGAGGCTGGCAAGGTCTTCGACATGCGTCCGTTCGGCGTCGAGACGCAACGTCTGTTACGTCTGGAAAAAGGCCACGTCATCATCAGCCAGGACACCGACGGCATGACCCATCCGGCCGAAATCGACATGGGTTGGGCCGTCAGCCGGAGCAAACCTTTCTTCGTCGGCCGCCGCTCGGTGGACATCCTCGAAGCCCAGCCGCAAAAGCGCAAACTGGTTGGCTTCACCCTGCCCAAGGCCAGCCCGCTGCCGCTCGAGGGGCATCTGGTGCTCAAGGGCCCGGACATCAGTGGCAACGTGACGTCCTGCGAGTACTCCTCGACCCTGGGCATGATCATCGGCATGGCCTATGCCGCGTTCGACCAGAGCACACCCGGCCAGCAGATTCCGATCCGCGTCGAAGATGGCGTGGTGGTTCAGGCAACCGTCGTGAAACTGCCCTTCTTCGACCCTGAAAACCAGCGCCAGGAGCTCTGACCCATGACCAGCCTTCTCCAGAACAGTCCTCTCGGCGCCAACGCGCGCGCCTTGTGCACGCTGCAAGACCTGACCGATCGGCCACGCGTGGGATTTCGCGGTACGCAAAGCGCTGACTACCTGACGGCAAGCGGCTTCAACCTGCCCGAGGCACCGAACCGCGCTGTCACACAGGCGGACGGCAGCCACGTCGCGCGCCTTTCACAGACCGAATACCTGCTGCTGGGCAGCCCGCACGATGACGGGCAGCGCATCGCTGATGAAGAAGCTCGCTGGGAGCTCGACCACAGCGCCAATTACCTGCTGCCTCGCGAAGACAGCCATGCCTGGCTGCAACTGAGTGGCGCGTGCATCGCCGAGGTGATGGCCAAACTGTGTGGCGTGGATCTGCGCCCCGAAGCGTTTGCGACAGGTTCGGTGGCGCAGACCTCGGCAGCGCGCATCAATGTGATCGTCATCAACCTCGGCGCGCAGGCTGAACCCTGTTTCCAGATCCTCTTCGATCGGGCTTCACTGGCTTACTTCAAGGACGCGATGCTGGATGCCATGACCGAGTTTGGGGGGCGCCTCTCATGAACAACGGGTTACTGCTTCGGTGAATAAAGGCCGTTTCGTGCTCAGGAACGACAACAAGTGTCTGTTACCGCCAAGCCGCCTAAAGAATGCTGGCAAACAGTCGTTGACCTCTTGGTAGACCATAAGAGCGACCCTCAGCTCAATGCCTCGGGTCGCAGACTGCATCCATGCAGCACCCGACACTTGCGGCAGTAACACGCCCCCCGGAGCTCAAATGAATATCAAACAGAAATTGACGTGGGCGTTCGCAGTCATTGCGTGCTTGCCCATATTAGTCGTCGCCGCCATCGTGGTCGTGAACCTGCGCGACAAGGCGACCAGCGATTTCGTGGACGGTAGCGCACGTGAGATTCGCCAGGTCGACAATGCCATGCAGCTGTTTTTCGACGGCATTACGCAGAACGTCAATTACATCGCGGCGCACCCGCTGATCGCCGGGGCGAGCGATGATTTCCGCAACTACATGGGCGCCACGCCTCCCCCGCAGTCCGAGAATGACAGGCAGGCGACCGAGCTGTTCGCCAATATCGCCAAGGCTCACCCGGCCTACTCCTACGTTTCTTATGGTCTGATCAACGGCAGCTACATCATGACGCCGGAAGACCCGAAAATGAGCAACTACGACCCGCGTGTGCGGCCGTGGTACAAGACGGCGATGGCCAATGCCGGCAAAACCGTGCGCAGCGACGCCTATTACTGGGCCAACGACGACGCGGTGCTGGTCAGTACCATCCGGGCGATTCCCAATAAACTGGGCAACCCTGGTGGCGTGGTCAATATCGACGTATCGCTCAAGCAACTGACCAACATCGTCAAGCAGATCAAGCTCGGCGAAAGCGGCTATCTGATGCTGATGGAAAAGAACGGCACCGTGCTGGTCGATCCCAAACAGCCCGAGCATAACTTCAAGAAACTGGGAGAACTGGGCGACGGCTTCAGCGATTTGGCGAAAACCGCCAGTGGTCTGGTCGAGGTGACACTCAACGGCGAGCGTTACATGGCCAATGTGTACTCGTCCGAGCAACTGGGCTGGAACTTCATCGGCCTGATCAAACAGGACGAAGTGATGGCCTCGGCCACCCGCCTGACCTGGTTGATCGGCATCATCGCGGTGGTGCTGGCGGTGGTCTTTGCGATTGTCGGGGCCAGTTTTGCCCGGGTCATCGTGCGCCCGATTCACAGCGTGTCCAGCGGCCTGGAAGGTATTGCAGGCGGTGAAGGCGACCTGACCCAGAACCTCGCCGTGCGCGGCAAGGATGAAACTGCGCAGTTGGCGGGCTGGTTCAACAAGTTCCTGACCGCGATCCGCAGCCTGATTCAGCACATCGGTCAGGCGGCCGGGAAGATTCTCGAAGCCTCACACAGCTCGACGCGTGTCTCCAACGACATGGCCGAAGCTGCTGGCCGGCAGCGCGAAGCGGTGGACATGGTCTCCACGGCGTTTCATGAAATGGTCGCCACCTCCAATGAAGTCGCCCGTTCCTGCAGCCAGGCCGCAGACTCGGCCGACAGCGGCCAGCAACAGGCGCGTGAAGGTCAGCGGCAGATCGATGATGCGGTGCGCAGCGTCGACCAGCTCAGCGAAGAACTCACCCGCTCGGCCAAGGACATGACGCAACTGGAAAAGGACAGCGCAGGCATTCAGTCGATCCTCAATACCATCCGTTCGATTGCCGAGCAGACCAACCTGCTGGCCCTCAACGCGGCCATCGAAGCAGCACGTGCAGGCGAACAGGGGCGCGGCTTCGCCGTCGTAGCCGACGAAGTCCGCGCACTGGCCAAACGCACCTCGGACTCGACCGCAGAAATCGACAGCCTGCTGGGCAACCTGGCCAAACGCACTGCCTCGGTGGCGCAACAGATGCATGCCAGCCTCGACGTATCGCAGCAATCGGTGACCAAGATCGGGCAGGCACGCAGCAGCTTCGGGCAGATTCGTGAGTCAGTGGATGTGATTCGCGACATGAACACCCAGATCGCAACCGCTGCCGAGGAGCAGCATCAGGTGGCCGAAGACATCAACCGGCACATCAGCCAGATCCATGGCGACGCCCAGTTGATCGCCGAACTCTCGGACTCGGCCCGCGCGGATTCCAGAAGCCTGGAGATCCTGTCAAGCGAGCTGGACGGCCTGGTGCGCAAGTTCAAGACCTGATCCTGCCTATGCGGAGCGTGAGGAACGATGGGCGTCTGTGTCTTCCTATCGTGCCCATGCTCCGCGTGTTCTGGACGCTCTGAGTCCTGTCCACAGCAGGAGATCTAATCTCCACCCCTCTCAAACCATTCAGTCAGAAAATCCAGAAAAGTGCGCAGCGTTGCCGACTGATGGTGCCTTGAGGTGTAGATCGCGTGTATCCCCAAAGCCCGTGACTGGTACTCCGGCATCAGGGCGATCAGCTTGCCGCTCGCCACCAGCGGCGCCGCCGAATGCACCGGTTGCAGGCTGACACCGGCGCCAGCCACTGCGGCCTCCAGCAGCACCACTGAATCGTTGGCACTGAGGTTGCCGCCGACCGGCACACTGAGCGGCATCTGCTGGCGGGTAAACTCCCACAGGCTTTTGCCGAAGTACGAATAGGTCAGGCAGTTGTGAGCAGACAGTTCCTGTGGCCTGGACGGTGTGCCGTGCACGGCGAGATAGGCTGGAGAAGCACACACCACCGAAGCGCACTGCCCCAGCGGACGGGCAATGACATTGGGGTCCAACTGATTGGTGATGCGGATCGCCAGATCGATTCGCTCGCTGACCAGATCCACGGCCTCGTTACCGATAATCAGGTCTGCCGAGGTGTCGGGATAGCGTTGCAGGTAAGCCGTCACCGCGGGTGCCAGAACGGCCTGGGCCAGTGACTGCGAACAGGCGATACGCAGCATGCCGCGTGGCTCGTCGACTTGCGTATCGGCTGCCAGTGGCACCGCGTCGGCCAGCTCGACCAGTTGCTGACACCGCAACAAGGTCACTTGCCCTGGGGCGGTCAAGCCGAGCTTGCGCGTGGTCCGGTGCAGCAGTCGCGCTCCGGCCCAGCGCTCCATCTGCGCCAGATAACGCGTGACCATGGCCCTAGACATATCCAGCGCCTCGGCAGCGGCGATAAGGCTGCCCCTCTCGTTGATGGCGATGAATACCCGTGCAGCTATGATCCGATCCACAATTCGTCCGATATAAGCAATCAATAGTTGCCAATACTGAGGCTTTTGTTTCACTTGAGGCAACCTAAGATAACGACCTCAGCCCTGTCCAAACAAAGGTCGTATCCCATGCCGCGCAAATCCCTGCTTGCCCTGTCCTTCGCCGCTCTGTTCCCTCTCGCAGCCCAGGCCGCCGCTCCCTTGGCGATCGAGGTATACAACCCGGCTGAAAAAGCCGTCTTCCCGGTTTCATCCGAACTGATCACCGGCAAGCATGACGCGGTGCTCATCGATGCGCAGTTCCAGCGCAACGACGCCGAGGCACTGGTGCAAAAGATCAAGGCCAGCGGCAAGCAACTCACCACCGTCTACATCAGCGACAGCGACCCGGACTACTACTTCGGTCTGGACGTCATCAAAGCCGCGTTCCCCGAAGCGAAGATCGTCGCCAGCGCGCCTACCGTGAAGGCGATCAAGGTTTCGATGCAGGGCAAACTCGCCTATTGGGGCCCGATTCTCAAGGACAATGCGCCAACCAGCCTGGTTGTGCCGGAAGAGCTCAAGGACGACCACCTGGCGCTTGAAGGCCAACCATTGCAGATCAAAGGCCTTAACGGCCCGGCACCCGAGCGCAGTTACGTATGGATTCCCTCCCTCAAGGCAGTGGTTGGCGGTGTCGTGGTCTCCAGCGGCATCCATGTCTGGGTCGCTGACACGCAAAGCGCGAAATCGCGTCAGGACTGGCTCGCGACACTCAAAGGCATCGAGGCGCTGAAACCGGCCACCGTAATTCCGGGTCATTACCTGGGCAAGATTCCGTCAGGCACCCAGGCTGTGACATTCACCGCCGACTACCTGAAGTCCTTCGAAGAACAGGCCGCCAAAGCCAAGGATTCCACCACCCTGATCGACGCCATGCACAAAGCCTGGCCGCAACTGGCCGAACCGGCTTCGCTGGAGATGAGTGCAAAAGTCATCAAGGGCGAGATGAAATGGCCGAATTGATCCGGCACCTGTAAGGCCTCGGCGAGGCGGCGCGAATATCGCAGTGGACGGACTTTTACGTGCGCTGCGGACACGCACGGAGGTATGGTCAGACGCCCTTGTCAGTCGTTATGCTGCGCCCATGAACGCCCCTCTGAAAATCCGTAACCCCTGTCCGCCCGGCGCTTGCGACTGCAAGCGCGAGCTGCTGGATGCGGAAGGTGCAGACCTGCGGATTCTGCTGCTGTCCCGCGACGCAGAAAAAACCCTGCTGGATCGCCTGGAGCGTATCGAAAGTCTGGAAGATCTGGAGCACATGCAGCGCAAGATTTTCCAGCAACTGGGCGTGCGTGTCGACGTCGCTCCGGGCTTCAATGAAGTGCGCACCATGCGCGGCATCAGCATTGTCGTCGAGGAAAAGGTCGGGCTGTGTCGCAAGACGCGTCAATCGATACCTGCCGCCATCCGCCGCGCCCTGGAAGCACGTCCACAGATCGCCTATCAGTTGCTCAACGCCAACGACCTGCTGCGTGACGCCTGACTATCGAGCGCCTGGCGAGTGCGGCTATCATGCTGCGCCCATTAGCCAAGGATTGCCCTCCGTGTCCCTCGAAATCCGTCCAGCCACTGCCTCTGATGCCAGTCAGATTCTGACGTTCATTACCGAACTTGCCATCTATGAACGCGCAGGGCATGAGGTCAAGGCCAGTACCAACGACATTCAACGCAGCCTGTTCGCCGACAACGCACCGGCCAGGGCGCTGATGTGCCTGCATGACGGCCAGCCCGTTGGCTATGCCGTTTATTTCTACAGTTACTCGACCTGGCTGGGACGCAACGGCGTGTATCTGGAAGACCTGTACATCACTCCTGAGAAGCGCAGCATCGGCGCCGGACGCGCACTGCTTCGACATATCGCTCGCGAAGCGGTAGCCAACGATTGTGGTCGCCTGGAGTGGAGCGTGCTGGACTGGAACGAGCCAGCCATCAAGTTCTACGAAGCGATCGGCGCTGCGCCGCAAAGTGAATGGGTTCGCTACCGGATGGAGGGTGCCGGGCTGCTGGACTTCGCCAAAGGCGGCGATTGAAGCACAAAGGCCTGACACGAAAACGCCCGGCCTGTGTGGGCCGGGCGTTTAAGAAAAGCATTCAACAGCGGTCAGCAAACCCCAGGCGGGATGCCGTCCTTGTTGAAGTCTTTCAGGCGTTCCTTTTCTTCGGGCGTCGAGTGCGCGGGCACGTCGCTTTGCGGTTCCGGTTTTTTCTCGTCTTTCTTGTCAGTCATGGTCGTTGACTCCGCTGGTGAACACTCAAATAAGGCCACGCGCGGAGCATTCGGTTCAGACTGATTGCACACTGCGGCGCTGATCAACGTTGCATTCCAACTGTCGGGCCAGGCCCTGCAGATCAAGCAGGGTCGCACGCCAACTGCGCTCCTGACTGCCGACGCTGACCAGCGAGCGGACCCGGTCATTGACCGAAATGCCCTTGCCAGTACTGGCTTGCCAGCCTTGTTCCAGCATGGCCGGATCGAACTGATTGAACGCGTCGATCGCATCGACGCGGTTCACTGCAAAACCGAAGCACAGCCGCTCGCCACGCACGATCAATACACGCGACGCTTCGCCCTGGACCTGTGCGCCTTCGCCCAGCAGACTGCTCAGGCAGATCAGCGGCACCTGTTCGCCGCGCAGATTGAACTGTCCCAGCAAATGCGTTTCCGGCTGCGACAGGCCGATCAATTGCTGCGGCATGCTCATGATCTCCACGATCTGGCTCAACGGTGCCACGAAGCGGGTCGGCGCATCGAACAGCAGGCAGGCGTGGCGCAGCATGGCCTTGGTCACATCGTGCGAGGCCTGGGCAGGTTTGACGTCGTGCTGGTAAACCTGGGTGTAGCTTTTGACTTCCGGGCGCTGCAACAGCATCGGATGATCGAGCAACAAGGCCTGCTGCCCCTCTTCCAGGTTCATGACCCCGGCCAGCAGCTCTGGGTGCGGCAGGCCATAATGCGGTGCCGCCAACAGGCTGTCCGGATCCTGACGCTGAATGGCGACCATGCGGTCGTAGCCAAACCCGCACACCCGCCCGTCCGGCGCAGTCAACAGCAGCAACTGCGGCTTGGACGTCTGGCGCTGGTGGTCCAGGCCAAGCACTTCTGACAGGTTGAGCGCCGGGACCTTGGTGCCACGCACCGAGGTGACGCCGAAGCAGCAGTCACTGGCAAAATCCGACGCCGTGATCTCGGGATCGTCCACCAACTCGGTCACAACGCTCGCATCGATACAGAAGTTGCGGCCGTCGCACTCAAACACCAGGTAATGCAGCAAGCGGCCCTTGGCGGCCAGTGCCTCGTCCTTGAGCACTTGCGCGCTCGGATCGGCAGCGAACATCACGCCTGGCAAACCACTCATGAAGTCGAGGTCAAGCTTGTAGATCATCCGCGACTCTTCGGCGCCGAGCAGCAGAGAGGGCAGCAAGCCGACACCGCTGCCCGCTGGTCCCAGTGGACTGAACTGAGAATCACGGGCCTTGAGAATGTCGCACACAGCGTCAATCGCCAGCCCGAGGTATCCACCGCCGTACTTGAGAATCGCCACCAGTGGCGTCGGCGAAGACATATCGCCGCCCTCCGCCAATTGAGCCCGCAGGTCGACCAATGGCACCGGTTTGCCACGCAAGGTAAACACCCCACGCAGCGCTCCCCGTGTCAATGGATGGGGATGCAGATCAGCGGGCCAGTGCACGGCCTCCATCAACGCATCGGCAACCACCGCCAGATACACACCGTTGATCTGCACGACGCCATAGGCATTCAGGCTGCTCATGCAGGTTGTCCGATGGATACCTTGTCCAGAGTCTGGGTGTAGCCGGTCAGGTTGGCTTTGTGCAGCTCGACGATCAGTGCCTCGACTTCCTGCGCCGACAGACGTTGCTTCTCTGTCGCCGTGTTGATCCCGTCAATCGCCTGAGTGGTCTGCATCACGCCTTCCACGATGTGTTCGAAAGCTTCGCCGGCACTGCGCGAAATCTCGTTGCCCGACTCGATCCGGCTGACCGTTTCCAGAATCAGCTTGTTGATTTCCTTGGTCGCACGCGAAGACTTCTCGGCCAGCTTGCGCACCTCGTCGGCGACTACCGAAAAGCCCAGGCCATGTTCACCGGCCCTGGCCGCTTCGATAGCCGCGTTGAAGGCCAGCATGTTGGTCTGACTGGCGATCTCGCTGATCACCTGAATAATGTCCTGAATACCCTCGGCGGACTTGGCAATCATGTCCATCGCGTCGGAGGCCTTGACCAGCGTCTGCGAACCGGTGCTGGCCTGCTCACGCGTCATTCTGGCCAGATCGGTGGCCGTCTCGGTACTCTGTGCCACATAGGAAATGGCATTCATCAGTGCTTTCACCGACTCGCCCATGGCGCGGGTCTTGGCCTCTATCGCCTGTTCCATCTCGACCTGAAGGGTAATGTCAGTGGCGAATTTCACCACTTTGAACGGCAAGCCGTCGTGGTCGAAAATCGGGCTGTACGTCGCCTGAATCCAGATTTTCTGCCCATATTTGCTGACGCGCATGAAGCGCCCGGAGTAGAACTCGCCCTGCCCCAGCCCGTGCCAGAATTCACGGTACTCGGTGCCGCGCACGTATTCTTCCTCACAGAAGATACGGTGGTGCTTGCCTTTGATTTCCTGAAGGCCATAACCCAGCGCTTTGAGGAAGTTGGCATTGGCGGTGATGATGTTGCCGGCCATGTCGAATTCGATGACGGCCTGGGCGCGGTCGATGGCATTCACCTTGCCCTGGTCCTCGACGCTGGTTTCCTTGGCCACAGTCACGTCGAGCGCGAATTTGACGATCTTGTAGGGTTTGCCCTGCGCATCGAAAATCGGGTTGTAGGTGGCCTGAATCCAGATCTCCTTACCGTCCTTGCGCTTGCGCTTGTATTCGTTGGCGTCGTACTCGCCGCGCCCCAGCTTCTCCCAGAGCTCACGATACTGCAGGCTGCTGACAAATTCCTCGGAGCAGAACATGCGGTGGTGCTCGCCGACGATTTCATCGAGCTCGTAGCCAAATACCGCCAGAAAATTGCGGTTGGCATGCAGCACCTTGCCCGTCAGATCGAATTCGATCACCGCCTGAGAACGTTCGATGGCTGTCACCTTGCCCGCGGACTCAGCCTGACGAATGCGGCTCTCGGTCACATCGTTGGCGAACTTCACGACCTTGTAAGGACGACCATCCGGGTCGAATATCGGGTTGTAAGTGGCGCTGATCCACAACTCGCGACCGTTCTTGCCGATGCGCTTGTATTCGCCGGAGTCATACTCGCCACGTTCGAGCTTGGCCCAGAAGGCACGATAGGCCGGACTGTTCAGGTAGTCGTCTTCGCAGAACATGCGATGGTGCTGACCCTGAATCTCGTCCAGACGATAACCCAGGACCTTGAGAAAGTTTTCGTTGGCGGTGAGCACGCGACCGTTAAGGTCGAATTCGATGACACCCTGCGAGCGATCGATGGCCGCAACCTTGCCTTCGTACTCGGAATTGGACTTGCGCTGCGCAGTCACGTCCGTGGCGAACTTCACCACCTTGAACGGATTGCCTTGCTCGTCAAACACCGGGTTATAAGTGGCCTGCAACCAGATCTCGCGCCCGTTCTTGCCCAGGCGCTTGTACTGCCCTTCGTCGAAAGCGCCCTTGCCCAGTTTTTCCCAAAACGTCGCGTATTCGACGCTGGACGCATATTCCGGCGTGCAGAACATACGGTGATGCCGACTCTGGACCTCATCCAGCCGATAACCGACGCAATCCAGAAAATTGGTATTGGCCCGCAGGATATTGCCTTCAAGATCGAACTCGATCATCGCCTGGGAACGGTCAATGGCCGTCAACAGCGAGTGAAGATCAAGTTCCAGCCCGGCCCGTTCCCTGTAGGTGCTTTCAATTGTGGTCGACATGTGGAAGTACTCTGCGAGTAAGCATCTGTGGAAGTATTGTTATAAAGCCCCGGTCTCTGCGAGCCCTGTCAGACACACCGATGTGCGGACTATGGAGGCTGCCGGTCAAGCCGGTTAATCGTCTTTTTCAATGCCGTCCATAGCGCAAACCGTCAGTTCATCAGCGCCGATGGAACGACTGATCCCAGTTGGCATATAGCTACAGCATTAACATCGGCATCAATTGGAACAGCTTTAGGGCCGGCGGGTCGCCACTACACAGATACGTATCCTTTGGCCCAGCCGGTGGTCGGCCAAGAGCGCTTCGTGCATCACGCCTTTACCCGCTTTGAACACCTCGCCGCCATCAAGAGTAAAACCAGATGACGAGAATCACGGCGCCAGTCCAGCCCAGGGTCAGCAAAAAGGAAAGTCCAGCAAGACGTGGATCCATGGAACTCCTGTTCTAGAAGACGTGGGTAAACAGAGCGCTGCATACGTAGGCCTATATCGGCCGGATCACCGACATATCAATTATTTTCGTCACCTTGAAATACTGTAGACGTGCAGGTTTTGCCCAGGATCAATATTTGTTCGTTGCGACCCGATCAGGTACTTGAGCAAGGCGTAGACCTGGCCGTGAGGTGCTGATAACCAAGGTCGGGGATGACGTACAGGTCGCCAGTGCGTTATCCGCAACCGATTTGCTGTACAAGGCGCGAAGTGTGGAGGTGTCACGGGTGCATACACACTCACCTCGAGTAATGTATGCCCCCGTTCAAACGCTGAACTCAAACACCCGGCGGCGTTGGAAACGCTCCGCGAGCGGTTTCATAAGCCTGCGCGACACGCAACGCCAGGGCATCCTTGAAGCGCGGCGCGACGATCATCATGGCGACCGGCAGTCCGTCGGCCAGACCGGCAGGTATCGACGTGGCCGGGTGGCCGGTCAGGTCGAACGGTGCGGTGTTGGCCAGCATGTTCAACGCGCTGTGCACGTACTCTTCGATTGGCGCGTCGGCGGCGGTCAGCGTGGTGGCCACGAACGGCATGGTCGGCATGACCAGCACGTCGAACTGCTTGAAGGCTTCATCGTATTGACGGGTCAGCTCTGGCACCAGCATCCGCGCCTTGGCGTAGTACGCACCGTGCAGGTTTTTCAGGCTGTAATGCCCGGTCAGCGCCACGGCACGCACGCTGCTGGATAACGCATTGGCGTGTTCGCGACGCTTGGCGCCGAAGTAACTCATGATCTCGGGGTCGTAATAGCCGTCGACATTCATGCCATAACCGTTGCCTTGCAGCATCTGGTACGCCGCGCCATCGGTGGCGATGACATTCCACATGTCCAGCGCCACCCCGCGGTGCCACGGCGCACTGGCGTCACCGACCGTCGCACCGAGACTTTCCAGCTGAGCCACGGCGGCGCGAACCAGTGCGTCAACCTGCGGCTCGGACATGCCGGGAATCGCGAAGCCTTCACTCAGCAGGCCTATTTTCAGGCCCGCAACGCCTTGATCGAGGGTCGCGACGCAACTGACGACTGGCGGGTTTTTCTGCCTTGAGTCGAGCCCGTCGGCGCCGGCGATCACATCGAGCATGATTGCGCAGTCGCGCACGTTATTGGCCATCGGGCCGACATGGTCGATGGTCCGTTCAATCGGGAAGGCGCCGGTGTAAGGCACCAGGCTATAGGTGGGCTTGTGTCCGACGATGCCGCTCCACGCCGACGGCATGCGGATCGATCCACCCTGATCGCCACCGATGGCCATGTCCACTTCCTGCAGAGCGACCAGCACGGCACTGCCGCTGGATGAACCGCCGGCGTTGCGGGTCAGGTCCCAGGGGTTTTTCACCGCGCCGGTGGCCGAGGTAAAACTGGCGCCGGAGAAACACAGGTCTTCGCACACCGACTTGCCAATGACCGTCGCTCCGGCGGCCAGCAGACGCTTGACCACCGTGGCGTCTTCGGACGGCACGTAACCGTCAAGGCTCAGTGAGCCGTTGGCCATCGGTACGCCGGCCACTGAGACGTTGTCCTTGATGACCACCGTTCTGCCCGCCAACGGGCCACTGGCAGCACCGGTGATGTGAGTCTTGACGTACCAGGCACCGTACGGGTTCTCGGCGGCAGCCGGTTTGCTGTGTTCGCGCAACGGCGCAGGCTGGGCGACATGGGCAGCGTACAGGGCATCAATGGCTTCGTAGGAACCCAGGGTTTCGTCTGCAAGACTGAGGAACGACTCCATCTGGCTGTCTGACAGGTCGTAGCCATGGTCCTGGGCGGCAATCAGAAAGTCGGCTTTGCTGGGGCGTTTTACGGACATGGTGTTCTCCAGATAACGGTAAGGACAGCCCGGGTTCAGGCAGTCATTGACTGGAGCCGCCTGCGCAGGGGCGCACAGGCCTGGGCTCGATCCGGAGGACGTCGTTGTCCACGCCGGTCGCCACGCGGTGTTCCATACCTGCCGGTTCAGGGCGTATGGCAACCGTCCACGCAGAAGAGGATCAGGCGTGGCGCCCGATACTCGAAGCTTGTCTGCAACCTGTCAGGAACAGGCTTGTTGAAACAGTTCATGGGCCTTGACCAGCGCCTCGGCGATTTTTTCCACCGGCTCGCGCTTGGCCATCGCCTGATCACGCAACGCGTTATAGGCGTCCGTTTCAGACAGGCCCTTGGTTTCCATCAGGATGATCTTGGCCTGCTGCACGGTACGCATAACCGCCATGCGCCCTTCCAGGCGCTTGACATGCTTTTCCCTTTCCCGCGTCTTGCGGGCCTGGCTGAGGGTGATGGCCAGAGCGGTCAGCAGGCCGAACGAGCGGACCGGCGACGGAATCACCGAGCAGGCGTTGAGCTGCACCAGCGCCTCGACAATGATCGGGTTTTCATAGGCGATCACCGGAATGATCGGTGGTGTCGAACTGTGCAGCAGCCAGGGTGTGTTGGTCGACAGGCTTTCCGGCGATACCGCCAGTACGATTACGTCAGCCTCGCTGTGCAGACGCTCGGGAATCGGCCATTGCACCCGCACCTGACAACCAATGCGCTGCAACTGAGCGATCAGGTTGCGACCGTCTTCGTCATCGGGATGCATCACCAGCACGCTGATATCGCGCAGGTCCTTGATGCCGCCTGCGCTGTCGTTGCGCAAACGTTTCTTGGCGGCACGCAGGGTCATGGACGCCTCCCGGTCAGGCTGGACCAGCCATTGAAGTCAGGCGCCACCGCATAAGGATCGGGCTTCAGCGCTTTCTGACTTTCGTAAAGGATGTCGAACTGCCCGTCGGCATTGGCACGGCCGATCCGCGAGTACAGGTAGGTATGGTGATTGTGTTCATCGATACGCACCCGTCCCTGAGGCGCGTCGTATTCCAGACCGCGCATGGTCTGCAACACACTCTCCACTTCGGTACTGCCTGCACGGGCGATCGCCTTGGCCAGCAGATGGACCTGAAAGTAAGCGGCCTCCCAACAGCGGTCGGTCACCTGATGCTGGCCAAACATTTCCCGATACTGGGCAATGCACTGGCGATTGAGCGGCGTGTCGATCGACTGGAAATAGGTCGCTGCCGAAATGTGCCCGGTGCCCAGATGGACGCCCATCTGCTGAATGTCGGTTTCGCTGGTAGTGACACTGGCAATCGGCATGACCGCAGGGTCGAAACCGGCATCAGCGTAGGCCTGATACAAGTGGGCCATGGTGTCGCCGACCACTGTCGAAAAAATGAACGAGGGTTTCAGTTCCCGAGCTTTGACCATGAGCCTGGCGAAGTCCTCTGCCCTGGCGTTTTTCAGTGGCAAGTAGTACTCACCCAGCTTGCTGCCGCCCCGCTCGTAAAGCAGGTCGCTCATCAACCGGTTGGTTTCGTAGGGGTAGACGTACTCGGAGCCGATCATCAGCACGCGACTGCCGAAGTGATCGAACATGTAGCTGCCCAGTGGCACCGCATTGTGATTCGGCGTAGCGCCGGTGTAGATGATGTTGCGCGAATACTCGAAGCCCTCGTAGTACACCGGATAAAGCAGCAATGCGTTGTAGCGTTCGACGACAGGCAATACCGCCTTGCGCGCCGCCGAGGTGTAGCAACCGAAGAAAAACCGCAGATTCTCTTCGCGAATCAGCGATTCAACATGCATGGCAAACAGCGCAGGCGTGGAATCCGGGTTGCGGGTGATCAGTTCCAGAGGACGGCCATTCACGCCCCCGGCGGCATTGATCTGATGAATTGCAAACTGTGCGCCGCGCATTGTTGAACACTCACCGGCAGCGGTGACGCCGGTATTGGAAAACAGACCTCCTATGCGGATCGACGGGTCAGTCATGCCTATAAACCTTTCACGTGAGATGAGACGCCCGCAGGTGGCCGGGAGCCTGAAAAGAAGACTGAGCGAATAACCGTGGATTCAACGGTGGCTCTCAGGCGGTTGTGCCTGGGGCTGGCGTGACGGCAGTGTCAGGACCAGTCGTGCGAGGGGCCTTCCACACTTGCCGAGAATGGGCGTGTGGCAAGAGACCCTGCGAGGGTGTCGGGCAGGCTCATGCAGGGAGCGGGCCATACGTGACGCGGCGCGTCGGGGAGAAGCGAATTCGATGGCGAAGACGGCCATGCATTCATGGGGTTTATGTTGCCTCGAACATTGCTTTCGCGAACTAGTTCGCTCCTGCAAAGCAAAATATCTCAGCCTATGCATGAGTACACATCGCGAAAAAAAAAGCGTCTTCCGCCTCACGCTTTTGGTGCGCTAGAGCCCTGTTCGCGCCAAAGCGGCGCATGTCGGTGTGTGCGTGCAATTAATGCAGGGATGCTCTGCCTCAGGGTTTCGAAACGCGCGCCAACAGCCGTTTCGCCAGTTGGCATTGCCCTTGCTAAGTTCCTCCTGAGACATCGCGCCAGCTGTTTGCCCTACGCCCCTCTCGGCAAGTAGGGAGACACCTCGCGTACGACTGGATCGGACGCAGTTGTCCCGCCAGATTCGGCACAAAAGCCTGACCTCCCGCCCATTGATTTGGCCGGGACGTCGGGCTTTTTTCATTCCTGGGAGATAAGTGAATGCACAACGACAAACGCCGTTTGATCAAGCATGCTCTGTTGCTGGGTGCGATCAGCCTGCTGCCGTTTTCCCTGATCGGTCAGGCGCAGGCGGACGAGACTGTGAAAGTCGGCATCATCCACTCGCTGACCGGCACCATGGCCATCAGTGAAGCCTCGGTGGTCGACGCAGAAAAACTCGCCATCGAAGAGATCAACGCCAGTGGCGGCGTGATGGGCAAAACCATCGAGCCAATCGTCGAGGACGGTGCCAGCGACTGGCCGACCTTCGCCGAGAAGGCACGCAAGCTGCTGGAAAACGACCACGTCGCAGTCACCTTTGGCGCGTTCACCTCGGCCTCGCGCAAAGCGGTGCTGCCAGTCTTCGAGCGCAACAAGGGCCTGCTCTACTACCCGACCTTCTATGAAGGGCTGGAGAAATCCCCGGCCATTATCTACACCGGTGCCGAAGCCTCGCAGCAGACCCTTGCCGCCGTCACCTGGCTGATGGCCAACAAGGGCAAAAGCGTCTATCTGGTCGGTTCCGACTACATCTGGCCACGCACCACCAACAAACTGGCACGGGCATCGGTGACCAAACAGGGCGGCTCCATCGTCGGCGAAGACTATCTGCCGCTGGGGGCCATCGAGTTTTCCTCGGTGATCAACAAGATCAAGGCGGCCAAGCCGGACATCGTGCTGTCGACCATCGTCGGCGGCTCCAACGTGGCGTTTTACAAACAGCTCAAGGCCGCGGGTATCGACAGCAGTAACCAGACGCTGATGGGGCTGGCGATCACCGAAGAGGAAGTCACCGGCATCGGTGCGGAGAACCTCGTTGGCTTCCTGACCTGCATGAGCTATTTCCAGAGCCTGAAAAACCCGGTCAACGAGAAGTTCGTCCAGGCGTTCAAAACACGCTACGGGCAGCAGCGCGTCGTCGGTGACCCGATGGCTGCGGCGTATACCGCAGTGTACCTGTGGAAAAAGGCCGTCGAGAAAGCAGGCAGTTTCGACGTGCCGAAAGTAATCGCCGCGTCCTCGGAACTGACCCTCGATGCGCCCGAAGGCGAGATCAAGGTGCACAAGGACAACCACCACCTGTGGAAGCGTGCGCGCATCGGCACCCTCAATGCGCAGGGCCAGGTCGACGTGATCTACGAGTCGGCACCGATCGAGCCCAACCCCTTTCCGAAACTCTGATCCCGGCACGGGCGCGATCCGCTTCGCGCCCGCTTTCGTCAATGTGCAGCAACAGGTAGCGACGGCATGACTCTCGATACGCTGGTAATGCAAGTCTTCAGCGGGTTCTCGCTGTTTTCCGTGCTGGTGCTGATGGCACTCGGGCTGACCATCGTGTTCGGCCTGATGGGCGTGATCAACATGGCGCACGGCGAACTGATGGCGATGGGCTCATACATGACCTACGTCACCTCCGTGGTGTTTCAGCGCTACTTTCCGGAGCTCATGGGCTGGTATTTCATCATCGGCATCGGGATGGCCTTTGTGGTGACCTTTGCCTTCGGTCTACTGCTGGAACGCTGCTTCATTCGCTTCATGTACAACCGACCGCTCGACACCCTGCTGGCGACCTGGGGGCTGTCTCTGGTCCTTCAGCAGCTGTTTCGCCAGGTCTTCGGCCCCAAGGAAGTCAGCGTGCCCACCGTGCAGTGGTTGCAGGGCGCATGGAAAATCAGCGACGGGCTGGAGCTGCCCCTCAACCGGATTTTCATCATTGGTCTGACCTTCGTGATTGCCGCTGCGGTGTTCCTGTTCCTCTACCGCAGTCGCTGGGGCCTGCGCATTCGCGCCGTGACCCAGAACCGCGCCATGGCCGGTGCAGCCGGGATCAACACCGCGCGGGTCGACTCGGTGACCTTCGCGCTGGGCTGCGGACTGGCAGGCATTGCCGGCAGTTCATTCACCATGCTCGCCTCCACAGGCCCGGTCAGCGGTCAGCAGTACCTGGTGGACACCTTCATCGTCGTCGTGTTCGGCGGCGTGGAAAGCCTGCTGGGCACCTTCCTTTCGGCGTTCGCCATCGGCCAGACCCAGGTTTCGCTGGAATACCTCACCACCGGCTCCATGGCCAAGGCGATCACCCTGCTGGTGGTCATCGTGCTGCTGTTCTTCCGCCCCAACGGCCTGTTCGCCACGAAAGTGAGACGTTGAGATGAATGACATGACTGAAAAGCCGACGCTGCGGCCGCAGGCCACAGTGCCGGGCGCAGGCAAGCCAGCGGGTGGCTGGTTGACGCTGATCGAGCGCTACAGCCTGATCTGGCTGTCGCTGCTGTTGCTGGTGGCGTTGCCACTGATACTGGGGGATTTTCGCCTCGGGCTGGCCGGCAAATACCTGAGCCTGGCGTTCTGCGCAGTGGGCATGGTGATGATCTGGGGCTACGGCGGCATCCTCAGCCTCGGTCAGGGGATTTTCTTCGGCCTGGGCAGCTACATGATGGCGATGTACCTCAAACTCGAAGCCACCGCCACGGATGAAGCGGCCAGCGCCCTCGCCGCTTTCTACGGTTCGGCACTGCCGGACTTCATGATCTGGAACAGCGTCGAAGCCCTGCCCTGGTGGTGGAAACCGTTCGAGTCGGCGACCTTTACCCTGGCCGCGATCCTGATCCTGCCTGCACTGCTGGCGTTTCTGTTCAGTTATGCCTACTTCAAAAAACGCGTGGGCGGCGTGTACTTCTCGATCATTACCCTGTCACTGGCCTCGATCATGTCGATCATGATCATCGGCCAACAGGGCTACACCGGCGGCGTCAACGGCCTGACCGATTTCAAGACCGCCTTCGGCCTGAGCCTGCAGACGCCCCAGACGCCCTGGATTCTCTACCTGATCACCACACTGTTGCTGCTGGCCAGCGTCGCGATGTGCGGGTTCATTCTGCGCAGCCGCCTGGGCAAGGTGATCGTGGCAATCCGTGATCGCGAAGACCGGGTGCGTTTCTCCGGTTACAACACTGCGCTGTTCAAGGCCTTCATTTTTGCCGTGGCCGCACTGATTTCCGCGCTGGGCGGGGTGATGTTCACCTTGCAGGTCGGCCTGGCGTCGCCCTCGCTGGTGGGCATCATTCCGTCCACCGAGATCGTCATCTACGCCGCGCTGGGTGGACGCCTCTCGCTGGTGGGTGCGGTGTACGGCACGCTGTTGATCGGCACGGCCAAAACCTGGCTGTCGGAAAACTTCGTCAGTTTCTGGCAGTACTTCATCGGTTTCCTGTTCATGGCCGTCGTGCTGTTCCTGCCCACAGGGCTGGCCGGACTGCTGCAGCGCCTGAGCAACAAGGAGGCGCAGTCATGAGCGCGATGTTACTGAGTGTCGAAGACCTGACCGTGTCATTCGACGGCTTCAAGGCGGTCGACAACCTCAATTTCTATGTCGAGGAAAACCAGGTGCATGTGGTGATCGGGCCCAATGGCGCGGGCAAGACCACCCTGCTCGACATGATCTGCGGCAAGACCCGCCCGAGTGCCGGCAGCATCCGCTTCAAGGACCTGCAACTGGCCAACATGATCGAGTACCAGATAACCCGCGCTGGCGTGGGCCGCAAGTTTCAGAACCCGTCGGTCTACGAAGACCTCACCGTGCGTGAAAACCTCGACATTTCCTCGCCGGACAAGCGCGGCATCTTCAACTGCCTGTTCGCCGGGAAGAACGCAGCGCTGAATGCCGAAATCGATCAGACCGCCGAAATGATCTTTCTCAAGGACCAGCTGGGACGCAAGGCCGGGCTATTGTCCCACGGCCAGAAACAGTGGCTGGAGATCGGCATGCTGTTGATGCAGCGCCCGGAACTGCTGCTGCTCGACGAGCCCGTCGCCGGCATGAGCGCAGGCGAGCGGGAGAAAACCGCTGGCCTGCTCAAGCTCATCGCCAAGGGTCGCGCGATGGTGATCATCGAGCACGACATGGAGTTCGTGAAATCGGTGGCTGACAAGGTCACCGTCCTGCATCAGGGCAAGACCCTGGCCTACGGCTCGATGGATCAGGTGCAGAACGATCCTCGCGTCATCGACGTCTACCTGGGGCACTGAACATGCTGAATGTCTCTCACCTCAACGTGTATTACGGCGACAGTCACGTGTTACGTGACCTCAGCCTGGAGCTGGCGACAGGCGAGTCACTCGCGGTCATGGGCCGCAACGGCATGGGCAAGACCACACTGCTCAGAAGCCTGGTCGGCATGTTGCCGACGCGCAGCGGCAGCATCACCCTGGCCGGGCAGGAACTGACCGGCAGCAAGAGTTACGAGCGTGTCGCCGCCGGGGTCGGTTTCGTGCCTCAGGGGCGGATGATCTTCCCCTACCTGAGTGTCGAGGAAAACATCCTCACCGGCATGCAGGGTGCGCCCGCAGCGCCGATTCCCGACTACATCTTCGAATACTTCCCGGTGCTGTTCGAGATGCGCCGACGCAAGGGCGGCAACCTGTCCGGCGGTCAGCAGCAACAGCTGGCCATCGCCCGGGCGCTGGTTTCCAACCCCAAGGTGTTGATCCTCGATGAGCCCACCGAAGGCATCCAGCCGTCGATCATCAAGGACATCGCCAAAGCCCTCAACCTGCTGAAAAAGGAACGCGGGTTTTCGCTGATTGTTTCCGAGCAGGTGCTGTCGTTCGCCATGGCGGTGGCAGACCGTTACCTGATCATCGAAAAAGGCGAATTCGTGCACAGCGAAGTCCGCGAAACCGTCGACCGCGAGCGCATCCTGCGCTACCTGACAATCTGAACAACGTACGGGAGCCATCGCCATGCTGATACTCGACCGCATTCTGGGCCAGGCCAGCGACCCGGCCCTCGCCGACCGCCTGCATGACCTGAGCCATGCCGGTCAGGTCGAAACCCTGAGCCTGTCCGGCAGTGACATTCAGCGCCATCGCCTGCGCCTGACCAGTGATCGGGGCACCGACTGCGCGATTCGTCTGGAACGTCACCAACACCTGCGCAACGGCTCGGTGCTGATGCTCGACAGTCAACGCGCCATCGTCGTGCAAATGCAGGATCAGCAATACCTCGACCTGCAACCACGCGATGCGGCGGCCGCGCTGGAACTGGGTTATTTCGCCGGCAACATGCACTGGGCAGTGCGCTTTGCCGGAGACACCTTGCAGATCCCGCTCAACGGCCCGGAAGCTGACTACCTCGAGCGTCTGGCGCCCATGCTCGCGGACGGCCGGGTGCAGCGCGCATGAACGCCTCGAGCAGCCTGTTGCTGGCCCTGCAGCAGGCCGACAGTTTCTTTCCCGGCGGTGCGGTGGCGTGGTCATGGGGTCTGGAAACGCTGGTCGCTGACGGACACCTCGGTCACGGCGAAATCGTCGCGCCACGACGCCGGCAACGAACGGTTCGCCATAGCCGCAGTGCCGAGGTACATGGCTTCGTCGAGGGCCAATTGCGCCATCGCTGGAACAGTTTTGATCGAGTGTTTCTGCTCGCCGCCTGGCACGCGGCCGATGACCAGCCGGCGTTGATGGCTCTGGACACTCAGATCGAAGCACTGACCCTGGCCGAGGAACTGCGCCAGGGCTCACGACGTGTCGGCCAGGCATTGCTGGGCGTGCATGTCGCGCTGGGCACATCGGGCGCGGCGTCCTATCAACAGCAGATTCTGGCAGGCCACACACCGGGCCATCTGCCCGTGGTGCAGGGCCTGCTCTGGAATCACCTGGGCATGCACCGCGATCACTGCCAACTGGCTGCCGCACACGCCTTGTGCACCGGGCTGGTCAGCGCCGCCGTACGCCTCGGGGTCATGGGCCACATCGATGCGCAACGGGTGCTGACCGATATTCAACCGCTGATCACCGAACTGCTGGCGCAGGAACCGCCTGAGCCAGACGACGCGTGCGGCTTCACACCCATGGCCGAAATCGCCGTGATGCGCCACGAAACCCAGGACCTGCGCCTGTTTGCCAATTGAACCGGCCCTCTACTGACAGCTCTGGAGCCCCCTCATGTTGCTGACCCCTACCGAACTTGAACGACTCACGCTGTACACCGCCGCCGAGCTGTCACGCAAACGCCGCAGCAAGGGCCTGCGCCTGAATTTCCCGGAAGCCTCGGCCCTGATTGCCGACGAGATTCTTGAAGGCGCACGCGAAGGCCGAAGTGTTGCCGAGCTGATCGGGTTCGGCTCGACGATCCTCAACACCGATGACGTGATGCCTGGGGTCGCCGACCTGCTGCCGGTGCTGCAGGTCGAGGGCACGTTTCCGGATGGCACCAAACTGGTCACCGTGCATCAACCGATCCGGCCGGGCCGACTGCCGCTGGCGGTCATGCCGATACCGGGAGAGATTCTTTCACCTGACGGCGATATCCACCTGAATGGCGACCGGCCGACCGCCACCCTGCGCGCGATCAATACCGGCGACCGACCGGTGCAGATCGGCAGTCACTATCACTTTTTCGAAGTCAACAAGGCGCTGGATTTCCCGCGTGAACGTGCCTTCGGCATGCACCTGGATATTCCCGCAGGCACGGCGGTGCGCTTCGAACCCGGCGAGCTGCGCGAAGTGCAACTGGTGCAGTTTGGCGGAACTGGCGACATCCACGGCTTCAGTGGCCTGACCAATGGCAACCTGCACGATCCGGCCTGCAAGCTCGCAGCGCTGGAGCGTGCCCGCGCCCAACTCTTCAAAGGAGCCTGAGGCATGGCAACGATGACGCGCAAGGAATACGCCGCCATGTACGGCCCCACGACCGGCGATGCCGTGCGCCTGGGTGACACCTCGTTGCTGGCCGAAGTCGAGTTCGACCACTCGGTGCCTGGCGATGAGTGTCTGCACGGTGGTGGCAAGACGCTGCGTGACGGCATGGGCCTGATGCCCGGGCACGACAGCGCTGACGGGGCCCTGGACATGCTGATCTGCAACGCGCTGATCATTGACCCGGTGATCGGCATCGTCAAAGGCGACATCGGTATCAAGGACGGCAAGATCGTCGCCATTGGCAAGGCCGGCAACCCGCAGATCATGGACGGGGTGCACCCGCAACTGATTTGCGGCGTCGCCACGACCGTACGCGATGCCGAGGGCTTGATCGTGACCCCCGGCGGTATTGACGTGCATGTACATTTCGACTCGGCGCAACTCTGCGATCACGCGCTGGCGGCAGGTCTGACCACACTGATCGGCGGCTCGCTGGGGCCGATCACGGTAGGCATCGACTGTGGCGGGGAATGGAACGTCGGCAAAATGTTGCAGGCCGCCGAAGCCTGGCCGATCAACTTCGGTTTTCTGGGGCGCGGCAATTCCAGCAAGCCTGAATCGCTGCTCGGGCAACTGCGTGGCGGTTGCCTGGGGCTGAAGATCCACGAGGACTGGGGCGCCATGCCGGCGGTGATCGACACCTGCCTGAAAGTCGCCGACGAATACGATTTTCAGGTTCAGTTGCACACCGACACCCTCAACGAATCCGGGTTTCTCGAAGACACGCTGGCGGCGATCGGTGACCGCACCATTCACATGTACCACACCGAAGGCGCAGGCGGCGGGCATGCGCCGGACATCATCAGCGTCGCTGGCAAAAGCAACTGCATCCCCTCCTCGACCAACCCGACCAACCCCTACACCGTGAACACGTTCGACGAGCACCTGGACATGATCATGGTCTGCCACCACCTCAATCCGGACGTGCCGGAAGACGTGGCGTTCGCCGAATCGCGGGTGCGCCCGCAGACCATCGCTGCCGAGGACATCCTGCACGACACCGGCGCCATTTCGATCCTGGGCTCCGACAGCCAGGGCATGGGCCGTATCAATGAGGTGATCTGCCGGACCTGGCAACTGGCGTCGAAAATGAAAGACCAGCGCGGTCGCCTACCGGAAGAAACCACGGCACTGGGCGACAACGAACGGATCAAGCGTTACATCGCCAAATACACCATCAACGCCGCGCGGGTATTCGGCATCGACAGCTACATCGGCTCTCTGGAGCCCGGCAAGCTGGCCGACCTGGTGCTCTGGCGGCCGGCCTTCTTCGGCATCAAGCCGGAGCTGGTGGTCAAGGGCGGCTTCATCGTGCACGCCGTGATGGGTGATTCCGCCGCCTCGCTGTACACCTGCGAGCCCTTGGTGATGCGTCCGCAATGGGGCGCATTTGGCGAGGCCAAACAGGCGCTGTCAGTCAACTTCGTCAACCGTCTTGCCGTCGAGGCCGACACCGCCACACGCCTGGGGCTCAAGAAGCAACTGCTGCCCGCGTTCGGCACTCGCACCCTGCGCAAGTCCGACATGCTGCACAACGATGCCTGCCCGGACATCCGCGTCGACCCGCAGACCTTCGATGTGTATGCCGACGGCGAGCGCCTGCACTGCGAGCCGGTCAGCGAAGTGCCACTTGCGCAACGCTACATGCTGCGTTGAAACCCTCCCGCACAGGAACCCCGACATGAGCCTGCCTCTGAATGCATCCGCCCCGCACACCGACGCCCAACCTCATCCCGGCGCAGCGCGCGTCGGTATCGGCGGGCCGGTCGGCTCGGGCAAGACACGTCTGCTGGAACAACTGATCCCGCGCTTCATTGCGCGCGGCACCGAGCTGGCGATCATCACCAATGACCTTGCGACCCGCGAGGATGCCGAGCGTGTGCAGCGCAGCGGCCTGATCGATCCTCAGCGGGTTCGTGCGGTGGAAACCGGTGCCTGCCCGCACACGGCCATTCGTGAAGACCCGACCCTCAACCTGCAAATGGCCGATGAGCTGGAGGCGCGCTTCGGCAATCTCGATCTGGTGCTGATCGAATCCGGCGGCGACAACCTGGCCTCGACCTTTTCGCTGGATCTGGTGGACTACTGGATTTTCGTCATCGATGTCGCAGGCGGTGACGATATCCCGCGCAAACGCGGACCCGGCGTGCTGAGCTGCGACCTGCTGGTGGTCAATAAATACGACCTGGCACCCTATGTGGGGGTCGACCTGCCGCGCATGCGGCGCGAGTCGGCGCAGGCGCGCAACGGCCAGCCGGTGCTGTTTACCAACTGCAATACCGGCGAAGGCGTCGACGCGGTGGTTGAAGCGATAAGCCGTGCCGTGTTGTTCGACCGCACATGAACGCCCATCAATCGTCACTGCCCGCACAGGCAAAAAGCACGGCGCATATTGCTTTCAGCAAGGCGCCTTCCGGGGCCAGTTATGTGTCTCGTCAGGAAGTCGGCTACCCCTTCCATCTGGGCCGTAACCTGACCCTGCCACAAGACCCGCCCGGCATGGCGGCGGTCTACCTGCAGTCGTGCTCGGGAGGCCTGTTCGCCGGGGAACAACTGCACCTGCGTCTGCACGCAGGGCCAGGCACACAAGTGCACGTCAGCACCGGCGCTGCGACGGTCGCGCACAGCATGCTTGAGCAGTCGGCGCAGCAGACCGTGACGCTGGTCGCCGAAGCCGATGCACTGCTGGAGTACCTGCCGATGGCCACCATTCTGTTTCCACAGACGCGGCTGCATAGCCAGGTAAACGTAACGCTGCACCCCGGCGCAAGAGTGTTGCTGTGCGACGCATTCTGCCTGCACACACCTCCAGGCAGCGAAGGGTTGCCCGACTTTTACCGCGCCGATCTGCAGGTCTACAGCCCGGCCGGAAAACTGCTGGCCGGTGACCGACTGGCAATGACCGGCGCAGACCTGCAACGCCGACTGCCTGGTGTGAGCGCTCAACGGCAAGCCTTGGCGACGTTCATGCTGGTGGGCCAGGGTTTGCCGATAGAGGATTTGAAACGGACGTTGCGCGAAGCGTTACACGACGTTGCCGATAGCTACCAGGGCGTCAGCGCATTGCCGAACGATTGCGGCGTGTCCGTACGCATGATGAGCGCCGATGCGGTGGCGTTGCGTAATGCGCTGCACCTGGCCTGGGCATGCGTTCGTCAGCAATTGACAGGACTTGCGCCACGGGTGCGGCGCAAGTGAGCAGTCAGGCCACTGCAGAGCACTTTCCAGGCTGAAACGACTTACGGCATGCCTTCCCAGCGCCGAAAAAGAACGCTGGCATTGACCCCGCCGAATCCGAACCCGTTTGAAAGGGCGTGGACGATTGGGGTCTCTCGGGCGACCATGGCCACCAGGTCAAGCCCATCGGCAGCCTCGTCCGGGTGAGTGAGGTTCAATGTGGGTGGCACGATTTGGTCTCTCAGTGCCAGCACTGTGAAAACTGCCTCGATTCCGCCGGCCGCACCCAGCAAATGTCCGGTGGCCGATTTTGTAGAGCTAATGGCGACGCCTGATCGAGTGCCGAACAATGAGCGAATGGCAGCCAGCTCACCCTTGTCACCGACAGGCGTCGAGGTGGCGTGGGCATTGATATGCTGCACCTCATCAACCCCTGCGCCACCTTGATGCAGTGCTTGCTCCATTGCTCTGCGCGCACCGCGACCGTCTTCCGGCCCGGCTGTCAGGTGATAGGCGTCCGCACTGGTGCCGTAGCCTGTCAGTTCCGCAAGCGGCGTCGCGCCCCGCGCCAGGGCATGCTCCAGTGATTCGATGACCAGCAGGCCCGCCCCTTCAGCCATGACGAAACCGTCACGGTCCCGGTCAAACGGGCGTGAGGCCTCTTGCGGCCGACCCGTAAAGCTCGTGGAAAGCGCACGAGCCGCAGCAAAGCACCCCAGCGTGACGCGATCGATGGCGGCCTCGGCACCACCGCAGATTGCAATGTCGGCCTCACCGCTTCTGATCAACCGCGCTGCGTCGCCAATGGCTTGCACGCCGGCTGCGCAGGCAGTCACGGGGGCGCCCAACGGACCTTTAAAGCCATAACGGATGGAAATCTGGCCAGCCGCCATGTTCGCCAGAAAAGATGGCGCAGTGAATGGCGACAGTCTGCGAGGTCCACGTGTATCCGTGACACGCACAGCGTCGGCAATAGCGCCAAAACCGCCGACACCCGACGCAATGACGGTCGCCGTTCGCTGCTGTTCCACCTCGGAGTCAGGATGCCAACCAGCCTGCGCGAGCGCTTCATGAGCAGCGACGAGCGCGAACTCGATGAAGCGGTCCATCTTCTTGCGCTCTTTCATCGGGATCACGCTATCCGGGGCATACCCGGCAACCGGGTCTTCTCCGAGGGTCGGCACCTGGCCTGCGACTGAAACACCGGTGCCATCACTGACACTGCCCGGCAGCAAGCCAATGCCCGAGCGGCCACCCAACAATCTGTGCCATACCTTCTCGACTCCGCACCCCAAGGGACTGACTATGCCGCAACCGGTTACGACGATCCGCTTTTGGACATATTGATTCATGATCAGATCCTCTTCATCTCTGTGCCCGTTGAGGCATGACTGCTGGAGTTTGGGGGTAGCGATCCTCTATCCGGACGGATTTTGAACCAGATCGAATACATGGCTGGCAGGAACACCAGCGTCATCACAGTCCCGCCGAGGGTGCCTCCGATCAGCGTGTAGGCAAGCGTCCCCCAGAACACCGAATGGGTCAGAGGGATGAACGCCAGGATCGCCGCCAGTGCCGTGAGCAGCACCGGGCGTGCCCGCTGTACGGTTGCTTCGACCACCGCCTGAAACGGGTCTAGCCCTTGCTTTTCGTTGTGGTCGATTTGCCCGATCAGGATCAAGGTATTGCGCATCAGAATGCCGGACAGCGCGATCAGCCCGACGAGAGCGTTGATACCGAACGGCTGATTGAACAAAAGCAGTGTCGGCACAACACCGATCAACCCAAGTGGAGCGGTGAAAAACACCATCATCATCGCCGACATCGAACGCACTTGAAGGATGATGATCAGCAAGGTGACGGCAATCATGATCGGAAACAGCGGGGCCAATGCCGCAGTAGCCTTTGCCGATTCCTCTACTGATCCGGCCTGCTCGATCCGATAGCCCTCCGGGAGGCTGTCGATGATCGGCTGCAGTGCTTTCATGATCACGGCGGAGACATCCGGCGGTTGCAGATCTTCCGCGATATCACCGCGCACGGTGATGGTCGGCACACGATCTCTACGGCGCAGAATCGGGTCTTCCATACGCACTTCAACCACTCCGGCCTGCGAAAGAGGAATGCGCTGACCGGCAGCCCCCACCAGCGTGAAGCCCTCGATCTTCGCGGGGTCCAGGCGGATGTCACCCGCCGCCCTGCCCATCACTTCCACCGAGCGGATATCTTCGCGTACAGACGTGACAGGGATGCCCGAGAGCAGGAACTGTAATTGCCGGGCTGCTGCGCTTGAGGTCAGCCCGACGGCCTGCAAGCGATCCTGATTCAGAGAGAAGTGCAGCGTAGGCACTCGCGTTCCCCAATCGCTGTTGACAGTGCGCATCATCGGACTCGCCGCCATGATGGTTTCGACCCGACTGGCGATCTCGCGCAATGTGTCAGGGTCTGGCCCGCGCACGCGATACGCCACAGGAAACGGCGAATAAGGACCGAACACGAGCTGTGTGACCCGGACCCGGGCCTCAGGTGCAAGCCCGTTAGCAACGGCCTCACGAATCCGCAGCTTGAGCGCTTCTCGTGCGTCCTGGCTTTCAGTCAGTACAACGATTTTTGCAAACGACGGATCCGGCAGCTCCGGCGCCATTGCCAGATAAAACCGTGGCGAGCCCTGTCCGATGTAGGACGTGACGATCTTCGCGGCATCCTGCTGTTGCAGCCACGCCTCTACCTTGGCGGTGGTTGCGCTGGTCTGCTCGATGGATGTGCCATAGGGCATCTGCACTTCGATCAGTACTTCCGGACGATCGGAGGTCGGGAAGAATTGTTTCTTGACCGCCCCCATCCCGAGAACTGCCACGACAAATGCAGCGATCACCGCACCCGCCACCCACCACTTCCTGGCAATGACGTGGGCCAGAACCCGTCTGAAACGATTGTAATGCGCAGTGTCGTAGATGGCGGCGTGTCCGCCTTCAACCGGCTTGATTTCCGGCAGCATCTTCACCCCCAGATAAGGTGTGAAGACCACTGCAACTATCCAGGAGGCAATCAAGGCGATGCCGACAATCCAGAACATGTTGCTGGTGTACTCACCGGCAGTCGACTGCGCAAAGCCGTTCGGCATGAAGCCGATAGCGGTCACCAGAGTACCGGCAAGCATGGGCGCTGCGGTGTGGCTCCAGGCATAGGCTGACGCCTTGATCCGGTCGTAGCCCTCCTCCATCTTCACCACCATCATTTCGATGGCAATGATTGCGTCGTCCACCAACAGGCCCAGTGCCAGGATCAATGATCCCAGGGTAATCCGGTCGAAGTTCTTGCCCGTCGCTTCCATCACCACGAAGACAATGGCCAGCGTGAGCGGTACGGCTGCAGCGACCACCACACCGACTCGCCAGCCCATGCTGAGAAAGCACACCAGCATCACCACAAGCAGGGCGACGAAGAACTTGATCATGAACTCGTCAACCGCCGAACTGATGTTCACCGACTGGTCAGTGACCTTCGAAAGCGTCATTCCCAATGGCATGCCTTGATTGATTCTGGCTGTTTCCGCGTCCAGCGCCTTACCCAGGTCCAGACCATTCCAGCCGTCGCGCATCACGATGCCCAGCAACAGGGTCGGCTCGCCCTGATTGCGGACCAGAAAGGTCGCGGGGTCTTCGTAGCCGCGTTCCACTGTCGCCACGTCCTGCAGCTTCAGCGTTTTACCCCGCGCCACAATCGGCGTGTTGCGGATTTTCTCAAGGGTGTCGAAGGCACCGTCCAGACGTATAAACACCTGCGGCCCGCTGGTTTCAATCGAACCGGCGGGGGTCAGGACGTTCTGGTCGTTGAGCGCCGAAAAAATGTCCTGGGGAGCGATACCCAATGTTGCCAGCCGCTCGTGGGAGAACGACACGAAGATTCGTTCGGCTTGCTCGCCGATGATATTGATCTTCTTCACGCCCGGCACATGCAGCAGACGCTGGCGCAGTGACTCGGCATCGCGTACCAGCAGCCGCTGCGGCTCACCTTTTGCCTTCAACGCAAACAGCGCAAAGGTCACATCCGAAAATTCATCATTGACCAGCGGACCAATAACCCCCGCAGGTAACGACTTCGCGGCATCACTGAGTTTCTTGCGCGCTTGATAAAACTCTTCCTGCACCTGGGAAGGTGGGGTCTTGTCCTGGAATGAAACCATAGTGAATGCCAGACCCGGCCGGGTGTAGGTCTCGCTACGGTCGTACCACTTCAATTCCTGCATGCGTTTTTCAAGCGGCTCGGCGATCTGATCCTGCATCTCCTGAGCGGTTGCGCCAGGCCACGCAGAAATAACGGTCATTTGCTTGACAGTGAAAGGCGGATCTTCCGCACGCCCCAGTTTGAAAAATGAAAGCGTACCGGCCACGCCGATCAAAACAATCAGAAACAGCGTAATGGAGCGTTCGCGAACCGCCAGTGCAGAAAGGTTGAAACGTCCCGGATTCATGGTCGCGCCTCAGCGGTGATACCACCCTGCTGCACACGCACTTCTTCACCGTCATGAAGTAAATGCGTGCCCAATGCCACGACCTGCTCACCGGCCTCTAGACCACCACTCACGTTTGCCGAATCTTCACTCACACCCAGCAGTTGCACAGCGCGCCAGGTGACTTTTGCAGGCGTACCTGCGATGACCCAGACACCAGGGCCTCGACCCGGATCATGCAGAGCGGCAATGGGTATCGCCAGCGACTGCCGGGCAGGCTTGCCAACAGCGATATCGAGGGACACCGTTGAACCCAGAGGCGCACTGACGTTTGAACCCTCAAGCACATACCTGGCTTCAAAGGTACGCGTCAGCGGATCTGCTGCGTCAGAGAGCAGCCGCAGCCTTGCCGGTATGACGCTCGCACTGTTTCCATACAGTCTGGCCTCAGCCCGATCACCCATCGCCGGCCGCAAGGTTTCAGGCAGATGGACAATGGCTTCGCGTGGCCCGGCCTTTGCCAGCCTGACCACGGGCTGGCCTGCGCTGACGACCTGCCCAGGCTCGACCAGGGTGTCGACCACCACGCCGTCGGCGTCCGCCAGTAAAACGGCGTACCCGGTTGCGTTACGTGCCACGCTGGCCTGCGCTTGAGCCGCATTCAGTTCTGCCTTGGCGGTGTCGGCCAGGGATTTGATCCGGTCGTAGGCGGAAGCGGATATCGCACCAGCGACGACCAGGTCACGGTTGCGCGCTTCGTCATCTGCAGTCTGCCTGGCTCGCGCCACAGCGGCGGCAACCGCCTGCTGTTGGGCCTGAGCCTGAAGCCCAAGGTCAACGGGGTCCAGGCGCATCAGTGGCTCACCGCGCTTGACGGTCTGGCCGGTATCAACCAGGCGCTCGAGCACCTTCCCGGAAACCCGAAACCCCAGGTCGCTCTGAACCCGAGCGACCACGACACCTGTGAAAGAACGGAAGGCTTGATCAGCATTTGCAACAGTGGCCGCCCTTACCAGCGGCGGCTGGGTACGTGGATCGCGCACCGCGGACGACTCGCTGCACGCAGTCAGAAAGAGAGGCAATAACAGCAAGGCAGTGGTTTTGGGTCTGGACAGGAGCATGGGATCCCTTACTTGAAATCAAGTGAGCAGGGAAACGATTCTCCGTAAAGTGACCAAATTAGTCAATGGTCACAACTTCATGGTGCCAGACTTCGCAGTATCAACGCCGATAGCTGGACCGGAGCCGTCGACACAATGTCGAGGTTGTATTGCAATTGCACCGGGTTGATGTACGGGCGCATGACCAGGTGAATGGCTTGAACGGCCTCGTCCAGAGGTGTCTTGCGCTCGAACTCTCCCGACTCCCTGCCTTCAAGAACGATTTGCTGGATGAGCTGGCGAATACGCTCGTCGTGCGCGGCAGCAGAAGGCCACTGATCGCGGCCTGCGACAGCGGCTATGTCATACAGCTTCCGGTCGTGAAAAAACAGATCGCTACCGGCTTCCACAAGCGAGCGGAACAGGCGGCGCAGCCTTTCGGAGGCCGTTGGCGCCTCGCTGATTGCCGAGTTCACCAGCGCCATGATCATGGCCAGCCGGTTCGAGCAAATCACTTCGCCAATGGCTTGCTTGGAGTCGAAGAACTTGTAGATGTAGGCCTTGGAAAAACCAATGGCTTTGGCCAGATCGGAGACCGTGGTTTTCTCATAGCCGTAGTGGCCGAAATGCTGTGTTGCCGCTTCGACAACCTGATCGCGAACGCTGTGGTCGGAGGGACCGCGCATTGGCGATGTTTTGATTTGATTAGTCATGTTTCCAGCTTAGCTATGTGAACACTCGTTGACAACAAGTGACCAAATCGTAATATAGTCACAACCTGATCATCTCAAGGAATTTCCATGCGCCCGATTTGTACTTATGTACTGGTCATGAGCACCGGCCTGCTGTCGGGCTGCGCCGTGGGCCCGGATTACCAGCGCCCGGATGCGCCCCTGCCTGACCGTTATCTGACTCAACCACGTGGCGCTGCGAATATTACCGCGCATCCGCCTGTCAGTGCCGCGTGGTGGGACGGTTTTGATGATCCGTTACTGAGCAGCTTCGTGTCACGCGCACTGGCGCAGAACCTCGATCTCGCCCAAGCCCGTGCGCGGTTTGCTCAGGCACGCGCCGGAGCAGATGCGGCAACCGCCGCCCTGCTCCCATCGGGCAACATCGATGCACAGACGGCTCGCGCGCAGCAATCGGTAGAGACTCCACTCGGTCAGGTCCTGAACTCGACACCTGGCTACGATCGTTATGGCAATTCCTATGAAGCCAATCTGACGGCAAGCTGGGAGCTGGACGTTTTTGGCGGTTTGAGACGCAGCCGACAGGCTGCACTGGCTGAATATCAAGCTTCGCAGGCAGGTGTTGCGGCTGCCAGGCTGGCTGTGGCAGCCCGGACCGCTGATACCTACATCACCGTCCGTGGTCTGCAAGCCAGACTGGCAATCGCGAACCGACAGGTTAAAACCCGGCAGGACCTGCTGGAAAAAGTCCAGCTCCTTCATGAGCGTGGTCTGTCCCCGGAATATGAAGCTCGTCAGATCGAAGCGGAGCTTTTACAGGTGCAGGCAACAGTGCCTATTCTGCAAACAGGTCTCGACGCGACGATGAACGCGCTAGATGTGATGTTGGGCGTGCCGCCTGGCACTCACCGGAGCTCTCTGGCTGAAACAGGTCGAATCCCACACGCACCCGAGCTCACGTCGACAGGAACGCCAGCCGATCTTCTCCGTCGCAGACCTGATCTGATCGTGGCCGAGCGGCGCCTTGCCGCTTCGAACGCACGTATCGGCGTGGCGATCAGCGAGTATTATCCCAAACTCTCACTCAGCGCACTGCTGGGCAGCGCCACAGCCGTGTCGAGCGGCAACCTGTTTACCGATGGTGCCAGTCAGTCAGCAGGTATTTTGGGGCTTCGCTGGAGGCTTTTTGATTTCGGCCGGGTGAACGCCCGGATCAGACAAGCCAAAGGACAAGAGGCAGAAGCTCTGGCGGCTTATCGACAGTCAGTTTTGCGCGCCACTGAGGACGTTGAAAACGCTTTTTCTTCGTTGACCAGCCGCGAAACTCAA
Source organism: Pseudomonas sp. NFACC10-1 (assembly GCF_900119195.1). Classification (NCBI taxonomy): domain Bacteria; kingdom Pseudomonadati; phylum Pseudomonadota; class Gammaproteobacteria; order Pseudomonadales; family Pseudomonadaceae; genus Pseudomonas; species Pseudomonas sp. NFACC10-1. The sequence continues at coordinate 681,350 of NZ_FPJB01000001.1, read as the reverse complement.
GCTGCAATGCTGGGTAAAGGAGAAACTGCACTTGCTTCAGCCCGGCAATCCTCATTCGCAAGCTACAGCAAAGGTGCTGCCAGTTTGATCGAGGTTCTGCGCGCTGACGAGAAAATGCTGCAGGTCGCTGACGCCAAGGCGCAGGCACAGGTCGAATCCGCACAGGCGGCGGTCGCCGTCTTCAAAGCGCTGGGTGGTGGTTGGCAAATGCCTTCCACCACTTCACCTGAAGAGAGGATGCCTACGCTGTAGGTGTCACCAACGAACGCATCCTTTCAGATCAGGCGTACTCAGCGATAACGTTCAAGCCAGTGAGCGTAAGGCGCCGGCAAGGTCCAGGCCGACTTTTCAACGCCCAGTTCTTTCGCCGCGAAATAGGCCCAATGAGGATCGGCCAGATGCGCACGGCCAATCGAGACCAGATCGAGCTGGCCTGACTTGACCGCCTCTTCAGCCAGCTTCGGCTCGCCGAAGCCCCAGGCGCTGGTCACTGCAATATCCGCTTCACGACGCACACGCTCGGCGATCGGTCCCATGAACGCAGGCCCCCACGGAATGTTGGCGTCCGGCGTGCTGAAACCGACGCTGACGCTCAACAGATCCAGCCCGCCAGCCTTGAAGCGGCGCGCCAGTTCGATTGACTCGGCAAGCGTCTGCTCGTCGCGACCGTCGTATTCGATCACGCCAAAACGTGCGGTGAGCGGCAGGTTCTCAGGCCAGACTTCACGTACTGCGGCCAGGGTTTCCAGCAGGAAACGGCTGCGGTTATCGAAGCTGCCGCCGTACGCATCGGTGCGTTGGTTGGAGTGCTCGGAGAAGAAGCTCTGCCCCAGGTAGCCGTGGGCAAAATGCAGCTCGATCCATTCAAAGCCGGCATCGCGGGCGCGACGCGCAGCATCGACGAAGTTCTGGCGAACACGCGCGATGTCGTCCAGGGTCATGGCGCGCGGGACTTTCGGCAGGTTGGCACCGAACGCAATGGCGGACGGAGCGATAGTGTCCCAGCCACGCGAATCGGAAGCAGCGATATGGTCATCACCTTCCCATGGACGATTGGCACTGGCCTTGCGACCCGCGTGAGCAATCTGAATACCCGGCACGCAACCTGCGGCCTTGATGGCTTTGACGACAGGTACGAATGCCTGTGCCTGTTCATCGTTCCAGATACCGGTGCAACCGGGAGTGATACGTCCTTCCGGCGCAACGGCGGTAGCTTCGACCACCAACAGACCAGCACCGCCACGTGCCATGCTGGCCAGGTGCACGTGGTGCCAGTCGTTGATGACACCTTCGGTTGCCGAGTACTGGCACATCGGAGGAATGGCAATTCGGTTGCGCAGCGTAACGTCTTTCAGTTTGAAGGGTTCGAACAATGCAGACATTGGAAAGCTCCCGTAGGCCAGATGACTTTTGATTTCAGTTGTTCGATGGTAATCGAACTATGGCAATAAACGGAAGCCTTGATATCATCCCCTCCATGCGAACCTTCCAACACCCCGATCCTGAAGACCTCACACTCGAACGCTTACTCTATGCCTTGAGTGATCCCGTTCGCATGGGAATCGTGCGCTGCCTGGCCGGCGTCGCAGAAGCCACCTGCGGCGAACTGGACGGCGGACGTCCTAAATCGAGCATGTCCCATCATTTCCGCGTGCTGCGCGATGCCGGGCTTGTACAGACGCGCAACGTGGGCACCACGCACATGAACTCGCTACGCAAACAGGTGCTTGAGAGCCGGTTCCCGGGTCTGCTGGACAGTATTCTGGCTCAGCATTGACGTAAAAAGGCATCAGCCCCGAGACAACCTGCGCTGCCATTTCATTGCATGAATTTCGATACGCTGGACGGGATCGTCATCCAGCGAACCAAAGGTTAGGCGCGTTTTTTGAATATGCAAAAAAACCCGGCATTAGCCATCGACTAATCCCGGGGTTTTCAGCGGCGCTAACGTATTGACGATTCGCGTTCAGACCTTAAAGCCGAAACTTGCCCACTTCCGTCTGCAGGCTGGTGGCGAGGGTCTTCAGGCCGCCGCTGGTCTTGAGCAGTTCCTGAACCGACATGTTGTTCTGTTCAGCCATTTGCGCGGAGCGCTCGACGTTACGTGCGACATCCTGGCTGGCTGCGGTTTGCTCACGCAGCGCGAAGGATATCTGGTCGACCACCTGCAGAACCTTGCCCGAACTGTCGCGAATCTCGATGATCGCTTGACCGGCGGTGCCAGCCATTTCGACGCCTTCGTTCACTTCCTGAACGCCGCTGCGCATGCTCTCGACGGTCTCCCGTACGCCCGCCTGAATTTTCTCGATCATCCCGGCGATTTCCTTGGTGGATTTGCCAGTGTTCTGCGCCAGCAGGCGTACCTCGTCAGCAACCACTGCGAAGCCACGGCCTTGCTCACCGGCCCGAGCAGCCTCGATGGCCGCGTTGAGTGCCAACAGGTTGGTCTGGTCGGCAATGCCCTGAATCACGCTGACGATCGATGAAATGTGCTCGGAGTGCTGACCCAGGCCTGCGACCTGAGTAGAAGACAGCTGCACGGTCCGGGCGATGCCATTCATGCTGGACAGGGTGTTTTCGATGACCTGCGCACCGTCCTTCGACTGCTGCCCTGAACGACTGGCGAGTTCATGCGCCTCGTCGGCGTTTTCGGAGACGTGATGGATGCTGACGGTCAGTTCTTCGATTGTGGCCGCCATCGCCGAGGCGGACGTCGACTGTTCCTGGATCGCACCGGACAGTTGCTCGGACGCACCGGAAATCTGTTGTACGGCAACGACCAGTTGATTGGCGGCCTGGCTGATCTGTTGAATCATCTCGCGCAGACGATTCTGCATACGATCGAAAGCTTTCGGCAGTTCATCGTGACTGCTGGTGTCGATCACGGTATCCAGCTTGCCATTGGCAATTGCTGTTGCGGCATCAATGGCCAGTTGCAGGCGCGCCGTGGTGCTGCGTCCCAGTGCCGCGGCCAGTATCATCGCCAGAACGGCAGCTGCCAGGCCACCGCACATCAGGATCATGATCGCGAGCCGCTTGGCATCCGCCATTTCCTGGCTGCGTTGAAGCAGCAACTTCTGCTCGGTGCCGCTGATCTCAGCCAGCAGAGCGCGCATGCTGTCCATTTTGGCTTTGTCAGCCCCCGAGGTGATGCGTGCATCCAGTTCATCATCAGCCGCATTGCGTGCTGTCAGATCGCGGCGCAGGGCGATGATCGGATTGATATCCTCGTCAAGCCAGCGCTTCTGGGTTTCACCCAGTGCAGCCAGGCGGCGCTGCTGCTCCGCATTGTCGGCTGTCAGGCGCTTGAGCGAATCGAGCTCTTCGGTGAAGCGCTTTTCCCCCGCCACCAATGGCTCCAGAAACGCATCCTTCGAGGCAATGACAAAGCCGCGCATGCCAGTTTCGATATTGATCAGCTGTTCAAGGGCAAGTTGAGCTTCGCTCAGCACCTGGTACGTATGGACATTGCTGTTGGTGGCTTCCTCGACCTGCTCGAAGCCTCTGTAAGCACTCGCGACAAGGACGGCGATAAATACGATGATCGCGGCAAAGCTGAAGTAAAGCTTTTGCGAGATGCTGAGTTTGCTGAACATGATGTCGATCCTGAACATAGCCGTTCCGTGGCTTGCATGGTGGGCGTTATCGCTCGTAAAAATAGGCTGAACCAACTTTTATGATTGATGTCATTGAGATATTACTCATGTCGCCCGCCAGCTCAGTAACTTTAGAGACCGTCATTTCATCGAACCTGAATAAAGGCTCTAATCCCACCCAACCTGTTGATATTAAAGGTTAAAAAATTTTTATTAGACTTGGCATTTCATTCGCTGTACGACTCAAAAAACTTGACGATCCAGTTTTTATGACGTCAATTTTTTGCCTCTGATAGTCAAGGCATGTTCTGATCGCGACAGCTGAGATGTCGCTGCACAACAAGTAATGCCAGTAAAAAGTAATACTTTATTCTTCCACTCCCATTGGCCGTATGGTCCGGCAAACGCATGCTGACGCTCTTGAAAGTGGCACTTTTTGGCTGATACGGGGACAGATGTTGAGAACTGACGTTCTCTTTCTGGTCCCCGTAAGCCGACGCATCTGTCCAGATACAGCGCGTCATTACAGAGTGACTTCCCGTTCTGGAAGATCAAAACCAAGTGACCTTCCTTTTCACCCTTACACGCTCCGCTGCGCTGTCAGCAATTCCGGATGGTGTGAAAACAGTTGCAAAAACGCCCCGCCCAACGCGCAACCGGCCATCACGAAAAAGCACACGGTATAACCGCTGAGGCTGGTCCAGCCGCCGCCCATGGAAATCAGCGTCCCCATCAGCACCGGGGCAATACCGCCGCCGATGAACATCGCCGTGGTGATGATCCCGTTGGCTGTAGAGGTTGCCGAAGGTTGTGCAGAGTCGGAAGCGACTGCGTAGTAGATGGGCCAGACGGCATTGGCGACCAGACCGAAAAGCAACTGTACGGCGATAACGATCAGGATGGTGTTGGCGAAGTAAAAGGCCCCGACACTGAGCGCCATCCATATGCCACAGATGATCAAGGTGATGCGCCGGCCGATGATGTCCGACAGCGAAGGCCATATCAGTTGCCCGAGAATGCCGGTCAACGTGAACACCACGCTCATCCCCGCCGACTCGGCCAGCGACAGGTTGAGGATGTTGTACAGGTAGGCCGGCAGAACAATATTGACGCCCATGTACACCACCTGCGTGAGCAGGGTGTTGCCGGCAGTCAGGGCGATATTGCGGTTACTCAGCGTCGCTTTTACCGACTTCCAGACCTGGCCTTTTACATTGGTCGACGGCGTGCTGTCCGGCGGGGTCATGCCTTTGGCAGCGATGTCCACGTACAGTTGAGTAATGCGCTCGGCCGTGGAGTAGCGTGCCCAGAAGATCATCAGTGGCAACGCAACCACGAAGGCGAAGAAGAACACATAACGCCAGTTTTCCTCACCGTAGGTGCTGATCACGAAACTGGCGACAATGCCGCTGAGCATGGCGCCGATGGGGTAACCGGTATGGTGCGCGCCCAAGGCAAAACCACGGCGTTCAACAGGCCACCACTCGGCAGTGTTGCTGACGCCGACCGGTTCGCCCCAGCCAGCGCCCAGGTTCACCCCGACCCGCAAGGCAATGAAACTGGCCAGGCTGCCACTTAATGCCTTGAAGCCCGACAAAAACGACAGCGCGGTGTAACCCAGTACCAACGGCACCTGAAAGCGCGCCCGTTTCCAGCCCCCGCCGTAACGATCACTCCAGATGGAGCCGGGTATATCGAGAACGGCCAGCGCCAGCATGACCACCGTAGCTACCGTCCCCCACTGGTCCGCAGACAGGTCGAAATGCTTGGAAATCGTTGGGCCCAGACGCAAGACGATCTCGCGATCGTAGGCATTCAGAATCCAGATCATCCAGCAGACCAGCAACGACACCCACGAAAAACGATGAATCTTGCCCAGCGATGCGTTCTTGTTATTTGGCATGGGAAATCTCCAGGCGTGCCGCACACGCCCCTGCGAGAAAGGGTCCAGTCGTCCTTAACGTTCAGGTTCAGTCTGTCGACGGGTTAACTGGCAAAGCGCCGCTCGGCGATGCCTTTCACACCCAGTCCGGTGATGGCGAACAGGGCACCGCGCTGCTGGCCATCTTCCGGAAAGCGCGGCAATGGCGGCTTGGCCATGGAGGTGACAAACAATGTGTCCAGATTCGGGCCGCCGAAGGTCAGACTGGTCACTTTTTTCACCGGCATGTCGATGATGCGATCCACCTGCCCGTCGGGGGTGTAACGCACCAGTTTTCCGGCATACACCAGCGCTTGCCACAGACAGCCTTCGGCATCCACGGTGCAGCCATCCGCCGCCCCTCCGCCTGAGGTGTCGACCTTTGCAAACGTACGTCTGTCGGCGACTGCGCCGCTGGCGTTGTCGTAATCGTAGGTCCAGATCTCCCCTGACCAGGTGTCGGCGAAATAAAAGGTTTCCCCGCCCGGACTCCAGCAAGGACCGTTCGACACGATGATGCCTTCATCCAGAGTGTGCAGGCTCAGGTCCGGATCGAGGCGATACAGCTTGGCGCTGGCCTGATCCTCCTGCGTGTCCATCGAGCCCACGATGAACCGGCCCTGCCGATCGACCTTGCCATCATTGAGTCGATTGTTCGGCAGCCCCGGTTCGGGGTCGACGATCAGCTCGAGATCACCGCTCGGCAAGTCAAGGTTGTAGATACCCGTCTGCAACGCCACGAGCGCCGCATCGCCGTGCTTGCGCAAGGCCATGGAGCCGATTTTCTGACCGACATCCCAGGCGCGCAGTTCGCGCCCGTCGTTGGTGCAGCGCAGAACGCGGCCGTCGAAGCTGTCGATCCAGTACAGGCGCTGTTGCTCGACATCCCAGACCGGGCCTTCGCCCAGCGTGGTCTTAACGTCGACAACGATTTCGATACGCATTTTTCACCTCTGTCTTGTTGTTATTGAGATGACACATTTTGCGACGACTAGAAATTAACCTTGTCCTGTCCCTTCAGATCTAGCATTTCACGGGCTTGGTCCGGCGTTGCCACCTGCCCGCCCAGCGCTTCGATCACCGTGCGGATACGCTTGACCTGATCGGCATTGGACGCCGCCAGTTTGCCCGGTCCATCCCACAACGAATCCTCCAGACCGACCCGCACATGGCTGCCCATCGACAGGCCCATGGTGCCCAGCGGAATCTGATTGCGACCGGCCCCCAGGATCGACCACTGATAGGCATCGCCAAACAGGCGATCAGCCGTACGGCGCATATGCGCCAGGTCTTCAGGATGCCCGCCGATACCGCCACGCAAACCGAATACCGACTGTATGAAAATCGGTGCCTTGAGCAACCCGCGCTGCAGGAAGTGCGCTGCGGTATACAGATGACCGATGTCGTAGCATTCAATTTCAAAGCGTGTGCGGTTTTCGGCGCAGGTATTGAGGATGTGCGCGATATCGCGGAAGGTGTTGCGGAAAATCCGGTCGTCGCTGTCGGCCAGATAAGGACGCTCCCAGTCGTGCTTGAATTCGCTGTAGCGATCCAGCATTTCGTACAGCCCGAAGTTCATTGACCCCATGTTCAACGAGGCCAGTTCCGGTTTGAGCTGCGCCACCGGCTGCAGGCGCTCTTCCACGCCCATGGTCGGCGCGCCGCCGGTGGTGATATTGATCACCACGTCGCTCTTGGCCTTGATCTGCGGCAGGAACTGCCGAAACAGATCGACATCCTGACTGGGCCTTCCGTCATGTGGGTCGCGGGCGTGCAAATGAACGATCGAGGCCCCGGCCTCGGCGGCACCGATGGCTGCATCGGCTATTTCCTGCGGCGTGATCGGCAAATGAGGCGACATCGACGGGGTGTGGATCGCACCCGTCACTGCGCAGGTGATGATGACCGGACGTTTCTTGGGCATGAGCATTCTCCATTCTTGTTGTTGGCGAGAAGTCTGATGTGGAACATGACTCGGAAGATGTCCGGTCATCGTTGCTATCGGGCCGAATCCTCAGAGGTACTCGACGTTGCCATCCACACTGATGGCCTGACCCGTGACGTTGCGGGCGGCGGGCGAACACAGAAAGAGCGCCATCGCAGCAACATCCTCGGCGGTGACCATGCGCTTGAGCGAAATCTTTTTCAGGTACTCCTCGCGCATCTCCTCCTCCGGCACGTTCATCTGCTGTGCACGGGCCCGAATCACCCCGTCCATGCGCGGACCTTCGACGATACCCGGCAGCAAGGCATTGACGCGGATATCACTTTCCCCCAACTCGGACGCCAGCGACTTCATCAGCCCGACAATCGCCCACTTGGTCGCGGCATACGGGGTGCGCCAGGCATAGCCCAGGCGACCAGCGACCGAAGCGATATGGATCAGGTGTGCGTTGGGTGAGGCCTTGAGCAACGGCACCGCGTGATGAGCGAAGCGGTACTGCCCAGTGAGATTGATATCAATGGTGCGCTGCCACTCTTCTTCGCTGATAGCATCGATACCTGCCGTAGGGCCAGCGATTCCGGCGTTATTGATCAGCACATCAAGACCGCCGAACTGTTCACGCTGCACCCTGAACACCGCTTCGATCTGCACCGGATCAGCAACGTCTGCGCGCGTGGCAACGCTGCCTGGATGGCGATCAAGGAATGCCGCAATGGCCGCCTCGCTGACATCACACACATGTACCTTTGCCCCGGCTTCCATATAAGCCGCCGCCAACACCTCACCGATCCCGGCCGCACCACCGGAAATCAGGACGCGCAGCCCTGTGTAGGGAACCAGCCGATTGAGAACACTCATGCTTTTTTCACTCCCGAGACCCGCGACCTGGAGCGGTCGCTCTTTGCGATCAGGCGCGTCAGAGAATCAGCCGCCTGCATGATGTCGTCGGTGACCGCTGCACGAGCGGCCGCCCCATCACGCGCCGCCAGCGCCTCGACGATACGGTTGTGTGCTTCCATCGAACGCTGAAGATGCGCCTTGTCAGGCGCAACCAGCGCGAAACACGGACCGATGTGCAGCCAGAAATTCTCCACTGCTGCCACGATGAGTTCGGCCTTGGCCACCGCGTAAATGCGCCGGTGAAAGGCAAAGTTGGTCCACAGATAGAGCGCGACATCAACGCTGTCAGCAGCCGTCTGCATCTGCCCGCAGAGCTGGCTGATGTCAGCAAGATCGGCGTCGTTGATCAGAATGACCGCCTTCTCGGCCAACAGCCCCTCCAGCGCAACCCGCGCATCGCGAATCTCGCGCAGCCGCTCCGGGGTCATCATGGGTACGCGAAGACGAGCGGTTTCGGTGACTTCGAAGGCGTTCTCGGCACTGAGGCGATTCAACGCCTCGCGCACCGGCATCGGACTGGAACCCAGCGCTTCGGCAAGGCCACGAATCGTCAGCTTCTGACCCGGCTGAAAGCGCCCGCTCATCAGTGCTTCACGGATCTGCCGGTAGACTTGGTCCTGGAGGGTATCGCGAGAGACCTGCCGCATGGCGGGCAGGAGGATCGGAAGGTCTGTCATGGGGAGTAACTCATATTAGCGTTCTTATGGGGCTAATATGTGATCACAAATAACATATGTCAAATTGTTTTTTGGAGACCGTGGGAACCATAGCCAGAGCTCGCGTCGCGGGCCTAAGGGCAAAGCGTTGTCGTGGAAGAAGGTCGCCACAGTTTTTAGGTAACAGCTCTTGGCTATTCCGAGCGGCTGGATGTGGACGCTGGCACGGGGCCGCGCCTCTTATAAAAAGCGACAGAATTTTATGTGCAAGCAAGCAGCGCGAGAAGATTTCTTGAGGATCCGCATCCACGACCTCAAGCATTCATTTGGAAGACGGCTGCGTGCCGCTGGCGTTACCGATGAAGACCGGAAAGCTTTGCTCGGGCACAAGAACGGAGTATCAACACCCACTACTCGACAGCGGAGCTGGATCAGCTTATTACAGCGGCAAACAAGGTATCAGTAACCGACTCACGCGCGCCAGCGCTGGTGATTCTGAAGAGGAGGCAAGTGTAGGTCAAAAACCCAAGGGCACTCGAAATTTCACTGGGGTAGAAATGAAAAAGCCACCCAAAGGTGGCTAAGTCATTAAATTATATGGTCGGGACGGAGTGATTCGAACACTCGACCCCTAGCACCCCATGCTAGTGCGCTACCGGACTGCGCTACGCCCCGACTAGGCGTGTATCTGTTTTGCAACGTGCGAAAACGTTGAGGAATATACCCTAAGCATTTGAATTTTGGAAGTATCCTGACTGCTCAATTACGCCTTGAGCATGACGAGTACGTCTTCCAGCTCGGCAATCATCTCCCGAATCATCTGCTTGTACTGCTGAGTATCATCCTTCGGTTCACCGCTGGTGAGACGAAGTCGGGCGCCACCGATGGTGAAGCCCTGATCGTAGAGCAGGCCGCGGATCTGGCGGATCATCAGCACGTCCTGGCGCTGATAATACCGACGGTTTCCGCGCCGCTTGACGGGGTTGAGTTGAGGAAACTCCTGCTCCCAATAACGCAGAACGTGCGGTTTTACCGCGCAGAGCTCGCTGACCTCACCGATGGTGAAGTAGCGTTTGCCGGGGATCGGCGGCAGCTCGTCGTTATGACTTGGTTCCAGCATATGCCTCAACTCGGGCCTTCAGCTTCTGCCCTGGACGAAAGGTGACCACACGGCGCGCCGTAATCGGAATCTCTTCACCGGTCTTGGGATTTCTCCCAGGCCGCTGGCGCTTGTCTCGAAGGTCGAAGTTGCCGAAACCTGACAACTTCACCTGCTCGTTATCTTCCAGAGCGTGCCTGATTTCTTCAAAAAACAGTTCGACCAGTTCCTTGGCTTCCCGTTTATTCAGGCCCAGCTCTTCGTACAGACGTTCGGCCATCTCAGCTTTCGTCAGAGCCCCCATACGCTACTTCCTTAACGTGGCGTTTAACCTCTCCTCAAGCGAGGTGAGGATAGCAAGTGTCGTTGCGTTTACCTCATCGTCATTAAGAGTGCGTGATGGATGCTGCCAGGTCAAGCCGACTGCAAGGCTTTTTCTATGCGGATCAATGCCTTTACCCTGGTAAACATCAAATAACCTGAGGTCTGTGAGCCACTCGCCTGCATTTTCACGAATAACGTCCAGAACCGCACTGGCCGAAACATCCCGATCAGCCAGCAGTGCCAGGTCGCGGCGCACTTCAGGGAAGCGCGACAGCTCGTGGAATTTCGGCAGACGGCCGGTGGACACTTCCGCCAGAACCAGCTCGAAAACAAACACGGGACGATCAAGCCCCAGGGTTTTCGACAATTCCGGGTGAATGGCGCCCAGGAAACCGACTTCACGGCCATCACGCTCGATGCGAGCCGTCTGACCTGGGTGCAAGGCAGGATGCTGCCCCGGCGTGAAGGTGAACTCGCCCAACGCACCGGCAAAGCCCAGCACGGCTTCAACGTCAGCCTTGACGTCGAAGAAATCGACTGCATCGCGACCTTGCGCCCAGCCTTCAGGCAGGCGGCTGCCGCAGACAACGCCGGCCAGCATCGGCTCTTGCTTCAAGCCGTCGAGCTGACCGACGAAGCGCAGGCCGCTTTCGAACATCCGCACACGATCCTGCTGACGGTTGAGGTTGTGCTGCAGCGCCTTGACCAGACCAGGCCACAGCGAGGCACGCATGGCTGCCATGTCATTGGAGATCGGGTTAGCCAGCAGCAAGGGCTTGGCGCCCGGCGTGAACAGCTCGAACCATTTCGGGTCAATGAAGCTGTAGGTGATCGCTTCCTGATAACCGCGGGCAACCAGCAGGCGGCGCAGCTCAGGCAGATCGCCCTTGGCTTCGGCCTTGGCCTGGGGAGCCAGACGGGCTTGCGGATAGCGGACCGGCAGGCGATTGTAGCCGTACAGACGCGCCAGCTCTTCGATCAGGTCGACTTCAAGGCTGATGTCGAAACGATGACTTGGCACTTCGACACGCCATTTTCCGTCGGCTTCGGCAGTCACAGCCAGGCCGAGACCTGTCAGCAGACGCTCGATTTCGGCGTTTTCGATCACCAGACCGAGCATCTGCTCGACTCGGCTGGCGCGCAACGTAACCGGAGCAATCGATGGCAAATACTGTTTGCTGACCACTTCTGTTATCGGACCAGCCTCACCACCGGTGATTTCCAGCAGCAGGCCAGTCGCCCGCTCCATGGCTTCGCGGGCCAGCTGCCAGTCAACACCACGCTCGTAACGGTGCGAGGCATCGGTGTGCAGACCATAGGAACGCGCCTTGCCAGCCACCGAGATGGTGTCGAAGAAAGCACTTTCCAGGAAGATGTCACGAGTACCGGCAGTTACGCCGCTGTGCTCGCCACCCATGACACCGGCGATTGCCAGCGCGCGCTGGTGATCGGCAATGACCAGCGTGTCGGCACGCAGGCTGACTTCCTGACCGTCGAGCAGAACGAGCTTCTCGCCCTCCTCGGCCATGCGTACACGAATGCCACCGTTGATTTCGGCCAGATCGAAAGCATGCAGAGGCTGCCCCAGCTCCAGCATCACGTAGTTGGTGATATCGACAGCGGCATCGATGCTGCGCACGTCAGAACGACGCAGACGCTCGACCATCCACAGCGGAGTCGGACGCGACAGATCGACGTTGCGGATGACGCGGCCCAGGTAACGCGGGCATGCAGCCGGAGCCAATACTTCGACCGGGCGCACTTCATCGTGCACAGCGCTGACAGCAGCGATCTGCGGACGGGTGACGTCAGTGGCGTACAGCGCACCGACTTCACGCGCCAGACCGGCCACCGACAGGCAGTCGCCACGGTTAGGGGTCAGGTCGACCTCGATGCTGGCATCGTCCAGGTTCAGGTAGACACGAATGTCTTCACCGACTGGCGCATCGGCGGCCAGCTCCATCAGGCCATCATTGCCCTCGCCGGCCTGCAACTCGGCAGCCGAACACAGCATGCCGTTGGACTCGACGCCGCGCAGCTTGGCTTTCTTGATCTTGAAATCGCCCGGAAGCTCGGCGCCGATCATGGCAAATGGAATTTTCAGGCCCGGACGCACGTTTGGCGCACCACAGACAACCTGAAAGGTTTCGCTGCCATTGCTGACCTGACACACACGCAACTTGTCGGCATCGGGATGTTGCTCGGTGCTCAGCACCTCACCCACCACCACGCCGCTGAAAACGCCGGCGGCCAGCGTCACGCTGTCAACCTCAAGACCGGCCATCGACAGACGAGCAACCAGCTCGTCGCGGGAAACCTGCGGGCTTACCCAGCCGCGCAGCCATTGTTCACTGAATTTCATCCTGCTCTCCTGAAAGGTTCGTACGACTTAGCGAAATTGCGCGAGGAACCGCAAATCGTTGTCGAAGAACAGGCGCAAATCATTGACGCCGTAACGCAGCATGGCCAGACGCTCTACGCCCATGCCGAACGCGAAGCCCTGAAACTCTTCAGGGTCGATGCCCGACATGCGCAGCACGTTCGGGTGGACCATGCCGCAGCCCATGACTTCAAGCCAGCCAGTCTGCTTGCAGACGCGGCAACCCTTGCCACTGCACATGACGCATTCCATATCCACTTCCGCCGAGGGCTCGGTGAACGGGAAATACGAAGGACGGAAGCGCACGGCCAGTTCTTTCTCGAAGAACACCCGCAGGAATTCTTCGATGGTGCCTTTCAGATCGGCAAAATTGATGTCGCGATCAACCAGCAGACCTTCGATCTGGTGGAACATCGGCGAGTGGGTAATATCGGAGTCGCTGCGGTACACACGGCCTGGGCAGACAATGCGGATCGGCGGCTGTTGCGATTCCATGGTGCGGACCTGTACCGGTGAGGTATGGGTGCGCAGCAGCATGTTCGCATTGAAATAGAAGGTGTCATGCATCGACCGAGCCGGGTGGTGGCCTGGGATGTTGAGCGCCTCGAAGTTGTGGTAATCGTCTTCCACTTCAGGGCCTTCGGCGATGCCGTAGCCGATGTGCGTGAAGAATTGTTCGATACGTTCCAGAGTACGGGTAATCGGGTGCAGACCACCGGAGGTCTGACCGCGGCCCGGCAGGGTCACATCGATGCATTCGGCTGCGAGCCTGGCAGTCAGTTCTGCCTGCTCAAACGATGCCTTGCGCGCATTGAGAACCTCTGTGACACGTTCCTTGGCAACGTTGATCAGCGCACCGACTTGCGGACGCTCTTCAGCAGGCAGGTTCCCCAGGGTCTTCATCACCTGAGTCAACTCGCCTTTTTTGCCGAGGTAGTGAACCCGGATTTGCTCCAGGGCATTGATATCTTCGGCGCTTTGCACAGCCTCAAGAGCTTGAGAGACCAGCGCGTCCAGGTTTTCCATGTACAGACTCCAGATACAAAATAGGGGAAGAGCTGAAGGCTCTTCCCCTATCTATGACGTTTAACACCGACCCCGGAGAACCGGGGCAAGTGATTGTCGGGGACTTAGGCCAAGGTGGCTTTAGCTTTCTCGACAATCGCAGCAAACGCCGCTTTTTCGTTCACTGCCAGATCAGCCAGAACCTTACGGTCGATCTCGATGGACGCTTTTTTCAGGCCGGCAATGAAACGGCTGTAGGACAGACCGTTAACACGAGCACCAGCGTTGATACGAGCGATCCACAGAGCGCGGAACTGACGTTTTTTCTGACGACGGTCACGGTAGGCGTATTGGCCTGCCTTGATTACCGCTTGCTTGGCAACACGGAATACGCGTGAACGCGCGCCGTAGTAGCCTTTTGCAAGTTTCAGAATTTTTTTGTGACGCTTACGGGCAATGACGCCACGCTTTACACGAGCCATGAGTTACTTCCTCTATATCTTGATCAAAATTAACGAAGGCGCAGCATGCGCTCGACTTTTGCCACGTCAGACGGATGCAGCAAGCTGCTACCGCGCAATTGACGCTTACGCTTTGTCGACATTTTGGTCAGGATGTGGCTCTTGAAAGCGTGCTTGTGCTTGATGCCGTTGGCGGTTTTCAAAAACCGCTTAGCTGCACCACTTTTAGTCTTCATCTTTGGCATGTTCGGATACTCCGCATTCAGTTGATAAATATAACCGCAAGGCCTGCCGTGCCCTGGTGGTTATTTCTTCTTTTTCGGGGCGATGACCATGATCAGCTGGCGTCCTTCCATCTTAGGATGCTGTTCGACGGAACCGTATTCGAGCAGGTCACCTTCAACCCGCTTCAACAATTCCATACCCAGCTCCTGGTGGGCCATCTCACGACCGCGGAATCTCAACGATACCTTGGCCCTGTCCCCGTCACTCAGGAAACGTACCAGGTTGCGTAGTTTTACCTGGTAATCCCCTTCCTCCGTCCCTGGACGAAACTTGATTTCTTTAACCTGGATCTGCTTCTGGTTCTTCTTCGCTGCAGCAACCTGCTTCTTCTTCTCGAAGATCGATTTGCCGTAATCCATCACACGGCAGACCGGAGGGACTGCGTCGGCAGAAATCTCTACCAGATCCAGCTTCGCCTCTTCGGCAATACGAAGCGCTTCATCAATCGAGACGATGCCAATCTGCTCGCCGTCAGCGCCAATTAAACGAACCTCGCGGGCCGAGATATTTTCATTGATCGGGGCCTTGGGTGCAGCTCGTTTATCTTGTCTCATTTCACGCTTAATAATAATTACTCCGTATCTTGGCGACCACGCCGGGAAACCGCTTGTGCGAGGAATTCAGCGAATTGGGCGACCGGCATCGAGCCAAGGTCAGCGCCTTCACGTGTACGCACAGCGACAGTTTGCATTTCAACCTCCCGATCTCCAATCACGAGGAGATAAGGAACCTTGAGCAAAGTATGCTCACGGATTTTAAAGCCGATCTTTTCATTTCTCAAGTCAGACTTGGCACGAAACCCGCTTTCAGCCAGAGTTTTTTCCACTTCGAGGGCAAAATCGGCCTGTTTGTCAGTGATATTCATGATCACTGCCTGGGTGGGTGCCAGCCAGGCCGGAAACGCGCCTTCGTAATGCTCGATCAGAATCCCGATGAAACGCTCGAAAGACCCGAGAATTGCGCGGTGCAGCATGACCGGATTCTTACGGCTGTTGTCTTCCGACACGTACTCGGCACTCAAGCGTATCGGCAGATTGAAGTCCAGCTGCAAGGTGCCGCACTGCCATACCCGACCGAGACAATCCTTGAGGGAGAACTCGATTTTAGGACCGTAGAACGCGCCCTCGCCCGGCTGCAGGTCATAAGGCAGACCTGCGCTGTCGAGTGCGGAAGCCAGCGCCGATTCGGCACGGTCCCAAAGCTCGTCGGAGCCTACACGCTTTTCAGGGCGAGTGGACAATTTGAGTTCGATATCCTTGAAGCCGAAATCGGCATAGACATCCAGCGTGAGCTTGATGAACGCGGCGGACTCAGCCTGCATCTGGTCTTCGGTACAGAAGATGTGTGCATCGTCCTGAGTGAAGCCACGCACGCGCATGATGCCGTGCAGGGCACCCGACGGCTCGTTACGGTGACAGGCACCGAACTCGGCCAGACGCATCGGCAGCTCGCGGTAGCTTTTCAGGCCCTGATTGAACACCTGCACGTGGCAAGGGCAGTTCATCGGCTTGATCGCGTAGTCGCGGCTTTCGGACTCGGTGGTGAACATGTTGTCGGCGTAGTTGGCCCAGTGCCCGGATTTTTCCCAGAGCGAGCGATCGACCACTTGCGGGGTCTTGATCTCGAGGTAGCCGTTTTCACGCTGCACTTTGCGCATGTACTGCTCGAGCACCTGATACAGGGTCCAGCCCTGTGGGTGCCAGAAGACCATGCCCGGCGCTTCTTCCTGGGTATGGAACAGGCCAAGACGCTTGCCGATCTTGCGATGGTCGCGTTTTTCGGCTTCTTCGATGCGCAGAATGTAGGCCGCCAGCTGCTTCTTGTCAGCCCAGGCAGTGCCGTAGACACGCTGCAGCTGCTCGTTTTTGGCATCGCCACGCCAGTAGGCGCCAGACAGCTTGGTCAGCTTGAATGACTTCAGGAAACGCGTGTTCGGCACGTGCGGACCGCGGCACATGTCGACGTATTCTTCGTGGTAATACAGGCCCATGGCCTGCTCGTTCGGCATGTCTTCGACCAGACGCAGCTTGTAATCTTCGTGACGGGCGGTGAACACCTCTATCACTTCATCGCGCGGGGTGACTTTCTTGATGACGTCGTAATCTTTTTCGATCAACTGCTGCATGCGCTGCTCGATCGCCGCCATATCGTCAGGCGTGAACGGGCGCTCGTAGGCGATATCGTAATAGAAACCGTCGTCGATCACCGGGCCGATGACCATTTTTGCAGTCGGATACAACTGCTTGACCGCGTGCCCTACCAGGTGCGCGCAGGAGTGACGGATGATTTCCAGTCCTTCCTGATCCTTGGGGGTGATGATCTGCAGGCTGGCATCGTTTTCGATCAGGTCGCAGGCGTCGACGAGCTTGCCGTCGACCTTGCCGGCGACGGTGGCCTTGGCCAGACCGGCACCGATTGAAAGCGCGACATCGGCTACGGAAACCGCATGATCGAATGAACGTTGACTGCCGTCGGGAAGAGTAATAGTTGGCATGGCGCCTCCTCTCCTAGTGGTGACCCCTACCAAAGGTCACGTGGGTTGGGATGAGCCAGTACGTGATCCGGTGGTATGCCTGCCTCACAGTGGCAGGAGCCTTGGGGCCAACCTTGAACCGGACCAGATGACTGGAATGTACGAAAAACCTGCCTGCGCGGCACCGAAAGGCATTGGCCATGGGGCGCTTGAAAATAACAGGACGCGCATCCTAACACAGCCAGACCGGCCGGGATGCACATCCACGCAAATGAAATGGAATTGGCACACCACCTGAACTGGCAGGCTTCATGGGCGTCAGAAACCATCGAGACCCCGAACGTTTTTTCCAGCAATCAAGGAGAACACCATGAAGTTTTCACGCCTGACCAGCCTCCTCCTCTGCAGCGCCGCCATTATCCCTCTGGGTGCTCACGCCGCAATGGACGGAACGACACGCGCTACCTTCACTCAGGAATGCGTGGCTGCGGCCAAGAAACAGGGGCTGGATGACAAGACCGCAACGACTCACTGCGAATGCGGTGCAAAACAGGTGGACAGTCATTTTACCGACAAGGAAATAGCCTCACTCAAGGACACCAAGACAGCGCCACCGGCTGCATTGACGGGAAAACTGCAAAAACTGGTCGCAGAGAACTGCACGGCGACAAAATAATCATTTTTTTCAGCCGGGGTAAAACGCGCACGACGGGCACTGATAGCAGTTGGCCCAGCCCCTTCTGAAAGCCATTGAAATCATGGCGTTAAGCGCTATTGCCACAGCCCGTTCAGTACCGGGTCTGGCACGCCGGAGGGCGCTTTGCGGAGTATGGTGAACTGCATATACGGGACCTTTACGCAAAGCGCCCACCTTAATAGCTGTTTTTTTGCCCATTTCGACTATGATAGCCCGGTGTGCCCAGTTGGCCTGAGCAGCACGTTACTGAAAATTATGTTTCTGGAGATACACCATGTCTAATCGCCAAACCGGCACCGTAAAATGGTTCAACGATGAAAAAGGCTTCGGCTTTATCACTCCACAAGGTGGCGGTGACGACCTGTTCGTACACTTCAAAGCAATCCAGAGCGACGGTTTCAAAAGCCTGAAAGAAGGCCAGACCGTTACTTTTGTTGCTGCTAAAGGCCAGAAAGGCATGCAAGCAGAAGAAGTTCAGGTGGCCTGATTCACCTGACACAAAAAAACCCCGTCACTGACGGGGTTTTTTTATGCGCGGAAGAAAGTATCGGCTCAACCGCAATTGATACGGGTCACCTTCCCCGACGCATCGGTGTTGACGTTTACCCGCTCGGACCGGTATTCCAGCGTGACCATGTCGTCAGGACCGAGAATGCGCGCATCCTGCGAACCGGAACGGGTGCGGACTTGAGAAAGGAGGTCTATGGAAGCCTGCTTGCCGACAGCGAACTGGGCAAGCCCTGCATCACAACGGCCAGATATCGCGTTGCTGGCGGGCGCGTCGACCTTGACGGGCGCCTCAGCACTGGCACTGCTATCCGAAGCCGTACTGCTGCAGCCTGCCACCAATGAAGCCACGACCACAAAACCCAATGTTGCGAATTTCCGGGGCATACACCCTCCTCTGCCAATGAACATTTCCAGACCTGTCCGACCGCGCTAAGGCGCGTTGGTTGCACGGTCCGTGCCGACATGCCTTGTGTAACCTGTTGATCTGCCTGGACCGGGAGTCTGCCTTGGCATGACACAGGGCGCGCGAAGAAATCGTCACAAAACGTTTATCGCCGATGCGCATTGAGGCGGGCTATCAGGATCATATGTAAGTAGGAGTGTCAAAATGCGCACGGGATGGTTTACTGCCAGAGACACAAGCGCCGGGAAGCGAGCAGCGTGTGCGTGACCCTTCACTGGAGATCAGACAGACATGACAGCCATAACCCTAGACGCAGACATCAAGGCCAGATGGCCTCAGGGCCACTGCTCGCACAGCCCCGGGAATCCGGAAGAACTGATGATCATCGCAGTTGACCTGCTGATCAAGGAACTGGGCACCGAGGGTGCCCGTGCCTTCATCAGCCAAGTGCTGAGCCGCTACGCCACGGCAGGATTGCCCGCCTGATACGCGGCTTCAGAATGCGTGATTATTTGAGGCGCGCCAGACGCTCGGTCAGCAGATCGAAGAACCCCTGAGCGTCGCCGTTCTCGACCCAGAATACGTTCTGCGGCTGCTTGAGTGTGCCGTACCAGTCGGCCACTGTCTGACCGAAACCGATACCCTCACGGGTGTCCACTGCGACGTTGATCTGCCGTCCGGAAAACAACTCAGGCTTGAGCAGCCAGGCAATCACGCTGGCATCGTGTACCGGTCCGCCGGGCAAACCGTAATGCTCCATGTCCAGCTTGACGTATTCATTGAGAATGCCGTCCACCAGCTTGCCCGCATTATTGCCCAGTGCGGCGATCTGCTTGAGGCGCTGTTCACTGGTGAGAATCTTGTGGGTCACGTCCAGCGGCACGTACGTCAGCTTCACACCACTGGCCAGAACGATCTGCGCGGCGTGCGGGTCGGCGAACAGGTTGAATTCGGCAACCGGAGTGATATTACCGCCGTTGAAATGCGCGCCACCCATGACTACCACTTCCTTGATGCCCTGGGTGATTTCCGGAGCCTGCACCAGCGCCAGCGCCAGATTGGTCTGCGGGCCGAGCATGGCGATGGTGATGCTGTGCGGCTTGGCCTTGCTCAGGGTGCGAATCAGGTAATCGACGGCATTGCCTTCGGCCAGCCCCTTGGCGGGCTCATGCACGGGTACACCCGGCAGGCCTTCCTGACCGTGAACGTTCTCGGCATAGATTGGTGTACGCACCAACGGCTTGGGCGCACCGGCATACACAGGCACCTCTTCGCGCCCGGCCCATTCCCGCGCCAGCCTGGCGTTACGCGAGGTCTTGTCGAGGCGCACATTACCAGCCACCGTGGTGATAGCCATCACGTTCAGCTCTTCAGGTGACGCCAGCGCCAACAATAGCGCGACGACATCGTCCGCACCTGGATCGGTATCGATGATCAGATCGCGCTTTTCAGCCGCCTGGACAGCGGCAGTACCGAGGATGGACAAGAGCAACGCTCCACGAATGAACTGTCTGGAAAACTGTATCAATGTCATATGAAACTCCCTTTCTTGAATAACTAGGCTTTTTGCGAAAAGTCGGCGAGCGAAGGTCAGGCAAGGCAAAAACAGGCGAGGAAGCGGAGTCTACGTGTTGTAAATGAGCATTCCGAGCCTGTTTTTAACGCAGCATCACCGAGCGCAGCCACTTTTTGCACATAGCCTAGAAGACGACTCCGGACACCAGCGCCACATTACTGTACGGCTGACATTCTCCGGTACGGATGATTGCCTTGGCCTTGCGACTCAAGACCTTGAGGTCTTCATGGCTTATCCAGCGTTGTTGCCCCAATTGGTCGTCCAGATTCAGGCTTTCGATCACCTGCAAAGCAGGCGGCTTGATCTCGGCCATCTCGTTGGCCAATACGTGGCTTTCAACCTGCATTTCACTCAGCACGACATCCAGCACACTGATGAAATCCGGCACACCGCGGGTCAGCGCGAGGTCGATCAATTCGACGCCCGCCGGTACTGGCATGCCGGCGTCGACGATCATCAGGATGTCACCGTGACCCAGCGATGCAATCACGCGGGACAGGGCAATATTGAGTAGCGGGGTCTTTTTCATAGCGAATTGAATTCCTGTACTTCCTCGAACGTCGGGATGGACGGCTGGGCACCCGCTCGGGTGACGGAGATGGCCGCCGCAGCCTGACCGAAACGAATTGCCTGCAATTCGCCATGGCCTGCGGACAATGCCGCCGCAAAACCGCCGACAAAGGTATCACCTGCAGCGGTGGTGTCCACGGCCTGCACACGACGTGCGGGAATATGCTCAACGCCAGACGCATTGGCGAACAGGGTTCCGCGCTCGCCAAGGGTAATGATCACGTTGCGCGCGCCGGCCGCCAGCATCGCCGAAGCCGCGTTTTCAGCGGCCGCCGGTGAGTCAACGCTGACACCGGTCAGGGTCTGCGCTTCGCTTTCGTTGGGGATCAGGTAGTCGATCAGGGCATACCAGTTTGCCGGCAGCGGCTCGCTGGCCGGCGCAGGATTGAGAATGACGGTCTTGCCCAGCGCACGTGCGCGGGCCAGGGTATGGAAAACGGTCTCGGTCGGCACTTCGAGCTGGCAGATGACGATTTGCGAATCCGCCAGCAGCGCATCGAAGCGCTCGATCAATGCCGGACTGAGCCGACCATTGCCACCGGCCACGATGACAATAGCGTTCTGGCTGTTGGCGTCGACCACGATCGAGGCGATCCCGGTGGACACACCCTCAACGACGGTCACCGCCTGGCAATCGATATGCTCGGCCAGCAGCGCCGCACGCAGTTGCTCACCGTAGGCATCAGCCCCGACACAACCGATCATCGCTACGCTGGCACCCAGACGTGCCGCAGCAACCGCCTGATTCGCCCCCTTGCCGCCCGGCACGGTATCAAATGTTTCCCCGCTCAAGGTCTCGCCGGGACGCGGCAGACGCTGGGCGCGGATGACCAGATCCATGTTCAGACTGCCCACTATCACTATTTTTGCTTGCATGGCTCATTAATCCGTTGCTGCGCGTGCGCGTCATTCGTTGGACAAAGTAGTGGGCGCTGCCGTGGACTCGCGCACCACGACGCTGGGCGTCACGAGTCTTTTTTCGGCAGGAAGCCCATGGGGTGTGGCGATTCTGCTCAGCAGCATTTCTGCGGCGGTTTCGCCCAGTTGCATGATCGACTGCCCCACGGTGGTCAGCGCCGGATAAACATAGCGACTCATCTGGATATCATCGAAACCGATCACCGACAGGTCCTGAGGTACGCGAATCAAGCGCTCGGCGGCGGCGCGCAATACGCCGATGGCAATGACGTCGTTGCCGGCAAAAATCGCCGTTGGCGGATGCGCTGCCAGAAGCTGACACGCTGCCTCATGACCGGCAGAGCTGGTGAACTCACTGTGCGCCGCCCATTCGGCCCGCACCTGAACGGACGCCTGCTGCAGGGCGCGCCGGTACCCCGCCAGACGCATCTCGGCCACTGTGCTGTGTAATGGCCCGCCGATGCAGGCAATGGCGCGATGCCCGAGGTCCAGCAAGTGCCGAGTCGCCAGATAAGCGCCCTGCTCATGGTCGATACGGATCATGTCGGCATCGATACCGTCCAGTTCCCGGTCAACGATCACCAACGGCGTACGAACCTCGGCAAGGCCACCTGCAATACCGGCATCGCCACCCACCGAAGAAACAATCAGACCGTCGACACGCTTTTCCAGCAGCACGCGCAGATAGCCACGCTGTTTCTCCGGATTATCATCGGAGTTGCAAAGGATCACGCAAAAACCGTTGCGCTCGCAGTAATCCTCGATGCCCCGCGCCAACTCGGCGAAATACGGGTTCATGCCGTTGGGAATCAACAGGCCGATGGTCGAGGTGGTCTTGGCCTTCAGCGAACGCGCCACTGCACTGGGCACATAATCGAGCTGTGCAATGGCGGCTTCGACCTTTAGCCTGACAGGCTCGCTCACCGGCCGGGTCTTGTTCAACACGTGGGAAACCGTGGTGTACGAGATCCCCGCCAGGGCCGCGACATCCTTGATGGTTGCCATATCAGCCCTGGCGCCGAGCCCGATGGCTGCGATAGGTGTCCAGTACCACAGCGATCACAATCACCGCACCGGTGATGATCCGCTTGGTCGGCTCGGTCGCACCGATCTGCGCCAGGCCTGCGGCCAGCACGGAAATGATCAGCACACCGAAAAAGGTGCTGATGATCGAACCGCGTCCGCCCATCAGGCTGGTGCCGCCGATCACCACGGCTGCAATGACCTGCAGTTCAAGCCCGGCGCCGGCATTCGGATCGGCCGCTTCCAGCCTGGATATCTGGAACAATGCCGCGACACCGGCCAGCAGCCCCATCAGCGAGAACACCAGAATCTTGTAAGGCTTGGGATTGATACCCGCCAGACGCACGGCCTCTTCGTTGGTGCCGATACCGATCAGGTAGCGACCGAAAACGGTCCGGGTCAGTACTGCCTGAGCGACGAAGATGATCAGCAACGCGATGATGAAGGACGGCGCAATGCCGAAGGCAATCGGATCGGACAGCCAGGCGAACGAATCACCGATGTAGGCGGTACGCGAATTGGTCATCTGGTAGGCCGCGCCACGGGCCATTTCCAGCACGCCCAGAGACACGATGAACGAAGGGATGCGCCAGGCGACCGTGATCGAACCGGTGACCGTACCCGCCAGCGTCGCACAGGCAATGCCCAGCAGCGCCGCCGGAAACACGCTCCAGCCCCAGCCGAGGATTGCCACACTGACCGCCGAAGCGGCCAGGGCCAGCACCGAGCCGACCGACAGGTCGATGCCGCCAATGATGAGGATCAGCGTCATGCCGACCGACAGCACCATCAGGTCCGGGATCTGGTTGGCGAGCATGCTGAAGGTCTGGTAGGACAGGAAGTGATCGCTGAGCAGCGAGAACAGCACAATCATCACCAGCAACGCACCGGCCAACCCGATGTAGGTACCCAGACCAAAGTAGTTGCCGCCGCGACGGACTGGCACAGTCAGCGTCGGAGAAGGAGTATTTTTCATGAGTCGTTCCTGGGCGCCGCATCATTGAGCAGCGCGTCACGTTTCTGATAACCGGCGAAGGCAGCGGCCAGCAATTGGTCCTGGGTCCAGCTGTCGCGTTCGAACGTGTCGATCAGGCGACCGGCAGACAGCACGCCGATACGATCACAGATCAGCATCAGCTCGCGCAGATCACTGGAAACCACCACCAGCGCCCTGCCCTGACGGGTCAATTCGGCCAGCAGCGCGTAGATATCGAACTTGGCACCGATGTCGATGCCCCGTGTCGGCTCGTCGAACAGCATCACCGTGCAGTCACGTTCCAGCCAGCGACCGATCACCACCTTCTGCTGATTGCCACCCGACAGCTCGGAGACCAATTGGCCCGGACTGGAGCTGCGAATGCGCATGGCCGCTACCTGGCGCTGCGCCAGCTTCAGCTCGTCGTCGCTGTTGACCATGCCCGCGCTGGAAATCGAATGCATGTTGCCCAGCGCAATGTTGGCGCTGATCGATTGCGACATCAGCAGGCCTTCGCTCTTTCGGTCTTCCGTGATCAGCGCGATACCCTGCTCCACCGCGTCGGCTGGCGAGCGAATGCTGACTTTCCGCAGCGGCTTTCCGACTTCGATGTCACCGCTGTCGGCAACGTCTGCACCGTAGATCAGGCGTAACAACTCGGTACGCCCGGCACCGATCAGCCCGGAAATACCGAAGATTTCACCTCGACGCACGTCGAAGGACACATCCTGAACCTTGCCGGCGCGATTGAGCCCCTTGACCGACAGCGCCACCTCACCAATCTGCCGGGCGCCCATGTCGATATGCTCGCCGAGCTCACGGCCGACCATCAGGGTCACCAGTTGCTCACTGTTGTATCGGGCAATCGGCTCGACACACACCAGCTTGCCGTCGCGCAGCACAGCGATGCGCTGGGACACCCTGGCCAGCTCTTCAAGCCGATGGGAGATGTAGATGATCGAGACGCCACGTGCCTGCAGCCGTGTGATCTGCTCGAAGAGCATTTCCACTTCGCGCGAGGTGAGCATGGCAGTGGGTTCGTCGAGAATCAGCACGTGACAGTCGCCGATCAGGTTGCGGGCGATCTCGACCATCTGTTGGTGGCCGATCCCCAATTCGCCGACCAGCGTGTCGGGATCAATGGCGTCCAGCCCCACTTGGGCCATGGCCTCGATCGCGTTTTCGCGCAAGCGCTTGCGGTCGATCCAGCCGGCCCTGCGTGGCAGGTCATGAAGAAACAGATTTTCGGCCACGGTCAGGGTCGGCAGCAGGTTGAGCTCCTGCATGACCATGCGAATGCCGAGTTTTTCGGCCTGGGTACGACTTGCAGGCTGATAAGGCTGGCCCTGGAACTCCATGTTTCCGGTGGTAGGGGTTACCAGCCCGCCGATGATTTTCGACAAGGTGCTTTTACCGGCACCGTTTTCCCCGGTCAGGGCGAGCACTTCGCCACGCATCAACGTCAGGTCGACGTCACCAAGTACGGGCTGTGCGTAGGTTTTGCCGATGCCACTGACCGAAAGAACAGCTGTCTGAGCAGACGCTGACATACATTTCTCCCAGCGCCCGTCCTCTGCGGACGGGCACCTTTACACGGCGTGGATCAAGGTTGAGTAACGAGTTGCACCGGCGTTTCGATCACGCCCTTGTCGTTAGTGTCGACCTTCTCGCCTTTGACGAGCTTGAGGGCAGCTTCGATGCCGAAGACCGCCTGCCTGGCTGCGTACTGATCGGCCGTGGCCAGAACCCGGCCATCCTTGAGCATCGGCTTGATCGCATTGATGTTGTCGTAGCCCACGACCATGACCTTGCCAGCCTTGCCTGCCGCACGCACTGCAGAGACGGCGCCCAGCGCCATGCTGTCATTACCGGCCAGCAAGGCTTTCAGGTTCGGGTATTCGTTGAGCATCGCCGAGGCCACAGCATTGCCCTTGTCGATTTCCCAGTTACCGGACTGCGTGGACACCACTTTCATTTTCGCTTCGTCCATGGCGTCCTTGAAACCGGCGGTGCGTTGCTGAGCATTATTGGTGGTCGACACACCTTCAATGATGCCCACCTCGTCGCCAGCGGTCAGTTTCTTGGCCAGATAGTCGCCCACCAGCTTGGCACCCTTGCGGTTGTCAGGCCCTACGAACGGGATTTGCAGGTTCTTGCTTTTGAGCACGTCGACATCGAGTTGGTTGTCAATGTTGACGACCTTGATTCCGGCATCGGTGGCTTTCTTGAGCACCGGTACCAGCGCCTTGGAGTCGGCTGGTGCGATCACCAGCGCATTCACGTTGGAGGCGATCATCTGTTCGACAATGCGGATTTGCGCGGACGTGTCGGACTCATCCTTGATCCCGTTGGAGATCAGGTCGAATTCGGTGGCATGTTCTTTCTGGTAGGCCTTGGCACCGTCTTCCATGGTCAGGAAGAACTCGTTGGCCAGCGATTTCATGACCAGTGCGACCTTGGGTTTTTCAGGCGTCTGGGCATAGACGGTAGAGAGGGGCATGACTGCCGTGACGGCAGCAAACATGGCGACAGCGAGAAGGCGTCCAGCGAATGGCAGCTTCATGAGTTCATCTCCGATCTTGTGATTATTGTTCGGGCGAACGGCGCAGGATCGATGCCGGGCATCGACGCGCAAACGTTTGCGAGGAGCGAACTATGGAAAAAGCTGCAACCTTTGTCAATCCACCTGAAATTAAATCTTACCGAGCTGCCCGCCCCCGCTAGCGCGGGGAACGGGCGTCACGATCAGTCGGGTCTCACTCTTCAGGTTTGACCGTCGCTACATCATCAGCCTTGATCCGGACGGTCTTGCCGGAGATATCCTCGAACTCGTAGAAACCGTCGCGTGTCTTGGTCTTGGGCATGTCTTTGGTCACGTACTGAGTACCGTTTTGCAGCGTGACGACCGAGGGCGTGGAACAGCCTGCCAGCAGCACAACTGCCGAGGCCAGTAACGGAAATGCCAGTGACTTGATATTCATGCGTGACTCCGGAAACGTCAGGGTGTTTTTTCAAGGCAATAGTGTGCCACTTCGAGCGCTTTATCTTACATAGATGTTGCGAAAGATCCGACACTGAAATACTGTATGCCCGTACAGCAATATTCAGGGACCTTTTTCCGTGGCAAAACAAAGCGCAGCGACACCTTCCATTCCCGGCCCTTACGAGCGTATGGGCATGCGGGTACAGAAGATCATCAACTCGCCCACCGCACAGAAATCCAGGGCTGCCCTGCTCTTTCGTCAGCCAGACGAGGCAGAGGACGACTGGGCGCAACTCCTTGAAGAAATAGCCGAGAACGACAATGTCACCCTCGCCTGGCGCGACGACGGTGGCGTGCAAATATTCTGGACGTTGCCGAAGGAAGACTGACGGCATGACGTTTCGATTTCCCACACTGCTTTGCACCACCCTGCTCATCACCGCCTCATTCGCCGCCCAGGCACAAGCCCCGCGTACCTTCAGCGAAGCCAAGAAAGTTGCCTGGGGCTTGTATGCACCGCAGTCGACCGAGTTTTACTGCGGCTGCAAATACACCGGCAATCGGGTCGACCTCGCGGGCTGCGGCTATGTCCCGCGCAAGAGCGCCAAACGGGCCAGTCGTATCGAATGGGAGCACATTGTGCCTGCCTGGCAGATCGGCCACTTGCGCCAATGCTGGCAGAACGGCGGGCGCAAGAACTGCACACGAGCTGACCCGATTTACAAACGCGCCGAGGCAGACCTGCACAATCTGGTACCCAGCATCGGCGAGGTCAACGGTGACCGCAGCAACTTCAGTTTTGGCTGGATACCCGAGCAAAAGGGCCAGTACGGTTCATGCCTGACACAGGTGGATTTCAAGGCCAAAAAGGTCATGCCTCGCCCCTCGATACGCGGCATGATCGCGCGCACCTACTTCTACATGAGCAAACAGTACAATCTGCGCCTCTCGCGCCAGGACCAGCAGCTCTATCAGGCCTGGGATAAAACCTATCCGCCCCAGGCATGGGAGCGCCAGCGTAACCAGCAGGTCGCCTGTGTCATGGGACGTGGTAATGATTTTGTAGGCCCGGTAGACCTGAAGTCGTGTAAATAACGAAGCTTGATCAAAGGCCGAGCCCTCAAACGGATGAGTGCTCGGCCATTGATTAACGCGCTTGAGTGAATCCAAAACCACTTATCGGACATCTCTTAACTCAATCCATGAACGCTACGATTTTCGGTCTACTCTCTGGAATCAAAGGCGTGATCGGGAGGCCCCCTTTCGTGTATATGCCCAAAACAGTCAGGCTGATTATCACGTTAGCAGGCAGGGAAGATGAATCATCAAACGGAATTTGAAATTCACTATCAATTCAATGGCCAACCTCACTGCTTTCTGCATCAGGCAACGCAACTGTGCCAGAGCGACGCCTTGCACTGTGCGACCCTGCATGCAGGTGTCGGGACCGTGAGCGGCAATATATCCGCAGGCCCGATAGGCGTCGCAACCTTGCAGGCAAAGCGTTTTGGCGTGACGCAGGTGCATTGGAGAAGGGCTTCGCTGCAAGCCTGAAACATCGTCCTGTTCAACACAACAATGGCCTTCGAGAAGGCCGTTGTTCCTATGCATTGCCAGACACTTGCGGATCAAATGGCAGGGTAAGCGCCTGTGCCATCAGGCCACGGCGTCAGCAGCTCGAAACCGGTCGAGGTGACGGCAACCATATGCTCCCACTGCGCAGACAGTGAAAGGTCGCTGGTCAGAACCGTCCAGCCATCCGGCAGCGTCCGGGTGCCCGCCCTGCCCGCATTGATCATCGGTTCAATGGTGAACACCATGCCCGGCTTGAGCCTGAGGCCTTTGCCCTGCGCACCGTAGTGCAAAACCTGCGGCTCTTCATGGTACTTGCGCCCAATGCCGTGTCCGCAATATTCACGCACTACGCTAAAGCCTTCGCGATGAGCGACGCTCTGGATGGCGTAACCGATATCACCCAGGGTTGCACCCGGACGCACAGCATGAATACCGGCGCGGGTTGCCTCATAGGTCGTCTCGACCAGACGCCTGGCCAGGGGGCTGACCTCACCCACCAGGTACATACGGCTGGTATCGCCATACCAGCCGTCCTTGATGACCGCGACATCGATATTGACGATATCGCCTTCCTTGAGGATATCGGTGGCAGAAGGTATGCCATGGCACACCACGGCGTTCGGAGAGATGCAGGTGGTCTTGGTAAAACCGTGATAGCCCACATTCGCAGGAATCACTTTCAGCTCTTTGACGATGTATTCGTTGCAGATGTCGTCAAGCGCTTCGGTGCTGACGCCCGCCTTGACGTAAGGCGTGATCATCGCAAGTACATCGGCAGCCAGTCTGCCGGCTATGCGCAGTTGCACGAGGTCCTGTTCGGTCTTGAGACCGATAGCGCTGCTCATGAGACCGCCTTGGAAAGGCTGGAAGCCGAAAGCTCCGAGACGTTGAAGTTCGAAGCGGTCAGCACGGTCTCACCGGCATTTTCGAGACGGATCAGCATCTGGCAGATCTCGCTGTAATCCAGCGTCGGGTGCAGTTCAGCGAGCATACCGACACGCATCCAGTGCTCGGCCTGCGCATTGATCGAGCGGCTGAGCGCAACGCTGGCAGAGCGCAGATTGGCGTGCATGTTTTCGGAAATTTTTACCAGACCCATGATTCACCTCAAGTTGAATATATGAAGCATATACGCTGCGTATACTCACAATCAACCCGAGACGTGCCGTGGCTGTGATCAGCCACCTTATTCCATCGAGCCAGCCTGGCGGTATTCGCCGCCCGCGCGGGCAGCCGCGATGACTATCGACACCTCTGGCTCGTAGGCATTGAACTGGCGCAGTGCGGCCGCCAACTGGAGAAAATCCTCACGCTGCATTTCGTTGGCTGCAGAGAGCATGCGATGTTGTTGAGCAACCGGGCTTTGCGCTGACTTAAGGGACATGACAGACCTCATTCGTTCTTTACTGTTCATGCATACAGTATTTTGAACTGCGCGCCGATACAAGACCGGTCGCGACGAATGGTCGGTGAATGTGTAAATGGCTCAATGCCCCGCCAGGGTCTGCAGGCGATCCAGATCAGCCTGGGCGATGCTGATACCGTGCGCCATTGATCGAGCGCGCTCGCTGTAGCGTCGATCCCCCGGCAGACGCTCCTGCCCGGACCCATGCAGTTGCCGCACCAGTTCCTCACTGCGCTGTGCAAACGACTGACCGCTGCCCTTGTCAGGATCGATGACGATCAGCAACTGGCCGGTCCAGGGCGTCTGCGCACCGGGATGCTTCGACCAGTCGAATTCGAACGAGAAATTGCCCCCTGTCAGCCCTGCGGCCAGCAGCTCGACCATCATCGACAATGCCGAACCCTTGTGCCCGCCGAACGGCAACAACGCACCACCCTCGAGAATGGCGCGCGGCTCTTCAGTGGGCTGGCCGTCGCGATCGACACCCATGCCCGCTGGTAACAGCCGACCTTCACGTGCGGCGATCTGTACATCACCGTGGGCGATGGCGCTGGTCGCCAGGTCGAAAACAATAGGCACTCCGCCTGCACGGGGCGCGACGAAGGCAATCGGGTTGGTGCCGAACAGAGGCTGACGCGCACCATGCGGCACAACGCAGGTCATGCTGTTGACCATGCTCAGGGCAACCAGCCCCTGTTCGGCGAAAGGCTCGACATCCGGCCATAACGCAGCGAAGTGATGAGAGTTGCGGATGGCCAGAACCGCAATTCCGGCACTGCGTGCCTTGTCGATCAACAAGGCTCTGGCCGCCGCCAGTGCAGGCTGGGCAAAGCCGCCCCCGGCGTCGACCCGGACAAACGCAGCGCCGACATCCTCGACCACCGGCACAGCCTTGCCGTTCACCCACCCGCTGGCCAGCGATGAGAGATAGCCGGGAATGCGAAAGATGCCATGGCTATGCGAGCCGTCGCGCTGGGCGCTGGCGCAGTTCTCGGCCAGCACGTCGGCAACCTCCGTGCTAGTGCCGTGGGCAAGGAAGATCCGGCGCAACAGATCTGTCAGTTGCTCAAAGGAAACGGTCCGGGTCGACTGATCGGCAGGGTTGGCGCGCATCTGAAACTCCTGTTCATGGCGGTAGATCGAGAACGCTAGCGAGAACGACAAGGCGAAGACAGGTTCCGAGAGTAGCGCCGAGGACTCTGCAAAGACACTCCCCGGGCACTAACTTCATTGCGGCGGGCAGACTGCGACGGATAGTTTTCAATGAGAGCAGCTTGCATTCACCAGAAAATACGCAGCACCTTGATAGGCAATAGCCGGCAAATGTTCTCTCTCCCTGAAATCAAAGGGTAGAATGCGCCGAAGGTATAGGCCGGAGCGCCCATGAGCGACCCTCTTTTCAGCAACGCAGAACACGACGCGATCACCGATGCCGCTGCGCATTGGTGCATGCGCCTGCATGCAGAAGACTGTACCGCTGCCGAACGAAAAGCATTCGAGCAATGGCTGAAGGCCCACCCCCTGCATGCGGTCGAATACAACGCCATGCTGGAAGTCTGGGATATCACCGGGCAAATCGAACCGCTTAATCCGGCACCTGTGCGCCAAGCCCAGACTGATCGGCCCGGTCAGGTTCGGCCTCGTCGCGGTCGCCGCTGGGCAAAACTGGCCGCAGCCGCAGCGGTCGTTGCCCTGGCGCTACCGATTGCCGGGTACGTCGGCTGGCATCAAGGCTGGCTGCCTGATACCTACGAAACTTACAACGCCGATACCACCACACGCCTGGTCATGCTGGAAGACGGCAGCCGCGCCGAGCTGAACCTGGGTACCGAGTTGACCTATGCCAATTACCGGGATCGACGCAGCGTCACGCTGAAAAAGGGCGAGGCGTTCTTTGAGGTCAGCCACGACAACACCCACCCCTTTGTTGTCGACGCCGGCTCAGGCAGCATCACGGTCACCGGCACACGTTTCAATGTATGGATGTACCAGGATCAGGTACGCGTGACGCTGGTCGAGGGGTCGGTTCAGGTCACCAGTGATCGTGCACATCCTTCCTCGAACCACCCTCTCGCCCCTGGCATGCAGGCCAGCTACAAGGCGGGCGACGATGCTCCACTGATCAGTCAGACCGAAGCACGCGATACCAGCCTGGCGTGGCGCAATGGCAAGCTGATCTTCAATGATCTGCCGCTCAGCCAGGCACTGCCGCTGATCAATCGCTACCTGCAAACACCTATCCTGCTGGCGGACAGCGCAACCGGTGCCATGCGCTTGGGCGGCAGTTACAACACCCATGACCTGTCGAGCCTGCTGACTTCTCTGCCCAAGGTGCTGCCGGTTTACGTGACGCAGAATCAGAACGGCAATCCGGTGCTCAATCGCCGCACCTCCGACACACCGAAAGGCTGATCGCACTCGCAGTCTTGCCGATGCGCAGCGACTTCGACTGCGCCCACCGTCGGAACAATCTCCTCTCGCGACCGACGATTGTTCATCTAACCTCAAGCGCACAACGCTGCAGCGAGCCTGTACACGTTGAGCCGCACATTTTTTTCCGCTGATAACTGAGGTTTTGCCGAGCTCGTTCGTCTTAGTAATCGAGAGTGTTTAAAAAAAGCCTGAAAAGGAGTTTACGGATGTTCAATCGCCAAGGAATCACGACTCGCACCCTGCTGCGGCAAACCGCACTGGCTGCGCAGGCACAGTCGCCCGCTCTGGAGGCCGAGCGCCCCGGAAACGAGCACATCCGGATGCTCCTGAAAAGCTTTGGCCTGCGCACCAGCCTGGTCAGGCTCAAGGTGCTCGATGCGCTGCTGGTCTCGAGCGAGGAAGGCCATCCCCTAGGAGTGCGCGGCGTACACAGCCAGTTGCTCAGGCTCGATGTGCCGCTATCGTTTCTGAGCGTGCGCGAGGTGCTCAAGCGTCTGTGCGACGAGGGCGTGATCCACCTCAACGATGACAAGACCTACAGTCTGCACCCTCGCGCCCGGGAATGGCTGGGAGACGTCGGCAAGGACAGCGCCCAGTAAGCACAGCCCCCTTGCCGCATCGACCATCAGCGCTTAGCGCTTGACCTTGCGACGCATGATGCCGTTGAGGATCACTACCAGCACCGCCACGCTGATCGCGATGTACTGAAAGGTCTTTTCGGTGATGGCACCGGTGTTTTGCAGATGCGACAAGCCCAGCATGATCGCCAGAACGCCGAGGGCGATCAGAATCGAGTAAATCAAACGCTGCTTGTTGGTCATAACGGCTTCCTGAATGCTCATGAGCGGGCAACTGACGCTGCCTGTTTGCGCGCATATCTTACGCCGATGCGCGACGGATGGCATCGTCACCCTCTGTCTCGCCTCACTCTCCTGCACGCCCTCTCCTGCACGTTCTATTAACGACGTTGATTATCGTCATGCCGCGATGCGCGTTGCCGTGTAAAACTCCCATGCTTTAATACCGCCCCTGCTTCAACAGTGTGTTCAATTATTACCAAGGAGTTTCACATGCCCCATGAAGGCAGCCTGCTGCAGGTCGCAGTAGTGTTTCTACTCGCCGCCGTGCTGACTGTTCCGTTGGCCAAGCGGCTGAAGCTGGGCGCGGTGATCGGCTATCTGTTCGCCGGCGTGATCATTGGCCCTTCGGTATTGGGTCTGATCGGCGATACCGAGAGCGTCAGCCATATTTCCGAACTTGGCGTAGTACTGCTGCTGTTCATCATTGGCCTGGAGCTTTCGCCCAAACGTTTATGGGTGATGCGCAAATCCGTGTTTGGCGTCGGCATGGCGCAGGTGCTACTCACCGGCCTGATCATCGGCGGGGTCGCCTTCGCTGCCTTCGGCCAGTCGCTGAACACTGCGGTCATTCTGGGCCTCGGCCTTGCCCTGTCGTCCACGGCCTTTGGCCTGCAGAGCCTGGCGGAGCGCAAACAACTGAACAGCCCGCACGGCAGGATGGCGTTCGCCATTCTGCTGTTTCAGGACATCGCGGCGATCCCGCTGATTGCGATGGTGCCATTCCTGGCCGGGGCCGATCACGCGATGGACACCGGCGAAAGCATCAACCACGGCCTGCGCGTGCTGGGCAGCATTGCCATTGTGGTGATTGGCGGACGCTATTTGCTGCGTCCGGTGTTTCGTATCGTCGCCAAGACAAAAATCCAGGAAGTCTCGACCGCCACGGCCTTACTGGTGGTGATAGGCACGGCGTGGCTGATGGAACTGGTGGGGGTGTCCATGGCGCTGGGCGCGTTTCTCGCTGGCCTGTTGCTGGCCGACTCCGAGTACCGTCACGAACTGGAAGCACAGATCGAACCGTTCAAGGGATTGCTGCTGGGGCTGTTCTTTATCAGCGTCGGCATGGGCGCCAACGTCGGCCTGTTGCTCAGCTCGCCGCTGATCGTGCTGGGCCTGACGCTGCTGCTGATCGCAATCAAGCTGCCGATGCTGTTCCTGATCGGTCGCACCCTTGGCGAACTCAACAACCGCAGCGCGTTGCAGTTGGGCCTGGTACTGGCCGCAGGCGGCGAGTTTGCCTTCGTGGTGTTCAAGATCGGCAGCGCTCAGGGGCTGTTCGAGGCCGGGCTGTACGACATGCTGGTGTTGACCATCACCTTGTCGATGGCGATCACACCGTTGCTGTTCATTGCCCTGGCGCGCTGGATCAAACCCAGGATCAAGCCTGTCGAGGTGCCGGACGAGTACCGCGATATCCAGACCGACAAACCACGGGTGGTCATTGCCGGCATGGGCCGTATGGGGCAGATCGTCGCGCGTATCCTGCGCGCGCAGAAGATTCCTTTCATCGCTTTGGACACCGCCGTAGAGTCCATCGAGTTCTCACGCAGCTTCGGCAATGTCCCGGTCTTCTATGGCGACCCGCTGCGCCCGGAAATATTGCGTGCCGCCAAGGTCGATGAGGCCGAATTCTTTGTCATCGCGACCGATGATCCGGACACCAACATCAAGACTGCCGAGCTGATTCGCAAACTGTATCCGCACATGAAGATCATTGCTCGCGCACGTAACCGCCAGCATGTTCATCGGTTGATGGACCTGGGGGCTCACGCGGTTCGCGAAACGTTCTACTCAAGCCTGGAAATGAGTCGCCAGACCCTCATGGGCCTGGGCCTCAGCGAAACACAGGCCGACGCACGCATCAGTCGCTTCAAGCGTCACGACGAACAGGTGCTGGCCGCTCAGCATGAGGTGTATGACGACGACGCCAAGGTGCTGCAGACCGCCCGCGAAGCCAGGGCCGACCTCGCGCAACTGTTCGAGGCAGACCGTCTGGACGAAGAAGCCGCAAAAAGCTGACCTGCCTATACGCCGCAGGCGTGGTCTGCGGCGCAACTCAGGCGTAAGGGCTGTCCCAGTAGCGCGCGTACATGCCGAGCTTCTTCTTCACGCCGCGCGGCAAGCGCTTTTCCTGTCGGCTCAGCTTGTAGGCCAGCAGCTTCAGCGCATTGCGCACGAACGACACAGGCCACCAGAGGATTCGCCGGGGACCGAGGAATTTCAGCTCGGACTTGACGTAACGCATGCCCTCGCCGCCAATGCCGCCAAAGGTTTCGTAGATCCACGCCTCGCGGGCCTGGAACACGCCGATATCAAAGTAACGGCGAAACTCTTCGCGCAGGCTGTAATTATGGGAATGACGGCATACAGCCGAGCCTTCGTAAGCCGCTTTCCAGCCATCGATAAGCATTTTCGCGGTGACGTACATGTCCTCCGAAAGGATCACATGCTGCGGAAAACCGCCGATGGCCCGCAACGCTTCGCCTCGATAGGCCGCAAACGAGTTGGACATGAATGGCGTCTTGATACCCAGCGTACCGGCGTCGGCGAGCGTCTTGATCTGCGAGGTCGGCGGGTAATTGAACAGCCGCGCATGCTGGGCCAGCAGGTTGGCGTCCTTGTGCGGCAACTGTCGCCCGCATACCGCACCGACCTTCGAGTCGGCGAACGGCAGCAGAATGTTGGCGATGGCATTGATGTCTTCAACGTACGCATCCTGGGTCATGAAGACATACACATCATAGTCAGGATGCAGATCGACCATCATCTGCCGGGTACCGCCGTGGTTGAAATCCTTGCTGTCGATGCGCAGCACATTGGCACATCGGGCTTGCGCCAGCTCCAGCGTGCCATCCGAGGAACTGGAGTCCACGATCAGCGTATCGAAGCTGGCAGTCTGCGCAGCCAGTGAATCCAGCAGACGTTCCAGATCCTTGCGTCCGTTGTAGGTCGGGATCACACAAGCCACTCTCAATGGCGCCATAACAATACTCCAGGGCGAAGTCCGGTTGCCCACTGTGTCAGCGTTGTTGAGCGTAGCTCATGCGTACCCGCCCCACCATTCGAATGCACTCAGCCCAGCACTTCACTCAACGGGATGAAGTTGACCCAGTCGCCTTCGGCAACGGTCGAGCCTTCGCGCACTTCAATCAGACCATCGGCCCACGCAGCGCTGCGCAGGACTCCCGAACTCTGATTGCGATACGCCACCGCCCGGCCCTGCTCCAGACGGCCGCGCAGGTACTCGCGACGATTGCCAGGACGCGTCCAGACAAACCCGGCCGGCACCGGAAACTGCAAGGGAGCGACGTCGATCACGCCCTGGCGACGCAGCAGGTAAGCCCTAGCCAGCAAGGCGAAGGTAACCAGCGTAGAGGCTGGATTGCCAGGCAGACCGATCACCGGCACACCCCGAAAATGCCCGAAGGTCAGCGGCTTGCCAGGCTTGATGGCCAGCTTCCAGAGCGTCAGCTCGCCCTCCTCACGCAATGCGTGGCCGAGGAAATCAGCTTCGCCCACGGACACTCCGCCCGTGGAGAGAATCAGATCGACACCCTGCAGATTCGCCAGCGCAGCACGCGTCTTTTCCAGATCGTCCGGCAGGATGCCGGCATCCACGACCTCGCATTGAAGCCGCTTCAGCCAGCTGCACAGCAACACCCGGTTGCTGTTATAGATCTGCCCCGGCCCCAACGGCTGACCGGGCTCAATCAACTCATCGCCCGTAGACAGCACCGCGACCCGCACGCGGCGAATGACCTCCAGCTCGGCGAGGCCCAGCGAGGCCGCCAGACCCAGTTCGATCGGACCCAGCCGCGTGCCGGCGGCCAGCACAGTATCGCCGACCCGGGTTTCCTGGCCTTGCGGACGAATATTCTGCCCGGCGCCCAGCGGTTCGTTGAACCGCACACGCTGATCCGTCAGCACCTCAGCGTTTTCCTGCATCTCGACGCAGTCAGCGCCTTCGGGCATCGGCGCGCCAGTGAAGATACGCGCGCAGGTGCCAGGGGCCAGAGGCTCGGGGGCCTGACCAGCGAAGATACGCTGACTGACCGTCAACGGCTCGCCGTGCCAGTCCGCCGCGCGCAAGGCATAACCGTCCATGGCGCTGTTCGGCCAGGGCGGCAGATCCAGCGTGGAGACCAGATCCACTGCCAGTACGCGGCCTTCGGCATCGGCCAGCGAGACGCATTGGCGCTCGGTGATCGGCGTGGCTTCGGCCATTTTCAACAGACGCGCAATGGCGTCTTCAACAGGCAGCAGGGTTTTCGGCTCGTTGCTCATGAGCACTCAACCACGAGTCGCACAGGGCTCGGCCTGCTTGAGGTGAGGCACAAAGTTGCAGGGACGGAAACGCGAGTCCAACTGCTGGGCAAGAATGCCGTCCCATGCCGTGCGCACCGCATTGGTGGACCCTGGCAGGCAGCACACCAGCGTGCCATTGGACAGGCCGGCCAGCGCGCGGGACTGAATGGTGGACGTGCCGATATCCGGCACCGATATCTGCCGGAACAGCTCGCCAAAACCATCGACTTGCTTGTCCAGCAGGCAGGCTACGGCTTCAGGTGTGCTGTCGCGGCCGGTAAAGCCGGTGCCACCGGTGATCAGCACGACCTGCACCTGATCGTCGGCAATCCAGGTCGCTACCTGAGCGCGGATCTTGTACAGGTCATCCTTGAGCAGCACGCGCTCGATCAGACCATGGCCTGCGTCGGTCAGGCGGTCGACAAACATCTGCCCCGAGGTATCGGTTTCACGGGTGCGGGTATCGCTGACGGTCAGTACGGCGATATTAAGGGGTACGAAAGGTGTGTCAGCCTTGGCTTTCATGGCCTCATCCAGTTGTTAAGAAAACAGGCGGGTGTTATATCACAGCCCTCCTTTTGACTGCCCGACGAGTGTTCGATGAATGTTCCTGCCCCACTGCCGCCCTGCTCGATTCTGCTGCTGGCCGGAGGCCGGGGACAGCGCATGGGCGGGCGCGACAAGGGCCTGATCGAATGGCAGGGCACCCCGCTTATCGAACATCTGCATCGTCTGACCCGGCCGCTGACCGACGATCTGATCATTTCCTGCAATCGCAATATCGATCGCTATGCGCGTTACGCCGATAGACTGGTGCAGGACGACGATACCGATTTCAACGGCCCTCTGGCCGGGATTCGCGCCGCACTGCCCCTGGCGCGGCATCGATGGTTGCTGATCCTGCCCTGCGACGCACCTTTGGTCGATGAAGCGTTGCTGCACGCATTGCGTGAAAAAGCCTCTGAATACCCGGAGCGACCGATAATGGTGCGTGAAGGTCAGCACTGGCAGCCGCTTTTAGGTATGATCCCTGTCGCTCACGCCGCAACGCTGGAAGCCGCATGGCAGGCCGGCGAACGCAGTCCGAGACGGGCTCTGGAACCGCTGCAGCCAGTCGCTCTGCAACTGGAAGCCGGTGATCCACGCCTGGCCAACCTGAACACTCCCTGTCTGTTGACCGGGATCAGTGAAAACCGCAACAAGTGACTGGTCATTGAAGTTGCTGCGGGTGTATACGGAACTTGCTGACGGTGTATCCGTCTGAGAGTTCAGCAAATCAAGAATCCATCTGGAGACACAGTAATGAAACAACGGACCCTCCCCGCTGCCTTCCTGCTTGCACTGAGCATTGCCTCCCTCGCCGGCTGCGCATCGCCCACTGTGATCACCTTGAACGATGGTCGTGAAATTCAGGCTGTCGACACGCCGAAGTACGATGAAGAATCCGGCTTCTACGAGTTCAAGCAACTCGACGGCAAGCAGACCCGCATCAACAAGGATCAGGTACGTACCGTCAAGGATCTGTGATCCGGATGTCGCGTTACTGATTTGAAAAAACCCGCCGAGTGCGGGTTTTTTTTGCCTGTCATTTCACTGCCCCTGTACTACCAGTCGAGCTGCAACAGGCTCTCGAAGTGGCGCGGCTCGCCATTGATGGGATCGATGAAGCGCAAGCTGCTGGCCAGCAGCTTCAAGGGATGCCGATAGTCGTCCACCGGGTCTTTCACCACGTCCGGGTAAAACGGGTCGTTGCAGATGGCAGCGCCCAGCGCAGCCATGTGCACGCGCAACTGATGCTTTTTGCCGGTCACCGGATAAAGCCCGTAACGCCACAATTTATCCTGCCGTTCGAGCACCTCGATCTGCGTACGGGTGTTGCTCGCGCCGACGCCTTCATGCATGCGAAAGAACGGTTCACCCTCGACCAGACGACTCTCGTGCAGACGCGGAAATATCAGTTCCGGCAGCGCTGGTGCAATGGCCTGGTAAAACTTGTCGATGCGCCGGGTGGGAAACAATGCCTGATAAGCCGAGCGCGTCTGCCGGTTGGCGGAAAACAGCACCAGCCCTGCGGTGTGCCGGTCGATGCGGTGCAGCGGCACCAGATCAGGGTTGTCCAGGCGATGGATCAAGCGCCGCAGCAAGGTTTGCTCGACATACTCGCCTGCGGGTGTCACCGGTAGGAAGTGCGGCTTGTCAGCCACCACCAGATGCTCGTCGGCGTAGAGGATCGTTTCAACCACAGGGATCGGCGTTTCGTTGGCAACCTCACGAAAGTAGTGAACCCGCAGCCCTTCCCGATACGCCAGATCAGGCGCGATGGCCTTGCCGTTTTCGTCCAGCACCCGGCCGCGGGCAAACCGATCCAGCCATTGTTCGCGGCTGATGGCCGGAAATTTCGCGCACAGGCAATCGAGCACCGTGGCCCACGAGCCCGGTGGCAGATACAACGTACTGGCTTGCTGCTGTGCGGCGTTGAAGACGGACTCGGACATGCGGGAACTCGGACTCGTGTAAGCCTGAAGCGGCTGGCGGTGGATTATCACTGATTAGTGCGATCACCGCACAACATCGCTGCGTGGTAATCGACTCCTGCCTGCGGCACTATTAACCATCTGGTACATTCCGTTTAACACCTGCCGCCAATCGGGCAGTGACACAAAAACAAGAGACGTATTTTATGACTCATGCTGAAAAACCCTCCATCCTCGCCGGCCTCATCGGCTCGGGCATCCAGGCCTCGCGAACGCCCGCCATGCATGAGCATGAAGGCGATGCGCAAGGCATGCGCTATCTGTATCGGCTGATCGACATCGATGCCCTGCAAGTGGACATCCACGCCCTGCCCCGGCTTCTGGAAGGCGCCCAACAGTGCGGCTTCACTGGCCTGAATATCACCTTCCCGTGCAAGCAGGCAGTCATCCCGTTACTGGATGAGCTGTCCGATGAAGCGCGCGGTATCGGCGCGGTGAATACGGTGGTGTTCAAGGACGGCAAGCGCATCGGTCACAATACCGACTGCCTGGGATTCGCCGAAGGTTTCCAGCGCGGCCTGGACAAGGCACCACGTCAACAGGTGGTGCAGATGGGTGCAGGCGGCGCGGGCGCTGCCGTGGCTCATGCGCTGCTGGGCGCGGGCGTCGAGCGCCTCAGCGTGTTCGAAGTCGAGCCGCAACGCGCCCAAGGGCTGGTGGACAACCTCAACCAGCACTTCGGTGCCGGGCGCGCTCAGGTGGGCATCGACCTGCCTGCGGCGATGGCCGAAGCCGACGGACTGGTCAATACCACGCCGGTCGGCATGACCAAACTGCCAGGCACGCCGTTGCCGGTCGGGTTGCTGCGGCCCGAGCTGTGGGTGGCGGAAATCATTTACTTTCCGCTGGAAACCGAGCTGCTCAAGCATGCCCGCGCATTGGGCTGCCGAACGCTGGATGGCAGTACCATGGCGGTGTTTCAGGCAGTCAAGGCCTTTGAACTGTTCAGTGGCCAGTCCGCCGATGCAGAGCGGATGATGGCGCACTTCCACACGTTGTAAACATCAGCGTTTGAGATAACGCAACACAGCGTCGCAGATCATTGCCTTGTGACGCTGTTTGACCTCCTCGCTCCACAACTCGATCTGAAAGATCTCGCTGAAGGTATGGCGATTGGAGACCCGGTAGAAGCAGAACGAGCTGATCATCAGGTGCAGGTCCACCGGATGAACACCGTCACGAAACAGGCCGCTGGCTTCGCCACGACGCAGGATGCCGTCGAGCGCCCTGATGATGTTCTGGCTCTTGGCCTGAATCGATTCGGACTGTTTGACGTTCTCGCCGTTATGGATGTTTTCGATGCACACGATACGGACGAAATCGACATTGCTGTCGTGGTGATCGAAGGTGAACTCGACCACACGATGAATCGCTTCCACCGGCTCGAGTTCGGACAGATTGAGCTGGCTCTCGGTGTTGCGAATCGCGCCGTAGAGTTTTTCCAGCACTTCGACGTACAGTTGCTCTTTGCTGCCGAAGTAGTAATAGATCATCCGTTTCGAGGTTTTGGTGCGTTCGGCAATGGCATCGACGCGCGCCCCCGACAGGCCATGGGCGACAAACTCGGCAACGGCGGCCTGCAGTATGTCTTCGCGGGTCTTTTCCGGATTGTTCTTGCGCCCTTTCGACGCAACGGCAACGGAGTCGTCAGTTGTTTTCATTGTTGGCTCATGACCACGAGTGATGCGCGGAGTATGAAGCCGACCGGCAACCGAGGGAAGCTGCGAGGGCATCGAACCCTCGCAGCAGCCCTGCAATCGGATTCGCCTTACAGACGCGCCTGACGTGCTGCCACATTGCGCGCCTTGGCCATCGCAGCCAGACGCACCGGGACGTTGGCAGCACCGTACCCTACGTAGCCGTTCTTGCGCTGCAGGATTTCGAAAAAGAAGCGCCCGTCGAACGCATCGGTGTAGACGTGGAACAACTCGCCACCCTGCGCATCGCGGTCATAGAGCACGTTGTAGTACGCCAGTTCGCTGAGAAATTCCTCGTCGAAATCGAAACGCGCCGCCAGGTCATCATAGTAATTGAGCGGGATGTCCAGCAGCGGCACGCCCGCTTCCTTGGCACGGCTCACTTCGGCGAAGATGTCTTCACATGAGAACGCGATGTGGTGCACGCCCGAGCCACGATAGCTCGACAGCGCATGGGAAATGGCCGTATTGCGATTCTCGGAAATATTCAGCGGCAGGCGCACGGT
This sequence comes from Pseudomonas sp. NFACC10-1, assembly GCF_900119195.1. Lineage (NCBI taxonomy): Bacteria > Pseudomonadati > Pseudomonadota > Gammaproteobacteria > Pseudomonadales > Pseudomonadaceae > Pseudomonas > Pseudomonas sp. NFACC10-1. The sequence continues at coordinate 639,334 of NZ_FPJB01000001.1, read as the reverse complement.
GCTGCAACGGCTGCGCAGTGCACGGCTCTTGACCAGACCGTAGGGGTCGGGCAAAACCACTTCGTCGTCAGCCTCGAAGTCCAGAATGCTTTTGTAGAACAGCACCCAGCTGTCCAGGCTGTCGGCCGGCAGCGCCATGGCCATGTGGTCGATACGCTGCAACCCGCCCTTGGCGACTGCTTGCGGATCGACGACAAAATCGCTGTCGTAAATCGATTCTCCCGGTGCGGCGTTGTCTACCAGATAAATCAGGCTGCCGTCGGGCGCACGGACCGAAGGAATCTCCCGTTCGTTGGGGCCGACCAGGCCACGATAGGGCTGGCCCTTGAAGGCACGCGCACGCTCCAGCGACTGATGACCGTCGTCGACACGCAAGGCGGTCGCGCACAACGAAGGGCCGTGCGCCTCGAAGAAGCTGTGGGCGAAGGAATAGGGTTCGGCATTGAGCACAATCCTGATATCGCCCTGCCCCAGCAGACTGACCGCCTTGGAGCGATGCTGACCCAGCTTGGCAAAGCCCAGCCGTTGCAGCCAGCCCGACAGGCGAGCGCCATGGCTCTCGTCAACGGCAAACTCGAGAAACTCGACGCCATTGTAGGTACTGGCAGCGGGTGGATTGAAGAGGATTTCGGGAGCGGCGGCCGGCTCGTCACGCGCCATCAGCTGGCGGGTTTTCTCTTCCAGATAGAGCAGCGAACGCAGACCGTCCGCGGCATTGGCGCGTGTCGGCGCTGCACGGAAGCCATCGTTGAACACTTCCAGCGACAACGGCCCGGTGTAGCCACTGCGCAGGATTGGCGCGAGGAAGCCGGCCAGATCGAATTCACCCTGGCCCGGGAAGCAGCGGAAATGACGGCTCCACTCCAGTACATCCATCGCCAGAAGCGGCGCGTCGGCCATCTGCACGAAGAAGATCTTGTCGCCCGGGATCTGCGCGATGGCGCTCGGATCGCCCTTCAGCGACAGGGTATGGAAACTGTCGAGCAGCACGCCAAGCGCCGGGTGGTCAACCTGACGCACCAGGTTCCAGACCTGTTGCCAGGTGTTCACGTGCTTGCCCCAGGCCAGCGCTTCATAACCGACGCGCAGGTTACGGGCGCCGGCGCGCTCGGCGAGCAGGCCCAGATCATCGAGCAGAATGTTTTCGTCGCCCACCGAATCGGCAGACGCATTGCTGCAGACCAGCACCAGATCGGTGCCCAGTTCCTGCATCAGATCGAATTTGCGTTCGGCACGGTCGATATTGCGCTGCAGACGGTCACGGCGGCAGCCTTCGAAATCGCGGAACGGCTGGAACAGGGTGATGGCGATGCCCAGGTCGGCACACATCTGCCTGATATTGCGTGGGCTGCCGTCGTAGTACAACAAGTCGTTTTCGAAAATCTCGACGCCGTCAAAGCCGGCTGCGGCGATGGCTTCGAGCTTTTCGGGCAGAGTACCGCTCAAGGATACGGTAGCAATTGAACGCTGCATGCTTTTCAGCTCCTGGATGAACGCGACCTGCTTGGGTCGCGACTGGACAGCACCGCATTCCTGGCCTTTCCCGGCCTTATTCAGAGGTGCGAGTAAAGTATTTGCCTGTGAAAATACTACAGCAACATAAAGTGTACGAACCGGTTAGTTTTACGTTCGATTATCGAACAAAAGCCGTTTTACTCAATTGACGCTGTATCTCGCAATGCTCAACATCAGCATCACATTGCAGGATAGACCCGCAGTCCAACATTTTTGATCGTCGCTTCATCAGCAGCAACCCATAACAATTCAAAAAACAGGAACATTGCTCATGTGCACCCTTCTCGCTTTGCTGGCCCGCTCGCCCATCCGTCTTACCAGACGTCCTGTTCGACGAACCCGCCCGGCCAAAAGCCCGGCCTGGGTACACGTCGCCTGAAACATTCCAACACACTTACGCGGCCCAACCTGTAAATTGTCGGCCCGACGGATCGTTTCGAGGACAGCCTGAGTCTACAGGCCAGTCGAATCACGGTTCTACGACTTCACTTTACCTGCACAACGCCTGCATCGAGTGGACTTCTCAGTCCGACTGTTGCCAGCAGCACAGTCCTGGAACGGATGGTTAGAACATCATGCTTAACACCCAGACCAACCCTGTCGCCCAGGCCGCCCGTGCCGGGATGGGCGAAAAGATCCGCGGCGCACTCGCCGTGGGCAAGACTCGCTGGGGCATGCTCGCCCTGGTGTTCTTCGCCACTACGCTGAACTACATCGACCGGGCCGCGCTCGGTGTCATGCAGCCCATCCTCGCCAAGGAAATGAGCTGGACGGCGATGGACTACGCCAACATCAACTTCTGGTTTCAGGTCGGCTACGCGGTCGGCTTCGTGCTGCAGGGTCGCTTCATCGACAAGGTCGGCGTCAAGCGCGCGTTCTTCCTCGCGGTGCTGCTGTGGAGCCTGGCGACCGGCGCACACGGCCTTGCCACTTCCGCCGTCGGCTTCATGGTCTGCCGCTTCATTCTGGGCCTGACCGAAGCCGCCAACTACCCGGCCTGTGTGAAGACCACGCGGCTGTGGTTCCCTGCCGGTGAGCGTGCGGTGGCCACCGGTATCTTCAACGCCGGCACTAACGTCGGCGCCATGCTGACCCCTGCCCTGTTGCCGGTGATCCTGACTGTCTGGGGCTGGCAGGCCGCCTTCGTGGCAATGGGTTCGCTGGGGCTGCTCTGGGTCATCACCTGGCGCTTGAAGTATTACAACCCTGAAGATCACCCGACCGTCAGCAAGACCGAACTGGATTACATCAATCAGGAAGTAGAACCGGCGCCGGTCAAGGTGCCGTTCACCGGCATTCTGAAGATGCGTGGCACATGGGCGTTCGCGCTGGCGTATGCGATTACTGCTCCGGTTTTCTGGTTCTACCTGTACTGGCTGCCGCCGTTCCTCAATCAGCAATACAACCTGGGGATCAGCGTGACGCAGATGGGCATCCCGCTGATTCTGATCTGGCTGACGGCTGACTTCGGCAGTGTGGGTGGCGGCATTCTGTCGTCCTGGCTGATTGGTCGTGGCATGCGTGCGACGACTGCGCGCCTGTTGTCGATGCTGATCTTTGCCATCACGATCTGCAGCGTGGTGTTCGCTGCCAATGCCAGCGGGCTATGGGTGGCGGTACTGGCCATCTCGCTTGCCGTAGGTGCGCATCAGGCCTGGACCGCGAATATCTGGAGCCTGGTGATGGACTACACGCCCAAGCACATGATGAGTACCGTGTTCGGCTTCGGCGGCATGTGTGCGGCCATTGGTGGTATGTTCATGACCCAGATTGTCGGTGCCGTGTTGACCGCCACCAATAACAACTACAACGTGTTGTTCACCATGATCCCGGCGATGTATTTCATTGCCCTGATCTGGCTGTACTTCATGGCGCCTCGCAAGGTTCCGACGCTCAGCGAGTGATCGTCTGACACCATCAAAAAGGCCCGGCTCACTCAGTGACCGGGCCTTTTTGCTATTGTCCCCACGCTTTGCGCAGAGTGACGAAAAGTACTCTCCCGGACGCCTCTCGTTCCTCACGCTCCGCGTGGGAATGCAGTTCTTGACGCTCGGCGTCACACGGCGATTCTGTGGTTTCAGGTAGATTAGGGTTCGACTCAGGTCACCTTTTCGCCCCTCGGCGACCTACTTTGATGGGGCCAAAGTAGGCAAATCCCCTCGCGCTTGTTTCCGGCCCGACTTCGTCGGATTCCTTCGCCCTGTCACTAAAGTCGCACTCTGCGTCGTCAGTGCCACCGCGATAAAAAAGCGCTTTATTTATGTAAAGTGATTGCGCGCAAGACACTACGTTGTGCTGCGGTACAGATGTGACGCAGAGCGTCACGAACTGCATGCCAACGCAGAGCATTGGCACGATAGTCAGTTAGATTTGTGTATTCGTGCGAGGGAACAGCTCATCACCCACCCTTGCGCCGCTGTTGCCAAGCCGCCGCCAGGCCGCTGAGGCAGATGATGGCGATGCCTGCCTGTGCGGTCGGTGATGGCATGTGGTCGAACACCACGAAACCCAGCAGCCCGGCAAACACGATCTGGCAATAGCTGAACGGTGCGAGCATGGCCGGGGCGGCGAAGCGGAAGGCCTGGGTCAGCAGCAAATGCGCCGACATCCCGCACGCGCCGAGCGCCAGCAGAAACGGCAAGTGCTTGAGCGCCGGCACTTCCCAGAAGAACGGCACCAGTGCACTCATCAACAGGGTATTGAACAACCCCGCGAAAAAGTTGCTGGTGGTCGGACTGTCAAACGGGCTGACCAGCCGCGTCAGGAGTTGATACAGCGCAAAGCACAAGGCTGACGACAGGGGCAACAGAATCGCCGGGGTAAACAGCTCGCCCCCCGGATGAATGATGATCATCACCCCGACAAACCCGACGACCACTGCTATCCACTGCCCACGCGTGACACGCTCATGCAACAGCGGCACCGATAACGCGGTAACGAGCAACGGCGCAAGAAAGTTGACCGCCGTCGCCTCTGCCTGCGGGATGAACATCAGGCTGCTGGTAAACAGCAGACTGGTGCCCAGCAAGGCCAGGGCGCGCAAGACCTGCAGGCCAGGACGCTTGGTGCGCAACACCCGCAACCCCGCTGACGGCATGAAGATGCAGGCCATCAACAGCGTATGCACCAGATAGCGTGCCCAGACCACCAGAATGATCGGATAGAAGCCGGACAGGTATTTGGACAGTGTGTCATGGCTGGCAAACAGAAAGGTCGCCAGAAGAATGAAGCCAATACCTTTGAGAGGTTGATTGACGCCGGACAACGGCGTGCTGGCAGTGCTCATTGCGCTTCCTTGTTCAAGTTTCAGCAGCCTGACAGCGTGGCCGAAAGCGCCAGCGCCCGCTGCTCATATCGACAGATCCGTGAGCATCGCACACCCGTTTGCAGCGCTTCGCAGAAAATGTTCGAACCGGTTCATTAACGTTCGATAATCGCCCAGAACAGCTGTTTCACAATTGCACAGCGCTTTCCGGCATTTCACTATCGCAGCCAGCTACACGACTCAATAACTACAAAAAAGGTCTGCTCCATGCGCGTGAATTCCCCCTGCAAACTCCTTTGCGGCCTGTCAGCGGCCGTCGCTGCAAGCCTGACGCCCATCAGCGGCAACAGCGCCGGATTCGTCGAAGACGCCAAGGTCAATCTGAACCTACGCAACTTCTACATCAACCGCAACTTCGTCGACCCGGCCAACGCACAGAACTACGCCGAGGAGTGGACGCAGAACTTCATCCTCGACGCACGCTCCGGCTTCACCCAGGGCACCGTCGGCTTCGGTGTCGACGCGCTGGGCCTCTACTCGCTCAAGCTCGACGGCGGCAAGGGTACCGGCGGCACGCAATTGCTGCCCATCCATAGCGATGGGCGCCCGGCCGACGACTTCGGGCGACTGGCCGTGGCCGGCAAGGCGCGCTTCTCGAAGACCGAATTGAAAGTCGGCGAGTGGATGCCTGTGCTGCCGATCCTGCGCTCGGATGACGGCCGCTCGCTGCCACAAACCTTTCAGGGCGGGCAGATCACCTCCAAGGAGATCGACGGCCTGAGCCTCTACGGTGGTCAGTTCCGTGGCAACAGCCCGCGCAACGACGCGAGCATGGAAGACATGTCCCTGAATGGCCGTACCGCGTTCACTTCCGACCGCTTCAACTTTGGCGGCGGCGAGTACGTGTTCAACGAAAAGCGCACCCAGGTCGGCGTGTGGTACGCCGAGCTTGAAGATATCTACCACCAGCAATATTTCAACCTGCTGCACAGTCAGCCGTTGGGCAGCTGGACGCTGGGGGCCAACCTTGGCTACTTCCAGGGCAAGGACGACGGTCAGTCGCTGGCCGGCGAGCTGGACAACAAGACCTGGTCAGCGCTGCTTTCGGCACGGCACGGTGGCAACACATTTTATGTGGGCCTGCAGAAAGTCAGCGGCGACAGCGCCTGGATGCGCGTCAACGGTACCAGTGGCGGGACGTTGGCCAACGACAGTTACAACTCCAGCTTCGACAACGCCAGGGAAAAATCCTGGCAGTTGCGCCACGACTATGACTTCGCAGCCTTGGGCGTGCCCGGCCTGACCCTCATGAACCGCTACATCAGCGGCGACAACGTGCATACCGGCGCCATCACCGACGGCGAAGAGTGGGCACGGGAAACCGAGCTGGCCTACGTGTTCCAGAGCGGCGCGTTCAAAAGCCTGTCAGTCAAATGGCGCAACTCCACCATGCGCCGCGACTACAACACCAACCAGTTTGACGAAAACCGCCTGATCGTCAGCTACCCGTTGTCGCTGCTCTGATCCAGACAGAACGCCGCCGTGGCCGATGGCGCGGCGGCGTTCTCGATCACACCCTCAATTGTCCTGCAACGACTCCACGCCCATTTCATCCCACACCGCTTCAGCGAGGTGGAACGTTGCATTGGCCGCCGGAATGCCGCAGTAGATCGCGCTCTGCATCAGCACTTCCTTGATTTCCTCACGGGTCACGCCATTGTTTTTCGCGGCCTTGAGGTGCAGGCGCAATTCGCCTTCTCGATTCATGCCGATCAGCATCGCAATGGTAATCAGACTGCGCGTGTGGCGTGGCAGCCCCGGACGGGTCCAGATATCACCCCAGGCGTGACGGGTGATCATCTCCTGGAATTCTTCATTGAACGGCGTCAGTTTGCTCAGGCTGTTATCGACATGCTTATCGCCCAGCACCGCACGGCGCACCTGCATGCCAGCTTCGTAACGTTCGTCTTCGGTCATCGGGAAATCCTTGTGTGTTCAGCCACGGCACGCTCGACCCAATGGCGAGCCTGGCCAAGGTAATGGGCCGGATCGAGCAGTCGATCCAGCTCGTCGGAAGAAAACTGCTCGCTGATCTGCGGGGTTTCGCCGAGCACCTGACGCAAATGGGCGCCCTGCTCCACCGCACGCCGGCAGCACTGTTCAACCAGATGGTGGGCAGCATCGCGGCCGATACGCTGAGCCAGCGCAATGCTCACTGCCTCGGCGAGAACCAGGCCTTTGGTGGATTGCAGATTGATCGCCATACGCTCGGCATCGACCTGCAGGCCGGGTATCACCTGCAACGCCTGCTGCAGCGAACCGGAAACCAGGCAGCACAGCTCCGGCAAGGTCTCCCACTCGGCATGCCACAGGCCCAGACTGCGCTCGTGCTCCTGCGGCATGGCGGCCAGCATCGTGGCGACCAGCCCCGGTGCACGGGTGGCGGTGCTGATCATGACCGCAGCACCGACCGGGTTGCGTTTGTGCGGCATGGTCGAAGATCCGCCCTTGCCCGGTGCCGAAGGCTCGAAGACCTCGCCCACTTCGGTCTGCATCAGCAGGCTCACGTCGCGCCCCAGTTTGCCGAGGCTGCCGGCGATCAGGCCCAGCAGACCGGCAAACTCTACCAGTCGGTCACGCTGGGTGTGCCAGGGCTGCTCGGGCAACGCCAGTTGCAATTCACCGGCCAGCGCTTCGGCCACCGAAAACGCCTGATCGCCCAGCGCCGCGAGGCTGCCGGAAGCACCGCCGAACTGCAGGCACAGCAGGCGTGGTTTGATCTCGTTCAAGCGCTGTCGATGACGAGTGACCGCGCCCAGCCAGCCGGCGATTTTCATCCCCAAGGTGACCGGCGTGGCCTGTTGCAGCCAGGTGCGTCCAGCCAGCGGCGTGCCAGCATGACGCTGTGCCTGCTCAGCCATCGCATCGGCCAGTCGAGCAAGATCATGCTCAAGCAGTACGATGGCTCGACGCAGTTGCAGGATCAGACCGCTGTCCATCACATCCTGACTGGTCGCGCCCATGTGCACGTAGCGCTCGGCTTCAGCGCTGCGTGCGGCAATCTGTTTGCCCAGCGCCTTGACCAGCGGAATCGCCGAATTGCCGGCGCTGCCGATGGCCATTGCCAGCGCGTCGAAATCGAACAGCCGTGCGTCGCAGCTCAGCTCGATGTCAGCGACCACCTCGGGCGGGATCAGGCCTACTCGTGCCTGTGCCCGAGCCAGTGCAGCCTCGAAATCGAGCATGCCCTGCACCCGGCCTTCATCCGAAAAGATCTCACGCATTTCGGGTTGCATGAAGTAGGCATCGAAAAGTTGATTGCTCGCTCTGTTCACATCACCACTCCAGATTGAAAGGTTTCAGGTAGCGTCCGAATGACTGACCCAGCCCTTGATCAGCACCGCTATCGCGGCAAGCGCCGCCGGAACCACCAGCGCGGTCAGCACCTGCTCGAACGTCCAGCCCAGGCCCAGCAGCGTGGCACCGGCCCACGCGCCGAGAATCGCGCCGAAGCGGCCGATCCCGAGCATCCACGACACGCCCGTGGCACGCCCCTGGGTGGGATAGAAACGCGCTGCCAGTGACGGCATTGCCGACTGTGCGCCGTTGATGCACATACCGGCCAGCAGCACCAATGTCGCCAACAGTGCGACGTTACCCAGACTCTGCCCGACCAGCCAGGCAAATACCCCGGCCAGCGCGTAGGCACAACCAATGACCTTGTGCGGGTTGTAACGATCCATCGCCCAGCCCACGCCTACAGCGCTCAACACCCCGCCGAACTGAAACAGCGCGCCGATGAAGGCCGACTGTTCCATGCTCGCGCCGCTGTCGCGCATCAGCGTCGGCAGCCAGCTGGTCAGCAGGTAAACGATGACCAGGCCCATGAAATATGTCAGCCACAGCAACAGGGTGCCTGCGCTGTACGTGCCGGAAAAAATCACTTTCAGCACATTGCGGCTGCTCACCGTTTTCTGCTCGGGAACGCTGAAGTCAGTGATGCCAGCCAGCGCCTTCGGCGCAATCGGTGCCAGCACTTTGCGAATCCGCTCTGCACCGCGATTGCGTACCACCAGAAACCGCGCCGACTCCGGCAGCCAGACCATCAGCACCGCCGCCAGCAGGATGGGCAGGATGCCGCCCAGCATCAACAGGCTGTGCCAGCCCATGCTGGGGATCAGCTTGGCTGAGACAAAACCGCCGCAGGCCATGCCCAGATTGAAACCGCAAAACATGCTCGTCACCAACAACGACTTGAGCCGTTCCGGGGTGTATTCCGACAGCAACGTGGTGGCATTGGGCATCGCTGCGCCAAGCCCCAGCCCGGTCAACAGGCGCAGCACCAGCAATTGATCGATGTTGCTGCTATAGGCTGAGGCCAGGCTGAAAAGACCGAACAGCAGCACCGCGACCACCAGCACCACCTTGCGCCCGAAACGGTCGGCCAGCGGGCCGGAACCCAGCGCGCCGAACACCATGCCGATCAGCGCGGCACTCATCACCGGCCCCAGACTGGCCCGATCGATCCCCCAATCCTGGCTGAGCGCGGGTGCAATGAAGCCCATTGCGGCAGTATCGAGGCCGTCGAGAAACACGATCAGAAAACACAGCGCAACCACTCGCCACTGATAGCCGGACAGCGGTTGCGCATTGATGAAAGCCTGAACGTCGAGCGTACTCGACGCAGGGCTGCTGGCGGAAAGCGTCATGAAGGTGTCCTTTTATTTTTATAGGGTCGCCTGCCGATGCAGGCGCCTTGAAACGCACGCACATTGATTTCTGAATCGACAAGCGATTCAGAAATCGAAAAACACTGTCTCGCCTTCACCCTGCACACGGATATCAAAACGATAGGCCGTCTGCCCCTCGTGCGTGCAACGGCGCGCCACCAGGGTTTCGCGACGCGGGGGCTGCTCGATCAGATTGAGCACCGGGTCCTGCGCATTCGCCTGGGCTTCGTCGTCGAAATACAGCCGCGTCTGCAGATGAATATTGATGCCACGGGCAAACAGCGAGACATTGATGTGCGCCGCCATCGGCACACCCGCCGCATTGCGCGCCGAGCCTGGCTTGATGGTCTTGAGGATCCATTGACCATCGTCCGCGGTAGCCGTGCGACCAAAGCCGTTGAACGGCCTGTCCGGGTCGAATTCGCTGTGATACGCGCCCTGATGATCCGCCTGCCAGAATTCCAGGTAGGCATCACGGATCAGATGACCGTTGCCGTCGAAGACGTTGCCCAGCAACACGATATGCTCGCCGGGCGCCTCGGGCCTGGCCATCTCGTTCCAGATTTCCAGTTCGCGGGTCGGGTTGCCGGCCACCTGTGGTGCAAGACCGATGTGGACGTAAGGGCCAGCGGTTTGCGAAGGGGTTTCCTGCAGCAATTGAACGGGCATGTCGGGCCTCCTCAGCAATTTTCGAAGTGAGTCTTGCGCTGGCCGCGCAACACGATATCAAAGCGGTACGCCAGGCAATCCATCGGATTGCCCATGCCCAGGTCGAGCCTGGCAATCAGGCTCTGCACGGCGTCCGGATTGGCGATGGCCTTGACGATCGGGCAGATCGGAATCAGCGGATCGCCTTCGAAATACAACTGGGTAATCAGGCGTGTGGCAATCGACGGCCCGCTGATCGACACGTGAATGTGCGCCGGGCGCCAGTCGTTGGGACCGTTGCGCCACGGGTAAGGCCCTGGCTTTACGGTACGGAAGCTGTAATTGCCTTCGCTGTCGGTCAGTGCACGTCCGACGCCGCCGAAATTGGGATCGATGGGCGCCAGATAGGCATCGCGCTTGTGGCGATAACGCCCACCGGCGTTGGCCTGCCAGATCTCCACCAACGTGTGCGGAATCGGCTTTCCGTACTGATCGCAGACCCGCCCGGCCAGCAGGATACGCTCGCCGATGGGCAGACCGCCGTTGTTGAAATTGAGCAGCAGATCGTTATCGTGCTGACCGAATTTCAAATGCGAGAAATCCGGGCCGGTGGTTTCGGAAATGGACTGCGGGATACTGACCAGCGCCTGACGCGGCGAGCGCAGGATCGAGGTCTTGTAATCAGGGGTGAGAGCTTTTGGATGCCAGTTTCGGTCACGAATGACGAAGCGGCTGTTGTCCGCGGCAGACATGGCGTTCTCCTCGTTTTTCTTATGGGGCGCGCAGGCGTGGGTCACATGCGCTACAGGCTGCGGCGAAGTGTCGCGCGATCCATGCTTATAGAGAACTGAAATAAACCCCATGATCCATAACCAATTGGTTATGGATGCTAGACATTGCGATAGGCCTCTCCAAGGCTCCGCAGTTCGTCCACGCACCACTGCGCTGCGCGCGTGAGTGGCAAGGCCGGGTTGCTGCACAAACCGACCGAGCCGCCCGGTTCACGAATACCCATGTCCAGCTCCACCAGCGTGCCGCCTTTCAACTCCAGCGACACGGCATCCAGTGGCGCGATCCACACCGCATCGCTGCATTGCACATAGCGGCGGCTGAGGGTGAGCGAGAGGGTTTCAAGGCGTTGACGCGGCATGCGGATACCGCACTGCACGAACAGGCTGTCGGCAAACTTGCGGATGGTGGTGCCTGCCAGCGGCAATACCAGCGGGAATTGCTCCAGACTTTCGGGCTTGAGCGGCGCAGCCAGCAACGGGTGATCGCTGCGCACCACCAGCGTCATCGACTCGTTGTACAGGTGCTCGAACGTCAGGCCCTGAATCTGCGGGCTGTCTGTCATGCGCCCGACCACCAGATCCAGCTCCCCTACCCTCAATTGCGACAGCAGATACGCGCTGGGCCCGGTCATCACGCTGACGATCAGCGCCGGGTGCCGCTGGTGCAGGCGATGAACGACCTCAGGCACCAGCAGGCTTTCGGCTGTCGACAGTACACCCAGTCGTGCAGTGACGGTGTCATGCTCACCCGAGCGCAGGCTGCTGACGCCCTCGCGCAGGGCCTGCACGCTGGGCCCGGCAAACCGCATGAACGCCACGCCGGCTTCGGTGAGTGCCGCGCCGCTCTTGCTGCGCACGAATAACGTGGTGTCGAGCAGGGTTTCCAGCTCTTTGAGACTTTTCGACAGCGCAGGCTGACTGATCGCCAGAACGTCGGAAGCACGCGCCAGACTGCCCTGCCGGGCCACTTCGAGAAAGCAGACCAGATGGCGAAATTTGATGCGTGTATCGATATTCACTGCGCGTCGTGTCCGGTAAATGAAAGGGAATGCAGCTCAACGACAAGGCAGCTCAGCGACTCAGAAACGACGCCACTTGAGGCGCGTCAAATGGCCAGTCCAGCTCGTCGCCGGTGTCGATCCGACGCAACACAGGAACGCGCAACTCATAGCGTTCATGCAGTTGCTCATCCTCGCAGATGTCGACCAACTCAACCAGCAGGCCGTGCTCAATGGCAAACGGCAGTAAAACTGCTTCGGCAACCTCGCACAGCGGGCATCCCAGGGTGCTGAACAGCTGGCATTCGGGGGTCATGAGTCGATCCTCGGCGAATCCTCGGTAAGCGGAAATTATTCTAGGCGCGCACCGGGATCACGTCGACACCCGGAAATGCGCCTTGCTGAACGCATTGGCGCGGTCCAGCACCGGTTTCTCGAAACAGCGGTAACCGACCCAGCCATAGCACAGCGCCGCAGCCATCATCAGCAGCGCGAAAAACAGGTTGTCCAGGTAGCTTTCGGGCCAGGCCCCCACCAGACTCCAGACCCTGCCGATCACCCCCAGCACCAGCAGATGAGACAGATAGATCGTGTAGGACATATCGCCCACGGCAACCAGAAACACCGGCACCACCAGCTGTCGGCGCCGTTCGAGCAAGGCCAGCGTCACCACCAGTATGCCGAACGTGCCGCCGACCATGAGCATGCGCAGCAGCCCCTGACTTTCGTACAACCGGTAATAGCCGATCAGGGGCACCGCCGCCAACAACGCGACACCGAGCAGCAACCAGACCGCAGCCGTCGGCACGCGGGCACTGTGGCGACCGTAAAAGAACAAGGCCAGCGCGGCACCCAGCATGAATTCGAGGGCGTAGGGATGCAGGATGATCTTCACGGCCGAGGAATAGTCCTGCCAGTCTGCCAGCGTATTGAACACCACGATGATCATGCCCCAAACACCGAGCAGAAACGGCAGACTGCGCTCGCGAAACAGCAGGAAGCCGGAGAACACCACGTAGAACCACAGCTCGAACAGCAGCGACCAGGCCACCATCACCAGCAGCACCTTGTCGTTGGGCAACAGCAGGAACGACATGATCAGATTGGACGAGCCATGCCCGCTGTTGACCATGCCCGGCTGCACCAGATAAACCGCCAGGGTGATGAAAAAGTACAACCAGTAGGTGGGATAGATCCGCGAGACCCGATTGAACAGAAAGCGCTGAGCCTCGACTCCGCTCTGAAAACGGCCACGGCTGACAATCACCATGACGAATCCGCTGATGACGAAAAACAGATCGACGCCCAACTGAAAAAAATCGAGCCAGGGCGGCAAAAGGATATCGCCACCGGAAAACTTGCTCTCCACCGACATCATGTGAAACAACACAACGCCAAGGACCGCTACGCCCCTGAGCCCCTGCAGGGAATACAGCCGCTCCATGCCTCTCTCCATTCAACGGATGTCGCGCGCGCCAGGCCATCCCGTGGTCACGCGTGTGGAGCATAGCCAATGGCCAGAAATACGGAACCCCAATCTTCCAGTGCTTGCGGTTTTTCCTGGCAGATAGTTTTGGAGTAAGGTGCAGCGGCTGCGTAAAGCCTGATCGAACACGATACGCCAATCGAAGTGAACCTTCAGGAATCACCTGTACTCGAAACATTCATACGCCCACCAAACGGAGAACATCATGGCCCGCCAAACTGCACAGAATGCTCAGGAAATCCTGAGAGCCGACTTCCAGGTACTGGTTGCCGACACTGAGAAATTGCTGGCGCATACCGCCTCTCTCGCTGGTGATCAGGCCGATGAACTGCGCGCCCAGATCCGCGAAAGCCTGCTGCGTGCCAAGGAAACCCTGAAGACCACCGAAGATTCGTTGCGCGAGCGCGGCGAAGCTGCAGTGATCGCCACCGAAGATTACGTTCAGAACAACCCCTGGCAGTCCGTCGGTATCGCCGCAGGTGTCGGCTTTCTGATCGGTCTGCTGGCTACAAGGCGCTAACATCATGACTCTGGGAACGGAATCAGCACCGCCCGAGGGAACTCCGGGCTCTTCACCGCGGCGCCTGGGCGCTGCCTTCCTTGGCCTGTTGCACACTCACGTCGAGCTGTTCGGCATCGAATTGCAGGAACAGAAAGCGCGAACCGTCAGCCTGCTGCTGTTCGCCGGTCTGGCACTGGTTTTCGGCCTGCTGCTGCTCACTGGGCTCTCGGCCTTGCTGCTGATCGTTCTGTGGGACAGCTATCGCCTGGCCGGCATCGTCGGCCTGTGTACGTTTTACCTGCTGGCCGCGATTTTCTGTGGATTGCGCCTCAAGGCAGCGATCTTCGACGAGTCTTCGCCCTTCCATGCGACCCTCGAAGAACTGGCCAATGACCGCGAGCGATTGATGCCATGAGTGAACCCAAGTCGCACCAGAGCAATACCCGTCGAGAACTGCGCAAGGCATTGATTCGCTTGCGCATGGAAATGCACCGCCAGGAAATTCGCCACGAATCTGCGCAACTGATGCAACCGTTGCAACGCTTTCGCGGCATCCGTCACGACTGGAAAAGCGCGCTGGGCTTTCGCCACGCGCCGCTCTGGGGCGTGGGCTCGGTTGCCCTGCTGGGTTTTCTGAGCGGCAAACGCGCCAAGACCGGACGTACCAGCCTGCTGGGTCGCCTGTTGAAGCTGGGCATCACGTTGACGCCAGTGGTCAAGGTCGCCATGCAAACGCGCGCCCTGCAGAATCGCAATCGCAAAGTCTGATTGCGCCATGCGTCCAGCGTGACCCAGGCCTGACTGTATCGGCCTGAATATAAATGCCCGCTCCGGTATTCCGGAGCGGGCATTTGTTTTTCTACGGGCCTGTTTTCATCAATGCAGCCCTTGCGGCAGGCGTGTCGAACCGGGAAGCTACGCCCCTATTACTGACGGAGTGAACGCATTGGATTGGCAAACGCTGCTTAACCGCGAACGACTGGGCAAGACCCTGCACAGCCCCGAGGAACTGGGGCGCAGTCCGTTTCACAAGGACCATGACCGGATCATCTTTTCCGGGGCCTTTCGCCGCCTGGGGCGCAAGACCCAGGTGCATCCGGTGTCCAGCAACGATCATATTCATACGCGCCTGACCCACTCGTTGGAAGTCAGTTGTGTCGGCCGTTCGCTGGGGATGCGCGTCGGCGAAACGCTGCGCTCTGCCCTGCCCGACTGGTGCGATCCGAGCGACCTGGGCATGGTCGTGCAATCGGCCTGCCTGGCGCACGACATCGGCAATCCGCCGTTCGGTCACTCGGGCGAAGATGCGATTCGCAACTGGTTCAATCAGGCGGCCGGGCGCGGCTGGCTTGATGCGATGAGCGACACCGAGCGCAATGATTTTCTCAATTTCGAAGGCAATGCCCAGGGCTTTCGGGTGCTGACGCAGCTGGAATACCACCAGTTCGACGGCGGCACCCGCCTGACCTACGCCACGCTGGGCACTTACCTCAAATACCCGTGGACCGCGCGCCACGCAGATTCGCTGGGCTACAAGAAGCACAAGTTCGGCTGCTATCAGAGCGAACTGCCGATTCTTGAGCAGATTGCCGGCAAGCTGGGTTTGCCGCAGCTCGAAGATCAACGTTGGGCGCGCCATCCGCTGGTGTATCTGATGGAGGCTGCCGACGACATCTGTTACGCCCTGATCGACCTGGAAGACGGTCTGGAGATGGACCTGCTCAACTACGCAGAAGTGGAATCACTTTTGCTCGGGCTGGTCGGTGATGATCTTCCGGAAACCTACCGGCAACTGGGCCCGGGCGACTCACGGCGGCGCAAACTGGCAATCCTGCGCGGCAAGGCCATCGAACACTTGACCAACGCGGCCGCCAGAGCCTTCGTCGAGCAGCAGGATGCCTTGCTGGCCGGCACCCTGCCTGGCGACCTGGTCGAGCACATGCACGGTCCGGCCAAACGCTGTGTGCTGAATGCCAAGGACATGGCGCGCAAGAAAATCTTCCAGGACAAGCGCAAGACCCTGCATGAAATCGGTGCCTACACCACGCTGGAGATCCTCCTCAATGCGTTCTGCGGCGCGGCCGTCGAACAGTTCGGCGGCAGGACGCCATCGTTCAAGCATCGGCGCATCCTCGACTTGCTGGGTAACAGTGCGCCCGATCCCAAGGCACCGCTGCATACCTCGTTCCTGCGCATGATCGACTTCATCGCGGGCATGACCGACAGCTACGCCAGCGAAATGGCCCGGGAAATGACCGGCCGCTCCGGACAGATATAGCCTCCCTCGACCCGCCCGCTGCCTGAACGGATGCAGGCAAAAGGCTGGTCAGACTGATTGCCTCGCAAAACTCAGACAGGCCCTACAAGCATGTCGGACGGGTCCTATCGCAGGTTTTCTTGCATCCCTCAATAATTCCAGCCACTTCAACTGCCATCCGGCACGTCATCCATCCGCCTGCGATACTCACGGGTCCGCACGCCGCCTGCCGATGCCTGAACGCTTCGCCAGGGCCTTTCCGGAACGCTCATGTCCACACATAGCCTGCGCATCCTTCTGGTGGAAGATCACCCGTTTCAACTGATTGCCACCCAAGTGCTGCTCAACAATCATGGCTACTTCCTGCTGACTCCCGTGCTTACGGCTGCCGAGGCGATGGCCGCCATGCAACGCAGTGCCGAACCCTACGGGCTTGTGTTGTGCGACCAGTGCCTGCCGGACATGTCGGGCCTCGACCTGATCGACGAGGCATCCCGACACGGCTGGCTGCGCCAGGCCATTCTGCTCAGCGGCTTGCCGGATACACAGCTTGAAAACCTGCAGCAACTCGCCCTGCAGCGCGATCTCCCTCTGCTCGGTTGCCTGAGCAAACCCCTGCACGGACCCGACCTCAGCCGCCTGCTGGGGCACCTCGTTGACTGACATCGGCAACCCGGCTTTATGCGCTTTTGGATATCCCGGGTAAAAACCGGTACATACCTTAAACCGGCAAACCGTACCGCTTACATTCGACGTTCAGACGCGTAGGAAATTATCAGTCAACATGAATGATGATTCCAGAAAGTAATAAACATTGGGTGCATCGCTCGCCAAACACACAATGAAATAAGCGTTAACGTTTAAACACACTTGTGTTCTACGTAGGCTTTTACGTACTCCGATACGCTAATTTTTGTAGGACTTTTCCTATATATGCCTGCCGAGCAAGTCTCTTTATGTGCCTGCCCGAACATCTGAGCTAAGGTGCGCGCTTTCTTCACTGCTTGTTATGGAATGGAATATGAACTCAGTTTTTATCATCGACGATCACCCGGTCATCCGGATGGCGGTAAGAATGCTTCTGGAGAACGAAAACTATGAGGTGGTCGGCGAAACCGATAACGGTGTCGACGCCATGCAAATGGTTCGTGAATGCATGCCCGACCTGATCATCCTCGATATCAGCATTCCCAAGCTCGACGGCCTTGAGGTGCTGGCTCGTTTCAATACGATGGGGCTGTCCTCCAAGATTCTGGTGCTGACGTCGCAAACTCCCAACCTGTTTGCCATTCGCTGCATGCAATCGGGCGCCTCGGGTTATGTGTGCAAGCAGGAAGACCTTAGCGAGCTGCTCAGTTCGGTGAAAGCGGTATTATCCGGCTACAATTACTTTCCCAGTCAAGCGTTGACGTGCGCAGTTCGTGAAGATGGACAGACCCACGAGCTGGAGCTGTTCAAGTTGGTCAATGACCGCGAACTGATGGTATTGCAGTTATTTGCCCAGGGCCGTTCCAACAAGGAAATAGCCAAGGGTATGTTTCTCAGTAACAAAACCGTCAGTACTTACAAAACGCGACTGATGCAAAAACTAAAAACAAGAACCTTGGTAGAACTTATCGAGATGGCAAAACGCAACGCGCTAGTGTGAGAAAACGGATGCCCAAGCGCTTCAGACAATTATTAATACTGGCTACAAGCCTGTGCACAGGCTGGGGTGCTGAGGCCGGTCCTCATGCGGCCGATCACTATACCCTGCTCGGTCGCTCGAGCCCGGCGCACATGGATGTGAAGCTGGACAGTCACCAGTGGCAGTGGGTGCGCGGTCAACGCGAACTGATTCTCGGCACCTCGAACCCCGATTACCCGCCCTTTGATATCACGATGTCGGGTAACGATTACGAAGGCATCACTGCCGATTATGCAGGGATCATTTCGGATGCGCTGGACCTGCCCGTCAGGGTTCAGCGTTTCGAAACCCGTGATGCGGCGATCAAGGCCCTTGCCGCAGGCCAGATCGATCTGCTGGGTACCGCAAACGGTTTTGAAGCCATCGATCGAAACATCAGGCTTTCGCAGCCCTACTCGGTGGATCAACCCGTTCTGGTCACCCGGGTCGGAGACACCCGCCCCCTGAACGAGGGCCTGAAAGGCATGCGGCTGAGCATGGTCTATCACTACCTGCCGCCTGCCGAGGTCGAAGCGTCCTATCCAGGCGCAACGCTGAAAACCTATCCCTCTTTTCAGAACGCCATCAACGCAGTCGCTTTCAATCAGGCGGACGTGTTTCTGGGCGATACGATTTCCACCCAATACATCATCAACAAGGGTTATCTGAACAACGTGCAGATGTCGAATTTCGGCCAGCACGAGCCCAACGGTTTCAGCTTCGCGGTCAGCAACGAAAACACGCAACTGCTGGGCATCATCAATCAGACGCTGAAAGCCATCCCCGTCGATGAACGCATCAATATTTCCAGACGCTGGAGCACGGGCAGCGACCTGATGCTCACCGACCAGAAGCTGCAACTGACGCAACGCGAGGAACGCTGGATCGCGCAGCACCCGACCGTACGCGTGGTCGTCAACGAAGCGTATGCGCCGCTGACATTCTTCGATGCCAAGGGTAACTTTCGCGGCATCACCGCAGACTTGCTCGAACTGGTGCGTCTGCGTACCGGGCTTAGGTTCGACGTCAAACGCTCGCCCAGCCTGACCGACATGCTCAATCAGGTCAGCGAAGGCCAGGCCGACATGATCGGCGCGCTGGTGTCCAGTGATGCGCGTGAGGACCGCTTGAGCTTCACCCGGCCCTACATCGACAACTCGTTCGTGCTGGTCACCCACAAGGGCCAGGGTGCCCCCAGCTATCTGGAGCAGATGGACGGCAAGCGTCTGGCGATCACCCAAGGCAGCCCGATGCTGGACTGGCTAAGCCGCAAATACCCCAGGGTCGTGCCGCTGGAGATCGACAATCCATTCCAGGCGCTGGACATGTTGTCGCTGGGCAGAGCGGAAGGTGCGGTCATCTCGCTGCTCAGCGCGGACTATTTCCTGTCTTCCGGCATCTTCGAGGAGCGTTTGCAGATGACCGCCACCGTCGGCGAGGATCCGGCGCTGATTTCGATGGCGACCTCACGCAATGCCATCGAGCTGAGTTCGATTCTCGACAAGGCGCTGGCGAGTATCGCGCCGCAGGATCTGGCAGCGATCAACAACCGATGGCGCGTCTACACCCCCTCACGCGCCAACTGGCATGACTATGAGCGGCTGATCTATCAGATTGTGGTGGGTGCAGGCCTGTTGCTGCTGGGCCTGCTGGCCTGGAATGCCTGGATGCGCCGGCAGATACGTCAGCGCGAGGCTGCGGAACGAGCGCTGGGCGATCAGTTCGAGTTCATGCGCGCGCTGGTCGAGGGTACACCGCATCCAATCTACGTACGGGATCGCGAAGGTATGCTGCGCATGTGCAATGACAGCTACCTCAGGGTTTTCTCCGCGCAAAGGGAGGACATCATCGGCAAGAGTGCTACCGAAGGGGTGCTGGGCAATGCCTTCGAAGCCCGGGAATATGCTGCCGACTATCAGCGGGTCATGGCCAGCAATACCGCACTGATCCTCGACCGCCCTCTGCGCATTGGCGATCGACAGTTGACCATCTACCACTGGATCCTGCCGTTTCGTGACTCTCTGGGCGAAGTGCAGGGCATTATCGGTGGCTGGATCGACATCAGCGAGCGTCGCCAGCTCATCGAGGACTTGCAGGCTGCCAAGGAGCAGGCCGACGCCGCCAGCCGGGCCAAGAGCACCTTCCTTGCCACCATGAGCCATGAAATCCGCACGCCCATGAATGCAGTGATCGGCATGCTGGAACTGGCGCTCAAACGTGCCGATCACGGCGAACTGGATCGCTCCGCCATCGAAGTCGCCTACAGTTCGGCCAACGACCTGCTCGACCTGATCGGCGATATCCTCGACATCGCCCGCATCGAATCCGGGCGGCTGTCACTCAACCCCGAGCGGGCGAATCTGCGTCGTCTGGTGGAATCGGTGCTCAGGGTATTCGACGGTCTGGCGCGGCAGAAGGACCTCGAGCTGGTACTGGAACTGGACAGCAGGATCAATGCCGACGTATTGATCGACCCGCTGCGCTTCAAACAGATACTGTCCAACCTGGTCAGCAATGCCATCAAGTTCACCCCGATGGGGCGGATCAAGGTCGTACTGCAGGCAGCCGAAAGTCCGGACCCGCAACTGCTGCATCTGCACATCACCGTTCAGGACAGCGGCATCGGCATCAGTTTCGAAGACCAGCAACGCCTGTTTGAACCGTTCGCTCAGGCCGATAACACCGGACAAATGGCGCGTACCGGCGCCGGGCTCGGGCTGGTGATCTGCCGCAGCCTGTGCATGATGATGGGCGGCAATCTCTCGCTCGACAGCACACCGGGGCACGGTACCCGGATCAGCATGAACCTGGTGCTGACCACACTTGAAGCGCTGACCGGGCAGCCCGTCGTTGCGCAACCGGCAGCCGTCGTTCATCAGGCACTCAGAATCCTGATCGTCGACGATCATCCGGCCAATCGACTGCTGCTTTGCCAGCAGCTCGGCTTTCTAGGCCATCACTGCGAAATGGCCGAAAACGGCGCGCAAGGGCTCGAGCGCTGGAAGACCGATACCTTCGATCTGGTCGTCGCCGATTGCAACATGCCGATCATGAACGGCTACGACATGACCGCGGCTATCCGCGAACAGGAGCGCGCCTGCGAACGCGAACGCTGCCCGGTCTGGGGCTTCACGGCCAACGCGCAGCCCGACGAGATAGAACGCTGCCGGGCGGCAGGCATGGACGATTGCCTGTTCAAACCCATCAGCCTCTCGATGCTCAGCGAGCGGCTGGCAGCCATTGCCCCGCTGGCGCCCCCGCGGGCCCTGCCCTTCAGCCTCGACAGCGTCAGCAACCTGACCGGTGACCGTCCTGAAATGGTTGAGCGCCTGCTCGCGCAACTGCTGCACAGTAACCACGAAGACCGGCTGTTGCTCGCCAGACTGATGCCGAAAAACAATCGTCAGAAAACCCGTGACCTGGCGCACAGGATCAAGGGCGCAGCACGGATCATCCAGGCTTCAAGGGTGGTCGACGCCTGTGATGCACTCGAACTGGCCTGCGAACCGGACACGCCGGATGAACAGTTTCGCACCTGCCAGCAGGCGGTCGAACTGGCCATGATCGAGCTTGAGGACGCACTGATGCTGCAACAGGCGAAGCCTGACTGAGCGAGCGCTGAAGACGGTATGGCGAGGGTATGTACGAAAGGGTGCGCGGGAACAGGCAAGGGAAGCAGGCGCTGGCCTGCTTCCCGCTACATCAGGCGGCCGGATTGATTTCTTTTTCCGGGTACCAGACGTCGATCAGCGGGCTGACAGTGACTTCTGTCAGTTCGCTGCGGCCCTTGAGCCAGGCTTCGACAGCAGCACGCTGCTCTTCGCTGACCGAGCCACGCTTGCTCAGGCAAACCAGACCGAAGTCGTCGCCGCCCACATAGCCAAGACCGTTGGCTTCCATTGCTTCTTTCAGGAAAGCGTCAAGGAAAGCATCGATTGCCTTGTCGTCCAGCTCTTGCTTGAAGTCCAGGTTCAGTTCGAAACCCAATTCCTGGAACTCGTCCACACACAGTTTCTTGCGCAGACGGCGGGAGCGGTTAGTGGCCATGGGACAATCCTCATCAATAAATATCGGGCGGCACTTTACCAGCTTGGCAATTTAAAAGCCCGACAATTACAGCAGGTGATGGATATCCGGCCTTGCAGCAGCCGGCGATGCCGAATCAATAAAAAATAGCATTTACGGGCTTACCCCCCGGTCACAAGCCTGCCCCGCTTGGGGCATAATGCGACTCGTTTCATGCGTGGCATTGCGTGTTACGAAAAAAGCCCGCCGCGCATTCACTACTATAGTTATCGAAATCGAATCGCCATTTGCAATAGTTACCGAGGGAATTCATCCATGCCCTCTTTTTCGTTTCCCTCTTTGCAGTAGGGTTTTAGTCAATGATCAAGTCGCTACGTCCATTGTTGCTCGCGTCACTTTTTTTGCCCTTGGCTCTGCCCTCCTACGCCGCCGTCATCAACACCACGCTGCCCCCCAAGGTTCAACAGGCTATGAAAGCCAGCAAACTCAGCGATGACGCACTGTCGCTGGTGATGTTGCCGCTTAACGGCCCGGGCACGCCGACCGTGTTCAACGCCGACGTATCGGTCAATCCGGCTTCTACCATGAAGCTGATCACCACTTATGCGGCCCTGGAAATGCTCGGCCCGACCCATCAGTGGAAAACCGAATTCTTCACCGACGGCACTCTGAGCAATGGCGTGCTTCGCGGCAACCTGTACCTCAAGGGCGGTGGCGATCCCAAGCTGAATATGGAAAAGCTCTGGCTGCTGATGCGTGACCTGCGCGCCAACGGTGTACAGCAGGTGACCGGCGACCTGGTACTGGACCGCAGTCATTTTGTGCAACCGCAATTGCCGGTGTTCAACGATGACGGCAATGACGACAACAAGCCGTTTCTGGTCAAACCCGACGCGCTTATGGTCAACCTCAAGGCGCTGCGATTCGTGACCCGTAATGACGATGGCAGGATTCTGGTCTCGGTCGAGCCGCCGATTGCCAGCATCCGCATTGATAATCAGGTCAAGGCAAGCGCCTCGAAGCAATGCACCGGGGATGTGCGCTACAACCCGGTCACCCAGGCCGATGGCAGCGTCAACGTGACGGTCACCGGCCAGCTGGGCAATGGCTGCAACTCACAGACCTACCTGTCACTGCTGGACCATCCGACCTACGCGGCCGGCGCAGTGCGAGCCATCTGGCAGGAACTGGGCGGCACCATTCAGGGCAAGGACCGCGTTGGCGTGCTGCCCGGCAATGCCAAGTTGCTGGCCAAGGCCTTTTCACCGGACCTGGTGGAAGTCATTCGTGACATCAACAAATTCAGCAACAACACCATGGCCCAGCAACTGTTCCTGAGCCTGGGCGAAGAGTTCCGCAACGAAGCAGACGGTGACGACGGCAAGGCCGCGCAACGTGTCATCCGTCAGTGGCTGGCGAAGAAAGGCATCACTGCGCCGCATCTGGTCATGGAGAACGGCTCCGGGCTTTCGCGGGCCGAGCGTGTCAGCGCGCGTGAAATGGCGGTGATCCTGCAAGCGGCCTGGCGCAGCCCCTATGCGGCCGAATTCATGAGCTCAATGCCGCTGGCCGGCCTCGACGGCACCATGCGCAAGCGACTCAAACGCACCCCGCTGCTGGGCGAGGCGCACATCAAGACCGGCACCCTGAATACCGTACGCGCGATTGCCGGCTTCAGCCGCGACAGTAACGGCAACACTTGGGCAGTCGTGGCGATCCTCAACGACCCGCGTCCGTTCGGCGCATCCTCGATACTCGACGAGGTACTGATCGATCTGTATCGACAGCCCAAGCTGACCAACACCACGGTCTCGATCCAGCAATAACCAACCGATACTGGCCATCAACAACAGACCCGCTGTCGCAGCGGGTCTGTCTTCATCAGCGTTGCTCGGGCTCGACCCGATCGCGACCGGCCTGTTTCGCCGCATAGACACCCGAGTCGGCGCGCAGCAACATCGCGTCCACACCCTCACCCTCGCGCCAGCTGGCGATCCCGAAGCTGCCCGTGACCACCTGATCGACGCCTTCGATAACCTGCTTGCGCAGTTCATCGCGCAGGCTCAGTGCCAGTTGATAGGCCTGGGCACCGCGCGTTCCCGGGCAGATCACCATGAACTCTTCGCCACCCAGGCGGCAGAACACATCATCGCTGCGCAGCCGCTGGCTGATCTTTTCCGAAATGGCCTTGAGCACCTGATCGCCTGCGGCATGCCCGAAGCGGTCATTGATCCGTTTGAAGTGATCGATATCGAGCATGATGACCGACAGGTTACCGCCGTGCCGGTCGATTCTTTTCAGCTCGGACTGCATCCGGTCCTGAAAGTAGCGCCGATTATAGGCACCGGTCAGCACGTCAGTGACCGACAGCGCACGCAACTCCTGCTCGACGCGCTTGAGGTCGGTGATATCGGACACAAAGCCATGCCACAGCACGCTGCCATCGGCCAGGCGCTCAGGCGTCGACGCCGAGCGTAGCCAGCGCAAACCCTTGCGTGGCAGATCGACGCGGTACTCCTGACTCCACGGTGTCAGGTGTTTGGCGCTGATCAGAATGGAGCTTTTGACCCGTGTCAGATCCACCGGCTGTATGCGTTGCAGGATAGTTTCAGAGTCGCCCAGCAACTGCTCTTCATCCACTTCGAACAGCTCGCACATGCCGGCGCTGGCGTACCTGAAACGCGCGCTGCCATCAACGGCCAGATGGTACTGGTAAATACCGCCTGGGACTTGCGAGCCGAGCTTTTTCAGCAACTGCCCCTGCTCGGCAAGGGCCTGATTGACACGCTTGTGCTCGGTAACGTCGATGCACACGGCCAGATACCCGGTCCAGAGCCCCTGATCGTCACGCACCGCGGTGACCAGCATATTCACCACCAGCGTGCTGCCATCGCTGCGCTGCAGGGTCCACTCCTGCGAAGGGTGGTTACCATCCTGCACGGCGTCGAGAAACATCAGTTGCGAGGCGCTGATCGGTTGCCCGCGGCTTTTGCTCAAGCGGCTCGCTCGGGCCTCCAGATCAGCAGACTGATAAAAGTCCATGAGGCGAAACCTGCCCAGCACATCCTCCTGTGCATAGCCGAGCATTTTCTGTGCCCCGACATTGAACGTCTTGATCAGCCCGTCCAGATCGGTCGCGATGATTGCCACTTCTGTTGCCGCATCCAGCACACTGCGCAGTTGACCGTGCGCAGCCCTCAATTGTTGCTCGCGCTGGCGCAGCTCGCGGGTACGCTGCGCCACCCGTTGCAAGGCGCGCTGACGCTGGCTGATCAGGCTGTAGAGCAAGGCACTGAGCATCAGGCTCAAAAGTCCTCCAAGCCACAGCACCCGACCGGGCATCATGATCTGGTTATTCAGACTGAAAATCTGCGTAGGGCGAACCTCGACCAGATAATCCCTGTCGCCCAGGCTCAGCAGGCTGCTGGCGTACAGCTGATTGCGTATTGCGGGGAGCGGAGACTGGTAGACCTGCTCGGGCGTTTCCGGCGAACTGAGGTCGAGCATGGTCACGGCAAGGTTGTCCTGCTCCGCCGTTCCAACGTTCATCAATTGCGTCAGGCTGATCACTGCGGTGACGTAGCCCCTCAATGGCGGAACCGGCTGGCCAATCGAGAACACCGGTGCGACCAGCAAAATGCCGTAGGTATCGGACGGCTCCAGGGACAGCAGGCGAATACGAGGCGTTGCGACCGTTCGTTTCAGCAAGCGCGCACGCTCCAGAGCGGCACGCCGCACCGGCTCGGAAGCAATATCAAACCCCGCTGGCGTTGGAATGTTGCTGAGGGTCTGGATGAATCGAACCGGGAAGTATTCATTTCGCACGGCGGCGATTTTCAAGGCGCCGTTTTCATCCATCTCGCGTATGGCATACCCGGGCGATCCTTCCTCACGCGACTGTCGTTCAAAGGCTGCACGCTCGGCCTGCAGCACCCTCGGGTTCCAGGCATACGCCTGGGTGCCAATCAGCAACGGCGCGACAAACCCGTCGAATTCGGACAGTTCAACCTGATGGGAGTAGATAAAGAAGCGAGCCAACGTGTCGAGCCGGGTGACCTGCCGGTCCAGACGCTCCTGCAGGCGACTGAAGCGTTCCGCGGCAACCATGTCGAAACGCTGACGCAACTGGCGCTGATACAACTCGTTATCGGCCAGCGCCAGCATGATCGTAAGTGCCGTACCGATGAGCAATACCAACACTGCGATAAGCCACGCTGATCGCTGACCATTGATGAAACTCAGAATTCTCAGCTTGAACCGTTTCACTGTCATACACACAAACTCATGACGCCAACATACGGAAGCGTCAGGCTGGCTATGACTTCTGTTATAGCTATTCGCCAGTAATTTTCATAGGCTTATGGCGGTTTCAGGACGATCCGTTGGTCTGTCTGCACGGGCATGCAAGCGAGTGCAGGAGGTATCGCGAGGCGCGATGAACGGACCATTACCGATCAGTTCATCGCGCACCGGATCAGCTATGCGCCATGATTTTCCAGGCGCGGTGGATCTTGCCGTTACGGGCGAAGTCCTGATCGATGGTTTGCGCGGTAATGTCCTCGACCGCGTAACGCTGACTCAGGTTTTCATCAAGCACAAACTTGCGGAAGTTGTTGGAGAAGTACAACACGCCTCCCGGTGCGAGACGCGCCATGGCCAGATCGATCAGCTCGACCTGATCACGCTGGACATCAAAAATGCCTTCCATGCGCTTGGAATTGGAGAACGTCGGCGGGTCAATGAAGATCAGGTCGTACTCGTCGCGATTGGCCTGCAGCCAGGCCATCACGTCGCCCTGCTCGAGACGATTCTTGTCGGAGAAACCGTTCAACGACAGGTTACGACGCGCCCAGTCCAGATAGGTCCGCGACAGGTCGACGCTGGTGGTGCTGCGCGCACCGCCCTTGGCAGCATGCACACTGGCCGTCGCCGTGTAGGCAAACAGGTTCAGGAAGCGCTTGCCGGCCGCCTCGCGCTGAATACGCATGCGCATCGGCCGGTGATCGAGAAACAGCCCGGTGTCCAGGTAGTCGGTCAGATTGACCAGCAGCTTGACGCCTCCTTCGCTGACTTCCAGAAACTGGCCCTGGGCGCTCTGGCGCTCGTACTGCTTGGTGCCGCTCTGACGCTCGCGACGCTTGATCACTACGCGGTTCTTGTCGATGTTCAGGGCTTGCGGAATGGCCGCCAGCGCATCGAACAGCCGGGCTGACGCCTTTTCCGGATCGATGGACTTGGGTGCGGCGTATTCCTGAACATGCACCCAGTCGTGATACAGATCGATCGCCAGCGAGTATTCAGGCATGTCGGCGTCATACACGCGGTAGCAATCGATCCCCTCGCGACGTACCCACTTGCCCATCAGCTTGAGGTTCTTTTGCAGGCGATTGGCAAACATCTGCCCGCCTTCACTCAGGCGCGCCTGTTCGACCACCACCGGTTCCGGCTTGATCGGGTTGCCGTTCTTGTTGAGTTTGCGCTCAACGACTTCAACCTCGACCGGGTTTTCGCGTTCGATCTGACGCTGCTCGGGGGTGCGTCGCTCGCCGGTCACGAACTGGTCAGGCGTGACCTTGATCAGCAGCAGCTTGCACGGCAAGGCGCCGTTCCAGAACGAATACTGTTTGTGGCTGCGAATGCCCATGCGCTTGCCGAGGTCCGGCGCGCCGGTGAACACCGCAGCTTCCCAGTTAAGGCAGGCCTGACGCAGGCGCTCGCCGAGGTTCTGGTAGAGATACAGCAGGCTGGCTTCGTCACCCAGGCGCTCGCCGTACGGAGGGTTGCAGATCACCAGACCTTTCTGGTTCTGGTCGGGACGCGGCTCGAAGGTCGCGACTTCGCCCTGATAGACCTTGATCCAGTCACTCAGACCAGCACGTTCGATGTTGTTGCGTCCCGGCTGGATCAGTCGCGGATCAGCCTCGTAACCGCGAATCCACGAAGGTGTTTTGGCCAACCCGGCTTCTGCGCGGGCCAGCGCTTCGTCGTGCAGCTTGCGCCACAGCGCCGGGACGTGGCCCAGCCAGGCCGAGAAGCCCCAGCGTTCACGCTTGATGTTCGGGGCGATGTCGGCGGCGATCATCCCGGCCTCGACCAGAAACGTACCGACACCGCACATCGGGTCAGCCAGCGCGCCGCCCTCGGCAGCGATGCGCGGCCAGCCAGCACGAATCAGGATAGCGGCGGCGAGGTTTTCCTTCAGCGGTGCAGCGCCCTGCTGCAGACGGTAACCGCGCTGGTGCAGGCTATGCCCGGACAGGTCGAGGGACAGAATGGCTTCGCCGCGATCCAGGCGCAGGTGCACGCGCAGGTCGGGGTTGATCTTGTCGACCGAAGGACGCTCACCATCCGGAGTACGCAGCTTGTCGACGATCGCATCCTTGACCTTCAATGCACCGAAATGGGTGTTATCGATGCCCGAACCATGACCACTGAATTCCACCGCAATGGTGCCGTCGGATTCAAGATGATCCTGCCACTCGACATCCAGTACGCCATGGTAGAGGTCTTCGGCATCCTTCATCGGGAAGCGCTTGAGCACCAGTAACACGCGGTTGGCCAGTCGCGACCAGAGACATAGCCGGTAAGCGGTCTCCATGTCGGCAGAGCCGCGAATGGCTGAAGTGTGCTCGCGGGTCTCTTGCAGGCCCAGCGCAGTGGCTTCCTCGGCAAGCAGGCCTTCGAGGCCCTTGGGGCAAGTGAGGAAAAGTTCGTAGCGATCCGACATGTGTATTCCAGGGCCTGAGCCGTCTGCGGCGGGCAACGCATTGCCCTGCCAGATTTGAACAGGCGTCTTTCATGGAGAACGCCTGCGTGGCACGTGATGTGTGCCGGTCCACCGCATGATCCTGTCATGTCATTGCGGCAGTTCTGGCGCGTATTAGAACAGATATCAGGCAAGTCGATGTCGGCAATAAGGCACGCAATCAAAAGTGGTGTTTTGAAAAGTCACATTTGTGCAGCGCCGATCATGACCCTTCGTCGCTTAACCAGCCAAGGCATTGAGCCAGTATATGAGCCTGATAAGCGATTTCAATTAGCCTGCAAACGCCCATGTTCAAGGGGCTGCAGAAAAAATCATGGTTGAAACAGGTCATCGCTTATTGCTCGACAGACCTGAATGTGACGTGCTTATGACAAAACGATCATTCACACCGCCCTGCGCTTTGGTTAGAAATCGTCTCAGGTCATCGCCGCAATGGTTATGGCATCAAGGCCCGCGACGCCGGCAGCGGGCCCCAACGGCAGAAGATTCTGCCCGACCTCATCACGGGGTCTCAGGGATATTACAGTCAACAGACGAGGGCATTACCCTATGAGAAGACTTAAGCGTGATCCGTTGGAAAGAGCATTTTTACGCGGATATCAATACGGCGTTCATGGTAAATCCCGTGAGCTTTGCCCTTTTACTCTACCGTCAGTACGCCAGGCATGGATCAATGGCTGGCGCGAAGGACGCGGCGACAACTGGGACGGTATGACCGGCACTGCGGGCATCCACAGACTCAACGAACTTCACGCGGTCGGATGAGGCGATTCACATCAAAGACTTTCGGCCTCTGTCGGGCCACACACATGATTGACTGATTCACACCTGCACCATGCACGCCCGACCCGGGCGGCGGGCCAACGCCCAGGGGCTCTCTTGCAGAGCCCCTTTTTTTACCCCGGGCTCAGCGTGCGGCGCGAGGCATTGCCGCAATGGCATCCACCGACTCGCGAATCAGCGCAGGGCCCTTGTAGATGAACCCCGAATAGATCTGCACCAGACTGGCCCCCGCGGCGATCTTCTCGGCGGCGTGTCGGCCTTCGGTGATCCCGCCTGCGGCGATGATCGGCAGACGCCCCGCGAGCTCACCGGCCAGGACCTTGACGATGTGCGTGCTTTTTTCCCGAACCGGCGCGCCGGACAAGCCGCCTGCCTGATCAGCATGCGGAAGGCCTTCGACGCCTTGGCGGCTAAGCGTGGTGTTGGTGGCGATGACTGCGTCCATACCGGACTCGATCAGGGCTGCGGCCACCAGCACGGTCTCTTCGTCGGTCATGTCCGGGGCAATCTTGATCGCCAGCGGCACACGCCTGCCATGCCGTTGCGTCAGCTCCTGCTGGCGCAGGCTCAGGGCCTGGAGCAGTTGCTTGAGCGAGTCGCCGAACTGCAGGCTGCGCAGCCCCGGCGTATTGGGCGAACTGACGTTGACCGTAACGTAGCTGGCATGGGCATAGACCTTGTCCAGACAGATCAGGTAATCGTCGACCGCGCGCTCGACCGGCGTGTCGAAGTTCTTGCCGATATTGATGCCCAGAACGCCGCGATATTTTGCCGCTTCGACACGGGACACCAGGTTGTCGACACCCAGATTGTTGAAGCCCATGCGATTGATGATCGCCTCGGCGTTGGGCAGGCGGAAAATACGCGGTTTGGGGTTGCCCGGCTGCGGACGTGGCGTCACTGTGCCGATCTCGACGAACCCGAAGCCCAGTTGCGCGAAGCCATCGATGGCTGCACCATTCTTGTCCAGGCCGGCTGCCAGCCCCACAGGGTTGGGAAATTCAAGGCCCATCACACTGACCGGCAACTTCGCCGGGGACTTGCTCAGCAGGCCATTGAGGCCCAGCCGTCCGCCTGCACCGATCAGGTCCAGCGACAGGTCATGAGAGGTTTCCGGGGAAAGTTTGAACAGTAACTGGCGGGCCAGGTTATACATGGCGGGATGGGCTCGTGAGCAGCTGAATTCAGGGTGGCGATTATAGACGTGTGCGGGCCTGTCAGGCGAGGCGCGCGACAAACTTGTTGCTCGCCCCTCCCCGGCGATGGCATATGCCTTGCTTGAAACCGCTATCGGCACTCACTCCAACGGCGGAGCGGTGCATGGACAACGGCGTCGCTTCGACACTTGCATTGCAATGGGTCGGACGACGCCTTTTTTCTGGACGGACCTTTGATGAAGCACGCGCGATGAACGAACGAACCGGTAATGCGCTGGACTGGGTGGCCGGTAGCGACGCCCCGGAAATGAACAGCCTGGACGTGGGCTTCATGGCATTGACCGACTGCGCCCCGCTGGTGGTCGCGGCCACTCAGGGTTTCGCCCAGCCTTACGGCCTGAGCCTGAACCTCGAGCGTCAGACCTCTTGGGCCGGGCTGCGCGACAGGCTGGTCAGCGGGCAGTTGCAGGCGGCACACAGCCTGTACGGTCTGATCTATGCGGTGGAACTGGGCATCAGCGGTGGCCCGGCGGCCGACATGGCCATCCTCATGGGGCTCAACCAGAACGGCCAGTGCATCAACCTGTCCCGCGAGTTGCAGCAGGCGGGCGTGATCACTCCTGAAGCACTGGACAAACGCGCGCACCAAAGCGGATCAAGGCTGACCTTCGCGCAGACCTTCCCCACCGGCAACCACGCCATGTGGCTCTACTACTGGCTGGCCAGTCAGGGCATTCATCCGCTCGATGATGTGACCAGTGTCGTGGTGCCGCCCACGCAAATGGCGCAACACCTGCAGGCTGGGCGCATCGACGGTTTCTGCGTCGGCGAACCCTGGGGCGCCAGCGCCGTTCAACAGCAACTGGGCTTCACCATGGCGACCAGCCAGTCGATCTGGCCGGATCACCCGGGCAAGGTGCTGGGCTGTACCCGTGAGTTCGTCGAGCAGAACCCCAATACCGCCAGAGCGCTGATCATGGCCGTACTGGAAGCGAGCCGCTTCATCGAGGAAAACGATCATAACCGGCGCAGCACCGCACAACTTCTCAGCGGTGCCGATTACCTGGACACCTCAGTGGACTGCATCGAGCCGCGCCTGCTCGGTCAGTACAGCGACGGTCTCGGCAATCGCTGGCAAGACCCTCACGCGGTCAGCTTCCATGCCCAAGGACAGGTCAACTACCCCTGGCTGTCCGACGGCATGTGGTTCATGACCCAGTTCCGACGCTGGGGCCTGTTGCGCGAAGACCCGGATTACCTGGCGGTCGCCAGTCGCGTCCAGCGACTCGACCTGTATCGTCAGGCGGCCAGCGCGCTGGGCATCGACGTACCCGCCGCAACCATGCGCAGCAGTCAGCTGATCGATGGCAGGATCTGGGACGGCAGCGATCCGGCGGGCTACGCGCGTAGCTTCAAGCTCCATTCGCTGGCCGACGACGCGCCCGCTGTGGCCAGTCGTTGACGGAGAACGTGACCATGCTGCGTATCCTGCTTATCAATGACACCGCCAAAAAGGTCGGTCGCCTCAAGTCAGCCTTGATAGAGGCCGGTTTCGAAGTGATCGACGAATCCGGCCTGATCATCGACCTGCCCGCACGCGTCGAAGCCGTGCGCCCGGACGTCATCCTCATCGACACTGAATCGCCAGGTCGCGACGTGATGGAGCAGGTGGTGCTGGTCAGCCGCGACCAGCCACGTCCCATCGTGATGTTCACCGACGAGCACGATCCAGGCGTGATGCGCCAGGCCATCAAGTCCGGGGTCAGCGCTTATATCGTCGAGGGGATTCAGGCACAACGGCTGCAACCCATTCTGGATGTGGCAATGGCCCGCTTTGAAAGCGATCAGGCGCTGCGTGCGCAATTGCATGCCCGCGATCAGCAACTGGCCGAGCGCAAGCGCATCGAGCTGGCCAAGGGGCTACTGATGAAGATGAAGGATTGCAACGAAGAAGAGGCTTATACGCTGATGCGACGTCAGGCAATGAGTCGTCAGCAGAAGCTGATTCAGGTGGCCGAGCAGATTATCGCAATGAGCGAACTGCTGGGCTGAAGCCAGGAAGAACGCCTGCCCGCACAGGCGTTCTTCACCGTTTACAGAGGCGCAGCCTGTCAGCTCAACTGCACATCCTTCATCGCCGGGACGTAGCCGTAGTCATACTCTTCCTGCACGAACGAGCGGTCGCCCTTCAACAGGATTCTGACCGTCGGCGCCTCGGTGCCGCCGATACGGTAGTCATCGCCGCTGGTGGGCACGCTGTCGATGAACGAAGTCACCAGGCCGTTGGGCATCACACAGTGGGAGTACGTCTGGAATGGCTGTGCAGGCGGATTGCCCAGCACCAGTCCGGAAGCGTTCATCGGCCGGTAAGGCCCGAACAAATGCTCGCCCACAAAACCGTAAACGCCGTCCGGCCCGGTCACACCGTCGGCATACGTAAACTTGTGACTAATGGTGAATAAATAATACTTGCCGTCCTGAAAGACATAATGCGGACGTTCAGTCTGGTCATTGACGCCCACCGCAGTCACCAGTGGCGGTAGTATTTCCCACTCTTCTCCGCTGAGATCTTTCGCAACTGCCAGGCCGATACAGCCCACTTGAAAACGCGCACCCCCCACTTCTTCATGGCCGGGTGGCACCGGGCCAAGTTCTGCAGCGCCAACGGTATGCGTACCGCGTTCACCGGCCACATTACCTTCAAAGACCATATACAACTTGCCATCATTGGGATCAATAAACGGACTCGGGTCGCGGAAGTTCCACGTCGAGTTCTGCGCCTCGGTTTGATAATAAGTGCCGTCGGCCTCGAACAGTTTTTTGACCTGGGTAAAGTCTTTCAACTCCACGCCCTGATCGGACGTCACAATACGGCCGCGCACTTTGGCAATGGTCGCCCCCGGTGTCACGCAGGTGTAGTAAAGATCGATATCACCCTTGTCATTCAATAATACCGGTGTGCCCGCCCACTCACGGGTGGTGGGCGACACGCCTTCGGCCATGACCCGGCCACCGAAGATCCAGTTCTTGCCGGTGCGCGAATACCAGTAGCACATGCGCGCCCGTCCATGACGATCCTCCCAGTCGCGCTTGATGTCGTAGCGGCCGTTGGCGCCGAGATACTGCGGGTCGTCGGGGTGGCGATCAGCCGTCAGTGTGACGATAACCGACCAGCCGTTGACTGAGACCACCGTGCCGTCAAGCTCTCGCAACGGCATGGTGTCCCAGATGAAGACCTTATCACTCATGACCGGAAAGTCCGCTTTTACCAATGGCTGCGTGGTGGTCGGGTCATTTTCATTGACCTTCAACGCATCGGCACGGGACCAGATGGTAGGTGCGTAATTGATGTTACTCATGATGATGTCCTTTGCTGGCGCCTGTACAAGCAGCGCGTATAGGAAGGCAACACGGCAGGCATGCGTGCAATGCCGAGGTGCAGAGTGTGTCGGGCATTCAGGTGTCGAGGACAGCCGGACGCCGATAAAAGAGCGAGTAGCCGATGACTTCTTTCGAAGTAAGCATTTATCGAGATTGACTGGCAAACTGCAACTACAGATTACCGGATTGAAAAGTGAAACCACCTTTTTTAATAAGCGTCACACGTCGCAACAGAAGCGATGCTCTCAGAGATGCCACGCAAAGTAAATTAAATATTTACAGCGTTGCTATCGTACAACGGTGAGAGCTGCGCATTAAATTATATATATTAAGGCCACCATAGCTGCGTATCGAAACAGCATCACAATGACAGTACTTACACGCAAAACTGATGGCACATTAAATAATATTAAATAGTTTGAACTTTAATAAAACATACTTAAACCCTGTTAACTGCCTGTTTCTGTTGACTGATACGGACTGTGCAAGCCGTTATCTGGCTTTTCGCCGCCACGCCCTTTTTTGCAGCGCGTCTGATGGCCCACGCCCGGTTCGAGGTCATACATCAGTCTGCTCGCAGTCTCTGAAAGCCATACAACCTGCCTGCAACGTATGGCTGACGCGCCTGCACGACCATTGGCCCGTCTATTGCTAATGCAATCGCACCGGTAGCCAACGGCGGCTATCACCTTTTACGACAAAGACGTCGCTCATCTCTTTCCGCCCCGTGGACAGAGAGGCGACGTTTTTTGCGTTTTGGCCCCGGCGAAGGGGCCGGTGGAGTCGCCGTCATTCGGAACACTCCACCACAGCGTCTGAACCACCCGTGTCGCGGTCATGGCCCGACTGACTAACTAGCAGATGATGAGGTGTGCACATGGATACAAGCTTCTGGAAGGCAGGCCACAAACCGACCCTGTTCGCGGCCTTTCTCTATTTTGACCTGAGTTTCATGGTCTGGTACCTGCTGGGCCCACTGGCGGTACAGATTGCCACTGACCTGCACCTGACCACTCAGCAACGTGGCCTGATGGTCGCCACGCCGATTCTGGCGGGCGCGGTGCTGCGCTTTTTCATGGGCCTGCTGGCCGACCAGCTGTCGCCCAAAACCGCCGGAATCATCGGCCAGGTGATCGTCATCGGCGCGCTGCTGGGTGCCTGGCAATTGGGCATTCACACCTACGGCCAGGTGCTGGTACTGGGCGTGTTCCTCGGCATGGCCGGTGCCTCGTTCGCCGTCGCGCTGCCCCTGGCGTCGCAATGGTATCCGGCGCAGCACCAGGGCAAGGCCATGGGCATCGCCGGTGCGGGCAACTCCGGCACTGTACTGGCCGCGCTGATCGCGCCGGTGCTGGCCGCCAGTTTCGGCTGGGGCAACGTCTTCGGCCTGGCGCTGATCCCGCTGGTTCTGACCCTGATCGCCTTCACCCTGATGGCCCGCAACGCCCCGCAACGCAGCAAACCCAAATCCATGGCGGACTACCTCAAGGCGCTGGGTGACCGTGACAGTTGGTGGTTCATGTTTTTCTACAGTGTGACGTTCGGTGGCTTCATTGGCCTGGCCAGCGCCCTGCCCGGCTATTTCAACGACCAATATGGCTTGAGCCCGATCACTGCCGGTTACTACACCGCTGCCTGTGTGTTCGGTGGCAGCCTGATGCGTCCGTTGGGTGGTGCGCTGGCCGACCGTTTCGGCGGGATTCGCACGCTGACCGTGATGTATGCGGTTGCCGCCATCGGCATTGCCGCCGTGGGCTTCAACCTGCCGAGTTCGTGGGCAGCACTGGCGTTGTTCGTGGCCGCGATGCTGGGCCTGGGGGCCGGCAACGGTGCGGTGTTCCAGTTGGTACCGCAGCGCTTCCGCAAGGAAATCGGGGTCATGACCGGCTTGATCGGCATGGCCGGTGGCATCGGTGGCTTCCTGCTGGCGGCGGGCCTGGGCAGCATCAAACAGAACACCGGCGACTACCAGTTGGGTCTGTGGCTGTTCGCCGGCCTGGCGATACTGGCCTGGTTCGGCCTGCTGAACGTCAAACGTCGCTGGAGAACCACCTGGGGTTCGGCCGCGGTCACGGCGGCCCGGGTCTGAAGCGCCGATGACCCTGCAACTGCAGTTCGCTCAATTCAGCGCCAGCGGACCGCGAGCGGAGAATCAGGACGCCGTGCGCCTGGTCACGCCAGTCCCGGCACTGGCGGCCAGCAAGGGCTATCTGTTCGCCCTTGCCGACGGCGTCAGCCAATGTGCCGACGGCGCACTGGCCGCGCAGTCGACCCTGCAGGCGCTGGCCCTCGACTATTACGCCACGCCGGAAACCTGGGGCGTGGCGCAGTCCCTTGATCGCCTGCTGCTGGCGCAGAATCGCTGGCTGCTGGCCAACGGCCTGTTGACCACCCTCAGCGCTCTGGTACTGCGTGGCAGGCGTTTCACCCTCGCCCATGTCGGCGACTGCCGGGCTTACCGCTGGCACACCGGAACGCTGAAACGCATCAGTGAAGATCACGTCTGGGAACAGGCCGACATGCAGCATGTGCTCAAACGTGCGCTGGGCCTGGATCAGTACGTGGTCATGGATTACCTGGACGGCGAGCTGTGTGAAGGCGAACGCCTGCTGCTGGTCAGCGACGGCGTATGGGCGGCACTGGGCGATGCAAGTATCCGCTCGATTCTGGGCGAACAGCACGACCTCGACGCGGCAGTGAAAACCCTGGTCAGCGCGGCGCACCTGGCCGGCAGTCAGGACAATGCCAGCGCCCTGCTGATTCAGGTCGACACGCTCGGCGAGGACGATCTGGGCGATACGCTACTGCAATTGCAGCAATGGCCGCTGCCACCCGCACTCAAGGCCGATCAGACATTCGAAGGCTGGAAAGTCGTCAGCATCGTGGCGCAATCACGCCAGTCCATCGTTTATCGAGTCACCGATATCAATGAGCAGCCCTGGCTGCTGAAGACCCTGCCAGCCAGTCGTCATGACGAGACCGGTGCCGGTCAGGGTTTACTGCTGGAGGAGTGGTTTCTGCGTCGGGTCGCCGGGCGTTTTTTTCCCGAGATACACCCGCTGCCAGACCGTCAGCATCTGTATTACGTCATGCGCGAGTATCGCGGGCACACACTGGCCGAGCGCTTCACCGACAAAGGGCCGTTGCCGCTGGCCCAGTGGCAGGACTTGGCCACCCGACTGTTACGGGCCACGGGCCTGCTGCATCGACGCAACATCATCCATCGCGATATCAAACCGGAAAACCTGCTGCTGGCCGACGACGGCGAGTTGCGCCTGCTGGATTTCGGCCTGGCGTTCTGCCCGGGCCTGTCGGCGGTCAACACCGAAGACCTGCCCGGCACACCCAGTTATATAGCACCGGAAGCCTTCAACGGCGCCGAACCGCATCCGCAACAGGACCTGTACGCAGCAGGCGTCACCTTGTACTACCTGCTGACAGGGCAATACCCTTACGGCGAGATCGAAGCCTTTCAGCACCGTCGCTTCGGCGCACCGATACCTGCCAGTCGTTATCGACCGGATCTGCCGCAGTGGCTGAGCCAAAGCCTGGACAAGGCACTGCACGCCGACCCGAGCCAGCGTTATGAAACCGCCGAACAGTGGTTGCTGGAGCTGGAGCAGGCCGAGCATCGTCCGCTGGTGGCAAAGCCGCGTCCGCTGCTGGAACGCGAACCGCTGAAAGTCTGGCGAACACTGGCGTTGCTCTCTCTGCTGTTCAACCTGATGCTGGTGATCTGGTTGATGGGCCGCCACTGAGCCCTTGCGCCCCGCTTCTGTGCAACGCGCCTCAACGCAGTGCAGAAAGCGCCAGGGTTATCGACTGCACACCGCGCAGGCTGGCAAATCCGAGTTGGCACAAGCGCTGCATGGTCACTGGCAGATAATTCATAACACGCCGCCCTCAACGATGAAGGCTGCGTCTCCCGAGCGAACGGGACCGGACAAAGGCGTCCTCGTCAGGCCACTGACGGGACGCCTTTTTTTGTTTGCGCGAAACGTATCGAGCACGCGCTGCAGTGACTCGGAGGCAAGATGACCAAACTCAAACTGGTGATGATCGGCAACGGCATGGCCGGCGTGCGCACACTCGAAGAGTTGCTGAAACTGAGCGAAGACCTTTACCACATCACGGTCTTCGGCGCCGAGCCACACCCCAATTACAATCGCATTCTGCTGTCGCCGGTACTGGCCGGCGAGCAGAATTTCGAAGACATCGTGCTCAACGACCTCGACTGGTACGAACGCAACGGTATCCAGTTGTTGCTCAACCGTCGCGTGGTGAAGATCGACCGCATCAGACGCCTGGTGATCGCCGATGACGGCACCCAGGCCCATTATGATCGGCTGCTGATTGCCACCGGTTCGCGGCCGTTCATACTGCCGATCCCCGGCAACACGCTGAACGGTGTGATCGGTTATCGCGACATCGGCCACACGCGGCAGATGATCGACACCTCCGTCACGCACAAGCGCGCAGTCGTCATCGGCGGCGGACTGCTCGGCCTGGAAGCGGCCAACGGCTTGAGCCTGCGCGGCATGCACGTGACGGTGGTGCATAACGGCCAGACGCTGCTGGAGCGCCAACTGGACAAGACCAGCGGGCGCATGCTGCAAGCGGCGCTGGAAAAGCGCGGCCTGAGCTTTCGCCTCGACGAACAGACCAACGCCTTGCTCGGCGATGATCAGGGCCGGGTAACCGCGGTGCAATTCAACAATGGCGACAGGATCGACGCCGATCTGGTGGTCATGGCAGCAGGCATACGGCCCAACACCGAATTGGCCGAGCAAGCCGGCCTGCCCTGCAACCGTGGCATTCTGGTTAATGACACCTTGCAGACCTACGACCCGCGCATCTACGCGATTGGCGAATGTGTCAGCCACCGTGGCATCGCCTATGGGCTGGTGGCGCCGCTGTTCGAGCAGGCGCGGGTCTGCGCCAACCACCTCGCGCAACTGGGCTTTGCGCGTTATCCGGGCTCGGTCACCTCGACCAAGCTGAAAGTCACCGGTATCGACCTGTTTTCCGCCGGGGATTTCCTCGGCGGTGAAGGCACTGAAAGCATCACCCTTTCCGACCCCATCGGCGGTATCTACAAGAAGCTGGTAATAAAGAACGATGTACTGGTCGGCGCCTGCCTGTACGGCGACACCGCCGACGGCAACTGGTACTTGCAGCAGATCCGTGATGGCCAGGGTATCGACGCCATTCGCGACCACCTGATGTTCGGCAAACCCGTTGCTCCAGAGGCTGCCTGCGCATGAACAGCCTTGCCCTCCACACCCCCCGGGTCACGGCGTCTACCTGCTGCTATTGCGGCGTAGGCTGCGGCGTACTGATCGAACATGACGGCGAGCATATTCTTGGTGTCAGCGGCGACCCGAAGCACCCGGCCAACTTCGGCAAGCTGTGCAGCAAAGGGTCGAGCCTGCACCTGACCGGCGACATTGAAGCCCGCGCGCTGTACCCGGAACTGCGCCTGAGCAAGGGCCTGGCGCGCAGCGTCACCGATTGGGATACCGCGCTGGAGCATGCGGCCAATGTGTTCGCCGAGAGCATTCGCGAACATGGCCCCGACAGCGTTGCCTTCTACATTTCCGGCCAGTTGCTGACCGAAGACTACTACGCGTTCAACAAACTGGCGCGCGCACTGATCGGCACCAACAATATCGACAGTAATTCACGGCTGTGCATGTCATCGGCCGTGGCGGGCTACAAGCGCAGCCTGGGTGCCGATGCCCCACCGTGCAGCTATGAAGACATGGAACTGAGCGATTGTGTGATGATCGTCGGCAGCAACATGGCGTACGCACACCCGATTCTGTTTCGCCGTCTGGAAGAGGCAAAAAGCCGTCGCCCGCAGATGAAACTCATCGTCATCGATCCACGACGCACCGACACCTGCGAACTGGCTGACCTTCACCTGGCGATTCAGCCCGGCACGGACGTCGCGCTGTTTCACGGCATCTTTCATATACTGATGAACGAAGGGCTGATCGACCCGGCGTTCATTGCCGCGCACACGCAGGGCTATGAGGAACTGGCCACGCTGGCCCGTGACTACCCACCTGAATACGTGGCCGCCCTCTGCGGCATTACTCTGGAACAGCTGCACACCTGCGCCCGATGGATGGGCGAAGCGCCGGCTTTTCTGTCGCTGTGGTGCATGGGGCTGAATCAGTCCACGGCCGGCAGCGCGAAAAACAGCGCGCTGATCAACCTGCACCTGGCGACCGGACAGATTGGCAAACCCGGCGCAGGTCCCTTCTCGCTCACCGGCCAGCCCAACGCCATGGGCGGACGTGAAACCGGCAGTCTGTCCAACCTGTTGCCTGGCCATCGCGACGCGGCAAATCCTCAGCATCGTCAGGAGGTTGCAGACTACTGGGGCGTCGATAGCCTGCCTGCCAATCCCGGCCTTTCAGCCATCGAACTGTTCGAGCAATTGCAGAATGGAACGATCAAGGCCCTGTGGATTGCCTGCACCAACCCGGCACAGTCACTGCCCGACCAGAACCGCATCAGGCAAGCGCTGGAAACCTGCCCGTTCGTGGTACTCCAGGAGGCCTTCAAGACCACCGAAACCGCGCGTTATGCCGATCTGTTGCTGCCTGCTGCCAGTTGGGGTGAGAAAGAAGGCACGGTGACCAACTCCGAACGACGCATCTCCAACGTGCGCAAAGCTATTCAGGCGCCCGGCGAAGCGCGCTCCGACTGGGCGATCACCGTGGATTTCGCCCAGCGCCTGCAAAAACGCCTGCAACCCGGCGCACCCGCGCTGTTCGACTTCGCTACACCCAAAGCCTTGTTCGATGAGTTCAAGGGCCTGACGGTCGGGCGCGATCTGGACATGTCCGGAATCGACCGCGAGCTCATCGATCAGCAGGGTCCGCAACAATGGCCCTTCCCGCGTGGCGCCAGCAGCGGCACGCCGCGCCTGTACAACAATGGCATCTTTCCCACCGATTCAGGCCGGGCGCAGTTTCTGTCCGAGCCTTACATCGCCGCCAGGGAAGTGCGCGATGCCGACTACCCGCTGACGCTCAATACCGGCAGACTGCGCGATCAGTGGCACGGCATGAGCCGCACCGGCACCGCTGCCCGCTTGTTCGGGCATGTCAGTGAAGCGGTGCTGAGCCTCAATCCGCAGGACATGCTCAGCCATGACCTGCAGCCCGGCGACCTGGTCAAGCTGATCAGTCGACGCGGCGAGCTGCTGTTGCCGGTCGGCAGTGAGGACAGCGTTGCAGTCGGCCAGGCTTTTGTGCCGATGCATTGGGGCGACAGGTTCCTCAAGGGGGGTGTCAACGTTCTCACCCAGCCAGCCTTCGACCCGGTTTCGAAGCAACCGGAACTCAAGCACGCCGGCGTCAGGATCGAAAAAGCCCGACTGCCCTGGCAGTTCTTTGCGCTGGTCGAGGGCAACGTGCAGCAACGGATGGAAAAGCTGCGCCCCTTGTGCGACACCTTCACCTATCTGAGCATGAGCCTTGCCGGACGCGAGCGACCGGCGCTGGTGATACGCGCCGCCAGCGCAGCAGCACCCGAT
Source organism: Pseudomonas sp. NFACC10-1 (assembly GCF_900119195.1). Taxonomy (NCBI): domain Bacteria; kingdom Pseudomonadati; phylum Pseudomonadota; class Gammaproteobacteria; order Pseudomonadales; family Pseudomonadaceae; genus Pseudomonas; species Pseudomonas sp. NFACC10-1. The sequence goes on along the minus strand of NZ_FPJB01000001.1, from coordinate 597,814 downwards.
TCAGCGCTGCTGCAGCAGATTGATCAAGTACTGGGCCTGGATGAAGGACCGGTCATGGCGTATGACGACCCCAAGCGCTCGATCGGCAAACGGGTACGGATCGACGGCGAACGTATTACTGCTATTCGCCTGGCCGGTGAAACACTTGCCCGGTATTGGCTGCAGACGTTGTGGCTGGAAGAGCGCGTTGAGGCTTCGTTGCGGCGCTGGCTGTTGGCACCGTTGAGCAGCGAACCGGGCAAAGACTCGACACAGCCTCGCGACAAGACCTTGTGCAACTGCATGAACGTCAGCCAGAGCGCGGTAATGAGCGCTATCGAGCGTGGCCTGGACCTGAATCAACTCAAGACACAGTTGGGCTGCGGCACCCAGTGCGGCTCCTGCGTGCCGGAAATAAGACGACTGATCCATACCGTGGCGGTTACAGAATGAGGAATGCGGCATGAGCGCAAAAGTATGGCTGGTGGGCGCGGGCCCAGGCGACCCGGAACTGCTGACTCTCAAGGCAGTACGTGCCCTGGCTGAAGCCGACGTGGTGCTGATCGACGATCTGGTCAACCCCGCAGTGCTGGAACATTGTCCGGGAGCGCGGGTCATCGCGGTCGGCAAGCGCGGCGGTTGTCGTTCGACGCCGCAAGCGTTCATCCATCGCCTGATGCTGCGCTACGTACGTCAGGGCAAATGTGTCGTTCGCCTCAAAGGCGGCGATCCGTGCATCTTCGGACGTGGCGGTGAAGAGGCTCAATGGCTACAGGAGCGCGGTGTCGCCGTGGAGCTGGTCAACGGCATTACAGCGGGTCTTGCCGGCGCAACACAGTGCGGCATTTCGCTGACCCTGCGCGGTATAAGCCGTGGCGTAACACTGGTCACCGCCCACACTCAGGACGACAGCACCCTCAACTGGCAGGCACTCGCGCAAGGCGGAACCACCCTGGTGGTTTACATGGGCGTGGCGAAACTGGCGGAAATTCGCGAGAGTCTGCTGGCAGGCGGAATGAGTGGCGAGATGCCGGTGGCGATGATCGAGAACGCTTCGCTGCCGTGGCAGCGCGAATGCCGCAGCACCCTGAATGCCATGCAACAGGACGCAGCCGCTTTCCAGTTGAAGAGCCCCGCCATCCTGGTGATCGGTGCGGTTGCCGCGTACAACAATGAGCTGATCGATCAAACCCTGATGGACCACGCGCAGTTGAATGCCGGCTGACCCCAGGCTCGTCTGAGCACACGCCCCACCAAATCGCAGGCAAAGAAAAGCCCGGCCTGAGCCGGGCTTTTCAGTATAAGCGGCTAATTACTTAGCTTGAGCTTCTACTTCTGCTTCTACGCGACGGTTAACTGCGCGGCCAGCTTCAGTTGCGTTGTCAGCAACTGGACGGGATTCGCCGTAACCAACCGAGTTTACGCGGTTAGCGCCAACACCGTACTGGTTAACCAGAACCTGTTTAACGGCGTTTGCACGACGCTCGGACAGTTTTTGGTTGTAAGCGTCAGGACCGACGGAGTCAGTGTGACCTTCAACAGTGGTGGTGGTCTGTGGGTACTGCTGCATGAAGTCAGCGAGGTTCTTGATGTCGCCGTAGCTGTTAGGCTTGACTACGGATTTGTCGAAATCGAACTTCACGTCCAGCTCAACACGAACCACTTCGGCAACTGCTGGGCAGCCATCAGCGTCAACGGTAACGTTGGCTGGGGTGTCCGGGCACTTGTCGACGTTGTCGCACACGCCGTCGTTGTCGCTGTCGGAGCACACTTCAGCTACTGGAGCTGGCGCTGCTTCAACTTTCTTGCTGCCGCCGCCGAAGTTTACACCGATACCGACGCTAGGCGCCCACTCGGTGTTGCCTTGGTCGATGTTGTACTGAGCTTCAACGCCTGCACGGGCATAGAAGTTGTCAGTGAAGTACAGCTTGGCGCCGCCGCCGATGTTGGCGAAGGTGGAACCGTCACGGCCACGGCGAGCGTCTTGACCGATGCTCTGGTCAGAGAAACCGGCAGATACGTATGGACGCAGCATGTCGCCTGGGTTGTTGAAGTGGTACAGAGCGTCCAGAGCAGTGTCTGCGCCCTTGATGTTCTTGCCGCTGTCGCTACGGACGTTGTGGACTTCGTCGTAGCCCAGACGCAGCTCAACATCGTCAGTCAGGAAGTAGCCAACGGAGCCGCCGAACAGGTTGCCGTCGTTTTTGAAGTTACGATCGCTGTCGTAGTACTCTTTCTTGGCGAAGCCTTCGATTTCGACCGCGCCTTGGCCTTGAGCCAGAGCGCCGAACGAAGTTGCGGCAACAATAGTACCAATGGCCAAGCCCAAGGTGTTTTTCAGTTTCATCCGTTAAATCCCCATCTGATGATTATTAAGCAGTCCCACACAGGGGGACAACTCAGCGGCAAGTCTACCAGACCTTGCCAGTTTGTTAGAGATATTTGCACCGTATTAAGTTTCGGCGATTCCCGCAAATTTCTCTCGTAATTTATCTAAAGCCCGCTTGTAACGCATTTTCGTTGCGCTCAAGCCCATGTGCATGATGTCAGCGATTTCCTGGAATTCAAGTTCTGCTACAAACCGCAGCACCAGAATCTCCCGATCGATCGGGTTCACATACACAAGCCAGCGATCAAGTCCGCCCCGTTCTTCAGGTTTGGGCGCCTTTTCTTCCGACGCTTCCTCAAGTGGATCCAGACTCAGCGCGTCCATCAAGCGACGCTTACGCCGTTCCTTCCTGTACTGCGTGATGCATTCATTGTAGGTGATGCTGTACAGCCAGGTTTTAAATTTAGATTTACCTTCAAAATTTTTCAACCCATACAACACTTTAAGCATCACCTCCTGACAGACATCGTCAGCATCGCGATCGTTCCCCAGATAACGTGCACAGACGTTAAAAAGTGTTCTCTGGTAACGGCGCATCAATTCTTCGTAGGCCCGCGTCACATTGAACAGCTCAACGTGGGCGCGCGCAACCAGCTCCTCATCTGAGAGCTCGCGTGGATCGTAGCGCGTCGAAAACGGTTGAGGTTTATTCAAAACAAATCTTGCCGACAGTCAGGTCAGTGTCCGCCATGGCCTGTATCGGCAACCTGGCGGCATACATTAGCAGGTTAACCGCTTAACGGCTGCTTACTCTCTGCTCGAGCAGGATGCGATTGGAAAACGACACCAGCTCCCCCTCGTCTGTCAGCAGCGTTGTCTTGACCGTACCGATTTCCTCGATCTGCCCTTCCGTATCGCCTATCTGTACCTGTTGGCCGACCTGAAACAATTCGCGGACGTAGATTCCGGCAATGATCTGCCCGGCAATTTCGCGACTTCCGAGGCCCAGGGCAAGCGCCACTGTCAGACCAACGGTAATCAACGCAATCACAATAACGTGGTTCAGCAGGTCGGTCTTGACCTCGAGCTGGCTGATGGCGACCGAAATACTGATGATAATGACCAGCCCCTGGGCAATTCGCCCCAGGCCGGCAGAGTAGTCGATCCCTACACCTTCGGCAGCACCGCGCACCAAACCATTGACCAGTTGCGCCAGCAGCACACCGACCAGCAACACCAGCGCGGCACCAAATACCTTGGGCAAATACAGCGCCAGCATGTCCAGCGTCGCTGAGACCCGCTGCAGGCCCAAAGATTCAGCGGCCGATACGAGAAAGATAAGCAGAACGAACCAATAGACGACCTTGCCGATCAGCGTGGAGACCGGCACCTTGACGCCAGCGCGGCCGATGATCTTGGTCAGGCCGGTACCGCCGACCAGACGATCAAGGCCCAGTTTGGCCAGTAATTTGGAAAGCAGTGCGTCGAGCAGTTTGGCGACGACAAAACCGAGCAGCACCACAACCAGGGCGCCGAACAGGTTGGGAATGAAGTTTGCGACTTTGGTCCACAATGCAGTCATTGCAGCAAGAAGGCTCTGGGTCCAGAGATTCAATTCCATGCTCAATCAGCCTTATCGAGAGAACGCGCACCGTTCGAGGTGCGACGAGAAACGGGAGAGACGTGGGCCGAGCCGTTGTTCACGGCGATCATCAGCGCCTCCGACCAGCGGCCCAGCAACCCGAACAACACACCGGCGCCGACCTGGCGATTGGCGGTTTTCAGGACGCGTCCCAGACATGCGTCATCATCCCGGCTGGAGGATGAAGAATTGAGCATGTCGCGTAAAGATTCTTCAAACGGATCGTGCATCAGGCACCTCACGTAATGTCATTCAAAGACGCGACGCGAAAACAACAAGTCACACAGGCTCGCCAAATAACCATCACAGGCCCGCCCTACACCCAACGCAAACGGCGGAACAACCACCACTGCCCTGCGCCCAGCGCGACGATCAGCAGACAGGCCACCAGGAAGCCGTACGAACTGCTCGAACCCGGAATGCCGCCAACATTAATACCCAGCAGACCGGTGAGAAAACTCATCGGCAGAAAGATACAGGTAATGATCCCGAAGCGGTACATGGTGCGGTTCATGTGCTCGCGCAGGCGCCGGTCCTCGGACTCTAGCAGCAGCCCCACCCGCTCGCGGGTCAGCTCAAGCTCTTCCAGGTAACGGGTCAGGCTGTTGTTCAGCTCATTCCAGTAGTCAGCGTCGTCATGCGCAAACCAGGAAAGCTTGATGCGTGAAAGCTGGCCATAAATATCCCGCTGCGGCCCGAGGAACCGGCGCAGGCCGGCGGCGCGCCGACGAATATGCAGCAGCTTGCCGTGCTCGGGGCTGTACCATTCGTCGGCATCGTTCTTTTCTTCCTCTTCATCGACCGATTCGGTCAGCTCACCCACCAGATCCTGAACCTTGTCGGTGAGGTGCTGCGCCAGGTGCAGGATCAGCTCCGAGGCGCCCTTCGGGCCTTTGCCCTGCCCCAGCAGCTCAATCAGCTCCTCGGTGGCACGCAACGGACGCAGGCGCAGCGAGATGACTCGCTGCGCGGCGGCGAAGATACGCACCGAGACCATGTCTTCAGGTTCCGCACCGGGATTCAGATTCACGCCGCGCAGAAACAGCAGCAGCTCCTGCTCCGGCAACGGCAGCAAACGCGGCCGGGTGTTCTCTTCCAGCAACAGGTCGCAAGCAAACTCGCTCAGACCGCTGCCGGTGCGCAACCACGCATGTGTCTGCGGGTGACTACGATCCCAATGCAGCCACAGGCTTTCTTCTGGCTGCAATGCAAGGTCCTGCAACTCGGTTCGAGCGATGAAACGCGCCCCACCCTTACCGTCCAAAACGAGGGCATGAACCAGCCCCCACTGCGCGTTTGCTTCATCGAACATGGATACTTCGCTTATTCCGGCATGGTCAGGGGGGATGGGGAAATGATGACGCCATTGTTGTCGGCATACAGGTACTCACCCGGGCGGAACGTCACGCCGCCAAAGGTCACCGGCACATTCAGTTCGCCTATGCCGCGCTTCTCGGTTTTCTTCGGATGACTGGCGAGCGCCTGGACACCCAGGTCGGTCTGGGCGATGACATCCACGTCACGGATGCAGCCGTAGATCAACATGCCTTCCCAGCCGTTCTTGGCAGCCTTGTCTGCCAGCATGTCACCCAGCAGCGCGCAACGCAGCGAACCACCGCCGTCGACGACCAGCACCTTGCCCTTGCCGTCGAGGTCGACCTGCTCCCTGACCTTGGAGTTGTCCTCGAAACATTTCAGCGTGACGATCTGGCCACCAAACGAATCGCGGCCGCCAAAATTGCTGAACATCGGCTCCACGACCTGGATCAGGTCCGGATAGGCGTCACACAGATCGGGGGTGAGGTAGTGCATGGGTCAACTCCTGTCATCGGCTATGGGGTCGCGATTGATACAGACGATTTATTGAAACAGACACGACCGGATGAGCATAACCATAGCGACTTTACCGGCTAACTGCCTACCGCGACCTGAAACTCTGCAACCTGTTCAGGAACGGAACGCTCACCCAGCCACTCGATCACTCGCGGCCAGACCTGCTGCTGCGCAGCCTTGCTGACCAGCATCTGCACATGGTCGAAATCCTCGCTGAAGCCGTATTCGCGGCCCAGGCAGAGGAATTGCCTGTGTGCGCTGCCGATCTGCTCGAACAGTTCACGGCAAGCCCACACCGGGTCCTGCTGGTCGCCGGCCGCAGCGACAGCCAGAAGCGGCACCTGAACCGCGCTCAACCCTGCCCACCAGTTGTTGTCACGCTCACCGAAACGTCCGAACAGCCCGTGCCAGCGCATGCTTTCCAGAACCAGACCGATCGGCTCGTCTTCCGGCCCGCGCTTGAAACGCGGGCCGGAAATATGCTCGAAGGACCTCAGCAGCAACTTCGCAGACCATTGCAGTGGCGGGACTTTCAGCGGCCAGTAGGTGCGGCTGACCTGGCTGCCGAACAGCGCCACGGACGCCGCAGTATCAGCACCCAGATACTGACCGCCCAAGGCTGCCGCCAGGCTGGTGCCGCCCAGCGAGTGGCCGATCCAGTGCGGTATCTGCCCGCTTTGCTCGACGACGAATGCGGCAATGGCTGGCAAATCGAAACGCGCGTAGTCCGCCACGCAATTGCTGCGATAACTCAGGTTGCGAGCCGACAAGCCATGGCCGCGCATTTCGGGAATCCACACGTCATAGCCGGCCCGCGCCAGATACGCACCCAGACCGATGCCCTTGGGCGAATACCAGAAACGCCGGTTGGAAAAGCTGCCATGCAGCAGTATGACTGGAGTACCACGCACATCGGGCTGATCGGCGCGCCCTAGCCGGGTCACCGCCAGTTCGACACTGGCGTCGGGACTGTTGGCAGGTTTGAGACGGTAGACGTCCTCGACCAGATCGCCACGACGCTCGGCGCTGATCAAGGCAACGGGAAAAAGCTGGCTGCTGCTCTGCATATCACTCTTTATCTGGCTTGACAGACGGGATGAAACCACACGCTCCGGGATCTCGCGATGCGCCATAAAAAAGGCGGCTTCCGAAGAAACCGCCTCATTCAAACACCTGAACCACATGACGGCTCAGGCCGCGTTCGCGTCACACGGCGGCCCGCTCCTGCGAGGACCGCGCCTCAGGCGAGCCGCCTGTCAGACAGGCGACTGTGCTTCGGCGAGGAAGAACCAGGTCTCCAGCACCGAGTCGGGGTTGAGCGACACACTCTCGATGCCCTGATCCATCAGCCAGCGCGCCAGATCCGGGTGATCGGAAGGCCCCTGCCCGCAGATGCCGATGTACTTGCCGGCCTTGTTGCACGCCTGAATGGCGTTGGACAGAAGCTTCTTGACCGCCGGGTTACGTTCGTCGAACAGGTGGGCGATCACGCCGGAGTCACGGTCGAGACCGAGTGTCAGCTGGGTCAGGTCGTTGGAGCCGATGGAGAAGCCGTCGAAGTACTCAAGGAACTCTTCCGCCAGAATCGCGTTGGACGGCAGTTCGCACATCATGATGATGCGCAGGCCGTTTTCGCCACGCTTCAGACCGTTGGCGGCCAGCAGATCGATCACCTGACTCGCCTCGCCCAGGGTACGGACGAACGGCACCATGATCTCGACGTTGGTCAGGCCCATCTCTTCGCGCACACGCTTGAGCGCACGGCACTCCAGCTCGAAACAGTCACGGAAGTTCTCACTGATATAGCGCGACGCACCGCGAAAGCCCAGCATCGGGTTTTCTTCTTCGGGCTCGTAAAGCTTGCCGCCAATCAGGTTCGCATACTCGTTGGACTTGAAGTCCGAGAGGCGCACGATGACCTTTTTCGGCGTGAACGCGGCGGCCAGGGTGCTGATGCCCTCGACCAGCTTGTCGACGTAGAAACCGACCGGATCATGGTAACCAGCGATACGCTTGTCGACGCTTTCCTTGATTTCCGGTGGCAGCACCGAGTAGTTGAGCAACGCCTTGGGGTGCACGCCGATCATGCGGTTGATGATGAACTCCAGACGCGCCAGACCCACCCCGGCATTGGGCAATTGGGCGAAATCGAAGGCACGGTCCGGATTGCCGACGTTCATCATGATCTTGAACGGCAGATCAGGCATTGCATCGACCGAATTGGTCTTGATGTCGAAGCCCAGCTCGCCTTCGAAGATGTAACCGGTGTCGCCCTCGGCGCAGGAAACCGTGACGCCCTGGCCATCCTGGAGGGTCTGCGTGGCGTTACCGCAGCCAACCACTGCCGGGATGCCCAGTTCACGGGCGATGATCGCCGCGTGGCAGGTACGACCGCCACGGTTGGTGACGATTGCACTGGCGCGCTTCATCACCGGCTCCCAGTCCGGGTCGGTCATGTCCGACACCAGCACGTCGCCGGGCTGGACCTTGTCCATCTCGGACACGTCCTTGATGATGCGCACCTTGCCCGCGCCGATGCGCTGACCGATGGCACGGCCTTCGACCAGCACCTTGCCGGTCTCCTTGAGCAGATAGCGTTCCATGACGTTGGCCGATGCACGGCTCTTCACCGTTTCCGGACGCGCCTGGACGATGTACAGCTTGCCGTCGTCACCGTCCTTGGCCCACTCGATGTCCATCGGGCACTTGTAGTGCTTTTCGATGATCATCGCCTGTTTGGCCAGTTCGGACACTTCGGCATCGCTCAGACAGAAACGCGCGCGATCGGCAGGCTCGACGTCGATCACCTTGACCGAACGACCGGCCTTGGCTTCTTCGCCGTAAATCATCTTGATCGCCTTGCTGCCCAGATTGCGACGCAGGATCGCCGGGCGGCCAGCCGCCAGCGTGTCCTTGTGCACGTAGAACTCGTCCGGGTTGACGGCGCCCTGCACAACCGTCTCGCCCAGGCCGTAAGCACCGGTGATGAACACCACGTCGCGGAAGCCGGACTCGGTGTCGAGGGTGAACATGACACCGGCCGTACCGGTTTCGGAGCGCACCATACGCTGCACGCCCGCAGACAGCGCGACCAGCTTGTGGTCGAAACCCTGGTGTACGCGGTAGGAAATCGCACGGTCGTTGAACAGTGAAGCAAAAACTTCCTTGGCCGCGCGGATCACGTTCTCGACGCCGCGGATGTTCAGGAAGGTCTCCTGCTGGCCGGCGAACGACGCATCCGGCAAGTCTTCGGCAGTTGCGGAGGAACGCACGGCCACAGCCAGGTTCGGATTACCCGCAGACAGCTCGGCAAACGCAGTACGAATCTGGGCGTTGAGCTGCTCGGGGAACTCGGCTTCCATGATCCATTGACGAATCTGCGCACCGGTGCGGGCCAGCGCGTTGACATCGTCGACGTCAAGGGCGTCCAGCGCAGCATGGATCTGCTCGTTGAGGCCGCTGAGCTCGAGAAAGTCACGGTAGGCCTGGGCGGTAGTCGCGAAGCCGCCGGGCACCGACACACCAGCACCTGCGAGGTTGCTGATCATCTCGCCGAGGGACGAGTTTTTGCCCCCCACGTGCTCTACATCATGGACGCCGAGCTTATCGAGGGAAACTACGTACTCTACCAAGGTGATCTCTCCACTAACTGTGTTTGTTGTTGGGAAAAGCTCATTCACCTGCGCCACATGCGGTGTGGCTTCAGGCGTGTCTGCCCGGACGTACAGATCGGGCGTTGAAAACCGTGCTTCAAAACCAGGTGTGCAAAAAAGCTGCACCTGCGGGCTCTCATGGCAGGCCAGCACGCCTATGATAGCCAGAATTCGTCAACTGCTTAAGGCCTGGGGCAAAAATGAAACGATCCGCTTTTTTCATCTCGGACGGCACGGGTATCACCGCCGAAACCCTGGGCCAGAGCCTGTTGGCACAATTTGAAAACATTACGTTCAACAAGTTCACCAGGCCCTATATCGACAGTGTCGAGAAGGCGCGGGCGATGGTACAACAAATCAATAATGCCGCCGACAAGGACGATGTGCGGCCGATCATCTTCGACACCATCGTCAATCAGGACATTCGCGAGATTCTGGCGACGTCCAATGGCTTCATGATCGATATCTTTTCGACCTTCCTGGCCCCGCTGGAGCAGGAGCTTAGTTCACACTCGTCCTACTCCGTGGGTAAATCGCATTCCATCGGGCATAACTCCAATTACATGGAGCGCATCGAGGCGGTCAACTTCGCGCTGGACAACGATGATGGCGCACGGACGCATTATTACGACAAGGCCGACATTATCCTCGTCGGCGTCTCGCGCTGCGGCAAAACCCCCACCTGTCTGTACATGGCCATGCAGTTCGGTATCCGGGCCGCCAACTATCCGCTGACCGAAGATGACATGGAGAGGCTGCAACTGCCTGCGGCGCTCAAGCAGCATCGCGAAAAGCTCTTCGGCCTGACCATCGACCCGGACCGTCTCACCGCGATTCGCCACGAGCGCAAGCCCAACAGCCGCTACTCCAGCTACGCGCAGTGCGAATTCGAGGTGCGCGAGGTGGAAAGCCTGTTCCGCCGCGAGAACATCGCGCACATCAACTCCACGCATTTTTCGGTGGAAGAAATCTCCGCCAAGGTGCTGGTCGAAAAAGGCGTGGAGCGACGTTTCAAATAGACGCTGCGGTCACCCCGCCAAACTGATCACTTCACTCGCCTGACTGCGGCACACGTACCCAGCCTTCCATCAGCACTCGGGCGCTGCGGCTCATCAGGGCCTTGGTGACTTTCCAGTCACCGCCCTCCTGAACAGCCTGGGCGCCGACTCGCAATGTGCCGGAGGGATGGCCAAAGCTGACCGCACTGCGCGCCTGACCGCCAGCGGCCAGATTGACCAGCGTGCCCGGAATGGCTGCTGCCGTACCGATGGCTACCGCAGCCGTACCCATCATCGCGTGGTGCAGCTTGCCCATCGACACGGCGCGCACCAGCAGCTCGATATCCTGCGCAGCGACAGGCTTGCCACTCGACGCCAGGTAATCGGCAGGCGCCGCCACAAAAGCCACTTTGGGTGTGTGCTGGCGTGCGGCAGCTTCATCGATGTTGCCAATCAGGCCCATCCGCACGGCACCGTAGGCGCGGATGGCCTCCAGACGGGCCAGCGCCTGCGGGTCAGCGTTGATATCGCCCTGCAACTCAGTGCCGGTATAGCCGATGTCAGCAGCGTTGACAAAAATCGTCGGAATGCCGGCATTGATCATGGTCGCTTTCAGAAGGCCGATACCGGGCACTTCCAGATCGTCCACCAGATTGCCAGTGGGGAACATCGAGCCGCCCGCGCCCTCTTCGTCCGCCGCCGGGTCAAGAAACTCCAGTGGCACTTCGGCTGCCGGGAAGGTCACGCCATCCAGCTCGAAATCGCCGGTTTCCTGCACCGCGCCGTTGCTGATCGGCACATGGGCGATGATGGTCTTGCCGATGTTGGCCTGCCAGATACGCACCACCGCAACGCCGTCCTGCGGAACGCGGTCAGGGTCGACCAGACCGCTCGTAATCGCGAATGGCCCCACGGCCGCTGACAGGTTGCCGCAATTGCCGCTCCAGTCGACAAACGGCTTGTCGATGGACACCTGGCCGAACAGGTAATCGACATCGTGGTCGGGCCTGCTGCTGCGCGACACAATCACGCTCTTGCTGGTACTCGACGTCGCGCCGCCCATGCCATCGATCTGCTTTTCATAGGGGTCAGGGCTGCCGATGACTCGCAGAAGCAACGCATCCCGCGCCGACCCCGGAATCTGTGCGGCTTCAGGCAGATCCGTCAGCCTGAAAAACACACCCTTGCTGGTGCCACCACGCATGTAGGTGGCCGGGATGCGGATCTGGGGTAAATGAGCCATGAATTCGTTGTCCTGTTCAAAGAGCGCGCTGCGCGCTCAAAATCGGACGCAGAGCGTCCAGAACTGCATGCCCACGCGGAGCATGAGCACGATAGTGCTCCTGCGCACGCTTATCGTTCTTCACGCTCCAGCGTAGCTACGATGCAGTAGCCTCCAGAAAATCCTGAGCAAAACGCTGCAACACGCCGCCCGCCTCATAAATAGAAAGCTCTTCAGCAGTGTCCAGACGGCATGTCACCGGCACCTCGACGCGTTCGCCGTTACGGCGCTGAATCACCAGCGTCAATGTCGCGCGCGGTGTGCGCTGGCCGATCACATCGAAGGTTTCGCTGCCATCGATACCCAGAGTCAGACGGCTGGTGCCGGGCTTGAACTCCAGCGGCAGCACGCCCATGCCGACCAGGTTGGTGCGGTGAATACGCTCGAAACCTTCTGCAGCAATCGCTTCGACGCCCGCCAGCCTGACGCCTTTGGCCGCCCAGTCACGGGATGAGCCCTGCCCATAGTCGGCACCGGCAATAATGATCAACGGCTGCTTGCGCGCCATGTAGGTTTCGATGGCTTCCCACATGCGCGTGACCACGCCTTCGGGTTCGATGCGGGTCAGCGAGCCTTTCCTGACCTTGCCATCGACCACTGCCATCTCGTTGACCAGTTGCGGGTTGGCAAAGGTCGCGCGCTGGGCGGTCAGGTGGTCGCCCCGATGGGTCGCGTAGGAGTTGAAGTCTTCTTCCGGCAGTCCCATTTTCGCCAGGTACTCGCCGGCCGCACTGTCGAGCATGATCGCGTTGGACGGCGACAGGTGATCGGTGGTGATGTTGTCCGGCAGCACGGCGAGAGCCCGCATGCCCTTGAGCGTACGTTCTCCGGCCAATGCGCCTTCCCAGTAGGGCGGGCGACGGATGTAGGTGCTCATCGGACGCCAGTCGTACAGCGGCTCGACCTTCGGCCCGCTGTGTTCTTCGATGGCAAACATCGGGATATAGACCTGACGGAACTGCTCGGGCTTGACCGACGCCTGCACGACCGCATCAATCTCTTCATCGCTCGGCCAGATGTCCTTGAGACGGATTTCCCGGCCCTCGGCGACGCCCAGCACATCGTTTTCTATATCGAAGCGGATGGTCCCGGCAATGGCATACGCCACCACCAGGGGCGGCGAGGCCAAAAAGGCCTGCTTGGCATAGGGGTGAATACGCCCGTCGAAATTACGGTTACCGGACAAGACCGCCGTGGCGTACAGGTCGCGGTCGATGATTTCCTGCTGGATCAGCGGATCGAGCGCGCCGGACATGCCATTGCAGGTGGTGCAGGCAAAGGCCACGACGCCAAAACCCAGTTGCTCCAGCTCCGAGGTCAGCCCTGCTGCGTCCAGGTATAGCGCCACGGTTTTCGAGCCGGGTGCCAGCGATGATTTCACCCACGGCTTGCGCAGCAGCCCCAGGCGGTTGGCGTTGCGTGCCAGCAGACCGGCGGCAATGACGTTGCGCGGGTTGCTGGTGTTGGTGCAACTTGTGATCGCCGCGATGATCACCGCGCCGTCGGGCATCTGCCCCGGCACCTCGTCCCATTGCCCGGCAATACCTCTGGCCGCCAGATCGGCGGTGGCAACCCGCGCATGAGGGTTGGAGGGCCCGGCCATGTTGCGCACCACACTGGACAGGTCGAAACTCAGCACCCGCTCGTAGTGCACCTCGCTGAGGCTGTCCGACCAAAGGCCAGTGTGCCGGGCATACAGCTCGACCAGTTTGACCTGCTCGTCCTCGCGCCCTGTCAAACGCAGGTAGTCGATGGTTTGCGAGTCAATGGAGAACATCGCCGCCGTCGCGCCGTATTCGGGCGCCATGTTGGAGATCGTCGCCCGGTCGCCCAGGGTCAGGCTCGACGCGCCTGCGCCATAGAACTCCAGGTAAGCGCCAACCACCTTCTGTTGGCGCAGGTATTCGGTCAGCGCGAGCACTACGTCGGTGGCGGTGATGCCTGGCTGGCGGCGCCCGGTCAGTTCGACACCAATGATGTCCGGCAGGCGCATCCACGAGGCGCGCCCGAGCATGACGTTTTCGGCCTCGAGCCCGCCGACGCCGATGGCAATCACGCCGAGGGCGTCGACGTGCGGCGTGTGGCTGTCCGTGCCCACCAGTGTGTCGGGAAAGGCTACGCCGTCGAGCACCTGCACCACCGGCGACATTTTCTCCAGATTGATCTGGTGCATGATGCCGTTGCCCGGCGGGATCACTTCGACGTTCTTGAACGCCTGCTTGGTCCAGTCAATGAAATGAAAACGGTCTTCGTTGCGACGGTCTTCAATGGCGCGGTTCTTGGCGAACGCCTGCGGGTCGTTACCGTCGGACTCCACTGCCAGCGAGTGGTCGACGATCAATTGCACCGGAACCACCGGGTTGACCAGCGCAGGATCGCCACCCTGCGAAGCGATCGCGTCGCGCAGTCCGGCAAGGTCGACCAACGCGGTCTGACCCAGAATGTCGTGGCAGACCACACGTGCCGGGAACCAGGGAAAATCCAGATCACGCTTGCGCTCGATAAGCTGGGTCAACGAGGCATTCAAGGTCGCCGGATCACAACGGCGCACCAGGTTCTCGGCCAGCACCCGCGAGGTGTAGGGCAGCGTGGCATAGGCGCCGGGCTTGAGCGCCTCGACGGCCGCCCGAGCGTCGAAATAATCCAGTCGGGTGCCAGGGAGCGGTTTGCGAAATTCACTGTTCATTGCGGGACTCGATCACGGAGTGTTCGGAATACGGGTGGGGAGCTCGTCGGCGGCTCCCCTGCCCCCTTTTCAGCGCTGTTCCAAGGGTACGAACGCGCGCTGTTCGACGCCGATGTACTCGGCGCTCGGGCGAATGATGCGGTTATTGGCACGCTGTTCGAAAACGTGAGCGGCCCAGCCGGTCAGGCGTGAGCAGACGAAGATCGGGGTGAACAGCTTGGTCGGGATGCCCATGAAGTGATACGCCGACGCATGGTAGAAGTCGGCGTTGGGGAACAGTTTCTTCTGCTCCCACATGACCTTGTCGATGGCCTCGGAAACCGGGAACAGCACCGTATCGCCCACTTCGTCAGCGAGTTTCTTCGACCAGCCCTTGATCACCTCGTTGCGCGGGTCGGACTCCTTGTAGATCGCATGGCCAAAGCCCATGATCTTTTCCTTGCGTTCCAGCATGCCCAGCGTGCCTTTGGTGGCCTCTTCAGCCGAGGCGAAGCGCTGAATCATTTCCATTGCAGCCTCGTTGGCACCACCGTGCAGCGGGCCGCGCAAGGTGCCGATGGCGGCTGTGACGCAGGAATACAGGTCCGACAGCGTCGACGCGCAGACGCGGGCGGTGAAGGTCGAGGCATTGAATTCGTGCTCGGCGTACAGAATCAGCGAGACGTCCATGACCTTGCGGTGCAGCTCACTGGGCGCCTTGTCGAGCAACAGGTGCAGAAAATGCCCGCCGATGGAGTCTTCTGCGGAGGTGCAGTCGATACGCTTGCCGTCATGACTGAAGCGATACCAGTAGCACATGATCGCCGGGAACGCTGCGAGCAGACGGTCGGTTGAGTCGCGCTGCTGATCGAAGCTGCGCTCCGGCTCCAGGGTGCCGAGCATGGAGGCACCCGTGCGCATGACATCCATCGGGTGAGTGTCGGCGGGTATGCGTTCCAGCACTTCCTTCAAGGCCTGCGGCAGGTCGCGCAGGCCCTTGAGTTTGTCCATATAGGCAGACAATTCGGCTTTATCAGGCAGTTCGCCGTACAGCAGCAGATAGGCAACTTCTTCAAAGCGAGCTTCGGCGGCCAGATCGCGCACATCATAGCCGCGATAGGTCAGCCCGGCACCGGCCATGCCCACCGTGGACAACGCCGTCTGCCCGGCCACCTGCCCGCGTAGTCCGGCACCACTCAATACTTTTGCTTCAGCCATGGTTTTCTCCAATTTTGTTTTTGTGTGACTGGACGCGGAGCGCGGGGACGAGTGTCAGCCTGCCCCTTTCAGCCCTTCTTCTGCGCAAACAGCGCATCCAGCTTCTGCTCGAATGTGTGGTAATCGATCGCGTCATACAGCTCCATGCGCGTCTGCATACTGTCGATCACGTTTTTCTGGCTGCCGTCACGGCGGATCGCGCCGTAGACATTTTCCGCAGCCTTGTTCATCGCACGGAATGCGGAAAGCGGGTACAGCACCAGCGACACGTCCGCCTCGCGCAGCTCATCGACCGTAAACAACGGCGTGGCGCCAAACTCGGTGATGTTGGCGAGGATCGGCACACCTGCACGGTTGGCGAATTGCTTGTACATTGCCAGTTCGGTGATGGCCTCGGGGAACACCATATCCGCGCCGGCTTCAATACAGGCAGCGGCACGCTCCAGCGCCGACTCCAGCCCTTCAACCGCCAACGCATCGGTACGCGCCATGATCACGAAGCTGTCGTCAGTCCGGGCATCCACGGCAGCCTTGATCCGGTCGACCATTTCCTGCTGAGAGACAATTTCCTTGTTGGGACGATGCCCGCAACGCTTGGCACCCACCTGATCCTCAATGTGAATCGCCGCCGCTCCGGCCTTGATCATCGAGCGCACGGTACGCGCCACATTGAAAGCCGAAGAACCGAAACCGGTGTCGACATCCACCAGCAACGGCAGGTCGCAAACGTCGGTGATACGCCGCACATCGATCAGCACGTCTTCAAGACCGGTGATTCCCAGGTCCGGAATGCCCAGTGATCCCGCCGCGACTCCGCCGCCAGATAGATAAATGGCCTTGAACCCGGCACGTTTGGCGAGCAGTGCGTGGTTGGCATTGATCGCGCCGACCACTTGCAGCGGCTGTTCGCTGGCGACTGCGTCGCGGAAACGCTGGCCGGGAGTGCTGTTGTTATGACTCATTGTTTACCTCGGTCGGAAGTCGTCTGGGAAGCCGCCTGATAATGGCGCTCGATGTTACGTCTGGACGCGCCGATATGGCGGCGCATCAACAATTCGGCCAGCTCACCGTCGCGGTCGGCGATGGCGTCGAGAATGCGGTGATGTTCGGCAAAGGCCTGGCGAGGCCGGTTGGGCGTGGTGGAATACTGAATGCGGTACATGCGCACCAACTGGTACAGCTCGCCACAGAGCATCTGGCTGAGGGTGCGATTGCCGCTGCCCTGGATGATGCGATAGTGAAAGTCGAAATCGCCCTCTTGCTGGTAATAGCCGATACCTGCCTGAAAGGCGACATCGCGCTCATGGGTATCCAGAACGCCGCGCAGCTCGTCGATTTCGGCCTGGGTCATGCGTTCGGCGGCCAGACGACAGGCCATACCCTCCAGTGACTCGCGAATTTCATAGAGTTCGATCAGTTCGGCATGACTGAGCGACACCACCCGGGCGCCCACATGCGGCACACGAACCACCAGTCGCTGCCCTTCGAGCCGGTGAATCGCTTCGCGCAGCGGCCCGCGACTGATGCCATAGGTGCGAGCCAGTTCCGGCTCGGAAATCTTGCTGCCGGGGGCAATCTCGCCTTTCACGATAGCCGATTGAATGCGTCGGAAAACGTTCTCGGAGAGGGTTTCCGAGTCGTCGGCAACCGTCATTGTTTTTTCGACCACATTCAGCATTGTCGACACCTCATGGCTATATGCGCTCAAATCTAGTCATATTTAGTCAATCCGTCAAAGCCAAACCCAGCATTGTCGACAATCAGTCAAAGCGGGTGAACTCTGCTCGACAACGCAACCTGAACAGCTACACAGGTTGATCACTGGCAGCCGCAGGGCTTCATGCTAGAATGCGTCGCGTCCGTACAGCGCGCTCCGCAGCGGAGCCAGCGACTGCGAACCGCCTGCCCTACTATCATCAGGTCAATTCCATTTGCGCCCTGACCCTGAAGTTGTTCGCTCATCGCGCCAGGATTTATGAGACTGACTACCCTCCCCACACTGCTCAGCCTTCTGTTTTTGCCCGGCCTGACCCTGGCCGCCAACAAGACAGTCTATGGCCTCAACGAATACGCCCGGCTGATCGAAATCGATATCGAGATCGCCGCCAAGCTCGACACCGGTGCCAAGACCGCCTCGCTGAGCGCCCGCGACATCAAACATTTCAAGCGCGATGGCGAAA
Source organism: Pseudomonas sp. NFACC10-1 (assembly GCF_900119195.1). Classification (NCBI taxonomy): domain Bacteria; kingdom Pseudomonadati; phylum Pseudomonadota; class Gammaproteobacteria; order Pseudomonadales; family Pseudomonadaceae; genus Pseudomonas; species Pseudomonas sp. NFACC10-1. The sequence continues at coordinate 580,035 of NZ_FPJB01000001.1, read as the reverse complement.
GCTGGGTGCGTTTCTATCTGGCCAGCGACAGCAAGCATGTACACCCCATCGAACGCCCCCTGGCGCGGGTCAGCAAGATCAAGCGGCGTGCCGACGATCTCGACCCGGATGACGACAATCGCTATTCGTCACGCCCGGTGATCAGCCTCGATATCTGCATGGGTGAATCTTTACGCACCATAGAAGTGAACTTGACTGACCGAAGTGCTTTCCAATACCCGCTTTTGATCGGCTCCGAAGCCTTGAAACGCTTTGATGCGCTGGTCGATCCAAGTCTTAAATATGCGGCAGGGAAGCCCGGCTGCGCTTCCGTCGCTCAAAACGCAGAGTAAATCCATGCGCTCTCTTACACTCCATCTGAAGATCCTGATCACTGCCCTGGTGACCCTCGGCATCGCGATCACGGCCTATCAGATTCTGGCGCTGGGCATACCCGTCAGCGAAGACGAAACCGATGACCTGTGGAATATCGACGCCAAAGTCGAATTCGTCGCCAATCCCAAGGATTCGGTGAAGGTACAGATGTTCGTGCCGCCGCTCGCCCACGACTACATCAGCCTCAATGAAAGCTTCATCTCGAACAATTACGGCGTCAGCGTCAACCGCGCCGACGGCAACCGCAAGGTCACCTGGTCGGCCCGTCGCGCCACCGGCAACCAGACCCTCTACTACCGACTGGTGCTGACCAAGCGTTACAGCGGTGAAAAACCCAAGGTCAAAGGGCCTATCTTTCGCGACAGCATGACCGTCGAAGGCCCGGAAAAGATCGCCGCCGAAGCACTGCTGGCGCCCATTCGCCAGCATTCGGCGGACGTGGAGACCTTCATTACCGAGGCCATCAAGCGCGTCAACAACCTGAATGACGATAACGTCAAACTGCTGCTGGCCGGTGATAACTCGGCGTCCAACAAGGCTCGGGTCACCGAACTGCTGCTGTCGATCGCCCACGTACCGCTGGAAAAAGCCCACACCATTCGCCTGGATGCCGAGCAGCAGACGCCGGAACTCTGGCTGCGCAGCTTCAACGGCAAGGAATGGCTGTACTTCAATCCCGACACCGGTGAAGCCGGCCTGCCGGATGACCGCCTGCTCTGGTGGACCGGCGAGGAAGGCCTGGTCAGCGTCGAAGGCGGCAAGAAGGTGCAAGTCACGTTCAGCCTCAACAACAGTGAAATGAACGCGATGCGGCTCGCCAAACTGACCGATGCCAGCACCGATTCGGACTTCCTGGCCTATTCGCTGTACGGCTTGCCGCTGCAAACCCAGCAGACCTTCATGATCATGGTCATGATCCCGATTGGCGTGCTGGTCATCCTGATCCTGCGCAACCTGATTGGCCTGCAGACACTGGGCACCTTCACCCCCGTGCTGATTGCGCTGGCATTCCGTGAAACGCAACTGGGCTTCGGCATTGCACTGTTTACCGTGATCACGGCGCTGGGCTTGTCCCTGCGCTCGTATCTGGAGCACCTGAAACTGCAAATGCTGCCGCGCCTGTCGGTGGTACTGACCTTCGTCGTGGTGCTGATCGCGGCCATCAGCCTGTTCAGCCACAAGCTCGGGCTGGAGCGCGGCCTGTCGGTTGCGCTGTTCCCGATGGTGATTCTGACCATGACCATCGAGCGCCTGTCGATCACCTGGGAAGAGCGCGGTGGCAGCCATGCCATGAAGGTCGCCATCGGGACGCTGTTCGCCGCGTCGCTGGCGCACCTGATCATGAGCGTGCCGGAACTGACCTATTTCGTCTTCACCTTCCCCGCAGTGCTGCTGATACTGGTCGGCTTCATGCTGGCAATGGGCAGATACCGTGGCTACCGGCTGACCGAGCTGATGCGCTTCAAGGCATTCCTGAAAGAGGAAAAGGCCAAGTGATCGGCTGGTGGAAGACCTGGAAGGCGCTCGAAGCGCGCGGCATCATGGGCATCAATCGACGTAACGCCGACTATGTGCTCAAGTACAACAAGCGCAGCCTCTATCCGATCGTCGATGACAAGATCATCACCAAGGAGCGAGCCATCGCCGCAGGCATTCATGTGCCGGAGATGTACGGCGTGATTTCCACGGAAAAGGAAATCGACAGGCTCGACGAGATCATCGGCGCGCACCGCGACTTCGTGATCAAACCTGCACAGGGCGCAGGCGGCGATGGCATTCTGGTGATCGCCGACCGTTTCGAGGAACGCTTTCGCACCGTCTCGGGACGCATCATCAGCCACTCGGAAATCGAGCATCAGGTTTCCAGCATTCTCACTGGCCTGTATTCCCTGGGCGGTCACCGCGACCGGGCGCTGATCGAGTACCGGGTCGTACCGGACCCGATCTTCAAAAGCATCAGTTACGAAGGCGTACCGGACATCCGCATCATCGTGCTGATGGGTTATCCGGTGATGGCCATGCTGCGCTTGCCTACCCGTCAATCAGGCGGCAAGGCTAACCTCCACCAAGGCGCCATTGGCGTAGGTGTGGACCTGGCCACCGGTGTCACCCTGCAAGGAACGTGGCTGAACAACATCATCAGCAAGCACCCGGACACCACCCACTCGGTGGATGGCGTGCAATTGCCCAACTGGGACGGCTTCATGAAGCTTGCCGCCGAGTGCTACGAGTTGTGCGGCCTGGGCTACATCGGCGTCGACATGGTGCTGGACCAGGACAAAGGCCCGTTGATTCTGGAGCTCAACGCCCGTCCCGGTCTGAATATTCAGATCGCCAACGACAGTGGCCTGACCCATCGCACTCAGGCCGTCGAGGCGCGTCTGGAGCAACTGGCTCTTGAAGGACGCCACGAATCGGCGCAGGAGCGGGTCAGCTTTGTCCAGGACCTGTTCGGCCACGTGCCCGGCGCCTGAACCGACATACCGCTAGGACTGCCGCACCGGCAAGGCTACAATCGCCAGCCGCGTTTCCAAGACCGATATTCGACGATGCCGATCTGCTCGATACACCCCCTGCCCTACAGCGCCGACCCGATCGCGTTCTTTGCGCGAATCCGCGAAGCGCCGGGTGCGGTGCTGCTCGACAGCGGCAGGCCAGCAGCCGTTCGGGGCCGACATGACCTGCTCAGCGCATGGCCGCTGCAGGAACTGAGCGTAACCGATGACGAGGACGGGGCTGCCTATCTCCAGCGCTTGCGCGACAGTCTCGAGGCGCTCGGCACAGCACAGCTGCCTGACGGATGCGAACTGCCCTTCGCTGGCGGCCTGATCGGTTATCTGAGCTATGAATTCGGTCGACGCCTGGAGCCTTTGCCGGATCAGGCCATTGACGACCTGCAACTGCCCGAGGCCCGTCTGGGGCTCTACGCCTGGGCGCTGATCAGTGATCATCAGGAGCAGACCAGCCAGCTGATTTTTCACCCGTCCCTGGCCACACGCGAGCGCAAACGGCTGATTGAGCTGTTCTCTGTCGATGTCCCTGAGCCGCACGCGGAGTTCCGCCTCAGCCAGCCGTTTCAAGCCAGCATCAGCGCGGATCACTATCGCCAGGCTTTCCAACGAATTCAGGCCTACATTCAGGCTGGTGACTGCTATCAGGTGAACTTCGCACAACGCTTTCAGGCGCAGTGCGCTGGTGACCCGTGGGCCGCTTATTGTGCACTGCGAGCGGCTTGCCCGACGCCGTTCGCCGGCTACCTGAGCCTGCCGGGAGCCGATGCGATTCTGAGTCTTTCGCCGGAGCGCTTCGTGCGGGTCAGCGCCCGGCAGGTCGAAACCCGCCCGATCAAAGGCACTCGCCCCCGTAGCGCGGACCCCGCGCAGGATGCCGCCTTCGCCGCCGAACTGCTGGCCAGCGAGAAGGATCGCGCAGAAAACCTGATGATCGTCGATTTACTGCGTAACGACCTGGGCCGCAGTTGCCGCATCGGCTCGGTGAAAGTCCCCGAGCTGTTCAGCCTCGAAAGCTACCCCAATGTGCACCACCTGGTGAGCAGCGTGACCGGCGAGCTGGCCGCTGGCAACGATGCACTGGACCTGATCGGCGGCAGCTTTCCCGGCGGCTCGATCACGGGTGCGCCGAAGATCCGCGCCATGCAGATCATCGACGAGCTGGAGCCGACCCGTCGCAGCCTGTATTGCGGCTCGCTGATGTACCTGGACGTGCGCGGCGAGATGGACAGTTCGATCGCTATCCGCAGCCTGCTGGTCAAGGACGGACAGATTTCCTGCTGGGGCGGTGGCGGCATCGTCGCCGATTCCGACTGCGACGCCGAGTATCAGGAAACTTTCACCAAGGTTCGTGTGCTACTGGAGACGCTTGAGGCGCTCTGAGATCCAGCTTCTGTGGGAACGAAGCGCCGGGAGTTCGCCCCGCCTATAGCATCAGATCCCGATTCGAGGCCTTGATGAATTCCTTTTTCAGGTCATCGAACGTGTGCACCGCCGGAAACTGCGGGAATTCGCGGATCACGTTATTGGGAGCGTGGAACAGGATACCGGCGTCGGCCTCGCCCAGCATGGTCGTGTCGTTGTACGAATCACCGGCAGCAATAACCCGGTAATACAGGCTCTTGAAGGCCAGCACCGACTGACGCTTGGGGTCTTTCTGGCGTAACTGGTAACTGACCACCCGATCGGTCTCGTCAGTGATCAGACGATGACACAGCAGGGTCGGAAAACCCAGTTGACGCATCAGTGGCTGAGAGAACTCATAGAAAGTGTCCGAGAGAATCACCACCTGAAACCGCTCACGCAGCCAGTCGACAAACTCCACGGCGCCCTCCAGCGGCTTGAGGGTGCCGATCACTGCCTGAATGTCCGCCAGTTTCAGACCGTGCTCATCAAGAATGCGCAGGCGCTGCGTCATCAGCACGTCGTAATCGGGAATGTCCCGCGTGGTGGCACGCAGCGATTCGATACCTGTTTTTTCGGCAAAGGCGATCCAGATTTCCGGGACCAGTACCCCTTCGAGGTCCAGACAGGCAATTTCCACAACACACTCCTCAGACCATTCACGCTCGACGGAAGCGGCACTCTAGCCGCTGGCAACGGCCACTGAACAGCGGATTTTGTTACCATTGCCGCCATCACGAGCGCTTAAGCGCCACTCTTGCATTTTAGGAAGCCGCCTGATGAGCCAACCTTTCGACGTCGCTGAACTGGCGACGACCTATGCGAACAAGTCTGCACAAGACATTCTGAAGCTGGCCTTCGAACACTTCGGCGAAGACCTGTGGATCTCGTTCAGCGGTGCCGAGGACGTGGTTCTGGTCGACATGGCCTGGAAGCTGAACAAGAACGTCAAGGTCTTCAGCCTGGACACCGGGCGCCTGCACGCGGAAACCTATCGTTTCATCGAACAGGTCCGCGAGCACTACAAGATCGAGATCGAGATCGTTTCGCCCGACCACAGCAAACTCGAACCTTTCGTCAAGGAAAAGGGCCTGTTCAGCTTTTACCGGGACGGTCACGGCGAATGCTGCGGCATCCGCAAGATCGAGCCGCTGCGTCGCAAACTGTCTGGCGTCAGCGCCTGGGCAACCGGCCAGCGCCGTGATCAGAGCCCCGGCACGCGCAGTGCCGTTGCTGCAGTGGAAGTCGACAGCGCATTTTCGACGCCCGAGCGCACGCTGTACAAATTCAACCCGTTGGCACAGATGAGCAGCGAGGAAATCTGGGGCTACATCCGCATGCTGGAGCTGCCCTATAACAGCCTGCACGAGCGCGGCTTCATCAGCATCGGCTGCGAACCCTGCACCCGCCCGGTACTGCCGAACCAGCACGAACGCGAAGGTCGCTGGTGGTGGGAGGAAGCCACGCAGAAGGAATGCGGGCTGCATGCGGGCAACCTGATAGCGCGCAACTGACGCAGCCAGAGGCACGCCTCGACCTGCAAGCTACAAGTCAACGCGCGTCCGGCGCTGACTTGCAGCTTGCCGCTGCTCCTAGTGCACCGGCAACTCGACGTTGGCAAACAGCTCTTCCATTTCCTGCTTGTTATGGCACTGAATCGCCTTGGCCATGACTTCGCGGGTCAGGTGCGGTGCGAATTTCTCGATGAAATCGCACATGAAACCACGCAGGAAGGTGCCGCGACGGAAAGCGATTTTTGTCACGCTGGACTCGAACAGGTCACTGGCATCGAGCACCACCAGGTCGCTGTCCACTGCCTCGTCTATCGCCATTCTTGCCACGATGCCCACGCCCAGATTCAGCCTGACGTAGGTCTTGATCACGTCGGCATCCGCCGCCGTAAACACGACCTTGGGCACCAGCCCGCGATGGCTGAACGCCTCGTCCAGCTTGGAACGGCCGGTAAAGCCGAAGACGTAAGTCACGATCGGGTATTCGGCGAGCAATTCCAGCGTCAGCTTCGGTGCCTTGGTCAACGGGTGCCCCTGCGGCACGACAATGCAACGGTTCCAGCGATAGCACGGCATCATCACCAGATCGCTGAACTGCTCGAGGGCCTCGGTGGCGATGGCAAAATCAACCGTCCCGTCAGCCGCCATTTCGGCGATCTGCATCGGTGATCCCTGATGCATGTGCAGCGCGACATCTGGGTATTGCTTGATGAAGTTGCTGATTACCGGCGGCAAGGCATAACGCGCCTGGGTGTGAGTGGTGGCGATCGACAGCGTGCCCTTCTTCTCGTTGGAGAACTCCTGGGCAATCTGCTTGATGCTCTCGACCTTGCGCAGGATCTCGCCCGCTGTGGTGATGATGCGCTCGCCTGCCGGTGTCACACGCGTCAGGTGCTTGCCACTGCGGGCGAAAACCTCGACGCCCAGCTCGTCTTCAAGCAGGCGGATCTGCTTGCTGATACCGGGCTGGGAGGTGTAAAGGCTCTGGGCCGTCGCGGAAACGTTGAGGTCGTGGTGCGCCACTTCCCAAATGTAGCGCAGTTGTTGGAGCTTCATATGTATCCCTCAAAGCAGATAAACCCTATGGGTATCGGCGACGGTATATAACTGGATTAATGGTGAGACGAATAATTCTAGAACTTTTTATCACCTTTGTAAGGTGATCGCACGCTCGATTTCATTAAAACCACCAATTGGACCTTCCCTCTACCCCCGCCCCTTTTTCAACATCATCGGAACCATGTAGACCGGCACGTCGGAAAACTGCAGGACCCTGGCAGCCGTGCGGCCTATAGAGGTGCCCTCTTCCATCCTGCGGCTGTGACTGCCGACCACCAGCAAATCCACATTCAGCCTGTGCGCCTGTTCGAGAATCACGCTGGCAGGCTCGCCCTGAACGACACGCACCGTACGAATCAGGGAAAGGTCCGAGTGCCCTTCGCCCAGTTCTTCACGAAACCCGTCGAGCATTCGTTGCTCTATTCCACTCAGAAACGCATTCACACCCTTGCCGCGAAGCTCTTTCAACGCTTCCTCGCCCAGGTAACTCTGCAGCACCGACTCGGCGAACAGGCCCAAAGGCTCGACGACATGGATAACGTACAGCTCGGCGTTGAACGTTCGAGCCAGCGCCAGCGCGTGCTGCGTTACATAAGGCGCGTACAGACCGAGGTCTGCGGCATACAGCATCGAACGGACCATACAACCTCCCATACAACCGGAATGGCGGAGATTGACTCAGCGTAGCAGCGCATCCTCGGCTGCGACGGCGGACTTCTCAGCCCCCGTCGGCAAGTGGCACTATTTCGTTGCTGATGCCGTGCGGAACGTGCCCCGTCGCCACCACATCACGCGCCTTCTCGCAATGGCCGGGCTGATCGTCGAAAAACACATCGGCGGCGAACGCTTCAAGAAAGGCCGACTTTTGCAAGCCACCGAGAAACAGCGACTCGTCCAGACGAATGTCCCATTCGCGCAAGGTGCGGATCACGCGCTCATGGGCAGGTGCCGAGCGAGCCGTGACCAGCGCGGTGCGAATCGGGCAGCTCGCGTCGGGAAACTCGCGCTGCAGTTGATTGAGTGCGGCGAGAAACGGCTTGAAGGGACCGCCGCGCAACGGCTCGCGAGCCCACTCACGCTCGCTGGCCTGAAAGGCCGCCAGCCCGCCGCTCTGGTACACCCGCTCTGATTCGTCGGAAAACAACACAGCGTCGCCATCGAAGGCAATCCGCAGCTCGGCGCTGGCTGCACGCCGTGCGCCACCCGAAAGGATGGTCGCGGCCGCAAACCCCGCATCCAGGGCGCTGCGCACATCCTCGGCATGCGTGGAGAGAAACAGGTGGCAGCCAAACGCTGCGAGATACGGGTAAGGACTGCGTCCGCCAGCAAAGGCGGCGCGGCTGATGTCGAGGCCATAATGCTGAATCGAGTTGAAAACCCGCAGGCCGGTATCGGCACTGTTGCGTGACACCAGCACCACTTCGACGCGCGCCTTTTGCAGACTGGCATTGAGGCTCAGGAGTTTTTCGACCAGCGGGAACGCATCGCCCTGCGCGAGAATTTCATCCTCATGCTCGATCTGATACTTGCGGTAGGCCTCGACCCCATCGGCCATGTACACCTCATGACTGTCGCGCAGATCGAACAGCGCGCGCGATGAAATCGCCAGTACCAGCTTGTGGTCTTCAGCTTCTGTCATGAATCACTCCTTGCTTGCCGGGTGGTTGCCCCGATCGATGAACGCCAGTGCCTGATAAAGCGCCCGCACGCGAGGCATGTCAAACCCGGCGGCAAGCGCCGCTGCAAGGGGCCGGGCATAAATGGCGTCCAGCTCCAGCGGGCGTCTTTCGGCCAGGTCGTGGTACATGCTGGGCCTGTAATCCGGCATGCTTTCGGTCACTGTAAACAGATGCTGCGCGAAACCCGGCGGCAAAGTATGCCCACAGGCCTCGGCGCCCTGCACGACCTCGTCCATCAGCGCCCGGATCAAGGCCTGACTGTCCGGATCGGCCATCAATCGTCCGGTACTGGTCTGCAACAAGGCCGACAGCCCGTTGTAGGGCACATTCCAGACCAGCTTCTGCCAGCGGGCCTGCTGCAGATTGGCCATGACCGGGGCGTCGATGCCGGCCGTGCTGAACAGAGCGGCACAGGCTTCGACGACCGCCATGCGGCTCGCCTCATCGGCTGCCGGGCCGCTGTGATAGCCAATGCTGACCGCGCCGAAAGCTTCATGGGCAACGACGCCGGGCGCAACCCGGTTGACGCAGACGAAACACAGCCCGCCGAGCATATGCAGGCTGTCGGGCAGGACATTACGCAGTTGGTCTTCGACAGCCAGACCGTTCTGCAACAGCAGCACGCTGGCGTTCGGCGCAGCCGCCTGGCGAATGATCGGACCGAGCGCGGCATTGCCGGTGCTCTTGGTGCCGACCAGCAGCCAGTCACAAGGCGGCATTTCAGCCGCCGAGCGATACGCCTGAACGGGCTTGAGGGACAATTCGCCATGCACGGCGCTTTTGACCTGCAAACCTTCGCGCGCCACCGTGTCAAACTCGCTGCGCAGCAGAAAATGCACATCGTATCCGGCACGCGCCAGCATCAGTCCGTAAAAGCCACCGATGGCACCCGTACCTATGATGCCGACGCGCGGACGACGAGAATCAACACTCATGACCTCTCCCTTGACTGTCTCGCTATTTGCGGCCGTACACTATCCGTCGCAGCGGATTGTCTTGCAATAAGGCAGCGCATCTTGGCCAAAGACCTGGCCGATACCTCGTTTACTTATTGTCGAACAACGCGATAACGCGCTAAGGTTCGGCTCCCCGCTGCGCTCAAACCTGCTGGGCACCGCCGCACGGGGGACCGTTGGCGGCCAGTACCCGCGACCTGATGAGTAACACGATGGCTGATTTACCGATTGACGACCTCAACGTTGCCTCCAACGAGACTCTGATCACTCCGGATCAGCTCAAGCGCGACATCCCCCTGACCGATGCTGCCCTGCAGACCGTCAGCCAGGGTCGCGAAGTGATTCGCAACATTCTCGATGGCCATGATCACCGCCTGTTCATTGTGATCGGCCCGTGCTCGATCCACGACCTGAAGGCAGCCAAGGAGTATGCCGAGCGTCTCAAGGCGCTGGCGGCGGAAGTATCCGACACGCTGTATCTGGTGATGCGCGTCTACTTCGAGAAGCCACGCACCACGGTAGGCTGGAAAGGTCTGATCAACGACCCGTACCTGGATGACTCGTTCAAGATCCAGGACGGCCTGCACATCGGTCGCCAGCTACTGCTGGATCTGGCCGAAATGGGGCTGCCCACCGCCACCGAAGCCCTGGACCCGATCTCTCCGCAGTATCTGCAGGACCTGATCAGCTGGTCGGCCATCGGCGCGCGCACCACAGAATCCCAGACTCACCGTGAGATGGCTTCGGGCCTGTCCTCGGCAGTCGGCTTCAAGAACGGAACCGACGGCGGCCTGACGGTTGCCATCAACGCCTTGCAATCGGTGTCGAGCCCGCATCGTTTCCTGGGTATCAACCAGGAAGGCGGCGTGTCGATCGTGACCACCAAAGGCAATGCCTACGGTCATGTGGTGCTGCGCGGCGGCAACGGCAAGCCCAACTATGACTCGGTCAGCGTCGCGCTCTGCGAACAGGCCCTGAACAAGTCCGGCATTCGTCCGAACATCATGGTCGACTGCAGCCATGCCAACTCCAACAAGGACCCGGCCCTGCAACCGCTGGTGATGGAAAACGTCGCCAACCAGATCCTGGAAGGCAACGAATCGATCATTGGCCTGATGGTCGAGAGCCATTTGAACTGGGGATGCCAGGCGATTCCCAAGGACCTGTCGGAATTGCAGTACGGCGTGTCCATTACCGATGCCTGCATCGATTGGGAAAGCACCGAAAAGACCCTGCGCAGCATGCATGCGAAACTCAGGGATGTGCTGCCAGCTCGCAAGCGCAAGTGATTGCCTGACCGACTGCACCGCAATAACGAAAACGCCGAGCAAATGCTCGGCGTTTTTTTATGCTTGCTGTCGGTAGCTATAGGCCGTCAGAGCTTGGCCGCCTGCGACTGCAGATCATGCAACTCCATATAGCGCTCTACATAAGAGCAGGACGGTATGACGGAATAGCCCATGCTGTCGGCATAATCGAGCGCCTCCTTGGTCAGCGCCGCGGCAATTCCGCGACCTCGCAAGGCGTCCGGCACAAAGGTCCGATAGAAATCCAGGGTCTGCTTGCCGAGATCCATGTAGGTCAGATAAGCACGGTGGCCGTCGATAATGATTTCGAAATGGTGGCCGACTTCGTCATGGTGGATGGACAACGCCTCGCTCATCGCTACTCCTCGCGGGTCTTGGAATTTGACCCCTACCTTACCGGTCTTTTTCAGGCGAAGGAACATCTACGCCACCCAGTGTCTGTTTTCGACACCGGTAGAGCACTGCCGATCTCGACGGACATCACATTGAGATAGTAGGCGCCATTAGCGACTATGCTCAAGCGCGGTCGATGTAAAAACACCTTTAAATGTTCGCGTGCCGACCGACAGTCGATCAGGCCAGGGCTGATGAGAACTGTCGGGAACGCTTCAGCACGGCATGGGTCCCGTTAAAGTGGATAGTTTTTGTACAGAACGCTTGAGAAGTAACGCGGAACGCTTTCAAAGCGAGGAATTTTAGCAGCTTCTTGCGCCGGGTCCGTTTACTTACTACAAACAATGGGTACTATGTACGCCGGTCGTTTTCTCATTTTCGAGAGATGACTAATTTGAAAAAAAATTCCTTGAAGGTGAACACGATGAACAACGTTCTGAAATTCTCTGCTCTGGCTCTGGCCGCAGTTCTGGCTACCGGTTGCAGCAGCGTATCCAAAGAAACCGAAGCTCGTCTGACAGCTACCGAAGACGCAGCAGCTCGTTCGCAAGCACGTGCCGACGAAGCCTACCGCAAGGCTGACGAAGCTCTGGCTGCTGCTCAAAAAGCTCAGCAAACTGCTGACGAAGCCAACGAGCGCGCTCTGCGCATGTTGGACAAAGCCAGCCGCAAGTAATAATCCCCCGGGGTTATTGAAAGCCGACCCGGCAACGGGTCGGCTTTTTTTTGCCTGTTGTCTGGCTGAGTGATTGCCTGCAGAAGCCTGAATGACTCCAAGGACAGGGCTAAGACCCGATGACTTTTCTTTTGACTATCATGCCAACGCTGAGCATTGGCACGAGAGCAACTGCCGGCGACGATTTACTGAAAAATCACCGGTTCTTCAGCACTCGCAGGCGCTTTGCCCGGTTCTGCGATCTCCACCGGTATGCCGTCTTCGGCCGCGACTACATCACGCACCACGTCCCAGTTCATGCGCAGGTTATTGGCCAGGTCGTCACGCTTGAGCAGCGCATTGATCACCGCAGTGTGCTTGTCGACCACCGACGGGTTGCCCAGGTCATCAACCGGCGTGTGCGCTTCCAGGTAAACCTTGCCGCCGCTGATCCCGAACTTGTAAGGCTCGCTGATGATGCGCACCGTCGTACCGACCGAGGCCATGTCGGCCAGTTCCAGCACGTTATTGTTATACATGCGGAAACAACCATGACTGGTGCGCATGCCGATGCCGAACTTCTTGTTCGAGCCGTGGATCAGGTAGCCGGAAAGCCCGAGGCCGAATTTGAACGGCCCCAGCGGGTTGTCCGGACCGGCCGGCACCACGTCTGGCAGCGGATCACCATCGGCCGCATGCTCGGCCTTGATCGAGGCTGGCGGCGTCCAGGTCGGGTTCGGCGTCTTGGCCGTCACCTTGGTCACGCCGATCGGCGACCCCCAGCCTTCACGACCGACACCCAGCGGATAGGTGTGCACGACATTCTGACCCTTGGGGTAGTAATACATGCGGTATTCGGCAAGGTTGATGACAATCCCTTCGCGCGGCCCCGGCGGCAGAATGAAACGGGTCGGCAGCACGATGTCCTTGCCTGCACCCGGCAGCCAGGGATCGACACCAGGGTTGGCGGCGATCATTTCCAGGTAGCCCAGATCATATTGGGTGCCAAGGTCGGCGAAGGTGTCTTCGTATTTGGCCTTGATGACCTGCACCTGCCCCACGATGTCTTCGCCGGGCGGCGGCAACGGAAACTCCAGTGCATGGACAGAGCTCGCCGCGCACAGAGCAGCAAGCGACAGACAGCGGGTAACGGCTGGAATGCGCGACAACATCCGGGAAGATCCTTCGGGTAACGACTAAAGAGATGGAAACAAGAACTGAAGTGTACACCGGCCCTTGCCGGATCGGGGATATCTGCGGTTGCCCTTCGGGCAGTCATGACAGCTAGAGTTCAGGCCAGATCGGATTCATCCCTCTGCGCTGCGCATCCATGATGGCCTTGCACAGGGGACACAGACGCTCATCGCGCATGGCCTGCAGTTCGACGGCGCGCATTTGCGGCTGGGCCGGCAACAACGTGCCACATAATGTACGGTCGATCGAGCCGCCCAGCTCCAATTGGCGAGCGATCAAATGGACGCGCACTTCCTGACAGGCGAACAGATCCAGCTGCTCATCGGGTTCAAGCATTTGATAGGCATACAGGGACCAGGCGGGACGCGGCATGGGGGGCTCCAGATCGGGGGCGCCACATTAGCCGAAAGCCCCCGCCCGGGAAAGCCTCAAAGCAGCGGTTTCAGGCTCGGCCAGACATTTTCCAGCAACTTGCCCTGAGCAGCGGCGGCCGGATGCAGACCATCGGCCTGCATCAGTTCAGGCACCCCGCCTACACCTTCGAGAAAGAATGGCACGAAGGGGACCTTTTTCTCCTTGGCCAGGTTGCTGTAAACCTCTTCAAAGGCCTTGGTGTAGCGTGGCCCGTAGTTGGGCGGGATACGCATGCCCAACAACAGCACTTTGGCACCCGCCGCTTGCGAGCGGTCGATCATCGATGAAAGGTTTTGTTGCAATTGAGCAGGCTGCTGACCGCGCAGGCCATCGTTGCCCCCCAACTCCAGAATAACCAGCTCCGGCTTATGCTCTGCAAGCAGCGCAGGCAAACGCGCCTGGCCGCCTGCACTGGTGTCGCCACTGATCGAGGCATTGACCACCTTGTCGTCGAATCCCTCCTTGCCCAGACGCTGTTCCAGCAGGCTGACCCACCCCACGCGGGTATCCAGCCCGAAAGCCGCACTGATACTATCCCCAACGATCAATACCGTGCCCGCCAACGCGCCCTGTGACAGCAGCAGTAACCCCAGGCCAGCACTTAAAAACAACGCACGCATCGGATTCTCCATGAGTGAAAGTATTCTCAGTGCCCAAAGCCTCAGCAAAGTAGTCCCCAGCACCGAAGGTGACCTGACCATCCTGCACGAACTCTCCCTGGAACTAAACAAGGGCGACACGCTGGCCATCGTCGGCGCCTCCGGTTCGGGCAAATCCACCCTGCTCGGTTTGCTCGCCGGACTGGACCTGCCGAGCGCCGGTTCGGTCATCCTTTCAGGCCGCAATCTCAGCGAGCTGGATGAAGACCAGCGCGCCAGAGTGCGGGCCGAGCACGTCGGGTTCGTGTTTCAGTCGTTCCAGTTGCTCGACAGCCTGAACGCGCTGGAAAACGTCATGCTGCCGATGGAGCTCGAAGGCCGCAAAGACGCCCGCGAAAAAGCCCGCGATCTGCTGCAACGGGTGGGCCTTGGCCAGCGCCTGACCCATACCCCGCGTCAGTTGTCCGGTGGTGAACAGCAACGGGTCGCCATTGCCCGCGCCTTCGCTGCCGACCCCGACGTGCTGTTCGCCGACGAACCCACCGGCAACCTCGACAGCCACACCGGCGAACGTATCAGCGACCTGCTCTTCGAACTGAACAAGGAGCGCAACACCACGCTGGTGCTGGTCACTCACGATGAGCGTCTGGCGCATCGCTGCCGTCGACTGATCCGTCTTGAAGGGGGCCGACTGGTCGCCCCGCTGGAGCCTTGATGGCACGTTTGCCTTTTGCCCGCCTGCTGAGCCTCGCTGTCCGCCAACTGATGCGCGATGCCCGCGCCGGAGAGTTGCGGGTATTGTTCTTTGCCCTTCTGGTCGCTGTGGCGGCGAGCACCGCCATCGGTTATTTCGGCGCCCGTCTGAACGGCGCGATGTTGCTGCGGGCGACCGAGTTCCTGGGCGCAGATCTGATCCTTGAAGGCTCGAGCCCGGCGCGTGCCGAGCAGGTCGAAGAAGGCAAACGCCTGCAACTCAAGCATGCGCAGATCGTGGTCTTTTCCAGCGTGATCGCGACCGACGCGGGCATCCAGCTGTCGAGCATCAAGGCGGTGGACGACGCTTACCCATTGCGCGGCGAACTGAAAAGCGCCGCAGACCTGTACCAGCCGGAACAGGCTGGCAGCGGCCCGCAACCGGGTGAAGCCTGGGTCGAGGCACGCCTGCTTCCTGCGGTCGACCTGAAGGTGGGAGACGACCTCGACGTCGGCTCCAAAACCTTGAAACTGACCCGCATACTGACTTATGAGCCAGACCGGGCAGGCAACTTCTACAGCCTGACCCCGCGCGTGATGATCAACCTGCAGGACCTTGCCGCCACTGGCGTGGTGCAACCGGGCAGCCGGGTCACCTATCGGGAGATGTGGAGCGGCCCGCCGGAAGCACTGGCGGCCTATCGCAAAGCCATCGAGCCGGGTCTTGAGCCGCATCAGGAAATCAAGGACGCCCGCGATGGCAGCCAGCAGATTGGCGGCGCACTGGGCAAGGCCGAACGTTATTTGAATATGGCCAGTCTGGTTGCCGTCTTACTGGCGGGCGTTGCCGTGGCGCTGTCGGCATCCCGATTCGCTGCACGACGCTTTGATGCCAGCGCCCTGCTACGCTGCCTGGGGCTGTCGCGCGGTGAGGCGATGACCCTGTTCAGCCTGCAACTGGCGATCATCGGCTTGCTGGCCAGCCTGAGTGGTGCCTTGCTGGGTTGGCTTGCACAACTCGGGCTGTTCGCGCTGCTGCAAAATCTGCTTCCGGCAACCGTTCCGCCAGGCGGCGTGCTGCCTGCGCTGGCCGGCATGGGCACCGGGCTGGTAGCACTGGCCGGTTTCGCCCTGCCGCCGCTGGCTGCACTGGGTCGCGTGCCGCCGCTGCGTGTTCTGCGCCGCGACATGCTGCCGATCCCCGCCAGCTCCTGGCTCGTGTATGGCGCGGCGCTGCTTGCGCTGGGCCTGATCATGTGGCGTCTGAGCCTGGATCTGGTGCTGACCTTCGCCCTGCTGGGTGGCGGTATCGTCGCCGCGCTGCTGCTCGGCAGTCTGCTGTTACTGGCGCTCAACAGCCTGCGCCGTCTGCTGTCCGGCGCCTCGCTGCCCTGGCGACTGGGCTTGGGGCAACTGCTGCGTTACCCGCTGGCCGCTGCCGGACAATCACTGGCTTTCGGCCTGATCCTGTTGTCGATGGGCTTGATCGCCCTGCTGCGCGGTGAGCTGCTCGACACCTGGCAAAATCAGCTGCCCAAGGATGCACCGAACTATTTCGTGCTCAACGTACTGCCAGCCGATAAAGAAAACTTCGCCCAGACCCTGAGCAAGCTGTCCACTCACGCTGCGCCCCTTTACCCGGTGGTGCCAGGACGCCTGACCAGCATCAATGGTGAACCGGTCAGTAACTTCGTGACCAAGGATTCGCGCGGTGAAAATGCCACGCGTCGCGACCTGAGCCTGACCTGGGCCGCCGAGCTTCCCGAGGGCAATACCCTGACTGCCGGCAGCTGGTGGAAGGCGTTGCCTGACTCCGGGCAACGTGATGCAACGCCCGGTGTCTCGATCGAGGCCAAACTGGCCGACAGCCTGAAAATCAAGCTGGGCGACCGCCTGAGCTTCATTGTCGGCGGACTGACCCGCGAAGCCGTGGTGACCAGCCTCAGGAATGTGAACTGGGATACCTTCCAGCCCAACTTCTTCATGATTTTCCAGCCCGGCACCCTCGCCGACCTGCCGACCACCTACCTGACCAGTTTCTACCTGCCACCCGGCCAGGACAAGCAGATCGTCGAGCTGTCGCGCGCCTACCCGTCCATCAGCATTCTGGGTGTAGAGGCTTTGCTGGCACAGGTACGCAGCATCCTCGATCAGGTCACCCTGGCCGTGCAGTTCGTCCTGCTGTTCGTGCTGGCCGCGGGTATCGCCGTGCTGTTTTCCGGATTGCAGGCCACGCTGGATGAACGCATTCGGCAAGGCGCACTGCTGCGGGCACTGGGCGCAGAGCGAGCACTGCTGATCAAGTCGCGACGCATCGAATTCGGTTTGCTGGGCGCCGCGAGCGGTGTATTGGCGGCACTCGGTTGTGAGCTGGTGAGCTTTGTACTGTACCGCTACGCCTTTTCGCTGGAATGGCAACCGCATCCGTGGCTATTGCTGCTCCCGGTGATCGGTGCCCTGCTGGTCGGCGGTGCCGGTGTATTCGGCACCCGCCGCGCATTGAACGTCAGTCCGCTGACCGTGCTACGCGAGGGTTGAGGCTACTCACCAATCCAGTGGGAGCGAGCTTGCTCGCGAAGAGGCCGGTACAGCCTTCGGAAATAGGGCGTTTGGACCAACGTCTTCGTGAGCAATGCGGATCGCCGCCCCGGTCACTCGCACAGAGATCTGCACCCTGCCTGACGCTACGGTTTTAGCACCACTCTCCGGGCTCATCAGGAGTTGTGTATAGCGATGAGCGCATGAGAATGGAGGTCCGGGCGCTCTGCGTCCGGCCTCACTTCTCGTAATCAATCGAGTTCACGAACCACAGCTTCTCGCCTTCGGGCGTATTGACCAGCACCTCGTCGCCGACTTCCTTCTTCAGCAAGGCGCGCGCCATGGGCGAGTCGATGGAGATGTAGTCGTTGCGCCCATAGATTTCGTCATAGCCGACAATGCGGAATTTCTTGAGATCGCCCGCTTCGTTTTCGATCTCGACCCAGGCACCGAAGAACACCCGCCCTTCCTGCTCCGGCGAATACTGCACGACACGCATGTCTTCGAGGCGCTTGCGCAGATAGCGCACGCGTCGGTCGATCTCGCGCAGCAGCTTCTTGTTGTACTGGTAATCGGCGTTTTCGCTGCGATCCCCGAGCGATGCCGCCCAGGCGACCTTTTGCGTAATGTCAGGCCGGTGCTCTCGCCACAGGTAGTCGAGCTCTTTCTTCAGGGCTTCATGCCCGTCACGGGTGATGATCTTTGTACTCAAGCGGTTTCTCCGGCCCTGCGAAAATCAGTTCGACAGGCGACAAAGACTCAACGTCGCGCCACCTCGTGCTGGATGCAGCCGTCGTAATAGACCTTGGTCACCGCATCAGGCTTCAGCCGCGACTCGCTGTCGTAGGTCTGTTCCGTGATGCGCAATGCCATGGGCCGCATCCATTGTTTGGCAAACTTGCGCGCCTGCAGCTTCTGCCGCGCCCCATAGCGGGTAACGCCTGACAACTTGGAGGCCTGCGCACCGCCCGCAATGGCCGAGCCCCAACGACACAGATAACGCTCGTTTTCCGTCGCGTTTCTGGCCTGTACGGAGAAAGCCAGCCCGGAAAGCGTCAGGCACGCCAGAGCACAATAGACCAAACGCATGCGAAAACCACCTAATCCTTTGATAAGGCGGCGATTTTGCCTGTCCGTTCACACGTCGGGGGCCAGCAATATGCCTTCTATGCCAATTGGCTGACTCAGGCCATTCAACCCAGCGTAATCAAGCCCTGCCGGGCAATGCGGGTCAGGTCACTAATCACCTGCCCGACATCATCTGCCTGCGGCGATTGCACCACGGCGAGGTCGAATTGATCGTCGGCAAAATGGCTCAGAGACTGGTGGGTCTCGACGAACTGAATCAGAAACGCACAGGAACCGCCACGCCGACGGGGCCAGCCGTCGAGATAGCGCAACAGCGTGGGCTGATGGGAGCCGCTGAGAAGGATTTTCGGGTTCTTGCGTGACAAGACCGTGCTGATCGGGGAAAGACGAATGAGGGGGCGCAGGTTGTTCATGGTTGTTTCTCTGCCTCGCAAGATCCGCTGGGCAGCGGTGAGAGGCAACACCGAACCAACGTTTTAGCGGTATTTCGACAAGGCCTCAGCCTTGCCAGGCGCCCCGCAAGTAGTTGTTAAATCGGCGCTTGAGCACGCATCCTAGAGAAACGTCCCATTCATTGTCAATTGCCATTCATGGCGGGTGCCTGCAAACGCGCAAGGCCCGCCACAAGAGCGGGCCTTGCAGAGCAAGCGTAGCCGGTTATCGGGCGATGATACGGTCCAGCGACAACTTGCCTGCACCTTCGATGAGTACCGCCACGGCACCGCCGAGCAGTGCCAGCGCGTACTCGTAGCCGTTTTGGGCCATGAAGAAACCGTTGTGGATGTGAACGGTGAAGATCGCCACCAGCAACAGCAGGATCACCACGACCGCAGCCGGACGAGCCAGCAGCCCCAACAACAGACCCAGACCGCCAAAGAATTCGGCGCTGCCTGACATCAGCGCCATCAGGTAACCCGGCGTCAAGCCCAGGCTTTCCATGTACTGCGCAGTGCCTTCCAGGCCATAACCGCCGAAGGCGCCGAACAATTTCTGGCTGCCGTGCGCGATGAACGCGATACCGACGATGACGCGCAGGACAGTCAGGCCGTAACCGGCGCGAGTGGTGAGGACCGACTTGATCAATGTGTTCATGGGCGACTTTCCGTGAGTGGTGAGTAATTAACAACGAGTGGCGCCATGATAATCAAATTCACTCATGTAAAAACCGCAAATAACGGCGCATACAAATCGAATAAATCGATCTTTAGCGTTTTACCGCAGGTTTCGTGCCGCTCTTTTCCAGCGAGTCACGCTCGCGGTCGAAAGCCAGGTAGTACTTGTTCACGCTGTTCACGAACGCAACGACATTGGCACCGCCCTGCTCCATTGCCACACGTTCGGTCTGGAAGAACCACTGATTCGGGTTCAGCCCGCGACGCCGCGCTTCCTCGCGCATGCCCTGCACGCGCTCGGGCCCCAGGTTATAGGCGGCCATCACGAATGCCATGCGCTCGCGTTCGTTGACGCGGTTACTGGAGAAATACTTGCGCTGGATCAGCGCCATATAGCGCGAGCCGGCACGGATATTGTCGTCAGCGCTCTGGATACTCGGTACGCCAACGCTTTTTGCCGCCGACGGAGTGATCTGCAACAGACCTGTCGCGCCGCCGCTGCCCTTGGCAGTCGGGTCGAGTCTGGACTCCTTGAACGCGAGGGCAGCCAGGTCCAGCCAGTCCATGCCCTGCGCATCGGCATGGCGCTGCAGCATCGGACGCAGTTGTTCCAGGCGCTGCAGGTTGTTCCGCACCAGCGGGTTGTTGACCTTGTAGGTGTTCTTGTACGCCTTGGCCAACACCTGATCCTGCTGGGCCGAGGGCTTATAGCCTTTGAGGAAATCATCGACACTGACCCGCAGCTGGGTGGCATTGTCACGCACGAACCAGCTGATATCCCCGTGGGTCTGCAAGGTAAGGCCGCGGTCGATGCGCAGTTTGGGCATGATCTTCGCCCAGCGCTCGGCGATCGGCTGCTCGACCAGCGTCATCGGGTAAATCCCGGCCTGGACCATTTCCAGCACATCCTCGACGGCCAGACTGGGGTCGACCCATTCGATTTTTGCCTGGGGCAGCTTGCGCAGCTCCAGTTGTCGATTGACCTGATGCAGAGCTTCGTCGGCCGCACTGCCGGTGGGCAGGCTCAGGGTCTTTCCGGACAATTGCTCCACACGGCGCACACTGCGCTGACCACTAATACCGACCAGCACCAGAGGCACGTCATGCACGATCGGTGCGCTGGCCTGAATACCCTTGGCGTCGCTGACATCGAGCAGTTCCCCCGGCGCGATCATGTCGCCTTCTCCGCGCTGCAAGGCGGTGAGCAACTGGTTCTTGGCCTTGGGGATGACCTTGATCGTGACCCTCTGCCCCGCTCGGGCATGGCTGTTGAGGTACTGCTCAAAGGCTTGCAGGCGATGGTATTCGATGCCGATTTCCTGGCCCTTGACGTCACCGGAGCTGTTACGGCTCTGATTGACCAGCACGCGCAGCACCTTGCTGCTGCGAATCGCCGACAAATCGCGCACCTGCACAGTGTGCTGCACCACCTCGGGACCGGTCTGACGAGCAGAAACCTGCAGGGGCAGCAGCGGTAACAGGCACATCAAAGACACAAGCGCGGATCGGATCATTCACTTCCCCAGGGCAATGCCGGAAAAAATCAGGAAAAAGGAAATCTTGAGGTCACGCAGCAGCATCGAACAGCGAAGGAAATCGTTGAACCCTCAGGTTCAATCGCTTGAATACCCAGCGTTTTCTTGTTGTGGCCAGAGCTCTGGTATGCTCGACAGCCTTCAGCTGGAGGTAGCACCATGCAACTCATCGACATCGGCGTCAATCTGACCAACGCAAGCTTCGCCTCGCAGCGACAGGCGGTACTCGACCGCGCCTATGCCACAGGCGTCCAGCAACTGGTGGTGACCGGCACCAGTGTCGAGGGCAGCGAACAGGCCCTGCAGTTGTGTCACGAGCTGGATGAGAGCGCGCAACGCCTGTTCTGCACGGCAGGTATCCATCCGCATTCGGCGAGCGATTGGACCGGCGACACCGAGAAACAGTTGCATGCCCTGCTCAAGGAAAATCGCGTTCGCGCCGTGGGTGAATGCGGCCTGGATTACAATCGCGATTTCTCGCCTCGCCCTCAGCAGGAAAAGGTCCTCGAGGCGCATCTGGCCATGGCCGTGGAACTGCAATTACCGGTGTTTCTCCACGAACGCGACGCCAACCAGCGGTTGCTGGAAATTCTGCGCGACTACCGCGACCGCCTGCCCGCGGCAGTCGTGCATTGTTTCACCGGTGAGCGCGCCGCGCTGTTCAGTTACCTGGACCTTGATCTGCATATTGGCATCACTGGCTGGATCTGCGACGAACGACGCGGCACCCACCTGCACGCGCTGGTGAGCAACATCCCTCGCGGCCGATTGATGCTGGAAAGCGATGCGCCCTACCTGCTGCCACGCAGCCTGCGTCCCAAGCCGAAAAACGGTCGCAACGAGCCGGCTTACCTGCCGGAAGTCTTGCGCGAAGTAGCCTTGCACCGGGGCGAAACGCAGGAAGACCTCGCACGCCACAGCACAGATTGCGCACGGCATTTTTTTGCCTTGCCAGTGCTGAAAACAAGCCCGGAGGATGAAAATCTGCAGCTTTCTTGACCCGCATCAAGAGTCTCTTCGTTGGCTGAGGCACAGTGATGGCATCTTGCTGCTATCTCAACCGATCACCGAAGAAGACCACTCATGGGCTCATGGCTTGGCAACCTGTCACTGAAATATAAGTTCTGGGCCGTCAACGCGGTCGCTTTCGTCACAACCCTGTTGCTGGTGCTGTACGCCATGCAAACTGAACAACACGCGCGCACGGATGCGTCGCGTCAGGCAGCACAAGCGCAGGCGCGCCTGCTGGCCGCATGGCCCGTCGACGCAGCGCTGCCCTCCAACGATACACTGCTGACTTACCGCCAGGGTCAGACACCGGTCGTCGATAACCTTGCGCTGCCGGAACTGGCTGACGCCAGCGACTGGGTTGCGCTGGACAAGCCCGCTGGCGATCGATGGCTGAGCGGTGCGCAGATCATCACCCGGAACGCCGAGCAACGGATTGCGCTACTGGCATTCACCCCGACGTTCATGCACGTCATGCTGGATCGCTTTACGCACTACGCGATTGCGGTTTTCGTGCTGATGTTATTGATGCTCTGCGCTTCGCAACTGCTGATCCGCTTTCTACTCAGCCAGCTCAACGCGCTCAAGGATGTGATGCTGCATGTGGAAAAAAGCGGCGACCTGGCGGCCCGTGTTCCCAATCGCAGTGACGATGAGGTCGGACAGATGGCCAAAGCCTTTAATGCCATGCAGGCCGGTTATCAGCGAGTGGTCAATACCGTTTCACAAACCGCTGGCCGCCTTGATCAGGGTGCCGCGCACCTGGCGGCGGGCATGAAGGAAGTGCGCCAGGGCATGCTCGGCCAGCAAAGCGAAACCGACCAGGTGGCCACGGCCATCAACGAGATGACCGCTACGGTTCATCACATTGCCCAGCACGCCACGGCTACCCGTGATCAGTCGCAGACCGCCGACGCGCTGGCGGGCAGTGGCAAAGTGGTGGTCGACCGCGTGCAGGTGTCCATCGCAGGGCTGTCCAGCGGCGTGCAGCAGACGGCGGAAATGATCCAGCGCATGGCCGAAGACAGCCAGAAGATCAACGGTGTGGTCAACGTGATCCACAGCATCGCCGAGCAGACCAACCTGCTCGCCCTCAACGCAGCCATCGAAGCCGCACGCGCCGGGGAAATGGGTCGGGGTTTTGCCGTGGTCGCCGACGAGGTACGCAATCTGGCCAAGCGGGTGCAAACCTCCACTGATGAAATCACCACGATGGTCTCGACCCTGCAAAGCGGCACCCGCGATGCGGTGGATTTCATGCAGGAAAGCTCGTACAAGGCCGACGAATGCGTGCAGCAGGCGCGGGAAGCCGGTGATGCGCTGGCGGCGATTGCCGGTGCCGTGGCACAGATGCGCGAAAGCAACACGCAGATCGCCGTCGCGGCTCAGCAACAAAGTCAGGTCGCCGAGGAGATGAACCGTGCGGTGGTGAGTATCCGCGATGTCACCGAACGCACGGTGATCCAGACGGTTGACTCGGCCAGCACCAGTGACGAACTGGCCACGCTGGCAGGCGAACTGAATGCCGCCATTGGCCAGCTCAAGCTGTAACAGGCTATCGCCACGATAGACAGGCTTGACTCGTCAGCCATCGGCGCGCGGGCCTATCCTTCAGGCATTGAACGACGCTTTACGCGTTACCTGAAGAGGACCGCATCATGAACAAGCCACTTTCCGATCTGCAGTTGAATCAATGGCGTGACAGCAACGACAGTCAGGAGCACTCGACCAGTCTGGCCCTGTACCTGATCGCCGTACCGCTGTTCATTCTGGCGGCCCTGCTGATCCTCAACGGTCTGTTTTCCGAAAGCCTTTCATCGGTTGCCATCGGCGTGATCGGCCTGGTGGCGGCGCTGGGTTTTCAGCGCCAGGACGCCGCTCGGGCCGCTCGCAAACCTTGATCCGGTTGCCGGTCAGCCAAACACGGTGACCGTCTGGCGACTGATCGCGATCAGCTCGCCGTCGGGGCTCCACAATGCCGCGGCGGTGTGACCATAGCCATCGCGGGCATGCTCGATGACTGCGCGATAGCTGCACCACTGCAGGGTATCCAGCGACGGCTGGGGCTGGACGAACTCAATGGTCCAGGTCAGTGAACTGCCGGGTGCCGGCTTGTCCAGGTGCGGCAACACCGCAGGCGGCCAGGTGTCCACCAGGGCCAGAATATGCGCTTCGCTCATGGGCGTGGCGTGCGGCTCATCGCGAAAGCGCACGTAGCCGCCTATCGCCGGCGATTGGGTGTTACTGAAAGGCATGCCGCCCAACGCCCAGCGGATGTCCATGAAACGCAGGTAATCAGGCATCACGCCGCTGGCGAACGGTAGCTCCGGGCATTGTTCGACCGGTTTGAGGACCGGCGCGGCCTCTGCGGCAAAGGTGATCATTGATTCTCGAGGGGCACCGAAGCTCCCTTGTATCAGGGTCATTACCTGACCATTCTGCACTGCGCGCCCCAGCACCTGACTGACTGCCTTGCCATGGCGCAGGATGTCGACCTCGAAAGCAATCGGCACCCCGGGCGCCGCCGGCCCGACAAAGGTGATCGCCAGCGAACGAACCGGCCGCCCTTCCGGCACCTGTGCACGCATCGCTTCGTAGGTCAGCGCAGCCATCAGCCCGCCAAAGCAGGCACGCCCCTGCGACCATTCGGCAGGGATCGTGACAGCGCGAGGATCACGACGCAGCGCATCGATCAGTTCAGAAAAGGTCATGTTCACTCCACACGTCAACACACAAGTGGATGGATGATAACCATCCTCTTAGTTATCGACAGGCCGCATAATGGCCATTTTTGCGGCCTGAATGACATGCCTCACGATAAATTACCGGATCAGAAACAGGCCTTGGCCAGGCGTTTGAGCGACGCTTCGGCCTTGCGTTCGGCACGTACTATGCCGATTTGCCAGCCCGGCACGCAGGGGGCCAGATCAGGTTGTTCCGCAGCCTGCGCCAGCCATTGCAGATGATCATGCCAGTCGCCCAGTTCGCCTTGTGCGGATTTGAGCCGGGCTTGCATGTTTTTCGGCTGATGACTGAGTTGCGGATAGGCTTCGGCAGCGTAGCGCACGCGCTTGATCAGCAAACGCAGGTCATGCCGATCGTGTCCCGGCTCAGCGATGGCAACACGCAGCTTGTGCCATTGCTTGTCCATGCGTTTTTCAATGGTCTTGCGCAGACCCCGCAACATGCCCTGGCGCTGTTGCAGACGCAGCATTTCCGGGAACCGGTCAATCAGCTTGAGCAGACGGGTCAGCTCGGACGAGCTGGCGACCTTGGGGCAGGCGGTTTCCAGGTAGCGGTTGCGTGTGAACGCGGCCTCGTTCAAACCCTGCTCTTCAAGAAACCCGGCGAGCACCTGCATGTCACGCAGCGGCGTGGTCAATTGGCCGACCGCCTTGGCCGCCTCTTCCAGCTCTGCCGCACTCGGGTTTTCCCGCAGGGGCCGCAATACGCTGCGCAGACGGCGCACCGTGGTACGTAAATCGTGCAGCGCTTCGCTGTCAGTCGAAACGGCAAGACGTGCCTGACACGCGAGCAATTTGACATCCAGCGCCAGCACTTCGGCGACCAGATGATCCACCATTGAAGACATGCAATTCCCCTTCGACAAACTGATTCATGAATGCCTGTCCCTGACGGCTGACAACCTCCATGGCAAACCCCGACGCAACGTGCTCAGCGCCTGCCTCAAGCGGCTCGCCGAAGCCAGCCGCCCAGCGTAGCGCTGCGCCTGAAATTCGCGGATGAAACCTTCAATGGCCTCGGCATGCCGCGGAAAGTAGAGTACCGCCCTGCGGCAGAATGCGTCAGCGCCTTCACCCGGCATACGACGCAGACCATGACGGGCGAGCAAGCGTTCAAATGCGTTGAACACGCGCAGCTGCGAGTCGCTTTCGCGTTGCCAGGGTTTGAACAGCCATAACGCCACCAGCCCCAGTGAAAACAGGGTTCCCAGGACGAAAACCGGCGCCTGGAAGCCTGAAAACCAGCGCCCGAGAATTTGTAACTGCTGTTGTCCCTGATAGCCCAGTACCCAGCGCTGCCAGCCGTAATTGAGGTTATCCCAACTGAGGCGCAGGGCGTTGACCCAAGCCACGTTACGGTAGCGCAACGCTGAATAGGGAGAGTCCTGAAGAAACGCTTCGTCCGCCGCCAGCGCCTGCTCCAGACCTTGCTCGATACGTTGCGGCGCCACGGCGGCAGTCGGGTCGACGCTGCGCCAGCCCACGCCTGGCTGCCAGTATTCCACCCAGGCATGCGCATCGAACTGGCGAACAGTCAGGTACTGCCCGTCGGGGTTCAGCTCACCGCCCTGATACCCGGCCACCACCCGCGCAGGAATGCCTGCCGCGCGCAGGACAAAGGTCATGGCTCCGGCGTAGTGGGCGCAAAAACCCTGACGACTGGCAAACAGGAATTCATCAATGCTGTCATTGCCCAATGGCACCGGTTTGAGGGTGTAGTGAAACGGCTGATCGCTGAAGTAGCCGAGCAGCGCCGCGACCATAGCGTCTGGTGTGGTGTAGCGCCGGCGCAGTTCATCGGCCCATTGCCGCGCCTGATCATTGCCCTTGGCAGGCAGTTGCAGGTCCTGACGCTGGATCTGCTCGCTGGACAGCGGATCACGGACGCTCTGCGGCCATGAGTTGACGGCGTACAACAACGACTGCTCGATGGGGCGTCTGCGCTGCAGGCGGAAGTCGCTCATCTGCCGCACGTCCGGCAACGTGGTTTCTGCCACGTCGAGGCTCGGCAACCAGGGCCGGCCGCTGGCTTCCATGACAACGCTGTAGGCCAGCGGCTCACCGCGTTTCTCCCACTGCGCAATCTGCACGGTCTGGGCACGTGCCGACTGCGACCAGCGACGTCCATCGAACTGCTCAAGGGTCAAACCGCGCCAGTAAAGCTGATTGCGCGCCGGGATAGGCCCTTCAAAACTGGCGCGGAACACCAGCGCAGGCGATTTGCTCAGTTCCGCCATGTCGCCGGGTGCCATGTTGTCCGACAGGCCGGTGACGCCTTTGTTACTCGGCTGCGGCAGCGACCAGAGCGGGTCCAGGCGCGGAAAGAATAGAAACAGCAGGAGCATCAATGGCAGTGCCTGCGCCATCAGCTTGAACGCCAGCTTGAGCGTGTCCGCCGACCTGCCGGCCAGGTCTGTGTGTTGCAGGCCGATCAACGCAGCCAGCAGCGCGCTGACCGGCAGCAGACTGAAGAGCGCCCACAGCAGGTTGTCTTCGAACAGATAGCCAACCGCCACGCAGAAGAAACCGAGGAAAATCAGCACGCGCGCGTCACGGCGACTGTTCATTTCCAGCATTTTCAGAACGAATGCAGCCACCAGTAACGCAGCCCCGGCATCCAGCCCGACCAGGCTGCCGCGCGCCAGATAAACGCCACCTGCGGTGCCCACCAACAGCCCGGACTTGACCCAGGTGCCAGGCAAGCGCACGCGCATCCGGAACGCCTGCACGCGCCACACCGTACAGCCGAGCCAGAGGATCGTGATTGACACCGGCACATGCAGCGCGAACGGCAACACCACCAGTGCCTGCGCCACCAAGAGCCAGGTGAGGCTGACGCGCGGAATGGGCGCGGATTGAACTGTCTTGACCTTGTCGTTCATGATCGATGGCCGTACAGCGCAAGGGCGCGCAGACAGACTTCGCGGTGTGCATCGCCGCTGTCCACCGCCGACAAAAAGCCCGGTAACCGCAGGGCAAACGGCTGCTGCCGCTGCGACAGCTCCAGCACCCAGTAACACAGGCGCGACAGGCGCTCTTCGATATCGCCGCCCAGCGCCATGAAGTCCAGGCACAGGTCATGGCCACTGAGGTCGGTGAAATCCTTGATCAGCAGCCCCTGCCCGCGGGAATAGGCTTTCCAGTGCAAGCGACTGCGATTGTCACCCGGCTGGTAACTGCGCAAGCCCTGATAATCATCGACACCGGCCCCTTGGGTGGCATGGCCATCGTCCTCGGCATGCGGCTGCACGCCCTTGAGCAGCGGCATGGTCCCGGACAAGGGTCGAGGGTAGATCAAGGCGCTCTGCTCCAGGTCTAGCCAGCTCCAGGCGCGAAAGATACCCAGCGGAAACACACTCTCGATGCGCAGCCTTGGCGCACGCAGCCAGCCGCGCTTTTCGGCGGGCAGAGTCAGTTCCAGGTCGGTCAGCCCACGGGGCTGCACGTCGCCTGACTGCAATGCTGTCGCACTCCAGCCCAATCCCAATGCCTGGTGGGCCTGCCCGGCACTTTCCAGGCGCAGGCGCAATTGCACCGGCTCGCCGACGAATACCGAACGCGCCACGCCCGCACTCAGAACCAGACCGCTGATGTTGCGGTAGGTGTGCAGGATGGCCAGCACGCCTATCGACAGCAATAGAAAGGTCAACCCGTAGGCCAGGCTGTTCTGATAATTGATCGCCACCAGCAGCATAAGCACCAGCACTAGCGCGTAAATCATGCCGGTGCGTGTCGGCATGATGAAAATGCGCCGGTGGTCGAGGGTAATGCGTGACGCTGGAGGAATTCGCCTCGACAGCCAGCGTTGCCAGAGCGGTTTGAGCGGCTCGATCAAAGCACGGGCACCTCGCGCAACAGCCATTGAACCAGCGCACCGCCGCCATGCCCGGTCGGATCGCTGCGTTCACGCAAACGGTGTCCGATAACCGATGGCAGCACCGCCTGCACGTCTTCGGGAATCACGTACTCCCGCCCCAGCAACATCGCCCAGGCCCGTGCTGCGGCCAGAATCGCCAGGCTCGCCCTGGGTGAAAGTCCGTACGCGAACTGCGGCTGACTGCGCGTCGCCTCGACCAGTCGCAGGACATAATCAACCAGCGCGTCACTGGCACGCACCTGCCGCGCCTGCGCCTGGAGCTGGCCAAGCAGGGCGTGATCCAGAATCGGTTGCAGACGCGGCAACAGCTCGCGGCGCGACTCGCCCAGCAGCAGGGCTTTCTCTGCGGCTCTGGCCGGGTAGCCCATGGAAATGCGCATCATGAACCTGTCCAGTTGCGACTCGGGCAACGCAAAAGTGCCGCCGGAACTGAACGGGTTCTGGGTCGCGATCACAAAGAACGGATCGGGCAACAGACGCGTCGCGCCTTCGATGGACACCTGCCCTTCTTCCATCGCTTCCAGCAACGCGCTCTGGCTCTTGGGCGTGGCGCGGTTGATCTCGTCGGCAAGCACCAGCTCGGCGAAAATCGGACCGGGATGAAAGGTGAACTGCCCACTGTCCCGATCAAATATCGAAGTCCCCAGGATGTCACCTGGCAGCAGGTCAGAAGTGAACTGAATACGCTGATAACTCAGGCCGAGAATTTTCGCCAGCGCATGACTGAGGGTCGTCTTGCCCATCCCCGGCAAGTCCTCGATCAACAAATGCCCGCCGCCGACCAGACACGTCATCGCCAACCGTACCTGCGCCTCCTTGCCCAGCACCACCTCATTGATCGCGCTCAGGCACGCATCGAGTTTTCTACCCATCGAAAGCCCCTTCCGGCAACTGCTTCATGACTGTGGGACTGCAAGCGATGCCAGTGTCCGAACACTTTAAAGTGAGCGTAGGCCGTTTCGCCAGAGTTGGTTAGGCTTACCGTCTCGCCAGACTGAAAGATTTGTGACGCAGAGCGTCACCAACGGCATTCCACGCGGAGCGTGAGGAACGATAGCCATCAGCTCCCGGGCCGTGCCTTTAGCCAAATGGCCTAAAATGCTTTTCGAGCGCGATGGCACAGACGACGCAGAGTACGACGTCAGTGACAGGGCAAAGGAACCCGACGAAGTCGGACCGGAAACGGAGCTTGGGGGTTTGCTTACTAAGTGAGTCGCCGAGGGGCGAAAAGGCGACTTGAGTCAGATGGAGAAGTCACTGAAACCACAGAACAGCTGCGTGACGCAGAGCGTCACGAACTGCATGCCAACGCATTGGCACGATAGTCATTGTCCAGACGCCCCATTTTCAGGGGCTTTAATAGCCTCTTCGCGAGCAAGCTCGCTCCCACGGCCTTCGGCCAGAATCAAGAGCAGACCTGTGTATCGTCAGGTATCAACGGCCAGCGCGGGACTCGCGGATGTAGAAGCGGGCTTTCTCGGACTTCTCGGTGCAGCCTTCAAACGCCTCGAACTGCTGCTGAGTCTTGGCACCCGTCAGCAGCGACAAGGCCTTGGAGTAACTGACCGTTCCGGCGAAGCCTTCAGCCTTGGCCAGATCAAGCTCATGCCAGGCAGCGTCGAGCTGAGTGGCACAGCTGTCGCGATATCCAGTCTTGCCAGCACAACCTGCAAGAACCAAAACAAGCAATGGCAGACAGATAAGGGCTTTCATGCGGGTGTTACCTCAGAGTGAACAGGGAGTGTGCGGCTTTGACGGTGCGGGGCAGTAAAAGTGCCGCAGCACGGGGCTATGCTCGCTTTTTTCATCTAGTGATCAGCCAGCAGACGATACCCTATTCCAGGCTCGGTGAGGATGAACCGCGGAGCGGTCGGATCGTCCGCCAGCTTCTGCCGCAAATGCCCCACCACGATACGCAGATAATGACTGTCTTCGGTGTGCGTGGGCCCCCAGATATCCTTGAGCAACTGCTGCTGGGTAATGACCCGCCCGGGATGCCGCGCCAACTGCGCCAGCACCGCGTATTCCTTGCGGGTCAGCGCCACTTCCTGGCCGTCGAGCAGCACACGCCGATAGGCCAGGTCCACGGTAAGCGGCCCGAACTCAAGCGCAGACTCGGGCTTTTCGCTGCCCGACGCCTGCCTGAGCAGCGCCCTGATTCGGGCCAGAAACTCCTGAATGCCAAACGGCTTGGTCACGTAATCGTTGGCGCCGGCGTCCAGCGCCTGAACTTTCTGAGCCTCGCTGGCGCGCACCGAGAGCACCAGCACCGGCACTCCCGACCACTCGCGAAACTCACTCAGCACCTGCTGGCCGTCCATATCCGGCAACCCAAGGTCGAGCACCAGCAAATCCGGTTTGTTCAGGGCAGCTTGAGTCAGGCCCTCAGCGCCAGTGGCGGCTTCCAGCACCTTGTAGCCCTGCGAAACCAGACTGATGCGCAGGAACTTGCGAATCTGCGGCTCATCATCGATGACCAGAATGGTGGTCGCCTGGCTCAAGCGGATTCCTCCAGTTCTACGTCCGGCTGCGCCTGCAGCGGCAGAAACAGCGTGATGCGCGTGCCCAGCCCGTCAATGCCGTCCTCGACCGTGAGCCGTCCACCGTGTGCACCGATCATGCCCTGACAAATCGCCAGTCCCAACCCTGTGCCCTGCCCGCCCCGATCGCCGCGCGCGGCGGTGTAGAACATGTCGAAAATCTTCGCTCGCTCATCCTCGGGAATGCCCGGGCCTTCGT
Source organism: Pseudomonas sp. NFACC10-1 (assembly GCF_900119195.1). Classification (NCBI taxonomy): domain Bacteria; kingdom Pseudomonadati; phylum Pseudomonadota; class Gammaproteobacteria; order Pseudomonadales; family Pseudomonadaceae; genus Pseudomonas; species Pseudomonas sp. NFACC10-1. Next base: position 548,644 of record NZ_FPJB01000001.1, on the reverse strand, counting down.
CACTGACCGAGAAAAACAGTTCACTGTCGACCACACCGGCTGCTACCTGCAAGCGCCCGTCGACGGGTGAAAAGCGCGCAGCGTTCTCAAGCACATTGACCAGCGCCTGCTCGATCAGCGCCGCGTGCACATACAGCAGCGGCAGCTCGCCGGTCACCTGGGTGCTGACCTGCAAGGGCGCCAGTACGGCACGCAGCCGGTTGAGCGCGCTGCCGACGATATCGGCGGGCGACACCCAGTCGCGGGCGAGCTTGAGAGCGCCATGCCCCAGACGCGTCATGTCGAGCAGGTTCTGGATATAGCGGTCCAGGCGCTCGGCTTCGTCACGGGTACCCTCCAGCAGCTCGCGGCGATCCTCCAGTGGAATGGCTTCGCCCAGAGCCAGCAGGCTGTCGATGCTGCCGCGCATCGAGGTCAGCGGGGTACGCAGGTCGTGGGACACCGAAGCCAGCAAGGCGCTGCGCAATTGCTCGGTTTCGCCGTGCAGACGCGCCGCCTCGAGTTCCTGAGCCAATTGCGCACGGGCCAGTGCCTGCGCCAGTGGCTGGGTAAGCGCGGCCAGCAGACGTCGATGCTGCGCGGTAAACGACTGGCCTTCTCGCGCGCAGACTCCCAATAGAGCCAACGGCCCTTCTTCTGCGGTGATCGGCCACCACCACCAGCGCCCGGATGGCAAGGTGCCGGTGCCGCTGCCCGCGGGTTGATCGTGCTGCCAGGCCCAATCGGCAGCAGCGCGCTCGGGCTCCGAAAACGTCAGTGGCCCACCGGTTTCGACCACCCAACCGCCCTGCCCGTCGCGATCGACCAGGCACAGATGCAGTTCCTTCCAGCCGGAAAAATGCTGTTCGGCGGCGGCGAGCACCGCCTTGCGATCCGTGGCGGCGGTCATCTTGCGCGACAGGTCGAGCAGCTCGCTGGTCTGTTCCTGGGTATCGCGCAACGCCTGCAACTGCCTGCGCTGGCGCGCCGCGAGCTTGCCGGTCAAGGCCGACATCAACAGGAAGAACAACAGCGTCAGCACGTCTTCTTCGCGCTGGATGTTCAGGGAAAAACTCGGCGGAATGAACAGAAAGTCATAGGCCAGGAACGATAACCCGGCACAGGCGAGCGCTGGGCCCATGCTGCTGCGCACGGCGACCAGCAATACCGCAGCAAGAAAGATCAGGGATATGTTGGGCAGCGCCAGCACGCCTGCAACGCCCCAGGCGACCAGACTGGCGATCAGCGTGGCGACGAAGGCCAGACCGTAATCGAACCACACCACTTCGTGAGCCGGACGGGCACGCGGCGGCTGATCAGGCAGTTCCTCGCTGTCGTCGAGCACCGAGATTTCCAGCCCGTGCCCTTCGCGCAATAAGCGTGCCGCGACGCCGCCACCAAACACGCGACGCCGCCAATGCCGTCGCGACTGGCCGACCAGCACCACGCTGGCGCGCCGTTCGATGGCATGCTGCACCAGCGTTCGGGCGACCTCCCCGGCGCGCAGCGAAACCGCCTCGCCACCGAGCCGCTCGGCCAGTTGTTGGGCGCTTTGCAGACGCGCGCGAGACTGCTCGTCGAGGGTTTGCCCGTCGTCCACATGCACGGCGCTCCACGGCAGATGGCGACGCTGGGCAACCCGACTGGCGTGACGCACCAGACGCTCTGCATGGATATCACCGTCGATGCCCACCAGCATCCGCCCACGAACTGCCGGGGCCGACTGGCCCAATTGCCGGTAGCCCTGCGCCAGATCGTTATCGACCTGGGCAGCCGCCGTCTGCATGGCCATTTCACGCAGTGCAGTGAGGTTGGTCTGGGTGAAGAATGCGTCGATGGCCGCGCGTGCCTGCTCAGGCACGTAGACCTTGCCGTCGCGCAGGCGCTCCAGCAGTTCGCGGGGCGGCAGGTCGATCAGCACCAGATCAAAGGCTTCCTGCAACACCCAGTCCGGCAGCGTTTCGCGCACCTGCACGCCGGTGATGCCGCGCACCTGGTCATTCAGGCTTTCCAGGTGCTGGACGTTGACGGTGGTGTACACATCGATGCCGGCCGCCAGCAGTTCCTGAATATCCTGCCAGCGTTTCGCGTGGCGACTGCCGGGCGCGTTGGTGTGCGCCAGTTCGTCGACCAGTACCAGGCTCGGCGCAGCCTTGAGCAGCGCGTCGAGGTCCATTTCTTCGAGGGTCATGCCGCGATACTCAGTGCGCAGCAAGGGCTGTTGCGGCAGACCGTTGAGCAGCGCCTCGGTTTCTGCGCGGCCGTGGGTTTCGACCACACCCGCCAGCACCTTCACGCCTTGGCGCAGCTGCGCGTGAGCCGCCTGGAGCATCGCGTAGGTCTTGCCGACGCCTGGCGCGGCACCCAGAAACACCTTCAGCCGCCCGCGCCCCTCGCGGGGCAACTGGGCCAGCAGTGCGTCAGCTCGACCGGAATCACTCACGTTGGTTACCACCCTCTTTCTGATCAGCTACAGCTTAGTGAATCTGCTGCGTACAAGGCGTACTTTGTTACAACTGCGCGTTGCGCGGTGCAGACGGTAACTGATTCAGGCTCATATTCAAGGCCAATACGTTGACCACGGGTGGGCCGATCAGCGGACGCTGGGTATTGGCGTCGATCAGCGCCTGAACCTTGTCCAACGGCAACTGGCGCGCCGCTGCAACACGACCGGCCTGCCAGGCAACCGCTTCAGGCGAGAGGTGCGGGTCCAGTCCGCTGCCGGAGGTGGTCAGCAAGGCCATTGGTATCGGTTCCTGAGAAGCGTTGGCCAGTTTCGCAGCGTCCTCTTTCACGCGAGTCGCCAGCGCCGGATTGCTCGGGGCAAAGTTACTCGCGCCGCTGGCCACGGTCGCGAATGCGCCCGCCGAAGGACGCGACTGGAACCACTCATCGCCGGTGAACGACTGGGCGATCAGCGTCGAGCCGCGCACCTTGCCCGACGCGTCATACACCAGGCTGCCGTTGGCCTGCGCCGGAAACGCCACTTGCGCAACCCCGGTGACCACCAGTGGATAGGCCACGCCGGTGATCAGGCTCATCAACACGATCAGGCTCAAGGCCGGACGCAATACATTGGACATCTGCACATCCTCAATCAGGTGAGGCTGCACGCCGACCGGCATGCAGCACAGGCTTCAAACAAGGCCGAGTGCGACCAGCAGCATGTCGATCAGCTTGATGCCGAGAAACGGCACAACGATGCCGCCCAGGCCATAGATCAGCAGGTTGCGACGCAGCAAGTGAGCGGCGCTTGCCGCCTGCACACGCACGCCACGCAGGGCCAGCGGAATCAGTACGACGATGATCAGCGCGTTGAAAACGATGGCCGAGACAATCGCGCTCTGCGGGCTGGCCAGCTTCATGACGTTGAGCACGCCCAGTTGCGGGTAGATCGAGGCAAACAGTGCGGGCAGTACCGCGAAGTACTTGGCCACGTCGTTGGCAATCGAAAAGGTGGTCAGCGCACCGCGGGTAACCAGCAACTCCTTGCCGATCTGCACCACGTCCAGCAACTTGGTCGGGTCGCTGTCGAGGTCAACCATGTTGGCCGCTTCGCGCGCCGCCTGGGTGCCGTCATTCATCGCCATGCCGACGTCGGCCTGCGCCAGTGCAGGTGCATCATTGGCACCGTCGCCACACATCGCCACCAGACGCCCTTCGCCCTGCTCCTGGCGAATGCGCTCCAGTTTTTTCTCCGGCGTGGCTTCGGCCAGCACGTCGTCGACACCGGCCTCGGCAGCAATCGCTGCGGCAGTCAGCGGGTTGTCGCCGGTGACCATCACGGTACGGATACCCAGTTTGCGCAGCTCTTCGAAGCGTTCGCGAATACCTGGCTTGACCACATCCTTGAGATGGATCGCGCCCAACAACCGACCGTTGGCGCAGACCAGCAGCGGTGTGCCACCGGTCTTGGCAATCTTGTCGACCTCACGGGCCAGTGCAGGCGGCAGCTCGCTGCGCTGCATGTTGATGAAAGCCAGCAGCGAATCCACCGCGCCCTTGCGATACACGTGGCCCTGATAATCAACGCCGGACAGACGTGTGTCAGCGCTGAACGGCACGGCCGTCACCGAGCTCAGGGTCGGCTCGTTCATCGGGTGCAGGTTGCGCAGAAACTCGACGATGGATTTGCCTTCTGCCGTATCGTCGGCCAGCGAGGCCAGCAAAGCACCCTCGCCCAGCTCCTTGGGCGTCACACCCGGTGCAGCGTAGACAGCAGCGCAGCGACGGTTGCCGAAGGTGATGGTGCCGGTCTTGTCCAGCAGCAGCACATGCACATCGCCCGCGGCTTCCACGGCGCGACCGGACTTGGCAATCACATTGAGGCGCACCAGGCGGTCCATACCGGCAATGCCGATGGCCGACAGCAAACCACCAATGGTGGTGGGAATCAGCGTGACCAGCAGCGCCACGAGAAATACCAGCGGCAGGCTGCCACCGGCGAAGTGGGCGAACGGCTGCAAGGTGATGACCACCAACAGGAAGATCAGGGTCAGGCCGATCAGTAGAATATCCAGCGCGACTTCGTTGGGGGTCTTCTGCCGTTTGGCGCCTTCGACCAGCGCGATCATGCGGTCTAGCGTCGATTCGCCGGGGTTGGCGCTGATGCGTATCAGCAGCCAGTCGGACACCAGCCGGGTATTGCCGGTCACGGCCGAGCGGTCACCACCGGATTCGCGGATCACTGGCGCAGATTCGCCGGTAATCGCGGCCTCGTTGACGGCCGCGATGCCCTCGATGACTTCGCCGTCACCGGGAATCATTTCGCCGATCTCGACCCGCACCACGTCGCCCTTGCGCAACTCGCTGGCATTGATGATGCGCAGGCTGCCGTTGTCGTCCCTGATACGGGCCTTGAGCCCTTCGCTGCCCGCCTTGAGGCTGTCGGCGCGCGCCTTGCCACGGCCTTCGGCCAGCGCTTCGGCGAAGTTGGCGAACAACACGGTGAACCACAGCCACAGAGCGATCTGCACGCAGACCGAAGTCGGCACCTGCGGGTTGGGGATCACGCACAGCACGGTGGTCAGAATGGCGGTCAGTTCCACCACCAGCATGACTGGTGAACGCTTGAGCTGACGCGGGTCGAGCTTGACGAACGCCTGCACCAGCGCCGGACGCCACAGGGCCGCGATTCCGGTTTTTGCCGATTCGGCGGCCTGCGATTCAGTAGATTTCGCAGCAGCATTTTTTGCGGGATTAATAGGTAAGTTCATGATCGGTTCCTCAGAAACCCAGGCTCAGGTGTTCGGCAATCGGCCCCAGTGCCAGGGTCGGCAGGAAGGTCAAGCCACCCACCAGCAGAATCGTGACGGTCAGCAGGGTGACGAACAGCAAGCCGTGGGTCGGGAAGCTGTTCTGGCCCTGCGGCGCGGTCTTCTTCATGGCCAGGCTACCGGCCAGGGCCAGCACCGGCAGGATGTAACCGAAGCGGCCGATGAAAATCGCCAGGCTGAGCATCAAGTTGTGGAATACGGTGTTGGCACTGAAACCGCCGAACGCCGAGCCGTTGTTGGCCGTGGCCGAGGTATAGGCGTACAGCAACTGACTGAAACCGTGTGCGCCAGGGTTGCTGATCGCACCGGCCGGGCCTGGCAGGCTGGCAGCAATCGCGGCCAGCACCAGCACGCCCACCGGCATCACCAGCAAGGTGGCGACCAGCAGTCGGACTTCCTGCGCTTGCAGCTTCTTGCCCAGGTATTCCGGGGTACGGCCAATCATCAGACCTGCGAGGAACACAGCGATCAGTACGTTGAGCAGCATGCCGTTGAGGCCGACACCGACGCCGCCGAAGATCACTTCGCCAACCATCATGTTGACCAGCGCGACCATGCCGGTCAGCGGGTTAAGACTGTCATGCATGCCATTGACCGAGCCGTTGGAGGCCGCAGTGGTAGCGACTGACCACAGCACCGTGCCGGTGGTGCCGAATCGGGTTTCCTTGCCTTCCAGCGGTGCGGTCTGTTCGACACCGGCGATGTTCAGTGCCGGGTTGGGCTGGTACTCGGCCCACAGCGAGACCGCGCCGCCGATCAACAGCAGCGCCAGCATGCAGCCGAGAATCGCGCGGCTCTGGCGCATGTCCTTGACGTAGTGACCAAAGGTGAACACCAGCGCAGCCGGGATCAGCAGGATCGACACCAGTTCGAACAGGTTGCTCCACGCCGTCGGGTTCTCGAACGGATGCGCCGAGTTGACGCCGAAGAAGCCGCCGCCATTGGTGCCCAGTTGCTTGATCGATATCTGACTGGCCGCAGGGCCCATCGGCAGGCTCTGGTCAGCGCCTTGCAGGGTCAGTGCGTCGATGTAGTGGCCAAAGTTCTGTGGCACGCCCTGCCAGACCAGAAACACCGCCAGCACGATACTGATCGGCAACAGGCCGTAGAGCGTGGCGCGGGTCATGTCGGCCCAGAAGTTACCCAGGCTCTGCGACGAGCGACGGCTGATACCGCGACACAGCGCGACCAGCACTGCCAGGCCGGTCGCGGCGCTGACGAAGTTCTGCACGGTCAGGCCGACCATCTGGCTCAGGTAGCTGAGCGACGCTTCGCCGCTGTAGGCCTGCCAGTTGGTGTTGGTGATAAAGCTCATCGCCGTGTTGAAGGCCAGCGACCACTCCATGCCCGGCAATTGCTGCGGGTTGAGCGGCAGCATGCCTTGCAGCATGAGGATGGCGAACAGCACGACAAAGCCCGCCAGGTTGAACGCCATCAACGCCCAGGCGTATTGCTTCCAGGACTGTTCGGTTTTCGGGTCGACGCCGGAAATCCGGTAGCAGGCGCGCTCGACCGGCCCCAGCACCGGGCTCAGCCAGGTGCGCTCGCCTTCCATGACCCGGTAATAGAAACGTCCCAGCCACGGCGCGGGGGCCAGCAGCAGGACCAGAAAGGCCAGGATCAACAGATAATCGTAACTGTGCATGATCACTCCTGACTCTGGTCGGCGCGCAACAGCGCCACCAGCAGATAGATGAACAGCCCGACTCCCATCAGCAGAGAGATACCATCCATAACGCTCATTGAAATTTCCCCCATCAGGCAACACCGGTACGGCGCAGGCCGCGTGAGGTGATTGTCCGCAGGCAGGGTGTAAAGGCGCGAGATCGACAGGCTGGCCGGGGCGTAAAGAAGCTGTAAAAAAGCGCTACAGCCTTGACGGCGCAAGGCGTTCACGGCCCTGCGGCGCTGTCATTTATGTCAGGTTCGCGTTAGGGGATGCAGGGGTATCGTGGTGCGGCGATCTTCAGGGAAAGGACTTCACCATGCTTCGCGACAATGGAAAACCACCCGGCATCACGCCGCCTTCCCAAGCCACACCCGCCACTGTCCAGTTGACTGTCAAGGAACGACAAGTCCTGGAATGGGTGGCGCTCGGCAAATCCGCCTGGGAGATATCCCGGATACAAGGCTGCTCGGAAGCGACCGTGCACTTTCATACCAGCAATATCCGCCGCAAGTTCGGCGTGACGTCATTGAAGGCGGCGCTGGTGATGGCGATCAGGCAGGGGGTTATTTTGGTGGAGTGATGCAGACACATAAAAAAACATAAAGATAACAAGCGTGGCTTTAACAGCCACGCTTGTCTGACACAGCTAGTTGAAACTATTGATTGAACCTGTCACCAGGATGAGGTGTTCCAACGAGCTCTCGTCTTTTACGTCCATTCCCAAGTCCTGTAGCTGCTCGACTTCGATAATTATTGATAAACCGAATTTCTCTCATTGCTTCAGCAAACGCTCCGCTGTTAATTTTATTGTTCTTTTCAATTTTAGCACTCAGCCTCTTGGCCGTTTTTCTGGAAGGTCGCGTTATACCCAAACGGCCAACATTGTTTTGTGCATAGTTTCTTGCCAGATTTGCTTGTTGAGACTCAGCTCCTGCCTGATAAAGCTCATCAATCCCGGACGTGAACCAAGACTGACGCTGTATTGCCTCTTCGACACCAGAGCCTTTTAATCCACTCGCAGCAGGAGTTATTTTTGTTTGGAGAGCCTCTTGAAGAGTCGTAACTCTGCCTGCTTTATCGCTCGCAATTTTATTAAGATTACTGACATCATTATTATCAATAGGATAAAAAGCCCTCTTAGACTTACCCCTTAAAAACTTGAGATCTCTTGGAATCTGCTGTGCGAGCTCAGATTTTGTAGTTGCAACCTTACTAAATTTTCTGACAACAGCTTTGAACAATCCAGAAAAAATACCATGCCCCGACGGATCCACCCTGTTCACCGGATCGCCCTCGACATACGCATACCCATTCACCCCACCCTCCCCAAACGGACTCCAGCTATCAGGACTGTTGAAGCGCATCAACACCGGGCTGTAGGCCCGATAGCCATTACCCAGCATTTGCCAGCCGGTATGCGCCTCGGCCAGTTCGCCGTTGAACCCCAGTCTGCCGTGCGGTGGACTTTCGCCGCTAGCGTGGCCGTAGGCCGTATACCACCTCCGATTGATCCCGTTGGCATCGACTTCACCGAGCACGCTGTCACTGTCGTTGGTAGCAAGCAGCACCGTCCGATCACTCTGCTGTTCGGCCAGCAGGTAGTCGTCGCCACGCATGAAGGTGCTCTGGGCATGGCTACCGAGTTGATTGGCCAGCTCTCCGTCACGATAGAAGCGCAGATCCCTGTCCGCTCCGCGGGTCTCCCCTGTCAGTTGGTCCTGGGGGTCATACTGGTAGTGAATGCCGGCTGACGGCGTGCCTACTTCGATCAGGCGGCCGAGGGGATCGTATTTGAGCGTGCGCCCGGCTTCGTCTATGTCCAGATTGCCGTCCAGGTCATAGCGAAGTTTGATTTCAGCCGGGTAATATTGATCATTGCTGTTCGTTACCCGGCTCAACTGCACGGGATCGTCACCTTCGTAAAAATACCGGGCATTGTTGGTACCGCCATCGAAGCGGGTCGTGACAACCGTCAGGTTGTTCGCGCCATCGAAAATGAAATTCTGCGCGAGCAGGGTCCTGCCATAGGGGTCCACCGGCCGTTGAGTTCCCGTGCATTGGTATTGAATCAGGCGACCGGACGTATCGTAGCGGTAGGTTTCGTCACGGAGTATTTCCGTGCCCTGGCTCAGGGTACGCTGGACCATGTCATCCACATCGTCATAGACCTGAACCATCTGTTGCTCGACACCGTCGAGGTCAAACGTACGCTTTACTTCCCGACCCAGGTCATCATATTCAAGGCTGATCGCGACGGTTCTTTCGCGGCTGCTGTCGGCTTTGTCGGTGGTGGTGATTTTTGCGAGGCGACCAAAGACAGTGTCGTAGTCGAACGTTGAATAGACCTCACCCAGCGAGGTTTCGTAAAGACGACCGCAGTTGTCATAGCGATTGACCTGCTCCTGTCCCAGTACGTCGGTGTAAGACAGCAGCAGACCCTGTCGGCTGTAGCTGTAGAACATGTCGTAGGTTTTGCCTGCCGAGGTACGCTTCTCGCTTTTCAGCGATCCGGTACTGTAATACGTGCGATCCAGTGTCTCGCCCTGCTCCGAGGAATGAATCAGACGAGCATTCTGCTCATCGTAAGTGTAATCGGCAGCCACACCCGGCTCCGCAATCCGGGCCGGCCCCGACTCTTTCAGCGGATCGACTTCGCGAGTGGTTTCAGGTTCAGGCACAGCTTCGGACTGCACCCTGCGCCACGGCTCATCGCCGACCTGGGGCTTGTATTCATAGTCGATTTTCCGCTTGCTGGGCAGGGTTACCGTTTTGGGTTGCAGCAGACCGGGGTCGTAAACAAGCGTACGTTTACGCCCACCGGTGACAGAACTGACCAGACGATCCAGCCCATCGAACTCCTGCTCTCCCAGCACAATGCTTTTGCCGTTGTGCTCGATGCCGATACTGACGGGCAAGTCTTCGCTGCTGTAGCTTGCATAGCTGCGACGCACGATGGCCCGGCTTGGTAATGTGGACTCGATCACCCGATCGAAGACGTCGTAAACAGAGGTGGTGCGCCGCCCGCCGTTTGCCTCCCCGACAATTTCCTCGACACGGCGGCCAAGGCCGTCGTAATGGTACTGGCTCAGGCTGACCGAGTTTTCAGCCTGATCCTTTCGCTCGCTGCGGGTCGGCTGTTCGAACAGGTTCATCCAGGTCTCGGCGAACTCGCTCTTCCCGCCACCGTTGCCTTCGATCCAGCTACGCTGAATCGGGCCCTGCGATTGCGCCGTACCAATGGGGTCGGTCTCTTCGAACGTCTTGACGTTATCCGGGCCGGTGACGCAGCGCTGTTCGCCCCAATCGTCGTATTCGAAGACGCTCTTGAGCGCCAGATCCTGCTGGCCCAGCCAGTCGAACTCGGTTTCACTGACCATGAGCCCCCACGCATCGTAAACAGCCGCGTAGGTCTGGCGAGGCTTGCCGGCGCGCGCAGGGTTATCTGCGTCATCCCGCTCCTCATAGACGACTCGGTTGAGGCCATCGAAATGACTGCAGGTTTTTACCCCCTTGACGTCGATGAGCGTCTGCATGGCCCGATCAGTCGCCTTGGCACATAGCTGATACTCGTAACTTCTGGTCGCCCTGTAGGTTTCATCATTTGGTGCCACGGTTTCACTCAGTACACGCCGCAGGCTGTCGTAGACGTAGCGAATTTCCACATTGTTGTCATCGCGATTGAGCAAGGGTTCGCCGTTGAGCAGAGAATCCTCCAGCGTGATGACCTTCTTCGCGCCATCGAAGCCGGTCACGGTCTGTACGGTTTGCAGCACCATCGCGGCGTAACGGTTGCTCTCAGGGGAACCCTTAACGAAGCGCTCAGCGAAGCCATCAGGCGAGCCTTGGGCCGGGGTCTCGAAGGAGCGCTTGAAGATGCTGTAGGCATACGCTGTGCTGGTCACCTTCCCGCCCATGATCACTTGCTGCAGTTTGAGCCGACCGTGCAGGGCTGCGTTGCTCGGCTCATCGAAGTATTCATAGGTCGTGCGTTGCTGTTCCTGCTCAGGGGCCTGCGTCAATAAGGTCTCGCTTTGCGGTGCAAGCCATTCCTGTCGCTGGCCGCCATCCACCGCAGGCAACGCCAGGTAGCGATAGCGGGTGACAAGGACCGGTGCCTTGCCGTAGCTGGACAAGGCCGGGATGACCTTGCTGCTTTTCATCCAGCGGACGAAGCCTTCCGGGTCTGGCGGGCATCCGTCCTCACCGGCGGCCGGATACCACTCACTGACCTCGACCACACCGTTGGCCTGAGTCTGAGTGAGCAGATTACCGTGCTTGTCATACGTGCTGCTGACAGTCTCGCTGCGCGGCACACTGCCGTCTGACGACAGCCGCCAGGTGGTCTGTACCTCTTTGGGTAACTGACAATAGGCAGGCTGAGTCAAAAAGGATTCTCCCGGCACGATGTAGTAACGAGTGTCCACCTGCTTGACGGTGAGGTTCTTGCGCGTGGTTTCTCGAGTGAGCAGGTGAAACTGGTTGAAGGTCCGTTCGATGCTGCGCTCGGCATCAGCCTTGCCCGCGACCTGGACACGCCATGTTTCGGTCGACGAATACTCGTACGGCTCCGCCCCGAGGTATCGATACAGATTGTCCAGACCATTGTCTTCCCAGGCGATATCCAGCCCTGCGCCCAGAAAGTTGCGCTCGCGCCCGGCGCTGTCCTGGTAAGTGTAATAAACGTCCATTTGCGCCTGACCCAGGCCGGGCGTCGTGCGATGGCGCGTGACTCTGGGCAGAGCGGGACGTGCCGCCCTCGCAGGAAACTGATGGCCGCTGTCGGTATAAAAGACCTCTTCCCGACCGCCAACGGGTGTTTCCACCGACGTGATGCATAAATGCTCACGGATCGTGCTGTATGCAAAACGCCAGGAAGCAGCATTGTCGGTCGGCAATTCGATACGGTTGACATGGTGATTCGATCCGGCCAGCACCATCACGAAGGTCGCATCCGGGCCCTCGCCAGTGGTTATGCGCAGCTTCACCGACGTTGCGTCGCGGCTGATGCCGAGCAGGACCTGACCCGAGTCATCCTTGATTTCGCTGAGCATTTGATGCACGCCGAAAGAGGCATAACCCAGCGTGACACTGTGGCCTTCAGGGGCAAATACGCGCACCGGCAGCGCGACTCTGTTGGTGCCGCTGCCGCGCATTTCAAGCTGCTCAACCAGACCGGACTTGTGCATCACCCGGTAGTGGTTATCGTCCTCCTTGTACAAGTGGAAGCTGTCGATTTTCTTTTCCGACATCAGCATCTGGCCGTTGCCGGTACTATCGACCTTGAATGTCTCGCCGCTGCTCAGCGATACGATCTGGTTACCAGGATCGTACTGCGACAATGGCAGGTTCCAGCCAAGACCAAAGCCGCTGTCCAGGCGGTTGAGAGGGTTATAACTGAGTGCCAGCGGCATGCCCGGGCCACGCAATCCGTTGGTCTTGACATCGGGCAGGGTGATCGCCACCGTGTATTGCCCGGTGCGGGGGTCAACGCCGCTCTGTACATAACTGAGAAAGTTGAACGCGTTGGAGTGTACGGAAGTCGATGCTGTCATGTTCCATGAACCTCGAACGTTATGTATTAAGATAACCGCCGCCCACGGGGGCGACGATTAAGCAGGCCTGACAAGTTCAGTTGTACTAACGACTAACTCGATACATCGACACGGACGCAGGACAACTTGCCTTTTATATTTTCATCACCGTCATACGCCTTGATCACAACAACGCCGCGACTGACGATGGTGCCGACCGGTTTGCTTCTGAGCTGGTCGATGGATATCCATTTTGTTGTCAAGGGGTCGATATACGTCTCGAGCCCAAATACCCAGCCTCCCGAATCATTACAGTCTCTGGATTCCAGGTAAATCTTCATGGCTGAGCGCACATTATCCAGCTTGATAAAACTCATCTCATCGTTCGTGCACGAATGATCGCGCTCGTTGAGATAAACCGTGTCGTCCTGGGCGGTAAAGGTGCAGTTCTTGCCTCCGCCATCAGCGTTTGCTGCGAGCATGATCAGTCGAACCGCCTGTGCCTGGGGCTTTGGCACGGGGCTGTGGGACGGGACGAGCGTACAGCCTGTCAAACCCGTAAGCGCCATGCAGGCCAAGGTTTTACTTAACGCATTCATGATAATGACTCCCTGTCAGTGTGTTGCATCAATGCCTCATTCGGGCAGCGTTTCCGAATAGAAGGTATGCATGAGACGGTTGCGCCTACCGGCGCCGTCGGCCAGAAAACCGATTCGCCGTTTATGGGCATTGCCTTGCTTATCGACCAACAGAACTACCAGTTCACCCGTCAATTTGTCGCGTGCGGGGTCACCTTCCGGGATGTATTGAAGGCCCCGGAGGCGGTGCAGGCTGATGACCAGTTTGCCGGCCTCGAATACGGACATCTTGACGTCAATGTCCAACGACTTAATATCGCCCATCACGTCCTGAAGCGCGTCGTCGAAGTGCACTTTGCTTACATCACCGGGAACCGCCGGGTCGTCGAAGATAAATCCCGTCCAGCTGAACATGACTTCGTTTTCCTGCTGGCTCTCCCAAAGAATGATCGACGTATTGATCACATCACTGTCAGGCTCGGAGGGCAGAAACTTCAGCGTCTGGAAACTCACCCATTGCTGGGTATCGGGGTTAATGGCAGCCAGCGTCCAGTAATCAGTAGTTTCGAACTGGTAATCGAAATGCACATCCTCACCGAAGTCCGGAGGCCCCTCCACCGGCGGCTCAACCGGAGGATCTCCGCCATCCCCATGAGCACGCCGCGGAAGGAAGGTGTAATTGCGGGAATCGAACGTTGGCAAGCGTCGCGGCGTTATTTCAACCGTGCTGTTCACATCTTCATACCGCACAGAGGTCCACCAAAAGCCGGTAGCGTCGGCCCGGAAGGTCGCGTGGAAGACGCCGACAAAACCCGTTTCCGCCCGACTGTGCAGGTAGAAGTCCTGCACGACTGGCCGTTGCGCATCCAGGCCCGATTCAGCAGCGGAGATGCCGGTCCCGGACAGCTCGAAACGGTTATGTTGACTGCGCACGCGCCACGCCTGCTTATCGCCCTCGGACATGCCGTCGAGAGGGGGGAGTACTGACTCGATATTTTGGCCGGTTTCATCGTCTACCAGACGCATGGAGGCCCTTTCAGTGGGACTCAGCTCGTACTCGATTTCGTTGTCCGGCATCACCTGGGTCTTGACCTGCAGCCTGATTTGCTGATAACCGTTGGGGTACAGATTACCTTTGGTATTGTCAGGCGATGACGAGCCAGGGACCGTGATGGTAAACATCGACATTTCGGTCCAACTGCCTTCATCGATGACCTCGGATAATTCGATGACGCTATAGCCGCACGCCAGAACCACCCCGTTGTTCACCACTTCACAGCTCACCACGCTACTGGCGACAAGCGTCTGATCGGGAGGCGTGAAAAGCCCCTGCCGATCAACAGTGCCTGGCCCGCCCACCACCTTCCAGCGTCGCTCAAGCCCGGGCAGCAGTGCGCGGTCATCCTGTAGCTGCACCGCTACCTTTGGCCGTGCTCTGGGTACGAAAGCCGGCTCGACACGCAGCATTTGCTGCCCGTTGGCAACAAGCACCGTTGCGATGCCAAGGTCATTGCCCGACGCTTCTATCTGTTGCACGGCCAGCGCTCTTTTCCCGGACCTGGCATCCGGACTGAAAAGCGCGCCCTTGCCGGCCTCACTCAACCTGCCAAGCTCGGAGCCCAGCAACGCCCAGCTCACCGGGCTGCCGTCAAGCGTCGAAGCCGCCAGCGAGACCGTTTGCAGCGCAGCCCCCCCTGGCACTACCGTTACACGTGGCGCCAACTCCATGCTGCGTGATACCACACCCACCAGCGCCGAGACCTTGACGACAGCGCCTGACTCTTCATACGTGGCTGTGATTACCACGCGCAGCGCGTCATGGCCGATCGCCTCAATACCCGCCGCCGTGTAGACGCCGCTGGAAGAGATGCTGCCGCTTCCGGCAGCCAGGTGGCTTTGAATGCTTAATGCACTCCAGCTGGTGGCCGGTATTTCTTCGCCTTGCGGGTTGCACAGGACAAAACGCTGGGTCTGCCCGGCCGTCAGGGTCGAGAACAGGGGTGTGATACTGGCCTGTTTCGACCGAAGGCCGCCAAACAACAGCAGGTCATCCGGGCGGTGCTGCTCAAGTGGTTCGAATACGCATCCACCGGTGAACTTCAGGCTGTCCGCCACCTGCAGGCCTTCACGCTCGATCATCGACTGAGTCTCCTGCGAGAGCATCAGCACCGTGCCGTAGGTTGACTGACCGTCTGCCCCACGATCATCAGGTATCGGATAAACGAAATCATCTGTCGGCGGAAACACGCCTTCGGCGTCGCTATCCTGCGCGTGCATGAACAGCACAAGCGCGCCATCACCGGTCGTGTCCATGCGCGCATCGCTTGAACGCGGCGCGGCGCGGGCAACAAGCCGCAAGCTGCCTGGAGTCTGAACATGGTAGCGATTGAGCTGTGCCTGCAGCACTGAGAAAACCCGACGATGAAGCGCAATGTCCTTGAACGCCTCAGCAAAGAAATCCGCCAGTCGCTGGTTGATCGCCTCATTGACGCCCCCCAGACTACAGGCAACGCCAGCCCCGCCGGCCAGATCGAGCAGCACATGCCCCTCCTCATCCACGAAGAGCTCGACAGTCATCGCCAGCCTGAAGCCCATGGGCTCGCTGATGATGAAGCTGCCGGACACGGTAGTTACACTCCCCTCCGGCTGATGCAAGCCGCTGTAACGGCCAGACACGATGTTCATCGTGACGAGGACACTGCTGGAGCCCGGCGAGTCAGGCAGAAACGACAGGACCGGCACGCCCAGTTCGACCTGTTTCAGACGAACAGTGTCGCCTTGTCGCTCATCCACCACGATGTCGCCGGTGAACAACGGCAAGAAGGCCAGATCCTGATAGCGCTCGATGTATTGTTGCTCTATATGCCGGTTGAGCTCGCTGCGACTGACCGCCGCGACGGCTCCCCAGCCTTGGGTCAAGGTACCTGCACCCGCTCGCTGCACAATACCGCTCAATGAACGGGGCATTGCGTTAGCCGCCGTGCCCCCCGCTGTCCCGGTCAGTGCCTGCAACACACCGGAGGAACCACTCAATGGCAGCGGCAGAATCAAGTGCCCGGCCATTGTGCCAAAAACCTCGTCTTCAAATTCTGCAAACACGACAACGTAGCGTTCGGGTGCTTTGGCATCACTGCTGTACACACCCGTGGCGTCTATAGAGCCCGGCCCATCAATACTCCAGGTGACGGGAAGGTCACGGCCATTGACGACGACTTTCAGCTCGGCACGCTGATCATTGACGCTGGCAAGCGTTATGAACAGCATCGGAGGGTGGCGAACGACCAGTACCTGAATCGATTGGGTGTGCTGATCGTCGCTGACCGTTATTGTGTCAAGGACATAGGTATTCCCTGCCCCCCCTGCACCGGCGACGTAAAACTTCTCATGCGATGCATCAACGCCGTCCTCAAGCGTCCCGCTTTCTCCGGCTACCGGATCGACCACCGTCCATTTCAGGCTGGTTGCACGCGAACTGCGTGCTGTAAGCGCTACCCGCTGACCGTGATTACACACCTGAATCAACGGGCTGACGCTGACGCTGCTGGTGAGCACCGTCACCACAGCGGTACTGTAATGCCCCGACACCGGGTCCATCGCCTTGATCAGTACACGCTGAAAGCCCTGCTTTGCGGGCAGCGCTGCGGGCGCCGTATACCGACCCTGCTTATCGATTTCTCCCAAACCTTCAGTACCGTCATCCGATGGATCTTCCAGGGTCCAGACGATGCCCGACCGCGCAGGCTGGGTGGTCAATTGCAGCGCTTCTCCCGTAGCGATCAATGCCTGGTGCCCGGCGATACTGAACGTCGACGCACCGGGATCGATGCGACCGAACACGACCTGGTCATAAGGCAGGCGCTTGAGTACAGGTTGCAACACTTGCTCGTCGGGCAATAACCAGCCGCCCAGAAAACGCTCGGCGCCCGTTGCATCCAGGGTTTTGCTCAACCCTTGCAGCAACGCGTGCTTGACGGTGTAGGCCACGAAACCGTTGACCTGCTCCAGCTCCCCGGAGCTCAGGTTGTCCAGTGTTCCTGGAACGGCGCTGACTTCATGGTCGAACAGGTAAGGTGTATAAAGATGCCCTTCCACTGCCTGACCATCCGACCCACCTTCGGTCAGATGAAACTCATGCCTGAGGCTGATGTTGAAGGTAGCGTTGTGCGATTGCCATTCATCGCTGTCCAGCGCTCTGTAGCGAAAGCCCAGCGTGCAGGGAAATTCCCAGGTCTGCGTGGTCTGGGCGTACTCGAAGTCAATGGTCAGGGGATGCTGGGCGTTGAAGGCCTGAACGCTGAACGGTTCCGATTCAAAGACGAATTCCGCGCTGCGATATTCTCCAGCCGGAACTGCAAACGTGCCGGCCTGAGCGACCATCCGCTGCAGCGGTTTATCGTCCGGAACGCTGAAGCTGAAGTCAGGCGCTTGCAGCATTTGTATCACCGCATGGCCAAAGGCAGCACGGTGCAGAGCGTGAGAGGAAAACACAGCGGTCGCCGAGTACGACTGCTGAGCATCGTTGGGAATCAGGTAACGGAAGTCGGAGTCGCCACCCGGAATCCCGCCCGTCACGCCGTATTCCATGGTCGCGAACAGCAGTAACGCGCCTTTTTTATGGACCGATACAGCATCGGGGCTTTCAAGCTGTGATCGCACATCGATTCTACGTACATTGAGCAATTCGTTGCTCTGCTCGTTGAAAATACCCAGCCTGAACTGCTGCTCATGATTTTCCGGGTTGCTGAACCAACCCTGAAAAAAGTCGCCGATCTTCTCTCGTTCGGTAGAACCGCCCGGAAAATCCAGTGAAAGATTTTTAGCCAGACCAAGGTCCACCACCAGATCCGCGCTTTGACTGCTCAGTTCCAGATCGAAATCCAGGCCTGGCGCGTTCAGTGGGTCGTAGGCTGCGATTCTGTGAACATTGTGCTGCCCTTGAGCGTTCTCTACCACGGTATGCAAACCGGCGATAACCGGAATGCGCCAGGCCAGCAGCGAATGCTCCAGAACGCTGTGCTTGAACGACAAGCCTGGTGGCCCGAGAACGCAGCCCGAGAAAATATGGCAATCATGTGTATCGGGAATCGTGATACTTCCGTCCGGCACCGGACGCGACATTCCCTGGGCCAGACTCTGTTGGTAAACCTGGTCGAGGAGCTCGTTGACCTTGTCGCCATCCAGAGCAATGATCGCGTCCCAGCCTCTGAGACGCGTGGTATTTTTCATCCATGCCAGCAGACTTTCCGCTGAATAACCAGCCATGACATCACCTCCTGTGATGTTGATATACAAAGACCGATGCGCATTCGGTCAGGACGCCGGTACTTCTTTGCCCTTCATCAATTCCAGCTCCGGGGCAAACCCGCCCACCGGTAGCGGCAATATGATATGCCCCTCCATGACGTCAAAGACTGGATGATCGGCCTCGGCAAAAATAAGCACAAACCGGTCAGTCGACGATATGTCGGGGGTGTACAAGCCGTCACTGATGCTCCCGCTCCCGGCGCCTACTCTCCATTTGACGCCAGGCAGCGCAACGGCATTGGCAAACGCTTGCAGTTGAACCTGATCGGCACGAATGGTCACAACGTCCACGGGCTTGTCGACCTTCGCAACCTCCAGAACTTCAGAAACCTCCACGGTTTTTACGACTTTCACCGTTATCAATGGGGTCTGATGCTTTACCAATACCCACGACGAAACACTCGCCTGCCCGCCGGTCACGACTATCTGATCCAGAACATAGGTTTTGCCGTGCACCTTGTGCGCCGCGACGTAACGGTGATCACCATCAGCCAGTGCACTGCCCTCCAGAACACCGCTTTCGCCGGGAACCGGATCCTTGAGCGACCAGTGCATTTCTTCTGTGCCGAGCGAACCTGCCTCAAGCTCCACAATCTGCCCGGCGTCACACACCTGAATCAACGGATTGACGGTGATCGGGTTGGTCACGATCGTGACCAGCGCCGAACTCTGATAGTTGGAGTTCATGTCAGTGGCCGTCACCCGAACACGCGTGAACGCAAGCTCGGTCAAAGAGGCTTCTGGCGCGTAATATCGGCCGGTGCCATTGATGGCACCGAAGTTCTGCGCATCGCCCTGCAGACGTTCGACACTCCAGGTCACATTCGCACCCGGCGGTTGAATAGAGAAGGTGGTGGAACTGTCGACCACCATCAGATGCTCCGCCGGGCTGACGACAAAGTCTGCCCCGGAGCTGTTGATGCGGCCGAAGGCGGCTATGTCTCTGGGCCCACGCAGTACATCAGGCACAATGGCTTCGTTGAAATTGAGATCGATACTGTCCCGGATGAACGAACTGATCGGCACACGAGTAGCGAGTTTGCGTGCCAGTGCGGCTTTGATGTCGGACTCGAACGGGTCCTTGTTCAACTTCTCAAAATTGCTTTTTACCGCCTCTATTAAAAACAGTAATGAAAAGCTGTTTGCTGGTGGAGGGATCTCCACGAAAGTCAGGCCATCGATGATGGTGTTTATCGTGAGGCTGGGGATCAAAACCAAGTCGTTGTTTTCTTCGGCGAAGGTATAAATGCACCGTACATCGACCGTGACGACCTTGCTCATGACCAGCAGCGCCCCATGGCCTGGCAACGTAAGCACAACGCCGGGGGTTGCTTTGGACTTCCAGGTCAATGCCACCGTGCCATCGGCAATGAGCTCCACAGACAAAGGCGTGCTCCCCAACGCATCAAGCCAGGTCTCGGTTTTGTAAACATTTGCCAGGACTGACACGCCATCGATTTGAACCTGGACATCCTGGCTGCTCGACTCGGACGTCTTCAGTCTCCCCGACGTGGCAGTCGCCTTGACCAGTCGGCCGGAGCCATCATGAACAGGTTTGAACACCACGCCTTCAATAACCGAAGCAATGGTCTTGGTCACTTCACCTATGAACAGTGCCGCCTTGAACGTACGCTCCGCACTGAACAACACGGTGGCCGAGTAATCTTTCCCGACATCATCCGGTATCAGGTATTGGTACTCTACCGGGATGTCGCCGCCTTCCTGACTGCCTTCCAGACGAATGAACACCAACACGGCCCCGTCGCCGTAGTTGGCGGCATGCGGGTCGAGAGGTGAAGCGGGATTGGTCTGGGTGCGCAGTTTGAAAGACTGTGGGTGCATCAGATTATTCGTGCCACGCTTGATCACGCCAAGCGTCCATATGCGCTCCTCGTCCGGCAACGCATTGAACAAGGCTTTGAAAAAAGCTCCGCCGAGTGCGCGGTCAGTCCTGTCAGCCGCGAAGGTAAGAATGAAATTGTCACTGTCCTTGAGGTCGAGCCGCAGCCGGCCATCGCTCTCGATATTGCCCGGGACCCTTTCCAGCGCGAGATCCAGTGTCAGCTTCGGACCTTGCAGCGCATCGATATGGATGACCCTGTAGGCTTCCCAATTATCGACGTTATTCTTCATCGTCAATTGGGTTCCGCCCAGGATCGAACAGGTCAATGTCGCATGAGACTGACCGAGGTTATCGTTCGAGAAGGCCAGCCTGGGCGCATCCAGAATAAAATTGTGAATGCATTCTTTAAACCCTTCGCTCAGTCTCACCTCTCCGCTCACAGGCTTTAGATAGGTATCCGACGAAAAACGCGCGACATACTCCTGAAGCAACAGGTTATTCACCTTGCCTCGGGCCATTGCAGCGATGGAGTCCCAACCCCACATCACATTATTGTCGAGGTCTTTCATCCACTCGGTCAGGTGGTTCAGCGTGTTATTGGCCATGGGGTTACGTCCGTGTATGTGTGGGGTCATGCCAGTGGCTGTTGCGTCCTGCGCCAGCCTGCCGGCCTATAAAAAAAGACCATCCAGTACGATGAAATTAATAGACGGAAACTGTGTGTAATTCGCCCCGTCATCAAAGCTGACTTCGACCGTGACGATGTTGGTCAGACTCTTTCTTTGCAGACTGTCCAGGAAATCCCTCGGGATGATCACCGGCACCTGCCTGGCATCGTATTCCGCCTCAGTGAGCGGTTCGGCGGCGCCGGTACGTAGCCCGAGCGCTTGTGGCGAACCCGACTGGGACAAGCCAGTAACCTTGATTCGTACCCGTTGCCCGGGTGCCATGTAGGCCCAGGATGCCAGCTCGAGAAGCGCACCTTCCGGTGGCACACAGCCAAGGTAAAGCAGGGTATCGGTAACGCGTGGTCGCATGATCTGGATATATGGCCAAACGGGGCCCAGGCCTCTGACTTCCAGCTTGAAGACTGGCGAAGTGCCTGATTGCAACGGTGAAACGACGCTGTAATAGACGCTCACCCACTTGTCCATATTGGCCGGGACCGCTGTGGACGGGATGATGAACAGGTGCGGGTTGTCTGGCGAAGGATCGGCGATAAAGCTGCCCGTGCCTGTATTGCCCTCCCAGTGCATCTGTATCGTGTAGTCGTCGCCGATGAACACATCTTTCGGTATGCGAATTCTCACCCCGCTCAGCAGCAACGAGGCATGGATATAGCCCACTACTCCCCATTCTTCAGCGCTCTCGATCTGGGCGTCGTCGATAACGGGCACAGGAAGATCGAGCGGACGGCTCAGCGTTACCTTGAGCGGCAACGAGCTGGCGGCATGGCCCGGTCGCGCATACTGATACATCAGCTCGATGTTCTTGCCGTTATTGGCAGAAAGCCAGGCCTTCGCCAGCGAGAACTGCAGCACGCCACTGTCGATATTGGATATGTCGGCCCTCAGGGTCTGCACCAGCTGATTGCCGCTGGAGATGTAAACCACGACATCGTCATTGATCTGCATGCCGAAAGGATCGATCAGCAGGGTGATGCCGCCAGGGAAGGCTTCCGGGTCCAGTGAGCCGCCGCTGAAATCCTTGATCTTCAAGGCCGGCAATAACGCCAAGGAGGGTATGACCATGGCCAGCGACTGGGTGACCGAAACCGTTGTCAATGCGGGATCGCCGTACTCGATGAGGTAGCTCATCAGCGCGAAGCCACCCGTTTCAATTGGCACCAGTTCGTTAGTCGGTATCGACCACTGCAAAGGCTGGCCCACCTCTTCCACCGCCAATACCCGGGACAGGATAACAGGGAGCGCGAAACTGCCGTCACTGTAATAAAGATCCAGTGTGAGGGTCACTCTGTCGCCCTCGCGCATGGCCAGATACGACGGCGTCACGATCGACAGCTCAGAAAGATCCCACAGCAGGCCGGGGTCAAGCTTCAGATCGTGAGACTCCTTGCATTGCGGCACCCCCAGCCCGGCGGCGGCTGACGGACGTTTGCCGACATAGAAGAACAGGCGCTGGGATTCCTCGATGCTGCCCTCGACTACATACGAGTAAAACACCCAGCCCTGATCAAGCCTCATCAGCAACGGGTTAGTGATCATCAGCAGCATACCTTCAGGCTGCAGCCCCGCGACCTCGATCAAATCGTTGACGTAGTCGTCCACTTCGCCCAGGGCGCCGCAACCTCGCCAGTTGGGCATGAACCGATCGCCGTTCTTGATCCCTGGGTAGTCGATCCAGGTGGTCAGGTCGGCACTGCCCAACTGATCCAGATCGAGGTAGTTCCCGGGCTGCTGCAAGTCAGGCACCTTGGGGGCGGGGAAATTCAGCGCCATGAGTGAGACTCCTTTCTCGTTTCCGCTGAAATGGGTAGGTCGCAAGGGTTGACCCTGCAAGTGCGGATAGGACTTTTTTTACGCCGATGCCCATCGGTTGCCCACTAGCACTACTGCTAGGTTGTTGCCCGGGTAAGGACTGTTAGGGTTAGGCAAGACTTCCAGCCACACGGACGCCTCAGGGCGTTCAGGCTTGGGGGTCGTCAATGACCAGAGCGCAAGGACTGCACAATCGTCAGACACCGCTGCGCTTGGCACGCATCAATCAGCGAGGTCCGCTCCATGGCTGCTTCCACTTCCGTGCACTCCAACGCGCTCAATTTCATGAGTTGTCTGAAAAGCGGCGTCGACCCACGCACCGGGCTTTACAACATATCGATCAGCATGCCCGATCTGCAGAGCAATGACCTGCGCGGGCCAGGGTTCCGACTCGACCTGTCCTACAATCAGCTCAATACGCTGGACAGCGGCTACGGCCTGGGCTGGAACCTGCAGTTGTCGCAGTACGACCCTGCCACCCAGATCCTGTCCCTGAGCACAGGCGAGACCTTCCGGGTCGACGGCACCGGCAGCAACGGTCTACTGACGATGACCGAGAAGAAAATTGACACCTTCCACTTCTACAAACAGGACGATACGTCTTACCGGGTGGTGCACAAATCAGGTCTGATGGAAATCCTCAAGCTGCACAGCAGCGGTAATAAAAAAATGGCCTGGGCGGTAAAGATCATCGCCCCGTCGGGACACAGCATCGCGCTCGAGCACACGGTGTTCAACAGCAGCACCTACAGACTTGCTTCGATCACTGACGACCTGGGTCAGACGCTGTTGGCAATTGCACGCAGCAGTACATCCGTCGAGCTGAAACTGCATCCGTACGCGGGCACTGGCGGTACTCCACTGGCGCGCTTTTTGATGACCCTCACCGGCACAAAACACGTAACGTGCATCACCCTGCCCACCGAGAACAATGCGTCGTGGCGCTTCGAATATGCCCTGAAGAACGGCAATCAGTTATGCATCAACCATGTAGAGACGCCCTCTGGAAGCAGCGAAGAAATTTACTATCAGGATGAAGGCCATGCGTTTCCATCCAGCGCCGCTCGCCAGCCCATACCCAGAGTGACAAGACACATCACCGATCCCGGCCTCAGTCAGGCAAAGGTCGATGTGCGATATACCTACAAGGACGGCCAGCAACGCTCACGAAATTTTCTCGGTGCCGGGTTGCCCATCGCCTGGAAAGACGACGGCCTGGACAACCTCTATAAATATCTGCAGGAGTACAACTATGTCTGTACCGAAAGCCTGTGGGTCGACAACAAGGCCGTGCGCAGCATAGAGCGCACCTTCAACCGCTTTCACTTGCAGACCCGCGAAGTCACCACCCAGAACAAAAACCAGCAAACGGTCACCACCGCCTACAACATCCTGGAGGACGTGCATTACTCCAGACAGCCCGACGATTGTCAGCTACCCAGCGAAGTCACCACCCGTTGGCAACGGCTGGACGAGCCTGAGCGCACGCGCACAGAAACCGTCACCAATACCTATGACCGTTACGGCAATCCGCTGGTGCATACACGCGCCGACGGGATCCAAGAAGTCAGCAGTTGGTACCCGGCCGCCGGTGGCGACGGTTGCCCGGCCGATGCGGAAGGGTTTGTCTCACGACTGAAAGAAAAAGTGGTCAAACCCGCCCTGTCGTCGCAGCCAGGGGCCCCTACCCTGTCCAAACGTTATCGCTACAGCGCGCTGCCTGCACTGACCGGCAGCGAGTTACCCGACTGGATCGTGCCGGAAACCGAAACACTGCTGCAGCTTGAAAGCGATGGAACCTCTGTGGAGTTGCAAAAGATCCTGCTGGAGCACATCAACCAGCCGGACGCGCCTTTCCAGCATGGTCGAACCGGGAAAAATATCGAGTCCCTGAATGGAAAGGACACCGTTACCGTCTACGAGTACAGCCACGCCAGCATCAGTCACAGCAACAGCAGCAACCGCAAGAACAAGGGTAAGGGCAACAACAAGGACAACAGCGAACACTTGCAGGTCCCGGTACAGCTGATAGAGATCACCACTATCGGCTTCGACAATGCCCGCATAAGCAAGCAGCAACAGCAGTCGTTGTTGACCGGCCAGGTGCTGATGACCCTGGAAGAAGGCGTGGAGATCCGCTATGCCTATGACGCGCTCAACCGGCTTACCAAGGAAACGATCGCACCGAATTCAAGTGCTGGCTATGAAGCCAGTCGCGAGTACGAGTACACCCTGTGTTCCGCTCCGGGACAGCATGCAGAACAAGTGCTGACCGACGCCCGCAAGGTCAGGACCCGCTCTGTCATGGATGGCCTGGGCCGGGCAATACTCGAGGAACGGGACCACATCGACAGCAATGATCTGAAAGCGATGCGCATGATCCATACAGCGCAATACAACGCCTGGAACAATGTGCAATACGAAATGGATTACGACTGGTTCGACAACCAGCAACGGTTCACCACGCAAAGTACCTACACCTACGACGACTGGAACCGCCAGTCTGTCATTACCTCGGATCACGGCGTGCAGACCCACCAGTACTACGACCCCATCGGCAGTGAAGAACATAACGGTCCGGTCCAGAAGACGTGGGTGCAAAGCAGTGACGCAGAACCTCTGATCAGTGGTCGTAGCGAGACCTGGCTGAACATGTTCGGCAAACCGGACAAGATCAAGAGCCAGAACGCAGCAGGAGAAGATCTGGGCTCACAAACCTTTCTCTACGACGGAATGGGGCGCTGCACGCAGCAGACTGACGAGTCAGACGACACAACCCTGTTCAGCTATGACGCCTGGTCGCGCATGGTCAGAACACGCTTGCCGGATAGCAGCGAGGCACATCGTGAATATGAACCGTTCAGCACCACCGAGCTGCCGACCAGCCTGAGCGTGATTCATCGGGACGGTATTACCAAAACCCTGACAGGCGAACAGAAGTTCGACGGGCTGGGCCGTCTGACACGGACGCAGGCAGGGCAACGTGTGGAGCACTACAAGTACGAGGATGGTCAAATGCAGGTCAAAACCCGCACGACGGCCATGGGTGATGCCATCAGCTACACCTACAAGCGGGAGCTCACCGACCAGATCGTCTCCAGTACTGCACCGGATGACGCTGCGCGTTTCGACTATGACAACGTCAGTGCCCGCCTGGTCTCTGCCACTAATCAGCAGGGCAAGCGCGCTTACGCTTATGACGCGCATAACCAGCTGACCAAAGAGACCTGGGAAGATCTGCAAGGCCGGACCTGGCAAACCCTGCATCGGACATCCTTGCAGGGCCGTACGATGTATCGCACCGATGTCGAACAAAAAGAGGTCAAAAATCCGGTTAAAGACGTAGTCAAGGGCCGGGTTAGAGGCGGCGTCAAAAACAGTGTCAAAGGCGTGGAAACGACTTACCGGTATGACACGTTCGGCCGACTCGAAAGTGCCGCTCAGGGCAACGTGGAGGTGACCACCCGGTATGACACACTGGGTCAGCCCTGCGAGATGACAACCCATGATATCGTCGCCGGGACCCGCCTGATAAACCGTATGGAATATGACGACCAAGGGCAGGAAGTGCTCAGGACGCAGATTGCCGGCAATCACCCTGTACGTACGCTGGAACAGCAATGGCAACCCGACGGGCTCATGCGAAGCCGCCACTTGCGGGAAGCGGGCAACACGCTGCTGCTGGAAGAGTTCAGGTATGACACCCGAGCCCGGCTGACCGGCATCACCTATTCAGGCAGTAAGTTGCCAGTGCACGCTTCCGACAAGGCGATGCTCAGCCAGACGTTCACCTTCGACGAGCTGGACAACATGACCCTGAGCTATACCAAATTTGCCGACGGCAACACTGAAACAGCCACTTTCCGCTATGGCAAAGAGGGTGACCCCGACTCCGAGGACCAATGCCAGTTACTGGGCATCACCTACAGGCCTCCACGGGACACGCCGGACCCGACGTTCAGCTATGACGCCAACGGCAATCAGTGCACTGACGAGCATGGCAACCAGTTGCACTACGACAGCCAGAGCCGCCTTCTTCGGGTGGCAAAACCGGCGGGTGAGCCCATCAACACCTACACGTACGACGGCCATAATCATCTGGCCACCACCCGCAATGGCAGTGACAGCGAAATACTGCGTTTTTATCAGGGCCAGCAGTTGAGCAGCACGGTGCAGGACGACCGACGTACTCAGTTTCTGCACATTGACGAGCAACCCATAGGCCAGCAGATCATCGGAGAACCTGCCAAAACCCTGCTGTTGCTGACGGATGCGAACCAGAGCGTTCTCGGTGAGTTCCAGCAGGACACGTTGCGAATGGCTGTCTACAGCGCCTACGGAGAACGCCACAGCGATGACGTGCTGCTCAGCGTTGCCGGGTTCAACGGCGAGGTGTGCGAGACAGATACGGGCTGGTACCTGCTGGGCAACGGCTACAGAGCCTACAACCCGGGCATGATGCGTTTTCACAGCCCTGACTCCTTGAGCCCCTTTGGTGCAGGCGGGGTCAACCCCTATACCTATTGCCTGGGCAATCCCATTGCCTGGCGCGACCCCACCGGGCATGACGCCAGCTCCCAGAGTGGCAGGCTGCGACGACCCGATGAGGATGAGATACCTGCAGAGATGTCGGGGGGTATTGGAATGATGACCTGGGTCATGCTTGCGGTTGGCGTAGCGTTCACGGCAGCAGGTGCCTACGCGACATATGCATCGTTTGGATTGGCCGCGCCCGCCTCGGTTCCTGTAACGGTCCTGGGTATCACGATGACCTCACAGGCGGCGGCCTACGTCGCAACCGGGGTGCTGGCGGCAGGGACCGTTCTGGGTGCTGCATCAACGGCTGCCACTGCTTATGGTGCGGCGAAAGGAGACGACACAGCCCTTCGGATAGGGGAATACGTCGGCTACGCCGCGATACCTTTGGACGTCGGTGGGATGCTATTGAAAAGTGCGGTTAAAAGCGCGCTCAAGGCTACGACCAAGGCTTTAGACCAAGGAAGTAAGATATTGAGGAGATCACTTGACGATTTGCAGGCCGCGCCTGGAATAGCTGCGCGACGTGGGTCTGCCCCAGCGAATTTGGCCGTACCCGGATTGGTTAGGGATGGGGATATTCCAAGAGCGTCCATCTTGAGGGGTGTGCCACCTCAACCGAACCCGCGGCCGACGAAAGGGCCTAACGCCAGGGTCAACCAGCAATCGGCAACTAATACAGCAGCATCCAGTGGCCCTTCATGGCTTCTACAGCGAACGGCTTTTCTTAAACGGATTCCCGGCTTAGGGCCAGACGTATTCCAGGTTATACGCGATATTCGCATGTACCAAAGCTGAACTTCCCGCCGCTGACAAAAAACTCGTGACTGTCGGCGGCATTTCAGTCATCGCCTCTAATTCTATACCGTTACATTTGCCCTTCGGGTTCTCTGCCCGAACAAAAAATCACAGCCCCATGAAAAACCCGGAACAACATAAAACTCAAGATTTTAAATGTATGACACTAGTTCAGGAAATATCCTACACCTCCCGCCATTAAACAAAGCGCTTCAGAGACTTTGCAACTAACGCTCCTGCTGTAAACTCCCGCCCCGTCATGACACACAACACAAACCGTCTACCAAGACACCATTAATAGTTACATTTTTAGTCCTGCAACTTTAATACTTATAAGGTTTTAATCGTGAACAAAATGCTATCCGTATTGGGCCTTGCTCTGGCGACTACACTGACCGGCACTGTCGCATCCGCCAACCCCGGCCCCGGCACCATCCGTTTCGAAGGCAAGATCACCGCCACCACCTGCCCTATCGAAGTGGTCAATCCGGGCGATGGCTCTATCGGCAACGTGGTGAACATGGGCTCTATCGAAGCCAACCGTTTCACCGGCATCGGTGACGAACTGTCTGGCAAGAGCTTTGCCCTGCGCGTCAATGACGACGGTAGTTGCGGTCTTACGTCTGGCGGCGCCGCGAACACTGCCAAAGTCACCTTCATCGGCGCCCCTGACAGCAGCGGCGACTACTTCGGCGTCACCCCTACTGTCGACGGGGCAAAGGGCGTTGCGATCGTGATCAAGGACCAGACCGGTACCTCCATCAAACCAGGCGACGCCTCGGCGCCTTATCCACTGGTCGAGGGGGGTGTCACCGACATGGTGTTCAACGCCTACTACCGTTCGACACTGGCTACCGTTCAACCCGGTGCTGCTTCGGCGGATGTCCAGTTTGTTGTCGCGATCAACTGATACATCGACCCACTCGCTCACTGTGTAAGGATCAATAGTCTTTTCACGTGAAGCATCTTCACTACGTTCAGGTCCGTTCGGATCTGAACGTACAAGGTAACTTTCCATGATTTGCCAACAGGCTTTTAAAAGACCTGCCCTCGCGGGGTGCATGATGTTATTCATGTGCGCAGCTTATATACCCGCCAGCCAGGCAGCACTGACCGTCAACGCAACGCGTATAGTGTTCGACGGCGACAAGCGCAGTACGTCGGTGGTCATATCCAATCCTAGTGATCGCCCGTTCGCGGTGCAGACCTGGGTAAATACGGAGGCAGACGACACTGTCACCGTCGTTCCATTCGCACCTTCGCCGCCACTTTTCCGCCTTAATCCGGGCAAGGAACAACAGGTACAGATCAATGGCCTGCCCCACGACCTGCCCTCTGATCGTGAGTCATTGTTCTACTTTAACGTGCAGGAAATACCTCAAGCCGACTCTTCGCAAGGCAATGTACTGAATATTGCCCTGCGTACCCGTATCAAACTGTTTTATCGCCCGGTTCTGCTGACTGAAAACCCCATTGCCCGCCTCAAGGACCTGCAATGGTCGGTCCGGCAGATTGCCGGCAAGGCAGAGCTGACCGCCATGAATCCGACGCCCTTTCATGTGTCGTTCATTCGCCTCGACGTCTCCGGCGGTGGCAGGACTGAAAAGGTCAGTGAAGTCGCCATGCTTGGCCCGTTCAGCTCTCGCCATTACACGCTCAACGAAACGAAAGCGGTACCGGGCCTGCAGGTGGTGTTTGCCGCGATCAACGATTACGGCGGCTACAGCCAGCCGCAGACAGCTACGGCCACGCTGACTGACTGAAACAGCGCTGGCACGCTTCATCCCCAGGACATTGAACATGACCCTATTACCCGATTCCGGGTTCATACCGGTGCGCCTGCGTTTTATGCAGGTGCTGATTGTGTGCGGCAGCGTGACCGTTCCGCTGGAACTGACCAAGGCGGCAACCCCTGTCAATTTCCAGTCCGGCTTCCTGCGTCAGGGCCAGGACTATGACAGTGCGGCCGCGGCCAGCGTGCTGAACCAGTTGTCAGTTGTCGAGAGCCTCGGGCCAGGCGACCATTGGGTAGAAATCCACGTCAATATGCGCTATTTCGGCCAACGGCAGATCCGTTTCGATGCCGACCCGCAAGGCAACGGCCTGCTGCCCTGCCTGTCGTCGGAATTGCTTGAGCAGATCGGCGTACGCCTCGACAGTCTGGCCGACCCGGCCTCGTTGCAAGTCGCCTGTGTCGCGTTGGGGCAATTGATTCCGGACTCCAGGGTCGTACTCGACGGCGGCAAACTGCAACTGTCGATCTCGATACCGCAGATCGCCATGCGCCGCGATGCCAACGGTCGAGTGGACCCGGCGCTTTGGGATTACGGCATCAACGCCGCCTTCATCAATTACCAGACCTCGGCGCAACAGACGACCCACAGGGAGACAGGCACCAGCAGCAGCGCAGACCTGTACCTAAACACCGGTATCAACCTGGGATCATGGCGATTGCGCAGCAATCAAAGCGTGCGCCAGGATGCACAGGGACATCGCGAATGGACCAGAGCCTACGCTTATGCACAGCGCGACCTGCCCGGCACGCACGCTAACCTGACCCTGGGTGAAACCTACACCGGCGGCGATGTCTTCCGGAGCGTGCCGATCAAGGGCGGGTTGATCAAAACCGATCAGGAGATGCTCCCCGATTCCCTGCAGGGTTACGCACCGGTGATTCGTGGCGTGGCGCAAAGCAGGGCCAAACTCGAAGTGCTGCAGAACGGATACCCGATCTACTCCACGTATGTCAGTGCGGGCCCCTATGAAATAGATGACCTGAACACGGCGGGCAGCGGCGAACTGGAGATCGTGCTGACCGAGGCCGATGGTCAGGTCCGGCGCTTTACCCAACCTTACTCGACTATCAGCAACCTGTTGCGCGAAGGCGTCTGGAAATACAGCACAGCCCTGGGCCGCTTCAACGGCGCCTACGCCACCGAGCATCCCTGGCTGTGGCAAGGCACTCTGGCCGTTGGAACAGGCTGGAACTCGACCCTTTATGGCGGACTGATGACCAGCGACTTCTACCACGCCGCTGCACTGGGCGTGTCGCGGGACATGGGCCTGCTGGGGGCAATGGCGTTCGATGTGACCCGGTCACGCGCCAATATCGATCAAACCGGTCGGTCCAGCGTGCAGGGCATGAGTTACGCCATCAAGTATGGCAAGGCGTTCACTACCCATACCAATCTGCGCTTCGCAGGTTATCGCTACTCCACCGAAGGCTATCGGGATTTCGACGAAGCCGTCAGTCAGCGCAGCAACGACGCTACGTTCACAGGCAGCCGCCGAAGCCGTCTGGAAACTTCGATTCATCAAAGAATCGGCGCACGCAGCAGCGTAGGTCTGACGCTGTCGCAACAGGATTACTGGGGCCGCGATATCGAGCAGCGGCAATTTCAACTCAACGTCAACACCCATCGTGCCGGGATCACCTACAACTTCTACGCCTCACAGTCACTGAGCGTAGACAGTAGCCGCGGCAACGACCGGCAGTTCGGCCTGAGTATCTCGATGCCCCTCGACACCGGCCATTCGAGTAATGCCACACTCGACCTGCAGAGCAGCGCCAATCGCCACAGTCAACGGGGCAGCCTGAGCGGCAGCTTCTATGAAAACCGCGTCAATTATCACGCCAGTCTTAGCAACGATGACGGCAAACAGCAAAGTGCAGGCCTTGCGGCAGGCTATCAGGCGCCCTTCGCCAGCCTCGGCGCCGGCGTGACCCAGGGCAATGATTATCGAAGTGCATCAGTCAACGTCAGTGGCGCCTTGTTGCTGCATGCGGACGGCATCGAGTTCGGCCCGAATCTGGGCGATACCATCGCCCTGATCGAAGTACCCGATACACCCGGCGTTGGCATACAGAACGCTACCGGTGTCAGGACCAATAGTCGCGGCTACGCATTGATGCCCTATCTGCGCCCCTACCGCTATAACCCGATCACCTTGCAAACCGACCGACTGGGGCCCGAGGTGGAAATCGATAACGCCAGTACTCAAGTGGTACCTGCCAGGGGGGCCGTGATCAAGACCACCTTCGCTGCGCGCAAGGTGACGCGCCTGGTCATCAATGCAACCACTGACATTGGCAAGCCGCTGCCATTCGGCGCCCAGGTCAGCGATGCGCAGGGCAACATCCTGGGCATCGCAGGGCAAGGCGGGCAGATTTTGCTGTCTACCGGCATGCAGGCCCAAATCCTCGATGTCCGCTGGGGTGAGAAAAGCGACCCTCAGTGTCGTCTGCACATAGACCCCGCGGGCATGCCTCTGGCCAAGGGTTACCGAATGCAAGACATGACGTGTACCCAGTGACATCAGATCTGAGCCGTCCGCGACATTGTTATTTCAGGAATCACCCCATGAACACTGCATTGAATGCCCTGCTCCCCAGTCTGATCCTGTTGGGGACCAGCTATAGTGCTGCGGCTTACTCCGAAGAACCGGATGACACACCGAGCAACGATTGTTATTGGGTTTCCTCACCGGGAATAAAGGATTACCGGCGCGACATCGGCACGCTCTACGTCCCCAAAGACGCCGCAGTGGGTACCTTTATCGGCAGCATCGATATGCTTAACGCCACACCAGACCAGGCAGGTCTGGAGGCGGCCTGCAAAAATGACGGCACGGCGCTTCTGGAATTCAACGCTACGGCAACGGCTCCGATCTTTCCGGGCACGGTGGACCCTATAAACGGGGAAGACCTCACAGGCAAGATACTGCAAACCAATATTCCGGGCGTCGGGGTGCGGGTAAGACTGGAGTTTCCGTATGACAGGAACTGCCCCAATTGCTTCACGCCTGTAGGTGGCAGCGCCTCCGTTCCGTTCATCGGCCTCAACGACCACGAGAAAATGCTCACGAGCCTGCGTTTTCTTCATCTGAACAACTATGTCACGCTGGTCAAGACCGGACCGATTCCCTCCGGCCCCAATGTGCTCAATGGCAGTGAACTGTTCTCCGGAAGCGTGACAACGCTTGGCAGGATCATGAAGTTCGGGCTAACCGGCACAATACTTCAGGCACAGTGCAGCGTCGGTGCAGATCCGGTCAGTGCCGACACGGTGCAGTTGGGTGAGTGGGACAGCGCTGACTTCACCGGTCCCGGTTTCACCACACCTGCGGTGCCATTCAGTATTGCGTTGAGCAACTGCGAGACCTATACGGGTGACGGCTTCGTGGCAACGGCGCATATCCAGCTCGATGGTGTCGAAGGCTCGGTCCCCGAGGGCCCTGTCGGCAGCGGGGTTTTCACCCTGACCAGCGATTCGGACGCCAAGGGCATGGGGATTCAGGTTCTCAAAGGTGATGGAGTCACGCCCATGGAGTTGCAGACCGAAGTGCCAATCATGGCGATCACACCCGGTAACGTTGTGCTGAACTTCTACGCCCGCTTCTATCAGACACAGGCCAGCGGCGCGATCCGGCCGGGCAAGGCCAAAGGAGCCCTCAGCTTCACGATGACCTACAAGTAGCAATGCATCATGGACTGCCAACTGGCGGTCCATGACCTCCTCCTCAGGGGTACAACGTTGGTCTGAGCGAAGGAAAAGACTGCCAGGAGAGCGTCTGGTCGAAACTCACACGCACCCGGACATCGAGCTGAGTGCCTATATTAAATGCCTTCAAATCCGTTTTGCTGATAACACCGGCGTCGATTTTATCGTCCACCCGCGGCACCGGGTATTCATCCAGAACGTTAACGATCAACAATTGATTATCAGCACTGCTGACACCATGCACCTCGATGGTGAGGAACTGGTCAGTGCCCATGAATGACCAACTGTCGAGCGTGAACCGTGCGTAGCCTCCCTCGGCAATGTCCTGCAGGCTCAGACGCCCCCCGGAGACTTTGTCACACTGCACCACCGGAAAGCCTGTCATGACCATGATACTCAGCGTATGCAGGTCCGAAAGATAAGGCGGGGCGGCGCTTTTTTCGAATACCTCATAATAAACGGGGATCGACTTGCCGAAATGCTGGGCAATCTGTGTGGAAGGAATGTTGAACAGTCTCGAGTCTGCTACCTCCGTAAGAAAGGCCCCCACACTGCCGGGCTCGGCCCATTGGACGCGGACGGTGTCACCGGGAGCAATCACGGCACTCTCAGGTATCGATACCACGGCGCCCTGATAGGCATCCAACGGATCGAGCGTACTGGCGCTTGCCGAGCCTGACGCCTTCTGAACCCGCGGGGGTGGCAGCACACGCGGTACTGGCTGAGCACGCACCAGCAGCGAAACAGCCAGCGCACGGGGCCCGGCATTCCCCGAGCGATCCTTCAACCTGTAGGAC
Source organism: Pseudomonas sp. NFACC10-1 (assembly GCF_900119195.1). Classification (NCBI taxonomy): domain Bacteria; kingdom Pseudomonadati; phylum Pseudomonadota; class Gammaproteobacteria; order Pseudomonadales; family Pseudomonadaceae; genus Pseudomonas; species Pseudomonas sp. NFACC10-1. Next base: position 514,334 of record NZ_FPJB01000001.1, on the reverse strand, counting down.
ACATAACGAATGCCATCGCCACTCTCGAGAACCATTTGCTTGTCGAAGGCAATATTGATCGTGCTACCGATGTCGGACGCTTCAAGCGTCAGGGTTCCGGTGTGCTCCGAGCCCGTCAGCGTACTGCTCCAGTACCAGATAATGAGATCCCCGGCGCTCGGCGAAAAATACGCGGGCACTTCGGCCAGCACGGTGTTGCCATGAGAGTCCAGCCAGGCCGAGGTAAGACCATCCCTGATGATTTCTTCCGGAAAAATCAGCGCCCCTTCGTCTGCGAATACCGGTGCCGTTTTATCAATGACAAAGGCCAGTGTTTCGGATTCGGTCTGCACCTGATTGGCGGTCTCGACGCTATAACGGAGTCGATGCTGGCCTTCGCCCAGGTATTGCTGCGCGATCATGATGAACAGATCGACAGGCTGTACAGGTTTGGTCCAGACCTTCTCCTCCAGCAGCAGGTCATTCCAGTACACGCGCAGATACTCAGGGTCGCCCGGAGTGGGCTCGGAGTTTTGCCACATGGGAAAATCGACCCGCAACGGCACGAGCCAGGCACTGCTGGGAAGCAGATTGGGTTCACCGCCGGGTACGTCAGGCAGGAGTTCGGCGATCACAGGCGGCGCAAGCAGCATGCTCTTGCGTCTTGAAGCCGGCCAGAAGAGGACTCTGATCCGTTCGATCCACTTTGAAATGACAGACATGAGCCAGGCCTCCAGTAGGAGAAAGCGGTGGCCGACCCGTTTGCCGACCGCCATGCCCGTCAGTTAACACCCTGTTTTTTTTTGCGGATACTGGCACAAGTGATAGGACCGTTGGCGCATCAGCGCCATCGATCAAGCATCAGCCCCCCGCTTCGCTGTCGCTACCAACTGTAACGCAAGCCTGCACTGGCGCCCCACGGCTGCTCGATGGCATCGCCATTGCTGTAATCGAAATCAGCATGCAACTGCAGGTTGTCAGACAGTGACACCGAAACGCCCGCCCCCAACTCGCCACGGGAACCGGAGAGGTCGTTATTGAACACGTTGTCGTTGACCTTGACCTCGTTCCGGTTGACGAATTCGTGAGCCACGGCAACCCGCACGTAAGGTTGCAGCGTACGTCCCTGGCCCAGATCGAAACTGCGCCCCGCCGTCGTACCGACCTTGCCGAGCAGCGACCGGCTGCGGTCACCCTCAGCGCGCATACCGTTGTCCAGTGCGTAGTCCTTGCCCTGAACGACCAGGCCCGCCAATTGGGTGTAGGGTTCGAGAAAATAACCGTTGTTCAGTTTGATGAGCCGACCCAGTTCCAGCGACGCGCCAACCCCCAGATTGTCGTAGTTGCCGCGCGTGCGGGAACCATCGCTGAGATTGACTCTGGCCTTGTTTTTGAACTGATTGAGTTTGATCACGCCATCGACGTAGTAGCCGCTCTCGCTGTCCAGCCAGGTGCTGTAAGCGCCCAGCGAGTAGCTGTCGACCTTGCCACTGGCACCGTGATCCAGGCTGAGGTCGGACGAGCTCTGCCCGATCATCACACCCGCCAGCCATTGTCCCGACCCCACAGGCAGCTTGCCATCTGCGCCGAGAGCAACACCGTTCTGAACCTGCCGATATCCGAAGCCCGAGGCGTCGGCCACGTTGAATTTGTTGCCGTAGGTCCGTATCCAGCCGCCGGAACGGGCCTCGTCCATGCGCAACTCGCCCATGCGCGAACGCAACGTGCTCAACTCCCCATACCAGACAGTCGGCGCCGTGTTGAACAACGCCATGACAGTCTGTGCACCCGGGCTGATGGTCCGGGTGGCGGTATCCAGATACCAGTCGTTATCGCCCTGTTTGATCAGGTCATAGGACCAGGCGCCCAGGTCCACTGCGCCGCCTGAGAGCGAAAAGCTGGCATCGCCGGCTGCCGCATGCACGACGTGCAAGCTGGTATCGCTGAGCGGATCAACCCCCGTGCTACCGATAAGCAAGGTATGACTGCCGGTCGCACTGCCCGTGATGTCAAGAAAGTCAGTGGTCTTGCCACCGAAATCCACGTCCATCATGAACGTACCATTCCCTGACAGGCTGGCGAGCGACAAGGTGTAAAACGAGGCCGCGTCGCCAAACCTGACCGATCCGCCGTCCATGGACAATTCATTCACCTGACCATTCTCGACCATCACCCACTGGCCCTGGCTACTGAGCGACAGGCTGGATACGTTCTCCAGGCGTCCGGTCAGGGTCGCGTTATTTTGCAGTGACAGGCTGGCGGTACTGCCCTCAACCGCCGATACGTCGCCCTGCAGATGGCTGTTGTCCACGGTCATGTGCGCCGTTGAGCCGTTGATCAACTCCAGTATCTTGCCATTGCCGCCGGTCAGCGTAGAACCATTGTTGACCTGGATATCGGCAGTCGCGGGCGCACCGGTGGGCGTTCCGACGATCAGCGCCGACCCGGTGATACCTTCGACCCGGGTTCCCTCAAGGACCAACAAATTGCTTGAGGGTACGGCCGGGTCAGCGCGCAAGCGCACGCCATATTGCTGCCCGGTGAGGGTACTGCCGGACGCCTTCACCGTGGAGTCAAACATCTCCATGCCTCTGCCATTGGTGCCGGTGGCCGTCACCGAAGTACTTTCCAGGGTCAGGTTGCTGAGCGAGCCGGCATTTATCCCGCGATTCGTGGCAGTGATCGTGCTGCCGATGACGGTGGCAGTGGAACCGACCAGTCGTGCACTTTCATTGCCCATCCCCAGGCCATCCGCACCACCTGTCAGGGCGCTGCCGACAATCAACGCATCTGCCCCGGTCAACGAGACGGCTGAAGAGCTGGTGCCTGCACTGACCTGACTGCCAGTCAGCGTCAGCTGCGCCCCGGTGATCGTGGATATTTGCAGGGTTGTCGCGCCGTTGGCCGTCAGATTTCCGGTGCTGACAACCCGATAGCTGTCCAGCGGACCTGTTGCATCAATGGTCTGCGGCGTGTTGACAAGGATTTGCGCAAAGGCATGACTGCCAGGCAGCAAGGGAGAGAGAAAAATAACGGTTTTCAATGTCCATGAAAGCGGACGCAGCACGAATGGAGCATTCATGACGATGCATTACCTTGAGGTAAACCTGGTTGAACCCCGTGAAGACTGCCCGAAAGCGGTCTCGGGAGAGAGGCCGAAAGACTACGGGGATCCAACCGAATGCTCTGTAGGACGTTTCCTAGGTAAACGTAGGGAGGTTCTGACAGCAGAAGATCGTCGGGGAAAATACCAATAAGCGTAGGTGACATGACCCGGTACGCGCCGGCCTTCCTAAACCGTTTGGGAGCAACCTGAGCCTGCTTATACCCCACAGGGTGCCTGCCGCCTGCCGCAGGCACCCTGAACCGGCGACCTTCCTTACTTTTTCTTCGGTTTAGGTGACTTGAACACGATAGGACACGCCCCAACTGCGTCGTACATCCCTACCCGGGCGGTGGTTTCCAACGAGGTAATGGTTTCGGTTGCGCCGCTCATGATGAAGGAGTACTTGATCCTCGCGCTCCCGTTCGGGCTGCCGCTTGCAGGATTATAGACAGGCAGAATGTGTGTCGCGTAGGGCGTGACCAGCCAGGTGAAACCGGTAGCCGGATGGTCGGCTCCCAGCACGATAGCCTCCTCTTTTTCTGTGCCCGGAATAAGAGCGTCGCCTGTAGTTCCTGTAGAGGCGTACCAGTGCAAAGTAACAGTCTCACCGTCCGACAGATATTTCGAAAGATCCGGAACGCGGACCCGTATCCCCGGCTCATCCGTGGCCGGATTTCCGATGCCGTTGGCGAAGAGTGAATCGCAGTTCAGCCAGCCACTTGTACTGGTGCCCTCGAAAAGCGGTGCGTCCGGGGTGATGACAATGGCGCTTACGTTGACCAGAGTCTCCTTCGAGTGCTGGGTGTTTGCTGAACCGGGCGCATGAATGCGGTAATGAACCGGCAAATCAACGCGATTGCCTTCCGCAAAGATATCATCCCAGGGTATTTCAACCTCACGATCGGAACCCGCTGCGTCTGAAGGCAGTACGGTGTAGGTGGCCGATGAAGTGAGCCTTGTGCCCCAGTAGAAATCGATCATTTCACCCGATTGAAGCTTGTTATACAGCTTGAAAAGGACCCTGGCAGCCTCGCCTTTATCCGCTGCTGTCAGGACGTTCGCTGAATCGGAAGTCTTGCCACGGACCTCGACCAGCGGCAACGCATCGTTGACCGGATCCGGCCATACAGGATCGGTTATGGGATCAGGTCCGATAGTGGAGAAATTGACATTGACGCTGATGCTTTTCACTGCGGAAGGGAGAATGCCACGCAGGATTCGATAACTCACATTAGTGGCCTGGTCACCGCCAGTCGCTAAATTGTATTGAGCACGCAGAACCTCATCAGGGACCCTGATCAAAAGCGGAAACTCTGGATAGCTGCCGACTTCCTCGGATCTCAGCATTTCTGCGCCCCAGGTGACTTCGATACGGTCGGTCGGCTTCCAGTTATCGAACGACTTGATCGATACCTGGACCCCGATTCCTGCGTCAGGCAGGTCGATCAAGGTATCCTTTTCTGCCAATGGCACGACGGGGTCTTGCAGGTTGTCGGGCAACAGTCCCAGCGCTACGTCTATGCGCTTGTAGTTGGAGAGCGGAGTGCGGTTGGTGGCCTTGTCGATCAGAAAGTAGGCGATGTAGTAGGCATCGTCCCTGGACGCTCCAATGACCGAAACCGGGAATTTCAGCGTATTGTTAGTCGGGCCGGGCAGGTTAACGACATCGACCGGAGGCGGCAGATCTTCGGGTTTTTCGGGCAACGGATTGCCGACGTAATAGAAAGCTACCCTGTGGTCAGGCGCCCAGTCGTAATAGTCAGGCAGCGTGCCGACCAGACCGTCCGGATGTTCATCCAGATACGCCTGGGTCAACTGATCTGTATCCAGAATCATCTGCTCTGGCTCAGAATGCCCGCCCGGCGGCGTGGTATCGACGATCAGGTTGATCGACGGGCTGGTGGTCTGTTGATCATTCGGTTGTCTGATCCGGTAGCGCAAACTGTAAGTACCGTCTGCAGGCTTTTCCAGGCCTTGCATCAAACTGCTCAACGGAATCTGGATCTTCTTGGGAAAGGTGCCAGGAGCCACCGGTGCGGTAATGATATCGCTAAACACCTCTTTAAACGCGTCCGTCTCCGCCTCTGCGCCGATGGCCCAATCGATGAAAAAAGTATCGAAGTCGCCCGGATCAGTGACCAGTCCTGCCCACTGAAGCAAGGTGACCTCAAGAAACTCACCGAGCAGGACATCTTTGTTCAGCGTTCCATCGACAGGGTCCACAACGCCCGTCACCTCTGCCAGAGCAAGGTCTGCGTCGAGCTCCGAATCGGGTCCACTGCCCGCCAGCCCATGGGCGATACGCTCTTTTTGATTGTCATCTAAAGCCGTTGTTGTTTTTGAATCGACCATCATCAGCACTCCTTTGCTATCCGATTGCCGCCCCTGTTTATGCAGAAAACGTACGGGCGGATTGATCATGCCCCCAAGGACTGTCGTCCTTTCATCCCGAGCCGCGATGAAACGGCAACAGACCCTGGCTTTCTCGACAAAAACTTGTCTGCCCAGAACCAGCCATCCAGGCCGGTAGCCCGTTCGATTAAACGGCAGTTGCGCGACACTGGATACTGTCATAACTATCAGGGTGAGCTTCGCAGGGCAGGCTCGACAGGCGCTCGTATCAATCTCGATACATTTATGACATGCGCACGACATTCGGTCGCGCCACCCTACCGCCGAGCCTCCCGGCGAAGTAGCATGAGGGGCAGCGTTGATCTTCAACAGCAGCCAGTCCATGGCGGCACAAGCAGGCGACAGACGCATTATGCAAGCACTTCCCGATACCCCCCTGGATGCCACATCGACCGAGCAGCGCTGGAGCGTTCGTGCGCTGATCGTCGATGACGATGTGGCCATTCGCGAGCTGCTCTGCGATTACCTGACGCGCTTCAATATCAACGCTCGTGGCGTCACCGATGGCACGCAGATGCGTCAGGCATTGACCGATGAAACCTTCGATGTCGTGGTGCTGGACCTGATGCTGCCCGGTGAAGACGGGCTGTCACTGTGCCGCTGGCTGCGCAGTACATCGGATATCCCCATTCTGATGCTGACCGCACGCTGTGAACCGACTGACCGGATCATCGGCCTGGAACTGGGTGCCGACGATTACATGGCCAAACCGTTCGAGCCGCGTGAACTGGTCGCGCGCATCCAGACCATTCTGCGCCGGGTCCGCGACGAACGCAGCGATCAGCGCACCACCATTCGCTTTGACGCCTGGCGCCTGAATAGCGTCCTGCGTCAGTTGACCGCCGCCGACGGCCTCGTGGTGCCGCTGTCCAACGCCGAGTTTCGCCTGTTACGTGTGTTTCTCGAACGGCCGCATCGGGTGCTGAGCCGCGAGCAGTTGCTCGATGCTGCCCGAGGCCGCTCGATCGAGGCGTTTGACCGCAGCATCGATTTACTGGTCTCGCGCCTGCGCCAGAAGCTCGGCGATGATCCGAAGAATCCGCAACTGATCAAAACCGTGCGCGGTGAAGGCTATCTGTTCGATGCCAGGGAGCTGGGTTGATCCGCAGATTCGATACACTGTTTGCGCGTCTGTTTGGTGGCGCCCTGCTGGCCATTCTGCTGGCGCACCTGCTGGCCTTCATCTGGTTCACCCAGTACGGCATGCGCCCCCCGCCGCCGCCGTCCAACGAGTTCAACGCCGAACATGGGCAATTCGATCAGCGGCCCATGCACAGACCGCCGATGCTCGGTGGCCCGGTCATCTTGCTGTTTTTCCAGTTCATCACCCTGATCATTGCTGCGTGGTACGGCGCCAAGGCCCTCAGCCGTCCCGTGCAGAGCCTGAGCGAAGCAGCCGAGCGCCTGAGTGAAGACCTCGACAGCCCGCCACTGGAAATCAGCGGTCCGCAGGAAGCCCGACAGGCTGCGCAGACCTTCAATCTGATGCAACGCAAGATCCGCGAACAGATGCAGCAGCGCGGGCGCATGCTGGCTGCGGTATCCCATGACCTGCGCACCCCCCTTTCGCGGCTCAAGCTGCGTGTCGAACAGATCGAAGAGCCCAGGCTGCATGGCCAGATGACTCAGGACCTCAATGACATGATCAGCATGCTCGACGCCACGCTCGCCTACCTCAATGAACACCGACGCAGCGAAGGCCTGCAGCAGTTCGACCTGCAGGCACTGATCGAGTCGCAGGCCGAGAATGCCCAGGACAATGGCGACGACGTACAGTACGAAGGCCAGTGCAAACCGCTGAAGACGCAGCCGATGGCACTGCGCTCGTGCCTGCAGAATCTGGTCGACAACGCTCTGCGTTATGCCGGCAGCGTACACATCGTGATCGAGGACAGCAGCGAGCGGGTGCGCATCTCCGTGGTCGATCACGGGCCTGGCATTGCACCTGAGTTTCACGAAGCCGTGTTCGAGCCGTTCTACCGACTGGAAGGTTCTCGCAACCGCAACTCCGGCGGTATAGGCATGGGCATGAGCATTGCGCGGGAAGCGGCGCGGCGTATCGGCGGCGAGCTGTCGCTCGCGCAAACGCCAGGCGGCGGCCTGACGGCGATACTGGACCTGCCACGACTGTGACGCACTCTGTAACGCTCCGCGTACAAAGCCTACATCCCCTCGACAACTGACGCCCCGAGTCTGCAAAAGCCGGTACACCGTTACCGGGTACATTCATCTCAGGGGAGTGAGACCAATGATCAGTGGGATAAGCAGCAGTTTCTCCAGCTACACCAGTTCGACCAGTGCAACCTCCAGCACCAGCAACAAGAAGTTTCAGGAAGAGCTGCTGGCCAAGCTGGACACCGATGGCGACGGCAGCATTGGCAAGAACGAGCTGAGCTCGGCCCTGTCGTCGAACAGCAAGGATGGCATCACTGTGAGCCTGAGCAAGGCATTCAGCGATCTGGACAGCAACGACGATGACAGCCTCGATGCCGACGAGCTGGCCGCGATGACACCACCTCCGCCGCCGCCCATGCAGTCGGTCGATGAACAGGCAGAAGATCTGCTCGGCGCGCTGGACAGCGATGGCGATGGCGCCATTAGCAGCGACGAGCTGACCACCGGCCTGAGCAATGCGGGCAGTACGGCGAACAGCAGCCAGGTGTTCGATGCACTGGACACTGACGAGGACGGCACAGTCAGCCTTGAGGAGCTGGTCGCCGGTATGCAACCGCAACAGCCTCCTGCCGGTATGCCGCCTGCGCAGATGAGCACCTCCGGCAGTACTGACAGCGCCAGCCTGTTCAGTGCGCTGGACAGCGATAGCAACGACAGTATCAGCGTCTCCGAGTTGTCTGCCGCGTTGAAACAGAGTGACAGCACCATTGATCAGGGCAACACCAACCAGATTGCGACTCAGGCCTTGAACAAGATGATCGCCGCACTCAGCGAAAAATATGACACCCAGAGCAGCAAGCCGGTCGGCAAGTACCTGGATACCGCTGCGTAAAGCGAGGCTCCGCCGCCCGTCGTGGCGCGGCGGAAACTTTCGCCGTCAGCGGCTGCGGGCACGCTCGCTGCCGACCCAGTCGGTCAGCAGGCTGTAAGCGACTGCCAGCAGCGTCGGGCCGATGAACAGGCCGATGAAGCCGAACGCCAGCAATCCGCCGAACACACCCAACAAGACAATCACCAGCGGCAGATTGCCGCCCCTGCTGATCAGGTATGGCTTGAGCACGTTGTCCACGCCACTGATGATGAACATCCCCCAGATGCCCAGAAATATCGCCATGCCGTACTCGCCCTGCCAGACCAGCCAGGCAGTGGCAGGCAGCCAGACCAGGGGTGGGCCCATCGGGATCAGACTGAACAGAAAAGTCAGAATACCCAGCACCAACGCGCCGGGAATGCCCGCGATCAGGAAGCCGATCAGCGCCAGTACCGCCTGGGCCGCTGCCGTACCGATGACCCCGTTGACCACGCGTTGCACCGTGCCAGCGACCAGATCCAGATAATACTGGGCGCGCTCCCCGATCAGGCGCTCCAGCAGGCTGAGCACGAATGCGGCCAGGCGCGGACCGTCCCTGTAAAAAAAGAAGGCGAAGACGATGCTCAGGGTCAGTTCCAGAATCCCGCTGCCAATCTGCGCACTGCGTGCCAGCACCCAGTTACCGACCTGACCCAGATGCGGTTTGAGCGTCGCCATGAACGCCGCGCCTTGCTGATCGATGGTGGTCCACAGCGCTACCAGTCGTTCGCCCACCAGCGGAATACCCGCCAGCCATTGCGGTGGATCGGGCAAGCCGTCGACCTGAATATCCTTGATCAGGCCTGTAGCGTCACGCACATGGTCGGCGAGATTGAAGCCCAGCCATACCAGCGGCGCCGCGACCAGCAGCATCCAGCACAGGCACATCACCAGCGCGGCCAACGACTCACGGCCCTTGAACCAGCGGGTCAGCAAACGCATCAGCGGCCAGCTGGCGAAGGCCAGTACCGCGCCCCAGACCAGCGCCGACCAGAACGGCGCCATCACCCAGAGACAGGCACCAAACAGCGCCAGCAGCAGAATCTGCACCAACAGACGGTCATTGTTGAACATGCGCTATCCACTAAAAAGGATCGGAGGGAGCGAGCATAATGGCGAACCTGCGCGTCCGCCATCGCTGTTCTAACGGATAACCTCGATCTTGAGCCCTTTGCCTTCAGTGACGCCCGCCTCGAGCCGGGCAGCGCGAACACCTTTGGCGACCAGGGCGTCAAGCCAGGCGCCGGCACTGGGTCCGGACACCGTGGCGCGCAGGCTGCTGTCCTGATTGAGGGCGCGGGAAACGAGGGTAATCCAGGCATCCTGTGGTTCGCCGCTCAGACGGGGCAGTTCCAGCTTGCCGGTGCTTCGCAGCTGGCGCAGCAAGGTGGCCGAGGTCGGCAGCAGTTCGCCCAGTGGCGCAGAGGATTCAAACTGCTCGACATGCAGGTAGGCCCGGCGGTTGCCACGGGTGATGCTGTAAAGCGCTACCAGCGTGTCGCTGCGCGGCTCTGCCAGACGCAGCAACAGGTAAGCCTGGCGGTCATCCGCGCCATACAGTTTGGCGTTGCCGAACACTTCGTTGGCCCACAGGCTGCTTTCTCCGCAGTCGCGCGCCTGGCACCAGAACAACAGCTCGGCGCCCTGCTGCTGCAAGGTTTCACGAGCCGCGGTGAAGGCGTCGTCGGAAGTCCGCTCTGCAGGTAACTGATAGGTGACCGACGTCAGATTGCCACGCGCACTGACCTGGCCGTCGAAACGCAACTGGCCGCTGATCTTGCGGATCGAGCCCATGGGATAGACCCGTTCGAGCTCGGCAGCCGGACGATAATCGACGATTTCCGTGTCGGCCAGACGCGGCAGGATCTGCAGATCGCTGCTGCCTGGTACATCGGCGGCGCACAGCACAGCGCTGAACATAGACATGCACAAGGCAACAACGGGAACACTTGATAAACGCATGAGTGCTCTCATTGGCAGGCAAGCAGGGAGTGAAAATATAAAAGATCGCCAGCGAGGCGGTCACCAGAGGCTGCGGATTGATCCATCACGGTTGACTCCTGTTTCAACCCGTCCAGCGTCGGCAGTTGCCGGTCTCAAGTCAAGAAGCAGCGAAGAAGCGATTGATACAGTGTGCAACAGCGCTCGCACCCTGCTGGTCATCCAGGTGCAGATGATGGCCACCTTCAAGCTGCACGACGTCGAAAGGCAGTCCGGACAGCACAAGCTGGTTTTTCGCCAGCATACCGCCCGCAGCGACCAGCAGTTGCGTCGGGCAACGGATAGCATTGACGAAAGACATTGCCTGCTGATGCGTGAGACGTATCGCAGACGGCAAGGTCAGGCGACTGTCGCTGCGCCAGGTATAGCCGCCGGGTACCGGCATCAGGCCGCGCTGCGCGAGTAATTCTGCAGCCTCGCGACTGACCGGAACGGTGCCTTTCATTCGCGCCTGGACAGCGCGTTGTAGATCTTCGTAAACCGGCTTTTTCTTGCCCGACAGCCTGAGCTGTGCCTGCATGGCCGAGCCCATGCGCTCGGCAGCGGATTCGGGGTCACTGGTCAAGGGAATCAAACCATCGATCAGTGCCAGCCGCGTGATGCGCTCCGGCAACGACCCGGCCAGCAATACCGAAATGATCGCGCCCAGCGAATGCCCCATCAGGGCGAAGCGCGGCCAGCCCAATTGCTCGGCGACCTGCAGCACATCAAACACATAGTCGGCCAGCGCATAGGACGCCCCGGCAGGCCGATGCTCTGAATGACCATGCCCGGCCAGATCAAGCGCCACAATGCGCAGGCCCTCCAGTTGCGGTGCCAGACGGGCAAAGCTGTTGGCGTTGTCGAGCCAGCCATGCAGGGCAATCACCGGCTGGCCGTCCTCGGGGCCGTAAAGATGCGCCGCCAGTTCGATATGGCCCAGATTGAAACGCACCTCCTCCACGGTAAACGTCACGCCGTCACCCTTGAGGCGTTGCGCGCGTCCCAGCGAGCCAGCAGCGTCTTGAGCAGCAATGCGGTTTCATCCGGTCGTTCAAGGGGAAACATGTGCCCTCCGGGCATGGACAGGTATTCGCCTTCGCGCATGCGTCGGGCCAGATAACCATGATGAGGCATGATCACCCGGCTATGTTTGCCGCGCACCATGGCCAGCGGCACCTTGAGTTGCCGTGACGGCATTGGGCTGGTGTGCGGGATACTGCGGTAGATGCTGATCTCGGTCGCCGGGTCGAAACGCAGACGCCACTGCCCGCCGTCTTCGCGCAGACCATGTTGCAGGTAGGCGGTCAGGCAGTCGGGATCGAAGCGGCTGAACAGGGTCTTGCCCGCGAAGTAGGCGCGTGCCGACTGCAGATCGTCAAACGCCTCACGCCGGCCCAGGGTGCGACCCGCTGGCGTGATGCGGTCGATAAAACCCAGCCGCTTGGCAGCGCGTATGACTAACTGATCAGCCAGCCCCAGGACCGGTGAGTCGAGCATCACCACGCCCCGATAGAGTTCCGGGCAGCGCAATGCGGCATGCAGGTGCAACACGCCGCCGAGCGAGTGCCCTACCCCCCACACCGGGCCCGGCTGCTCACGCAGATGGTGGAGCAACTCATCGACCAGATTCAGCCAGTTGTCATCTACCGGAAAACGCGGATCATGGGCGTGTTGCTCAAGATGAGCCACCGAATACTCCGGTGCCAGCGCGCAAAACAGCTTGTTGTACGTCGCTGAAGGGAAGCCATTGGCGTGAGCAAAGAACACGGGTTGCGACATGCCAATACTTCCATGAGCGGGCGAGTCACGATTGTGCCAAGTTGCTTCGCAGATCGGCAATGACTGGAACCGCCATCGCAGGTGTCACTCCGGCCATCAGGATTACCCGATACGGCGGTCGGAGCGGCGTGAAGGCCTATAAAGCTTGGGTAAAACGGTCCAGGCAAGCCTTTATATAGGCGACCTGAAAACCAAAAGACTGTTTGGCAAGGGCCTTGGCCTCAGCAGAGGGCTTGGCCTTTCTGAAATCCAGGATGGCTAACTGCATGGCTTGTACTGCGACATCCGACAACGGCTGGAACAGCGCGAGGGCACCATTGTCGGGAAACTGGACCTTCAGCTGTCGAACAGCATGTCGGCATCATCACGCAAGGCCATGAACTCGGCTGAGGCCATCAGGTTATCCGCATAGACCGCCTTCAAGCGCTTTTCCAGATTCAATTCACCGTGTTGCGGTGGAGCCTTGGCAGCAGGCGGAGTTGCAGCAGATATCGGTTGACCGGTGAGTATTCCGCCGAAGGGCGGTGAACTGCCCGGCAAAGCAGGCGTTTCAGACGCAACTGTCTGTTCAGGCGCAGGGCTCTCTCCGGGTGAGGCTGGCTTTTCTTCGGTCATTATCAATCCTCCTGAGAATGAGTGCTCCCTCCAGGGAACACTCAAACACTAAGAGAAAAGATACCCTCTCACAACGGCCAAACCGGACCTGAGAATGCGTCCGTAATAGCTGAAAACACTCAATTGACTGGAGGCTCTTTGCCATGCGGTACAACGGCCACCGTCAAGCGCGAAATGCAGCTTGGCTTGCCTTCGTCGTTGCTGATACGGATGTCCCACACATGCGTGGTCCGGCCTATATGCACGGGCCTGACCACACCGGTGACACGGCCGGCACGCACACCGCGCAAATGGTTGGCGTTGACCTCCAGCCCGACGCAAAAGTACTTGCTCGGGTCGACTATCAGATAACTGGCCATCGATCCCAGCGACTCGGCCAGGACCACGGATGCGCCGCCGTGCAGCAGTCCGAAAGGCTGGTGGGTACGTTGATCGACCACCATGCTGGCCGTAAGGGAATCATCGGTGAAAGACTCGAAGCGAATGTCCAGCACCTCGCCAATGGTGTTCTTTTGAGCCGCCATGAGGGCTTCGATATCGGGAGCCTGACGCCATATGCTCATGCTAAATCCTTTTTCCGGGAGAGCCGCATTCGCGGCGGTCATTCATTGCTCGCACAGACCGTTCAGACGTGCCTGACGCTGTTGAGGCGCATCCCGCCTGCCACTAAGAACTCGCCTTCCAGCTCGGCAAGACTGGCCGTGCTCATCGGCTCGGCCTGCTGCGGGCTGCCGTGCGCCAGTACCCCGATCAGTTCGCCCACCAAAGGCTGATGGCTGACCAGCAGCACTTCGTCGACACCCAGCTTGTCCAGTTGCGCCAGCACCTCACGCGGGCTGCTGTCGGGTGTAAGCCAGGGCGCGGTGGCGATCGAGTCATCGAATGCCAACGACTGACGCACCAGCTCGGCAGTCTGTTGTGCTCGCACGTAGGGACTTGCGATGATCCGTTGCACGGGCTTGTCTGTCAGGTGCAGCGCACTTTTCAGCACTTCCTCACGTCCGTGTGCAGTCAACTCGCGTTCGGCATCACTGCGCGCCCGCGACTGCGCTTCGCCATGACGCAATACCCAGACCTTCATGGCCTTGGCTCCTCATCGCGCACCGGCTGGGCCGCTGACGGGACATGATGGGCCGCCTCGCCTTCGGGCGCGCGCGGCGCTGGCCAATCGCCGAAAGGCCAGGGTTTGTGGTCGCTGTGAAAGGTCCCGAAGCGACCGATCTGCGCCAGGTACTGGCTAATGCTGTCGCCGAAGTTCATCAGGCCGCCATTCGGCGCGCCGTAAATCAGGCGATAAACCAATTGCACCAGCACCACGCCCGCCAAAATGATTTGCGCGACGTGCCATACACCCAGAAACAGCAGCATCCACAGAATGCGCAGCAGGATCGATTCGTTGTGCTGGATTTTCGATTCGTTCAAGACCTTCTCCTGATCAGACTGAATTCAATTAAAGCCGGTAATCGAAATGAAATCGACGTCCGTCTTGGGCTCGGCCCGCATCAGTGCCTCGATGACCTGGCTGAGCGTACGGCCTTCAAAAAGAATCGCATGCAGCCCGGCGACCAACGGCATGTAGACCTGCACTTCCTGCGCCTTGACCTTGAGCACCTTGAGGGTGTTCACGCCCTCGGCCACCTCGCCCAGGCGGGTGACCGCTTCATCCAGCGTCAACCCCTGGCCCAGCGCAAAGCCGACCTGATAGTTGCGGCTTTTCGGCGAGGAGCAGGTGACGATGAGATCGCCCACCCCGGCCAGGCCGAGAAAGGTCATCGGGTTGGCGCCCTGGCTGACCGCAAAACGGGTCATTTCCGCCAGCGCCCGGGTGATCAGCATGCTCTTGGTGTTTTCGCCCATGTCCAGCGCCACCGCCATCCCGGCAATAATCGCGTAGACGTTCTTCAGTGCCCCGCCCAGCTCGACACCAAAGCGGTCATTGCTGGCATAGACGCGAAAGGTGCGCCCGTGCAATGCAGCCTGAACCGCCTGACACAGCGCTTCGTCTTCACTGGCAACCACTGTTGCAGTCAACGCATGCTCCGCGATTTCCCGCGCCAGGTTGGGCCCGGACAACACGCCGATACGCGCCTGCGGGACGATCTCTTCGAGGATCTGACTCATCAGCTTGAAGCTCTGCGCTTCAATTCCCTTGGTCAGGCTCACCAGCATCTTGCCATTGAGGCGCTCGACGTGAGGCGACAGCACCGAGCGCAAGGCACTCGATGGCAAGGCGACGAAGATCAGTTCGCTGGCGTCGAGCACCGCCGTCAGGTCGGTGACCGGCTCGACTTCAGGACGAATCTTGATACCCTTGAGGTAACGGGGGTTTTCACGATTGACGCGAATGGCCTCAGCCTGCTCCGGATCGCGCATCCACTGACGAACCTGATGGCCGTTCTCGGCCAGCAGATTGGCAATGGCCGTACCGAAGCTGCCACCGCCAAGCACCGCGACGGGTTGCTGTGTGGTCATAAAACTATCCATCCAGAGCCATTCAAGTGGCGATGCCGTCATTATACGGAGCAACACGTTATCAGCCAGCGACAAAGCTGATCTGTTATGCACGCAGGATGGCATCCATCAACAAGTTCGCTGGAAACACGCGCCATCTCGGTTAACATGCGCGCACAGCATGAATCATCACGAATCGGCCCTGCCTTGTGCAGCCGGAGCGATTCGCGACCACCGGGCGAACAGGCATGGACGCATCAATCGAACCACCTCCGCAGTGCGTTGCGCGCGAGGCCCACAGTCGATGAAGTTTCGGCATTGGGACATCAATACCCGCACACAGATCATCAGCCTTGGCCCTGCCCTGTTGCTGACAGCTCTGTTGATCAGCTTTTTTACGTTCGTGCGTATTCAGGACCTGCGTCAGGAGCTCAATCACACCGGGCAACTGATCGCCAATCAGCTGGCGACTGCGGTCGAGCCAGGCGTGACCTCGGGCGATATCGAAGGGCTCAAGGCGTTGATGCGCGCCACCTTGTCCATGCCCAGCGTTCGCTACGTGGAAATTCAGGACAGCTCCAACACCGCCGTAATCTACATAGACCAGCCGCGCGAAAACGAGCAGCAGACCCGGCAGATGGAAGTGTTTCTGGCCCCCGTTCAGCCGCAGCGCACCACCATTCATGGCAATCCAGGCACCCCCGCCGCAGGGAAAAGCCAACCCGCGCAGGGCGCTTCACAGAGTTATCTGGGCCGGGTGCTGGTAGGTATGTCCAGCGAAGCATTCAGCCGACGTCAGCAAGAGATCCTGCTCAAGGCTGGCGTCCTGGCGATGGTGGCCTTGCTGTTCGCCTTTCTGCTGGCGCGCAGCCTGGCCTTGAGCCTGTCCAGACCCATCAGCGCTATGGGCGAAGCCCTCAAGGCGATTCAACAGGGCGATTACCACACGCCCATGCCGGTCAGCGATGATGCCGAGCTGGGTGCGCTGGCGCGGCACATCAACAACCTGGCGGAGAACCTGCACCGTGCCAGCCTCGAGCAGCAACGCTCGGTGGCACAACTGATCCAGACCCGGGAAGAAGCCGAACAGGCCAACCGCGCCAAATCGGATTTTCTGGCCATGATGAGTCACGAACTGCGTACGCCCATGAACGGTGTACTGGGCATGCTGCAGTTGCTCGAAACCACGCAGATGACCCACGAGCAGAGCGAGTACGCAACGCTGGCGACCGAATCCACCGAGCATCTGCTGCGGGTCATCAACGACATCCTCGATTTTTCCCGCATCGAGCGCGATGCCCTGCAAATGGAAGGCATACCGTTCAACCTGGCTGAACTGGTCAGCGCCTCGACCCACGCCTTCAACCACAGCGCCGCGCAACGCAAGCTGCTGTTGGAACTGCACATTCAGCCAGGTCTTGAGGCGATAAACGTCATAGGCGACCCGACACGCATTCGCCAGATTCTGGTGAACCTGATCGGCAACGCGCTTAAATTCACCGAGCAAGGCAAGGTCTGCGTCGACGCCAGGTGGGCAATGCTCGACGATGAGCGGCTGCACTTTACCTGCGCGGTTCAGGACAGCGGCATCGGTATCGACGCCGAGCGACTGGAATCGATGTTCGATGCGTTCAAGCAGGCCGACAGCTCGATTTCCAGACGTTACGGCGGCACGGGGCTGGGGCTGCCGATTGCGCGGACCCTGGCCGAACGCATGGGCGGCACCTTGCACGCCGAAAGCGCGGAAGGTTCGGGCTCGCTGTTCACACTGCAGATCCCCCTGCCCGTCTCGCGCGACGCTTCGGTGGATATTGCCAAGCCACTGTCGATACTCGATGCTCATGGCCGGGAGCGCAGCATTCTGCTGGTCGAAGACAACCCTGTGAACCGCACGGTGGTGCAGGCCATGTTGCGTAATCTGGGGTGCGAGGTCGACATCGCTGTCGACGGTGCCGAAGCGGTGGCGAAGGCAAGCGCAGGCAACCACGCGCTGATTCTCATGGATTGCCGACTGCCGGTCATGGATGGCTATGAGGCCACCCGTCGAATCAGGCAACTTTCCGGGCTGGAGCGAATCCCAATCATTGCCCTGACGGCCAACGCGTTACAGGGTGATCGGGACGCCTGCTTGCAGGCAGGAATGGATGATTACCTGCCCAAACCCTTCAAACATGCTGATTTACAGCAGGTTTTACAGCGCTGGCTGTCCTTTGAAGCACCTGTGACTGGCGATAAATGTTAAATTGCGGCAGTCTTGGCATCCAGATCGGCCAGCAAAATCGGCTGAATGACAAAATTCAGTGTACAGGTGTACCTTGATTTCACCTGCGCTGTGACTTTCATTACAACGCAACAGTCTATGAGTAGGCTGCCGGACAGGGTCCTGGCGAAAATAACACGCCAGAACTGGCGTTCGGGCCAGTGGCGCCACAACCTGCCGCACAAGATTATTGAGGAGCTCGCATGACCAAACAACACGCCTTTACCCGGGAAGACCTGCTGCGCTGCAGTCGTGGCGAGCTGTTCGGCCCAGGTAATGCGCAACTGCCCGCCCCCAACATGCTGATGGTTGATCGCATCACGCACATCAGTGATGAGGGCGGCAAGTTCGGCAAGGGTGAGTTGGTCGCCGAACTGGATATCAATCCGGACCTGTGGTTCTTTGCCTGCCACTTCGAAGGTGATCCGGTCATGCCTGGATGCCTGGGCCTCGACGCCATGTGGCAGTTGGTCGGTTTCTATCTTGGCTGGCAGGGCAACCCCGGCCGTGGTCGTGCCCTGGGTTCAGGCGAAGTGAAGTTTTTCGGTCAGGTGCTGCCTACCGCCAAGAAGGTCACTTACAACATCCACATCAAGCGCGTCCTGAAGGGCAAACTGAACCTGGCCATCGCCGACGGTTCGGTCAGTGTCGACGGTCGCGAAATCTATACCGCCGAAGGCCTCCGGGTCGGCGTGTTCACTTCCACTGAAAATTTCTAAGGGTACTCGCATGCGCCGCGTCGTTATCACTGGTCTGGGTATTGTTTCCTGCTTGGGCAATGACAAAGACACCGTCACCGCTAACCTGCGTGCTAACCGCCCTGGCATCCGCTTCAACCCGGAATATGCCGAAATGGGTCTGCGCAGCCAGGTTTCCGGCTCCATCGACCTGAACCTGGAAGAGCTGATCGATCGCAAGATCTTCCGTTTCGTCGGCCATGCGGCAGCCTATGCCTACCTGGCGATGAAAGACGCCATCACCGATTCGGGCCTGACCGACGAGCAGGTTTCCAACGTGCGTACCGGCCTGATCGCCGGCAGCGGCGGCGCCTCGACCCTGAACCAGATGGAAGCGCTGGACACCCTGCGCGAGAAAGGCGTCAAGCGCGTCGGCCCGTACCGCGTCACGCGGACCATGGGCAGCACCGTTTCGGCCTGCCTGGCCACGCCGTTCAAGATCAAGGGTGTGAACTACTCCATCTCGTCCGCCTGCGCCACCAGCGCACACTGCATCGGCAACGCTGTCGAGCAGATCCAGCTGGGCAAGCAGGACATCGTCTTTGCCGGTGGCGGTGAAGAAGAGCACTGGAGCCAGTCGTTCCTGTTCGACGCGATGGGTGCACTGTCCACCCAGTACAACGAAACGCCGGAAAAAGCCTCGCGTGCCTACGACGCCAAGCGTGACGGTTTCGTCATTGCCGGTGGTGGCGGCATGGTCGTTGTCGAAGAACTCGAACACGCTCTGGCGCGTGGCGCGAAGATCTACGCAGAGATCGTCGGCTACGGCGCGACCTCCGATGGCTACGACATGGTCGCACCAAGCGGTGAAGGCGCCATTCGTTGCATGAAGATGGCGCTGGGCGACATCGATTCGGGTGCCATTGACTACATCAACACCCACGGCACCTCGACTCCGGTCGGCGACGCCAAGGAGATGGAAGGCGTGCGCGAAGTATTCGGCGCCAACGCTCCGGCGATCAGCTCCACCAAGAGCCTGTCGGGCCACTCGCTGGGCGCCGCAGGTGTCCACGAAGCGATCTACTGCCTGTTGATGATGGAAAACAACTTCATCGCAGGTTCGGCCAACATCGACGAACTGGACCCGGTGGTTGCCGACATGCCTATCCTGCTCAAGACTAAGGAAGATGCGAAGATCGATCTGGTCATGAGCAACAGCTTCGGCTTCGGCGGCACCAACGCCACGCTGGTCTTGAAGCGCTGGGCGGGCAAGTAATACCGCTTTTGCGACAAACAAAGAAGGCGCCTTTCGAGGCGCCTTTTTTGTGAATGGGGAAAAGTGGCTGGTGTTCTCCGGTATGCCCACGCGGAGCATGGGCACGATAGTGTTCTCCGGCACGCCCTAAGCGCGATAGGTATTCATTCAGCCGAACACTTCTTTCAGCAAATCATGCATCGACTTGAACGCGCGGTTCGACACTTTGGCGTCGTACATCATCATGCCCGGCACGTTGGCGTGCGGATCTGTGAAGGAGTGGAATGCACCACCGTAGCTGTACAGTTGCCAGTCCACGCCAGCGGCATTCATCTCGTCTTCGAAAGCCGGCAGTTGCTCTTTCGGCACCAACGGGTCAGAAGCACCGTGCAGGACCAGCACCGAGCCCTTGATGTTTTTGGCGTCAGCCGGGTTAGGCGTATCCAGCGTGCCGTGGAAGGAAATCGCGGCTTTCAGTTCAGCACCGGTACGCGCAAGCTCCAGAGAGCAGCAGCCGCCGAAGCAGAAGCCGAAGGTTGCGATTCTGCTTGAGTCCAGAGCCACATCCCCCTGGCTCAACAACTGGTCGAGTCCTGCCTGCATACGCTTGCGCAGCAGGCTGCGATCGTTCTTGAGCGGCGTCATGGCAGCGCCCGCCTCGTCATTGTTACCGGGGCGAATCTGCTGACCATACAGGTCAGCCAGCAACACGACATAGCCCTCGGCTGCTACCGCTTTGGCGATGTCTTCGGCGCCCTTGCTGACGCCCATCCAGTTGGGCGCCATCAACAGACCTGGCTGTGCAGCAGTAGCATGGGTGTCGTACACCAGACGGCTTTCATAGGGCTGACCATCAATCTGATAGACCACAGAACGAATTTCGATATTGCTGCTCATTACTGACTCCTGATCGTTGGAGAGATGAAAGACGTGTCGCGGGAACTGAAACAAAAAACCCGCCGAGGCGGGTTTCTTGTCAACCGGCTATCAAACCGACAGTTCTACCAGCAACTTGTTCAGACGGCGCACGTAAGCGGCCGGATCCTTGAGGCTGTCACCGGCGGCCAGCGCGGCCTGATCGAACAGGATGTGCGACAGATCGCCGAAGCGGTCTTCGCTCTGTTCGGCATCAAGCTTGCCGATCAACGGGTGAGCCGGGTTGAATTCGAAGATAGGCTTGGAGTCTGGCACCTTCTGCCCGCTGGCCTCCAGAATCTGACGCATTTGCAGCCCCATATCCTGCTCGCCAATGGCCAGAATCGCAGGCGAATCGGTCAGACGATGGGAAACCCGCACTTCGCTCACCGACTCACCCAGCGCGGCTTTCAGGCGCTCGATCAGACCTTCCTTGTCCTTGGCGATCTCTTCCTGAGCCTTCTTGTCCTCTTCGGAGTCAAGATTGCCCAGATCCAGGTCACCACGCGCCACATCCACAAAGCCCTTGCCATCGAAGTCGCTCAGGTAGCTCATCAGCCACTCGTCGATACGATCGGTGAGCAGCAGCACTTCGATGCCCTTCTTGCGGAAGACCTCAAGGTGCGGGCTGTTCTTGACCTGTGCGTAGGATTCGCCAGTGAGGTAGTAAATCTTGTCCTGACCTTCCTTGGCACGCGCCAGGTACTCGGCCAGAGAAACGCTCTGTTCGCCGCTGTCGTCGGACGTTGATGCGAAACGCAGCAGACCGGCAATTTTTTCCTTGTTGGCGAAGTCTTCTGCAGGACCTTCCTTGAGGACCTGACCAAAGTTTTTCCAGAAACCCTTGTACTTCTCGGGCTCGTTTTTCGCCAGCTTCTCCAGCATGTCCAGCACGCGCTTGGTCAACGCCGACTTCATCGAGTCGATGATAGGGTCTTTCTGCAGGATTTCGCGGGAAACGTTCAGCGACAGGTCATTGGAGTCGACCACGCCCTTGACGAAGCGCATGTACAGCGGCAGGAACGACTCTGCCTGATCCATCACGAACACGCGCTGGACGTAAAGCTTGAGGCCACGCGGGGCTTCACGCTGATACAGATCGAACGGCGCACGCGCAGGCACGTACAGCAGCGAGGTGTATTCCAGCTTGCCTTCGACTTTGTTATGGCTCCAGCTCAGCGGGTTCTCGTAGTCGTGCGCGACATGCTTGTAGAACTCCTGATACTCCTCGTCCTTCACCTCGGTGCGCGGACGGGTCCAGAGTGCGCTGGCGCGGTTGACGGTTTCCCACTCCAGCGCCGGCGCCTCCTCGCCTTCGGCTGCCGGAGCCTGCTCTTTGGGCAGTTCGATCGGCAAGGCGATATGGTCGGAGTATTTCTTGATGATGTTACGCAGGCGGTAGCCGTCAGCGAATTCCTCTTCACCGTTTTTCAGGTGCAGAACAATGCGGGTGCCACGATCAGCCTTGTCGACGGTGGCAACTTCGAACTCGCCTTCGCCCTTGGAGGACCAGTGCACGCCTTCGCTCGCTGGCGTGCCGGCACGGCGGCTGAACACTTCGACCTGATCGGCTACGATGAACGCCGAGTAGAAGCCCACGCCGAACTGACCGATCAGGTGCGAGTCCTTCTTCTGGTCGCCCGACAGGTTTTTCATGAAATCAGCGGTGCCGGACTTGGCGATCGTGCCCAGGTGGGTGATCACGTCTTCACGGCTCATACCGATGCCGTTGTCTTCAAGCGTAACGGTCTTCGCGTCCTTGTCGAAGCTCACACGAATTTTCAGCTCCGCGCCGCCTTCCAGCAACTCGGGCGTGGACAACGCTTCAAAACGCAATTTGTCGACCGCGTCAGACGCGTTCGAGATCAATTCGCGAAGGAAAATTTCCTTGTTGGAATACAGCGAATGGATCATGAGGTGCAGCAGTT
Organism: Pseudomonas sp. NFACC10-1; assembly: GCF_900119195.1. Lineage (NCBI taxonomy): Bacteria > Pseudomonadati > Pseudomonadota > Gammaproteobacteria > Pseudomonadales > Pseudomonadaceae > Pseudomonas > Pseudomonas sp. NFACC10-1. Next base: position 491,949 of record NZ_FPJB01000001.1, on the reverse strand, counting down.
GCTTTACCTCGGTCTGGAAGCCCAGGGTTTCCTTTTGAGTTTCCACACTCATAATCATCAAACTCCGATCTGGATGGTATAAGCCGTCACGGTCAGGCAGCAGCCTGTGTGACAGCGGGTAGTCATCAAGGTGGGGGCTGGGTCGGGGATTTCAAGAGCCAATGATGCGTGGAGCTTGTTTCGTGTACCGGTCACAAGGCGAACCGGCTTGCTCGGCGCTCACCGGAAAGGCTCATGATCGGCCCGGTTTCATCAGTGTGTAACGGCCGTGCAACAGCGCTCCCCATTATTGTCGTCACGGGTGGAACTTAACTCGCGGGGGCAGGCTCTTAGGCTCGTGAATACTTAATAAGGAGAAACACCCCATGCGTAAATCTTTAGCCTATGCCTTGATGCTTTCTGCCACCCTGGGCCTTGCCGCCTGTGACAAAAAGTCCGAAAACACTCAGCAAGATGCCAACAAGGCAGCTCAGCAGTCCCAGGAGTCGATGGAAAAGGCTCAGGAAAAAGTGAATGACGCGGCCAAGGAAAGCCAGGAAGCCGCTCAGAAGAACGCTGAAGCCGCTCAGCAGCGCGCCAATGAAAACGCCGACAAGGCGCCAGAAGCAGCACCAGCCACCAAGTAAGGCTGATACGCTCGCAGAACTAAAAAGGCCCGCTTATAGCGGGCCTTTTCATGCAACACGGTTTTTCCTGCGCAATCGTCTAACGCACGGCCTTCAAGCCAGCGCCTCGCTACGCTTGCCCATGGCCCTGTCGACCACCACCGCGACCACCAGCGTGACAACAGCAGGCACCAGCCACGCGAGCCCCTGATCACCCAGCGGCAGATGGCTCAGAACATCGGGCAGCGCGTCGGCGAAACCGGCGCCCTTCAGCGCATCGATCAGGCCAAACACCAGCGAAACCAGCATCACAGGTGCCACTACGCGTCCCTGGCTCTGCCAGAGTTCCTTGCAGAAGCTCAGCGCGACCAGAACGATGCACGGCGGATAAATCGCCGTGAGCACCGGAATCGAAAACTGGATCAGTTTGGTCAACCCGAGATTGGACACCAGCAGCGAGAACACGGCGAGGATAATCACCAGCGTTCTGTAGGACAGCGGCAGCACCTTGGCAAAGTATTCGGCGCAGGCACAGGTCAGGCCTACTGCAGTGACCAGACACGCCAGGGAAATCAGCACGGCAAGGAACCCGCTGCCCAGCGAACCGAAGGTGTGTTGCACGTAGGCATGCAGAACCGCTGCGCCATTGCTCGCACCGGCCGCCACGGCGTGGCTGCCGGAACCAAGGCGAAACAGACTGACATACACCAGCGCCAACCCCACCCCGGCGATCAGCCCGGCAATGATCGCGTAGCGAGTGATCAGACGGGGCGATTCGACACCGCGAGAGCGGATCGCATTGACGATAACGATACCGAAGACCAGCGCCCCCAGCGTATCCATGGTCAGGTAACCATTGATGAACCCCTGGGAAAACGGTGCTGCGGCGTACGCGGGCTCCGCCTCCCCTATTCCGCCCGCCGGCAAGGCGAATGCCGCAATGCCCAGAACCGCCAGCGCAATGATCTTCAGCGGCGCCAGAAAGCGTCCGACGGTATCGAGCAAGCGCCCCGGGTACAGCGAAACCCAGAACACCACCAGAAAATACACCAGGCTGTAGAGAAACAATGCCATCGGGGTGTCGCCGGTCAGAGGCGCCAGGCCGACTTCGAACGATACCGTGGCGGTACGTGGCGTGGCGAACAGCGGACCGACCGCCAGATAGCAGACGGCAGCGAGCGCCCCGCCAGCGATCTTGCCAATCGGACTGCTCAGGGCATCCATCGCGCCGCCGACCCTGGCCAGAGCAATCACGGTAATGACCGGCAAGCCAACCGCAGTGACCAGAAAGCCCAGCGCTGCCATCCACACATGCGGCCCGGCTTGCAGGCCAACTATAGGGGGAAAGATGATGTTGCCAGCCCCGACGAACAGGGCAAATGTCATAAAACCGAGTGCCAGGATGTCCTGGCCTTTCAACACTTTCATTACGAGGGACCACACGGAATCGAAAAAGGGATGGGACGTCACCCATGAATGGGGCAGACGCAGCCCGTCGGCGTAAGACGTGGCAGTACCTTGCGAAACGCCCCTCGTGAGGGCAACGCAAAAACGGCGGACAGGGTAGCCAACTTCGCTCGAAAATGCACTGTCTCAGGGCGAGTCACCCGACAACGCACCCTGAACTGGCAGCTGCAAAAGCCGCTGTAAAACGAGAAATGCCTGACAGACCAACCGTTTCCTGACAGATAGATTGGGCCTCCTCTCTATACCCGGCAGCTTATTTCCATGCCTGACATCACCCATCCGAGTGCGATACCCACGCCGACCCTGTATTCGCCACGCCTGGTCCTGCGCCCCTTAATGAAGCGTCGTGCCGCCTGTCGCGGCGCGAAGGCATGCGCCTTGTGACCGTTCAGGAAGCACAGTTTGTTTGCGGGACCACTCAGGAACAGATATGGGAATTGACCTGTCAGGAATGGCAGATGAATAACAATCGATAGACGCAAGCAGCACAAGGACGCACCGCTGCGTTTTTCAGCGGCCCAAACAAAAGCCACCCGAAGGTGGCTTTTGTCGATTACCCGAAAAGCAAGCGAGGCTTACTTGGTCGGCCAACCGGTCAGCTCGGCCAGGGCCTTGCCGATGTCTGCCAGGGAGCGCACGGTTTTCACGCCAGCGTCCTGCAATGCAGCGAACTTCTCGTCTGCAGTACCTTTACCACCCGAGATGATTGCACCGGCATGGCCCATGCGCTTGCCCGGAGGAGCAGTCACACCAGCGATGTAGGAAACAACCGGCTTGGTCACGTGCGCCTTGATGTAGGCAGCGGCTTCTTCTTCAGCCGAACCGCCGATCTCGCCGATCATGACGATCGCTTCGGTCTTCGGGTCTTCCTGGAACAGCTTCAGGATGTCGATGAAGTTCGAGCCCGGGATCGGGTCACCGCCGATACCGACGCAGGTGGACTGGCCGAAACCGGCGTCAGTGGTCTGCTTCACAGCTTCGTAAGTCAGGGTGCCGGAACGCGACACGATGCCTACCTTGCCTGGCAAGTGAATATGACCTGGCATGATACCGATCTTGCACTCGCCCGGAGTGATGACGCCTGGGCAGTTAGGGCCGATCAGGACCACACCCAGCTCGTCGCACTTGACCTTGGCTTCCAGCATGTCGATGGTCGGGATGCCTTCGGTGATGCACACGATCAGCTTGATGCCGCCGAACGCTGCTTCAAGGATGGAATCCTTGCAGAAAGGAGCCGGAACGTAGATGACGCTGGCGGTTGCGCCAGTGGTGTCTACCGCTTCTTTCACAGTGTTGAACACTGGCAGGTTCAGGTGCGTGGTGCCGCCCTTGCCTGGTGTCACGCCGCCAACCATCTTGGTGCCGTAGGCAATGGCTTGCTCGGAGTGGAAGGTACCTTGCGAACCAGTGAAACCCTGGCAGATAACCTTGGTGTCTTTATTGATCAGGACGCTCATTACTTGCCCTCCGCGGCTTTGACAACTTGTTGAGCAGCGTCGGTCAGGCTGGTAGCCGCGATGATGTTCAAACCGCTTTCTGCCAGTACTTTAGCGCCCAGCTCAGCGTTGTTGCCTTCAAGGCGAACAACAACCGGGATTTTAACGCCGACTTCTTTCACTGCGCCGATGATGCCTTCGGCAATCATGTCGCAACGAACGATACCGCCGAAGATGTTGACCAGAACTGCAGCGACGTTGGCGTCGGACAGAATGATCTTGAACGCTTCGGTAACGCGTTCCTTGGTGGCACCGCCGCCAACGTCAAGGAAGTTTGCAGGCTTGCCGCCATGCAGATTGACGATGTCCATGGTACCCATGGCCAGACCGGCACCGTTGACCATGCAGCCGATGTTGCCTTCCAGCGCAACGTAGTTCAGTTCGAACTTGGCGGCGTGAGCTTCGCGAGGATCGTCCTGCGAAGGATCGTGGAAGCCCTTCAGCTTTGGCTGACGGTACATGGCGTTGGCGTCGATGTTGATCTTGGCGTCCAGGCAGTGCAGATCGCCGTCAGCCTTGATCACCAGCGGGTTCACTTCCAGCAGTGCCAGGTCATGGTCCTGGAACAGCTTGGCCAGACCGGTGAAGATCTTGGCGAACTGAGTGACCTGCTTGCCTTCCAGACCCAGCTGGAAGGCCAGATCGCGACCCTGGAACGGCTGAGCGCCAACCAGTGGATCGATGGTGGCCTTGAGAATCTTTTCAGGAGTGTCGTGCGCGATCTTCTCGATGTCCACGCCACCTTCGGTGGAAGCCATGAACACGATACGACGGCTGGAACGATCGACCACAGCGCCCAGATACAGCTCTTTGGCGATGTCGGTGCAGGACTCGACCAGGATCTTGGTCACTGGCTGACCGTTGGCGTCAGTCTGGTAAGTCACCAGGCGCTTGCCCAACCACTGTTGAGCGAACGCTGCAGCGTCTTCCTTGCTGCGAACCAGCTTTACGCCGCCCGCTTTACCGCGACCACCTGCGTGAACCTGGGCTTTGACGACCCACTCGGTCCCGCCGATCTTGTCGCAGGCTTCTGCTGCTGCTTCCGGGGTGTCTACCGCGTAACCCTTGGATACTGGCAGGCCGTACTCAGCGAACAGCTGCTTACCCTGATACTCGTGAAGATTCATGCTTATTACCGTCTTCGTTTAGGTACTGCGCATTCGGTGCTGCACGTCGGCGTGCCGCACCACCTGTGACCGCTACTCCGGGTGGACTCCGCAAGTGCCGTGGGACACTCATGAAGCCGCCTGAGAGGTCGAGTCCGGCGCAGATTCCGCGGTAAGCCCTGCTTGCAAGGCCAACGACGGGCACTGCGCCGTGGTTTCTCTTGTTGTCTTAGCGTTTCTTGCGATTCTGGATATGGATGGCGCCGCCATTCACAGCCAGTGCAGCTTCATGCAGCGCTTCGGACAGGGTCGGGTGCGAGAAGACCATCATGCCGATGTCCTCTGCGCTGCTGCCGAATTCCATCGCGATTGCGCCCTGCTGTACCAGTTCTGCAGCGCTCGGGCCAATAACGTGAACACCCAGTACGCGATCGGTCTTGGCGTCGGCAATGATCTTGACGAAACCGCCGGTGTCATTGGCTGCCATGGCACGGCCGCTGGCTGCGAACGGGAACGTACCGACGTTGACTTCAACGCCTTCGGCCTTGAGCGTCTGCTCGGTCTTGCCGACCCAGGCGATTTCCGGGTGGGTATAGATAACCGACGGGATCAGGTTGTAGTTCATCTGGGCCTTGTGGCCCTTGATGCGCTCGACAACCATGATGCCCTCTTCCGAGGCCTTGTGCGCCAGCATCAGACCGCGAACCACGTCACCAATGGCGTATACGCCCGGAACGCTGGTGGTGCAGTAGTCATCAACGTAGATGAAACCGCGCTCGTCCAGATCGACGCCGCTGTCCGAAGCCAGCAGGTCAGTGGTAACCGGACGACGGCCCACGGCAACGATCAGACGGTCGAATGTGATCGACTGTTCGCCGGCAGCGTCGGTGTAGCTGACCACAACCTGCTCGCCTTCGACCTTGGAACCGGTCACGCGAGCGCCCAGCTTGATGTCCAGGCCCTGCTTGTTGAAAGTTTTCAGCGCTTCCTTGGAAACCGCTTCGTCGGCTGCCGGGATGAACTTCTCCAGCGCTTCCAGAACGGTAACCTGGGCACCCAGGCGAGCCCAGACAGAACCCAGTTCCAGACCGATCACGCCAGCGCCGATCACGCCCAGACGCTGTGGAACCTGTTGGAATTCAAGAGCACCAGTCGAATCGACGATGACTTTCTGGTCAACAGGCGCTGGCGGAATGTCGATAGGACGCGAACCCGAAGCCAGGATCACATGATCCGCTTCAATGATTTCGACAGTGCCATCGGCTGCGGTCAGTTCAACTTTCTTGCCGGCCAGCAGTTTGCCGTGGCCCTGCAACGTGGTCACGCCGTTGGCTTTGAACAGGCTGGCAACGCCGCCGGTCAGGCCTTTGACGATGGTCGACTTGCGGCCGATCATCGCTGGGACGTCGATGTTCAGTTCAGAGGTCGAGATGCCATGCACGCTGAAGCCGTTCTTGGCTTCATAGAATTTCCAGGAGCTGTCGAGCAGTGCCTTGGAAGGAATGCAACCCACGTTCAGGCAGGTACCGCCGAGGGCCAGTTTGCCCTCCTTGTCCTGATACTTCTCGATGCAGGCAGTCTTGAGACCAAGTTGCGCAGCCTTGATGGCGGCAACATAACCGCCAGGGCCTGCGCCAATCACTACCACGTCGAATTTCTGGGACATAAAAAAGAATTCCTCTATAGCTGCGAGCTTTAACCTGCAAGCTGCAGGCAGGTCTGTGATGCTTTACAGACGAGCGTTGCAACCTGTTCATTAGATGTAATCTGCAAGACCCGGGCTGTGCGACAGACTGCGCTCTTGCGCAGCCTGTCGTGTGCAGCCCGGGGCTGCGTCATCAAATATCCAGCAGCAGACGAGCCGGATCTTCCAGCAGGTTCTTGATGGTCACGAGGAAGGTTACCGCTTCCTTGCCGTCGATCAAACGGTGATCATACGACAACGCCAGATACATCATCGGGCGAATCACAACCTGACCATTGACCGCCATCGGACGCTGCAGAATGTTGTGCATGCCCAGAATTGCAGCCTGTGGCGGGTTGACGATCGGCGTCGACATCATCGAACCGAAAGTACCACCATTGGTGATAGTGAACGTACCGCCGGTCATCTCGTCGATGGACAGTTTACCGTCACGGGCTTTCTTGCCGAAGGTGGCGATGCCGCCTTCGATTTCAGCCAGGCTCATGTGCTCTGCGTTACGCAGAACCGGTACGACCAGACCGCGATCGCTGGAAACCGCGACACCGACGTCAGCATAGCCGTGGTAAACGATATCGGAACCGTCGATCGACGCGTTGACGGCCGGGAAGCGCTTCAGCGCTTCAGTGGCAGCCTTGACGAAGAACGACATGAAGCCCAGGCGTACGCCATTGTGCGACTTCTCGAACAGGTCCTTGTACTTCGAACGCAGTGCCATGACTTCGGTCATGTCGACTTCGTTGAAAGTGGTCAGCATCGCCATGTTCGACTGGGCTTCGACCAGACGCTTGGCAACGGTTGCACGCACGCGGGTCATCGGCACACGCTTCTCGGTGCGATCGCCAGCAGCGACCACAGGAGCCGCGGCGGCAGCAGGCTTGGCGGCAGGCGCGGCGGCCGGAGCGGATTTCTTCGCTTCAACTGCAGCAACCACGTCTTCCTTGGTGATACGGCCGTCTTTACCGGTGCCCTTGACGCTGGCCAGGTTGATGCCGTTTTCTTCAGCCAATTGACGCGCAGCAGGCGCAGCAATCGGGTCTTCTTCGCCAGCGCCAGCAGGTGCAGCGGGAGCCGCAGCAGGAGCCGAGGCAGGCGCGGCCGCTGGCGCAGCAGAAGCAGTAGCACCAGCGTCCAGCGTTGCAATCACTTCGTTGGACAGGACAGTGCTGCCCTCGCCTTTCACGATCGATACCAGCACGCCGTCGGCTTCGGCCAGTACTTCGAGAACGACCTTATCGGTCTCGATGTCGACCAGCAGCTCGTCACGTTTTACCGCATCGCCCGGCTGCTTGTGCCAGGTGGAAATGGTGCCGTCGGCAACGGATTCCGGGAAAGAGGGGGCTTTGATCTCGATAGCCATTATCTGTAATTCCTTAATTCGGTTTCTAATGCTCGAAGGCGTTAAACAGTGAAGGCATCTTGCAGCAGTTTTTCCTGCTGCTCGGCGTGCATCGAAGCGTAACCACATGCTGGAGCGGCAGAAGCATCACGACCGGCGTACTCGAGAACGAGTTCACGTTTGTGGTTGCCCATGCTGCGACGCAGATGGTGTTGGCTGCTGTACCAGGCACCCTGGTTCATCGGCTCTTCCTGACACCAGACCACATGCTGCAGGTTGGTATAAGGCGCGATGGTTTCCATCAAATCATCTTCAGGGAACGGATACAGCTGCTCGAGGCGAACGATGGCGATGTCTTCACGCCCTTCGGCACGGCGTTTTTCCAGGAGATCGTAGTAAACCTTGCCGCTGCACAGCACCAGACGCGTGACCTTGGCCGGATCGAGGGTATCGATTTCCGGAATGACGGTCTGGAACGAGCCTTCGGCCAAGTCTTCCAGAGTCGAAACAGCCAGCTTGTGACGCAACAGCGACTTCGGTGTCAGCACGATCAGCGGCTTGCGCAGCGGACGGATGACCTGACGACGCAACAAGTGATAGATCTGCGCCGGAGTCGTCGGTACGCACACCTGAATGTTGTGCTCGGCGCACAATTGCAGGTAACGCTCCAGACGGGCCGACGAGTGCTCTGGCCCCTGCCCTTCATAGCCATGAGGCAACAGCATGGTCAGACCGCACAGACGGCCCCACTTGTGCTCGCCGCTGGTGATGAACTGGTCGACAACCACCTGAGCGCCGTTGGCGAAGTCGCCGAACTGGGCTTCCCAGATAACCAGCGCATCAGGCTGGGTAGTCGAATAACCGTATTCGAATGCCAGTACGGCCTCTTCCGAAAGGAAGGAGTCGTACAGGTCGAAACGTGGCTGACCGGAGTACAGATTCTGCAGCGGGATATAGGTCCCGGCGTCTTTCTGGTTGTGCAGCACGGCGTGACGGTGCGAGAACGTACCGCGACCGATGTCCTGCCCCGTCATGCGGATCGGGTGACCTTCGAATGCCAGTGTGGCGTACGCCATGGTTTCGGCGTAACCCCAGTTGATCGGCAAGCCACCGGCCTGCATCTTCTGGCGGTCTTCGTAGATTTTCTGAACCTGACGCTGCACGACGAAGCCTTCCGGCAGCTCCATGAGCTTGGCGGACAGTTCCTGCAGGGTCTTGAGATCGAAGCGGGTGTCGTGACGCGCAGTCCAGGCATGGCCCAGGTATGGACGCCAGTCGACGAACAATTCCTTGTTCGGCTCCTTGACCAGACTTTTCACCACGTGCAGACCGTTGTCCAGCGCGCTGCGGTAGTCGTCGACCTTGGCCTGAACGCGGGCATCGTCGAGAACGCCGGTCTTGATCAGATGCTCGGCATACAGCTCGCGCGTGGTGCGCTGCTTGGTGATCTGCTGATACATCAAAGGCTGGGTGCCGCTCGGCTCGTCAGCTTCGTTGTGGCCACGGCGACGGTAGCAAACCAGATCGATCACGATGTCGCGCTTGAACTGCATGCGGTAATCGATGGCCAGCTGGGTCACGAACATCACGGCTTCCGGATCATCACCATTCACATGGAGGATCGGCGCCTGGATCATCTTGGCGACGTCGGTGGCGTACTCGGTAGAACGCGAGTCCAGCGGGTTGCTGATGGTGAAGCCCACCTGGTTGTTGATGACGATGTGGATCGTACCGCCCGTCTTGAAGCCGCGAGTCTGCGACATCTGGAAGGTTTCCATGACCACGCCCTGGCCGGCAAAGGCCGCGTCGCCGTGGAGGGAAATCGGCAGAACCTTGTCGCCGTTCGGATCGTTGCGACGATCCTGACGCGCACGCACCGACCCCTCGACCACCGGAGACACGATCTCCAGGTGAGACGGGTTGAAGGCCATGGCGAGGTGAACCTCACCGCCTGCGGTCATGACGTTGGAAGAGAAGCCCTGGTGGTATTTGACGTCACCGGAACCCAGTTCCACTTTCTTCTTGCCTTCGAACTCGTCGAACAGGTCGCGAGGATTCTTGCCGAAGGTGTTCACCAGTACGTTGAGGCGGCCACGGTGGGCCATGCCGATCACGACTTCCTTGGTGCCATAGGACCCGGAACGCTGAATCAGCTCGTCCAGCATTGGAATCAGGCTTTCGCCGCCTTCCAGACCGAAACGCTTGGTGCCCGGGTATTTGGTACCCAGGTATTTCTCGAGGCCTTCAGCTGCGGTAACACGCTCGAGCAGGTGGCTCTGAATGTCAGCCGAGAACACCGGACGGCCACGAACACTCTCGAGACGCTGCATGAACCAGTTGCGCTGCTCGGAATCCACGATGTGAGTGAACTCGGAGCCGATGGTGCGACAATATGTCTGCTGCAACGCTTCATGAATTTCGCGTAGGCTCGCTTCCTCTTTGCCGATGAACAGGTCGCCGGCACGGAAGGTCGTATCAAGATCGGCATTGGTCAAGCCGTAATGATTGATGGACAGATCCGCAGGCGCAGGGCGCTGCCACAGGCCCAGCGGATCGAGTTGGGCAGCCTGGTGGCCACGCATCCGATATGCCTGGATCAGTCGCAGCACTTCAACCTGCTTCTTCTCGTGTTCGCTGCTCACACTGCCGGCGGACACCGGTTGAGCGCGGCGCTGGTTTTTGGCCAGCAACACGAAATGATCGCGAATGGTCGAGTGCGATACATCAGTGGCAGAGCTGCCGTCTGCTGGCAACTTCTGAAAGTAGGTGCGCCATTCTTCTGGCACAGCGTTAGGGTCGTGCAGGTAAAGCTCATAGAGCTCTTCCACATAGGCAGCGTTACCACCGGATAGGTGGGCACTGTTCCACATGCGCTGCATCACGCTTTCTTGCATGCTTGGTCACCCTCGGTAAGGGGACACCACCGGCGAAGACACCAGAGCAATCCTGAAATAGTCGTGTGCAGCGACTGTATCAAGTCACCAGGGATCACGCAGATAGTCCGGGTACCAGCCCGGATGCCCCTGCTGGTCTCATTTCTTCAAAATAAGAGCCGCAGCTTTGCGAGCTACTGCTCAGGTTAAAACTACGGCGCCGGTTGAAGCCTGCGCCGTAGCCACTTCAGTACAACGGTGTAACAGATAAAGCGATGAATCAGACGCCGTTCTGCAACAGCATGTTGCGTACGTGACCGATAGCCTTGGTTGGGTTAAGGCCCTTCGGACAGACGTTGACGCAGTTCATGATGCCGCGGCAGCGGAATACGCTGAACGGATCATCAAGCGAAGCCAGACGCTCACTGGTGCGGGTATCACGGCTGTCAGCCAGGAAACGGTAGGCTTGCAGCAGTGCAGCAGGACCCAGGAACTTGTCGGGGTTCCACCAGAAGGACGGGCAGGAAGTCGAGCAGCAAGCGCACAGGATGCACTCGTACAGACCATCGAGCTTTTCGCGCTCTTCCGGTGTTTGCAGACGTTCGATGGCCGGAGCCGGCGTGTCGTTCTGCAGGAACGGCTTCACCTTCTCGTACTGCTTGTAGAAGATGCTCATATCGACGACCAGGTCACGAATAACCGGCAAACCAGGCAGCGGACGTACGATCAGCTTGTTCTTGGCAACGACAGCCGACAGCGGCGTGATGCAGGCCAGGCCGTTCTTGCCGTTGATATTCATGCCGTCGGAACCGCACACGCCTTCACGGCATGAGCGACGATAAGAGAACCCCTGATCCTGTTCTTTGACCAGGGCGAGCACGTCCAGCACCATCAGGTCCTTGCCACCGGTATCGACCTGAAACTCCTGCATGAACGGCGCGGCGTCCTGCTCAGGGTTGTAACGATAAACACTGACTTGCAACATATCGGCCACCCCTTAATAAGTCCGAATCTTGGGTTCAAAAGTCGGAACAGTCTTCGGCGAGAAGTTCACGGCACGCTTGGTCACGCGCTTGTCACCCGGGAAATACAGGGTGTGGCACAACCAGTTCTCGTCGTCGCGATCTTCGAAGTCTTCGCGAGCGTGAGCGCCGCGGGACTCTTTACGATGCTCTGCAGCAATCGCCGTGGCTTCGGCAACTTCCAGCAGGTTTTGCAGTTCAAGCGCTTCGATACGGGCGGTGTTGAACGCCTGGCTCTTGTCGTTGATCTTGACGTTGGCGATACGCACGCGCAGATCAGCCAGCTGGGCAATACCCTTCTGCATGTATTCGCCAGTACGGAATACACCGAAGTAGTTCTGCATGCAGCTCTGCAGTTCTTTACGCAGGGACGCGACGTCTTCACCGGTGGTGCGTTCGTTCAGGCCGGCAAGGCGCGCGAGGGCAGCATCGATGTCGGACTCGGAAGCGCGCGCATAATCGACGCCTTCACGCAGCGCCTGCTCGAGGTGGATACCCGCAGCGCGGCCGAACACCACCAGATCGAGCAGCGAGTTGCCGCCCAGACGGTTTGCGCCGTGAACCGATACGCAAGCCACTTCACCTACCGCGAACAGACCTGGAATGATCTGATCGACGCCCGCCGCATCCTGAGTGATCGCCTGACCATGAATGTTGGTGGCAACGCCGCCCATCATGTAGTGGCAGGTTGGTACGACAGGGATCGGAGCGGTCGCAGGATCGACGTGAGCAAAGGTCTTGGACAGCTCCATGATCCCTGGCAGACGGCTGTGCAGCACTTCTTCGCCAAGGTGATCGAGCTTGAGCATCACGTGATCGCCATCGGGACCACAGCCGTTACCGGCAATGATTTCCTTGACCATGGAACGTGCCACAACGTCACGACCGGCAAGGTCCTTGGCGTTCGGAGCATAACGCTCCATGAAACGCTCGCCGTGCTTGTTGATCAGGTAACCGCCTTCACCGCGGCAACCTTCGGTGACCAGTACACCTGCACCGGCAATACCGGTCGGGTGGAACTGCCACATTTCGATGTCCTGAACAGGTACACCGGCACGCAGCGCCATGCCGATACCGTCACCGGTATTGATCAGGGCATTGGTGGTCGACGAGTAGATACGGCCTGCACCGCCAGTCGCCAGCACGGTTGCATTGGCGCGGATGTACGAGGTTTCGCCTGTCTCGATGCAGATTGCGATGATGCCGACAAAGGCGCCGTCGTTGTTCTTTACCAGATCCACTGCATAGTATTCGTTGAGGAATACAGTGCCTGCCTTCAGGTTGGCCTGATACAGGGTGTGCAGCAGTGCGTGACCGGTACGGTCGGCGGCAGCGCAGGTACGGGCAGCCTGCCCGCCCTTGCCGAAGTCCTTGGACTGGCCACCGAACGGACGCTGGTAGATACGGCCCTGCTCGGTACGGGAGAACGGCAGGCCCATGTGCTCGAGCTCGAAGACCGCTTCCGGACCTACGGAACACATGTATTCGATAGCGTCCTGGTCACCGATGTAGTCGGAGCCCTTGACGGTATCGTACATGTGCCAGCGCCAGTCATCGTTCGGATCGGCGGAGGCGATTGCACAGGTGATGCCACCCTGCGCGGATACGGTGTGCGAGCGGGTCGGGAAGACCTTGGTGACCACGGCAGTCTTGTGACCGCCCTGGGCGAGCTGCAGCGCAGCGCGCATGCCGGCACCGCCACCACCAATGATGATGGCGTCGAAAGAAAGCGCATTAATGTTAGCCATGGATCAGATACCCCAAAGAATCTGCACGCCCCAGACGAAGTAGGCGAACATCAGAACGCCGCATACCGCCTGGAACAGGAAACGTACTGCAGTTGCGGACTTGCCCAGCGCCATCGGCGTCAGGTAGTCGGTCGCGATGGTCCACATGCCGACCCAGGCGTGGGCGCCAAGGGCAACGAGGGCCAGGAGACTGAAGATACGCATTCCGTTGTGAGCGAACAGACCATGCCATTGGGCGTAGCTCAGACCCGGGTGAAAGACCATGTAACCGATCAGGAAAATGAAATAAGCCGCGAGCACGACTGCGGAGACACGCTGAGCCATCCAGTCATAGAGACCCGAACGCGACAGGTTGGTGACGTTGGTTACCATATCCATACTCCCGCCAGAAGAATCAGAATCACGGAAACCGCGATAACGATTTTGGAGCCCAGCTTTCCGCCTTCAAGCGTCTCGCCTACCCCCGAGTCCATGATGAGGTGACGAATACCGGCCACCAGGTGGTACAGCAGGGCAGACAGAAGTCCCCAGATGATCAGCTTGGCCAGCGGACTGGTCATATACGCCTTGACTTCACCAAATCCCTCTTCGGAGGCCAGCGACTTGTCCATTGCATACAGCATGATTGCAATACCGACAAAGAGGATGACACCGGAGATGCGGTGAAGGATGGACGTGTAAGCGGTGACTGGGAGCTTGATGGTCCTTAGGTCTAGATTTACAGGTCGTTGGCTATTCACGGCTTTTTTTCACACTGAAGAGCCCCTAACAATCAGGGCAAGTTGTTGGGAAGTGCACTGGTCAGGTACCCACCACCCAGGAAGTGACGACCCCCTTGAAACAGGCCAAAAGCCTCTGGCGGTCGGACGCCGAGTATAGACAGTTAGGTTACTAATGACAACGCGCAGACGTACCGCCAATAGCGGATTGCGTTGCCGCGACAAAAGGCGTAAATGGCAGTAAACCGTCTGAAAAATCCACGGTCGAGCCCTTGCGGAACACGACTTTAGGCAAATTGACTTTAGAATTTATCTCACTATAGTGATGCGGGCCCTGCGTGGGGGGCCTGTCTGATGATTTGAAGCATAAATAGGAGGCCACATGGCTGACAAAAAAGCGCAGTTGATCATCGAGGGCGCTGCCCCCGTCGAGCTGCCAATTCTGACCGGTACAGTGGGTCCGGACGTGATCGACGTACGCGGCCTGACCGCCACCGGCCGCTTCACATTTGACCCTGGTTTCATGTCCACGGCCTCTTGCGATTCGAAGATCACCTACATCGATGGTGATAATGGCATTCTGCTACACCGCGGCTACCCGATCGAACAACTGGCCGAGCAGTCCGACTACCTCGAGACCTGCTACCTGCTGCTCAACGGTGAACTGCCCACCGCCGAGCAGAAAGCCCAGTTCGTGGCCGTGGTCAAGAACCACACGATGGTTCACGAACAACTCAAGACCTTCTTCAACGGTTTCCGCCGTGACGCCCACCCGATGGCCGTCATGTGTGGCGTAGTCGGCGCCCTGTCGGCGTTCTACCACGACTCGCTGGATATCAATAACCCGCAGCACCGCGAGATTTCCGCAGTCCGTCTGGTCGCCAAGATGCCGACCTTGGCAGCGATGGTCTACAAGTACTCCATGGGTCAACCCATGATGTACCCGCGCAACGACCTCAGCTACGCGGAAAACTTCCTGCACATGATGTTCAACACCCCGTGCGAGATCAAACCGATCAGCCCGGTGCTGGCCAAGGCGATGGACAAGATCTTCATCCTCCACGCCGATCACGAGCAGAACGCGTCGACCTCCACCGTACGCATGGCGGGCTCTTCGGGTGCCAACCCGTTCGCCTGTATCGCAGCCGGTATCGCAGCGCTCTGGGGCCCTGCCCACGGCGGCGCCAACGAAGCGGTACTGACCATGCTCGATGAAATCGGCGACGTGTCGAACATCGACACGTTCATTGCCAAGGCCAAGGACAAGAACGATCCGTTCAAGCTCATGGGCTTCGGTCACCGCGTGTACAAGAACCGTGACCCGCGCGCCACCGTAATGAAGCAGACCTGCGACGAAGTATTGAAAGAACTGGGCATCACCAACGATCCTCAACTCGAACTGGCCATGCGCCTCGAAGAGATCGCCCTGACCGACCCGTACTTCATCGAGCGCTCGCTGTACCCGAACGTCGACTTCTACTCGGGCATTATCCTCAAGGCCATCGGCATTCCGACCAGCATGTTCACCGTGATCTTCGCCCTGGCGCGGACTGTCGGCTGGATCTCGCACTGGAAGGAAATGCTCTCCAGCCCCTACAAGATCGGTCGCCCTCGCCAGCTGTACACCGGCAACGTGCAACGCGACATCGTCGCCCTGCAAGACCGCAAGTAAGCGCCACACGCAAAAAAAGGGCTGCCATTGGCAGCCCTTTTTTGTGCGCGCTATCCGATGCACATCATGGGGTTTGCGCAGCACGCTCCCTGAGGGCTTTCAAGGTGTTGAACGGCGCATCGACAACGAACTTGTTGGCCAGCATAGAAGGCACACTGCCACCCGGCTCGGTGTGAACCTGATAGGTCACTTCAGTCTGGTTCGGCCCTTTGGGCACCATTTTCCAGAAGCCCTTGACCTCGGTTACGCGCACATAGCCCTTTTCTTCGGGGATGTACGAAGGCTGCTCTTCAAGATTACGGGTAACACTCCCGTCAGGGCCTTCCTGAGTGGTGATCAACAGCACAGAATCGCGAGGCGTCACTGGCCAGGGAGTGTTGAACTGGCTGTAGGTCCAGGTCTTGTTGCCTTCGTGCTTGAGCACTTTCTGCAACTTGCACTCATGAATCCAGGCGCAGGCGCCCGTGACATCCTCCTGAAGCGCGCGCAACTTGCTCACGCTGGCATTGATCAGCGCAATGCCCTGATAAGCCTTGTAATCAGACCCGGGCACGTCGCTCAACGAAACCTTGATGCCCTCCTGATTCTTGACCTCTTTCCACTCTTCAGCCTGCGCCGTTCCGGCAAGCATTACAGTCAAACCACAAGCAACAGCCATGCGATACAGCGGACCCATTGTTTTATTCCTTGTTTTGAAGTTCCGAAGAAGCATTTGTGCTCGAAAACACTTTTTCAGGCCACCGCAGTGGCTTTTTCCCACCAACCGATCAGGCGAATGGCATCCGCCTGGTCGACACCGCAGACATCCTCTGCAGCCTTGAACTGACTGCATACGGCGGGCCGCTCAGCCCTGCCAAACAAGGCGCACAAAAACTCGACCGACAGGTGCAGACAACGCTCGCCTGCAGGCTTTCCGTCGGGCATACCGGGTATGGGAGACGTTATGGAAGGCGCTATGCAGCACGCTCCACAACCGGAACGGCAGTCCATGACCAGACACCCTTTTGTGAAAATTGAAAAAGAGGAAGGATATTAACCGTCAAAACGTCTGTTTGAAAACGCTGTATCGGACGACAGGCAGGGCTTACTGCTTGAATTTGAAGTCCAGCGCAGCGCCTTCCACGTCGCGACGGTTTTCGTTGCGCATCTGCAATTGCATTTCGTTGGTCAGCAATCGCCCTTCGAGCTCGAACGGACCAGGGTTCGCAGAGTCGCCCTTGTCGCTGAACATCTGCGGCAATATCGGCTTGCGCTTGCTGGTAATCACCTTGGCAGGCGGGTCGAGTTCCTTGACCAGTTCGGGAGGCAGGCTCAGGTCCAGCTTGGGCGATTTGATTCGCACATCCTTGACGCTGGCCGTCTTGGCATCCTTGGCGTTCTTGCGCTTGCTCGCAGGCGCCTTGGCTGCCGCGACCTTGGAAGACGCTTTTTCGGACGCCGCCGATTTGGCGCTTTGGGGTGCTGCAGGTTCTGACTTTTCCTTTCCGACCACCACAGGCACGACTGGCACCCCCGGCATCAGCTGATGCATGGTGTCCGGCGCCTTGATTTGCCTGGCATCGGTGGCGGCTGCCTCCGCAGGTGCCTCGGTCTTCAGATGCACCTCGGGCGATACCGGCGCGGTGATGACCGCCTCGGTCTTGGGTTTGGGCACAGAGGTATCCGGAGCGTCACAACCACTCAGAAGTACGACGACAAGCAATCCGAGACAGCGAAAAACATTCATAGGCAAAAAGTCAGGCAAGACAGTGGCAAAAAGCCGGAAAGAAACACATGCTGTCCTTTTGAGGCCAACCTGACAAGACAAGAGTTCCGAAGAATTGACAAATATCTTTGCCAATCAATAAGCCTGGACAGCTTCCTGACATAACTGCTTGGCCAGAATCCCCAATGTCATCAATGCCCGCTCGGCTTCCTTGTTCCATTTCATGCCGCAATTCAAACGAATACAGTGATTGAACTGCTCGGTATTACTGAAAATCAGCCCGGGTGCAATGCTGATGCCCTGCTCGAGCGCACGCACGTGCAATTCCTGGGTATTGACCCTGCCCGGCAGACTGACCCAGAGGATAAAGCCCCCTGCGGGACGGCTCATCTGCGTGCCTTCGGGAAAGAACTGCTGCACCGCCAGCTGATACGCACTGAGGTTCTTGCGGTATTCGAGCCGAATGAAGCGCAGGTGTCGATCATAGCCGCCGTTTTCGAGGTACGCGGCGACGGCCATTTGCGTGACACTGCACGCAGAGTGAGTACTGAAGGTCTGCAGGCGCTGAATTTCCGCCTGGTATTTGCCGGCTATCATCCAGCCGATGCGCACACCCGGTGACAAGGTCTTGGAGAAGCTTGAGCAGTAAATCACCCTCCCCAGCCGGTCGAAGGACTTGAGCGCCTTGGTCCGCCCTACTTCGAACATCAACTCGCCGTAGACGTCGTCTTCAACCACCTGGATATCGAAATCCGAGGTCAGCCGCAGCAGGTTTTTCTGCCGCTCCTCGGGCATGGTGCCGCCCAGTGGATTGCTCAGCCGTGAGGTCAGCACCAGGGCCTTGATGGACCATTGATTGGCCGCCAGTTGCAAGGCTTCAAGACTGATGCCGGTGGCCGGATCACTGGGAATTTCGATGACTTTCAAACCCAGCAGGTCGGCAAGTTGCAGCAACCCGTAATAAGCCGGTGATTCGGCGGCTATCAGATCGCCGGGCCGGGTCAGCACCCGCAGGGCCATCTGCAGCGCATCCACGCAGCCGTGAGTGATGACCACTTCTGACGGGTCGACCACTACACCGGCGTCGCGCATGCGGATCGCGACCTGCCTGCGCAAGGGTTCGAAGCCAGGGCTGAACATGTAACTGAAGGCCCGTGGGCTGTGAAAACGCGTGACCTTGGCCAGCTGCTGATGCAGCGCGCGCACCGGCAAGTAATCCACATGAGGCACGGCAGCCCCTAGGGCGAATACGCCTTCGCGGCGCGACTCTTCGAGCACTTGCTGGATAATGCTGCTGCGTGTGACCAGGCCGGGCCGCTCGACCCGCGCGATATCCGGGGTGGACGCTGTCAGCGCGGGCGTTTGATGGACGTAGTAGCCGGATTGAGGACGCGCCCGGATCAGCCCCTGGTCTTCAAGGTTCGCGTAAGCCTGCAATACAGTCGCATGGCTGACGTTGAGCTGCGAACTCATTTTGCGAACGGACGGCACACGCTCGCCGGGCTGATACACACCACGGCGGATGTCTTCGGCCAACTGCTGAGCGATACGCTGGTAGAGCAAGAGATTGGTCATGACACAGCCTCGAAAAGACCGGTGATTTATTATTTTTGAAAATACAGATGCGTAATAACCGGCACAGATCGGAAGTGTACGGGAACAGTTTGAAGACAGGCCAGCATTGATGGCTGCTGAGTGAAAATAAACGCGGGCAGAAACGCCATAATCAATGTGATTAAAGACAAAAAAGCCCGAGGCCGTTTCCGGCATCGGGCTTTTTATCGTCTATTTATCAGCGAGCTGCGCCCAGCTGACCTTTTTCGTCCGAGAAAACGATCTCGACACGCCTGTTTTGCGCGCGGCCCCGCTCGGAGGTATTGGCATTCACAGGAAACTCCTGGCCATAGCCTTCGACCTGAATGCGTTTTTCGTCGATGCCCAGGTCCATCAGCACATCAGCGACTGCTTGCGCCCGGTCTTTCGAGAGCTTCAGGTTTTCCTGACGATCGCCCGTGCTGTCGGTATAGCCTTCGATGCGGACCACTCGGCGTGGATTGATCTGCAGAAACTGCACAACCTTGAGAATGGTACGGCTGGCCGAGTTTTTCAGCTCGGCATGTCCGGCGTCGAACAGCACATCGCCCAGGGTCATGACCAGCCCGCGGTCGGTTTCGGTGGTGGCCAGGCTGAGGATCTGATCCTCCAGCCAACGGCCCTGTTGCTGGGCGCTGGCCAACTTGGCTTCGCGCAGTGCCAACTGCATACGCTGACGTTCCATGTCCATTTTCGCCAGACGCTCCTGACTCAGCATCAGGTTGCTGTGCTCACGCGCGATCTCGCTGTAGCGGCTGCTGAGGTAGGCGTAGTGAGCGACATCGGCGCCACTCCCCAGGTAACTGGACAGACGCTCGGCGCGAGCCAGCGATTCACCCGCACGAATGACATCCTTGGGTGCACTGCGCAGCACATCGGTATCTTCCTTGACCTTCTGGAAGTCGGCACTGGCCTGCTGCAACGCCTGGCCGCTGTCCTGGTGACCGGCACAACCATAAAGGCCAGCCGCACCCAGCAACAGACACACACTCAGGACACGCGGAATACGCTTCATTGCGCCTCCCCCAGCTGCTTGCGCAAGCGATTGAGGCGGGTATTCAACTGATTGACCTGCTCTTGGCTCTTGAGGGTCAACACTCGCGCTTCAGCCAGGCGCGCATCAAGCTCGGCCTGCTCGGCTTTCATACGCGCGTCCTTGTAGGCATGGCTTGCCATGGAAGCGCGGGCTTCGGCAAACCCTGCCTGAGCGACTTCCATCTCGGGTTGATCATCACTCGCGCCGACCGCCTTGGCCTGCTCCAGCGCCTGCTCGGTCAGCTTGAACTGCTCGGTTGGTACCGGATCACTGGCGCAACCGGCCAGCGTGGCGACTGCCATGACGGCAATTGAAAAACGAATACTCACAAAAACATCCCTACTTGTTGGGTGCGCTGGCGCTGGCGGGTTGCAACAGTTGGGCTCTCCACAACTCCAGGTTGTGCCTGATGACATCGCCCGCAAGGCCAGAGGCGGCCGATTCTGTCATCTTTTTCGCCAGCTGTCCGCGCAACCATGGTTCATTGCAGGCCGAGTTGAACGACAAGGCCAGATAGAAACCCGGCGTATCGACCGGTAGAGGCTGTGCCGTCAGGTCTTTGGAAAGACCCAGCGTCTGCACCATGACCATACCGGCATAACGCCCGGCAAGCACGTAATCCACCTCACCCAATGCCAGCTTCTGAAAGGCAGGTGTGAGTGCGGGCAGGCGCTCCAGGGTCAGATTCTGTCTGGCCAGCACCTCGAAGGAAGGCGTCAGGCGGGTCTTTTCCGACATGGCGCCGGGATGGCCCTGCAGCTCGCTCACGGCGTTGAACGGCACGCTGTGATCGTGACGCGTCCAGACCATGATCTCGTTCTGCACGATCGGCGGATGAATGTAATCCAGCGCTTCGAGTTGTGCGGCATTCAATGGCGCGTCAGCCAGCAGGTCCATGCGCCCGGTGCGCACCTCTTCGAGCGCCTGACTGCGCTTGCCGCCATACAGAAATTCGACCTTGATACCCAGCTCGCCTGCCGCCTGGGTGAGCAGATCGGCATTGGCCCCCATCAGATGGCGCGGATCCTGGGGATCATGCCACAGATACGGCGGCGCGTCCGGACTGCCGGTCACGATCAGACGCTCGCACTTGCCTGCGGCGGATGCCAGCGTCGGCAGCGTGATCAGCCCGAGGAGAAGCGAAGACAGCAGCCGGGAATGCACCATGAAAAGTCCTTTCGATACGCAATAAAAAACCCGCTTCATCCAGGCAGGCGCACCGTAAACCGCTGGTGCGCAAACCCCGAATGGAACGGGTTCTCTTTATAGTGGAAGCGCGTGGCTTAAACCAGCTTCTCCAGCTCGGGGATGGCCTCGAACAAGTCAGCCACCAGACCGTAATCGGCGACCTGGAAGATCGGCGCCTCTTCATCCTTGTTGATCGCAACGATCACCTTGGAATCCTTCATACCGGCCAGATGCTGAATGGCGCCGGAAATACCGACTGCGATGTACAGCTGAGGAGCAACGATCTTGCCGGTCTGACCGACCTGCATGTCGTTGGGTACGAAACCGGCATCGACCGCAGCTCGGGAAGCGCCCACTGCCGCACCGAGCTTGTCGGCCAGCGTGTACAGGTGCCTGAAGTTGTCGCCGTTCTGCATGCCGCGACCACCGGAAACGACGATCTTGGCCGCGGTCAGTTCCGGACGATCGGATTTGGCCAGTTCTTCACCGACGAAGCTGGACTTGCCGGCATCGTGAGCAGCCGACACCGCCTCGACAGCGGCCGAGCCACCCTCTGCAGCCACCGGGTCGAAGCCGGTGGCACGTACGGTAATGACCTTGACCGCAGCCGTCGACTGTACGGTGGCGATGGCATTACCGGCATAGATCGGACGAGTGAAGGTGTCAGCGGAAACCACCGAAACGATCTCGGAGATCTGATCGACATCCAACTGAGCAGCGACGCGCGGCAGGATGTTCTTGCCATTGGACGTTGCCGCAGCCAGAACATGGCTATGGCCTGCAGCCAGCTCCACGACCAGCGGTGCGATGTTTTCAGGCAGTTGGTGCGCGTAGGCTTCGTGGTCGGCCACCAGCACTTTCGTCACACCGGTAATTTTGGCGGCGGCGTCGGCAACGGCGCTCACGCCGGACCCGGCCACCAGCAAATGGATGTCACCGCCGATCTTCTGGGCAGCAGCAAGGGTGTTGAGCGTAGCCGGGGCTACGGTCGCGTTGTCGTGTTCAGCGATAACCAGGATCGTCATTTAGATTACCTTCGCTTCGTTTTTCAGTTTCTCGACCAGTTCGGCCACCGACTTGACCTTGATGCCGGCGCTGCGTGCAGCCGGCGCTTCAACCTTGAGGGTCTTGTTGGTCGAGGCCGTGGAAACGCCCAGCGCCTCCGGGGTCAGCACTTCGAGCGGCTTTTTCTTGGCCTTCATGATGTTGGGCAGTGAAGCGTAGCGTGGCTCGTTCAGACGCAGGTCCGTGGTCACGATGGCTGGCAGGCTCAGGGAAACGGTCTGAAGGCCGCCGTCGATTTCGCGGGTCACGGCAACCTTGTCACCGGTCACTTCAACCTTGGATGCGAACGTACCCTGCGGGTAGCCGCTCAACGCAGCCAGCATCTGGCCGGTCTGGTTGTTATCACTGTCGATGGCCTGTTTGCCAAGGATCACCAGCTGTGGCTGCTCCTTGTCGACCACGGCCTTGAGCAGCTTGGCCACGGCCAGAGAAGTCAGCTCCTCGGCGGACTCAACCAGCACGGCGCGGTCGGCACCCAGCGCCAGGGCGGTACGCAGTTGCTCCTGAGCCGTGGTCGGACCAATGGTGACGACGACGATCTCGGTGGCTACACCCTTCTCTTTAAGGCGAACAGCCTCTTCAACGGCGATTTCGCAAAACGGGTTCATGGACATTTTGACGTTGGCAAGATCGACGCCGGAGTTGTCCGCCTTGACGCGAACCTTGACGTTGTAGTCGACCACTCGTTTGACAGCTACAAGAACCTTCATGGATTCCTCACTCTCCGGTGAAAAGAAGTCGCCCGGCGGCACCAGGCGATCGATATGTGTCCTCAACAAGCAATCGCAATGCGTGCAGGCCACCCGGGCGACTTTAAAAAGCCATATAAAAGCCGGGAGTCACCCGTCAAGCAGCGGCTGGGTGTGTAAAATGCGCCGTGCGACGTTGACCTGTTGCCTGCAGCGCGTCTGCCTGATGCCTTTTGAGAGATTGCCCGCTATCCGGAAACCTCGTTTCAGCCTACGGCAAACGCAAAACCGCCCGTATATTGACCGCAACGCCTTTTCCGGTCAATACGCCAAATCGGCCAGTTCCGAGTCTGGTGTCTTTGATTTATCTGGCCTGCGGCCGATTCAAACAAACGTTTGTATTGGACCCGCGCAGTGGTGTAGATATAATGCGAACCATTAAAAGACGGGGCGGTTCAATACCTCCATGCGTCGGCCTGCAGCGACCCAAAAAGCAGTGCCCATAAAAACACCGTGAGCCTTGAGAGTAGGAGATAGCCTGTGGAACGCGAATACATGGAATTCGACGTCGTTATCGTCGGAGCCGGCCCGTCCGGGCTTTCTGCCGCTTGCCGCCTTAAACAGAAGGCCGCTGAAGCTGGCCAGGAAATCAGCGTCTGCGTGGTGGAAAAAGGCTCCGAAGTCGGCGCGCACATCCTCTCCGGTGCGGTATTCGAGCCCCGCGCGCTGAATGAACTGTTCCCCAACTGGCATGAACTGGGCGCTCCGCTCAACACGCCGGTCAAGCGCGACGACATCTATGTGCTGCGCGATGCTGAAAAAGCTCAGAAAATACCGGACTTTTTCGTCCCCAAGACCATGCACAACCATGGCAACTACATCATCTCGCTGGGCAACCTGTGCCGCTGGCTGGCTCAGCAGGCTGAAAACCTCGGTGTCGAAATCTATCCTGGCTTTGCCGCTCAGGAAGCGCTGTTCGACGAAAATGGTGTAGTGCGCGGCATCGTCACCGGGGATCTGGGTGTCGACCGCGAAGGCAATCCGAAGGAAGGCCTGTACACCCCCGGCATGGAACTGCGCGCCAAGTACACGCTGTTCGCCGAAGGCTGCCGTGGTCACATCGGCAAGCAGCTGCTCAAGCGCTTCAACCTCGACGACGAAGCCGACGTGCAGCATTACGCTATCGGCCTCAAGGAAATCTGGGAAGTCGACCCGGCCAAACATGAACAAGGGCTGGTGGTGCACACCGCAGGCTGGCCGCTGGACGATGCCAATCCGGGCGGCTCGTTCCTGTACCACCTGGAGAACAATCAGGTAGTGGTCGGCCTGATCGTCGACCTGTCCTACAGCAACCCGTACCTGTCGCCGTTCGACGAGTTCCAGCGCTACAAGCACCACCCGGTCGTCAAGCAATACCTGGAAGGCGGCAAGCGCATCAGCTACGGCGCCCGCGCGATTGCCAAGGGTGGCTTGAACTCCCTGCCGAAAATGGTCTTCCCCGGCGGCGCGCTGATCGGCTGCGATCTGGGCACGCTGAACTTCGCCAAGATCAAGGGCAGCCATACGGCCATGAAGTCGGGCATGCTGGCCGCCGATTCGGTGGCCGACGCGCTGCTGGCCGGTAAGGAAGGTGGCGACGTGCTGACTTCCTACGTGGATGCCTTCAAGGCCAGCTGGCTGCATGAAGAACTGTTCGCCAGCCGCAACTTTGGCGTGGCGATCCATAAATATGGCGCGATCAAGGGTGGCGCATTCAACTTCATCGATCAGAACATTTTCGGCGGCAAGCTGCCGTTCACGCTGCACGACACCAAGCCGGATTACGCCTGCCTCAAGCTGGCAGCCGACTCGAAGAAGATCGATTACCCGAAACCCGACGGCAAGCTCAGCTTCGACAAGCTCAGTTCGGTGTTCCTCTCCAGCACCAATCATGAAGAGGAACAACCCTGCCACCTGAAGCTGACCGATCCGAGCATCCCGATCAGCAAGAACCTGCCGCTGTACGACGAGCCGGCTCAGCGTTACTGCCCGGCTGGCGTGTATGAAGTCATCACCAAGGAAGACGGCGAGAAGCGCTTCCAGATCAACGCGCAGAACTGCGTGCACTGCAAGACCTGCGACATCAAGGACCCGTCGCAGAACATCACCTGGGTAGCACCGGAAGGCGCTGGCGGACCTACTTACCCGAATATGTAATGAGCCGCAGCAAGCCTCAATAGAGAAAGCCCCTTTCGGGGCTTTTTTTATTCAGGCAGGGACACGCAGATTGCTGCTCTCCTCCCCCGGGCTGCGCTCGAAGTAGCGCTTGTATTCACGACTGAACTGCGACGCGCTTTGATAGCCGACCTTCAACGCGACCTGCGCCACCCCCAGGCCCTCGGCCACCAGCAATTGCTGAGCCTTGAGCAGGCGCAGACGCTTGAGGTATTGCACCGGCGACAACAGCGTGCTGCGCTTGAAATGCTCATGAAAGGTCGACGTGCTCATGTTCGCGCAACTGGCCAGCGTGTCGACGTTCAGTGCGTGATCATAATGCTCATGCAGGTAGGTCACCGCAGAAGCAATTCGTGCGAACTGCCCCTGCTGCTCGACCAGCGCACGCAAAACCCCTGACTGCGGTCCGCGCAGCGCGCTATACAGCACCTCGCGAATCCGTGCCTGGCCCATGGCCTGACACTCCAGCGGATCATGCAGACAACGCAGCAGACGCTCGACACTGTCGCGCATGCTGTTGTCGATGCGCACCGAGGTCATCGATTCCGGCGTCTGCACCTGACTCTCCTGGCCGGTGACCGGGCCCATCGCCTGCACCAGCTCACCGAGCAATACCCGGTCGATGGCCACTGAAACGCCGTAAAGCGGCTTTTCCGGAGTAGCGAAGGTTTCACACTTGAACGGCACAGAGAGCGCCTGAATCAAGTAATGCCCGGTGCCGTATTCGAACGTGCGCGGCCCCAGGCACGCGACCTTGCTGCCCTGTACCACGATCATCAGGCTTGGCTCGTAGATCTGCGGGCTGCTGGCGACATAACCAAACGCCGAAAGCACACGTACCTCCGGCAACGGCGTCGCGACAAACCCCGGGCGCACCGCCAGCGGCTGGATCAGGGACACAAGGGTGGCATTGCCATCCAGCACAACAGGTAAGTTCATGAGCACCGCCTGACAGAGAAACAGACAGTCATATCATCGCAGATTTGCGCCTCAGCGCCGACCCCGAACTATCAGACCGGAGGAATAGGCATGAAACACGGAGGATTCACCATAGCCGCGAAGGGCCCGTATCAGGACAATGGTTCGCCTCTCTTCCTTCACACCTTGCGAGGTCAAACATGTACACAGCTATCGGTTACGCCGCACAGTCAGCTACCGCACCCCTCGCCCCGATGACCTTCGAACGTCGCGCTCTGCGTGCCGACGACGTTGCCATCGAAATCCTTTATTGCGGCGTCTGCCACTCCGATATTCACCAGGCACGCAACGAATGGGGCATCGCCGTCTACCCGCTGATGCCGGGCCATGAAATCGTCGGTCGTGTCACTGCCACCGGCAGCAGTGCAACCCAGTACCAGGTCGGTGACATGGTCGGTGTCGGCTGCATGGTCGATTCGTGCCGCGAATGCTCGGCTTGCAAATCAGACCTCGAGCAGTATTGCCTGGAAGGCCCGACCATGACTTACGCCACGCCAGACCGCGTGGACGGCAGCAACACCATGGGCGGTTACTCGAACAGCATCGTGGTCGCCGAGCACTTTGTCGTGCGCGTCCCGGAAAAACTCGATCCGGCCGCCGCTGCACCGATTCTCTGCGCAGGTATCACCACTTATTCGCCGCTCAAGCACTACGGCGTCAAGGCTGGCGACAAGGTCGGCATTCTGGGCATGGGCGGCCTGGGCCATATGGGCATCAAGTTCGCCAAAGCCATGGGCGCTGAAGTGACCCTGTTCACTCGTTCCGCCGCCAAGGCGCAGGAAGCGCGTCGCCAGGGCGCCGATCATGTGATCGTATCCACCGACGCTGAACAGATGAAGGCTGCTGCCGGGCACTTCGACTTCCTGCTCGACACCATTCCGGTCCAGCATGATCTGAACCCCTACCTGGAAACCCTGCGTTTCGATGGCGTACATATCCTCGTCGGCCTGATCGAGCCGGTCGAGCCGCCGGTACATGCAGCCAATCTGGTGATGAGCCGTCGCGTGCTGGCCGGTTCGTTGATCGGCGGTATCGCGGAAACTCAGGAAGTACTGGATTTCTGTGCCGAGAACGACATCACCTGCGACATCGAGATGCTCGATATTCGCAACATCAACGAAGCCTACGAGCGCATGCTGGCCGGTGACGTGAAGTACCGCTTCGTGATCGACATGGCCACGCTGAAGGCCTGATCGACTGCCGATCAGCCGCCGAGATCGGCCGAGAGTTCCGCTGCGATGGTTTTGATCAGCGGAACCAGCTCGGCCATCTTCTCCAGCGGCATGTAGGGCACGGTACTGGCGACACTGATGCCGGCAACGATCTGTTTGCTGGCATCACGTACCGGCGCTGCGACACAACGGATCGACGGTTCGTTGTCCTCCAGATCGAATGCATACCCCCCTTGTACATACTCCTCGCGCCGCGCCTTCAACTGCTCCCAGGTTTGCTGCTCATGAGCAGGCCATAGCGGATTTCTACCTGTGCTCGGCATGCTGATTTCATACAGCCGTTGCCACTCGGACTGAGCACTGTCCAGCAGCAGCGCCTTGCCGATACCGGTGCGCACCAGCGGCATCCGATGCCCGACCCGCGAACGCATTTCCGGACCATTGCGACCGGGATTCTTGTGCAGATAGAGCACGTCGTCCCCTTCCCGTACTGCCAGATGCACGGTATCGCCGGTCAGCTCCGACAAGCGATCCAGATACGGCCGGGCGAGCATCGCCAGGGGCACCTCTTCACGCGCCTGAAACCCCAGCTCGATCAATTTCGGGCCGAGCAGATAGCCCACCTGAGGAACGACCCGCAGGTAACGCTCCTCGACCAGGCAACTGGCCAGGCGGTGCGTGGTACTGCGCGTGGTGCCGATCAGCCGGGCGATCTCCTTGAGGTCCCGTGCGCCACCGGCAACCGCCTGCACCACCCCCAGCCCGCGCAGCAAGGTCTGAGTCCCGGTGGGTACGGAATCCTTGCCGATGATTTTTTCAGGGGTGATCGAATCGTTGTGCATGAGAGGCCTTGCTCGGATCAAAAGGGTTCGGATCGAAAACCGGCGGCATTATCGCCGCCTGAGTCCAGAGGCGTCGACATCAGAGCTCGATACGCTCCACTTTCCCTACCAGCAGGATGTACGACAGCGCGCCCAACAGTGCCAGGACCGAAATGTAGGTGATGGCAGGCGCGAACGAGTCTCCCGATGCCAGAAAGCCGATCACGATCGGGGTGGCGATGGCTGAGAGGTTGCCGATGAAGTTGAACGTGCCACCGGTCAGGCCCAGCAGGCGCGCCGGTGCCAGGGTCGAGACCAGCGACCAGGTGATCGACGCCAGGCCGTTGCCGAAGAACGCCAGCGCCAGAAAGGTGATCACCAGCGGCGTCGAGTCGACGAAGTTGGCACCGATGATCGAGGTCGAGATCAGCAGCCCGGCAATGATCGGCAGCTTGCGCGCAAAGCCTACGCTATGCCCGCGGCGGATCAGCCAGTCGGAGAAGAAGCCCGAGCACAACACACCGACAAACGCGGCGAGGAACGGCAACGACGCCAGCAGGCCGGACTTGATGAAGTCCATGCCCCGGTATTTCACCAGGTAGGTCGGGAACCAGGTCAGGAAAAACCACAGCGTGGAGTTCAGGCAGAACTGCCCCAGGTAGATGCCCCACAGCTTGCGTTTGCTCAACACAATGCCCAGGTCCAGCCAGCTGAACGCCTGCTTCTGTTTTTCGACATCCTTCTGGATGTCCACCAGCCCGCCGCCCTCCTGGATCAGCTCGATTTCCTGCTGATTGACGCCTTTGAAATCACGTGGCTCACGATACACCGTGTACCAGATCACCGCCCACAGCACGCCGACTCCCCCTGTGGCGACAAACACCATGTGCCAGCCGTAGTGCGCCTGCAACCAGGCCAGCACCGGGGTCAGAAACGCCAGGCCGACGAACTGCCCGGAGGTATAGACGCCGATGGCAGTGGCCCGCTCGCGCTCGGGAAACCAGGTGGTGACTACGCGGCTGTTGATCGGATAGGCAGGTGCTTCCAGCGCGCCGACCGCCATGCGCAGTACGAACAGGGCGATGAAGCTGGCGGCGAAGCCGAGCATGATGGTCGCGATGGACCACAGCAGCAGGGCTGCGGTGTAGAGAATGCGTGGTGGCACGCGGTCCACCAGCCAGCCACCGGGCAGTTGCATGGCGGCGTAGGTCCAGCCGAACGCAGAAAAGATCAGCCCGACATGCACCGGATCAAGGCCCAGTTCGGAGGTCAGCGCTGGTGCGGCAATCGACAGGTTGCTGCGGTCCAGGTAGTTGATCACCACCGTGATGAACAGCAGCACCATGATAAAGAAACGTTTGCGGGACGGCGTCACCAGGGATGCCGCACCCTCCAGAGTTCGAGTGCGCATGGAATGTAGCCTCTTGTTGGATTTATTGAGGTCTGTGTTTCGATATAACTGAGCTGAAGGCACGCCGGTTCTCGTTCCCGCGCAGAGCGCTCATCGTTATGCACCAGTGCGCTTTTGATTCTGGCCAAAGGCCGTGGGAGCGAACGTGTTCGCGAAGACATTGTTCAAACGAAACATTTTCAGAGAACACGTCGGCCTTTTCGCGAACACGTTCGCTCCTACGCCCTGCGGGCAGAAGCCTGAACGCCCATTTTCCGGGCTCTTCAGGGCTTATGGATGGCGATGAGCGCAGGGCGCCGAAACGATGGTTAGCGGAGTTGTTGTTCTACCACTCTGCAAAACTGCCATCCGCATGCCGCCAGATCGGGTTGCGCCAGCGGTGGCCGATGGCGGCGCGTTCGATGACGTACTCTTCGTTGATCTCGATGCCCAGGCCGGGGCCGTTGGGAATCTTGACCATGCCTTGGTCGTAGTCGAAGACTTCCGGGTGCTTGACGTAATCGAGCAGGTCGTTGCTTTCGTTGTAGTGGATACCCAGGCTCTGCTCCTGGATGAAGGCGTTGTAGCAAACCGCATCCAATTGCAGGCACGCTGCCAGCGCGATAGGCCCCAGCGGGCAATGCAGCGCCAGCGCGACGTCGTAGGCTTCGGCCATGTTGGCGATCTTGCGGGTTTCGGTAATGCCACCGGCGTGCGAGGCATCGGGCTGGATGATGTCGACGTAGCCTTCGCTCAACACGCGCTTGAAGTCCCAGCGCGAGAACAGCCGTTCGCCCAGCGCAATCGGCGTACTGGTCAGCGGTGCCAACTCCTTCAGTGCTTCATAGTTCTCGCTGAGCACCGGTTCTTCGATGAACATCAGCTTGTAAGGGTCCAGCTCCTTCATCAGCACCTTGGCCATCGGCTTGTGAACCCGGCCATGGAAGTCCACACCAATGCCGACATTCGGCCCAACGGCATCACGCACAGCGGCCACGTTGGCCAGCGCCAGGTCGACCTTGTCGAAGGTGTCGAGAAACTGCAGCTCTTCGGTGCCATTCATTTTCACCGCAGTAAAACCGCGCTCTACCGCCTCCTTCGCGGCGCGTGCCGTATCGGCGGGCCGATCACCGCCGATCCACGAATAGACGCGAATCTTGTCACGTACCTGACCGCCGAGCAGGTCACTGACCGACACCCCCAGCGCCTTGCCCTTGATGTCCCACAACGCCTGATCGATGCCGGCCAGCGCACTCATGTGGATCGCGCCGCCGCGGTAGAAGCCGCCGCGGTACAGCACGGTCCAGATGTCCTCGATGTTGCGCGGGTCCTTGCCGATCAGGTAGTCGGAAAGCTCTTCCACCGCGGCAGCAACCGTGTGCGCGCGGCCTTCGACCACTGGCTCGCCCCAGCCGACAACGCCCTCGTCGGTCTCGACCTTGAGGAAGCACCAGCGCGGCGGAACGATGAACGTGGTGAGTTTGGTGATTTTCATGGGTGCGGTTTCTCTTGTTGATTCTCTTGTTGGATAGCGGCTGCTGCACGGCGGCGTCTGCTGCGCCACTCAGTCTGCAAGCGCTGCGCTGTGCTGCTTCCAGGCCGCCACATAAGCCTGGGCACGCTCTGTGACGTCTGCGACGCTCATGCCGGGTTTGAACAGCCCGGAGCCCAAGCCAAAACCCTTCACGCCGGCGTCGAGAAATACCTTCATGTTGTCCGGTGAAATACCCCCGACCGGCAGCAGAATCGTGCCCTTGGGCAGAACAGCCAGCCACGCCTTGACCACCGCCGGCGACATCTGCTCGGCAGGAAACAGCTTGAGCACATCAGCGCCTTCGGCCAGCGCGGCAAAGGCTTCGGTCGGCGTCGCGACCCCTGGCGACAGGAACAGCCCGGCCGCCTTGGCCGCACGCAGCACCTTGGCATCGCTGTGCGGCATGACAATCACCTGCCCGCCGGCGTCCTTGACCTGAGTCACCTGTTCAGCGGTGAGCACGGTGCCAGCACCGATCAGGCAATCGGCAGGCAACTGCTGACGCAACAGGCGGATGCTGTCGAACGGTTGCGGGGAGTTGAGCGGCACTTCGATGACCCGAAACCCCGCCTCGTACAGCACATCGCCCATGGCAGGCGCTTCTTCGGGGCGCAGGCCGCGCAGAATCGCGACCAGACCATTTTCTTTCAATGCTTGCTTGAGCATGTCAAACCTCTCGAATGTGTTGGGACGAGCGGCGCGCGATCAGGCCGGCCTGAACGGCGACCTGCCAGAGGCCGCGCTCGGTCGCCTGCTCGGCCAATGTCACCCCGGGAAAGCCACAAACGGCCAGCCCGCGCGCATAGCGCGTGCACAGCGAATCGCTGCCGATGAGGATCACCGCAGGCAATTGTTCGTGGTTGTGCAGATGCAGCCTGGCGATGGCGCCCAGTTCATGGCCAATCAACAGGCCGGAAAGATAGTCAGGTTGCGCACTGGCAGCCAATTGCCCGGTCAGGCCGAGCGTTCGCGTGCTGAAAATCGTCGACAGCGGCCCCGCAGAGCCCGCGTCGGACAGGGCAATCGATAAGCCGCGGTCAAACGCCTGCTCGTCGAACGCCTCCGAAGGCTGCATGGTGCGTCCCAGAATGGTGTGCGCGCAGAGCGCGGCGTAGACCTCGCCGGTCATGAAGGTATCGAAGTGAACGATGCGAACCCGTTCTACCTGCACCCATTTGGAGTGGCTGCCGGGCAGACCGATCAGCAGAGGCTGGCTGCCATGCCCGTCTTCGCGCCCTGCCAGCACACCCAGCACCTGGGTTTCTTCGCCACGCATGACGTTGGGCAGGGTCGAGCGCTGCAGGACGCCGGGGATGATGTGCACCGTCACGCCGCGCACGCTGCGCACCGTCTGCAACGCTGCGCTCAGCTCATTGACGCTGGCCGGCGTTTCCCGGTAGGCCGCCTCGCGCCAGCCCTGTGCGCTGCCGACCATGCCACAGGCAATCACCTGCAGGTCCGGCTGGGCATCGAGCCAGTCGCCGCACGCCTGGTCAAAGGCCAACTCGAAGCCGTCACTGCAGAACTGCCCCGCGATCAGCCGCGGCGTGGTCGGCAACTGCATGATGCCCGCGCTCAATGCGCGCTGTTCCAGTACCTGGCCGTGTTCGCCAAGTCGATAAGCACGAAGTGAGGTTGTCCCCCAATCGAGCGCGATCAATTGCGCCTGCATTGCGTCACCTGTTGTTTTTTTGGAAGTGAGTGCAGGACGACTATAAACCTGTTGTTACACTTATCTCAATATGTAAATTTCAATCCCATATATAGGGATTAAGGGCGATCAATCAAAAGTATCAGGCATTAAAAAACCCGCCTTCCTTTCGGAAAGCGGGTTTGCTGTAAAACCGAGCCTCAACGCTCCAGCAGGATTCTCAGCATGCGACGCAGCGGCTCCGCAGCGCCCCACAACAGCTGGTCACCCACGGTAAAAGCGCCCAAGTACTGCGAACCCATGTTCAGTTTGCGCAAGCGCCCCACGGGAATGCTCATGGTCCCGGTCACCGCCGTCGGGCTCAGCTCATGCATGCTGGCTTCGCGATTGTTCGGCACCAGCTTGACCCACGGGTTGTGCTGGCTGATCAACCCTTCGATGTCCGCAATCGGCACATCCTTGTTGAGCTTGATGGTCAGCGCCTGACTGTGGCAGCGCATGGCGCCGATGCGCACGCAGATGCCGTCCACCGGGATCGGGCTCTTGAAGCGACCGAGGATCTTGTTGGTCTCGGCCTGGCCTTTCCACTCTTCGCGGCTCTGGCCGTTTGGCAGCGCCTTGTCGATCCACGGGATCAGGCTGCCCGCCAGTGGCACACCGAAGTTCTCGGTAGGGAACGACTCGCTGCGCATGGCTTCAGCCACCTTGCGGTCGATATCCAGAATGGCGCTGGCCGGGTTGGCCAGATCATCGGCCACCGAGGCATGCACCGCGCCCATCTGCCTGATCAGCTCACGCATGTTCTGCGCGCCGGCGCCGGAGGCTGCCTGATAGGTCATGACATTCATCCACTCGACCAGACCGGCATCGAACAGGCCGCCCAGCCCCATCAGCATCAGGCTGACGGTGCAGTTGCCACCGATATAGTTCTTGGTGCCCGCGTCCAGTTGCTGGTCGATAACCTTGCGGTTGACCGGATCCAGCACGATGACCGCGTCATCCTGCATACGCAGGCTGGACGCCGCATCGATCCAGTAACCCTGCCAGCCCGCTTCGCGCAGCTTGGGGAACACCTCATTGGTGTAGTCGCCACCCTGGCAGGTCAGCACCACGTCCAGGGTTTTCAGCTCGTCGATGCTGTAGGCGTCTTTCAGGGGCGCAACATCCTTGCCCACCGAAGGCGCCTGGCCACCGACATTGGAAGTAGTGAAGAACACCGGCTCAATGAGATCGAAGTCCTGCTCTTCCCGCATCCGCTGCATGAGCACGGAACCGACCATGCCACGCCAACCGATCAGACCTACACGTTTCATCGCAACTACACCTTGAATAAAAGTGGGACCGCCGCTCTGCGCGTACACAGCAGGCGGCGGGCCAGAGAGATTACAGATTCCGCAGCGCGGCGACTACCGCATCGCCCATTTCCTGCGTACCGACTTTGACTTTGCCTTCCGACCAGATGTCGCCGGTGCGGATACCCTGATCCAGAACCAGGCTGACAGCCTTTTCGATGGCGTCGGCCGCATCGGTCAGATTGAAGCTGTAACGCAGCATCATCGACACCGACAGAATGGTCGCCAACGGGTTGGCAATGCCTTTGCCAGCGATGTCCGGCGCCGAGCCGTGACATGGCTCGTACATGCCCTTGTTGGCCGTGTCCAGCGAGGCCGACGGCAGCATGCCGATGGAGCCGGTGAGCATCGACGCCTGATCGGAGAGGATGTCGCCGAACAGGTTGTCGGTCACGATCACATCGAACTGCTTGGGTGCACGCACCAGTTGCATGGCGGCATTGTCGACGTACATGTGGCTCAGTTCGACTTCAGGGTAATCCTTGGCGACCTGCTCGACGATTTCACGCCACAGCTGGCTGGACGCGAGTACGTTGGCCTTGTCCACCGAGCAGAGCTTCTTGCCACGCACCATGGCCATATCGAAACCGACCCTGGCAATGCGGCGGATCTCGCTTTCGCTGTACGGCAGCGTGTCGTAGGCCTGACGCTCGCCATTATCCAGCACCCGCGTACCGCGTGGCGCACCGAAGTAGATACCACCGGTCAGCTCGCGAACGATCAGGATATCCAGGCCGGCGACGATTTCCGGCTTCAGGCTCGACGCGTCGGCCAGTTGCGGATACAGGATCGCCGGACGCAGGTTGCCGAACAGGCCCAGTTGCGAACGGATTTTCAGCAGACCGCGCTCAGGACGGATGTCACGCTCAATGGCGTCCCATTTCGGGCCGCCGACTGCACCGAGCAGCACGGCGTCGGCCGCACGGGCACGATCCAGGGTTTCATCGGCCAGCGGCACGCCGTGCTTGTCGATGGCCGCGCCACCGATCACGTCGTGGGTCAATTCAAACCCCAGTTGATACTTTTCGTTGGCCAGCTCCAGCACCTTGACCGCTTCGGTCATGATTTCCGGACCAATACCATCACCTGGGAGAATCAGAATCTGCTTGCTCATAACATCCTCGATTTTGTGCATCGGCGTCTTTGACAACGCCTGCTTGAAACGCTCAATACCACAGAAAATTTAGCGTCCGGCCAAAACACTTTTGCCAGCAAGGCGCAATTGCACCTTACTGGCAAACATGCAGCATCCGCTGTTGATCGATCAGTCGCGGAACAGCCATGGCTGGCTGGCGCGGTGCCTGCTCTCGAAACCGGCGATTGCCTCAGCGTCCATCAGCGTCAGGCCGATGTCATCCAGGCCATTGAGCAGGCAATGCTTGCGGAACGCATCGATTTCGAAGCTCAGGATCTTGCCATCCGGACGGGTCACGGTCTGCGCCTGCAGATCGATATTCAACTGATAGCCGGGCGTGGCTTCCACCTGCTTGAACAGTTGATCGACGTCTTCTTCGGACAGGATGATCGGCAACAAGCCGTTCTTGAAGCTGTTGTTGAAGAAGATGTCCGCGTAGCTCGGCGCGATGATTGCGCAGAAACCGTACTCTTCCAGTGCCCACGGCGCGTGTTCGCGGCTGGAGCCGCAGCCGAAGTTTTCCCGGGCCAACAGCACGCTGGCACCCTGGTAACGCTCGTGGTTGAGGACGAAGTCAGGGTTCAACGGACGCTTGGAGTTATCCTGGTAAGGCTGTCCCACGTCCATATAACGCCATTCATCGAACAGGTTCGGGCCGAAGCCGGTGCGCTTGATCGACTTGAGAAACTGCTTGGGAATGATCTGGTCGGTGTCGACATTGGCACGATCCAGAGGAGCGACCAGGCCATGATGCTGGGTAAAGGCTTTCATACGGGACTCCTCAGTGCTGGATCAGGTCGCGAACATCGATGAAACGGCCATTGACCGCAGCGGCAGCGGCCATTGCCGGGCTCACCAGATGCGTCCGGCCACCGGCCCCCTGACGACCTTCGAAGTTACGGTTGGAAGTCGACGCGCAGTGCTCGCCGGACCCCAGGCGGTCCGGATTCATCGCCAGGCACATGGAGCAGCCCGGTTCGCGCCATTCAAAGCCAGCATCGATGAACACCTTATCCAGCCCTTCCTTCTCGGCCTGCTCCTTGATCAGCCCCGAGCCCGGCACCACGATGGCCTGCTTGATGGTCGCGGCCACCTTGCGACCCTTGGCAACATCGGCCGCAGCACGCAGGTCTTCGATACGCGAGTTGGTGCAGGAACCGATGAATACCCGGTCCAGCTGGATATCGGTAATCGGCTGATTGGCTTTCAGGCCCATGTACTTGAGCGCACGCTCGATGGAGCCACGCTTGACCAGATCCGGCTCTTGCGCAGGGTCCGGCACGTTCTGATCGACCGCCAAGACCATTTCCGGCGAAGTGCCCCAGCTGACCTGCGGCTTGATCTGTGCGGCATCCAGCCTGACCACGGTATCGAACACAGCGTCCGGGTCGGACACCAGGTCCTTCCAGGCTTCGACAGCAAGGTCCCACTCCGCGCCCTTGGGTGCGAACGGACGGCCTTTGACATACTCGACGGTCTTCTCGTCGGTGGCCACCATACCGACCCGGGCACCCGCTTCGATGGACATGTTGCAGATGGTCATACGGCCTTCGATCGACAGGTCGCGAATCGCGCTGCCGGCGAACTCGATGGCGTAACCGTTACCGCCTGCCGTGCCGATCTTGCCGATCACCGCCAGAACGATGTCCTTGGCCGTCACGCCGAAGGGCAATTGCCCTTCGACCGACACCAGCATGTTCTTCATTTTCTTGGCGACCAGGCACTGGGTGGCGAGCACGTGCTCGACCTCGGAAGTGCCGATGCCGTGGGCCAGCGCACCGAAGGCGCCGTGGGTAGAGGTGTGCGAGTCGCCGCAGACCACGCTCATGCCTGGCAGGGTTGCACCCTGCTCCGGGCCGATCACGTGGACGATGCCCTGGCGCGGATCATTCATCTTGAATTCGGTGATGCCGTACTCGTCGCAGTTATCGTCGAGGGTCTGCACCTGCAAGCGCGACACCTGATCCTCGATGGCACCGATGCCACCCTTGCGTTCGGCTGTGGTCGGCACGTTGTGGTCAGGCGTGGCGATGATCGAGTCGATCCGCCACGGCTTGCGCTTCGCCAGCCGCAGACCTTCGAACGCCTGCGGCGAGGTCACTTCATGGATGATATGGCGGTCAATGTAGATCAGCGCCGAACCGTCGTCGCGCTGTTTGACCAAATGCGAATCCCAGAGCTTGTCGTAGAGCGTTTTCCCGGCCATCGGACGTACTTCCTCATCAGCTTGTTTCTATGCCTTGGGCAATCGTTGCGATGACCCCTTGGCTTGTGCGGTCATCCTATGGAATATGCTTAAATAACTCAAATTCATAATTTTCATACTTTGGATAACCAACTGGAATCCGACCATGGACCTCGCCAACCTCAATGCCTTTATCGCCATCGCTGAAACGGGCAGTTTCTCCGGGGCAGGCGAACGCCTTTACCTGACCCAGCCGGCTATCAGCAAACGTATTGCCGGTCTGGAGCAGCAACTCAACGTACGCCTGTTCGATCGCCTGGGCCGCGAAGTCAGTCTGACCGAGGCCGGACGCGCCCTGTTGCCGCGCGCCTACCAGATTCTCAACGTGCTGGATGACACACGCCGGGCCCTGACCAACCTGACCGGGGAAGTCACCGGGCGGCTGACTCTGGCGACCAGCCACCACATAGGCCTGCACCGTTTGCCGCCGATATTGCGCGCCTTTACCCGCACTTACCCGAAGGTTGCACTGGACATCCAGTTCCTGGATTCGGAAATCGCTTATGAAGAAATTCTTCACGGGCGCGCCGAGTTGGCAGTCATTACACTGGCGCCCGAGCCGCATACGCTGATCCGCGCCGTGCCCGTCTGGGACGATCCGCTGGATTTCGTCGCGGCCCCCGAGCACCCGCTGGCCAACAGCGGCCCGATGAAGCTGGAGGATATTGTGCGCTATCCGGCGGTATTTCCCGGCGGTAACACGTTTACCCATCATATTGTCAGCGGATTGTGCGAGGCTCAGGGCCTCAAGCCCAACATCGCGATGAGCACCAACTATATGGAGACCATCAAAATGATGGTTTCCATCGGCCTGGCCTGGAGCGTTCTGCCGCGCACCATGCTCGACGAGCAGGTGGCGCGCATCCCGCTGCCGGGCGTACAGCTCAATCGCCAGCTAGGCTACATCCTGCACACCGAACGCACGCTCTCAAATGCGGCACGGGCATTCATGAAACTGCTCGATGCGCAGACACAGTGAACAGAGGCTGCAGCAGGCCGCAGGCAGATCGCTCTGGCCGCCCTATCGATCAAAGGCTCGGATAACATGCCCAACCCACCGGATAACGCCGTGCCGAATGTTGCCGCACAGTCGGTCTCTGCCAGGCTGCCGCTGACAGACGCAGAGCGGATCCTGCAGGAAACCCGTGATCGCCTGGAGCTGGCACTGGAACTGGCGCAAATGGGTACCTGGGATCTGGATATCGTCCGCAACCGGCTGCAAGCCTCGGCACGCGCGGCGCTGCTGCACGGCATGCCGGCACTGCCCTTCAATGAGTCTGGCGGGCAGTTCTTCGGCAGCCTGCCCGGCGAAGAACGCCGCCGAATGCGCGCGCTCTATGCCGCGGCGCTCGAAACCGGGCAGGACTGCCTGCAAGTCACTTACCGGTTCCGGCTGAAAAACGGCACGTCACGCCTGCTTGAGAGCCGCGCGCGGATTTACCGGGATGAACAGGGCCAGCCCGTCAGGCTGTCCGGCACACTGCTGGACATTACCCAGCAGTGTGCTCAGGTCGCACTGGAGGCCAGCGAGGAGAAATTTGCCAAGGCGTTTCATTCAAGTCCCGACTCGATCACCATCACTGAAATCGACTCGGGCCGCTATGTCGAGGTCAACGATGGCTTCAGCCGCCTGACCGGTTTCAGCGCCCAGGAAGTGCTCGGCCGTACAGCGCATGAAGTCGGCATCTGGACCGACACCTTGCAGCGCGAACACATGCTTGAAGAACTGCGCCAGAAAGGCCGCGTGCATCATCGTGAAATGAACGGGCGAGACAAGCACGGTGCGCCTCTGGTGCTGGATATATCGGTCGAGTTCATCACCCTGAACAACACCGCCTGCCTGCTGATGAATGCCCGCGACATCGGCGAACTCAAAAATGCCCAGGCGCAGATCCAGCACCTGGCTTATCACGATCCACTGACCGGGCTGCCCAATCGCGCGCTGCTGCTCGACCGCCTCAGCCAGCAAGTGTCGCTGCTCCAGCACCAGAATCTGCGCGGCGCCCTGTTGTTTCTCGATCTGGACCATTTCAAGCACATCAATGACTCGCTTGGCCACCCGGTAGGCGACAGCGTTTTAAGCATCATCGCCGCGCGCCTGGAAGCCAGCGTGCGCCAGGAAGACACCGTGGCACGCCTCGGCGGCGACGAATTCGTGGTATTGATCTGCGGCCTGGAAGGCTCGCAGGACGAGGTCACCCGGCAAGTCCGGGAGCTGGCCGACAACCTGCGCAACCTGCTGGCCGAGCCGATGTTTCTCGACGGCCATCGTCTGCAGGTCACGCCGAGCATCGGCGTGGTGCTGATTCCGGATGATGGCCTGACCCCGGCCGATCTGCTCAAGCGCGCCGATATTGCCCTGTATCGGGCCAAGGATTGCGGGCGTAACGCTTCACAGTTTTTCCATGTATCCATGCAACAGGCCGTCAGCCAGCGCCTGCGCCTGGAAAATGACTTGCGCCTGGCGCTGACCCGCAACGAATTTCACCTGCACTTCCAGGCCCAGGTCGACTGTCGTAACGAATACATCACCGGGGCCGAGGCCCTGCTGCGCTGGCAACACCCCGAATACGGCCTGCTGGCGCCCGATCAGTTCGTGCAGATACTTGAAGAAAGCGGGATGATTCTGGAGGTCGGCAGCCATATTCTGAACGAGGCCTGTAAAACCGGTGGCCTGCTGTTAAAGCAAGGGCTGATCCCGGAAAACAGATTCCTGATGGGCGTCAATATCAGCCCGCGACAGTTTCTGCAGCACGATTTCATCGAGCGCGTGGAACGCAGCCTGACCCTGCATCAGTTGCCTGCATCCATGCTCAAGCTGGAAATCACCGAAGGTATCGTCATCCAGAACCTGGACGACACCATCCTCAAGATGCTCAGCCTCAAGGCACTGGGCGTCAGCTTTGCGATGGACGACTTCGGCACCGGCTACTCGTCCCTGACCTATCTCAAGCGCTTACCGGTGGATACGCTGAAGATCGACCAGTCCTTCGTCCAGGACGCTACCAGTGATCCCAACGACGCAGAAATCATCCGTGCCATCGTCGCCATGGCGCAGAGTCTCAACCTGAACGTGATCGCTGAAGGCGTTGAAACCTCAGAGCAGTTGGCGTTTCTGGAAAAAGTCGGCTGCTACACCTATCAAGGCTATCTGTTCAGCGAACCGCTGCCAGGCCCGCAGTTCGAGTCCCTGCTGGAGCTCAGGGGGCCTGCGCAGCAAACCGCACATCAGGACTGAAAAAAGGAAGGCACCCCGCAGGCGCCTTCCCCGTTACATGCCGCTGACTCAACATCACCTGTCGGATCAGTTTTCCAGCGCTTTTTGGCTATTGAGCGGAATGCGTTTTGGTTTCGCTTCTTCCGGCACGTTGCGCACCAGGTCAATATTCAGCAGGCCGTGAGACAGATCGGCCCCTTTGACTTCGATATTGTCCGCCAGCCTGAATGACAGCTTGAATTCCCGCCGGGCAATACCCTGATGCAGATACGTCACGTTTTCGGCTTCTTGCTCGCGCTTGTTGCCGATCACGGTCAGCACACCTTTTTCAACCTGCAACTCGAGATCCTGCTCTTGCATGCCTGCTGCAGCAATCACGATTCGATAATGGTCATCGGTGTGCCGCTCGACGTTGTAGGGCGGATAGCCGCTGGTTGTCTCATTTCGCGCCGCCGACTCGAAGAGGTCATTGAAGCGGTCGAATCCCACTGAGTTGCGAAACAGTGGAGCCAGAGAAAATGCAGTAGCCATAACAATTCTCCTGTTTATCAGCGAGTGGTTTACGCGACCCGTGTTCGGCATCGCTTGGTCACCAAAATAGGGACAGCCATTCGCTTTTCAAGAGACTTTTTTCAGGATTTTTTTGACCGTTCGTCGGGATCAGCTTCTGGGTAAGCAACCGGGCGCGCAACCCAGCAATACGCTGATGCGATTGCAGTCGGTTTCGCGGCGCAACGTATTGAACATGAGAGTCGCCTCGGGGTAGCTTTTGGTCAGCAGCACCAGCCACTGCTTGAGCCGGCCCGGCGCCTGAATCAGTGTCATCTTCGCCAGACAGTCCTGCCAGAAGACCCGCAGCATCGGCTGCAACTCGTTCCAGGTCATGGGCACGACCTCGTCGCCCTTCTGCGCTGCAGCGATCTGCCGGGCCAGATCAGGACGCGCCACCAGACCGCGACCGATCATGATGTCCCGCGCACCGCAGATTTCACGGCAACGGCGCCAATCCTCAACGGTCCAGATTTCCCCGTTAGCGACCACCGGGACATTGACCACTTCCTGGATGCGCGCAATCCACTCCCAGTGCGCGGGAGGCTTGTAGCCGTCGACCTTGGTGCGCGCATGAACGACGATTTGCTCTGCCCCGCCGTCAGCCAGCGCTCTGGCGCAGTCCAGCGCGCCATCGGTGTTTTCGTAACCCAGGCGCATCTTGGCGGTAACGGGGATAGGTCTGGGCACGGCACGGCGCACCTGGCTGACGATCGAGTGCAGCAGTTCCGGCTCCTTGAGCAGGATTGCGCCGCCCCGTGAGCGGTTGACGGTCTTGGCCGGGCAGCCGAAGTTGAGGTCCAGCACGGGTGCACCCAACTCGCAGGCGAACGCGGCGTTTTCGGCCAGGCACACCGGGTCAGAGCCCAGCAACTGAAGGCGCAACGGCGTGCCTGCGTCAGTTTTCGCGCCCTGGTGAAATTCCGATGCGTACTTGTAGAAGTAATGCGCTGGCATCAAACGCTCGGACACCCGGATGAATTCGGTCACGCACCAGTCGATGCCGCCGACTTTCGTCAGCACATTACGCAGGATGTCGTCGACCAACCCCTCCATGGGCGCCAGAGCAATTTGCATGGGTCACACTCGAAAAAAGTCCGGCAGTTTACTGCCCGGCGTGCGGATTGGGAACGGCGCTGTCAGAGATGGCTGCGCCATAGCCCTCGATGAACTCGGCAGGCATGCGCTTGGGCTTACCAGTGGACAGTTCGATGCAGACAAAGGTGGTTTGCGCGCGCAGCAAGGTCAGGTTGTCGGCAGGACGCTTGAGCTGAAAGCAGCGGGTCATTTTCAGGCGGCGATCCCAGTCGACGATCCAGGTCGCCAATTGCAGCTCGTCGTTCTCGTAGGCGCTGGCGAGGTAGTCGATCTCATGCCTGACCACCGCCATCGCCCGATCCAGACGCCGGTATTCGGTAAGGTCCAGCCCGAGGAACTGCGAATGACGCCAGGCACAGCGCTCCAGCCAGGACACATAGACAGCGTTATTGGCATGCCCCAGGCCGTCGATGTCTTCGGCGGCGACGTTCAGATCGATGACAAACGGCGTTGCCCGGTCCCAGACCATGCGTGCTCCTGCTTGAGTGGATGTAATTGGCGGGAGTGTAGCGGGTCATGGCGCGCGTTCACACGCGTTGGCATGAAAAGCGCCCCTCCGAACGCCTTTTGCTCTTCACGCTACAGCGCTCAGAGTCATACACAAGTCTGGATAAGCCCGGATAAAAGGCCTGAAACCGTACGTGCAGACTGGACACAGACCTGTGGGAGTGAGCTTGCTCACGAAGACGATGCATCCAACCCCTATTTCCTGGGGGCTATACCGGCCTCTTCGCGAGCAAGCTCGCTCCCACAAGATTTGTGTATAACCAAGAGGGCTGCAGCGCGAGGATGTAGTTCGCGGCGCACTGCGTTGCGAACGCATAGAGGACGCGGAGTGTCCTGAACGGCATGCCAACGCAGTATCGGCACGAGAGTCGGTTACAGTTGAGTGTGGCAATAGATAAAAACAGAAAGGAGGGGTTTTCAAACCCTGAAAAAACAAAAGGGCCATTCAATAATCGAATGACCCTTGGTCCCGCAGAGCGGGAAATCGTGGCGTCCCCTAGGGGACTCGAACCCCTGTTACCGCCGTGAAAGGGCGGTGTCCTAGGCCACTAGACGAAGGGGACGCAAAACCTTCAGTCAGGTTCATCGAACGATGAACCCTGGCAAAATTGGTGGAGCTTAGCGGGATCGAACCGCTGACCTCCTGCATGCCATGCAGGCGCTCTCCCAGCTGAGCTAAAGCCCCGGATTTACGCCTCTCGGCGGAGATCAACCTTCCGGCATCCCTCGGTGAAACTGGCGTCCCCTAGGGGACTCGAACCCCTGTTACCGCCGTGAAAGGGCGGTGTCCTAGGCCACTAGACGAAGGGGACAAAACCTTCTTGCAAAACAAACGGTCGCTGGATCCGCTTGTTTCACATCATTTCAGAGCAGTGTAGCAGCACTCTGAAATGCTAAATTTGGTGGAGCTTAGCGGGATCGAACCGCTGACCTCCTGCATGCCATGCAGGCGCTCTCCCAGCTGAGCTAAAGCCCCACATCAGTGGACGGGGCGCATATTAAGCGTGAGTGACAGGGCTGTCAAATTTATTTTCTACAATTTGCAAAGTTTTTTGTCGGTAATACAACCACTTACCTTTCAACCCCCGGAAAACCGGGGGCGATTCACAGGAACAGGTAATGCCTCAGGCAATCGAGCCCAGCAGCTTTTCCCATTCCTTGTTTTCTTTCTTGGAAACGCCGCCCAGCAAATCGAGGGCCTGACGCAGGCGGAAGCGAGTCAGGTCCGGGCCGAGGATTTCCATCGCATCGGTCACCGAGACCGAGTTGGCCTGACCGGTGATCGCAGCGAACATCAATGGCATGGCGTCTCGCAGCTTGAGCTCGAG
Source organism: Pseudomonas sp. NFACC10-1 (assembly GCF_900119195.1). Lineage (NCBI taxonomy): Bacteria > Pseudomonadati > Pseudomonadota > Gammaproteobacteria > Pseudomonadales > Pseudomonadaceae > Pseudomonas > Pseudomonas sp. NFACC10-1. The sequence continues at coordinate 447,733 of NZ_FPJB01000001.1, read as the reverse complement.
ATGCTCGACCACGGCCTGAATGCAGCCCATGATCCGGTCCTTCTCCCACTGACGCAGCGATTCCAGCTTCCACAGGATCAACTGAATCACCTGGCGCACCTGCTCCGGAGACAGCTTCTTGTGTTCGAAGAGCTTCACATCAGGCGTGACGTCACCTGCAAAGAAGAAGCCGGCCAGCGGTGCAACCTGACTGAAGGTCTCTACCCTGCCCTGCACGTGCGGTGCGATCTTCATCATGTAGTCAGGGTTCAGCGCCCAGGTCTTCAGACGCGAGGCAAACTCCTCGACCGGCAGATCACGCAGCCATTGGCCATTGAGCCAGGACAGCTTTTCTATATCAAAAATCGGCCCGCCCAGCGAAACACGCGACAGGTCGAAGTTGTCGACCATCTCCTGCAAGGAGAACTTTTCGCGCTCGTCAGGCATCGACCAGCCCATACGCCCCAGGTAGTTGAGCATCGCCTCGGGCATGAAGCCCATGCGCTCGTAGAAGGTCACCGACGTGGGGTTCTTGCGCTTGGACAGCTTGCTCTTGTCGGGGTTACGCAGCAGCGGCATGTAGCACAGCTGCGGCTTGTCCCAGCCGAAGTACTCGTACAGCAGGATCAGTTTGGGTGCCGATGGCAGCCATTCTTCGCCGCGCAGTACGTGGGTGATGCCCATCAGGTGGTCATCGACGACGTTGGCGAGGAAGTAGGTCGGCAGGCCGTCTGTCTTCATCAGGACCTGCATGTCCATGCGGTCCCACGGGATTTCGACTTCGCCACGCAGCATGTCAGGGACGACGCAGACGCCTTCGGTCGGCACTTTCATGCGGATCACGTGTGGCTCGCCGGCATCCAGGCGGCGCTGGACTTCTTCCTTGGAGAGCAGCAAGGCGCGACCGTCATAGCGCGGGGTTTCGCCCCTGGCCTGCTGTTCGGCGCGCATCTGGTCCAGCTCTTCGGCGGTGCAGAAGCACGGGAAGGCATGGCCCATGTCGACCAGTTGCTGCGCGTATTTCTTATAGATGTCGCCGCGCTCGCTTTGGCGGTATGGGCCATGCGGACCACCGACGTCGGGGCCTTCGCTCCAGTCGATGCCCAGCCAGCGCAGTGCGTCGAAGATCTGCTGTTCGGACTCGCGGGTAGAGCGCAGTTGATCGGTGTCTTCAATGCGCAGGATGAACTCGCCGCCGTGCTGTTTGGCAAAGCAGTAGTTGAACAGCGCGATGTAGGCCGTGCCGACGTGGGGGTCGCCTGTGGGCGATGGCGCGATGCGGGTACGAACGGTGGTCATGGAAAATCCCGAATTAGGTCGATCAAGCGCGGAATGTTAACAGGCCGGGGGCATGAGGCTCCAGCAACAAAGGCAATTGCCCGGACGCCTCTCGTTCCGCAAGCTCCGCGCCCGGAGTTGTAAACAAATTCAGCTGATTATCGTGCCAGTGCTCCGCGTGGGCATGCAGTTCGTGACGCTCTGCGCCACACGGCGGTTTTTCTTTGTCAGGTAAATGGGGGTTCGACTCAGGTCACCTTTTCGCCCCTCGGCGAGTCACTTCGAAGGGGCCAAAGTGACCAAAGCCCCCTGCTCCGTTTCCGGCCCGACTTCGTCGGGTTCCTTCGCCCTGACACTGATCCGGGGGTCGCCGCACCGGCATGAGAGGTGGCGTGTCCAATGCTTCAAACCGCCAGCAACCGCTCGCGCAGTTTGCCGATTTCGTCGCGCATTTGTGCGGCGGCTTCGAATTCCAGGTCGCGGGCCAGTTGGTACATTTTTTCTTCCAGTTGGCGAATGCGTTTGTTGATCTCGCTCGGCGAGCGCAGTTCGTTTTCGTAGCGGGCGTTTTCTTCGGCGGCTTTGGCCATGCCTTTGCGTTTTTTGCTGCGCGAGCCGGGGACGGTGGCGCCTTCCATGATATCGGCGACGTCCTTGAACACACCTTTGGGGGTGATGCCATGTTCCAGGTTGAACGCCAATTGCTTCTCGCGTCGCCGCTCGGTCTCGCCGATGGCGCGCTCCATCGAGCCGGTAATCCGGTCGGCATACAGAATCGCCCGACCATTGAGGTTACGTGCCGCCCGGCCAATGGTCTGGATCAGCGAACGGTCGGAGCGCAGGAAGCCTTCCTTGTCGGCATCGAGAATTGCCACCAGCGACACTTCCGGCATGTCCAGGCCTTCGCGCAGCAGGTTGATGCCCACCAGCACATCGAACGTCCCCAGGCGCAGGTCGCGGATGATTTCGACACGTTCCACCGTATCGATGTCCGAGTGCAGGTAACGCACGCGCACCCCGTGGTCGCTCAGGTAGTCGGTCAAATCCTCGGACATGCGCTTGGTCAGCGTGGTGACCAGCACCCGCTCTTCCAGCGCGGTGCGCTTGTGGATTTCCGACAGCAGATCATCGACTTGGGTCAGCGCCGGACGAATCTCGATCTGCGGGTCCACCAGGCCGGTCGGACGCACCACCTGCTCGACGATACGCCCGGCGTGCTCGGCCTCGTAGTTACCCGGGGTCGCCGAGACGAAAATGGTCTGCGGGCTGATCGCCTCCCACTCGTCGAAACGCATCGGGCGGTTATCCAGTGCCGATGGCAGACGGAAGCCGTACTCGACCAGGGTTTCCTTGCGCGAACGGTCACCTTTGTACATCGCGCCGACCTGCGGCACGCTGACGTGGGACTCGTCGATCACCAGCAAGGCATCCGGTGGCAGGTAATCGAAAAGGGTTGGCGGCGGCGCACCGGAAGGACGGCCCGACAGGTAGCGCGAGTAGTTTTCGATACCGTTGCAGTAGCCCAGCTCCAGCATCATTTCCAGATCGAAACGGGTGCGCTGCTCCAGACGCTGAGCTTCCACCAGTTTGTTCTGGCTGCGCAGGTATTCGAGGCGCTCCTGCAGCTCGACCTTGATCCCCTCCATCGCCTCAATCAGCGTCTCGCGCGGGGTGACGTAGTGGCTTTTCGGGTAGAAGGTGAAGCGCGGCAGCTTGCGAATCACCTCCCCGGTCAGCGGATCGAACGCCGACAGGCTCTCGACCTCGTCATCGAACAGCTCGACCCGGATCGCTTCCAGATCGGATTCGGCCGGGTAGATATCGATCACATCACCGCGCACCCTGAACGTCGCACGGGCAAAGTCCATGTCGTTACGGGTGTACTGCAGGTCGGCGAGGCGGCGCAGCAAGGCACGCTGATCGAGTTTGTCGCCACGATCGATGTGCATGACCATGCGCAGATAGGTTTCCGGACTGCCCAGGCCGTAGATGCACGACACCGTGGTGACGATGATCGCATCCTTGCGCTCCAGCAGCGCCTTGGTCGCGGACAGACGCATCTGTTCAATGTGGTCGTTGATCGAGGCATCCTTCTCGATGAAGGTGTCGGACGACGGCACGTAGGCTTCCGGCTGGTAGTAGTCGTAGTAGGAAACGAAGTACTCCACGGCGTTGTTCGGGAAAAACGCCTTGAATTCGCCATACAACTGCGCCGCCAGGGTCTTGTTCGGTGCCAGCACCAGCGTTGGACGCTTGATCTGGGAAATCACGTTGGCGATGCTGAACGTCTTGCCCGACCCGGTCACCCCGAGCAGGGTCTGGTGCGCGAGCCCGGCGTCGATCCCTTCGACCAGTTGGCGAATGGCCTCGGGCTGATCGCCGGCTGGCTCAAAGCGGGTAACGAGCTGGAACTCGGACATAACTGACCTCTTGAATGGTGCGCGTGTGACGGGGTTCGCGTGAAACCTTCCGCGACCTGACCGCCTCGACGGCACAACTGGAAATATTCGTCGGCGCATGACGGCGCGCAACGACGAAATCATCGCAAACAGCCGTTCCCGCCGGGAAGCAGGCGTGCGATGTTTTGAAGTGATGGCTAATAGATGGAGTCATATATCAGCCTTTCAAGGCACGCACTTAAAGCATTGAGGTTTTAACCGAACGAACGTTCTACAAATATGCGCAAAAACCTGTAAAAAACCCGCCCTGCACTGTCGATCACCGAGGGGATGCTCTCTATACTACGCTCAGTTTGCGCACCGCTTTGGCGCATCGAGCCTCAGCGTGTCCCCTTCCCACTCTTCACCAAGAGCCGCCGCACCATGAGCCTGTTTTCCGCTGTCGAAATGGCACCCCGCGATCCGATCCTGGGTATCAACGAAGCCTTCAACGCCGACACCCGCAGCACCAAGGTCAACCTTGGCGTAGGCGTCTACTGTGATGAAGACGGGCGCATTCCCCTGCTGCGCGCCGTGGCCGAAGCCGAAAAGATCCGCGTGGCCCAGCATGCGCCGCGTGGCTACCTGCCGATCGACGGTATTGCCGCTTACGACCAGGCCGTGCAAAAACTGTTGCTGGGCGCTGATTCGCCGCTGATCGCCTCGGGCCGTGTGCTGACCACCCAATCGGTCGGCGGCACCGGCGCACTGAAGATCGGTGCCGACTTCCTCAAGCAGTTGCTGCCCGATGCCGTCGTCGCCATCAGCGACCCGAGCTGGGAAAACCACCGCGCGCTGTTCGAAACCGCAGGCTTTGCGGTGCAGAACTACCGCTACTACGACGCTGCCACCCACGACGTGAACCGTGCCGGCATGCTCGAAGACCTGCACAACCTGCCGAACAACTCGGTAGTCGTGCTGCACGCCTGCTGCCACAACCCGACCGGTGTCGACCTGAGCCTGGATGACTGGAAAAAAGTGCTGGAAGTGGTCAAGGCTAAAGGCCACGTACCGTTTCTGGACATGGCCTATCAAGGCTTCGGTCAGGGCATTCAGGAAGATGCCCTGGCAGTGCGCCTGTTCGCCGAGTCGGGCCTGACCTTCTTCGCCTCGAGCTCGTTCTCCAAATCACTGTCGCTGTATGGCGAACGCGTCGGCGCGCTGTCGATCATTACCGAATCGAAGGAAGAAACCACTCGCGTCCTGTCCCAGGTCAAGCGCGTGATCCGCACCAACTATTCCAACCCGCCGACCCACGGTGCGATCATCTCCGCTGCGGTGCTTAACGACCCTGCGTTGCGTGCAATGTGGGAAGAGGAACTGGGCGAAATGCGTCTGCGCATCCAGGGCATGCGCAAGGCGATGGTCGAGCGCCTGGCTGACAACCCGGCCGGTCAGGACTTCAGCTTCGTCGCGCGCCAGTGCGGCATGTTCTCCTACTCCGGTCTGACCGCCGAACAGGCCCAGCGCCTGCGCAGCGAGTTCGGTATCTACGCGCTGGACACCGGGCGTATCTGCGTGGCCGCGCTGAATCAGAAGAACATCGACGTGGTGTGTGACGCGATCAAAAAAGTGCTCTGACTGCGCTGAAGCGCACTGGTAGAAGCGAACCTGTTCGCGAAGGCTGTTCTCCGGTCGATGCATCTCATGCAACGTACGGGCCTTTCGCGAACAGCGCTTATCCAACAGCCTTGCACGCAGCACTTCCCACTGCATCACCATTCGGCAACTGAATCGAACGATCCCCATTACTACTCCTCGAAACTGTGTCAGAACATTTTCTGAAACCGATATCGAGGTACTCATGTCTATCGAACCGCAACGTCAGAAAGAACCGACGCCAAATCAGGACGCACCTGCCAGCCCGGGCCCGGACCGCAACGATCCGGCAATCGAGCCGCAAGTCGGGGATGTAAAACCCGAGACTGAAAAGGGCAATGGCCAGAGCCAGGGCCAGACGCCTTCCCCAAGTCAGTCACAGACTCAGTCGCAGGGCCAGTCAACCAGCGACAGCGCCTACGTGCCTGACCACGAGCCGGAAGAAAAAACCGAGGATTTACGCAATCATCAGCCCACCACTGGCGTTGACGCCGATATCGATACACCGGGCGGCTGATTACCGATAAGCGCATTTGGGCCGCATGGCCCAAACGCTTTTCTTGCCTCTTTCAGCGATCAGGCTCCTCGCTTATCACCTGCACCTCATACGCAGGATCAGCCTTGATCTGCTGTTCAGTGAACGGCAACGCCTGCCATTGTTTTTTTGAAAATGCGTCAGTCTGGTCGCTTGAATGGGCTGACTGTGGATTGCTCGACTCAGAGAACGCCAGTAAACCCTGCGCCCTTGGGCCGTGCTCGTCGAACGTCACCACCTGCAGGTAGCTGGTGCCACTGACCACCTCGCGCTTGCCGTCCTTGCCTGCCACGGTCTGCATGGCGTTGTAGATGCCAAGCCCGGCCGGACCACCGTGAATCGGGATCTGCTTGCCGCTGATGCTGGACACCTGAATGTCGCCCCATTGACTGCTTGCCGAGAGGCCTGCCTTGGCCACTTCATCCACTGCGGCCCGCATGGCGGAGCGCAATGCAGTGGCGACCTGCGGGTTCTCAATCGCCAGCCCGCTCGGCGTGTGAACCGGGTCGCGCGGGTCGAACGCAACACGCCAGCGCGAGGCAACAGCCTGCATGGACGTCATGATTCTCTGGAAGTACACGAACCCGATGCCACTGTTCAGGTCAGCGCGTCCATCCCAGGCTTTCAGTGCGGTACACAGCGGCGTCAGCCGCGCAGCATCATCACCCAGCTCCGAGGCACAGAACCTGAGCAGATCCGGCAGCACTTGCCCGGCCTGATAGACCTCGTTGTCCATGACCATCGCTTGCAGGTTCTCGACGCTGATCTTGCCCGCCTTCTTCAGGCTGCCCAGCCGATCCAGCGCAAAACGTGCTCGCTGCCCCAGCGGCTGGCTGTCCTCGCTGATCAGCGGCGAAAAGTCCTTCAACGGCGCAGCGGGATTGACCATCCAGGCCGAGTCGTTGGAGTGCTGCACGAAGTCGGTCCGCAATAACTGCGGCTGACGGGAAGAGGGATAAATACCGGCCTGTGCCGCCTCTGCGGAAACCTCCCAGTTGCATTCACTGCGCGAGCCGTCGAGCACGATCAGTTCCGTGCCGATGCGCGGATCACTGCATCGGGCAAGCCTGACGGCGTCGACGTTTGGCACCACCGAGAGGTTCATGTACAGCGCCTGCCCCCGCGCATCGACTGCCAGGGTGTTGACCCACGGGATGCCCTGGATCTTGCGCACCGAATCCTGAAACGCCTTGAGGCTGTCAGCCTTGTCCATTGCATACCACTGCTGCAACACTCGGTCGTTTTGCAGATTGGCATCACGCAGGCTGAAGGCAAACTTTTCGTCCCAGTCCAGCTTGCCCGGCCACTGCACCACCGGACCGAACCTGGACGAATAGACAATGCGTGGCACCGACTTCAGGCTGCCATCGGCTTGCTTCACGTCGACACTCACCTGCTGCTTGTCCATGGCAACCGATTTGCCATCCAGCAGGTAACGGGTGGAATCCTTCGGGTCGAGCTGCAGGCGATGCAGCGTGAAGTGTTTCGACGTGTCGACGGTATGGCTCCAGGCCAGATGCTGATTGAAGCCGATATTGATCAGGGGTAGGCCCGGCAAGGCTGCGCCCATCACGTCGAGCTTGCCGGGAATGGTCAGGTGCATTTGATAGAAGCGCAGGCCGCCAGCCCATGGAAAATGCGGATTGGCCAGCAGCATGCCGCGCCCGTTGGCCGATAGCTCGCGCCCTATTGCCACGGCATTGCTGCCGCGCTCCAGAGCAAACCGCTGGTTGCGCGCAGCAGCCAGTTGCAGCGCCTGAACCTGCTGAGCATTTACCTGCAGTGGCTTTTGCAGCGCAGGCGGCGTAGCACCGGCCAGCGCTTCGGCGAACTGCCCCACGCCCCCCTCTACCAGCAGGCGACGGGTCAAGCGCAGCAGATCATCGGTACTGATCGGCCGAACCCACTCGGCCGCACAGGGCTGCGGCAGGCCCTTGGCCTTCTGTTCATCGAGCGAGCGGTTGTAACCGGCGACATAGCCCTGCATCAACTGGCGAATCTCCAGCGGCTGCGCATTCCAGAAATTCGCCAGTGCCTGCGGCGTATTGAGCCACTGGAACAACAGGTCGCTGGCCATATTGTTGCGCTGCTCAAGGGTCGCCTTATCGGGGCCAAAATAGCGCGAGCGCTGGCCGTTGACGGTGACGATCTCATTGGCCAGCAGGCACAGGTTGTCCTGCGCATAGGCATAACCGATGCCGTAACCCAGACCGCGCTCATTGGCGGCAACGATATGCGGCACGCCAAAACCGGTCCGCCGGATCTCGGCACTGGCCGCCTGTTTTCCAGGCTCAACCAAGGCTTGCGCAGGGAAAATCACAGCGAACGAAAGACCTGCAAACACAAAACCGCACAGGGGTCTGGACATAATCACGCTGACTCCAACTCGACAAGACGACCCGAATTAGCCGCTCCCGTTAAACGAAGCACGGACGCTGATGTTTAGCCGAAGCGGGTAACCCGTGATCAACGCTAAATTCCTGCTGGCATGCCTCGTTTAAAGGGCAGCTCTCGTGGCCGTCGTTCACCGACCGACTGATCTCCCAGCGCAGGAATCTGCATGAAACGCTCTCGACATCCTCGCCGCGCCCTCCTGGTGGCGCTGTGCCTGTTCCCGGTCATTGCCGTATGCGCCTGGCAGATCCTGCCCGACGGCAAAAGCAGCGCCGCGACCGTGACGGTGACCCGCGGCACGATCGAAAACAGCGTCACGGCGCTCGGTACCCTGCAGCCGCGCAGTTACGTGGATGTGGGCTCGCAGGCCAGCGGGCAGATCATGAAAATCCATGCCCAGGTCGGCGATCAGGTCAAGGAAGGCGACTTGCTGGTCGAAATCGACCCTTCGACGCAAAAGGCCAGACTCGACGCCGCACGCTACGCCATCGATAACCTCAAGGCGCAATTGCAGGAGCAGCGTGCGCTGCACGAACTTGCAGAACAGAAGCAGCAGCGCCAGAAGCGCCTCGCCGCAGGCGGCGCCACACGGGCCGAGGACGTTCAGGCTGCGGAATCGGAATTTCGCGCCACCCAGGCACGGGTCGATATGTTCAAGGCGCAGATTCTCGAAGCTCAGGCCGCGCTGCGCAGCGACGAAGCAGCGCTGGGCTACACCCGTATTTTCGCGCCCATGAGCGGCACAGTGGTCGCCCTCGATGCACGTGAAGGCCAGACGCTGAACGCGCAACAACAGACCCCGCTGATTCTGCGCATCGCCCGATTGTCACCGATGACGGTCTGGGCCGAGGTCTCGGAAGCCGATATCGGCCATGTCAAAGCCGGCATGACTGCCTATTTCACCACCTTGAGCGGCGGCAACCGGCGCTGGAGCAGCACCGTGCGGCAGATCCTGCCGGTGCCGCCCAGGCCGCTGGATCAAGCCAATCAGGGCGGCGGCAGCCCGAGCAGTTCGCGCAAGAACGGCGGTGGCCGTGTGGTGCTGTACACCGTGCTGCTGGACGTGGATAACAGCGATCAGGCGCTGATGGCAGAAATGACCGCACAGATATTCTTCGTCGCCGAAAAAGCCGAGAACACCCTCACCGCGCCACTCGCGGCGTTGCGAAACGGGGCGCAGGCCGATCGGCAGACCGCCCAGGTGCTATCTGCCAATGGTGAGGTGCAGAACCGTGAGGTGCGCACCGGCATCAGCGACCGCCTGCGCGTGCAGGTACTCGACGGGCTGAATGAAGGTGAGCGCCTGCTGGTGCCCGCCTCTGTCGGCAGCGGAGGCTGAATGCGCACGCCGCTGATCGACCTGCGAGGCATCCGTAAATCCTACGGCGGAGGCGACAGCCCACGGGTCAACGTGCTGCGCGGCATCGATCTGTCGATTCATGCCGGTGAGTTTGTGGCGATTGTCGGCGCTTCCGGGTCCGGCAAGTCGACGCTGATGAACATCCTCGGCTGCCTGGACCGCCCGACCTCGGGCGAATACCTGTTCGCCGGGGAAAACGTCGCCGAACTGGGCAGCGACGAGCTCGCCTGGCTGCGCCGTGAAGCGTTCGGGTTCGTGTTTCAGGGCTATCACCTGATTCCGTCCGGCTCGGCACAGGAAAACGTCGAGATGCCGGCAATCTACGCCGGGACGCCCGCCGCAGAGCGTCATGCGCGGGCCGCCGCCCTGCTTGACCGACTGGGCCTGGCGTCGCGCACCGGCAATCGACCGCATCAGTTGTCCGGCGGCCAGCAGCAACGGGTTTCCATCGCCCGCGCCTTGATGAATGGCGGGCACATCATCCTCGCCGACGAGCCCACCGGTGCGCTGGACAGCCACAGTGGCGCGGAGGTGATGACCCTGCTGGACGAACTGGCCAGCCAGGGCCATGTGGTGATCCTCATCACCCATGACCGGGAAGTGGCGGCGCGCGCCAAACGGGTCATCGAGATCAGCGATGGGCTGGTGATCAGTGATACGGCTCGAGATGCTTCTGACGTGCAGCGCTCAGTCAATCCGGGCACGCTGCAGGCGGTCGACCTGCGCAAGCGCCTGAGCGAGGGCAGCGGCAGCCACGGCGCCTGGCAAGGCGAGCTGCTCGAGGCGGTTCAGGCGGCGTGGCGCGTCATGTGGATCAATCGCTTCCGAACCGCGCTGACCCTGCTGGGCATCGTCATCGGCGTGGCGTCGGTGGTGGTGATGCTGGCCGTCGGCGAAGGCAGCAAGCGTCAGGTCATGGCGCAGATGTCCTCGTTCGGTTCCAATATCATTTACCTCAACGGCAAGGCGCCCAATCCGCGCGCGCCCAAAGGCGTCATCACCCTGGAGGAAGTCGCCGCGCTGGGCCAGTTGCCCGAGGTGAAAATGATCATGCCGGTCAACGGCGGCCAGGCCGGGGTGCGCTACGGCAACGTCGATCACTCCAGTTACGTCGGCGGCAATGACACGCACTTTCCGGCGATCTTCAACTGGCCGGTGGTGGAAGGCAGTTATTTCAGCGAAGCGGATGAACAGAACGCAGCCGCCGTCGCAGTGATTGGCTACAAGGTTCGCCAGAAACTGTTCGGCGAGCATAGCGACCCTGTCGGCCAGTACATCCTGATCGAAAACGTGCCTTTTCAGGTGGTCGGCGTGCTGCAGGAAAAAGGCGCCACGTCCGGCGATCTGGACAGCGACAATCGCATCGCCATCCCCTACTCGTCGGCCAGTATCCGCCTGTTCGGCACGCAGGACCCCGAGTACATCACCATCGCCACCCGTGACGCCAACAACGTCAAACAGGCCGAAACAGCGATCCGCGAGCTGCTGCAACAACTGCATCACGGCAAACAGGATTACGAACTGACCAACAACGCCGCGATGATCCAGGCCGAAGCACGCACCCAGAACACCCTGTCGCTGATGCTCGGCTCGATTGCCGCCATTTCGTTGCTGGTCGGTGGTATCGGCGTGATGAACATCATGCTGATGACAGTGCGCGAACGCACCCGTGAAATCGGCATCCGCATGGCCACCGGTGCGCGACAGAGCGACATCCTGCGGCAGTTTCTCACCGAGGCTGTGATGCTTTCCGTGGTCGGCGGGCTGGCCGGTATCGTGCTGGCGCTGGGCATGGGCGCAGCGCTGTTGCTGAGTAAGGTGGCCGTTGCGTTTACCCTGCCGGCTGTGACCGGGGCGTTTGCCTGCGCCCTGATTACCGGCGTGATCTTCGGCTTCATGCCGGCCCGCAAAGCTGCCCGCCTCGACCCGGTCGCGGCCCTCACCAGTGAATGATCGATCAATGAAGCCTAGCCTTTGCGTTTTGACTGCCTGCCTGTTGCTGAGCGCCTGCCAGACGCCTGCTCCGCCGCCGGACAGCGGCATCCAGCTACCGGCAAGCTGGGCGTTTGCCGCAAACGCCGCCGCACAGCGCAGTGATATCCGTTGGTGGCAGCAGTTCGGCAGCCCACAGCTGAATCGCCTGATCGAACAGGCCAGCCTTGACAGCCATGAAGTCGCTGCGGCGATCGCACGGGTTCGTCAGGCACAGGCAAGCGCCATTATCGGCGGCGCGCCCTTGCTCCCGGAACTGGCCTTTGACCTGCGCGGCGAACGTAACCGGTTCCTGCGCAACAGCGACCGCAAGGCCAACCCTTCCGACGACAACAACACCAACAACTTCACCAGCGACCTGACCGCCAGCTATGAGGTGGATTTCTGGGGAGGTATCGCAGCGGGACGCGACAGCGCACTCCAAGGGCTGCGCGCCAGCCAGTTCGATCAGGCGACCGTGGAGCTGACCCTGCTGGCCAACGTCGCCGATCGCTATGCGCAAACCCTGGCGGCGCGCGAGCAAGGGCGGATTGCCGAACTGAATCTGGCCAATGCCCAAGACGTACTGCGCCTGGTGCAAACCCGCTATGAATCGGGCTCAGCTACCGCCCTCGAGCTGGCGCAGCAAAAAAATCTGGTTGCGGCCCAGCAGCGTGAACTGCCCCGCGTTCAGCAACTGGCCAACGAGCAGTTGATCACCCTGGCAGCCTTGCTCGGTCAGCCGGTGCAGAATCTGCACCTCGCGGATCAGCCCTTCGACACCCTGAACTGGCCGGACATCGGCCCCGGCCTGCCCAGCGAACTGCTGACCCGCCGCCCTGATCTGGCCAAGGCCGAGGCTGACCTGGCGGCGGCACAGGCCAATGTCACCGTCGCCCGCGCCGCCATGCTGCCAAAACTGACCCTGAGCGCCCGGCTCGGCACCGAAAACACCCGCGCCGAAGACTGGCTGCGCGCACCGTTCAGCAGCCTCGCTGCCGGGCTGATCGGACCGATCTTCAACAATGGCCGTCTGGCCGCCGAGCGCGACAAGGCCACAGCGCGTCAGGAAGAACTGCTGGAAACCTATCGCGGCGCGATCATCGACAGCTTCGCCGACGTGGAAAAAGCCCTGAACAGCATTCGCGGCCTGGATCAACAGCGCTACTGGCACGAAGAAGAACTCAAACAGGCGCAAACCGCCTTCCGCATCGCCCAGAGCCGCTACCAGGAAGGCGCCGAGGACCTGCTCACCGTACTGGAAACCCAGCGCACCCTTTACCAGGCACAGGACGTAAGCGTGCAGTTGCGGCTGGCACGGGTGCAGGCGAGCATCGCGCTGTACAAAGCGCTGGGCGGTGGCTGGCAGGTGCGCTGAGCGGGCTTCAGGCCCGCTATTCCTCAAACTTGCGCTTTGCCCCCGTCTACACACATCTCGATACCCGCAATGAAACTGCTGTCGTCGCAGGCAAGAAACAGCGCGGCCGCGGCCACTTCTTCAGGGCGGCCAAGACGGCCCAGTGGAATACCTCTGATCAGCGCTGCTTTCATTTGAGCGACGTGCTCTTGCGCAAGCCCTTCCAGGCCCATGATCGGCGTGTCGATCGGGCCCGGGCTCAGTGTATTGACGCGAATACCTCGACTTTGCAGCTCGGCTGTCCAGGTTCGGGCAAACGAGCGTATGGCTGCCTTTGTAGCGCTGTAAGTGCTGCAGCCCGAAACGCCCCTGTTGGCGGCAATGGACGAATTCAAGATGATCGAGCCGCCGTCGTGCATCAACACCAGTGCCTTTTGCACGCTGAACAACAGGCCTTTGACGTTGGTATCAAAAAACCTTGTCGTAGTGCGCCGCATCGACGCCATCGATGGATTGCATTTCCATAATGCCGGCGTTGGCAAAGAGCACGTCAATGCAGCCTTTCTCGCGCCTGACCACTGCGTAGAGTCGGTCCAGATCGTCAAGACTGGACACATAGCCTTGTACGGCTGTCACGTTACGACCTATACGTGAAACGGTCTCGTCCAGCTCGGGCTGACGTCTACCCGTGATAAACACATAGGCGCCCTCTTCCACAAAACGCTGGGCGGTCGCAAGACCGATGCCGCTGCTGCCGCCGGTAATCATCGCAATTTTGCCTTGAAGCCTGCTCATGATGATGCTCTCGAAAAGGTGAAAGTCAGCGAGTACCCACCGGGCACTCGCTGCATGATCTACGGCATGGATCAAATTATTCAGGACTTGCCAGTGAGCAGACTGCCCAAGCGCTCCCCGATGATCACGCACGGGGCCATGGTGTTGCCGGTGGTTACTCGCGGCATGATCGAGGCGTCCGCGACCCTCAGATTGTCGATGCCATAGACGCGCAATTGCGCGTCCACCACCGATAACTCATCAATACCCATTCTGGCCGTACCGGACTGGTGCCAGACGGTCGATGCGGTGTTGCGCACGAACGACTCCAGATCCTTGCGGTTCATCTTTCCGGGCATCACCTCACGGCGTACAAACGGGCGCAGGGTCGAGCTGTTGCCGATCTCTCGACAAAATTCGACTGCACGCACCAGCGCCTGCAGATCTTCGGGTTCGGCAAGCGCACCGCTGTCGATTCTCAGTGCGTCCCGGTGCCCGCCGCCAGACAACGTGATCGAGCCACGGCTTTTGGGCCGTACCAGCCCCGGCAACAAAGACCATGCGCTGGCCGGAGGGTTGAACGTCGCCTGCGCTTCAAACGAGGCAATGGGCATTTCAGCGAGAAAGGTCTGGATGTCGGGTACATCGAGCGCCGGATCACTCTTCCAGAAGAACGTCGATTCCCCGGCGTTGTTGCGCGCCGCATGAGCCTGTTCGTATTCCCAGATGCACCCCGAGACCATGATGTGGTCCTGATAATTCTGGCCGACACCCGGCAGATTCTCTAGCGGAGCGATACCATGCCGAACCAGTTGCTGCGCATCGCCGATTCCGGACAGCATCAACACCTTGGGTGTGTTGATGGCACCCAGTGACAGCACGACTTCCTCTCGTGCTCTGAAACTCATGATCCTGCCTTCATGAATGACCTCGACCCCGACCGCTCGCTTGCCTTCCAGCAACACGCGCAATACATGGGTGTGGGCCAGGACCGTCAGGTTGGGCTGCGCCATCAGCGGGTACACATAACTGCGAAAAATCGAACGGCGACGACCGTTTTCCAGACACATATTGACCAGTGCCGCGCCACCCGCGCCCTCCATCATCGCGCCGTTCTGGTCATCGAAAACAGGCATTCCGAGCTCCGCCACCGCTCCCAGCATGGCTGGTGCAATCGGGTTGGGATCAGGCGCAGGCTGCACGAAGACCAGACCGCCCGTGCCTCTGCGCAGTGCGTCTGGCGTACCCTGCCAGTTCTCGATACGTCGATAGGTGGCAAGTGTCGATTGATAATTCCAGGCCGGATCACCTGATTCGCTGGCAAAGTGGTCCCAGTCACTGCTGTGCCCGCGCGCCCAGACCATCACGTTGATCGAGGATCCACCGCCCAGCACCTTGCCCATCGACAAGGGAATGGCCCGGTTATTGAGGTGCGGGTTGGGTTGTGCCTGAAACTGCCAGTCGCGCTCGCTGCCCAGGTTGGTGAACCAGATACTGGCATCGGTAACACTGGGCACATCATCGGTGCCGCCTGCCTCCAGGAGCAGAACACTGACGTCGGGATTCTCTGCCAGACGCCGCGCAACGACCGATCCGGAGGTGCCGGAGCCACACACGATGTAATCGTAAGCGCCCTTCAGACTGGCTTTCAGTCGCCGCTGATTGTCTTCAACACGACGTGCAAAGTCTGCAGTGTCGGTTGCGCCGGTATAACTTTCCATAAGAGTGCCTTTGTAAAACTTCCATGAATTGACGGCGCAAAACTGCCGGGGCCAATCGCGAAAGATGAATAACGGTGGGCTGTGACCGATGCGTCAGCGCAGCAGCCATTGAGATGAATCAGTCACTGAATGACAGGATCGATTCTAGGGCGCAGACGGCGTATCACCGTTACCTGCAAGGCGCGTGAGGGATGTCCACAAGGCGCTTTCAACTGATAAGGCGAGAGCAGAAGTTGCTCAGTTGAAAGTAGCCCGAACATGCGAGGGGCAAATACCGAACTGTGCCCGGTAGGCGCGACTGAAATGCGCTGCCGTGGTGAAACCGCACTGCCAGGCAACGTCCTGAACACTTGGCCGAAGCGTGCGGGTCGAACTGAGCAATTGCTGTGCGTGTTGCAGGCGGATATTCCAGACATCACGCATCACCGTCGTCTCCTGACTCCGGAACAAGCGTTGCAAGTGCTTGACTGAAACATGCACGGCACCGGCAATGGCCGCGCAGTCGAGTTCGGTGTCATTCAAACGCGTGTAAATGTAACGTCTGGCGCGCAACAGCACGACATCAGTGCTGCGCGAAACTGCCTTGTCGCCGGGGCCGCCCAGCATGGCGTCAATCAGCTCCAGCAATTGTCTGCCCATCAACTCGCGTATGACCAAGCCAGGGGCCGCCTGTTGCTGCGCGATGCAGTGGATCAGGTCACGGGCTGCGCGTATGTCTGCCGACTCCATGTCGGCAACCATCAGCCCCGGCAACGAATGCCTCAGGCCCCGATCGCGCAAACTGGACTTGGGAATGCGCAATACGGTCATTTGCCCATGCTGGGTAAACGACTCCTGAAAGGATTGCCCGGGATCGATGAAGAACATGCTGCCAGCCATGAAGCGATGTTGCTTTCCGGCTTCGTCGATATCGACATACCCACCGGTCATAAGCTTCAGATAAAGCCATTCCCCCTGCCAGCAATCCTGTTCTTCTCCAACCGGGATCAATACCAGAGATTTCAGATCAGCCTGCGTGACACCAATAGCCCCCAGGCTCCAGCTTTGCGCTGTGGAGTTGCCTGACAGGGTTTTATCGAACTCACAGTAAAGCCCGTGATGCTTCAGCATGACCTCAGACCAGTTGCCACCGGCATCGGGGCCCAGATCAAAGTGAATGTTGTTCGCGTCAAAAATTCCGGGTGTCATGAAAGGTGTTCTCGAGGGCGCAAGCAAGGAAGGGATGAGAAACGGCCGAACATCCAGACAGCTTGCGACCTGGCGCCACCCTACGCCTTTTGTTCGAGAATCAGGGGGGCATTCATGAAATATCCGACAGAGCGGAGTGCGTCAGGCTCTGTACGAAAAGTCGGCGAGCGAAGGTCAGGCAAGGCAAAAACAGGCGAGGAACGGCCGGGGTCGCGTTCGACTCTACGTGTTGTAAATGAGCATTCCGATTGGACTCGCATCCGAGCCTGTTTTTAACGCAGCATCACCGAGCGCAGCCACTTTTCGTACAGAGCCTAGGAGCCAGCGCTGCTCAAAACCACCTCTCCGGCAGCAGATTCCGTGCATACCAGGGCCGGCGCGGCACGCGGCGTAGCAGGTTGCTCAGTTTGTCATCGGCCGCGAAAGTGATGCGCAGCGCCAGCTTCATGACTTCCGGGTCCATTTCCATGGTCGTGCCTGCAGTCTGGCCGGGCACTGTGCTGCAACCGTGCGTTTCAGGCCCCAGCCACGGGTCGCTGACATTCACCCAGCGGCCTGGCGCAAACCACGGCACGCCGTTGACTTGCAGGCGCTTCACTTCGCCCGGATGAAAGCGCTCGTGGGCGCGGAACCAGTCCTCAATGCGGTCGTCAATCCAGCCATGGAACATCCAGAACACCGGGTTCACGTGCGATGAAAACGGGTCGGCAAGAAAGTCGTTTTCCGGCTCGAACCAGCGCTCGGCAAAATCATCCGATCGACGTGCCATCGGCACCGGCTGCCCGTTGGCCGGGTCGCGGGCCACCGAGGCCCAGCGCATGTGCAGCCAGTCGTGCAGCTCCAGTTCGACCTGCGAACCAAACTGGCCCAGGGTCAGCTTCGACAAAAAGCGCGGATCGCGATACTGCGATTCCCAGACCTGAAAATGCGTATGAAACGTCTCGTGGCTTTTGATATCGCTGACCAGCTGTGTGTATTCCTCGTCACCATGCGCCAGCCAGTTGGGCGGCAGCGAACAGCCGTCGTGATTGTCGAAATAGCGGGCAAAGCCCAGGCGGTCGCGTTCCAGCTCAGGCTGCGGCAGCGGAAAACGCGGCCAGGACGGCAAATCCTGAATCCTGCGTGCCTGGATCAGCATGTGCCGGTGCATATAAAAGAAGTCTTCACCCGAGCCGTTGCGGTCCTTGTGCGGGCCACGCGCATCGCGCTCATGGTCACGCGGCCCCGGCTGCCAGCCGATGCCGCGCAGGGCGTTACGCTTGTCTTCGGGCAATTTGTGCCACTTGTCTCGCGAGGCATGCCAGAGCTGATGGAACAGACGATGCTCCCTGGAAACCAGCCAGGCCAGAAACGGCGGACTCAGGCCCACCCTTTCCCGCGCTTCTGGAAACACCTGTTTGATCGCGATCAGACGGTTTTCCAGTTCCGGCAGGGCCAGCGGTCGGTCAAGACGTTCGATACGCCCGCTCAGGGTGCCGCTGCCGGCGTTACCGAACGCGCCCCAGACTTCATCGAGGGTCAGGCTGAATTCGTAATCCGGGTTGTCGCTGTGCGGATCATTGCCGGCATGGCCGTCCATGACCCGCAGGTAGAGTCTTGCGGCATTGGCCGGTTGCAGATCGCCAATCACCCGAAAACGCGGCAGCGCATCGCCGCGCAATTGCCCGGCCGTGTCGATATAGCCGCGCAGGCCGCGACCACGCGGGGCGATGTCGAGAAACATTTCCAGGCCTTCGAGCGGCGCACCGCTCAGTCCGGCATCGCGCCCTTCGAAGCGCAGAGTCCACACACCGCGCAGCTTGTCGGCCAGGCGCTGGGTGGCGGTATCGGCAGGCCCCGCCGTCGCTTCGCCCGGCGTTTCCGGCAGGTCGACCCGGGTGAGTTCCCGATGCGCGTAATACGCTGCCGGAACTGCCGCACCGGTCAGCGCCAGACCCGCTATGAACCCTCGTCGAGAAATCGTCATTACCCTACCTGTTCCAGCCCCGAGACAGCCGTTATCCAAGCTAGAACGTAAACCCGGCAGACAAATTTAGCGCTGCACACACATCCATGAGCCCGCGCTAAATTTCTCGGTGATCCGCTCGTTCTCCACCAGATAGCAACAGCCGTCGCAGGCTGCGCAACGGTTAACCACACGAGACGGAAATGACAAGACCGCGTTGGAAAAAAGCTCTCTTTATCGGCCTGCCACTGGCCCTGGCGATCAGTGCAGGTACGGGCTTTCTGGCCTGGAATTACTGGTCGCCAGCAGGCTACCCGGTCAAGGTCATGCAGCAGGCCGACGACCTGCAGG
This sequence comes from Pseudomonas sp. NFACC10-1, assembly GCF_900119195.1. Taxonomy (NCBI): domain Bacteria; kingdom Pseudomonadati; phylum Pseudomonadota; class Gammaproteobacteria; order Pseudomonadales; family Pseudomonadaceae; genus Pseudomonas; species Pseudomonas sp. NFACC10-1. Next base: position 428,843 of record NZ_FPJB01000001.1, on the reverse strand, counting down.
AGCGGATCATTTCCTTCGACAGCCACATCACCGTGCCGATGAAATTCGGCAGCGAGGGCAACGAAGCCGACAAGGACGGCTCGGGGCAGTTCGACCTGGTGAAAGCCGCGCGCGGACGCCTGTCCGGTGCAGCGCTGACGGTATTCGGCTGGCCGGAGATCTGGAACGGCGACAACGCCCCGCATCGTCCGACACCCGGTTTCGTCGACGAAGCACGCCATCAGCAGGAAGTGCGCTACCGAATCATCAGCGGGCTGGTGCGCGATTTCCCCAATCAGGTCGGCATCGCCTACACCCCGGACGACATGCGCCGCCTGCACGGCGAAGGCAAGTTTGCGATCTTCATCAGCATGCTCAACGCCTACCCGCTGGGCAATGACCTGAGCCTGCTGGACCACTGGGCCGCACGCGGCATGCGCATGTTCGGTTTCAGTTATGTCGGCAATAACAGCTGGGCCGATTCTTCACGCCCCCTGCCCTTTCTCAATGACACGCCCGACGCTCTGGGCGGCCTGTCGGAGATCGGCAGGCAGGCCGTACAACGCCTCAATGACCTGGGTGTGATCATCGACGTGTCGCAGATGTCGAGCAAGGCGCTGCAACAGGTCAGCGAGCTGAGCCGCACGCCGATGGTCGCCTCGCACTCGGCGCCGCGTGCGCTGGTGGACATCCCGCGCAACCTCAGCGACGAGGAACTGCAGCTCATCAAGCGCAGCGGCGGCGTGGTGCAAATCGTAGCGTTCCCAGCCTATTTGAAGCCGCTGACCCAGAAAACCCAGAACAAGCTCAATGCGCTACGCAAGGACTTCGACCTGCCACCGCTGCCGAACCTGGCCATGGCGCTGATGCCCGGCGACCCGATCATCACCGTCTGGCCGGAGCAACGCTTCGGCGCCTATGCCAGCAAGCTGTACGCGATTCTCGAGGAGGAGCCCAAAGCCACGGTCAAGGATTTCGTCGACGCCATCGATTACACGGTCCGCAAAATCGGCATCGACCATGTCGGCATCAGCTCCGACTTCAACGATGGCGGTGGTGTGAAAGGCTTCAACGATGTCAGCGAAATCCGCAACGTGACGGCCGAATTGATCGAGCGCGGCTACGCCGAAGCGGATATCACCAAGCTCTGGGGCGGCAACTTTCTGCGCGTCTGGGAGCAGGTTCAGGCGGCTGCCCGTCCGGATGTGAAACACATGAATCTCTCAAACGCCGCTACCCGACCCTCAGGCGCAGACGCTCATGACTGATCGCAGAACCTTTCTCAAACAGGCCGGAGTGCTGGCCGCAGCCCTGCCACTGGGCTCCGGCCTGGCAACGGCGGCCATGACGCCAGCCACTCAGCCGGCCTCCACGGATAAATGGACGCGCCTGAAACAATTGTTCAATCAGGACCCGGACTACGTTCACCTCTCGAATTTTCTGGTCACTTCGCACCCCGCACCGGTTCGCCAGGCCATCGAACAGCATCGCGCGCATATCGACCGCAATCCCGGCCTGGCCATGGACTGGGATCTGGGAGAGACCGAGCGCCGCGAACACGAGGTTCGCGTCTGGGCGGGCAAGTACCTGAAGGCCCAACCCGGCCAGATCGCCCTGACCGGCAGCACCACTGAAGGCCTGGCGATCATCTACGGCGGTATTCATGTGCGCCCGGATCAGGAGATTCTGACCACCGAACACGAGCATTCCTGCGTCCGCGACATCCTGAAATTCCGCCAGCAGCGCGACGGCACGCAGGTTCGCAAGATTCGCCTGTTCAAGGACCCGGCTACCGTCTCGGTCGACGAAATCATCGGCTCCATCGCGCGCAGTATCCAGCCGAAGACGCGCGTGCTGGGCATGACCTGGGTGCAGTCCGGCAGCGGCGTGAAACTGCCCATCGGGGCCATCGGCGATCTGGTCGAGGAACACAACCGCAACCGTGACGACCAGGACCGCATCCTCTATGTGGTCGACGGCGTGCATGGCTTTGGCGTCGAGAACCTCGACTTCCCGGAGATGAAGTGCGACTTCTATGTCGCCGGCACCCACAAGTGGCTGTTCGGTCCACGCGGTACCGGCATCGTCTGCGCCCGCTCGGAACAGGTCAAGGACCTCACGCCGCTGATCCCGACGTTCTCGGAAGCCACCGGTTTCAGCACGATCATGACGCCCGGCGGCTACCACTCGTTCGAACACCGCTGGGCGTTGAACGAGGCCTTCAAACTGCACCTGCAACTGGGCAAGGCCGATGTGCAGGCACGTATTCACCAGCTCAACAGTGACCTCAAGCAGCGCCTCAAGGCCCAGCCCAATGTCGAGCTGGTGACGCCCATGGATCCTGCGCTGTCGGCGGGCTTCAGCTTCTTCCGGCTCAAGGGCCAATCGTGCGACGACGTGGCGGCCTGGCTGATGAAGCAGCGCATGGTCGTTGACGCGGTGAGTCGCGACGTCGGCCCGGTGGTGCGCACCGCGCCGGGGCTGCTGAACAGCGAAGCCGAAATCGATCGTTTCATGACGCTGCTCGCCCGACGCGCCTGACACGCCTGCACCGTTCACCTGTTTTCCGTTTTCCATCGAGACCCGTCATGAAAAAAACATTGCTGCCCCTGTCCGCCCTGTTCGGCCTGTTGCTATGCGGTACCACCCTCGCCGCCACGCCAGCGGCAGCGCCCGCGCCCGGAAAAGTGTTCAAGGACTGCAAGGACTGCCCGGAAATGGTCGTGCTGCCTGCGGGCACCTTCACCATGGGTGCGCCCGAAGAGGAACTGGGTCGTCAGCCGGACGAAGGCCCGCTGCACGACGTGACCTTCGCCAAACCCTTCGCCATCAGCCGTTTTCAGGTGCTGAGCGGCGAGTGGAATGCCTATATCAAGAGCTCCGGCTACACGATGCCGGATGGCGATACCCGGCCAGGCCGCGAGTGCAAGGCCGGCAAGCCGCGCTACCCGCTGAGCCCGCGTCAGCCTGCAGTGTGCATGGACTGGAACGAAGCCAAGGCGTATGTCGAATGGCTGTCGAAAAAGACCGGCAAGTCCTACCACATGGTCAGCGAAGCCCAGCGCGAATACGCGGCACGCGGCGGCAGCAAGGGTTCGTTCCCGTTTCCGATGGACGAAGGCAAGCCCTACAGCATCGCCAAACATGCCAACACTTACGGCCCGGAAGACGGCTTCAGCTACACGGCACCCGCTGGCAGCTACAGCCCCAACGATTTCGGCATCTACGACGCCCACGGCAATGTCTACGAATGGACTGCCGATTGCGAGACCAGCAACTACAACGGCGCGCCCACCGATGGCAGCGCATGGCTGGCCGGTGATTGCACCTGGAAGATGATTCGCGGCAATGACTGGACCGAAGCGCCGATCTTCTCGCGCTCCGGCAACCGCAACAGCCGCCAACCGGATGTAAGGGGTGACTGGCTGGGTTTCCGGGTCGCCCGCGACCTCTGACCGATTTCATGCGCACCCTCGGCCGGCGATAGCCCACGCCGCACTCACGGACACTGACGAGACACACCATGCCCCGCACAACTGAAAGCCTCGCCCGGGAAACCCTGAGAATCCTCAAGCCATTCTGGTGGCTGGTGGCGCTATCGACCGTGCTGGGGATTGTCAGCGGCCTGAGCGTCACCGGGCTGCTGGCCACCATCAACAACGCGATGAACATGCCCGGCGGGCCGGACACGCAGACCGCGCTGCTGTTCGCCGGATTGTGTGTGCTGACCCTGGCGTGCTCGACCCTGTCCAACCTGTCGACCAATTACGTCGGCCAGCGGGTCGTCGCCAACCTGCGCCGCGAGCTGGCAGCCAAGGTGCTGGTCGCGCCCATCGAGCAGCTGGAACGCTATCGCGCGCACCGCCTGATCCCGGTGCTGCTCAACGACGTCAACACCATCAGCACCTTTGCCCTGTCGGTCGCGCCGATGGTGATTTCGTTTACCGTCACCCTCGGCTGCCTGACCTATCTGGCCGTGCTGTCCTGGCAGATTCTGGCGCTGACGGCGCTCACCGTGGTGCTCGGCACCGGCGCGCAATACCTGGCGCATGCGTTTGGCATGCGCAGCATTCTGGCCGCGCGCAACAGCGAAGACGAATTGCAGAAGCACTACCAGGCGCTGTCCGCAGGCGCCAAGGAACTGCGCATCCAGCGCAAGCGTCGTCAGCACATGCTCGACGAGAAGATTCATGGGGCCACCGAACACATCTGCCGCTCGAACATTCGCGCTGCCAATATCTTCGTCAGCGCGGAAACCTTCGGCTCGATGCTGTTCTTCGCGGTGATCGGCATGGCCATCGCCTTTCAGGCGCTCTGGCCGACGACCGAAAAGACCGTACTGGGCGGCTTCGTGCTGGTGATGCTGTACATGAAAGGCCCGCTGGAGCGCCTGATCACTGCCCTGCCCGGCATCAGCCGTGCGCAGATCGCCATGCGCCGCATTGCCGAGCTGTCATGGAAATTCTCCAGCCCCGAACCGCACCTGCTGGTCAGTGACAGCCCGACGTCGCTGCCCAGCATGCACACGCTGGAGCTGCACAACCTGCGCTATGACTACCCGCCCGTCGAGGGCAGCGACGCCTTCCACCTCGGCCCGGTCGACCTGAGCATCAAACAGGGCGACATCGTGTTCATCGTCGGCGAGAACGGTTGTGGCAAGACCACGCTGATCAAGCTGCTGCTGGGCCTGTACACCCCGCAACAGGGTGAGATCCGCCTCAATGGCCAGCCCGTCAGCGCGGAAAACCTGGATGACTACCGCCAGCTGTTCACCACGATTTTCGCCGACTACTACCTGTTCGACGAGCCGTTGCAGGGGCAGGCCGCGCTGCCGCAGGACGCGGGCAAATACCTGGAGCGCCTGGACATCGCGCACAAGGTCAGGATCGAGAACGGTGCCTTCACCACCACCGATCTGTCGACCGGTCAGCGCAAGCGCCTGGCGCTGATCAATGCGTGGCTGGACGAGCGGCAGGTGCTGGTGTTCGACGAGTGGGCCGCCGATCAGGACCCGGCGTTCCGTCGCGTGTTCTACACCGAACTGCTGCCGGAACTGAAGCAGCAGGGCAAGACCATCATCGTGATCTCCCATGACGACCGCTATTTCTACGTCGCCGACCAGTTGGTGCGGATGCAGGCCGGGCAGATTCAGGTCGAACAGGTTCGCAACGAAACCCGCGATAAAACCATTACGGCGTGATTCACTCGCACCTGAAACGCCCCGCCCGGCCCGTCCGCGAGCGGGGCTTTTTTTGCCTGGCCGCTCCGCGCCACCCTCAATTGCTAGCCAAGCGCCATCTTTTTTCGTGGATTGTGAAAAAAACATTAAATAAACGTTATTCGCTTTCGTTCTCATTAACAGCGAATTGCGCGCCCAGCCATCTCTCGCGCAACGCCCCATAAAAAAGTGGCTCACGCCTGCCCGGTCGACGGCTGGACCCGACTGCGCAGGCCTGAACGACGCTCCCAATCTCCTTGCCGATACTCACTGGAAAGAGCCAATTCATGCACAACCCGTCACGACTCACCCCGCTCAGCAAAGCGTTGATGCTCAGTCAGATGTTCCGCTCCCGGCCATCCATGGCGGCCATGGGTCTTGCGCTGTGCATGCCGGTCGCCGGTCAGGCACAGGAAACCGTCGCAGACGATTCGAACACCACAAGCACCGTCAATCTGGCCCCGACTGCAATCGACTCGCATTACCTGGGCACCACCACCGACGGCACCGGTTCCTACACCACCGGCGCAGTGAGTATCGGCAAGGGTGCACCGCAATCGCTGCGCGAAACACCGCAATCGGTGAGCGTGGTGACTCGGCAAGTCATGGATGACAACAACCTCACCAGCCTCAGCGACGTGCTGGAAGACACCCCGGGTATCACTTTCCAGTACCGCAACTTCGGCGGTCACGTGTACACCTCGCGTGGCTTCTCGCTGCTGGCGGAAAGCTTCCTGGTCGACGGCATTGGCGGTCAGGGCTATCAGATCACCGGCTGGATGCAGCCGGACATGGCCATCTACGACCGTGTGGAAGTGCTGCGCGGCGCGTCAGGGCTGTTGGTCGGTGCCGGGCAGCCCGGCGGCGCGGTCAATCTGGTGCGCAAACGCCCGACTGCCGATAACAAATTCTCGATCACCACCCGCGCCGGTTCCTGGGACCAGTACCGGGTCGACCTGGATGGCAGCGGCAAGCTCAACGATTCGGGCACCCTGCGCGGGCGCATGGTCGCGGCCTACGATGACAGCGGCTCCTATCTGGATGGTCGCGACAGCCGCACGCCGCTGCTGTACGGCATCGTCGAAGCCGACCTGAGCGACGACACCACCCTGACCATGAGCCTGCGACGTCAGGAACAGGTCATCAACGGCTACTCGATCTATGGCCTGCCGCGCTACAGCAACGGCCAGTCGCTGGGCCTGTCGCGCTCGACCAACCTGGCGCAGAAGTGGAATCGCCATGAAAGCGACATGACCGAGGTGTTCACCGAAGTCGCGCATCGCTTCAATGAGGACTGGACCAGCCGGACCTCGCTGACCTATTCCCAGGGTGGCTTCGATCAGAACATTGCCTACGCACGGGGCGCAGTGAATCCCGTGACGCTGGCGGGCTCCAACTTTCAGGGCACGCTGTTTCGCAAGGACGAGGTCGACAGCGTCGGTCTGAACAGCCAGCTGGAAGGCAACTTCAACGCGTTCGGCCTCGAACATCAGGTGACCCTGGGTGCCGACTGGTCGAAGCAGAACGCCAACACGCATCAGGCGACCGTGACCAGGCGCACCGCCGTCAACGTCTTCGATGTCGATCAGAGCGCTTTCGCCAAACCAGCCCGTCCAGCCTGGCAAACCGACATCGACACCACCGAAGAACGCGCGGGCCTGTACGCCAACACGCGTATTCACCTGAGCGAACCGTTGAGCGTGGTGCTTGGCACGCGCCTCAGCTGGTATGACTACAAGTACGACGTCAAAACCGGTGCGGCAAACAGTTACGAATCCAAGCAGACTCAGGAATTCACGCCGTTCGCGGGCGTCATCTATGACATCAACGACAGTTGGTCGTGGTACGCCAGTTATGCCGACATCTTCACGCCACAGGCCAACTACGTCTCCGCTGGCGGCTCGCCACTGGACCCGGCCATCGGCTCCAACTACGAAACCGGCTTCAAGGGTGAGCTATTCGACAAGCGCATGAACCTGTCGATGGCGCTGTTCTACATCAAGCAGAAAGATGTGGCCGCCGTTGATGTGAACACCACTGAACTGTGCCCTACCAGCTCCGACGGCTCCTGCTACCTGCAGGACGGCATCAGCCGCAGCAAGGGCGTCGATGTCGAGGCCAGCGGTGAAGTGTTACCGGGGCTGCAAGTGTTCGGCGGTTACACCTACAACATGCTGCGCAACAACGGTGATTCGGATGTGGCTTACGAAACGCCGAAACACATGCTGCGCCTCAACACCAGCTACAACCTGCCGGGTGCCTGGAACCGCCTGACCCTGGGCGCCGGTGTGTCGGCGGATTCGGGTTACGAAGTGCCGTCCAACAAAGAGCTTGGCGTGGCCGGTCGGGCCATCTGGGATGCCAGGGCGTCGTGGAAACTGGACGAAAACTGGAAGGTGTCACTCAACGCCGAAAACCTGTTCGACCGCAAGTACTACACCACCTCGATCGCCACCGATCGCTCCAACGTCTATGGCGAACCGCGCAGCTACGTCCTGACCTTGCGGGGAGACTTCTGATCTAAGTAAACGATAGGCGTGATTCTAGCGCCTACGCTCTGCATTCAGCGTTATATACAAGCCCGCTTTTGATTCTGGCCGAAGGCCGTGGGAGCGAACTTGTTCGCGAAGACTGTAGTTCAGACGATGCATTTTTGGACAACATACTGGCCCATGAGCGTTCGAGCGAGCGGAACGCTGGGGGCCGGGACACTCCGCAAACATCTGCATACCACCAACTCCACCGCAAATGCATTATCCTTCGCCATTGATCTCAACGAGCCATCCCTCCCATGCAAACATCCTCCAGCCGTCTGCGCACAGGCCGCGTGAAAACGCTCGGCCTGCGTCTGGGCAGTGTGGGGCTGGTGCTGGCGTTGAGTGTCCAGGGACAGGCGCTGGCGGAGGAGTTCGAGTTCGATATCCCGGCCCAGACACTGAGCAGTGCCCTGAAGGAATTGGGCCGCCAGTGCGATCTGCAAATCCTCTACAACCCCGACGACCTGAACGGCAAGCTCAGCAGCCCGGTGCACGGCAGGCTGACGCCCGAACAGGCCGTCGCCGACCTGCTGAAAAAAGCCAACGTAGCGCACAGTCTTGAAGACAACACCCTGACCCTTGGCGCTGCTGCCTCCGCACAAACCATGAGCCTCGGGCCGGTGGCGATCAAGGGCGATTCGTTCGGCATCACCACCGAGGGCAGCGGCGCGTATTCGGCCACCGGCGTGAGCATCAACAAGACCGCTCAGTCGCTGCGCGAAACGCCGCAGTCGGTCACCGTCATGACCCGCCAGGTGATGGACGACAAAAACCTCACCGGCCTCGACGAGGTGATGGCACAAACGCCCGGCATCACCTTTTCCCAACGCAATTTCGGCTCTCATGTCTTCAGTTCGCGAGGCTTTGCGCTGGAGGACGAGAGTTACATCATCGATGGCGTGGCTGGTCAGGGTTACAGCGTGACCGGCTGGATGACCCCGGACATGGAAATCTACGACCGCGTCGAAGTACTGCGCGGCGCGGCCGGTCTGCTGATTGGCGCAGGCAACCCCGGTGGCGCGGTCAATCTGGTCCGCAAGCGCCCGACCGCCCTGCCGCAGTTCTCGATTACCACCCGCGCAGGCAGTTGGGACAACTACCGGGTCGACCTGGATGGCAGCAGCAAACTCAACGATTCCGGCAGCATCCGCGGGCGTTTTGTAACGTCCTATGAAGACCGCGGCTATTTCACCGATGGTCTGCAGAAAACCGCGCCGTTGTTCTACGGCATCCTGGAAACCGACCTGAGCGAAGACACCACCCTGACCCTGGGCGTACGTCATCAGAACGCCGACACCCAAGGCTTTTCTATATTCGGCCTGCCCCGCTACAGCAACGGCAAGGCCATCGACCTGCCGCGCTCGACGTCGCTGGCCCAGGACTGGAACCGCCACCAGACCCGCACTGACGAAGTGTTCAGCGAGCTGGAAACCCGCTTTGACGAAAACTGGAGAGGCACACTGTCGGCAACCCGCTCCGAGGGTGCTTTCGATCAGAAGGTGGCCTACGCACAGGGCGCCATCGACCCGGCGACGCAGAGCGGTTCCCGACTGGTCAGAACCCTGTTTCGCTCGGACGATATCCATAGCGATGGCATCGACGCGCACCTGGACGGCCGGTTCGACGCCTTTGGCCTGAGTCACCAGTTGACCGTCGGCGGTAATGGGTCCGAACAGAAACGCGAGTCGCGCTATGCCACGGTCAACGCCAATCAGCCGCTGGCTATCTTCAACCCCGACCACGACGCGATTGCCGAACCTGTGCGCCCGGCCTGGCGCCGTACCGACTACAGCGACAAACGTTATGGCCTCTACAGCAACCTGCGTCTGAGCCTGACGGAATCGTTGAGCCTGGTGATGGGCGGCCGGGTCAGCAGCTATGACTATCAGACCACATCCGCAGGCGTAACCCGTCGCGCGCAGGAGGACAACCAGGTCACGCCGTTTGCGGGGGTCATCTACGATCTCAACCGGGACTGGTCGTGGTACGCCAGTTACACGGATATTTTCCTGCCGCAAAGCGCCTATCGAACGGCATCAGGCACGCTGCTTGATCCGGCCATCGGCGCTAGCCACGAAACTGGAATCAAGGGCGAACTGTTCGACAAACGTCTGAACGTGTCACTGGCGCTGTTTTATGTGAAGCAGAAGGACGTAGCCGTCGAGGATGACGCCAACGCCGGCCAGTGCCTGAGTAATGATGCCTATGGGACCTGCTACCTGAACGGTGATATCCGGCGCAGCAAGGGCGTCGACATGGAAATCAGTGGCGAGCCGTTACCGGGATTGCAGACCCTCGCCGGGTACACGTTCAACATCACCCGCGGCAGTGACGGACAGTCCATTTCAGCAGAAACACCCCGGCATATGCTGCGCCTGACCAGCAGCTACACCCTGCCCGGCGCCTGGCGTCGGTTGAGCGTCGGCGGCGGGGTTTCGGCGCAGAGCGGCTACTCGGAACACGAGTCGACCCAACCCATCGATAACGCTGGCCGGGCCATCTGGGATGCCCGGGTCGCGTGGAAAATCGACGAACACTGGTCGGTGGCGCTCAACGGCAACAACCTGCTGGATCGCAAATACTACAAGGCCACCGGCGACATCGACCGCGGTAACTATTACGGCGACCCGCGCAACTACGTCCTGACCCTGCGCGGTGATTTTTAAGCGACGCTTGCCCCTCGCGATCAACAGCGGACACCTATCGTTCCTCACGCTCCGCGTGGGAATGCCGTGCGTGAAGCTCTGCGTCACAATCGATACCGCGCCACGCACTCAAGAGAGGACGCAGAGCGTCCAGAAAGGCATGCCCACGCTGGAGCATGGGCACGATGGTGCTCTTCAGGACGCGTCTCATCCCTCAC
>NZ_FPJB01000001.1:403908-418096 GCF_900119195.1 Pseudomonas sp. NFACC10-1 | reverse complement strand
CGAACAATTGCTTGGGGCTGAGCTTGATGCCCTGACGCTTGGCGCGGGCGATGATCTGCAGACTGAGGATCGAATCGCCGCCCAGCTCGAAGAAGTTGTCGGTGCTGCCGACCTGTTCCAGCTTGAGGACATCCGCCCACACGGCGGCGAGCTTTTCCTCGATCTCGCCGACTGGCGCGGTGTAGCGCTGTTTGACCATGCCAGGCTTGGGCAAGGCGCGCTTGTCGAGCTTGCCGTTGGCGGTCAGTGGCAGACTGTCCAGCAGCATGATCTGCGCGGGCACCAGATACTCGGGCAAGCGCGCCGCCAGTTGCTCACGCAGTTTGTCGACGTTGAGGCTCGTGCCGGCTGCCGCGACGCAATAGGCCACCAGTTGCAGACGTGTTTCATCGCTTTCCAGCGGCTGCGCCAGCACCACGGCGTCGGCCACGTTTTCCAGGGTTTGCAGAAGCTGGCCGACCTCGCCCGGCTCGACCCGGTAACCGCGGATTTTCACCTGATCGTCAGCACGGCCGAGGTATTCCAGCACGCCATCCACCCAACGCGCACGGTCGCCTGCACGGTACAAACGCTGACCGTTGGCGTCCGGGTCCGGCACAAAGCGTTCGGCGGTCATTGCCGCACGGCCCAGATAGCCCTGCGCCAGCCCGCGACCGCCCAGATACAGTTCACCGGCCACCCGTTCGGCCACCGGATTGAGGTAAGCGTCCAGCACCCGCGCTTTGCCGTTGGCCAGCGGCTGACCGACCGGCACACTACGGCAGGCACTGAGGTGCCCGGCCACTTCGTGGGTCAGGATACCGACCGTGGTTTCGGTCGGGCCGTAGTGGTTGATGATCCGGCAGCCCGGCTTGAGCGCACGCACCTGCTCGATCAACGCCCAGGCGCTGGCCTCGCCACCCAGAATGAGCACTTGCCCAGGCAGCACGTCCGCCGGGTTGGCGGCCTGTAGCAGACCCTGCAAATGGCTGGGCACGATTTTCAGCACTTCAACCTGATGCTCGGCCATGTAACGCGCAAAACCGTCAGGGTCGAACGCCTGCTCGTGCGACAGCAGGTGCAGCGGTCGGCCGGACGCCAGCGCACCGAACAACAGCGTATGCCCCAGGTCGGCAGCGACCGTCGACACCATCGCCATGCTCGCCCCTTCATTCAACGCCAGACGCTCAAGCACGCCCTGCACATAGTTGGCCAGCGCGCCGTGGCTGACCACCACCCCCTTGGGCTGCCCGGTGGAGCCGGATGTGTAGATGATGTACGCCGCTTGCTCAGACAGCACCCGAACATCCAGCGCCCCGCTATCGACAGCGGCCCACAGCGCAGCATCGAACGCCAGCACCGGGCACACGCCCAACCGCGCGGCCTTGTCATCATCGGGTGCATGCACCAGCAGCACCGCGCCGCTGTCACGGGCCAGTTGCTGCAAGCGCTCGAACGGTTGCGCGCTGTCCAGCGGCAAGTACACCGCGCCCAGTTTCAGCACCGCCAGCAGGCTGACCACCCATTCCACGGAGCGGTCCAGACACAGCGCGACGGTCATGCCCGGCTTGATGTCCTGGGCGTGCAGGTAGCGGGCGAACTGGTTACTGCGTGTCTCAAGCTCGTCAAAGTTCAACACCTGCTGACCCACACGCAACGCAGTCTTGCCACGCCCGGCACGCAGGCCCTGTTGCCAGAGGCTGAGGAAATCGGGGCAGGCAACGTCCTGGGTTTGCTCGGCGACCGGCGACGATACGGCGTGTGGATGATCGGCCAGACGCCGGTCGGTGTCCGAGACCAGTGCTTGCAGCACGCTGCGCAACGCTTCGGCGATACGCTCGATGCTCTGCGCTTCGAACAGGTCGGTGGCGTAGGTGAAATAACCGCGTATCCCTTCGGGCGTGTCGGTGAAGTCGAAGGCCAGATCGAAACGCGCATCGCTGCTGCCCATCGGGAACTCATCGACCGTCAGGCCCGACACGCGCTGCCCGCTGCCATCGGCCGCCAGCACGTGCTGATTGATCTTGAACTGGAACAGCGGGTTGTGGCCCGGATTGCGCTCCGGTGCCAAGGCATCCACCAGATGCTCGAACGGCAGTTCCTGATGCGACTGCGCGCCCGTCACCACCTGCTTGACCTGATCCAGCAGCTCGGCAAAGCTCTGCCGCTCATCCACCTGCACGCGCAGCACCTGAGTGTTGATGAAAAAGCCGATCAGCCCTTCCAGCTCGCTGCGGGTGCGCCCGGCATTGGGTGCGCCGATGCGGATGTCGGACTGCCCGCTGAAGCGCGACAGCACCACCGACAGCGCCGCCAGCGTCACCATGAACAGGGTCTGGCCATTGTTGCGCGCCAGGCTTTTCAGTTGCGTGGACAATTGCTGCGGCAGGTCGACGCGCACCATCGCACCGCGATGGCTCGGTTGCAGCGGACGCGGATGATCCAGTGGCAGGCTCAGCAACGGATGTTCGCTGCCCAACTGCTGTTTCCAGTAGTCCAGCTGCCGCTCGCCCTCCCCGGCCTCCAGCCAGGCGCGTTGCCAGATCGCGTAATCTGCGTACTGAATCGCCAGCTCGGGTAACGAAATCGGCTGTCCGGATACCTGAGCCTGATACAACTGCACGAACTCGCGAATCAGCACTTCGCCGGACCAGCCATCGGACACCACGTGATGCATGCACACGGTCAGTACGTGTTCGCTTTCACTCAGTTGGAACAGCTTGACCCGCAGCAGCGTGCCGCTCAGCAGGTCGAAGGGCTTTTGCAACTCGGCGCGCACCTGCTGCTCGATGTCTGCGGGCGCCACCGACGCGAACTCGAGAGCGACTGTAGCCTGTTCGAGAATCTCCTGATAGAACACGCCATCCTCTGAAACGAAGCGGGTGCGCAGGGTTTCATGGCGTTGCACCAGCCGCTCCAGCGCTGCGCTCAGCGCCTGCCGGTCCAGTGCGCCTTTCAAACGCACCGCCAAAGGCACGTTGTAGGCTGCGTTGCCCGGCTCCATCTGCCAGAGGAACAGCATGCGCTGCTGCGCGTAAGACAGCGGAATACGCGCTGCGGCATGCCGGGTCACGGCGATGGGCAGCAGTTTGAAGCTCTGTCCGGTCTCATGCATTTTGGCGAGGATCTGGCGCCGCCGTTCGACGGGCAGGCCGACGAAACGCTGGGCAATACGCTCTGCTGCAGACTTGTCCATGTCAGATACCCGCCATTTCATTCATCATTTTTTCAATATCGGACAAGCCGTCCTCGGTCAGCGACAGGCCACTGCCGGCGAAGGCCTGAATAAATTCGTTCAGTTGCGGTTTCTCGAAGATCAGGCGCAGCGGAATGTCGATTCCCAGGCCGGTGTGGATTCTGGAAATCAGCTGCGTCGCCAACAGCGAGTGACCACCCAGCTCGAAGAAATCATCGCTCAGCCCGACACGCTCGACTTTCAGCACATCGGCCCAGATCGCCGCCATCTGCTGTTCCTGCTCGGTACAGGGTGCGACGTACTGGCGCTGCAACTGGCTGGCGTCCGGCTTAGGCAGTGCCTTGCGATCGAGCTTGCCGTTGGCGCTCAGCGGCATTCTGTCCAGCACGATGAAATGCGTGGGCACCATGTAATCCGGCAGCGATTCCTTGAGACAGACCTTGAGCGCATCACGCAACTGATCGTCGTGGTGCCCGACCACCAGATACGCCGCCAGCTGTTTGCCGGACGGGCCTTCAACGTCGATCACCACCGCCTCATGAACGCTGTCGTGCTCCAGCAGGCTGGCTTCGATTTCGCCCAGTTCGATGCGCAAGCCGCGAATCTTCACCTGATGGTCGATACGCCCGGCGTAGTCGATAACACCTGCGTCGCGATAACGCGCCAGATCGCCGGTGCGGTACAGCCTGCCGCCGCCCTGCTCGTCGAACGGGTCCGGCACGAAACGCTCGGCCGTCAGTGCTGCACGGTTGTGATAACCACGCGCCAGACCGACGCCCCCCAGGTACAACTCCGCCGCCACGCCCTGTGCAGCTGGCAGCAGACCGTCGTCGAGGATATGGGTTTTCAGGTTGTCGATCGGCTGCCCGATCGGCACGCTGAGGATATCGTCGGCGCTACAAGTCCAGTGGGTCACGTCGATGGCTGCTTCGGTCGGACCGTACAGGTTGTACAAACCGGCCTGCGGCAAACGCTTAATCACCTGAGCGGCCAGCTCGGCAGGCAGTGCTTCACCGCTGCATACCACTCGGCGCAGCGTGTCACAGCTTTCCACCTGGGGATGAGTCATGAACGCCTGCAGCATCGACGGCACAAAGTGCAGCGTCGTGACCTGATGCTCGCGGATGGTCTGCACCAGCCGCTCGGGGTCGCGGTGATCACCCGGCAGCGCCACGGCCAGACGCGCGCCGGTCATCAGCGGCCAGAAGAATTCCCAGACCGACACGTCGAAACTGAACGGCGTCTTCTGTAGAACGGTATCGCTGCCATCAATTTTGTAAGCTTTCTGCATCCAGTGCAGACGGTTGACCAGCGCACGATGACTGTTGCCCGCGCCCTTGGGTTTGCCGGTTGAGCCGGAGGTGTAAATCACATAAGCCAGGTTCAATGGATGGCTGAGGTTGACCGGGTTGGCGGTGCTGTAGCCCTCCAGCCAGTCGCCGTCCTGATCCAGGCACAGGCTCTGTACCTGAACCGGCAAACGCGCCAATAGCGCCGTCTGGGTCAACAGCAAACCGATGCCGCTGTCCTGCATCATGTAGGCCAGACGATCCTCGGGGTAGTCCGGGTCCAGCGGCACGTAGGCGCCACCGGCCTTGATGATCGCCAGCAGACCGATCACCAGTTCCAGGCTGCGCTCGACGCAGATGCCCACCAATACGTCCGGGCCAACGCCCGACTCACGCAGGCGATGCGCAAGCTGATTGGCGCGGGCGTTGAGCTGTACGTAGCTCAGTTGTTCAGTGGCGAAAACCAGCGCCGGTGCGTCCGGCGTGGCGCGCACCTGGGCTTCGATCAGGCTGTGCAGGCAGGCTTCGTTGGGGAAGTCTGCAGCGGTAGCGTTCCAGTCGTGAAGAATCTGCTGCCGTTCAGCCACGTCGAGCATCGGCACTTCGGCAATGCGCTGTGCGGCATTGGCGCAGATGGCCTGCAACAAGGCCAGCCAGTGCCCGGCCATGCGCTCGATGGTGCGCGGGTCGAACAACGCTGTCGCATAGGTCAGGCCAGCGCTCAGGCCACCGTCATGTTCGGCAGTGTTGAGGGTCAGGTCGAACTGCGCCGGGTAACTGTCCGGCAGCAGCGCTTCGACCTGCAGACCGGGCAGCGCGCGGACGTCGGCGCTGGCCTGGCTCTGGTGATTGAACATCACCTGAAACAGCGGGCTGTGGCTAAGGCTGCGCTGTGGCTGCAGGGCTTCGACCAGTTGCTCGAATGGCAGCTCCTGATGCGCCTGGGCTTGCAGGGCGGTGTATTTGACCTGCTGCAGCAACTCATTGAACGTCGTATGCACGTCAAACTCGGCGCGCAGCACCTGTGTGTTGACGAAGAAGCCGATCAGGCCTTCGGTTTCAGCGCGGTTGCGGTTGGCAATCGGCACGCCGACGCGAATATCCGACTGGCCACTGTGACGGTGCAGCAGGCTCTGGAATGAGGCCAGCAACAGCATAAACAGAGTCACGCCCTGTTGCCGCGCAACCTGCTTCAAGCCATCGATCAGCGCAGGCTCAAGCTCGACTGCCAGACGCGCACCGGCATGGCTTTGCACCACTGGCCTCGGATAATCGGCGGGCAGCTCCAGAATCGGCTGCTGATCGCCCAATTGCTGCTTCCAGTAATCCAGCTGCCGGGCCTGCTCGCCAGCCTCCATCCAGGTCCGCTGCCACAGTGCGTAGTCGGCGTATTGCAGGTCCAGCGCGGTCAGGCTCACCTCACGGCCCTGACTGTAGCCCTCGTAAAGGCGCACCAGTTCATCGACCATGATCGGCATCGACCAGCCATCGGAGACGATGTGATGCTGAGTCAGAATCAGCACATGCTCATCGGTGTTGAGGTTCAGCAAGCGGACCCGCAACAGCGGTCCCTGCTCCAGATCGAACGGGCGCTGCATTTCCTGCTGCACGCAAGCTTCAAGAGTCTGGCCGCTGGGCAGCGACTCGACAGACAGGATCAAGGCACGTGGCGGGTGGATGATCTGCAGCGCCTGCTCGCCCTGCTGGCGGAAGGTCGTACGCAGGGTTTCGTGACGGGCAATCAGCGCGCTGAAACTGTGCTCCAGCGCAGCGATGTCCAGCGAACCGCGCAGGCGCAGGGCTGCGGGAATAATGTACGCGGTGTTCTGCGGATCAAGCTGCCAGAGGAACCACTGACGCTGCTGCGCGTAAGACAGCCCCAGCGGCTGCGTGCGGTCGGCCTTGATGAAGCGCGGCGCGTCGTTGCCCTGCCCTGCGCCGGCTGCCAGCGCGAAGGCCGCCAGATCACGCGCTTCGAACAAGTCGCGTAACGACAACTCGACGTCCAGTTGCTGACGAATACGCGAAATCACCTGAGTGGCCAGCAACGAATGCCCACCCAGCTCGAAAAAGTTGTCACTGCGTCCGACCCGCTCGAGTTTCAACACGTCGGCCCAGATCGCTGCCAGTTGCTGCTCCAGCTCGCCTTGCGGGGCGCTGTAGGTGGCCTGCAACTGACTGGCGTCCGGCGCAGGCAACGCCTTGCGGTCCAGCTTGCCATTGGCGGTCAACGGCATGCTGTCGAGAACGATGAAATGGGTAGGCACCATGTAATCGAGCAAGTGCGCTCTGAGTTGGCTTTTCAGCGTTTCACGCAGGGTTGGCTGATCCTGATCAGGCTCGGTAGGCACCAGGTACGCCGCCAACTGCCCTTCCAGCGCCAGCACGCTCACTTCACGCACCGCCGGGAGCGCATGCAGCCGCGCTTCGATTTCGCCCAGTTCGATACGAAAGCCGCGAATCTTCACCTGGTGGTCGATACGCCCGGCGTATTCGATGGTTCCGGCAGCGCGATAACGCGCCAGGTCGCCGGTGCGGTAGAGGCGGCCACCATCATTGGAGAACGGGTCCGGCACAAAGCGTTCGGCGGTCAGCGCGGCGCGGTGATGGTAGCCCCGCGCCAGACCGGCATGGCCGATGTGCAGTTCGCCGCTGCAACCCAGGGCAACCGGGTTGAAATCAGCATCCAGCACATACCACGACAGGTCGGGAATCGCCTCGCCAATCGGGCTGGCCGGGTTCTGCGTGTCGGCCAGCGTGATTGGTCGATAGCTCACGTGCACCGTGGTTTCAGTGATGCCGTACATGTTGATCAGTTGTGGCGCTTGATCGCCAAAGCGCTCGAACCACGGCTTCAGGCTGGCGACGTCCAGTGCCTCGCCGCCAAAGATGACTTTCTGCAACGACAGCGGTAGCGACGAATCGCAGGCCACACGCATCAGTTGCTTGAACGCCGACGGTGTCTGGTTGAGCACCGTGACCTGCTGTTCGACCAGCAGCGCGTGGAAATCTTCCGGCGAGCGGGTTACTTCGCGCGGCACGATGACCAGTCGGCCGCCATGCAGCAGCGCGCCGAAAATCTCCCAGACCGAGAAGTCGAAGGCAAAGGAATGGAACAGCGTCCACACGTCCTTTTCGCTGAATGTGAACCAGTCATCCGTCGCCGCGAACAGGCGCATCAGGTTGTGATGGGCGAGCAAGGTGCCTTTCGGTTTGCCGGTCGAGCCCGAGGTGTAGATCACGTAGGCCAGGTTGTCCGGCGTGGTCTGGTTGACCGGGTTTTCCGTGCTGTAACCGTCCAGCGCATCAGCCAGATCCAGCTTCTGAACATGTGCAGGAATCGGCAACTGACCCAGCAAATGCGCTTGAGTCAGCAACAATTCGATACCGCTGTCGTGCATCAGAAAGCTCAGGCGATCCTGCGGGTAATCCGGGTCCAGTGGCACGTATGCGCCACCGGCCTTGAGGATCGCCAGCATCCCTACAATCATGTCCAGACTGCGTTCAGCGGCCAGCCCCACGCGAACATCCGGGCCAACGCCCTGCTCGCGCAGTTTATGGGCCAGTTGGTTGGCACGGCTGTTGAGCTGTTGATAGCTCATCTGCTCGGCACCAAAGCTCAGAGCGATGGCCAGCGGCGTGCGCTCGGCCTGGGTTTCAATACGTTGATGGGCACAATAATCGCTTGGGTAAACCGCAATGTCGCGGTTCCAGTCGCGCAGGGTGTCTTGCCGTTCATCGATACTCAACAGCGACAGATCGGCGATGCGTTGGTTGACGTCGCGGCACATGCCGCTCAGCAGGTTGCGCCAGTGCCCGGCCATGCGCTCGATGGTCGATGCGTCGAACAGGTCGGTGGCGTAGGTCAATGCGGCTGTCAGGCCGTCCGGGCGTTCGCAGGTGTCGAGGGTCAGGTCGAACTGCGCGGTGTGCTTGGCGGACACCTGATATTCCAGACGCAGCCCTGCCAGCTCACGGGTCTGGTTGTGGCCTTCGCTCTGGTGGTTGTAGGCCACCTGGAACAGCGGGCTGCGGCTCAGGTCGCGCTGCGGCTGCAACGCTTCGACCAGTTGCTCGAACGGCAGGTCCTGATGCGCCTGCGCCTGTACGGCGGTGTGTTTGACCTGCTGCAACAGCTCGGCCACGGATGTCTGCATGGTGAATTCGGCCTTGAGCACCTGGGTGTTGACGAAGAAGCCGATCAGCCCCTGGGTTTCGCTGCGGGTACGGTTGGCGACCGGCACGCCGACGCGTATATCGGCCTGACCGCTGTAGCGATGCAGCAGGGTCTGCAACGAGGCCAGCAACAGCATGAACAGGGTGATGCCCTGTTGCCGCGCCAGCACCTTGAGGCCGTCAAGCAGCGCAGCGTCCAGCTCGACGTTAAGCCGCGCACCTTGGTAACTGCGCAGCGCAGGACGCGGCCGATCAGTGGGCAATTCCAGAATCGGCTGTTGCTCGCCCAGTTGCTGCTTCCAGTACGCCAGCTGGCGTTCCTGTTCACCCATTTCCAGCCAGTTGCGCTGCCAGAGGGCGTAGTCGGCGTACTGGATCGGCAAAGGCGCCAGCTTGACCTCGCGACCGAGGCTGGCGGCCTGGTAGAACTGCATCAACTCCTCGACCATGATCGGCATCGACCAGCCATCGGAGACGATGTGGTGCTGGGTCAACACCAGTACATGCTCCTGCCCGCTCAGCCTGAGCACGTTGACCCGCAGCAGCGGCCCTTGCAGCAGATCGAAAGGCTGCTGCACGTGGCGATCCACCCACGTTTCAACGGACTCGCCAGCCGCCAGTTGCTCGACACCGAGCGCAAAAGGCGACACCGGATGCACCACCTGCAGCGCTTCATCGCCCTGCTGTTCAAACGTGGTGCGCAGCGTTTCGTGACGCTCGATCAGTTGTTCCACACTGCGCCGCAATGCCTCGACATTCAGCGCGCCGTGCAGGCGCAACGCCAGCGGAATGTTGTAAGTCGCGCTGTGCGGTTCCAGTTGCCAGATGATCCATTGCCGCTGCTGCGCGTAGGAGAGCGCGGACGGCACCTGCGTCTCCCGCACTGCGATCGGCGTGACCCCGTAGAGATTCACCCCTTGACGCTTGAGCAGCACCGCCAGCGCCTTGCGTTCACGGGCGGACAGCGATTTAACGGAGTCAAGCAACTGTTGCACTGGGGTCTCTCCTGCTAAGCAATCAAATTATCAATTTCCTCCGCTGATAAACGTTTGAGTGCCTCCAGTGATTTAGTCAATTCGTCCTGCGCGTGGCCACTTTCGCCATTTTTTTCCTGCAGCGTGGCGCTGAAGTCCGCCAGCACCGGTTGCTCGAAGACATCCTTGAGGCTGACCTCGTGCTGCAACTGTTCGCGCACCCGCACGAGCATCTGCACCGCCAGCAGCGAATGCCCGCCCGACTCGAAGAAGTTGTCACTGCGACCGACCCGCTCGATCTTCAACACATCGGCCCAGATCGCTGCCAGTTGCTGCTCCAGCTCGCCTCGCGGGGCGCTGTAGGTGGCCTGCAACTGACTGGCGTCCGGCGCAGGCAGCGCCTTGCGGTCAAGCTTGCCGTTGGCGGTCAACGGCATGCTGTCGAGGACGATGAAATGGGTAGGCACCATGTAATCGGGCAAGTGCGCCCTGAGTCGGCTTTTCAGCGTTTCACGCAGGGTTGTCTGATCCTGATCAGGCTCGGTAGGCACCAGGTACGCCGCCAATTGCCCTTCGATGGCCAGCACGCTCACTTCGCGCACATCCGGATGCGCTTGCAGCCGCGCTTCGATTTCGCCCAGCTCGATACGAAAGCCGCGAATTTTCACTTGATGGTCGATGCGCCCGGCGTAGTCGATCATCCCACCAGCCCGATAACGCGCCAGGTCGCCGGTGCGGTAAAGGCGGCCGCCGTCGTTGGAAAACGGGTCCGGCACAAAGCGTTCGGCGGTCAGCGCCGCGCGGTTGTGATAACCCCGCGCCAGACCGGCATGACCGATGTGCAGTTCGCCGCTGCAACCCTGGGCGACCGGATTGAAATCCGCGTCCAGCACATACCACGACAAATCCGGGATCGCCTCGCCAATCGGGCTGGCCGGGTTTTGCGTGTCGGCCTCGGTTATTGGCCTGTAGGTCACGTGAACCGTGGTTTCGGTGATGCCGTACATGTTGATCAACTGCGCTGCCTGATCACCAAAACGGTCGAACCACGGCTTCAGGCTGGCGACGTCCAGTGCCTCGCCGCCGAAGATGACTTTCTGCAACGACAGCGGTAACGACGAATCACAGGCCACACGCATCAGTTGCTTGAACGCCGACGGTGTCTGGTTGAGCACCGTGACCTGCTGTTCGACCAGCAGCGCGTGGAAATCTTCCGGCGAGCGGGTCACTTCGCGCGGCACGATGACCAGCCGGCCGCCATGCAGCAGCGCGCCGAAAATCTCCCAGACCGAGAAGTCGAAGGCAAAGGAATGGAACAGCGTCCACACGTCCTTTTCGCTGAATGTGAACCAGTCATCTGTGGCCGCGAACAGGCGCATCAGGTTGTGATGGGCGAGCAAGGTGCCTTTGGGTTTGCCGGTCGAGCCCGAGGTGTAGATCACGTAGGCCAGGTTGTCCGGCGCGGTCTGGTTGAGCAGATTTTCCGTGCTGTAACCGTTCAGCGCATCAGCCAGGTCGAGCGTCTGCACCTGTTCGGGGATTGGCATTTTGCCAAGCAGCGGCGCCTGGGTCAGTAGCAGTTCGATACCGCTGTCGTGCATCAGAAAGCCCAAGCGATCCTGCGGGTAATCCGGGTCCAGCGGTACGTAAGCGCCACCGGCCTTGAGGATGGCCAGCAGGCCGACAATCATCTCCAGGCCGCGCTCGGCGGCCAGCCCGACGCGCACATCCGGACCGACGCCCTGCTCACGCAGTTTATGGGCCAACTGGTTGGCGCGGCAGTTGAGCTGTTGATAGCTCAGTTGCTCGTCACCGAAGCTCAGAGCGATGGCCAACGGTGTGCGCTCGGCCTGGGCTTCGATGCGTTGATGGGCGCACTGCTCGCTCTGGTAGCGCTGCACGCTTTGCGTCCAGGCGGTTGGCAATGCCAGTTCGCCGAGTCGCGTGGTTGCCGATGCGCAGAGACTCTGCAGCAGGTGATCGAAATGCGCCGCCAGTTGCAGAATGCCTTCGGCGCTGAAGTGCTGGCGGTCGTAGCTGAAACGCACCGACAGCACCTCATTGGCCTCGACCACCAGGGTCAGCGGGTAATGCGCCTGCTCCTGATTGCGCAGGTCGTTGAAGGCCAGACCGTCCGGCGCACGTTGCAGGGCTTCGGACACCGGGTAGTTTTCGAACACCAGAATGGTGTCGAACAACGCCTCGCCACTGTTGCGCGCCCAGCGCTGGATGTCATACAGCGGCGTGTGCTCATGCTCGCGCAGGGCAAGGTTCTTCGTCTGTACCTGCTGCACCCAGTCGGCCACCGTCTGCTCGGCACGCGGGCTGGCGATGACCGGCAGGGTGTTGATGAACAGCCCCAGCTGTTCTTCGACACCCGGCAACTCGGCCGGACGCCCGGCCACGGTCGCGCCAAAGGTCACGCTGGACTGGCCGGTATAGCGTTGCAGCAGCAACAGCCAGGCCGATTGCAGCAGCGTATTGAGGGTGACGCGCTGCTCGCGGGCAAACGCGTTCAGGCGTCGGGTGCCGTCGTTGTCGATCAGTTGGATGTAGTCGCCGTAACCCTGCCCCTCGGCCGAAGACTTGAACGCTTGCAGCAAGCGGGTCGGCTCGTCCAGTTCCGCCAGCTCCGCAGTCCAGAAACGCTCGCTGAGGGCGGCATCCTGATGCTGTAGCCACTGAATGTAATCACGATAGCGGCCTGCCTGTTTCGCTGGCATCTGCCCGCTGTAGCGTTGCAGCACTTCACCGAGCAGGCGCGAGCTGCTCCAGCCATCCATAAGGATATGGTGGCTGGTATACACCAGATGCCACGCGTCTTTGGCGGTGCGCAACACGGCCAGGCGCAACAATGGCCCGTGCGCCAGATCGAAGCCTTGCTGACGGTCGGCCTGCGCCCAGTCGTCGAGCCAGCTTTCCGGCTGACCGCGCGCATCCAGCTCGACAAAAGGCACCTCGACCTGACGCTGCACCACTTGCAGCGACTGCTCGCGCTGGCTGACAAAACCACTGCGCAGCACGTCGTGCTTGTCCACCGCGGCCTGCCATGCATCGCGGAAACGCGGCACATCCAGCCCGCGAATGTCCACCCGCAACTGATTGATGTAGTTGCCCACGCCTTCATCGAACAGCGAATGAAACAGCATGCCCTGCTGCATCGGCGACAGCGGGTAGATATCCTCGATCTGGCCCGCAGCAATCGGCAGCTCGTCAAGCTGCGTCTGGGTGAGGCGCGCCAGCGGGAAGTCCGAAGGCGTGACGCCTTGATGCCCGGCCGTGCAATGTTCGATCAGGGTGGTCAGCGCCTGCTCGTAGCGACGCGCCAGGGTGTCGATGGTCGAGGCGTGATACACCTCGCGGCTGAAGCTCCAGTCCAGTTGCAACTGGCCGTCGAACACCTGACCGTTGAGGCTCAGCCAGTTGCCCAGCGGCCCGTCCTCGCACAGCGCAGTGCCTGAACTGTCGGCACTCGGTACGAACAGCGCGCCTTGGTGTTCGTTGAAGCTGCCGTCGAACTGGCCCAGGTAATTGAACGTGACCCGCGCCTGCGGCAAGGCAGCCAACTGCTGCGCGAAAGACGCCTCGCCCATATAGCGCAACACGCCGTAACCAATGCCCTTGTCGGGCACCGCACGCAATTGCTCCTTGATGCCGCACAGGCTTGCACCCGGCGCGATCTGCGGCGTGAGGCGCACCGGAAACAGGCTGCTGAACCAGCCTGCGGTGCGGCTCAGATCGGTATCGTCGAACAGGTCTTCACGGCCATGCCCTTCCAGCTGGATCAGCACCGAGGGCTGCTGGCTCCATTCGCAGAGGACCTGGGCCAGCGCCGTCAGCAGCAGATCGTTGACTTGCGTGCGGTACGCGGCGGGCGCGACTTTCAGCAGCTTGTGGGTCAGGTCCCGGCTCAGCCAGGAAGAGGCATGCGCCGCGTCGCGATTGCGCATCGTGCCTTCGGGCTTGTCGCGAGGCAGCGGCTGGTCTGCGCCCTGCAAGGCCTGCAGCCAGTAATCGCGCTCGGTGTTCAGCTTCTGGCCGGTCGCATACTGTTGCAATTGCTCGGCCCAACGCTGGAGCGACGTGGTCTTTGCCGCGAGTGCTACCGGCTGGCCTTGCGCCAGGGCGCGATACGCCTGTTGCAGATCTTCCAGCAACACCCGCCATGACACGCCGTCCACCACAAGATGGTGAATCACCAGCAACAGGCGCTGTTCGCCTTGTGGCAGGTTGATCAGCACGGCACGCAGCAGCGGGCCGTTTTTCAGGTCCAGGCTGCGCTGCGCTTCGTCGGCCAGTTCGGACAAGCGCTCGATGCTGTCCAGCTCATGGGTCCAGACCAGCTCACGAGTGTTCAGCGCGCCGAAGGTGGCCTGCCATTGGCCGCTCTGCTGGGTGAAACCCAAGCGCAGTGCGTCGTGCTGTTCGACCAGCGCAGTCAATGCAGTCTGAAGATAAGTGGCCTCCAGCGCTTGCAACGGCTTGAGCATCAGCGCCTGATTCCAGTGCTGACGCTCGGGGATGTCCAGCTCGAAGAAACGCGCCTGAATCGGCAGCAACGGCAACGAACCGCT
>NZ_FPJB01000001.1:359565-403678 GCF_900119195.1 Pseudomonas sp. NFACC10-1 | reverse complement strand
CTCAAGCCCTGACCCTATCGTCCCGTACGCGCCAGCCAAGACACCCATCGCTCCTCGCACTCCAGCCCGGACACCTATCGTTCCTCACGCTCCGCGTGGGAATGCCGTTCGTGACGCTCTGCGTCACACCAACCGCTCGGCAAGCCCCTGCAGAAATGCTTCAGCGATCACCAGGTTGTCGTGTCGTTGATCGATCGTCGTCGAGCTGCGCAGTCCGTTGACCGAGCACTGTTCCAGCAGCACTGCTTCAGCCTTGGCAATCTGCCCCGGCTTGCGGCTTTGCCCTGCCCACCAGCAATCGGCCTTTACATTGAGAGTCTTCAAGGTAAACGCCTGGCTGAGTTTCGCGTTGGCTTCCAGCAATGTGTAACCGGTTTCGATTTCGTCCTGCACCGCAATGTCCTGGAACATGCTGCGCAGGTTGTCGACGTTCATTGCGTGTTGCAGCGCGATCTGCTCGATCACTCGATCAATCACTTCACTCTCCCCGGTCACCGACTGCCGGGCCGTTTCGATCAGGTCAACAATGGTCTGCTCCTGCAAGCCCGGTACAAAGGCCTGCAGGCTCTTGATCAGGCCGCGGTAGTAGTTTTCGCCCTGCTGCTGCGTGGTGACGTGCGGGTCCTCTTCGACCCATTCCATGCCAGCCGATGTCGGTAGCTGGGTGTCGACCAGCCCGAGAAAGCTCACCACTTCGCCAGCGCGCTCCAGCACATGCGCGACCTCAATGGCCAGCGCGCCACCCATCGACCAACCCAGCAGGTTGTAAGGCCCGTGTGGCTGGGTCGTGCGGATCAGCTCGACGTAGTAATCGACCATGTCCGGCCACGACGTATCGAACCAGCCCGGCACCACATAGGCCTTGTTGACCAACCCGTAAACCCGTCGGCTGTCGCCCAATTTGCCCGCCAGCGGGTAATACGAATACGTGCCACCACCGCCCGGCGGCAGGCAGAACAGTGGCGCATGCGTCGAGCCATTGGCGTTCATGGCGATGACCGCCGATTTGACCCTGGCTTCATCGGCACGCATGAAATCAGCCAGCTCGCCCAGGGTCTGCAGCAACAGCAAGTCATGCAGCTTGATGGAGATATCGAACGTCTCGCGAATCCTGCCCGCCAGTGAAACCGCCAGCAGCGAGTGCCCGCCCAAGGCAAAAAAGTTGTCGTTGAGCCCGACCCGTTCGACGTGCAACACCTGCTCCCACAACTCAGCAAGACGCTGCTCGAATGCAGTGCGCGGCGCCACGTAACCCTGCTGTGAGCGGGCCACGTCCGGCTTAGGCAGTGCTCTGCGATCCAGCTTGCCATTGGCGGTCAGTGGCATCGAATCGATAAATACGAAGTAGCCCGGCACCATGTAATCCGGCACATGAGCCTTGAGATGAACCTGCAGACGCTCGCGCAGAACGTCCGGCGCCTCAGCGGCATCGGTCGGCACCACATAAGCGACCAATTGCTTGCCGGACGCCCCGTCGATGTCGATCACCGTGGCTTCGCGCACGGCGGCATGCTCATGCAGACGCGCTTCGATTTCGCCCAGCTCGATGCGCAAGCCGCGAATCTTCACCTGATGGTCGATACGCCCGGCGTAGTCGATGACACCTGCGTCGCGATAACGCGCCAGATCGCCGGTGCGGTACAGCCTGCCGCCGCCCTGCTCGTCGAACGGGTCCGGCACGAAACGCTCGGCCGTCAGTGCTGCACGGTTGTGATAACCACGCGCCAGACCGACGCCACCCAGGTACAACTCCGCCGCCACGCCCTGTGCAGCAGGTAACAGGCCGTCGTCGAGGATATGGGTTTTCAGGTTGTCGATCGGCTGTCCGATCGGCACGCTGAGGATGTCGTCTGTGGTGCACGTCCAGTGGGTCACGTCGATGGCCGCTTCGGTCGGACCGTACAGGTTGTACAAACCGGCCTGCGGCAAGCGCTTGAGCACCTGAGCGGCCAGCTCGGCAGGCAGTGCTTCACCGCTGCATACCACTCGGCGCAGCGTGTCACAGCTTTCCACCTGGGGATGAGTCATGAACGCCTGCAGCATCGACGGCACGAAATGCAGGGTCGTGACCTGATGCTCACGGATGGTCTGCACCAGCCGCTCGGGGTCGCGGTGATCCCCCGGCAGCGCCACGGCCAGACGTGCGCCGGTCATCAGCGGCCAGAAGAACTCCCAGACCGACACGTCGAAACTGAACGGTGTCTTTTGCAGAACAGCGTCGCTGCCATCCAGCGCGTAAGCCTTCTGCATCCAGTGCAAGCGGTTGACCAAAGCACGATGGCTATTGCCCGCGCCCTTGGGCTTGCCGGTCGAGCCCGAAGTGTAAATCACGTAAGCCAGGCTCAATGGATGGCTGAGGTTGACCGGGTTGGCGGTGCTGTAACCGGCAAGCCAGTCGCCGTCCTGATCCAGGCACAGGCTCTGCACCTGACGCGGAACCGGCAAGCGTTCCAATAGCGCCGTCTGGGTCAACAGCAAACCGATGTCGCTGTCCTGCATCATGTAGGCCAGACGATCCTCGGGGTAGTCCGGGTCCAGCGGCACGTAGGCGCCACCAGCCTTGACGATCGCCAGCAGACCGATCACCAGTTCCAGGCTGCGCTCGACGCAGATACCCACCAATACGTCCGGGCCAACGCCCGACTCACGCAGGCGATGCGCAAGCTGATTGGCGCGGGCGTTGAGTTGCGCGTAGCTCAGTTGTTCAGTAGCGAAAATCAGCGCCGGAGCGTCCGGCGTGGCGCATACCTGGGCTTCGATCAGGCTGTGCAGGCAGGCTTCACTGGGGAAGTCTGCAGCTGTGGCGTTCCACTCGCGCAGAACATGCTGCTGCTCACGGTCGCTCAACAGCGCCAGTTCGCCAAGCGCCGTCTGTGCGTCATGCGTCAGCGCCTGCAGGACCTGCTGGAAATGCGCCGACAACTGCGCCATGTGTTGCTCACTGAACGCCTCGCGGGCGTAGCTGAAGCGCAGCGACAGGGTTTCGCCGAGATTGACCACCAGGGTCAGCGGATAATGCGTTTGCTCCTGCGTACGCAGGCCGCCGAACACCAGCCCGGGCGGCGCAGCCTGTTGCAGGGCTTCGGACACCGGGTAGTTTTCGAACACCAGAATGGTGTCGAACAGCGCCTCGCCAGCGCTGCGGGCCCAACGCTGAATCTCGTACAGCGGCGTGTGTTCATGCTCGCGCAAGGCGATGTTCTGCGCCTGCACCTGTTGCACCCACTCCGCCACCCGTTGCTCGGCACGCGGGCTGGCGATCACCGGCAGGGTATTGATGAACAGCCCGAGCTGCTCCTCGACACCCGGCAGATCAGCCGGACGCCCGGCCACGGTTGCGCCGAAGGTGACGCTGGACTGCCCCGTATAGCGTTGCAGCACCAGCAGCCAGGCCGATTGCACCAGCGTATTGAGGGTCACGCGCTGCTCACGGGCAAACTCGCTCAGTTGACGGGTATTCTCGGCGTCGATCAAGTGCAGGTAATCACCGTGCCCCTGGCCGTTCTCAGGCGCCTTGAAGGCCTGAACCAGACGCGTGGGCTCATCGAGTCTGGCGAGTTGATCGGTCCAGAAACGCTCGCTGAGCCCGGCATCCTGGCGCTGCAACCATTCGATGTAATCGCGATAGCGGCTGACCTGCCTCGGCTGTGTCTGGCCGCTATAGCGTTGCAGCACTTCACCGAGCAGGCGCGAGCTGCTCCAGCCATCCATGAGGATGTGATGGCTGGTGTAAATCAGCTGATGGCTCCGCTCGCCGGTGCGCAATACGGCCAGGCGCAGCAACGGCCCGTGGACCAGCTCGAAACCCTGCCGGCGGTCGGCATCGGCCCATTGGTCGATCCAGCCGGACGACTGCGTCCGGGCATCCAGCTCGACAAAAGGCATGCGCACATCACGCAAGACCACTTGCAGCGCTGGCTGCAGATGGCTGATGAAAGCACTGCGCAGCACCTCATGGGCATCCAGCGTGGCCTGCCAGGCGGCGCGGAAACGCGGCACGTCCAGGCCGCTGACCTCAATGCGCATCTGATTGATGTAATTGCCCGCCTCCTGCTCGAACAAGGTGTGGAACAGCATGCCCTGCTGCATCGGTGCCAGCGGGTAGAGGTCTTCGATCTGCCCGGCAGGTATCGGCAAACGGCTTAACTGCGACTGACTGAGGCACGCCAGCGGGAAGTCCGACGGGGTCACCCCCGCCACGCCTTCGGTGGTGCAATGGGCAATCAGCTGTTGCAATTCGGCGGTGTACTCATCGGCCAGGCGCTGCATGGTGTCGCGCTCGAACACCGCGCCACTGAAGGTCCAGCTCAGCCGCAGCTCACCGGCATAGACCTGACCGTTGATGCTGATCGGCGCAGCCAGCGGCGCAGCGGCACTCTGTGAGGCACCGCTGCTGTCGGCGGAGGGTGTGAACAGTGCCTGCGGTGCGTCGAAGCTGCCGTCGAACTGCCCCAGGTAATTGAACACGATGCTGCCCAGCGGCAAGGCTTGCAGGGTCTGCCGCGCCGATTCGCGGCCCAGGTAACGCAACGCGCCGTAACCGATGCCCTTGTCGGGCACTGCGCGCAGTTGCTCTTTGATGGTCATGATCGAATCGGCCAGCGAGGCCTGTGGGGTGAGCCTGACCGGGTACACATTGCTGAACCAACCCACCGTGCGGCTCAGGTCCAGTGCGTCGAACAGGTCTTCGCGACCATGGCCTTCGAGACGAATCAGTGCATGGGGTTGCGCGGTCCAGCGACTGACCACCCGCGCCAGCGCGGTCAGCAGCAGGTCATTGATCTGCGTGCGGTAGGCCGCCGGGGCGTCCTGCAGCAGTTGCCGGGTCAGATCGCCATTGAGTTGCGTGACCACCGACAGCGCGTGCTGCTGTCGCTGGCCGCCATGCGGATGATCACACGGCAAGGCGTCGCTGACGTCTTGCAATTGCGCCTGCCAGTAGCCCAACTCCTGCTCCAGCGCCGGGCTTTGCGCGTAGGCCTGCAAGTGCTCGGCCCAGCTTTTCAGCGAACTGGTTTTCGCCGGCAGCAGCGCTGGCTGACCTGCTGCCAGGGCGATGTAAGCCTGTTGCAGGTCTTCCAGCAACACCCGCCATGACACACCGTCCACCAGCAGATGATGAATCACCAGCAGCAGGCGCTGTTCGCCCTGTGGCAGGTTGATCAGCACGGCACGCAGTAGCGGCCCGTTTTTCAGGTCCAGGCTACGTTGCGCTTCATCGGCCAGCTCAGACAAACGCTCGATGCTGTCCAGCTCATGGGTCCAGAGCAGCTCACGAGTGTTCTGCATGCCGAAGGTGGCCTGCCATTGGCCGTCCTGTTGAGAGAAACCCAAACGCAACGCGTCGTGCTGTTCGACCAACGCCGTCAATGCCGACTGAAGACAAGAGGCCTCCAGCGTTTGCAGGGGCTTGAGCATCAGCGCCTGATTCCAGTGCTGACGCTCGGGGATGTCCAGCTCGAAGAAACGCGCCTGAATCGGCAGCAACGGCAACGAACCGCTGATCTGCTCCGCCACGGAGGCGGGCTTCTTTTGAATCAGTTTCGCCACCGAGGCCAGTTGGCCGATGGTCTGTTTTTCGAACAGTTGCTTGGGGCTGAGCTTGATGCCCTGACGCTTGGCGCGGGCGATGATCTGCAAACTGAGGATCGAATCGCCGCCCAGCTCGAAGAAGTTGTCGGTGCTGCCGACCTGTTCCAGCTTGAGGACATCCGCCCACACGGCGGCGAGCTTTTCCTCGATCTCGCCGACTGGCGCGGTGTAGCGCTGTTTGACCACGCCAGGCTTGGGCAAGGCGCGCTTGTCGAGCTTGCCGTTGGCGGTCAGTGGCAGACTGTCCAGCAGCATGATCTGCGCGGGCACCATGTAGTCCGGCAAGCGCGCAGCCAGTTGCTCGCGCAAGCTGTCGACACTCAGGTCAGCCCCGCCTGCCGCCACGCAGTAGGCCACCAATTGCAGCCGGGTATCATCGTCATCGATGGGCAACGCCAGTACGCTGACCTGCGCCACCGAAGCCAGGCCCAGCAATACCCGCGCGACCTCTGCCGGCTCGACGCGATAGCCGCGCACTTTGACCTGATCGTCAGCCCGGCCGATGAATTCCAGCAGGCCCTGATGAGTGCGGCGCATGCGGTCGCCGCTGCGGTAGACGCGCGTGCCATCCTTCGCGAACGGGTCCGGCACGAAGCGCTCGGCGGTCAGCGCGGGCTGGCCGATATAGCCCAGCGCCACGCTGTCGCCGCCGATGTACAGCTCGCCGGCAACCTGAGTGCCCACAGGGTTCAACACGTCGTCCAGCACATAAGCACTGGCCCCTGGCAACGATGTGCCGACTGGCACGCTGCGCAGAGGGTCGCCAACGTTCACCCCAGTGGATACACATGCATCCTGTGGGAGCGACATCAGCACCTCATAAGTCAGCACACCAACGGTGGTTTCGCTCGGCCCGTAGTGGTTGATCACCCGGCAACCCGGCTTGAGCTGACGCACCTGCTCGATCAGCACGGGCGAGCAGGCTTCGCCGCCGACAATCAGCGCATGCTGCGGCAGTACGTCGGCTGGCTGGCCGGCCTGCAACAGCGCGGCCAAATGACCGGGGACGATTTTCAGCACGCCCACCTGATGCTCGGCCATGTAGGCCGCGAAGGCATCCGGATCAAAACCCAGCGCCTCGGTCAACACATGCAGCGTGCGTCCCGAACACAGCGCGCCGAACAGCACGGTATGGCCGAGGTCGGCGGCGATGGTCGAGACCAGCGCCATGCTTGCCTCGGGGGCCAGTTGCAGCTGTTCCAGCAAGCCGCGCAGGTAACTGGCCAGCGCACCCTGGCTGACCAGCACCCCTTTTGGCTGGCCGGTCGAGCCGGAGGTATGAATCACGTAGGCCGCCGAATCGGCTGAAGGCCGGGTGTCAGGGCGACTGACAGGCAGGTCCTGCCACAGCGCAGGCGTCCAGGTCAGGCCCTGACAACCGGCAACACCCAGTGACGTCTGCCGCACATCACCCTCGGCACACAGCAGCACCCCGGCCTGCGCATTGACCAGCATCTGTTGCAGTCGCGCATCGGGGGCTTTGACGTCCAGCGGCATGTACACGCCGCCGGCCTTGAAAATCGCCAGCACGGCCGTCAGCCAGTCCAGCGAACGCTCCATCAATACTGCGACCGGCTTGCCCTCGCTGATGCCCATGCGGATCAGATGATGAGCCAGCTGATTGGCGGCCTGCTCCAGTTGCAGCGTGGTCAGCGTGCGCTCCAGGCAGCGGGCTGCCTGGGCATGAGGTTGCCGTTCGACCTGTCGGTCCCAGAGTTGCAGCATGTGCGGTGCGGGTTCGCGAGCGTCGCGCCTTGGCTCGACCGCGAGTGCTCCCAGGCTGAACAGCGGTGCCTGCGGCGCGTCGAGCAGGGTTTCGAACAGCGCGAGCAGTTCAGGAATGAAGCCTTCGACGGTCGAGCGTCGATACAGGTCGCTGGCGTAGGCCATGTCGCCGTGGATCAGTGTGCCGTCGTCAGTGATGTCCAGCGCCAGGTCGAAATGCGCGCCCTGTTTGTCGAAGGCATACTCACTGACCTCCAGCCCGGCCAGCCTCAGCGCAGTTTTCTGCTTGAGGACCACGTTCTGGTTGAACTTGGCCTGGAACAGCGGGTTGTGACCCAGGCTGCGCTCGGGCGCCAGTTGATCGACCAGTTGCTCGAAGGGCACGTCCTGATGCGCCTGCGCACCGAACGAGGTGTCGCGAATCTGCGCCAGCAGGTCAAGGTAGCTCAGGCGTTCGTCCACTTGGCAGCGCAAAACCTGAGTATTGATGAAGAAGCCGATCAACCCTTCGGTTTCTGCACGACCGCGGTTGGCATTCGGCACGCCGATGCGGATATCGCGCTGCCCGGCCTTGCGCGACAGAAACAGCGAAAAGCCGGCCAGCACCAGCATGAACAGGGTCATGCCCTGCGTTCGCGCAAAGGCGTTGAGCCGCTGCGACAGGTCAACACCGAAATCGAAGCGCAGGTGCTCCCCCTGGTAGCTCTGCGTGGCCGGACGCGGGAAATCCGGTGCGGCGTCCAGCAGCGGTTGCTCTTCGCCCAACTGCTTACGCCAGTAGTCCAGCTGACGTGCGCCCTCGCCCGCCTCCAGCCAGCTGCGCTGCCAGATCGCATAATCGGCGTATTGCAGCGGTAGTTCGGGCAGCGCGGGCTCACGGCCTTCGCAGTACGCCTGATAGCAGTGCACGAACTCCTGAATCATCACGTCCATCGACCAGCCGTCGGAGACGATGTGGTGCATGCTCACGACCAGCACATGTTCATCGTCCGCGAGGCGAAACAGGTGCGCGCGCAACAGCGGCCCCGTGCGCAGATCAAACGGTTGGCCCGTGACGGTGGCCACTCGCAGCGCCAGCTCGGCATCGCGCAGTTCGACATCGGTCAAACCGGCCAGATCGATACACTCCAACGCGATTGTCTGGTCGTGCAACAGTACTTGCTGCGCCTGATCGCTATCAGTGTGAAACACCGTGCGCAGCACCTCGTGGCGCTCGATCAGGTGATCGAACGCACGACGCAACGCCGAC
This sequence comes from Pseudomonas sp. NFACC10-1, assembly GCF_900119195.1. Taxonomy (NCBI): domain Bacteria; kingdom Pseudomonadati; phylum Pseudomonadota; class Gammaproteobacteria; order Pseudomonadales; family Pseudomonadaceae; genus Pseudomonas; species Pseudomonas sp. NFACC10-1. The sequence continues at coordinate 395,112 of NZ_FPJB01000001.1, read as the reverse complement.
TCGTTCAACGTGCCGTGCAGACGCAGGCCGGTGGTCATCTTGTAGGCGTCGCTCGAGGGATCGAGCTGCCAGAGGAACAGCAGGCGTTGCTGAGCGAAGGACAGCGGAATGGCGCTGACATCATGCCGACTGAGCGGTACCGGCAACAGGCTGAAATCCTTGCCTTCCTGGCGCAACCGGGCGAGGAACTGCTGGCGTTGCTCCAGCGACAGGCCGACAAAACGTTTCGCGATGCGTGCAGCAGTGGTCCCGGTCATGCGCCGAATTCCTCCAGTGAATCCATGAACTGGTCCATGTCGCTCCAGTCGTTGTCCGTGCTGTTGTCGGTCAGCGCTGCCACTTCGCCGGCGAGCTCACTGAGCAGCGGTTTTTCAAACAGAGTGCGCAGCGGCAGGCTGATGCCCAACTGCGTCTTGATCCGGGCGATGACTTGCGCGGCGAGCAGCGAATGCCCGCCCAGTTCGAAAAAGTGATCGTCCAGACCCACCTGAGGCGCATGCAGGACGTCCTGCCAGATGGCCGCCAGGCAGATTTCCACCTCGCTGCGCGGCGCCCGATAACGCGCCTGCAACTGGCTTGCGTCGGGGGCTGGCAATGCCTTGCGGTCCAGCTTGCCGCTGGGCGTCAGGAGCAATTCGGGCAACAGCAGCATGTGCGTCGGCACCATGTAATCCGGCAGGCAGGCTTGCAGCTGGATGCGGATGCTTTGGCGCAGGGCCGACTGTTTGGCCTCTGTGGTGGCGGCAACGTCCGGCACGGCGTAGGCGACCAGCTGCGTGCCGCCCGCCAGTTCGACGGCCAGCACCACAGCCTCGCGCACGCCCGTGCATTGCTGCAGGCGCGATTCGACCTCGCCCAGCTCGATACGGAAACCGCGAACTTTTACTTGATGATCGACCCGGCCGATGTACTCGACAGCGCCATCGGCGCGCAGTCGGGCGCGGTCGCCGGTACGGTACAGGCGCTCACCGCTGACAAACGGATCGGCGACGAAACGTTCGGCGCTCAGGCCGGGCTGGGCGTGATAACCCCGCGCCAGACCAGGACCGCCGATGTACAGCTCGCCCACCGCACCTTGCGGCAGCAGGTTCAGTTGATCGTCGAGAACGTACAGGCGTCGTCCTGCCAGCGCCTGACCGATCGGCACGCCGCGCCAGGACACCTGCTGCGGGGTCAGCGTGCTGCAATCATGAATGCTCGACACCACGGTGGCTTCGGTCGGGCCATAGGTATTGAGCAGTCGTACATGTCCCAGCCCGGCCTTTTGCCACAGGCGCAGACCCTCGACGGCCATGGCTTCGCCGCCGACATGCACCTGGCGTAGCGCGCCGTAATGCGCGGGCGGGCTGGCGGCGAAGTCCTGAACCAGCGTCAGCCAGTAGGCCGCTGGCAAGTCGGCGAGGGTCACGCCGTGCTCGACGATGGTCTGATGGAAGGTGGCACTGTCCCACAGGCGTTCGTCACGCAGGACAACGGCCGCACCGCGACACAACGGTGGGTAGAACTGCTCGACGAAGCCATCGAAGCTGTGGGTGGCGAATTGCAGGACCCGGTCGCTTTCGCGCAGGTCACTGTAGTCCGCCCCCAGGGTGACGAACTCGGCCAGCGCCGCATGACTGATCGCCACGCCTTTGGGCCGCCCGGTCGACCCCGAGGTGTAAATCACGTAGGCCAGACTGGCCGGATCGATCGGGCCATCGAGGTTTTGCACGCTGGCGGTTTCGCTGTTCATTCGATCGATGCACAGGCATTGAATGTCAGCCGGTTCAGGCAGCCTGGTCAGCTGATCGCTGTGGGTCAGCATCAGTTTCACGCCACTGTCCGCCAACACATGACGCAAGCGTTCGCTCGGCGCGTTCAGGTCCAGCGGCACATAGGCGCCTCCAGCCTTGAGCACGGCGAGCAGCGCCACGGGCATGTCCAGCGAACGACCCAGCGCCACGCCGACCAGCACGTCCGCGCCGACACCTTGCTCACGCAGTTGCCAGGCCAGACGGTTGCTGCGCTCATTCAGTTCGGTGTAACTCAGGCTGGGCGCTTGGCCTTCACCGGCGAGGATCAATGCCGGGGCCTGCGGCGTGCGCTGCACTTGTGCTTCGAACTGGCGATGCGCGGGGGTTGTGGTGTCGGCTTCGGTGGCGCTGTCGACATCCAGCAGTTGCGTGCACTCGTCGGCCGAGAGCATCGACAGCTCGGCGATGGTCTGCAGCGGATCGGCACACACCGAGGCCAACAGGTTGCGCCAGTGCCCGGCCAGACGAGCGATGGTCGACTCGTCAAAAATGTCGGTGGCGTAGGTGAAGGCGGCATGCAGTTGCTCGCCTTCACCGCTGGTGGCCAGCATCAGGTCGCTGGCGGCGGCGTGCGAGCGTTGCGCCAGTGCCTGTTGTTCGGCAGGCAGATTGGCCACGCGCAGGCCGCCGCTCAACTGCTTGTCGAGCAGGTCAGCCACCACCGGCTGGTGATTGAACATCACCTGAAATAAAGGGTTATGGCTCTGACTGCGCTCCGGCTGCAGGGCGTCGATGATGGCGTCGAATGGCAACTCCTGATGCGCCTGGGCACCGGTCGAGGCATCGCGGACGATATTCAACAGGTCGACGAAGCGGGTCTGCGCCGTCACTGCACTGCGCAGTACCTGAGTATTGATGAAGCAGCCGACCAGCCCTTCGGTTTCGCTACGGGTGCGGTTGGCGATCAGGCCGCCGACACGGATATCGGTCTGCCCGCTGTAGCGATGCAGCAGGCTTTTGAAGGTCGCCAGCAGCACCACGAACAGGGTCACGCCCTGGCGTTGCGCGAGGCTTTTCAGGTTGCGCAGCAGCTCGGGCTCCAGTGCCAGTTCCAGGCGAGCGCCGTCGTGGCTGGGCAAGGCCGGATAGGGACGGTCGGTGGGCAGCTCCAGCAGCGGATGCTCGTCGCCCAGGTGGCTGCGCCAGTAGTCCAGCTGACGCTCCTGCTCACCGGCTTCCAGCCAGCTGCGTTGCCAGACCGCGTAATCGCGGTACTGCACAAGCAGCGGCTGAAAAGGTAGCGGTTTACCGGCCAGCAGCGCGTCGTAGCCGCGCAGCCATTCGTCGATCAGCACGTTCATCGACCAGCCATCGGTGATCATGTGGTGCAGGTTGAGCAGCAGCAGGTGCTCCTGTTCGGCCAGACGCAGCACCTGCACGGTGAACAGCGGCCCGCGCTGCAGATCGAAGGTTTGCGCGGCCTGTTCGGCGATGGCCTGACGCGCACTGGCCCAGCCCTGCCCGGGCGGCAAAGCGCTCAGGTCGGTCAGGCGGATGCTCACTGGCGATGGCGGCGCGACACGCTGAAACGCCCGGTCGCCCTCCTGGCCGAAGGTGGTGCGCAGGCTTTCATGTCGCTCGACCAGCGCACTGAAGGCCCGCTCCAGCAAAGGCAGCTCCAAAGGACCGTTCAGGCATACCGACATCGGCAGGTTGTAGGCCGCGCTGTGCGGGTCCAGTTGCCAGAGAAACCACATACGTTGCTGGGCATAGGACAGACCGTCACGCTCGGCCAGCCCGGCACAGGAAGGGATCGGGAACAGCGAGAAATCCATGTTCTCCTTGCGCATGCCATCGAGGAACAGGCGGCGTTTTTCAAGGGGTAACTCGACAAAGCGGCGAGCGAGTTTCTGGGCGTGTTCGGGGTTCATGGGTCGATCCTTGCTGAGTGGGGCTGACCGTCGGGCGGGGTCGTATCAACAAGAACGAATTGGCGAGGAAATATTTAGAAAGGTTTCTCGGGGGTGAGGCTCTGCCTTGCACCGCGCACTGAAGAGAGGACGCAGAGCGTCCAGAACTGCATGCCTACGCGGAGCGCAGGCATGATAATCACAAGCCGGACAACCATCGTTATGCACGCTCACGCGTGGTAATGCCACATGCCATGTTGTGGGAGCGAGCTGGCTCGCGAAGAGGCCATTGCGCACTCTGTGACTATCGTCCCCACGCTCTGCATCACACAGCGGCTCTGTGACCTCAGGTAGACTGAGGTTCGACTCAGGTCACCTTTTCGCCCCTCGGCGACCTACTTTGATGGGGCCAAAGCAGGCAAAGGCGTTTACTTATCCGAATGCCCCTGTGCCATGGCCACCACCACTTTGCGTTTGCCGGTGAAGGGTGCGCGGGAATGGGCGGTGAGCATGTTGTCGAGCATCAGTACGTCGTTTTCCAGCCATGGGAAGCTGACGGTGCATTCGTCGAGTACGCCGCGAATTTCGTCCAGCAGGGTTTCTTCGAGGGGCGAGCCGTCGCCGTAATAGACGTTGCGCGGCAGGTCTTCTTCGTCCACTACGTCGAGCAGGGTTTCGCGCACTTCCGGCTGCAGGTTGGAGATGTGGAACAGGTGCGCCTGGTTGAACCAGACGGTGTCGTGTGTGACCGGGTGGCGCGATATTGCCTGGCAGATCTGGCGGGTGCGCAGTTCGCCGTCGTCTTTCCATTCGCACTCGATGTTGTGCGCCCGGCAGTAGGCTTCGACCACGGACTCATCTTCGGTATTGAATACCTGACTCCATTCCACATCGAGCCCGTTGCCGTAGTTACGCACGTACATCAGTTTCTTTTCGACAAAGCGCTCGCGAATGCGCGCCGGAATGCGTCGGTAGATTTCGCGGCTGTCGGCGATCGGTGTTTCGCCACCTGTCTGCGCCGCGATCATGCTGTAGAACCAGATCTTCATCGGCCATTCCAGCGTGTAGGCCTGCTCGTTGTGCAGCGGTATGCTCTGGTGCGCCGGGTACTCGGTCGAGGTGTACACGCCTTTGGTGACGTTGCTGCGCGGCGTAGAGCCGAACTCGTAATTGAGCAGCGGATCGCCGAAACCGGCGGCGAACTCGCGAAATGCCTCTGCGCCGCCCACCTCGAAGCCGCGAAACAGAATCCCGCCAGCGCTGTACAAGTGCCCGGCGACCAGAGGCTTGAGTTCGTCCAGCGCTTCCATCAAGTCCAGACCGGGCTCGGGTGCCTGTACCAGCATCGGCAAGCTGCCCGCCCCTGCCAGCAGCGGCCGGATATCCAAACTCAACGCATGACTCATGATGTCTCTCCCTTGATGGCAAAAGCGCCCGAGCCCCTGCGGCCTGGCGCAACACCAATGTCCAGATTGAACGTACTGCGCCGCTGAAAAATTAGCCGTACCACCCCATTCATGCGGCATGCGAAGGCGTTCGCCCACGCTGAAACATTTTTTTGCATTTAAAACGCAAAAAGCTCTTACAGGAATCTGGCCCTCATTCGTCTTTAACTGAATGCGAGGCCTTATACGCCCGCGCGTACTAAAAAGAGCGCTCACCTGACGTCCGCGCCACATCGCGAATCGAGATTGTTTATCCATGTCGAAGAAGTCCCGTTCAAAAATCTGGTTTCTCGTCCACAGCTGGCTGGCCCTGCCGATCTGGTTCTTCGTGCTGATCGTCTGTGTGACCGGCACGCTGGCCGTGGTCAGCAAGGAAATCATGTGGCTGGCCAACCCGGAGATGCGTGACAACCGCCCTTCCGACGATGCCCCGCGCCTGAACTTCGAACAGATTCGCGCCACCATCGAACGCAACGAACCGGACCTGATCGTCGGCACCATCATGCAGCCGGACGGCGACTACTTCGCCTTGAGCGTGTTCATCACCTACCCCGACGGGCGTTCGGTCCCGGCTTACGTCAACCCTTATACCGGGGTGATTCAGGGCATTACCCCGTCGTTCGACTTCCGCCGCTTCACCCGCGCGCTGCACGGCTGGTGGCTGGTGCCGTTTACCAACGGTTATTCGTGGGGCTGGTATCTGGTGTCGATTCTCGGCCTGCCATTGCTGGCGTCGCTGGTGACCGGGCTGGTGGTCTACAAGAAATTCTGGCGCGGCTTTTTCAAACCCGTGCGTTTCAGCCAGGGTCCACGGATTTTCTGGGGCGACCTGCATCGCCTCAGCGGCGTCTGGTCGATCTGGTTCATTGCGGTGATTTCCATTACCGGCACATGGTTTCTGATCCAGGCGATTCTGGGCGACAACCAGATCAGTATTTCCAGCAAATCCCAGGTCGCGTCGATCATTCCGCACAGCGCCGTGCCGCTGACTGCCGACGGCAGTCCTGCGCCAACCATCAGCCTGGAGCGCGCCGTGGAAATCGCCAAGGAGCGGATTCCGGGCCTGGAAGCCAGCTTCATCACGCCGCCGTTCAATGCCTACAGCAACATGCAGGTGGGTGGACGCAGCTGGTATCCATTGATGTTCCAGACCGCCGAAATCAACCCGTACAGCGGCGAGATTGCCGCGTCACACCTGCTGTCGGACCGCAACAAGCTGGAGTTCGTCACCGAGTCCATGCGCCCCCTGCACACCGGCGATTTCGGCGGCATCTGGATCAAGCTGATCTGGGCATTCTTCGGCCTGCTGCTGAGCATGATGGTGCTCAGCGGCCTGTTGATCTGGAGCAAACGTACTGCCCTGGCGACGCTCAACGCCCTCAAGCGTGAAGCCCGAACCCGCCCGGCAACGGCCGCTGCACCCCCACGAAACACCACGCCCTCGCCGCTGGCGACCCGCACCCCGGAGAACAGTCTGTGAGCAAGGCCGCCGCTGTTGCACAACCTGCATCGTCACTGAGCCGTTTCTGGCATAAGTGGCGCTTCCACATCAACGTGCTGCTGGTGCTGATCCCGCTGGGTTTCATGCCCAAGTACTTCTCCGACAACGCGCTGGACCGCGGTGATCAGGGCCTCGGCCAGCGCGAGGTCGGCGAAATTCAGGTCGGCCCGTGGAGCCTGCGTCTGGCAGAGGACCGCCACGAAGCGCCGCGACTGTCCGGCCCTTCGGGCTACATGAAAAGTTTCAACGCAGCGCTGTGCAACGCCTGCATCGACCGGGTCAAGGCCACTTATCTGCGCATCGGCAAACCGCGCAGCCTGCGCACCGCCGGGGTGATTTTCTTCGGTGGCGGCTACCGCATGAGCGCCTTCATGCAGATCGCGCAAAACACCGATCCCGACGCCGAGCTGTGGATCACCATGGAAGGCTGGGACGGCGCCGTGCATCAGACTTCCATTCCCCTGCAACAGGCTTCGCCCAGCACCGTGGCGTGGCTGAAAAAACAAGGAGCCCAACCATGAGTGCCCGCCCTTCCCTGCGCTGGCTGACGGCCAGTGCCCTGTGCCTGCTTGGCCTGAGCGGCAACGCCCTGGCGCATAACCCGATGTGCGAATGCAAACAGATCGACACCGAGCAGATCCGCTGCACTGGCGGTTTTTCCGACGGCAGTGGTGCGCCGGGTGTGACCCTGGACGTGATCGGCTACGACGAAACCATCCTGGTGCCCGGCAAGCTCGGCGAAGACTCGACGGTGACCTTCAAACGCCCCGCCTCCGAGTTCTACGTGCTGTTCGACGCCGGTCCCGGTCACGTGGTGGAAATCGATCAGGCGGATATCCAGGCCCCATGAGCACACCAACCCGACACATCGTCCGTCCGGCAGGCGCCGGGCATGAAACCCTGTATGTGCTGGTGCTGTGCCTGTTGATCCTTGGCTGCGCTGCAGGCGTGATCAGCCTGCATCGTGATACCCGGGAAACGCACAGCATTGCCATCTACCAACTGGACGCACGACGCGACCTGAGCGCTGCGGAACAAGGCATTTACGCCGACCTGCGCGTGACCCTCGACGAAATCCGCCTGCTGGCCAGCGAGCAGCAGACACCGATCACCCCGCAGCAACTGGGCGACGAAGGCTTTGCGCCGTTCGCCACGGATGCCAGTTCGGTGAGCCGTGGCGACCATGCCTGGCAGATGATCGAGCAGTCCTACCTGGGACTGAGCCGGACGCCGAGCGTGGCCGGTTCGTTTCTGATGCGTGTCGATTCCGGCGAGCAGCCGGACATCTGGATCAACCGCAATGTCTCGCTGCCGACGGTCAGCGACCTCAGTGACCAGGCCTTGATCGATTCAGGCTGGAAGCAGGTCGTCGCGCAATTCGATGCTGGCGTGACCCGCCAGCACCCGCACTGAAACTCCGCACTCCTTTGAAAGAAGACCGCTCGCCCATGCCTATTTCATTCAAACGCCGTCCCTTACTGCGCGTCCTGCTGACGGGGCTGATGGTCGCCCTGCTGGCGCCGTCCAGCTTTGCCGCCGAACCGGCCAAACGCCTGCGCATCGGCATTACCCTGCACCCTTACTACAGCTACGTGAGCAATATTGTCGGCGACAAGGCCGACGTTGTGCCGCTGATCCCGGCGGGCTTCAACCCGCATGCCTATGAGCCGCGCGCCGAGGACATAAAGCGCATCGGTTCACTGGACGTGATCGTGCTCAACGGTGTCGGCCACGACGACTTTGCCGACCGCATGATCGCCGCCAGTGAAACGCCGAACATCAAGACCATCGAGGCCAATGCCGATGTGCCGTTGCTGGCGGCCACCGGGGTGGCGGCGCGAGGTGCCGGCAAAGTGGTCAACCCGCACACCTTCCTGTCGATCAGTGCATCCATTGCGCAGGTCAACACTATCGCCCGCGAGTTGGGCAAGCTGGACCCGGACAATGCCAAAACCTACACCGCCAACGCCCGCGCCTACGGCAAGCGCCTGCGTCAGATGCGCGCCGATGCGCTCGCCAAACTGACCAAGGCACCCAACGCCGACCTGCGCGTGGCCACAGTACATGCCGCCTACGACTACCTGCTGCGCGAATTCGGCCTGGAAGTCACCGCCGTGGTTGAACCGGCGCATGGCATCGAGCCCAGCCCGAGCCAGTTGAAAAAAACCATCGACCAACTGCGCGAACTGGACGTGAAGGTGATCTTCTCGGAGATGGATTTCCCGTCCACCTACGTCGAGACCATTCAGCGTGAATCCGGGGTCAAGCTGTACCCGCTGTCGCATATTTCCTATGGCGAATACACCGCCGACAAATACGAAAAGGAGATGGCCGGCAACCTGGACACGGTGGTACGGGCCATTCAGGAGTCGGGCGCATGACGGCCGCACAGCACCTCGACATCGCCAGCCAGGGTCCGGGCATCGAATTCAATCAGGTCAGCCTGACCCTCGGGCGCACCACGATTCTCGATCAGGTTCACTTCAATGTGCGCGCCGGCAGCGTACACGCACTGGTCGGCCCGAACGGCGGTGGCAAAAGCTCGCTGATCAAGACCCTGCTTGGGCAGACACCGCATCAGGGCCAATTGAGCCTGCTGTGGCCTGCTGCTCCAGGACTGATTGGCTATGTACCGCAGGCGCTGGAGTTCGACCGTGGCCTGCCGATGACCGTCGACGATTTCATGGCTGCGATGTGTCAGCGACGCCCGGCGTTTTTGGGCTTGTCGAAGCACTACACGGCAGCGATTTGCGAGGCACTGGAACGGGTCGGCATGCAGGACAAGCGCAAACGGCGCATGGGCGCGCTTTCCGGTGGCGAACGACAGCGCGTATTGCTGGCGCAGGGGCTGATTCCAGCGCCGCAATTGCTGGTGCTGGATGAGCCGATGTCGGCGCTGGATGAGGCGGGTATTCAGGTGTTTGAGCGGTTGTTGAGCGACTGGCGCCGAAGCGGAGTCACGGTCCTGTGGATCGAGCATGACCTGGATGCCGTCAGGCGTCTGGCCGATCAGGTCACGGGGCTTAACCGACGCATCCTGTTCGACGAGCCGGCCGCCACCGCGCTGACCCCGGAACGGCTGCTGACACTGTTTTCCGCACACCCACGCACGATGGATAGCAGCGCCGGGAGGATCGCGTAATGGATTACGAAACCTTTCGCCTGTTCATTCAGGGCCTCGCCTCTTCCGGTTATCTGCCCGAGGCGCTGGCCTACGGTTTCGTGGTCAACGCCCTGCTCGCCGGCCTGTTGATCGGCCCGGTGCTGGGCGGGCTGGGAACACTGGTGGTGGTCAAGCGCTTCGCGTTTTTCTCCGAAGCCGTGGGCCATGCGGCACTGACCGGAGTAGCGATCGGCATTCTGCTCGGCGAACCGTACACCGGGCCTTATGGCGCGCTGTTCGGCTATTGCCTGCTGTTCGGTATCGTCCTCAACTACCTGCGCAACCGCACCGGGCTGGCACCGGACACGCTGATCGGTGTGTTCCTGTCGGTGTCCCTGGCGCTGGGCGCGAGCCTGCTGCTGGTGCTGGCTGGCAAGATCAACGTGCACATCCTGGAAAACGTGCTGTTCGGCTCGGTGCTGACCGTCAACGGCAATGACCTGCTGGTGCTGCTCATCGTCGGTTCGCTGGTCATGGGCCTGAGCCTGCCGCTGTACAACCGCATCATGCTGGCCAGCTTCAACCCGCAACTGGCTGCGGTGCGCGGCGTGGCGGTGAAGACGCTGGATTACCTGTTCGTGATTCTGGTCACGCTGATCACGGTCGCTGCGGTGAAAGTCATTGGTGCAATTCTGGTCGGTGCGTTGCTGGTGATTCCAGCGGCGGCGGCACGCCTGTTGAGTCAGTCGCTCAAGGGTTTTTTCTGGATTTCGGTCGCCATTGCAACGTTCAGCACACTGTGCGGCATCCTGCTGCCCATCGTATTCGACCTGCCCGTGCCGTCCGGCGCGGCAATCATTCTGGTGGCGGGCATGGCTTTCGCCCTCGCCGCCATCGCTCGCGGCACGCTGCCGAGCCTGAAAGGGAATATTGGATAAATGCTTACATTACGTACCCTGACTCTGGCGCTGATCATGACCGGCCTGTTCAGCAACAGCCTGCAGGCGGCCGACAGCAAAACCGACAGTCCGCAACCGGTGCGAGTGCTGGCCAGCCTGCCGATCACCTATGGCCTGGGCGAAATACTGCTCAAGGACAGTGGTGTGATGCTGGAACGCGCTGCTGCGGCCAATCTGCCGGGCTCGCGTCAGACGGCGTATTTCACCGGGCGTGGTGCCGATGCGTTGCGCGGGCTGGCCACCAACGCCGACGCGGTGATCGGCTTGCGCTCAATCTGGGCCGATGACCCGCTCTACCCCAATGCACGGCGCAGCAATATTCGTATCGTCGAGATCGACGCCGCACGTCCGGTGGACGGCAGCTTGCCAGGCATCGCCGTACAGCCGGGCCAAGGCACTGACGGGCTGAACAGTCAGCCGTGGCTGGCGAGCAATAATATGGGGCGCATGGCCGATGTGCTGGCGGCGGACCTGGTGCGCCTGGCACCGAGTGCGAAGCCGAAGATCGAGGCCAATCTGGCGGCGTTCAAGCAGCAGTTGCTCAAGCTGAGTGCCAGCAGCGAAGCGGCAATGGCCGGTGCAGACAATTTGAGTGTGGTGAGTTTGTCAGACCGCTTCGGCTACCTGATCAGCGGGCTGAATCTGGAGCTGATCGACACTCAGGTGTTGACCGACGAACAGTGGACGCCCGAGGCATTGAGCAAACTGAGCGCGACCCTCAAGGATAACGACGTGGCGCTGGTGCTTGATCATCGTCAGCCGCCAGAGCCGGTAAAGGCTGCAATTGAAGCGGCAGACAGCAAGTTGCTGGTATTGGGGATTGATGGCGCTGATCCGCTGACGGAGTTGCAGGGGGATATTCAGGGTGTTATCGGAGTGCTGGCTGGCAAGGGGTGAGGTTATCGTTGCTCACGCTCCGGCAGATCTCGACGCTCTGCGTCGCAAAGAGGACGCGGAGCGTCCAGAACGGCATGACGACGCGGAGCGTCGCACGATAGTCAGTTATCGTTGCGCACGCTCCGGCGTGGGGATGCAGGTCGCGACGCTCTGGATCGCGAGAGGACGCGGAGCGTCCAGAACGGCATGACGACGCGGAGCGTCGCACGATAGTCAGTTATCGTTGCGCACGCTCCAGCGTGGAGATGCAGGTCGCGACGCTCTGGGTCGCGAGAGGACGCAGAGCGTCCAAAACGGCATGACGACGCGGAGCGTCGCACGATAGTCAAGGCTGTACCGGCCTCTTCGCGAGCAAGCTCGCTCCCACAGGACTTATGTATAACGCTCAATCAAGCCGTCTGCGCTTCCATTTTCTGGCGCAGGCTCAGGGGGCGCATGTCGGTCCAGACTTCTTCGATGTAGGCCAGGCATTCTTTCTTGAAGCCGCTTTTGCCCACGGTGCGCCAGCCGTTGGGGATCGCCTTGTAGTCGGGCCAGATGGAATACTGTTCTTCGTGGTTGACTACAACTTGAAAGACGATGTCTTCCCGATCGAATACTGAAGTCATTGCTGCTCTCCATGTGTGTTCAGGGCTGCCGTGCCAATTCATGGCAGCTATAGGGATTGAACGTATCACTACGTCGAAAAATTAAACCTGGGCGACAGCGGCATTCAACGCGCGACCGAAGATCTCTGCCACCTCGTCGATCTGCTCGGCGGTGATGATCAGCGGTGGCAGAAAACGTACCACACTGGCATGTCGCCCACCCAGCTCCAGAATCAGCCCGCGCTTGAGGCATTCACGCTGGATCAGCGGGGCCAGACGCGCAAATACCGGCGGATGACCCTGTGCATCGCATGCACCGGACGGGTCGACCAGCTCGACACCGAGCATCAGCCCGCGCCCGCGAATATCGCCCAGTTGCGGGAAGTCACGCTGCAAGGCACGCAAATGCCCGGACAGCCGCGCGCCCATGGCAGTCGCGTGTTCGCAAATAGAGTGCTCCTGAAGATAGCGCATTACGGCAGAACCGGTAGCCATGGCCATCTGGTTGCCGCGAAACGTCCCGGCGTGTGCGCCCGGCAGCCAGGTGTCCAGCCAGGAACGATAGACTACAACCGCCAACGGCAAGCTGCCGCCGATGGCTTTGGACATGACCACCACGTCCGGGATGATCCCGGCATGCTCGAAGGCAAACATCTTGCCGGTGCGCGCGAAACCACTCTGGATTTCATCGACGATCAGCGCCACGCCGGCCTTTTCGGTGATACGCCGCACGCCGCGCAGCCAGTCCAGATCAGCAGGGATCACTCCGCCCTCGCCCTGCACCACTTCAAGGATGACCGCCGCGGGCAATTGCACGCCAGCTTCCGGGTCGTTGAGCAGGTTTTCCAGGTAATGCAGGTTGGCGCGCACGCCCTGTTCGCCGCCGAGCCCGAACGGGCAGCGGTAATCGTAGGGGTATGGCAGAAACTGCACGCCTGTACCGAGCAACGCACCCAGCGGCTTTTTCGGCCCCAGGCTGCCCATCAGGCTCAACGCGCCCTGGCTCATGCCGTGATAACCCCCCTGAAATGACAACACCGTACTGCGTCCGGTAGCGGTACGCACCAGCTTCAACGCGGCTTCCACCGCATCGGTACCGGTCGGGCCGCAAAACTGAATCTTCGCGTCATTGGCCAGCGCTGGTGGCAGCAGGCCGAACAGGTCCTGAACGAACTGGTCCTTGACCGGCGTGGTGAGGTCCAGGGTGTGCAGCGGCAACTCGTCGGTGATCACTTGCTGGATCGCTTCGATAATCACAGCATGGTTATGCCCGAGCGCCAGGGTGCCCGCGCCTGCCAGGCAATCGATGAAGCGCCGCCCTTCGACGTCCTCGACGTGAATACCTTTGGCGCGTTTGAGCGCCAGCGGTATGCGCCGCGGGTAGCTGCGTGCGTTGGACTCCTGGCGACTCTGCCGGGCCAGCAGTGGCGACTCGTCGAACTGGTAGAGCATCTCAGCCGCAGCCGGGGCAACCCGTGTCGGCTGATCATCGATAAACCTGGTAGCGACTGACATCTGTGCAACCCTCAATTCGAGTCTTGAATAACCTGAAGCATGGGCGTCGGCGCATGCCGCCTCAGGTGTGTGTTCGGTCCTTTGAAAACGCGCCAGCGAGCTGCGGATTTACACCCGGTAACGAGTTTTTTATCCGCAGCCCCGCCGCTCCGACGAGAGGCTGATCAGAGCCCTTCCAGTTCCGCCATCAAGTCCGCCAGACGGTCGAATTTCTGCTCGTCGACCTGTGCTCCTCCAACGCTTTCCAGATGCTGCGCCAACGCCTGAACGGTGTTGAATTCGAACATTGCCCGCAACGGCACGTTACGCTGCAAGCGCTTCTGCGCACGGGTCACCACCTGGGTCGCGAGCAGCGAGTGCCCGCCCAACTCGAAGAAATTGTCGGTAATGCCCACGCGCTCGACCTTGAGCACATCAGCCCAGATCGTTGCCAGCTGCTGCTCCATTTCCGTCTGTGGTGCCAGGTAATCCTGCTGCGCCAGGCTGACGTCCGGCGCCGGCAGGGCCTTGCGGTCCAGCTTGCCGTTCGGGGTCAGCGGCATGGCCTCCAGTAGCACCAGATGCGTCGGCACCATGTAGTCCGGCAGGCTGGCCTTGAGGTGGCCTTTCACCTCGTCACGCAGGGCCTCATGATCCTGCGTCGCGGAGCGCGGCACCAGGTAGGCCGCCAGCACCTTGCCCAATGGGCCGTCGACGTCCAGCACCACTGACTCACGGATAGCGGGATGCTCCAGCAGACGGGTTTCGATTTCGCCCAGCTCGATGCGATAACCACGAATCTTCACCTGATGATCGACCCGGCCGACGTACTCCAGCACGCCGTCCTTGCGGCGCCGCGCCAGGTCACCGGTGCGGTACAGACGTTCGCCCGGCGCACCGAACGGATGCGGTACGAACACCGGAACGGTGCGCAGCGGATCAGCGACATAACCACGACCGACACCGGCCCCGGCCACACACAGCTCACCAACCGCACCCAGCGGCACGAGGTCCAGCGCATCATCGAGCAGGTACAGACGATTATTGTCGGTCGGCGAACCGATCGGCAGATAAGCGCTGCGAGTGGACTGCGCATCGACCCGGAAGAACGCCACGTCATCAGAGCATTCAGCCGGACCATAGGCATTCACCAGGCCGATCTGCGGGTAACGTTGCAGCCACTGGCTGGCCAGTTCCGGCGGCATGGCTTCACCGGTCGGCAGCATCCAGCGCAGGCCGTCGAGCGCTGCCTGCGGTTCGGCGAGCAGGCCGTTGATCAGCGACGGCACGCTTTCCAGCACGCTGATGCGCTGTGCCTGAACATGCGCCAACAGCGCCTGCGGATCGCGGGCGATGTCGTTCGGCACGATGTCCACCCGAGCACCGAACAGCGGCGCGGCGAGGAACTGCCAGACCGAAATGTCGAAACTCTGCGAGGCGGTCTGGGCGATCAAATCGCGGTCGCTCAGGCTCAGGTAAGGCACCTTGCTCAACTGGTTATTGAGCATGCCGCGCTGCTCGACCATCACGCCCTTCGGCAGCCCGGTGGAGCCTGAGGTAAAGATTACATAAGCGAGGTTGTCCGGCGCGCTGTAGCGACCAGTATCGTGCTGCGCGGAGTCGCTCTGCTGCACGTCTTCCCAGACCCGCAACTGCGGTCGGCGCCCTTCGGGCAGTGCTTCGAGCAGCGCCCTGCCCTGTTCCAGGCACTCAGCGCTGCACACCAGCAGCGGTGTGGCGCTCTGGCCGATGATGCCGCTCAGACGCGAGTTCGGCAGTGCCGGGTCCAGCGGCAGGTAACCGGCACCGGCCTTGAAGCTGCCGATGATCATGCCGAGCAATTCAACACCGCGCTCGGCCAGCAAGGCAACCGGCTGATCGAACCCGACACCGGCCTCGATCAGGGCATGGCCCAGACGGTTGCTGGCGATATTCAGCTCGGCATAGCTGAGCTGGCGCTCCAGGCAACTGACCGCAATGCGCTCCGGATGCGCCGCGACCTGCGCTTCGAACAGCTCGACATAGCTTTTATCCAGCGGGTAAGCATGGTCACTCTGGTTGCAACCGTCGATCAGGAAAGCGCGTTCCTGCTCACTGACCAGCGCCAGTTCGGCCATGTCGCCATGAAAGCCTTCGACCAGCGCCAGCAGCAGGCGCTTGAACTCACCAAGAATCCTCTGCACGGTGGATTCGTCGAAATAGCGCTGGTCGTAGGACAGGTGCAGACCCAAGTCATCGCCCGGATAGCAGACTGCGGTCAGCGGGTAGTTGGTGTGGGTACGACCGGAATCCGAGGTGGCATTCAGGCTTTGCGCACGGTCCAGCACCGAGACCTCGACCGGCGCGTTCTCGAACACGAACAGGCTGTCGAACAGTGGCTGGCCCTTGGGCAGCTCGCTGTTTTCCTGAATGGTCACCAGCGGCAGGTATTCGTACTCGCGCAGTTGCATGTTGCTGTCCAGCAACTGGCCGAGCCACTGGCGAACGCTGCAACGCTGGTCGTCAGCCGGCATGCCGACACGCAGGGCGATGGTATTGATGAACAAGCCGACCGTGCGCTGCATCTGCGGCAGTTCCACCGGCCGCCCGGCCACGGTAACGCCGAACACCACGTCGCGCTCACCGCTCATGCGCCGCAGGGTCAGCGCCCACGCCGCCTGGGCGAAGGTGTTGACGGTCAGTTGATGCTGCTGCGCCAGTTCGCGCAGCTGTGCACCGTCGCGTTCATCGAGACGGGTGTAGCAGTCGCCCACCACCATGCCACCGCTGTCGCCGGCATGTTCACGCAGGAACGGCCGGTCGCTGGGGATCGGCGTAGGCTGCTCGAAGCCGCGCAGGTTATCTCGCCACCAGTCACGCGCCTGCGTCAGTCCTCGGCGTTGCAACCAGCCGATGTAGTCGCGATAGCGCGGTGCGGGGGCCAGTTGCGCATCGCGGCCTTCGCCCAGCGCAGTGTAGATGTCGAAGAAATCGTTCATCAGCAGCGAGCGGCACCAGGCATCGATCAGGATATGGTGGTTGCTCATCATGAACCAGTAGCGCGCCTCGTCGACGCGGATCAGGCGCAGGTGGAACGGCGGCTGATCAAGCAGATTGAAACCGGCCTCGCGCTCGGACTTGAGCAAGGCCTGCAGACGCGGCTCCTGCTGGTCCTCCGGTACGTCACGCCAGTCCAGATAATCAATCGGCGTGCTGCCCGGCTTGTGAATGACCTGCAACATGGTTTCGCCGATATCCCAGCAGAACGAGGCGCGCAGCGCTTCATGACGGGCGATCACCGCCTGCCAGGCCTGGGCAAAACGCTCTGGGTCGAGCGCGCTGTTGATGCGGTAGCGGTCCTGCATGTAATACAGCCCGGTGCCCGGCTCAAGCAGCGTGTGCAGCAGCATGCCCTCCTGCATCGGGGTCAGTGGGTAGACGTCTTCGATGTGGCTTGGCGGAACCGGCAGCGCGTCGAGCTGCGCCTGATCCAGAGCAGCCAGCGGGAAGTCCGACGGCGTCAGGCCGCCGCTGCCATCGGCCAGGCAATGGGCAATCAGCGCCTGCAGGCAGGCCAGGTAATCCTGTGCCAGCGCTTCGATGGCAGCCGGTTCATAGCGCTCGGCACTGAAGGTCCAGCGCAGCAACAACTCGCCGCCATACACCTGACTGTCGATGCTCAGTTCGTTGGGCAGCGGCGCCTGCGGGTCGTGGGCCGCGCCTGGCGACTCTTCCAGCGGACGGAACAGCGCGTCGTCAGCGAAGCTCTGATCGAACTGGCCGAGGTAGTTGAAGGTGATCGGCGCCACCGGCAGCGCCTGCATGGCAGCCTTGCTGGCACTGTCGGCCAGGTAGCGCAGCACGCCATAGCCCAGCCCCTTGTGCGGCACCTGACGCAGTTGCTCCTTGATCGCCTTGATCGAGTCGCCCGGTGCCGAATCGGCAGCCGGCGCTGGCGTCAGGCGCAGCGGATAGGCGCTGGTGAACCAGCCCACCGTGCGGGTCAGGTCGATGTCATCGAACAGGTTTTCACGGCCGTGACCCTCAAGCTGGATCAGCGTCGACGGCTGCCCGCTCCAACGGCAGACCACCTGGGCCAGCGCGGTCAGCAGCAGGTCGTTGACCTGGGTTCGGTAGGCACTCGGCGCCTGTTGCAGCAATTGCCGGGTACGTTCGGCATCCAGTCGCACGCTGACCGTCTGCGCATGCAGATTCTGCTGACCGCCCTGCGGGTTATGGCACGGCAGAGTCGTCGCAGGACCGCCCAGCTGGCGCTGCCACAGCTGCAGTTCTTCACGTAACGATTCATTGCCTGCATAGGCCTGCAGACGCGCGGCCCAGTCGCGGAAGGCGCTGGTCTTCGCCGTAAAGCGCACAGACGCCGCGTCGCGCAGTTGACGATAAGCGTTTTGCAGATCGTCGAGCAGCACACGCCACGACACGCCATCGATCACCAGGTGATGAATCACCATCAGCAACCGTTGCCGGCCCTGCGGCCCATCGACCAGCAAGGCGCGCAGCAGCGGACCGTCTTGCAGATCGAGACTGCGCTGGGTGTCGGCGTACAGGGCTGCGCATTCGGCCATGTCGGTGACCCGCGCCCGAATCAACAGGGTGTCGGCGGTCACTGCGCGGTGTTCTGCCTGCCACGTACCCTCGTGCTCGGTGAAACTCAGGCGCAGGGCATCGTGTTGTTCGAGTAGCGCACGCAACGCCTGCTCCAGCAGGTTCGGGTCCAGGGCGCTGAGCGGCTCCAGCAGCAGCGACTGGTTCCAGTGCTGACGCTCGGGGATAGGCGTGTCGAAAAACCAGTGCTGAATCGGCGTCAGGCCGCAAGCACCGTCAAGCTGGCCCTGCTCGGCCTGAATCAATTCGCGAGTGGTCGCCACGGCGGCCAGGGTCTGTACGGTCTGGTGCTGGAACAGATCACGCGGGCTGAAATGAATGCCCGACTGACGCGCCCGGCTGACCACCTGAATCGACAGGATCGAATCGCCGCCCAGTTCAAAGAAGTTGTCGTTGAGGCCGACTTTTTCCACGTTCAGCACCGCACACCAGATTGCCGCCAACTGCTGTTCCAGCTCACTGGCGGGCGCTACGTAGTGTTGACGATTGAGTTCCGGGTCTGGTGCAGGCAAGGCGCGGCGGTCGAGTTTGCCGTTGGCGGTCAGCGGCATGCTGTCGAGCAGGATCAGGTGGGTCGGCACCATATAGTCCGGCAGTTGCGCCTTGAGGTGCGATTTGAGCGCTTCACGCAATTGCGTCTGCTGCTCGTCGCCCTGCCCGGCCACATCGCTGACCAGATAGCCCGCCAGTTGCTTGCCCGACGGCGTGTCCAGCGCCAGCACAATGGCTTCGCGGATCGCTGCATGCTCCAGCAGACGGGTCTCGATTTCACCCAGCTCGATGCGGAAGCCGCGAATCTTCACCTGATGGTCGATACGCCCCAGGTATTCCACCAAACCGTCGGCGCGCTGGCGCACCAGATCGCCGGTGCGGTACAGACGCCCGCCTTTGCTGGCGAATGGATCGGCCACGAAGCGTTCGGCAGTCATGCCGGGGCGCTGGTGATAGCCCTGCGCAAGGCCCGCTCCGCCGATGTACAGCTCACCGCTCGCGCCCTGGGGCACCAGCGCCAGATCGGCGTCGAGAATGTACGCCACCCTTGCGCCGACCACGCGACCGATCGGCACGCTGGCTTCGCCCTCCTCCAGTTGCTGCGGGGCCAGGCTGGCCAGCGGCATGACCACGGTTTCGGTCGGGCCATAAGCATTGAACAACAGCTCGGGCTGGAACACTGCACGGATACGTTGCAGGTGTTCGCCGGTCAGCGCTTCGCCGCCGGTGATGCACATGCGCACCGGCAGGGTCTGGCCCTGGGTTGCCAGCCACTGCGCCAACTGGCTGCCATAGCTGGGCGTGAAGCCGAGAATATTGACCTGCTGCTGGCGAATCAGCGTGCAGATTTCTTCGGCGTCCCACTGCCCCTGAGCACGCAGCACCACGCGTGCACCGCTGAGCAAGGGCACCAGCAGGCGCTCGGTGGCGGCATCGAAATTTATCGAATAGAAATGCAGCTCGCAGTCGTCAGGGCGCATGTCGAAGCGCCGGATCACCGCCTGGCAATGCATGGCGATTTCACCGTGGGACACCACCACGCCTTTGGGTTTGCCGGTCGATCCGGAGGTGTAGATCAGGTACGCCTGGTGCTGCGGCAGGTTGATGAACGGCAGCTCACAGGTTGGGCAGGACGCCAGCAATGGCTGATCATCTTCCAGGCACCAGCGGGCAACACCCTCAGGCAACTCACCCAATGCGGCAAACAGGGCACGATCGCTCAGCAGCAGCCCGACTCCGCTGTCTTCGATCATGTAGTGCAGGCGTTCCAGCGGGTATTCCGGGTCGAGCGGCACGTAGGCACCGCCAGCCTTGATGATCGCCAGCAGGCCGACGACCATGTCCAGCGAGCGAGGCAGCGCCAGACCGACGCGAACCTGCGGGCCGACGCCGCGCTCGCGGAGCATCCAGGCCAATTGGTTGGCCTTGGCGTCCAGCTCGGCGTAACTGAGGGTTTGCCCGGCGAAGGTCAGCGCCGGCGCGTCTGCACGCCGTTGTGCCTGTTCGGCGAACAGGCTATGAATGCACTGGTCGAGCCGCTGCTCACCCGCTTCGACGCCGAGGCTGTCGAGCAGTTGCTGACGCTCTGTGTCCTGCAGCAGCGGCAATTCACTCAGGCGTTGTTGTGGATCAGCGAGCAGCGCCTGCAGCAGGTTCAGCCAGTGCTCGGCCATCTGCGCGATGCGCGGTTCGTCGAACAGATCGGTGCTGTAGGTCAGGCAGCAACCCAGTCGGTGATCCAGCTCGGTGACTTCCAGATTGAGGTCGAACTTGGTGGCCCGCGCATCGTTGACCAGGTACTCGACGGTCATGCCCGCCAGTTCGCGACTCTGCTGGAATTCCCAGCGCTGCACGTTGCACATCACCTGAAACAGCGGGTTGTAGGCGGCGCTGCGTGGCGGTTGCAGGGCTTCGACCAGATGATCGAACGGCAGGTCCTGATGTGACTGGCCTTCGATCACCGTGTGGCGAACCTGTTCGAACAACTGGGCGACGCTCATCTGCCCGTCAAGCTGCACGCGCAGCACCTGGGTATTGAGGAACGCGCCGATCAGCCCTTCGCTTTCCGGACGGATGCGGTTGGCCACCGGTGCGCCGATGCGCAGGTCGTTCTGGCCGCTGTAGCGGTAGAGCAATACCGCCAGGGTGGCGGTCATGGTCATGAACAGGGTCAGGCCATTGCGGGCATTGAATGCACGAACTTTTGCGGCCAGGTCGGCGTTCAGGTCGAAGCGATACAGTTCGCCCTGATGGCTTTGCACCGGCGGACGCGGCCGGTCCGCAGGCAGCTCCAGTAATGGGTGCTCGTTGCCCAGCTGTGCGGTCCAGTAATCGAGCTGGCGCTGGCGTTCACCGGCTTCCATCCACTGCCGTTGCCAGACGCTGTAATCCAGGTAGTGCACTGCCAGCGGTTCCAGCGGCGAAGGTCGTCCTTCGAGGAAGGCCTCGTAAAGCTGTCCCAGTTCGCGGGCGAAAATGTCCATCGCCCAGCCTTCGGTGACGATGTGGTGCAGGGTCAGGACGAAGTAATGCTCAAGGTCGCTCGACTTGACCAGACACGCGCGCAGCAACGGTCCGGTTTCCAGATCGAAGGGCTGGTGCGCCTCACTGTCGGCCAGCGCCTGAATGCGCTGCTGACGAAGCTCGGCGGGCAATGCCGAGTAGTCCTGCCATTGCACGCACAGGCCGGACTGCTCGCTGACCTTCTGGCACGCTACGCCGTTGACGCTCGGGAACGTGGTGCGCAGGGTTTCGTGGCGCAGAATCAAGGCTTGCAGCGCTGCCTCGAAACACTCGATGTTCAGCACGCCTTTCAGGCGCGCCATGCCGCCGACGTTGTAGGCCGGGCTGTCCGGCTCCATTTGCCAGAGGAACCACATGCGCTGCTGGGAATAGGACAGCGGCACCGGCTGGCTGCGGTCGACACGGGCAATCGGCTGCAGGCTGCTGCGTGCGCCTGACTGCTGAATGCACTCAACCTGTTCGGCAAACGCGCCCAGCTCGCTGGCTTCGAACAGCGCCCGCAACGGCAGGTCGATGTCGCACGCCTGCCGCACGCGGGAAATGATCTGCGTGGCCAATAACGAGTGCCCGCCCAGTTCGAAGAAATCATCGCGCAGGCCGACACGCGGCACACCCAGCACCTGTCGCCAGACAGCGGCGATCTGTTTTTGCAGATCGGTCTGCGGCTCTACGTGCTCGCGGGTCTGCCATTGCGGCTCGGGCAAGGCGCGGCGATCCAGCTTGCCGCTCGGGCTCAGGGGCATGCTGTCGAGACGCACCAGCTGCGCCGGGACCATGTAATCCGGCAGTTCCAGGGCCAGCGCCGACTTGATCCGCTCGGCCTCGACGCTCTGCCCTGCTTCGGCGGTGTAGTAACCGATCAGTTGCGGCCCGGCAACGGTTTCGCGCAGCAGCACGGCTGCCTGGCCTACGCCTGGCTGGGCCAGCAGGCGGGCTTCGATCTCTTGTGGTTCGACGCGAAAACCGCGCAGTTTGACCTGCTGATCCAGACGGCCAAGGTATTCCAGCGCGCCATCAGTGCCCCAGCGTACCAGGTCCCCTGTGCGGTACAGGCGCTCACCCACTTGCCCCAGCGGATCGGCGACAAAGCGCTCGGCGGTCAGCCCGGGACGCTTCAGATAACCGCGCGCCAGACCGATGCCGCCGATGCACAACTCACCGGCCACCCCGCGTGGCAGCGGATTCAGTTCGCTGTCCAGCACCCGGCACAGCACATTGCCCAGCGGACGGCCGATCGGCGAACGCAGGCCGTCGCTGATCCGGCACTGCCAGTGGGTGACGTTGATCGCGGTTTCAGTCGGGCCATAGCGGTTGTGCAACTGTACGCCGGGCAGTTGCTCCAGCACCCGGTTGCGCAGCTCGCCGGGCAATGCTTCGCCGCCAGAGAACAGCCGACGCAGGCTGCTGCACTGTTGCGCCAGCGGCTCATCGATGAACAGTTGCAGCAGCGGCGGCACGAAGTGCAGCGTGGTGACCGAATACGCGTTGATCAGCTGCGCGATGCGCTGCGGGTCGCGGTGTTCACCAGGGCCTGCCAGCAGCAGACGGCAGCCGGTGATCAGTGGCCAGAAGCACTCCCACACCGAGACGTCGAAGCTGATCGGTGCCTTCTGCATCAGCACGTCGCTTTCATCCAGCGCGTAGGTGTCCTGCATCCATTGCAGGCGTTCGGCCAGTGCCGCATGGGTGTTGCCGACGCCTTTGGGCTGACCGGTCGAGCCGGAGGTATAAATCACGTACGCCAGGTTGTCGCCGTGCAGGTTCAGACGCGGCGCGCTGACCGGCCAGTTGTCCAGGTGCAGCCTATCCATCGCGACCGTGCACACGCCTTCGGCGCTCGGCAGGTCGCCCAGCAGATGGCTCTGGGTCAACAGCAGTTCGACCCCGCTGTCCTGGAGCATGTAGGCGAGTCGATCCATCGGATAGTCCGGGTCCAGCGGCACGTACGCCCCGCCCGCCTTGAGGATCGCCAGCAGCCCGATCAACAGCTGCGGCGAACGCTCGGCGGCGATCGCCACCTTGATGTCCGGACCAACGCCCTTGTCGCGCAGGTAATGCGCCAGGCGGTTGGCCTGCGTGTGCAGGCCGGTGAAGTCGAGGCTGCCACCCTCCCACACCAGCGCAATACGTTCCGGGGTCTGCCGCGCCTGGCGGTCCAGCAGATCAGGCAACCACAACGTGGCCGCTGCGCAAGGCGCGGCGCTCCATTGCGCCTGTTGCTCCTGCTCCTCGGCGCTGAGCAGTTGCACATCACCCAGCGCGAGCTGTGCCTGCTGGCTGACCTGCGCCAGCAGCCGTACATAGTGCCGAGCCATGGCGACGATGGTGTCGTGCTCGAACAGTTCGTCAGCGTAATCGAAAGACAGCGTCAGGCGACCATTGCGGTCCTCCTCGCTGTGCAGTTGCAGATCGAACTTGGCCTCGCGGCTGTGCCACGGCAGCTCTTCGGCCAGCAGCCCCGGCAAACGACGCAGTGCGCCGAGGTCGCGTTGCTGATGGTTGAACATGACTTGAAACAGACCGTGCTCGCGCGCCTGCGGAAACGCTTCGACCAGTTGCTCGAACGGCACGTCCTGATGGGCCTGGGCTTCAAGCGCCGCCTGCCGGGTCTGAGCCAGCAGGGTCGAGAATGGCAGACGCGGGTCCAGCTCTGCGCGCAGCACCAGGGTGTTGATGAAGAAGCCGATCAGGCCCTGGGTTTCATGGCGTGGCCGATTGGCGCCGGGCACACCGATACGAATGTCGGCTTGCCCGCTGTAACGATGCAACAGGGTCTGGAACCCTGCCAGCAGGAACATGAACGACGTCGACTGCCAGGCTTGCGCGGTGTTGCGCACGGCGGTGCTCAGTTCGGCAGTCAAGCGCAGGCTGTAGCGCGAAGCGCTGTGCTGCTGACGGGCCGAACGCGGATGGTCGGTGTTCAGCGTCAGGACCGGTTGTTCATCACCCAGTTGCTGCTGCCAGTAAGCCAACTGACGCTCGGCCTCGCCGTTCGCCAGCCATTCGCGCTGCCATTGGCCGTAATCGGCATAACGTAGCGGTAACGGTGTCAGCTCCAGGGTCTGGCCCTGAACGGCCGAGGCATAAAGGCGCGAGAACTCGTCGATCAGCACATTCAGCGACCAGCCATCGGCAATGATGTGGTGCAGCGTGACCAGCAATTGATGCTCTTCTTCGTCCAGTTGCAACAACGTGACGCGCAGCAATGGACCATGTTGCAGATCAAACGGCAGACGCGCCTGCTGTTCGCGAATTTCCACGGCCCGTGCCTGACGCTCGGTGCTGGGCAGATCGCTGATATCGAGGGTGTCGAGGTGGAATTCACTGGGCGCGTCGATACGTTGCAGGGCCACACCGCCCTGTTCGTAGAAGCGCGTACGCAGCGATTCATGACGCTCGATCAGGCGTTGGAAGCTGGTGCGCAATGCAGTGCTGTCGAGTTCACCGCGCAAGTGAAGCCCACCGGGAATGTTGTAGGCGCTGCTGTGCGGATCGAGCTGCCAGAGGAACCACAGGCGGTTCTGGGCCATGGACTGTGGCAGATGCTCGTTGCCGGGCAATCGGACGATGGCGCTCTGCGTCTGGCTGTCGCCTTGCAAGGCGGCGACCTGCAGCGCTTCGACCTGCGCCGCGAAGGCCGCCAGCGTCGGCGCTTCAAAGAGCAGTCGCAGGTTCAGGTCGATCCCCAGCGCTTCGCGCAGGCGGGCCACCACCTGAGTCGCGATAATCGAGTTGCCGCCCAGCAGGAAGAAATGGTCGTCGGCACTGACCTGCTCACACTGCAACTGCTCGCACCAGACTGTGGCAATCTGCGCTTGCAGGTCCGAGCCGCGGCTTGGGGCACAGCCTGAAAGAGTGGTATCGCTCGCGGGGAACACCGCGTAGCTGTCCAGGCTGCCGTCGGCCAGACGCGTGCGGCAGGCCGAGCGTTGCAATTTGCCGCTGGAGGTCTTGGGCAGCGCGCCCGGATTGAGCAGCACCACGACACTCGGCGCTTCCTGAAACGCCTCGGCCACGGTCTGCCGGATGATTTTAATCAACGCTTCGGGCGTGAGGCTTTTCTGCACGCTGCGACTGATTTCAGCAGCAATGCCGATGCCTTCGTTACCGTCCTGAGTGACGGCAAACGCCGCCACACGGCCTTTGCGCACGACATCCACCTCACTCTCGATGAGCTTTTCGATGTCCTGCGGGTACAGGTTATGGCCACGAACAATCAGCATGTCCTTCAAGCGACCGGTGATGTACAGCTCGCCGTGACGCTGAAAACCCAGGTCGCCGGTGCGCAGCCAGGTCTGCCCGGCATGCTGCACGAATGCCTTGGCGGTGGCCTCAGGGTTGCGCCAATAGCCGTGGGCGATGCTCGGCCCGCTGGCCCAGACTTCGCCAACCTGATTTTCGTCGAGCACCTGCAGGCTGGCCGGGTCGGCAATCAGTACGCCATGCCCTGGCTGGCCTGTGCCGCAGCTCATGACCGGCTGACCGTCGCCCGGTTCTACGACGTTGCGCGCCAGCGCCTGTGCATTCAGGCGCAGCGATGGAATACCCTTGCCGCGCTTGCCCCCGGCCACATACAGCGTGGCTTCGGCCAGGCCGTAGGACGCCATGAAGCTGTCAGGCGTGAAGCCACAACTGGCGAATTTCTCGGCAAATGCCCTCAGGCTGTCTTCGCGAATCGGCTCGGAGCCCGAATACGCCACGCGCCAGCGACTCAAGTCCAGACGCTCCAGCGCTGACTCGCTGACCCGTGCGCTGCACAGCTGGTAGGCAAAGTCAGGCCCACCGCTGATGGTGCCGCCGTATTCACTGATCGCTTCCAGCCAGCGCAATGGCCGGGCAAGGAAGTACGCGGGGGCCATCAGGATGCACGGGACACCACTGAAAATCGGCTGCAACAAGCCGCCGATCAGGCCCATGTCGTGGTACAGCGGCAGCCAGCTGACAATCACGTCGTCCGGGTTGAGGTCGATGCCGAAGCCGTGGCGGATCAGTAACTCGTTGGCGACCAGATTGCCATGCGTGACCTGCACGCCCTTGGGCAGCGCGGTCGAGCCCGAGGTGTATTGCAGGAATGCGATGTCGTCGGCCTGCAACTGCGGGCCCTGCCAGTCTCGTGCCGGGGCAGCAGGCAACGTGTCGACACAGAGCAGTGGCGGCGCATCGGCGGCGGTCAACTCATCCATCTGCAGCAAGGCCGGCTGCAAATCGGAACCGGTCAGCAGCAGACGCGGCTCGGCATCGGCGATGATCGACAGCAGGCGCTCCTGGTGATGGCGACGGTTGGATTCCGGCGGATAAGCCGGCACGGCAATGACCCCGGCATACAGGCAGCCGAAGAACGCCGCGACATAGTCCGGCCCGCTATGGAACAGCAGAATCGCCCGATCCCCCGGCACGGCCTGACGTTGCAGCTCAGCAGCGATGGTCCGCGCGCGCAGGTCCAGATCACGGTAGGTCAACACCAGGCCCTGGTCTTTCTCATCGGTGAGAAAACGCAGCGCCAGCCGATCCGGCGTGTGCAAGGCGCGACGCTGAAGAGCCTGAGCCAGAGTGTCGGGGAGTTCAAACGCATCCATGATGGGGTTCCTGCTAGATTCGGCGTGCCAGATAAAATCTGAATTTCAAAAAAGACGCGCGCCCTGCAAAGAGGCCGCGCGCGAGGCAAACAGGGTCAACCGGCGGCCCGGTTCATTTGCCGTGAGGTGCTGTTGCGCCAGCGGGCCAGGTGCTGTTCGCAATAGCGCCGCAGCAGACGGAGCAGCTGTGTTTGCTCGTCGACCAGATAAAAGTGATGGCCCTCGAACATGTCCAGAGAGAATCCGGTGCGGGTCTCTTCCTGCCAGTCGAGCAGTTCCTCGACGCTGATGCTGTCCTGTTTGCCGCCAAATACATGGATCGGCACGCTGAGCGGCTCGCGCCTGCCGTACACAAAGCTGCCGCAGAGCAGAAAATCGGCGCGCAGGATCGGCAGCATCAACTGCATGAGTTCCTGATTGGCGATGACGTTTTCGCTGGTGCCCTTGAGCGTGCGCAGCCGGTCGATCAGTTGCGCATCGGTCTTGGCGGCGACGTATTCGCTGACATCGCGGCGCACCGGACCGGCAGTCGCTGATGCGAACAGCGCCAGCGGTGCGGGCAGACCGCGCTCGCGCAAGGCGTGCGCCAGCTCAAAGGCCAGCAGCCCGCCCAGACTGTGGCCAAACAACGCATAGGGCTTGTCCAGCTCGGCGCTGATTTCGTCGGCCAGATGATTGGCCAGTTGCACGATGTCGATCTGCAAGGGCTCGTCCATGCGCATGCCACGACCGGGAAGCTCCAGCGGGCGCACGTTCAGCCACTCCGGCAATTTGCGCCGCCAAGGGCTGTAGAACATCGCGCTGGCCCCGGAATAAGGCAGACAGAACAGCGTCAGGCTCACCGGCGTGCTCATATCGAAACCGCCTGTCTGTGGGCGCGGATGTAAAGGCGGCGATGCGCGTGATCGGAACGCATGGGGTTCTCCTGAGGTATTCCCTGGCCGCAACCGTGGTCGGGCCTGTCACCAATGAGAACGGATGGCGTCTGCAAATAATTAGGCGGATGCACGCAGCGAGAACAGGCACGATGAAAGCGCCCTTTTAAAGTACACTGATTGGATTTCGCATTTGACAATAATTATCATTAAGGCTAATTTGTCGCCCCATGTGACGGTGCTGCCCCTCCATGCGGCCCTCCCCTCCATTGTTGAAGCAGCAAGGTGAATTCCATGACGGAACACGTAATCACAAGTAAGTGCGACTCACCCTTACTCCAGGCCTTCGTCGATAACTACTTGCTGCTGGTCAAGATTGCGGCCCGCATCGTGGGTTGTCGCTCGCGCGCCGAAGACGTCGTGCAGGATGCCTTTTTCAGACTGCGCTCGGCACCTCAGGCCACGCTGACCTTCAAGGCCCAGCTCAGTTACCTGTTTCAGATCGTGCGCAACCTGGCCATCGATCATTACCGCAAACAGGCGCTCGAACAGAAATACACCGGCCCGGAGGCCGAGGGGCTGAACGTGGTGATTCAAGGTGCCTCGCCGGAAATCTCGCACATCAACTTCTCCAGCCTGGAGAAAATTGCCGATGCCCTGACCGAGCTGCCGCCCCGCACTCGCTATGCATTCGAGATGTACCGCCTGCACGGCGTGCCGCAAAAGGACATTGCCAAGGAACTGGGTGTGTCGCCGACGCTGGTCAACTTCATGATTCGCGATGCGCTGATTCATTGCCGCAAGGTCAATGGCGCACAGGCCGAAGCCTGAGAGCGAGCGGTTCAGACAGGCAAAAAAATCCGGAGCACTGGCTCCGGATTTTTTGTTTTCCGCCTGGCGGATAACAGATCAGCGGCTGACCTGATACTCGGGCTGTACTTCCGGCATCGCCGAGGAATGGTGGTTGAGAATCTTCCACTCGTTGCCGACGCGGTGGTACAGAAAGGTATAGCGCGCCTGGACTGTGCTCTTCTTGCCGTCAGCGGCGGTCAGGGTGAACGTGTAGACACCACTGTCCACCGCTGCATCCGGACCCAGGCGGCGGATTTCCCGGTAGTTGATCTCACCGGCCGGCTTGAGCGCCAGGAAGTGATCGAAGTAGTCCTTGATCTCCGCAGGCGTTGCCCGGACCTTGTTCGAAACGGTCGGCTGCAGAACTGCGTCCGGTGCATAGAGCGACACCACAGTCTGCGAGCTGCCGGTCTTCAGGGCCTTGTTCCAGCGGTCGAACAGACTGGCGATCTCCTTGTCGTTCACGTTGCTTGGGGTCTCGGCCACCATGCGGTAGGTATAGCCGGAAGGCTCGGCGGCGGCGTGGACCATCGGCGCACTCACAGCCAGCAACAGGGCCAGGGCGGTCAATTTCATTTTCATCGCTACTCTCCTACGGGGATCTGTTCAGGGATTCAGTGAGTGCCACTTTGCCCTCCCCGCCACGGCTCGCCATCGGCCAACCGGGGTTAACTGTGTATGCCGATCGGCAGATAGGCTTCACCTCCTGATACAGTTCTAATAGCCTTACTTCTGTTATGCCCGCGCGGGCATCAACCCTCGCTGGAGCATCCCATGCAAAGCCCCCCCCATGATCCGGCAAGCGCACTGGCCATTCGTAACCAGTATCGCCAGTCGCAAAGCCGTGCCGCACGGCTTCGCCTGCTGGTGGATACCGGCCAGGAGCTGACCCATCTGCCACCTCAGGCCATGCGCCAGCGCGTGCTGCACCGCGCGTGCGCATTCGTGGCGATGGACCATGGCCTGCTGCTGGAATGGAGCGCCGACACCGGTGTGCAGACCACCGCCCGTCATGGCAGTGCAGAACGCCTGGCGACACTTGAGACCGCTGCCGACCCGCTGGCCATCGGCCCGCAGTGGCTGGAGCGGCCCGATGCCGACCTGCCGTGCATGCTGCTGTTACCGTTGCGCGGCGCCGACGAAGGCTCTTTTGGCACCCTGCTGCTGGCCAACAGCGTGGGCATCAATACGCCGGACAATGAGGACATCGAGTCGCTGCAATTGCTGGCGACGTTGCTGGCGGCACACCTGGAGAACAATCGGCTGCTTGATGCGCTGGTGGTCAGAGAACAGACCATGTCCGAGCTGGTCCGCCAGTTGTTCACCGCTCAGGAAGACGAACGCAAACGCGTGGCCTACGACCTGCATGATGGGCTGGCCCAGACCCTGGCCGGGCTGCACCAGCGGCTGCAGGGTTTTGCCGGTCGCTGTCCTGATCTGCCTGAGCCGCTGGACGCCGATCTGCAGGCCATTCTCAAGCTGGCGCAGCACTGCGTGGGCGAAGGTCGCCAACTGATCAGTGGCTTGCGGCCAAGCGTGCTGGACGATTTCGGCCTGCTGCAGGCGGTCGACAAGGAAGCTGACCGGTTGCGCGAAGCCGGAATCGCGGTGCACTGGCAGTCGCGCTCCCTGACCCGCCTGCCCAGCCACCTGGAAATCGCCCTGTTCCGTATTGCCCAGGAAGGCATCAACAATGTGCTCAAACACGCCGCTGCGAGCAACGTAGAATTGGCTCTGGAACTGAGTGAAGAGCACATTTCACTGCTGCTCGAAGACAACGGCAGTGGTTTCGTCACCCAAAAACCGTTCAATGACAAAGGCGTGCAGAAACTGGGCCTGGTGGCCATGCAAGAGCGCGCCAGCCTGCTCGGCGGCCGTCTGACCTGCGTCAGTCGGCCCGGGCACGGCACCCGACTGCGCGCCATCGTTCCTTTTACCGCAGACAAGGCAATGACATGACTGACACTGTACGACTGGTTTTGGCGGACGATCATGAAGTGACGCGTACCGGGTTCGTCTCACTGCTGGCGGGGCATCCGGAGTTCGAAGTGGTCGGTCAGGCGGCCGACGGCCAGCAAGCCATCGATCTGTGCCAGGAGCTGCAACCGGACATCGCCATCCTCGACATCCGTATGCCGGTGCTTAACGGGCTGGGCGCTGCGCGGATTCTCCAGCAGCGCATGCCGGATCTGAAAGTGGTGATTTTCACCATGGACGACAGCACCGATCACCTGGAAGCCGCCATCAGCGCGGGCGCGGTGGGCTATCTGCTCAAGGATGCCAGCCGCGACGAAGTGATCGACGGCCTGCAACGCGTGGCGCGTGGTGAAGAAGCACTGAACAGCGCCGTCAGCGCGCGCCTGCTGCGGCGCATGACCGAACGCAATACCAGTGGCGCAGCCCTGCCGGAAACCCTCACCCCGCGTGAACGCCAGGTGCTCGGGCTGGTGGCGGGCGGCTTCAGCAATCGGGAAATCGGCGAAAAACTTGGCATCACCACCGGGACGGCCAAGGCCCACGTGGAAAAGGTCATCGGCAAACTCGGCGCCTCGGACCGCACTCAGGCGGCGGTACGCGGTGTGGCGCTGGGGCTGGTGAGCCAATCAACGAGCGACTGGCAATGACCGCAAACGCCAGCAGTCGCTGGGAAGACCTTCCGCTACGCGGCAAGGCGCTGGTGGCCATTTCGCTGCCACTGGCGATTCTCATGTTCTCGCTGGTGCTGATCTATATCGCCGAGCGCCAGACCGCTCAGGCAGAGGAGGACGTAAGGCGCGTGCTGCTTGTGCAAGGCGACATTCAGACCCTTCATACGCAGATCGCAGAAGGTGCGGCCAGCGTACGTGGCTACCTGCTGACTCACCGGGAAGACTTCCTGCCCGGCTACCTCAACGCGCAACCGCTGATCGAGGCGGCGCTGACCCGGCTCAACACCAATGTGCGTGACGAGCAGATGCGCGAACACCTGAAAGCCATCGAGCCGCTGATCAACACCAAGGTCGAAGGCCTGGAAAAACTGCGCTCGATGGATAGGCAAGATCAAGAAACCGTCGCCCGCATCCTGATCGAAAACAAGTACGTGCTCGACCAGTTGCGCGAACGCATCGGCATCATGCGCGAGCGTGAAGACGCGCTGCTCGCCGAACGTACCGAGGCTGCGGCAGCCACTCGCGAGCGCCTGCTGCTATCGACTCTGCTGGCCGCAGCCTGCGGCATCTTCGGTGCCATTCTTGCCGTGTTGATGCTGTCCAAAGGCATCGTCGCCAGGGTGCATCAGGTGCAGCGCAACGCCCAGCGTCTGGCGCTCGGGCATCCGCTGCTGCCCCAACCGCCTGAAAAGGACGAGATCGGCCAGCTCGGCACCCGTCTGGTCGAGGCCGGCCAGCTGCTGGCCGAACGTGAACGCGCACTGCGCGACAACGAGGAGCGTTTGCGGCTGATCATCGAAGGGGTCAAGGACTACGGCATCTTCGCGCTGGACCGCAATGGCTACATCACCACCTGGAACGCAGGAGCCGAGCGTATCAAGGGCTACACGGAACAAGAGATCATCGGCCAGCACTTTTCTGTGTTCTATCTGCAGCAGGAATGTCCGCAACACCCCGACATGGCATTGCATGAGGCCACCGTCAACGGCCGGTATACCGAGGAAGGCTGGCGCCAACGCAAGGACGGCAGCCGTTTCTGGGCCAGTGTGGTGATCACCGCGCAATACGACAGCAATGACGAGCTGCGCGGTTTTTCCAAGATCACCCGTGACATCAGTGATCGTCGCGTTGCCGAAATTGCTCTGGGTACTGCGCGTGAGGAAGCCGAACGCGCCAGCCGGGCCAAAAGTGAATTCCTGTCGCGCATGAGTCATGAACTGCGCACACCGCTGAACTCGATTCTGGGCTTTGCCCAGTTGCTGGACATGGACTCGCCCGCCAGCCAGCGCCCGCAAATCGGTCATATTCTGCGAGCGGGCCAGCATTTGCTGAAGCTGATCAATGAAGTACTCGATATCGCCAGAATCGAAGCC
Organism: Pseudomonas sp. NFACC10-1; assembly: GCF_900119195.1. NCBI lineage: Bacteria > Pseudomonadati > Pseudomonadota > Gammaproteobacteria > Pseudomonadales > Pseudomonadaceae > Pseudomonas > Pseudomonas sp. NFACC10-1. The sequence continues at coordinate 362,539 of NZ_FPJB01000001.1, read as the reverse complement.
GGGCATGTTTCCCTGGTCCTCGAGCCCGTATCTCTGTCGAGCGTGCTTGAAGAAGCCCTGGTGCTGGTCTCGCCGATGGCTGCCGACGCCAATATCGAGTTGAAGCCCTTGCCGAATCTGCCTGACGAGATCGGCGTGGTCGCTGATCGCCAGCGCTTGATTCAGGTGTTGTTGAACCTGCTGTCCAACGCGATCAAATACAATCGGCCCGCTGGCCAGGTGCGGATTGAAATCGAGCAGACTACCGAGCAGGTGACGGTCAGCGTAGTGGACACCGGCTACGGGATTGCGCCGGAGCGTATCGGACAGCTGTTCAAGCCGTTCGAGCGGCTGGACGCCAACCCGAGCGTCGAAGGCACCGGGCTGGGACTGGCGCTGAGCAAAAGCATGCTGGAGATGATGCACGGCACGCTGTCCGTACAGAACACACCGGACGTGGGCTGCCGGTTCATACTCGCGCTGCCGCTTGTGCGGGTGCAGCCGCCCGCCGCCAAACTGCCGCGTCAAGCTGACACTGCTCTCGAGATAACGCCGGATGTCCGCTCGCCTGCCCGCCCGGCCTATCATGGCAAGCTGCTGTGCATCGAAGACAATCTGTCGAGCATGGCCTTGATTGAAACGCTGCTGCAACGCAGACCGGGTATCCAGTTGCTGTCGAGCATGCAGGGCCAGCTGGGGCTTGATCTGGCGCGCCAGCATGCGCCACAGCTGATTCTTCTCGACCTCAGCCTGCCGGACATCAAGGGGCTTGAGGTGCTGCAACGTCTGCGACGCCTGCCGGCTACTGCTCACACACCGGTGCTGATGATCACTGCCGACACCAGTGATAAAGCCCATCGCGAACTGAAACAGGCCGGAGCCACGGCCATTGTGATCAAACCCATCCAGGTGCCGGTGTTTCTTGCCCTCCTGGACCAGTATTTACCGGAGCCCACATGACCGGCGACTTTCGCATTCTGATCATTGATGACCAACGGCCCAACCTCGATCTGATGGAGCAACTGCTTGCCCGCGAGGGGCTGACCAACGTCCTGAGCAGCACCGAGCCGTTGCGCACGCTGGATCTGTTCAACAGCTTCGAGCCCGACCTGGTTGTGCTCGATCTGCACATGCCCGAATTCGATGGCTTTGCGGTGCTGGAGCAGCTCAACCGGCGCATACCGGCCAATGACTACCTGCCGATCATGGTGCTGACCGCCGACGCGACACGCGATACCCGCCTGCGCGCTCTGGCGCTGGGCGCGCGGGATTTCATCAGCAAGCCGCTGGATGCCCTGGAAACCATGCTGCGCATCTGGAACCTGCTGGAGACCCGAGCGCTGTACAAATCGCTGCGCGAGCTGGTGCCTGCGGAAAATATCGAACTGCTGCGCCAGCCGCGAACGCTGGCGCAGCAGTGATTATTTGATCAGCGTCACCGGCACCGATGCTTCGTGGATCACCCGCGTGGCCACGGAGCCCAGCAGCAGGCCGCCAAAGTTACCGAGCCCGCGGGTGCCCATGACCACGGCGTCGCAGCCGAGCCGCTGAACCTCAGCCTCGACCTGTTCTGCCACGTTGCCCAGATCGACGTGGGCCTGAAACGGCACACCAGCAGCAGTCAACAATGCAACCGCATCAGCCAGCACCCGCTTGCCTTCATTGGTCAAGCCGGCCTTGACGCCATCAATCATGTCGGGAGCCAGATAAAGGCTGTAATCGATGGGGCTGGCCTGCACATTCAGGATATGTACCTCGAGCGACTTGGTGAGCTCGCCAGACAACTCGATGACATAGCCCAAGGCACGCATGGCGTGCTCGGAGCCGTCGAAAGGAACCAGAACTTTGTGCATGGGCGTTTTCCTTGTTGGGTTATGCGCTCAACATAACCGCAGCCCGATAACGCCGCTACTGGAATAAGCGTTTCCTTTGATTCGGCTCAACTCAGATCAATTCACGGCACATGCGATCAATGCCCCTGCAGAAACGCCGCGGCCTGATCCAGCAACAGCATCGGGTTTTCGGCCTTGTGTATGTCAACCGACAGCAACTGCCGGAAGCGTCGCGCACCAGGGAAACCCAGGCCCAGACCGAGCATATGCCGGGTGACGTGGTGCATATTGCCGCCGCTGGCAATGTGCTCCGCAATGTACGGCCGCATCGACTCCAACGCGTCGTAACGACTGATGACCGGCGCCGTGCTGCCGAACAACTGCTGATCGACATGCGCCAACAGATACGGGTTGTGATAAGCCTCACGCCCCAGCATGACGCCATCGAACGACTGCAAATGCTCACTGCACTGCTCCAGCGTCTTGATGCCGCCGTTGAGCACAATCTCCAGGTCAGGAAAGTCAGACTTCAACTGCGCGACCACGTCGTAACGCAGTGGCGGAATATCGCGGTTTTCCTTGGGAGACAGTCCTTCGAGAATTGCGATACGCGCGTGAACCGTGAAACTCTGGCAACCCGCCTCCTGAACCTTGCCGACGAAATCACACAACTCGGCGTAGCTGTCACGGCCATTGATACCGATCCGGTGCTTGACCGTAACCGGAATACCAACCGCATCGCGCATCGCCTTGACGCAATCCGCCACCAGCGCAGGATGCGCCATCAGGCACGCACCGATCATGTTGTTCTGCACCCGGTCACTCGGGCAACCGACGTTCAGATTGACCTCGTCATACCCCGCCTCTTCCGCCAGACGCGAACACGCAGCCAGATCCGCCGCCGTACTGCCACCCAACTGCAATGCCAACGGATGCTCGCTTTCATCATGCCGCAGGAACCGCTCACGGTCGCCATGCAGCAAGGCGCCGGTGGTGACCATCTCGGTGTAGAGCACGGCATGCTTTGAGAGCTTGCGCATGAAGTAGCGGCAGTGGTGGTCGGTCCAGTCCATCATCGGCGCGACGGAGAAGCGTCGGGATAGCGGAAACGCTGGATTTGCAGTGTTTACAGGAGTAGCTTGTTTTTCGCTTGTCATAATCAC
>NZ_FPJB01000001.1:0-359555 GCF_900119195.1 Pseudomonas sp. NFACC10-1 | reverse complement strand
CTCATCACTACAAATTTGCTACACAAGCTCAAAAATCGATAGAAATTGCAGTATTATCTGGGCTTTGCAGGTATATATGTCCAATCCATCATCGGCGCGACGGAGAAGCGTCGGGATAGCGGAAACGCTGGATTTGCAGTGTTTACAGGAGTAGCTTGTTTTTCGCTTGTCATAATCACTGGTCTTTTATACAGCTATTTTTACCCGTTTTTGCTTGTTTTTCATGCGCTGTTGCTACAATGTAGCAAATCGATTCTGAAATGTAGCAAATGAAATGGGCACGATCACAGCACGGAAACGCAAAGATAAAACCACTGGCTTCACGGCTCAGATTCGGATCAATAGGGTCGGCCTGCCAGTTTATCAGGAAACCCAAACCTTCGACCGTAAGCAGGTTGCCCAGGCCTGGATCAAGAAACGTGAAGCAGAGCTTAACGCACCTGGTGCGATCGAGCGCATTAACCGAAAAACAGTCAGTATCAAGCAGATGATCGACCGATACCTTGATGAGTACGAGAAGATTCGTCCTCTGGGCAAGACCAAGCGGGCAACGCTTACGGCCATAAGCGAGAGCTGGCTGGGAGATATAGCCGATTCAGCATTGACTAGTCAGAAGCTGGTTGAGTATGCGCAGTGGAGAATGAGCAAGGAAGGCGGCGGAGTCCAGGCGCAGACCGTAGGCAATGATCTGTCGCATCTCGGAGCAGTGCTGTCCGTAGCAAAGCCGGCATGGGGATATGACGTTACCCCTCATGCGATGTCAGATGCGCGGATCGTCCTGCGTAAACTGGGAATGGTCAGCAAGAGCAAAGAACGTACTCGGAGACCTACGAAAGACGAGCTCGACGCTCTGCTTACCCATTTTTTTGAGATGCAGATACGTAAGCCCTCTTCGATCAATATGCCCAAGGTACTGGGATTCGCGATATTTTCTACGCGTAGGCAGGAAGAAATCACCCGTATTCGCTGGGACGATCTGGATGAAAAACGCCAGGCAGTGCTGGTTCGAGACATGAAAAATCCTGGCCAGAAGATCGGCAACGATGTCTGGTGCCACCTTCCCGACGAAGCCTGGGCGATCCTGCAGAGTATGCCTAAAGGGTGCGCAGAGATTTTTCCCTATAATTCGTACTCCATATCTGCCTCATTCACTCGGGCCTGTAAGTTTTTGGAACTGAAGGATCTGCACTTTCACGATATGCGACACGACGGCATCAGCAGGCTTTTCGAAATGGACTGGGACATCCCGAGAGTATCGAGCGTCTCCGGCCATCGTGACTGGAATTCCCTACGAAGGTACACCCACCTTCGTGGACGCGGAGACCCTTACAAAAACTGGACGTGGCTAACGATTATTCTGAACGCAAAGGTTCATCTCGGAAATCGTGTGACTTGACGCGACGGGTTAAAAACCATAGGGGCCTTTGCTGTGGTTGTGGTCCTTCGTAAAGCCGAGAAATCGGTGAACGTTTCTTTAGGGCCCAATTAAATGCATGTCTTTTTGAATCACACTACCGGACCGACAAGCTCGCTCACCTGCCTCGTCGCTTTGGACATCTCATCCACGCAATGATGCTCTCCGTCAAGCTAAAGCATTACCTAAGCCCCAAAAAAACAGACTGACTTGCGAGCGACGGACCTTGTAATTCAACAAGAAAATAGACAGACTGCGATCATAAACCTGCAAGCTAAACGACTCAAAAGGATATTTGAATGCCTCAGACAATTGAGCGATATGTAATATGGAATAATAAGGGCGGCGTGGGCAAAAGTACGATTGCCTTCCATGCGGCGACTCGTTATGCAGAAAGACACCCAGGAAAACGCGTACTTCTTATAGACCTTTGCCCGCAATCCAACTCAAGCATGATGCTCTTAGGAGGCGGCGAACGTGGAGAAAACTACGTTCTTGGGCTTTGCACCGAACCGACCCCGCGAACAGTAGTTGGTTACATGAGTACGGTGATCGCCGGCGGTCAAGGCGCGCCCTTACCTGACCCTTACAATTTTTTAGTACAAGCCAGCAGCGTCAACGATAAAGTACCCCAAAACATCGTTCTTCTATGCGGCGATGGTAATCTTGAACCTATGTCTCCCGCAGTCACGGGAGCAGCCAATGCGCCAGCACTCACCCCGGCCAGCCAGCCATGGCGTTGGGTACATTTGACTTTTAGGGCCCTTATAGATTCATTTGCTGCAAGAGACCCAGACTCTGACGTAACAGTATTTATTGATACCAATCCTAGCTTCTCTATATACACTGAGCTTGCCATCTCCGCCGGAGACAAGTTAATAGTGCCAGTCAACGCAGATGACTCATCAAGAGTTGCAGCGAACGCGCTCTTTATCCTTCTTCATGGGCAACAGCCACCCCATCCCATTTATGGAGCCTGGACTTTCGCTGTAAGAGCGGCCCAGTCGGGCATGGTCGTACCGAAAATTCATGCAGTCGTGGGTAATAGACTAACCCAGTATGAGGGAGCGGCAGGAGCATTTGCGGCTCTATCCGACGCGACAGCAGTCACACTTTTCGAGCAATATAGAGCTGCACCACACTTTTTCACTGCTCGACAGATTGCCGCGAATAGCCTTGCGGAGTTTCGCTCACTGTATTCGGTTGCCCTACGTGACTTCAATACGGCGGGAGTGGTTGCAGCACACTTAGGCTGCTCACTTTCTAGGCTCACCGGGGGTTATTATGACATCCACGGCCACAACATTCAGGTCAACGCGGCAAGAGTTTCTGAGTGTTTAATCGCTGTAGATAAACTAATAGATATGCTTTAACTTTACGGTGTGATTCTTCGCTTCGGCTTACTAGTCATTACGAAGGATCAAACCTCATTCCGTACATAAAGCGCGTGAGCCACTGCACAATATCAAACCCAGCCTCTAGAATAGACTTGCACAAAACTAAATATCGCACTTGACTGTCCACAGCTGATCCAGCCGGGTCGTATAGCTCTGACTCATCATGTCCCGGCGCATCGCCCACATGGGATCCACAGGCACACTTCCAGCTCTCAATGTCCCTCTGCCCCATCGGGCATTTATCTCGTCCAGCACGTCCATCACCTTCTCGGCCGCGACCGGCTGCGAGGCCGCGAAAAGATCATCCGTGAATTCACCTGGCTGACGAAGATCCAATAGCAGCACCTCCGCCTTGCTGTACTTGAAGCCCGGTCTGAACAGACGATTGACCGCCTCGGTGGCGGCTTTCGTCATCAAGCGAACGTCGTTGGTGGGATACGGCAGTTCAACCAGCGCCCCATTGGCGTATTTGGCTTCTTCAGGGTTGAACATGCCGGTGCGGATGCTGACTCGGATCTTCTTGCATAGAGAACTCTGGGAGCGAAGCTTCTCGGCAGCACGTTGCGTGTAGGTGGCCACCGCTTCTTTGATTGGCTCAATCGTAGTCAGCCGCTGACCGAACATCCTGCTACAGCAGATCTCCTGCTTTGGAGGCGCGGCCTCGCCCAGTTCCAGGCATGGAGTGCCAGCCAACTCACGAGCCGTCTTTTCAATGACAACACTGAACCGGTCTCGCAAGGTACGAGGATCGGCGTTGGCCAGATCCATTGCGGTGCGGATGTTCATCGCTTCCAGATGCGCTTTCATCTTCCTGCCCACGCCCCAGACCTCGGACACTGCAGTATTGCGCAGCACCCAGTTGCGTTTGTGTAGATCGCAGATATCGACGACCCCACCTGTTTGAGCCAGGAGACGCTTGGCTGTGTGATTCGCAAGCTTAGCCAAGGTTTTCGTCGGAGCGATGCCGACCCCGACAGGAATGCCCGTGCACTTGAGGACGGAAGCCCGTATGCGACGACCGAATGCTGTGAGATCCCCAGGGATGCCGGTCAAGTCCGCGAACGCTTCGTCGATGCTGTAAACCTCCGTGGCGGGCACCATGGACTCGATGATCGACATCACGCGCTCGCTCATGTCGCCATAAAGCGCGTAGTTGCTGCTGAACACCTTGATCCCATTGCGGCGCAGAACCTCTTTGATCTGGAAATACGGAGCCCCCATTTTCACAAATGGCTTGGCGTCATAGCTGCGGGCGATGACGCATCCGTCATTATTGCTGAGGACCACGATAGGAGTCCTTTCCAAGTCAGGACGGAAGACGCGCTCGCAGCTCGCATAAAAGCAGTTGCAGTCAATCAGCGCGAAAATCGGCTCATGCCTTTCCATGACGGCGCATGCTGTAATTCACCACGCCCCAAATGACCAGGTTGTCACCTTCCAGAATATGCCGAGCTGGATATGCGGCATTTTCAGACTGGAGCTTGACGACTCCATCCATCATGAAGAGCCGTTTGCAGATCGGCTCAGAGTTATTCAACGCTGCAACGACTATCTCCCCATGCTCCGCGTTGCGGCTACGGTCGACGACGATCAGATCCCTATCGAAAATGCCCGCGCCTATCATGCTGTCACCCAAAATCTTCGCAAGATACACATGAGGCGCACGAACCTCGGCCATTTCATCCAGTGAGACGTGCTTCTCGATGTAATCGACAGCGGGCGAAGCAAATCCTGCGGGCACCTGAAACGAGTAAAGCGGAAGCTTGATGCCCCCTTCAGACAATGGGCCGAGAATGACTACGCTCATGTGGGAAACCTTTCGATTGAGATTGCTGTATGCATATACAGTTAACTCTTCAGCCCGCGTGCGGTCAATCGTATAGGCAGGCATTTTCGACGAGTGACATTACGGGTGACATCATGTGCGGACGCTACTCGATCTACGAATCGATGGACCATTACCTCAGGGAGCTTGCGCCAGAGCAGCTGGTGATCAATGGCTATGACCTTTGGCCGATAGGGCGATATAACGTCGCGCCGACGACCCGCGTAGAGATCATTCGACCGACGGAGGCTGGGCTCAGTGTCGACAAGGTTCGCTGGGGATGGGCTCCTTTCTGGGCACAGGGTAAACGTCCCGCACCAATCAATGCACGAGTGGAAACCGTCATGACAGGCAATTTTTTCAAGGAGCTTTGGCCGAACGGCCGTGCTCTTGCGCCTGCAAATGGATGGTTTGAATGGGTAAAGGATTCGTCGGACCCAAAAAAGAAGCAGCCGTATTTCATCCGCCTCAAAAGCCAGAGACCTATGTTCTTCGCAGCTCTTGCCCAGGTTCATCCAGGTCTTGAGCCCCACGAGGCCGATGGATTCGTGATCATAACCGCCGCCAGTGATCAGGGGATGGTCGACATCCATGACCGGCGACCTTTAGTGCTCAGTCCGGAACTGGCCCGCGAATGGACCGACTCTGCAACTGACCCAGCGCGTGCAGCCGAAATTGCCCTGGAGTGCTGCACGCCAGTTGACGAGTTCGAGTGGTACAAGGTCGGCAAGGCAGTGGGCAATGTGCGGAATCAAGGGCAGGATCTTATCCGGCCCGACACCGACACAGCCTAAATGAAACGGAGTATATGCAGCTAGCTCTCCGGAAGCAGGTGTAACCATGCTGGCAAACGGTGGGCTCCATAAGCTACGCTAAGCTCTCAAATTTTTAAAAGCAGGAAGCTGATATGTCTTTTGACGCATTTATGCAGGTGGACGGTGTAGAGGGCGAGTCGTTGGACAACGCCCATAAAGGCTGGGTAGAGCTGTTGTCCTATCATTACGATGCAGTTCAGTCGATCAGTACAACTGCCTCTTCTAGCGGCGGCGCGACTGCAGGGGGCGTGACCCTGGGCGACTTTAGAGTGAGTAAATATATAGACAGAGCAACACCAAAACTATTTGAACTTTGCTGCCGAGGCTCGCACATCAACAAAGTAACTATTCGCGTACACCGAGCAGGCACCGAAAAATTTAAATATTTAGATATCGTTCTTGAAGAAGTTTTGATATCAACCGTTAGCGGCAATGGCGCGGAGCATGCTGGCTTTCCTGTGGAAATGATCACACTCAATTATGGCCGCATAAAATTCGAATATTCTCAGCAACGGCGTGCCGACGGAGGAAATGCTGGTATCGTTTCAGGGGGGTGGGACAGGACCGCAAACAAACCATTTGCGTAATCAAAAGCATTAGCGAATCAATGGCATTACTTAAACAAATAAAAGTCCGCCCAAAACTGGGCGGACTTTAGAATCACCTAAACAACAGCAAAGTAGCACCAAGCAGAACAACTGTAACTATTGCTTCTTTTCGAGAAAGTAAAAAGAAAATAGCTAACTGCACAACCACAGCTATAGCTGCGACTACGCCACGAAAAACCGCTCTGTCATTAGACTCATCTTGGATGGGGAAAGATAAATTATCAGGTGATGGAGCGAGATCGGGTGATGGCGCAAGCATACTAGGGTCCATCCAATCATATTCAGACCCCTGAAAAAGCACATACATCAGCAAACAGAAGAAATAAATGCCGTATAACAACACTCGTAGCAATACGCTTTTAGTTTTCATATTTATCACATCATAAGCTGATTGAGATGACGCCAGGAATTGACGATGAAATTACCATAACTCATATCTTTTTTTATCTCATCCAAAGACCAACTCGTTCCTCGATTATACCTAGCACCGATGATTCGTGCCTCCTCTATTCCAATGGTAGAAAAGTGATCATAATCAGCGAGCATACGTATGTGCTTTGCTGCAATATCAATGTTATAAACATCAATCTCAATACAGTTAGCCAAGCTTCGAAACTGACTGGAATCCATCTCATCGGGATTCATCCCTAACGTAATGGCTGCCGTTCGAAGCTGGATGCTGACCCAACCAAAACTGGTCTTGGCTGGGGGATTAGTCAGCACGCTTGACACATTACCCAAGCGGTCAAAAGTTCTGACTTCGAAGCCAATCCTATCCACAATATTTGGATCTCCACCAACTTCGATCCAACATACTCCTGCCAGCAACTCAATAGGAAGCGAATACTTGGCTGCCGCCGCCTTTATATATATTTTGTTATGAACCAGCCAAGCATCTTTAAATCTTCGCAAGTAGCCGGGACCACCGCCCCACCGCTCCGGCCATCCCTTCCAAATGATTACATCAAGCAGGGTCCAAGTGGGACTGTTGTTTGATTCGGGCGTGCAAAATTCGTCCATATGTTCATCCATGACCAGCTTGCAAAACCATACTCTAGCATTAACCTTTGCCGTAAGTGCAGTCACTAGTGGCCAGCCTCGGACAAAAATCAGAATAACCCCCCCAGCGCCGCAGGCTCCCAATTCATGATAATCAGCTCACCACTGACATCAGCCTTTCCCTGTCTCTGGTTGGCCGTGCTGTAGCGAATGTCGACCGTTTCAAAATGGAAGCCTTCAAACACCCGCCGTATGTCAGGGTGATCGTTGATGCTCACCATCACCTTCCCTTTGCACCGCCGCATGAATTCCGCCATGCGCTCATAGTTCTCAAACGGAAAATCCACACCGTATCCAGCCGTCTGCCAGTAAGGCGGATCCATGTAGTGGAATGTGTGGGGCCGGTCATAGCGCTCGGCACACTCGAGCCACGGCAGATTCTCCACATACGTACCGGACAAACGCTGCCAGGCCGCAGAAAGGTTCTCCTCGATCCGCAGCAGGTTGATGGCCGGGCCGGTCGTGGCAGTGCCAAACGTCTGCCCGCTGACCTTCCCTGCAAAGGCGTGGTGCTGCAGGTAGAAGAATCGGGCGGCGCGCTGGATATCGGTGAGGGTTTCGGGACGGGTCATCTTTTGCCACTCGAACACCTGGCGCGAGCTAAGTGCCCATTTGAACTGGCGGACGAATTCTTCGAGGTGATTTTGGACGACGCGATACAGCGTCACCAGATCACCGTTGATATCGTTCAAGACCTCAACGGGAGCTGCCTGGGGACGCATGAAGTAGAGGGCCGCACCGCCAGCGAACACTTCGACGTAGCATTCGTGAGGTGGGAAAAGCGGGATGAGACGGTCGGCCAGGCGGCGTTTGCCGCCCATCCAAGGGATGATGGGTGAGGACATAAAAAGCAAGACCTTTACTGTATAGATGAACAGGTGCTAGGCTCGCTCCGCTTTGTGCACGAAGCGAGAGCCTTGGCTGGACTTGCAGGGGTAATCTGCGGGAACAGTGACCAGCCGCGATGTTGACGCATCTCGACTGGTCGCTCTTTTTCTATCTGTTGCGTTATTTCTTCAGCTCAATCAAACCAGTATCTTCAGGGCACGCGCATAAAGCTCCTGGCGTTCGGCAAGGCCGTTTGTGCCACCATTGATCCGTTTGGTAATTGTCAGGAAGTCGCTTTTATCTGCGAAGGTATTGAGCCCAGCACGGTGCCAGAACCAAGCAGCTGACATGGCGGCATGCTCCGGAAGCTCGAGGAGTTCGGGTTGCTGTAGCAGATCCAGGCCCAGTGCCTCGCCGCACTCCGCGTAGTTCGCCCGCCCGGTAATTTGAATGAGCCCCCTGCCCCGATATAATTGACCGTCGCCGTCGTGCGCTGGCGTGTTGCCCAGGCGTTCGGCGAGCCGCCCGGTATCATACTTTTCGAGGTAGGCATCACTGCCCAATTCCCGCACATAGCGAAGCTGGCCAGACTCATGGCCCACCTGCGCCAAGAAGGCAGCGATACGCAGCTTCGTGACAATGGCGTACTTACTCATCGCAACGTTTAAGACAGGAACAAAAACGCCAGCTCGGGAGCTGGCGTTGGGGAGGATCTGCAGCAGGTGCTGCGCGGTAATCGACATTCAGATATCTCCTGAATAAAGGTGATGTGTGGTGGTCAGAGTTGAATGACCTTGACTGGTTTTTTCTCTTTCTTTTTACCTTTGGCTTTCGCCTTGCCCTTGTTCCCACCATTGCACTCGGCCGTGGTGGACCAGCCGGCCTGAGTAAATACCTGTTCCACTGAATCGGTCAGGTACTCGCCATCGAGGCCCACTTTGAAACCCTGCACGCTGATCATTCGCTCCGCGAAGAGGTCAGTACGCCCAACCATTTCAAGGCGGATGCCTGCAGTGCTGCGATTGAAAGCAGCAAGGCGCGCTTTGGCGGCCTGCTCCGCTGCAGTTTTGTTGGGGTAGATATGTCGGTCGGTATGAACAGGCGGGAGACCGTCTGGGGCCGCGTCGTTATTGAGGGTCACGATCTGGAGCTTCCCAGTTTTTTTGTCCTGATGCTTCGTCGACACAGCTTTGTGTGTCCAACGATCACCCAGCCTGAATTGCCATCGGCTGACGTCTTGGCGGGTGATAGCAAGAACGCCATACGCTTTCCCTGAGGCGCTGACACCCTCTTGCCTGGGTATGACGAGCAACTTTCCATTCGCGACCTTGGCAGTGCAGTCGTACTTTTTTGCCAGCCGCGTGATGAAGTGGTAATCCGACTCGTTGAGCTGGTCAGCCCGAGGGACCTTTGTCGCTACGTTGCAGGCTGGGGCCCAGCCATTGCGTGCGGCAATGTCGCTGACAATTTTCGACAACGGCACATCCTCCCAGCTACCGCTTCGCGTGGTCTTGCCGCTTCCACGCATATCGCTCGCTTTGCCCTTGATGACCATCGTGTCGGGAGGACCAGACACCTCGATCTCGTCAATGGTGTACAAGCCGATCTTGGTCAGCTTCTGACCTTCATAGCCCAGATACACCTCAACATCAGCACCCCTCGATGGCAACGCCACCGCGCCGTCGCGATCATCAATGCGCAGCTCAAACTCGTCTGAGTCCATGTCAGGCTTGTCAGTGGTGCGCAGCTGAATCAATCGGTCGTTGATGAGCGCCGTGATGTCGGTGCCGTCGGCAACGATCCGGAAAGTGGGTTTCATTCGGATACACCAAAAGAAAGCCCCGCATTCGACGGGGCTGGACAAAAGAAAAGGTTCGTTACGCGTAACGCCGGGATCAGCCCCAGAGCATCACGGTCTCGTCAGAGGATGCGGGAAGGTCAGGCAATGTGATGATCAGCCCCCCTCGGAAAGGCTGAACCTCATCGGCCAGGCCTTGATTGGCATCGAGCACGGCCTCTACAGAGCCATTCAGGTGGCCGTAATGGTTGAAACAGATGGTATCGAGAATATCCCCGTCAGACGTTCTGCATATCGTCGCCATAGCGTGTGAACTCCAGCGTGAACGCCTGCTTGCGGGGTATGCCGCCTTGCATCAGAGCGCTCTGATCTTCCTGAATTTTCTTCAAGCACCAGTTACCCAGCACTGCCCCATAGCCCGTGGTCAGGGCCAGAGGCACGCCCAGGCCCGCGATGCCGCGTAAGGTATCAAGCTGCGTAATGCCGCCCCTGAAATTTGGGAATACAGCCCCCTTGAGCGTTAGTGAATCTTCACCCATACCGATGTTCTGCTGTGCCGGACGACGCGTTAGACGCTCTTGCGACGCCCAGCGGAACTCACTGGAACGGCTCAGTTCGTCGAACGCAGCGGTGTCCAGATTGAAGTAGTACGGCTCGGCTTTCGCGCTCAGAGGCTGCAAGATCAGCAGGTGTTCAAACGGCTTGACCGCTTCGACAGCTGGGGTTTTCTGCGCGGCAAATGACGAACTGGGCACCACGTTGGCCAGCGCGGGACTGATACTGCCAGCGACTTTGTTGATGGCCGTTCCGGCTTTGGCTGCCTGCTCTTTGAGCACTCCCAGGCGCTCGTCAATCTGCGTTGCCGCCCTTGATGCACGACTGTACGTCGACACGACGGCCCCAACCTTTGCTTGTGCTGCGCTCACACCCCGCATCACCCGTTGAAGCTTGGCCCCGATGGCGGGACCCACGATAGGCAGCCCCTCAATCTCGGCGGTCGCACCACTGATTTCGCTGATCGCACCATTGACTGGCGAGAGCATGCCGTCCAGATCGCGCCGGCCTGTCTCGCCTGCAACCACCAGGTACTTCATACCTGACTGCAGCTGTTCCATGTAAGCCATGTATCCCCCTTACTCGACATGCGGAGCATCGAACAGATTAGAGCGTTGAGACTGCTGTGCCGAATCGCGCATAGCCCGCTGAATCATCGGTTCCAGATCACGCATCAGTTGTTGCGGATCTTTCACATCACCTTGAACGGTCAGTTGGATAGGCGCATGAATCGAAACCTGCTGTTCGTATTTGGGTGTCGGCATCTTGGGTGCCTCGGGCTTGATGACAATCGGCGCGGCAGGACTTGCTGTAGGCTTTTCCGTCATGGCCCGCCCTACATCTCCCATCAGCGGCCCGGTCGGAGCCTGCGCTGGCGCTGGCCCCCGAGCCATCAGCGGCACCCGGTCGTTATCGAACGTCTTGGCCGTCGCACCCAGCGTGGGCACTACTGGCCCAGGCATCGCGACCGGAACCGGAGGCGCTGCCAGCAACGACACCGGCTTGCTCTCTTTCTCAGGAGTGCCGAACAGCTCCTTGCCCAACAGCGCACCGATATCCCCGCCGCCCCAAGCCCCCAGAGCACCACCAATTGCCGACCCAATCGCGGTACCCACGACCGGCAGAATCATGGTGCCAATCGCCGCACCTGCTGCCGCACCACCCCAGCCGCCCAGCGCAGAGCCCGCAACCTCCGTAGCCCCTTCCAATTTCTTCTCGACAGGATCATCGGACTGGTACAGCTCGACGGCCTTCAAGCCTGCGCTAATGACCGCTTCGCCCGGCAGCACCTTCGCTTTTCCAGCCATCTTGCCCAGCAACGGCATGATGCCCCGCTCAGCAGCCGGTGGAAGCGGCGGCACGGGGATGTAAGGACGCGGGACCGGGCGAATCCGGGGGGCGTTCGCCGGACGCGGTGGTACTGGTCGAATGCGCGGCTCACCGGCCGGACGCGGTGGCACTACGGGTGGACGAGATGAAGAACCAGCACGACGACGCATACGGGCGGAACGGCGACTTCTGCGCGGTGTATCGCGCTGGCCCGACATGCCAGACCCGCCGCCTATCTCCGAGGCGTTGACCACAAACACGCGCTGCAAGCCATCCTCGTCACGAGAACCATTGGAACCACCTTCTGACTCGCCACCAGCCTCCAGCGCTTCCCGGTAGGCTTCAAGCGCCGTGAATCCGACGCCGAGCAGCCCTTTCGGCCGCTCGGCCTCACCGTCTTTACCGTTGACGTTTTTCGCCTCATCACCTTTGGCTTCATCCGGATTAGCCTTGTCGGCCAGTTTCTCTTTCGCCTTGGACGCAACTGTCAGGCCGACGCCCAGCAACGCGGCGACACGCGCCTTGCGACCCGATGCAGCAGCCCCAGGAGCTGCACTACCAGCACCGCCCGTGCCAACGCCTGCCGCTTTTGCGTTGGTCACAAAGACATGCTGGACCTTCCCAGCTCCGCCGCCGACCGACCCTATGGCAAGATTCATCAGGCCCTTGCCGATTTTGAATGCACCGAAGGCTGACTTTGCAATCAGCAGAGCCCCGATGGCACCCGTCAGTCCCATAGCCAGGTTCGGCATTTTGTCGCTGACGGTCGTGATGCCTTGGGCAACGGTCGTCAAACCCTGCGCCACGGCATCGGTCGCCGGTCTGATCGCATCGCCCACGCTGCGCATGACATCGTTGGCCGCCTGTGACAGCTCGGCCCACTTCTGTGACGAGCCTTCCCGACGCTCGGCCAGGTTCTTGTCGAGAATGCCGGACGCGTTGCGGGACTGCGATTTCAAATCGTTGTACAGCTGCTTGTTTTGCAGGTACGCGGTAAGCGCCGCCTTGACCTGCATGTCCGCAAAAATGTCGCCGGTTTTCAACGCCTGAGACAGCGACTCCATCATCGCCTTGGCCTTGGCCGGATCTGTTTCCTTGCTGATTTTGGCCGTGGCGGCCGCCATTGCTTCGGCCTTTTTCGGGTCCGTCTTCTGGATGTACTCCTGGGCCAACGCCATGCTGGATTCCAGCGTGGACATACCTTTCTGCAGGCCGGTTTGCATTGAGCCTTCGTAATCGATACCGGCCTTTTTGTAGGCATCTACCGTATCCGAAGCACCGATTTTACCCATCCAGTTTTTCAGGTTGTTGGCCGCCTCGTCAGAGCTGCCCGCCGTCTTCATCTGGACTTGCAGCATTGCACCGAGCTGCGTCACTGCGTCCATGCCGGTGATACCGATACTGCCCATGTTGGCCAACAGTTCGGGAAACCACTTTGCCATGTCGGAGGCTTCGAAGCTGCCCGCCTGCCCTTGGTAGGCGATGGCCTCCAGAGCCTGCTGCATTTCCTTGGCGTCGGTGATCTTGGCGTTTTGCCCCAGGGCGTTGATCATCTTCGCTGTGTCGGTCCCTTCGGAACCCTGACCGACCACGAATTTGGCAGCAACCGGCGCGTACTCAAGCGCCTTGCTCAGTTCCATACCGGCACCGACCAGCTGATTGACCACGTCAGCGACCTGATTACGCTCCATGCCGGTATCACGGGCGGTCGTGATGATGGTTCGTGACATCTCCGCTTCTTGCGGTTTGTTGGCAATGCCTGCCTTGATGGCAATGTCGCGAACAATCGCCCCGAAGTCCGCACTGATTTTCGTCGGGATCGCCAAGGCACCCGCCGCTACAACGGCTTGACCTACCGAGCTTTTGACGGTCTCCCGTCCCTCACTCATCTGCCGTCGGCCTTTGGCCTGCAACTCGGCAGAGCGGGCCGTGCGCCCCATTTCCTTGTAGGCCTTACTCAGCCGCCCGACCTCGACGCCCTGCGCTTTTAGGCTGTCGAGGTTTGAATTCAAACGTGACAGTAACGCGGTCGCACCTGCCTGGCCTGTTGCGTGGGCTTTACGCCACTCCTCACGCAGCTTGATCGTTTCGCCAATCGTGCTTTGCAGGACGCGGGCCTTGGCCCCCTTGTCGTCCAGCGCCTTGATACGGCTCTCAACGTCCTTGAAGGCCTTGCCGACGGTTGCGCTGACTGCGCCGCCGATGACAAGGCCCAGCTTTAAACTTTCACTCATAGACCACCCGAGGCATGGGAAGGGGGATCAATCCGTGATCCACCACAACAGTCGATTGAACGGCATTGCTTCAATCTCGGCAGCGGAAAACCCAGTCTCCGCTGCCAACTTGCGAGCCGCCTGTCTCATGGTCTCTGGATTACAATTCATCCTCTTCGACCAGGCGAAAATAACCTTCCTGTAAACGGCGGTAGTCGCGCTGAGTCATACGGTCCAGATCGTCCTTGCCCGCCTCAATCAGGCTGCAGAACAAGTGCAGTTCGTGAGCCTCGGCGCTGCCGTTGGCTGCGGCAGCCGCTGCACGGGTGTCCCTGACGCAGGGTGCTCGCATATTCACCTTGTTGACCTTGACGGAGTTGAGTTCCACCGGGTGCTTCAACGTGATGACCGCCCCCGAATCAGTCAGAACGATCCAGGACGGCAGAGGAGTGGTTTCGGTATTGCCGGTTACTTGAGTCATGTCTAATCCTTAAAGGCCGAGGGCGGCGCGTTCTGCTGCGAGTTGGTCCACGCCATCAATCACGCGCACCATGTTCACCATGTCAATCTCGTAAACGACACGGCCGTCGACTTCCAGCTTGTAGTAGGAGACGGCGAGGCTGTGCTTGATCTCCGCCACGGTGGCGGGCTTCCACTCGCCCGGATCGACTTCTTTCAGCATGCCGCGCAAGGTGGCCACCACCGGTGTGACAACGCCTTTCAGGCCCTTGAACGAGCCACGGAACGTGCCATTGAAGGCAGTCTGATCAGCCAGGCCGAAAAACTTCAGCGACTCGCGGCGCACGCCGTTGGTCGTGAAGCTGGCCTCCATCTTTTCCAGGCCCATGTCGATCTCGACCGGACCGGCCATGCCGCCGCCGCGGTACTCCTCGGTCTTGAGGGTCATCTTGGGAAGAGTCAGCCCCGGCACGTCACCGCTGAAATTGACACCGTCGACGAACAGGTTCGTGTTGGAGAGGGTTTGCGGAATCATGTACAGCGCTCCTTTAAGCGGCTTCGAGGACTTCGGTCAGCCACTGGTTGGTGACTTCAACGCGGAAATTCGGGTTTTCGGCAGGCGGCACGTCGGTGAAGCGGATGTTCCAGTACACCTTGCCCTGCTCCAGCTGGCTGGCCGTGTTCAACTCGGTGTCCGCATAGACCTCGAAATTGATAATCGCCCCTTGGTTTTTCAGGTCGCGCATGAAAGCTTGCAGGCCGTCCGTCACGTCCTTGACGTAGGTCTTGGTAATCGAGCGGTCGACCGCCCACTTGTGCCCTGCCTGAATGGCGTCCATGAGGATGTCGACCGTGCGGACCCGCGTTACGAACGCCCACTTCGCATCACTGGACAGCGTGCGGTTGCCCCACAAGCGATAGCCGTCGTCGCGGATGATCGTCGCGATATTGGCGTTGTTCAGCAGGTTGGCCCGGCACGTCGCGTCACCGGCCAGGTACTCGATGGGGCGGGTAGTGCCGGTGATGCCGACAAACTCTTTGTTCGACGGGGATGCCCAGAAACCGTATTCCGCGTCAGTCCAGGCAAAAAGGCCCGCGACCCATGCCGATGCCGGGGCATCAATGGTCTTACTGGCTACGGTGTCCCAATACTGGACACCCGGATCACACATGAAAATGCGCTTGCTGCCGAAGTTCTTCGCGTAGGCCTGAACCGCTTCATCGGTCGTACCCGGTCCATCGACAAGGGCAATGGCGCGCAACTTGGCAGCCAGACCGTCCATCGCGCTGGCCACGGCCAGCGTGGCAGAATGCTTGGGCGCGATTAGCAGTCGCGGCTGGGCATTGAACAGACTTTTTCCGTCGATCAGCGCCTGCAACCCCGTACGCTTGCCGGACACAAGCACACCGCCAATAACAGCGGAGGTCAGTTCCGCAGCAGTGGAACCGGCAGCAACGCCACACCCCACGATGACGGCCTTGGCCCGCGCAAAGATAGCCTGGCACGCCTTGGTAATCGGCGCATCTGCGCCCCAGGCCGCAATGGCTTCGCGCTCACTGGTGATCAGTTTCAGCTCGTTGACGGCTGCCAACTGGGCGACCTCAGGCGTGGTACTCGGGGTGAACACGTCGCACAGTCCGATGATCGAGGACGATGGCAGCGCAATGTTGCGCGCCCCGGTGTCCACGTTCGTCATGGTGATGCCGTGAAAGAAACTCATAGAGCCAATCTCCAGATATGAAAAAGCCCCGCATAGCGAGGCCCAAGGGAAAACAGAGCAGAAACGAAAACGCCCCAGGTTACGGGGCGTTCAGGGAGGCCAGCGACACAGCGCCGGTTCCTATTTAGTTGGCCAGCTCGATGACTGGACTTGCTCGACGATTACAGCCTGTCGAATGCGCTCCTCAAGCGCTGCTTTGCGCGTCAGCGCGGCATTGCGCGCATCCAACGAATCGTTACCCACCGCCTGCACTTGTGCAGCCGTGTGCATGCGGTAAGCGCCTGCGCCCTTTGCGTCGACGCACCAGACCGGTGTTTCCCAACTTTCGGCAGGAGCCGACAGCGAGGACAGCACAGCTGCCATCAAATTGGACTGATCAGTCGCTTGCGATGGATAAGTATGAGGCTCGCCCAGGGCGCTGCTCATAAAACCGCCGACGATGGCAGCGGCGCACGAGCTGCTAATCTCAACCAGCTTGCTGGCCTTGATCTGGTCCAGATTGACCGGCACAACGGGCATGGTGCTGCGTAGCAAATGGTTTTCATCCACCCAGCGAGGCTCATGTGCGTTGGCTTCCCACGCTTCTTGGGAGAGAGTCACCAACAGATCCGCGTCAGGCAGATTGCAATCCAGAGCCTCGGTATCAAACCAGCCGATCACCTCGCGGGTGATCGGGTCAAAGTATGCGTAACGCATCGATTAATACTCCAGAATCAGAATGCCAGGGAGTCCGGGACTCCCAGCGCCACCGTTAGCAGTGCTGCCTGCGGAGCCATACCCCGCACCACCGCCACCGCCGCCACCACCAAAACCACCCCCAGGGCGACCGACACCCCCACCACCCGCACCGGCGCGACCGCGACCACCGGCCGTACCGAACGGGCCAGGACCACCAGAGCCGCCGTCACCACCCAGGTACTGCCCACGGGAATCGGTTCCGTCTGATCCACCGCCAGCCCCCGAGCTGGCCGCATTACCACCTGCGCCGGTGGTAATGTCACCACCTGCCCCTCCGCCACCAGCAGCAAGCACCAGCAAGTTACCGAAACGCGTCACCCCTCCGGCTCCACCATTTTTTCCAGCCGTGCCGCTTGCCGCCGTCGCACCCGCCGCACCGCCCCCGCCGATAGTGATCGCGTAGACAGTTCCCGGCACCACGGTGATCGGCTCCGCAAGTACAAACTGACCGGCGTTTCCACCACCGCCCCCTCCCGATCCCGCCTGCGCGAGGCCGCCACCGCCGCCACCACCGCCACCGCCCGCGCACCCAGACACCCAGACCGTCGTGACGCCATCTGGGCAAGTCCAACTGCCGTTTGCGGTAAAGCGGATGATCGATTTCATCCGGCTCAGTTCCAACCGTAGAAACTCGGCGTTTATGATCTGTTTGGATGCATCGCCCGGCACAGGTGTGGGAGTGGTCGGAATCCCTGTAAGCGCCGGGCTGTCGACGCGGGCCAGCTGCATCATGGAGCAACGATTTACTGCCCAGTACGAAGTCCCGCTGGACGCGAGTTCGATCATTTCAAAAGGTGCGAGCACCATTGTCTGACTGCTTACGCCCGTGAGGATGTTTCCAGACGGGACGGTCAGCGTGATAGATGCGTTACCTGCGCTGTTTCGGAACAGGAACGTGGTGCCATCTGGCACGGTGGTCGCCGCTGGGAGCGCGATATTGGCATTGGGCGATGTGATGTTGAACCAGCACCCGTTTTGCGCTGGGCTAACCGAATAGGTGGCAGCCGACACGCCAACACCCACCCCGTTAAACTTCCGCGCCCAATTGCGCACAAAATCTTGCGTTACCAACTGATTGCCGGCCGAATTCGTTTCCGGCGTAGGGCCTTTCGGCGTGCCTTTGAAAACAGGCGAGTCCGCCGTTAACAACTCGGTGAACACCGGGCCGTTACCCCCCACCGCAGCGGATGCCGTCCAGGTTTTGCCGGTGGAGAAATCGGTGAAAATACCGCTGTAGCCGTTGGAGTTATCCCGACGACCCGTAATGCACCACATGCCATAACCCGGCGACCCACCGCCCGAATCCAGCGGGACCGTTACGCCATTAGCCTTGCTTGCGCCAACGTTGATATAGCCGCTCCAGCCGCCCGGCTTGGCCCAATCGCTGTTGGACGTAAGCACCAGCGCCACCGGCGCGAGCGTGCCGATGTTGTAGGTGCCGAGGACATTCCACAGCGCGGACATCGTGGCGATTCGGTTACTACTATCGACCACCGAAGGCGTGGGGGCCGTGGGTGTTCCGGTCAGCGCTGGCGAATCAGTCGGGGCAAACTCGCGCCAAGTGGTCCAGCCACCGGCCGCCTGCGTGCGCCAAAACAGACTTGGATAGCCGCCCGTCCCTGCCAGGGCCGCAAAAATCTGGAGTGCGCCGCCGTTGTTGTAACGTGCGCAAATCAAGGTCGCATTGGCTGTCGCCGGGATGTTTGCGCCGGTTGAAGCCATGCGGAACATCCCGCTTAACGGGGCGTCGTTTGCATCCAGCACGAGCGGTGCCGAATCAGTTCCGATGCCAAACAGCGCCAGTAAACCGCGTGTGAAACCGGTGGTTGAAATACTGGTGTCGTTGTCGGTCAGCGCAGGGGTTGGAGCCCTTGGATCACCGGTAAACACCGGGCTGGCAAGGGGAGCCCTTAACGCCAAGGCGTTCATCATCGTGGTCGAGAAATTGGCATCGTTGCCCAGCGCGGCGGCGATCTCATTGATCTGGTTCAACGTCTCCGGCGCAGCACCTACAAGCACCGTAAACAGCTGCTGAACAAACGCCGTCGTGGCGATCTGATCGGTGTTGGTCGCCGACGCGGGTGTCGGGGCTTTCGGTGTGCCGGTCAGCACCGGGCTCGCCAGATTCGCCTTGGCCGCCAGCGCGCTGTCGACCTGCGTTTTGGTGTAGACATCCGTCAGGCCATAGCCTGCAACGGTCGTCGGGTTGGTGGCCGCCACTACGCGACCGCATTTGTCCACGGTAACGCTACGATACGTGCCCGCCTCCACGCCCGTGCGGCCCCACGCCATCTCAAAGCTCAGGGCCGTGACACCCAACGAGATAGGCCCGTCCGTGACCAACTGCCAACCGCTGTCACCATTGACTGTCCCTTGCTCGACCTGCACCAGCAAACCCGGCGTCACGCGCAGGTCGGTGTCAGCATCAGCCGCCCGAGTCCAGGCACTGGCTGCCGTTACATAAATTCCGTTCTCACGCGCAGCCGTCTGCTTAGGGACTAGCACACGACGGCCCGCTGGCACCGTTACCCCGTCAATGGTCTGCAGGCCGCTCAACGCGATGTTGGCCGTGGCGGCCACCAGAACCGAATTTTTGAAGTCCTGCCGCGCCAGCTCACTGGTCACAAACTCGCGGGTTGCCAGCACCACGCTGGGGTCAATTTTCAGCTCGACGCTGGCCGAGTTGCTCACCATCAGGTTCATCCGCACGACCTGCGTACGGCCCGACCCCTGCGCCAGCAATGGCTTGAACGACGGCGCGCAGTTGGCAATAGCCACCAGATCGCCGTCCGAATCGTACAGGCCTATTTCGCGAATCCATTTACCGCCGACCTCGGCCGGGATGACCTGCTCAGCGATGATGATCGCCGGGTTGGCCGGGTCTTGGGTAAGCTGATTCAGGGGCGCTCGACGCCATTCGTTGATCAGCGATTTCTGTGTGGCATCCGGCTTTGGATCGGTTTCGTTGGCATCCCCGACACCCATCTGAGTGATCTTCCAGCCGATCCCCAAGGCGTCGGCGTTGGCCTGCTTGGCGACACCGATATTGGTCAGAATGGCGTAGAACTGCGAGTTTTGATCAATCATGAATACACATCCAGGGTGTCGATGGTTGTTTCACGTCCGCCACGCCCGATCACACCGGAAACAACAATGTCTCGCGGTTGCGGCGGGTAAACGTCGATGATGTCGCCCTCTTGCACAGAGGCGCTGAGGTAGGTACTGCCAGTGGTTTCAAGGCTGATGGCAAGGCCTATCAGATGACGGGAGACCGGCTTGGCGTCATCGATCAGCGACGTAAGCTCTTCGTACATCTGTTCGGTAATGCCGGTGTCCAGCACGCCTACTTTCAGCTGGAATGTGCCCGGCACCCCCAGCGGATTGAGCTGCCACCATTCCACGGTGTCGATCAGGTAGCCCAAAGGCTCGACCACGCGGCGCAGTGCGCCGATGGTGCCTTTGTGGGCATGCACGTAAAACGAAGCCTTGACGGCATTACGCTTGACCGGCTCCGACCACTTCTCGTCCCAGCGGTCCACCGACCATGACGAGGCCAGGTGCGGCAGCAACTCCACCGGGCAGGTGTCCGGGTTATAGAGCATGCGCAGCGGAACAGGCGTGGTATCGACTATCGCAGCCTCTATAGCCCGCTCTAGCTGCGTACTGTTGTTGGGCAGTAGACTTTTCATGTCAGTCACCCTTGGTCAGCGTGAAGCCCTTGCAATAAGCGGCCTGCGATTTCGTGGGTAGAATGTCCAACCAGTCGCCCAGATCCACGCGACGAACGCCTGCAATGTGCAGCTGTGCGTCGATGGCCGAGCGAGCCACCTCGACCCCCAAACGCCGCCGAGGATTGACCCAGGCCCTCAAGCGCGCTTCGCACTGCGCCAGAATGGTCTCGTTCTCCGAGCCAGTACCCACCATGTGCACCACCGCGTTGATGGTGTAAGGCAGGATTTCAGCGCTCTGCACTATCAACCGATCACCCAGCGGGCGAATGTCTTCGTCACTCAGGTACTCGCGCACCTCATCAAGCAATGACTGGGGTGCAATGCCGGTTTCATTTAAACCCAGCACGGTGACGACCACGGTCGCGGGCGATGGACTTTCAGCCGTAGCATCAGCGACCAGACCAGATGCGTTCCGGGCATGCAGGATGTAACTGTTGCGCGGCCCCGCCGTGGTCAGCCCCTCGTATACCAGTTGGATACGCTCGCGCAGCGCGTCGTCCTCCTCCTTCACCTCAGCGGTTGGGGGAAAGGTCGTCAGGTCTTCGGCTTGGATCACCAGGCGTTTGAGGTTGACGTTGAACGCCAGCTGGTCCAGGTCAGATTTACGAGCGTAAGCCAGCAGCAAGGCCTTGCACCCATCGTTGACACGGGCGCGATTGCCGAGCTTGTTGTAAGCACCCAGTTCAATCAGTTTCGTGACGGGATCGCTCTCAAGCGCGGCATCCCAGTTGTCTCCCATCCAGTCACGGAAAATGCCCAGTGCTTCCTCATAGGTGGTTTCAACGTCCAACGGTTCCAGCACTTGCGGCGCAGGCAGCGCCGACAGATCCACCGCACTCATGCTGTGACCTCCAACGTGAAGCTATCGCCCTGATACGTACCTTTCAAAGCGAACGTGACTTGCCCATCAATCACCGATATAGCGCGCACGGATTCGAGCTTGACCCGTGGTTCCCATCGCCCGATGGCGCGGCTGACCTCGGCTTGCACCGCACTGCGCCAACCGGCCGTGACCGGCAAATCAACGAACCGGGCCAGCTTGCTGCCGTACTCGGGACGGATTCTGCGACTGCCTTCTGGCGTGGTCAGAATGTCCACAATGGACTGGCGAAGGTGATCGAGGCCCGACAAAGGCAAGCCCGTCTCGCGGTCCATTCCGATCATCGTGGTTACTCCAGGGGCTCAAACTCTTCATGCGCTTTCAGGTAGGCCAGCGCGTCGGCATCGGAGGAATTCACCGAGGCAACGCCCTGTACCACGTCGACCAGACCGCCATTGGGCAGCACCACCGTTCGGGAAGTGAATACCGTGTCCCGGAAATCAATCTGTGCAGGTTCCGCTGCAGGCGAGGACGCACGCGGAGCCACGGTGATAACGAGATCCGTAGACGCCGGCTCGGTTTTGGTTTTGCTCATGCTTTTCTCCAGACGCAAAAAACCCGCATAGCGCGGGGATGGTCAAACGATGGGATCAATGCTTGTGGTGATTGCTGTTGCCCAGGGTGTCGAGGATCGTCCCCATACCTGTTACGTTGCCGGTGACCAGCAACGCCCCGTCGATTTTCACGTTGCCCGTGAGGTTGATCGAGGGCGATTCAACAGTCGCGGAATCATCCGTCACGACCACCGTCGAAGCGCCCACCTTAACCGTCACAGTGCCCGTAGGCAGGCTGATCGTGTAGGTATGGGCCTGCCAGTCGTAGACCAGAGACCCGCCATCGTCGAAGCGCCACACCTCTACGTGGTCACGGTTATCAGGCGGCGCACCTGCATTGCCGTAAAGGCCAGGAACAAATGTGCCTTGCGCAGGATCACCGCTGGGACTGATGAGGGCACCCTGCTCGCCGGATGTCGGGACTCGCCAATGGCGCGCCTTGCCCGCTGCCTGACTATGCCAACGCACCCAGGCACTGGTCCAGCCAGCGCCATCAGTCACGCGGACCATGGCGGCACCGAGATCAACGGCCTCTACACGGCAGGGAATGATGAGCGCCGCCAGCATTCGGTCATGTGCTGCGCTCGCGTAGCTCATTCAGCTCCTCCGCAGATCGATAGAACTCTTCATTACCAGACCCGATTTCAGGGCTGAAACCCCAGACCAAGCTGCCAGGCGGCTGATCGGGCCACGGCCACTCCTCGTCGCCCAGATAGATGCCCTGCGTCCACTCGATCAGCCAGACCGCGTACCCATCCAGCTCGGGACGGGACCAGTCCTGAGCGGCCCGGACAAACTCAGCTTCGTTGACAGGAAGGCCCCACGTCTGTCCGCGCAACAACACCGCCAATTGGGTCGCGGCAAATGCCGCTTGCTTCTGGCACTCCTCACGCTCTGAACCGACGATGACACGGGCTTCGAACCGTGCGACGAATGCGGACTCGCCGGTGCCTTGATCAATACCGGGCTCAAACTCAGATACTTCCAACAGCACTGCTGGCACGGCTATTTGTTGCAGCATGTCGGGCATGGTACCGACATACTCTAGCCCTGCAATTGCGTCGCGGATATGGTGCTCAATCGCTGCATAGAGCTGATCAAGGCTGAAAGCTTCGTCAGACACGGGCGGTTCCTCTCAGATACTTCTGCAGTTCGAAGTTGAATTCCTGCTTGAGGATCTCAATCAGACGTGCGTCGGCACGTTTGACCCACTCATCAAAATGCGGCCGCGCCCCTTCGAGCGAGACCTTGGCTTTGGCGAGTGGGAAGCGGCTGCCATTCTCTTCAATAAAACCCGTCCGGCGTTTCCCCTGACGGGTTTGCTCGTACTCGCTCGCATCAAAATGCTTGCTCGCCGTGCGTATCCATATGTCAGGACTGCCGCCATACACCGTCTTCAGAAACGCGCCTTGATACCGACGACCCGCGACCGTTACACCGGTACGGCTTTGCCGAGCCCGGCCGATTCGGCTGGCCGACATCGCGTCTAAACCCAGCCAAAGTTTTCCGCGCATCGCGCCAGCGGTGACCGGGTAAGCACGCAGACGCTGACGAACTGCCGTCACAGCGATTCGCTCTTGTCGGCCGACGGCCCTGGCGATATGCGTGCGCAACCACCTGAGCGTTTTGTTGATCGCACGCCGTTGCGCGGCCGCAGCAGCCTTTGGCACCGCTGCTGCGAAGTTCTTGAAGGCCTGCAAATCAGCTGTCGCTGGCTGCAGGGTGATCATGCCGTCACGGGCAGATTGCTTGTAGAAGCTGCCGACACTCATGGGTTAATCCTCAAGACCAGCGTGATCAGTCCATCGCCACCGGGCTCCATACGCACTAAGGTGTACAGCCCACCGCCGTCAGGTTTGGGTAGATCCACCCGCACCTGCTGTCTCTCATGTACGCCGTCAGAGTCTGCGACACGAATGACCAGGTGCGGCTCGCGCAAACCAGTGTTTATGCGCCCCAGCTTGGGTTGCAGCCAAGGTGCCGAGAACATGCCCGCCACCTCGCGCCCCTCGATGAACGCCGTGTCGCTCAGCAGATCGAACACGGCGTCATCAAGGGTTTCGATCAGCTCTCGAAACGCCATGGCTACAGCGTCAGGCGTATCTGCGCCCGAGGTCGGGTGCACAGGTGGAGCGGGTTGGACTGGGCTTCACCAGCTACGCCTTTGCCGAACGGCAGCGTCTCCAGCTTGCTGTAGTACGGGATGCCCTGCGTGTTGACGGTCTCCATGTAATCGGCCGGAGCGAAGGCCGAAATGTACAGGTCCGGCACACCCTCGGGCACCAGCAGCGCCTCGTCGTCATTCACGAAGGCGATACCGGCGACCTTGCCACGGTAGCGCTCCCAAACGATCCCACCGAACTCGAAACTTTCGCGGGCATCACCACGCAGCTCCGACGCCTGCGCCGAATTGAGGTAGGTCTCTTTGACCGATTTGTGAACAATGAGCTTGTTCCAGAAGTTCTTGCCGCAGAACGCTCGCGAGCCGGTGCTGGTTACGCTACCGAGTGCGTCCTCTTGCATGTCCAGCGCTTCGCCCGCTTTGACGCGCAACTCGGTACCTGCGTCGTTCAGCCCCATAGACAGGCTCTGACGCTTCACGCCAAAGGCTGCGTATATGTCCAAAAGCACGGTTTTGCCGTCAGCATCCAGCACCTGCCCATTGAGCGCACCCATGCGCTGAAACTCGTGGGTGGCGTCGAGCTGGCGGCGGGCACGGGCCAGCCGGGTGTTGATCACGTCCTGAACAGCCTGCAGTTCAGTGCGGGAACCGAATGCGCGAATCCCTTGAATCTCATCCGCCCGGATCGTGAAGCGCTCCGGCAGGTGAACAGTGTTGAACGGAATCATGTGACGCTTGGGGCTGGTGACGACAAGACCAGAGCTACCACGCTCACCGGCCGGGACCAGCGCCAGGGTGTCGCCGTCCTTTTCGATCTGCACAGTCAGGGTCGCGATGCCCTCTTCCTGGAACAGGCCGAGACCGCTGATGCGTCCCGGCAGGTAAGGTTGCTCGTTGATGGCAGCGGTAAGCGTGGCGACGCTGAATGCTTCGTCGTCGAAAATGGCGATATCGGCCATGGGGGTATTCTCCAGAAAAACGAAACCCCGCAAATGGCGGGGTCGGATAAACGAAATGAATCAGGGTTCGTGGCCGATAGATCGATCAGCGAAGGATGATGAACTGCTTGGCCAAGGCCTTCTCAGCGTCCAGATCCAGACCGGTCAGCAGCGTTTCGGCAACCTCGGCCAAGCGCACGACGGCGCGACCACGGCGAACGATGTCGGACTCAGGAAGCGGCGCGAAAAGGATCGCCGTGGCGATCTCGCTGCCGTCTTCGGCGGTCGGATCATAAGGGGCGAACTCACCCGATGCGGTGACCAATCCGAGCAGTTGGCCCGCATTCAGGGCCTCGCTGGCTGCCACGTTGATCGACTCTCGCGAAATGTTTCCGGCACCTTCGGAGAGAAGGAATTCACCGGCATGGATGGGCTCTATTTTGATGGTCATTGACGTGCTCCTGTAGAGGTCGTTTTCTTGCCACCCTGCGCCGCCCTGCGGGCCGCATAGATGTCGTGGTGATCGGGTTGTCTGGCTTGGATCTTGGCCGGTGGATCATCCTGCAGCGGCAGGCTGTTATCGATTTCAAAGCCTTTGCCGCTGCTGACCAGCTTCTCGAACAGACGCGCCTGCACGGCCTGCTTGTCCAGACCTGCGCTGACAAATTCGGCGGTCAGCTCCGGCAAACGAGCAGCCACGCACAGGTCGCGCACGCCCTTGGCCTGGGTGATAGCCGCTTGCACCGTTGCTTGATCGGCAAGCTTGGTGGATGCGATAAGCGGCTCGATCAGGTTGTTGATGCCCGCCGCGCCGCAGGCTTTCGTAATCATCAGCGCCAAGGCGGATGCATCAGCCGGTTCAGGATCAGTTGGCGGGTCAGTTGGTTCTGGTTCGGGCACGGGCTCAACAGCGTTGAGCTGATCCAGCAAGGCCTTTGGCGTCTGGCGGAACCGCTGTATGGCAGCACCCTGCCCCAGGCAGGCTTTGACCTCTACCCCAGCCCCGATCTCGTCGGCCAGGCCAAGCGCCAGTGCTTCCGGCGCGGTGAGCCAGGTTTCAGCGTTGACCATGCGCCGAAGCTCGACCTCGTCGATGTCCGGCGACTTGGCCTTGTACGCCGCGATGATGGCTTCCAGCGTCTGGTCCAGCACATCGGCGACCTTACGCAGGTCCTCGGCATCACCGGCTGTGTAGGTCCACGGGTTGTGGATCATCAACATGGCGTTGGACGCCATGACCATTCGGTGTGCGCCACACGCGGCGACACTCCCGGCACTGGCCGCCAACGCATCGATCCGCGCCGTGCAGCGCTCACCAAGCCGGTTCAGCGCATTGTGAATTGCCAGTCCGTCGAACAGATCGCCACCGATGGTGTTGAACGCCGCAACGATGGGCGACACACCGTCATCAATGGCCTTCAAGTCCTGAATGAACTGGTTGGCCGTGATGCCCCAACCGCCGATCTCACCGTAGATGTAGATCTCGATGGTGGTCTGATCGGCCTGGGTTTCGGCCTTGATGCGGTACCAGTTCTGGTCCTCGACCGCCAAGGCAACGGGGACCTTGTTGAAAATGCGAAACGGCAGCAGCGGCTTCATAGGTTCTCCTTCTCGTCGGGATCCTCATCGAACGCCGACAAGGTGCTGTAGTTGAGGCCCAGACCTCGGGCGCGAGCCGCGTCAGCGGCGTTTTCTTCGTCCACGATCTCGGCATCGGTGCCGGTACGCAGGCACATCTCGCTGCGCGAGGCCAGGCCCGCGTTGATTTCCATCGTTCTCGATTGCACGTCCTGCACCGGGTGGATGTAGGACCAGCCTTGCGGAACCCAGCGGGTGCGCAGGTATTCACGGCGGCGTGCCGCGTAGTCGTCCAGTTGCAAAGCACCCGACAACACTGCCATGTCCATCCATGCCGCCCGGACGGGACGACACAGTTGGTGGACATATACGCTGAACTGCAGCTGCTCCAGACGCCGACGAAACTCGTTGAGCACCACCCGGATGGTGCGGTCGTTGACGCCGCGCATGTCGCCGGTCATCAACTCATAGGGCAGCCCCGCACCGGCGGCTGCCGCCATCAGTTGCTGTCGCATGAAGTCGGGGTAGTTGTTGCCGCCATCGGGCGGTGTCGAGAACTCGACCTCCTCCCCCGGCAGCAGCTCCTGCATCGTGCCTGGCTCCAACGCGACCATCGGCGTGAAGCCATCGCCTCCGACCTTGATGGGCGCGCCCGTCAACGGGTCGAGCATCGGCGGACCGTCAGCAGACGGCTTGCGGATGAAGCCAGCGAACAGGTTGGCCACCTCCTGACGGAACAGGACGGCATCGTCGAAGTTGTCTAGGCTGCGCAGTCGTTTGAGCACTGGTGCAAGCCGAGGCACGCCCCGAAGCTGGCCGGGCTCTACCGGCTCAAAAATGTGCAGCATCTGGCTGGCCGGGATACGCACCAGCATGTTGTACCCGGCGTTGATCGAGGTCATGTCACTGGGGTGTGAGCGATAACACCAGTAGGCCACCCGCTTGCCGAATCCGTTGAATTCGATCCCGGCGCGAATGATGTTGCCGGTGCTGGTCACCTCAAACTTGTCATGAGGAACGAACTCGGGTGCCAGGCATTGCAACTGAAAGGGCACCGCCAGACCGTCTTCCATTCGCCTCGGGCGCAATCGGACAAAGCATTCACCCGACTGCTCGACCGTCCGGGCGATCAAGGCTTGCTGCCCGTAAAAGTCCGTCAGTTGATCGGCATCGGACTCATCCACCCAGTCCTCCCACGTCTCCTGAAAGATACGGCGCAATTCCTTGTCCGCGATCCTCGGCTGCGGGGTGATGCCAGTGCCGATCAGGTTACTGACCCGCCGATCAATCGCATTGGCCGCGTAAGGGTCGTTGCGCACTGCCGCCCGTGAGCGTGAGCGCAGGTTGCGCAACGCGGGCATGATCAGGCTGTTGACGCCTGTGTCAGGCGCATCCCAACTGGCAGATCGGCGACCGTCGGCAGCCCCTTCATAGCTGGCTTTGATGCGCTCGGGCACAAGAAAACCTGAGCGTGACAGCGTGGGGTAACGGTTGCTCACAGGCCTTTGCCCCCGTGGTATAGGCGGAAAACTCGCGAGCGTGGGCCGGCAGCATTGGTCAGGCTGGTGCGGATCAGATCACGAGCCTGGATCAGCTCATCAACCGAGCGGTACTCGACCGTCCGATCTGCGTAACGCACGATCTTTTCGCCACGCCCTATCGCTGCCTCGACGGCATCAAGGTGCTTCTGGGTGTAAGCCATATCAACGTCTCTTCAGATAGCCGCTGGTGGAAGCACGGCGTTGCGTGGGTTGCTGGGGTTGTGGAGTCGGACGATCTGGCGTTTGAATGGCAGCAGCCACAGGCTGGGGTCGAGGTTCGGGCCTCGGCTCAGGTTTGGGCTCGACACTCAGACGCTCTGCCACGGGGGCTTTTGCGTGACCGGTATCGTCGAACAGACCGGCTTGCGCCAAGGCATTTTTGAGCCTGGCCCAGTCGTGCTCACCGTAGCGATGTAGCCCCAGGTAATGCGCCATCGCGAGGCTGTACACCAGCAAGTCCAGCGCTTCATTGCGCTCAGCCTTGCCCTTCACCCACTCGATGCGCTTGAAGCCTTTGACGTAGCGAGTGACCTTGCGCTCAGCCACGCATTGGGCAAAGAAGTCATCGGGCAAATCTTTGGGGAAGTGCAACGCGCCCGGCCCGTTTTCCAGATGGTAGCGGTTGTAGATCCAGTCCTTTGCCGTGTCGGTGCCGACCATCCACAGCTCTGCACCGTTGCGCTCGGTCTGGCCTTTCCAAGTGACGTCCACCAGTGAAGGCCGTTGAGCGATAACCGGCTTGCCGGGTTTGCTTGCGCCTTTGATGGCGAAGACATTGCGCCAGCGTCGAACGCGACAGAACTGATACACCTCGTGAGTGTGGTGTCCACCGGAGTCGACGCCCGTTGCCAGGATCGCCAGGCTAACCCCGCAAGGGTGGCGGTAGCGCTCTTTGAGCTTTTCATCCAGCACCAGCCAGGTGCGATCATCAGCGGGATCGCCCATGATCACTTGGAAGTCAACGATCCATCGTTCCATGCCTTCGCCCCAGCCAACCACCATCATTTCCAGACGGTTGGCCTGCACGTCGACAGAGGCCGTGAGCGACAGAACACCGCCTGGCATAGAGCCTAGCACGTAGTTTTCCTGCAGGGCTCGGGCTTGCAGCACGGCTGCTTTGGTCTGCTCCTGAGCGCTGTCCCAGACCTTGGCAAGACGGGTGTTGTAAAACACCTGCATCGGTTCAAGGTCGCCGCGATCCTGGGCCTTTTTGGCCTTCTCATATTGCTTGGCGAGCGTGACCCAACTCGTCCAACCGAGTGGTGCATACAGCGCATTGAGGTGGAAACCTACCGTCTCGCCATCGCCCTGGGCATGTGAGCGCCATTCGCCACGGGCGAGCATGTCACCCTTGTGAAACTCCTCGATCAGGACGTCGCAGTCCGGACCGGCGCACTGGTAATGCACGGTGGTGAAGTCCGGCGAGTAAAGCAGACGTTCCCACTCCAGCGTTTGCATGTGCCCACATGTTGGGCATGGCACGTAGTAGTAGCGCTGGTCGCTGGTCGAGAAGAGGTCATCGATTCGCGAAGCGCCTTTGATGGTCGGCGAGCTGGAGAAATAGAACTTGGCGTTACGCCCGAAGGTACTCCCCCGAGTTTCGGCCAGCTCTATTGGGTCACCCTCGTCATCGACATCCACGTCCCAACGATCCACTTCATCGCCGTAGACAAACCGCGCCGACAGCTCGGCAAGGTTGGCCGCAGAACCAGCGGTGGTAGCGAACAGCGCTCCCCCTTCGAACTCTTTGGTGTCCATCGTGTTGCGGGCGTCCCGCGAGCGCGGCGAAGCCACACGTTCACGCAGTACCGGAGTCGCAGTGATGGTCTTGCTGATCCGCGCAGAGACACGCTTTGCCAGGCTCAGGCTGGGCAGCAGTGTCAGGATGTTCGACGGCGACATGTGGATCAGTGCGCCGATCCAGTTCAAGGCGATCTGGGTTTTCATCAGCTGCGACGCCACCATGGTGACCACACGCTTGCAGGGGTGAGCTGGTGACAGGCAGCGCATGGGCTCGCGGGCATAAGGTGTGCGGGCCGTTCGGTATTGGCCGGGCTCTGCGGCACCGGTATCACGCGGGATACGCATGTACTCATCGGCCCACTCATCGACCCAGAGTTCGGGGTCGGGCTCAAGCCCACGGCAATACGCTTCGCGGTACACCTCGGCACCGTCTGCGTATCCAGTGGGCATAGGTCTATTTCTCAGTCATGGCGTGTTCAAGGTCAGCGGTTGTCATGCGGGCAGCATCCTCAAAGACGCGGCGAAACGCGCCCGTCAGGTGCTTTTCGATTTGCCACGGGTCGGTCATGGCAGCCAGCTCGGGAGCCAGCTGAGGGGACAGGCCGAACATCAAGTCGCGAACGGTTCGGCCAGCAGTGAAGGCAGCTTTTTTAACCGCTTCCCGCGCAACGAGGTTGCCTTGGACCTTGTGGAACTCAGCCTCGGCCAACTGCCCAAGGTAATACTCGCGATGCGCTCTGGACTTCTGAAAGTCCGGGCCTTTGCTCGGGAGCTGCACCGCAAGTGTTTCGGCGGTCGGCGCAAGCTCGCAGTAGACACCCCGCTCAATCCGGCCCTCTTCATGGCGTGCCGCGACAGCGGCCTTGCTTGGATCGGCAGAGTCGGCGAGCAGCGCTTCGGTTGCTTCCAGATCCACCTTCCCGTCCGGAGTGAGAACCAGGCGGTCCTGCTTTGCCAGTTTGGAAACGTAGGATTTGGCCCAGCCGCGCCGTGCTGCAAAGTCCGACTTGCTGATCAATGTCATGCTGAAATGTCCTGTTCACCCAATGAATACGGGTTGTTCACCTGTTCACCGCAGTTCACTAAGCTGGTGAACTGTCCGCTAACGGAGTTGCGCGAGTCCGCAGCCCCGTATGCCCCGAATACCCCCAGGGTCCCCCCTCTCTCGGGGCGCACCAAAACAGGCCATTCGACCCGAGACGCCGAGATCGCGAGCCAGGGCGCGGGTGACCGTGGGTAGGTCCACGACCTACTTGCTCTGGCTGCGCAGGATCTGCGCGTCGACCTGATCGGCGCAGGTGTCAAGCAGCTTGATGGCCTGATCCTTCAGCTCCCAGACGTCGCCGTTCGAACGAAGGTCAGCCTCATCGGCGTTGATGCGTTCACAAGGAATCAGCTCAGGGGGTTCGATTCGAACCGCTGACGTTTTTGTTACCACCACCGGCTTTGCCGCGCAGGCCGTCAGGCAAAGGCTGAGAAGCCCAATCACGAACGGGCTTGCTGTTGCGCTTGAGGTCTTCAAATTCTTTCCTCGCCTGTTTGGCTTTGTTTTCGCTGGCCTTGATCCGTTGATTCAAGTCCTTCAGATAGGCCGCGTTACGTTGGGCCTCGGCGCGCAACGTGGTGATGGTGGCCTCGCTTTCGAGATTGGCGTCGAGCGCTTTTTTCTTGGCCGTCGCTTCCACTTCCACTTCGCCGCGCAATGCGACGACCCGGTACTGTTGAATGCCGACGAGCAACACGCCCACCAGCGCGATGATGATTGCAGCGGCGATAGCCTTCATAGGGAATCCACCTTCCGGCCTATGAAACGGGCCACCAATTCGCGAATGGCCGTAACGCCAAGAAAGCCAATCGTTCCACCTGCAGCTACCGATAAGCTCGGCGGCCAAGTCATCCACTCAATCAGGCTGGACGCGACCAGACTCAACGAACCGCAGATAAGCGCTTCGAATAAGATCCGGCGCTTACTGGTTTCTTTGGCGTCGTAGAGAATGCGCAGTAGAGAAACGACGATGGCCATGATCATGCCCTGCCACAGTGGATTTGAAATGGCCGCCACGATCCTGGCCCACGTATCTGGTTTGTCGGGCATGGTGCGCATCCGGTTACCCCCTTAGGGGTGAGCTGAAAAACAAAAAACCCGGCGCATTGGCCGGGTTTGATGGTTAGTGCGTGAGCCGCTATGCGGTCGCACCTATCGAAGATGACTACTTTTTACAGGTGGATTCCGGTGGCAGCAAGCCAGTATTAATGCCACCGACGAATATGTAGGCAACACAGCACTAACGCCCCGGCAATGTAGACGAATACCTTCAATCGGCCATTCGCTTTTTTTGCCCCTGTCCCACTGTCCCACTAGACTAGAGACAGGTGGGACGCTTGAAGCCCCCGAAAACAAAGCTTTGTCCCACTGTCCTACCTTTATTGTTATTTCTCCGTGTAAAGAGAGAGTATTTAAACGCACGCTGACGCGCGCATAGCGCGTGATGGTGCCCGCTACGCTACATGTGGGAATGCTGGTTAAAGGTGGGACAGTGGGACGGAGCAACGCAGACGGGGCTAAAACCCGTCCCACCGCGTAGATAGGCAGTGGGACGAGGTAGGACAAGCGGGAAATAGCGAGCCCCCTCAAGCAGCCTTACCCCACAGCAGCCCTTGAATGCTCAGGTGTGCTTGATGCAGACGGTCGTAGTAGGTCTGCCGACTGCAACCGCAGTGGGTGATTTTCTGATGCAGGAAGCTGTCGCCGTTGCAGTAATGCTCACGCACGACCAACGCCAACTCGGGTGCCAGGTGCTTGTTGACGATCAGCTCGATGTCGGCAGACTCGTCCAGCAGCACACGACTGCCGCGCGTACCGCGTATCAGCTCCCCTTTACACTCCATCAGCATGGCGATCATGTTCCCACCCGAAGCGGTTCCGCTCTGCGAAGGCGAATGCAGGTCTTCAGCCCAAAGTTTCAACATCGTATCAATTCGTTTAATCATCGAAGCAAGGCTCATCAAACTTCTCGACAACCAGATCTGACGTCCGGCCCCAGTTCGCGGGCTTTTTGTATACCCACTGTCGCAAGCCGCTCTTCGACAGCACCGATGATCGCGCCCGCTTCCAACCCAGGCGGTGCATGATTGCGCCGACGCGCATCTGCTCTGGCTTGCCCCAGTGCCCAGCATCAAGCTTCAGCGCTGTGCCCAACAGCTCATTACCACTGGTGGTTTCACCGATCTGTGACTCTTCCAGCCAATTCAAAATCAGCCCTTCCCACTCGTCGACCACGAAACGCTCGTCCTGTGCCTCGGCAAACATGGACGACTCGTCACGATTGACCCACCAGATCTCGCCTGCCTGGAAGCAAAACATCGCCTCAGCCCACAACTGATCACGCATTTCACGCAGTTGTTCGAGTTCGACCTTCGTACACGCAACTGGCCAGTAGCGTCGGTTGCCGGTCGCGTCCTTGAGGTATTCCTCTTGGTTGGTCGTACCCACGAAAACACACTGGCGTGGCACGTCGTTCGTTCTCCGGCCATAGCTTTCTCGGTAGGTGTCTGTGGAAGCAGAGAAGAACTGCTTGGCCTTGGTACTCTCGGCCTTGTTGAAGCTGTCCAACTCACCCAGTTCAACAATCCACTTGCCACGAATGGCCTGAAAGCCATCCTTGTCGCCGAGCGCAAAGGGGGTGTCCATGAACCAGTCGCCCCCGAGGATGCTCATGGCGGTTGATTTACCAGCGCCCTGTGCGCCTTCAAGAATCAACACCGAGTCAGCCTTACAACCAGGCCGCATCACCCTTGCGACCGCCGAGATCATCCACCGCTTGCCGACCTTTTTGACGTACTCAGAGGGTTCGACACCCATGACGTCGATGAGCCATTGTTCCAGTCGCGGTACTTGATCCCACTCAAGCTTCTGCAGGTACTCACGCACTGGATGGAACGCATGGTCGTGAGCAACGATACTCACCGCCTCGATCACGCTGGAAGCTTTGACCCGAAGGTTGTAGACCTGAGCCAGCCACTTCATGACCCGCATATCATCGATATCAGCCCAGTCGCCGGTACCACCTCCGTAAGGCGCGGCCCGCAACTTGACGATCTTGGAACTGAATGCACTAAAACTGATGACACCAGCCCAGCGTTCGTCGTTGCCGAGTATCAGCTCAATATTCTGCATATGGGCAATGAGCGCGCCGTTCTCACTGCGTGCCAACTGGTCTTTCCAACCGCCTGCTGCAGGAGGCCTGACGACCGCTAACACCTGACGGCGGACGGCCTCTAAACCCTCGGCGACATGTAGATCATTGAAGTCAGTCCATTTGTCATGACGCTCAACCGAGAAGATAGGCGCAACCACCTGACCACCAACGATCAGGGCGGCGTTGGTGGCCTTTTCCTCGCCTGGGTTCCAAAGCTGCCCATTCGGGCGTTTGGTCTTCCAGTCATCATCGCGGCAGATGATGATCGGTCGACCAGGGAGACGGTCACGCATCAGCTTTGCGACCGCGAGCAGGTTGCCTGCATCAAAAGCAATGGCGACTCCGTATGAAGTCGCCATGTGCAGGCTAGCGCCGGTGGCGTATCCCTCACAGATCAGTAGCGGCTCACCCGGCTCAGGCTCAGGGCCGATCAAATGAAACGCACCTTCCTTTGACATGCCGTAGGGCCAGTAGGATTTGTCACGCCCGGTATCCTGTTGCTTTTCCGGGTAGATCACTTGCAGGCCGACTATCTGATCGCGGGCATTGCTCATCGGGACCAGCACAGCACCTGAACGCGGCGCGTAACGAACACGAAACCCCACGATCTGCTTGCGATCCAGATAGGCGCTTTTGCCTTTATCAGGCATGCGTTTGAACATACCCGCCGCACGACTGGCCGCACGACGGGAAGCATTAGCGGCTACCTCAGCTGCGCGGCGCTTTGCGTCCTCCTGACGAGCGCGCATGACCTCACGCTCTTCAGGCGACATTCGGCCCGCTTTCACCTTGATCTTTTGAGTCTCACCAGAACGCCAGTCGCCAAAACTACCGAAGATCAGCGACTCGTTCTTTTCAGTCCGATGCTCGTGAATGACGTACCAACCGTTCTTTTCCTTGCCCTTGTCCTGGGATGTCTTGCAACGGGTCAACTTGCCGAACACCAACGGTTGAGCAGGCTCAAGGCCGTAGTCAGCGAATTGCCCCAGCACCTCATCGAGCATGACGGGCCTCACGCATTTCCAGCAGGGATTGGCAGGTCAGGCATTGCGTGCAGCCCGGCAAGGCAATACGTCGTGCATCGGGAATAGCCTCTTCACAGGTTTCGCAAAAAAGAAACGAGTGAAGCGTGAGTACAGGTTTGGCCGCACGCCTAGCAGCGAGGGCTTGGTCTATGCGCTCTTGCACCAGGTCGTTAGCAAAGTCGGCAATGTCAGCCATGATCAGTACCCCGCGTCGTCTTATTGACGTAGGAGGCGCGGTTGAACAACCCGAGCAAGCCCTGAATACTGCGGAACACCTGCAGACGTATCTCAGCCAGTTCCTGATCGCTCACGACACCGTCGCCGATGCTCTTTGCCCACGTCTCAGCAAGGTTCGCGACCTGATGGAAGTATTCTGCAATGCCCGTGGTCAACGTCTCGGGCATATCGTTGGTATAAGCCTCTGCCAACTCCTGCCAAGTCGTATCACCAACCAAGGCATGCACTGCGTCCAGAATACGGCGGTCCTTGGTCAGCTCCAGGATCTCACCGAACTCTTGAATGTTGACTGTATGGCTCGGGTGAGTCGGTGAAAGCTTATGTTGCAGGGTGGTGGGGTTTCTGCCGGTGGTGACGGCTATTGCAGCAGCGCCGCCAGGGTAGTCCCTTGCAGCATGGTAAAGCGCGAGGTCGAGCGGCAGGATCTCCCGATGCGCCCGTTCAACACAACTCAGAGCAATTCGGCTCATGGCATTAATCCTTGTAAGTTGCCAGTGCCGCGCAGCATGTAGTGGTGATACATTTGCCGCGTGGCTTGAAAGGGTTCACACGCCGGTCTAACCGGCACCGTGCCGACGCAAACGATCCGTCGTTCGCCTCTGGCGCAACAGCTGCCCGCTCTGTGGTGGAAGAGGCAGCAACTCAAGGCATCCGTGCCTTGAAAACGCGATGAAGACCGACGTATTGCATGTGGTGTGCCTGTCAACCTTGATCGCGGCCCGGCTCCGCTGTGGTGGCGCGGGCTGGGGGAAACTGGGCGGCCCTTGGGTCGCCTTTTTTCTATGCTGCGGCATGCAGTTGGGATTCAGTGATTCCGAAGTGCTCAAGCACCTCATTCAAAGAGACGTGCCCTTGGCTCTCGCGAGCTAGAGATTTGAGGAGAGCAACACTTGGATCTTTGCTTGCATATTTGACATGGAACCTGAGGTAGCTCGTAGCGATATGGCAGCGATCTGCGTAATCCCGCAACGACTCAGGATTTAAGCCATGGATGTAGTCTCGAAGCTTCATAGCATCACCTCCAAAACTATAAATTAACCCGAAGGGTTATTTTTTTCAACACCCAAAGGGACATTCACCTCAAAGGTTAAGCCGATCACAATCCGAGCATGAAAATTTCCGATACTCGACTACAAAATTTCCGCAGGCTCCTAGCTGAGCGCAAGCTCCGCCTCACGGATGTGGCCGACATGCTCAACAAAGCTCCCGCCCAGGTCAGCGCCTTTGGAGGAAAAAACCCAACGAAGGGTATTGGCGACCAAATCGCACGTGAGCTGGAGAAGGCACTGGGTTTACATAATGGCTACCTTGATATGCCCTACGGCGTAGGTGAGTTTAATAACGCAACAGTTTTAAGCCTTACGGGACGAAAACTACCAGTCATTGGTTCTATTGCTGCGGGTTTGTGGTGCGAGTCCCAATCTATTTTTGATCCGCAAGATGCAGAGGAATGGATTGATGCGCCTGGCCCGGTCGGCCCTAATGCCTTCATCCTTCGAGTTGAGGGGATGAGCATGGAGCCGAAATTTGTAGAGGGTGATAAAATCGTCATTGACCCATCACTCGATGCATTACCAGGTCATTATGTAGCAGCGAAAAGGGCAAGAGATCAGTTCGCAACCCTCAAGCAACTAAAACAAGAAGGGGGAGAGATGTATTTGTATGCGCTAAACCCCGACTGGCCTGACAGAATAATACGAATGACTGAAGATTGGAGCATATGCGGGCGGGCTCGATGGAAAATCACGGACCTATAACAGTACAATCCTGAAAATCATATCAGATAAGGAAGTCTCATGAAGTATAGAACCAGCGACGTGTTCGGAGTAAGAAGCTTACTAATAGAGTCTTATATCGAACGGCCCAGCGTGGATGAACTATTCAGCTCAGCACTGAGCGAAAAAAACCAAGTAATAGTTTACGGTTCTTCAAAGCAAGGGAAAACTTCGCTAACGCTAAAACATCTTAACCCAGAAGACTACGTAAAAGTTGAATGCTCACCTCAAACACAAACAATAGACATTTACAGATCTATACTCAGACAATCAAACATCACCTACTTCGAAAGCAATACTCAAGGTATTAGCTTTGAAATCTCTTCAAACGTTAGCTCCGGTGTGAAAGTGAAGGTGCCGTTCCTAGGCGAGGCGAACCTCGGAGCTGGAGTTGCTGACAAAGAACTGAAAACTGACACATCCAAGGAACTATATATTGAATACAACCTTGAACTCGCCCAAGACGTTTCTGAGCTTCTTAAAAAAAAGAAAATTAACAAATTCATAGTGCTTGAGAATTTTCACTACCTTTCGCTGGAGGTACAAGAAAGACTAGCATTTGACCTACGAGTTTTCCAAGATCTGGGCATAATCTTTATAGTACTTGGCATATGGCGCGAAGCCAATCGATTGATCCAGTTTAACGGCGACTTATTAGACCGCGTAACTGAAGTGCCGGTTGAGCCTTGGACAGATGAAGACTTCAAGAAAGTAATAGAAAAAGGTTCCAAGCTCTTGAATGTCAACTTCTCAAGGGTCACTGACGCACTTATAAAATCTACATTTGATAGCGTCGGCGTCCTGCAAGAGTTATGTAAACAATGCTGTATTGCCGCGGGCGTGACCACGACATGTGACTCGGAAACTTTTATAGAGCAGACTCATCTTGATACAGCGCTGAAAATTAAAGCCAGTGAGTACGGTGGCAGGCATATAAGAAACTTTGAATCTTTTGTCGATATTACGAGAAAGACAAGCAATCAGAGTGGTAAACCTTCACTTGCATTTCCATACTACTTTATCAACCTACTGCTCACAACCGACCTAACAAACATTGAGAACGGACTGTCCAGATCATCATTGCTAGTGGGGATTAGGAAGATCCATCACCGACCCGATGATGTGCGCTCGGGAGACCTAGGCGCTTTCTTGCACAACATAACGCAACATCAAATCAACAAAAGCATTCAGCCACCATTTGTAGACTATGATCGAGGTAGTAAATTACTTAAAATTATCGATTCATCTTTATATTTCTTTTTACGATACTGTGATAGAGAGGAAGTATTGGCGGACATCCCTCACCCCGTAACCGACAAATCGCACGACCTCCTGAGCGACTTGGAGGAGGAAGACTCCGTGTGACGACCCTAGGAGAATACCCCAAAGGTTAATTTTTGTTGACTAAATAAACCTTTAGGGTTAGAAAAGCCTCACTCTTCCACCACAGAGCGAGGCAACACCATGCACTCCATAGCAACGCTGCACGTCCACCCCAAGGTCACCGATCCGCTGCGCGTCTTTGAAATTCGCCATCTGGCTATAGTGGCTGGCTGTACTTTCATCACCAGCAAACCCAAGCGGCCCATCCGCGCTCTCCCTGCCCCATTCGATCCGAACGATGGAGGGCGGGCAGCATGAGCAAGTACAAGCTCGACGCCAAGACAATGGCCTTGATCAAAGCGCAGGCCAAGTTGACGGAAACGTTCAACCACACCATTCGCTCCGCAAAGAGCGGTGCCCTGCCCTTTCGCCTCAAGGTCGAACACGCCTCAGCGGAAACGCAGTTCAGGGTCGAGGTAGGCAACCAACGCCACTCCCTGACGCTGCCAAACACTCCGAAGATGCACCTCCAGTTGGCAGCTTTTATCGAAGAGATAGCTAACGGTCCTCTCGATCTAGGCACATCCGCAGCAAAGCGCACCGATGGAAAATCCAACATCCTTGACGAGCAACTGAGTCTGCAAGTCTTCGATCTGGTACGCCGGGGTGGCATGCTCAGCCTGGACGTTGGCCTTGAACAGCCGATTCATGTCTCGGTTCATCGCAACAGAACCCGAACTGCAGCAACGACCCTCATGACTATCGGAGTCAGGCAGCCTCGGACCAAGTGTTTCACGCTGTCTGGCCCAGATGCCGAAATCCATGAAAAGGTCGTTGAGTCCATCAATCACCTGGCCAGCATCGCGACTCCCGCGATGCAAGCGGCATAGGAGGATTGATGGAACGCACCTTAGCGCAGACCGCCAAGCAACTTGGCATCAGCAGACCCAAGCTCATCGCCCTGATGAGGGAAAAGGCATTGCTCAATGATCGGAACCTTCCCGCCTACCCCACACGGGACCGCGAGTACATGCGTGTCAAGGACGGTAGCTGGTTCCATCACCAGTGGGGCCTGCAGTACAGCCAGTCAACCAGGGTAAAGCAGCCCGGCATACGCTGGCTCGCAGAACAACTGGGACTGACTGTACCTGAAATACCGGCAGACCACCGTGACGTGGCCTAGGGAATACGCTCGCCAGATCGTCGCGCTGCATACGCGGGAAGAACGCAATGCAGCGCTTCTGGAAGTTCCGGAACACCTGCGCGAGCTGACCAAACGACACTGCCTGAACAGCTGGAACCACCCCAAGCGGAGAAAACCGAATGAACCAAGAAGCGATTGACCGTTTGCTGATTGACTTGCTGCGCATTCCGCCAGAACAGCGCACTCAGAACGACGTTGCTGCTGTCATTGCTGGCATTAACTCAGCCGCGCGACTTGAAGCTGTCGCGGCAACGCCATTGCAGCAGGAGCAATTCAAGTTGCTGGCCATCACTGAGTTTTTGGCATGCGAACTTCAAATGGTCGATGCCCACGTCACGCTCGACCTTAGCATCACTCAACCCCAATGGATCCCTCTCACCCTCACGATGCGTCGACCTTGCGCAGGTTACGTATTTGGGCGCGGACGTACAGCACAAGAAGCGCTCATGGACATGTACGACTACATTCCCCCACCCAAAGAAGCTGCGGCATGAAGGACCACAGCCAAAATCCGCTACGTCTAATGCCAGCACCGGAAGCGGCTACCGTCGAACTGCTGTATCGGACCTTCGGAGATGTACTCATCCCCCTAGACAAGCTGCGCGAGCAGTACTTTCGAAACCTCAACGAGCGGTCGTTTGTTGCCGAGATTGAGAACGGACGAATTCCGCTCCCGATCACCACCTTGGACACAAGCCGCAAAGCACCGAAGTTCGCGCACATTCGGCACGTCGCAGCTCTGATCGACATCCGTGCATACAAGGCCGATGAAGAGATGGGCAATTCTCAAACTGAATCAGACTCACCGATATAACCCAAACGGCTGCCACCACCAGCCGAGCCACCCCACCAGGAGCACACCACATGACTACGATTCAAATCTGCGTGTTGATCGGACTCATCATTTCCGCCGGCCTGCTTTTATGTTTTGGCTACATGATGGGCCGTAGCGACGGCATCAAAGTTGGCATCACTAACGGCGAACAAGTACCGCGCGAACAAGACGTACTGGCGATCCATGAGCTTGAAGCATCATTGAGGCTGATCCGCACAGACAATGAGCAATTGGCGCGACACTGCGAAAGACTCCAGCGAGGTATGGCGTTTGGTGCGCAAGAACGAGACGCGCTGAACGATATAGCCGAGAAACTGAGAATCGCTGCAGAGACTTTCAGCGCGTTTCGTACCGGCAAAAAGCTGGAACGCGATTGTCTGGCGCTCCGGCAGCAGGCGTTGCAAATGGCTGAAGCGCTCGGCGTATCAGACCAGCAGGTGAACGCAGCATGAACCTACCTATCCCCCTGCTGCGGCTCAGCCCGCAAGCCGCTGGCGACCTGCACCAGCAGCACACCAAAGCCATTGCCGAACTCCGCGCTACGGCCCGCTTCAACAAAGAGCTGAACAATCGACTTAGGTCGATGATTGGCCCTGACGCTTTGCGCACCTTGCGCAAGGACGTCGAGAACGCACTGCTACTGGCCGATCTGGTCGAGGAGAATGACCAGGCGCAGATGCTTTACGTCGTCGGCACAAAACCAGAAGCGTCCGATGAATCAACTTGCAACCAAGCATCGGAGGAAAGCGGCAGTGATCGCTCACAGACTGACCACCAGCCGCAAGCCGCTTTGCTCCGCAACAGTAGTTGGAGCACCACACAAAAAACAAACAGTCTCTGCTGCGCAGCAGCAGGCATTA
This sequence comes from Pseudomonas sp. NFACC10-1, assembly GCF_900119195.1. Lineage (NCBI taxonomy): Bacteria > Pseudomonadati > Pseudomonadota > Gammaproteobacteria > Pseudomonadales > Pseudomonadaceae > Pseudomonas > Pseudomonas sp. NFACC10-1. The sequence continues at coordinate 318,251 of NZ_FPJB01000001.1, read as the reverse complement.
CTGCTATCCCCAGCAGCACCACCGAAGCGTCTGTACCCCACGAAAAGCTGCGCGAGGCAGACACTCATGATGCAACGCTAATCGCTCAAAATCGCCCGCCCGCGCAGCCTGTGGTGGGGGGTAAGGCCCTGTCGCAGATCTGTGCCAGACCGTTCCAGTCTGAATGTCCCGTGAAAGAGCTGTACCCCTTTCCCAACGATCATGAACCCAGCCTTTCAGACATTGGGCTGAGATGCACGAAGTGCGGCCTGCAGGCCAGCGCTACGGTCGCGAATGTGGTGAAGCCATGAGCCGCACGGGAGCGCGTGACAAAGCGCGCAGGCAACTTACCGAGACCATCGCAGTGTTGAGCGACAGCGTGGCCCTGCTCGGTAAGTCACGCACACTGGTCGGGAATATCGGCACTCCAGATGCAACTCAATACATTGCAGATTTGGATGCCTTTTGCGCCCGTCTCTTTCCTGGCCAAGTACACCAACACCCCGATAATTTGGCTGTCGACAACTTCGCTGCAGCCATGAAAACAAAGCTAGCCGAAGCTCGCGCTAAAGGTCTTCGTGGCTGGAGTGAAACCAGAGTGCAGGATAGAACGCTGGCAGAGATGTTGGTCGAGCATATTCCCAAGGGAAACCCTGGCAACTTCGAGGACATCGCCAACTTTGCGATGATGCTTCATCAGCGTGATGCCCACCCTCAGGAACTGACATTCGCCTATAACGCGATGCTCAGCACAATTCCAGCAAGAAGGGTTCAGAGCGGGCTCAGTAACATGGCCACGCCCAACACAGTGGTGGCTAAAGAGCGCCCCATACTATTCAACGGGCCGATGACGCACGCATTACTGGCAGGCCAGAAGACAGTAACGCGCCGGTTGGTGGAAACTCCTCCCCGTACTCCACACACGGAGCTTGCCGAGGGACGTGGAGCGCAAACGGCAGATGTACACACGGCTGATTGCCCTTACGGCAAGCCAGGTGACCGGCTTTGGGTACGCGAGACATGGATACCCTGCCCCGACGCCGGACATGAGTCCTGGAGCAACCACACCTTTAGTTACTCGGCGTGGGTGAGAACAGGCAAAAAAATCTGCGACGTTCCAGCAGCCCTTCGCAAACCGAGACACTGCATCTACCGGATAGATGTAGTTGGTGACTCCTACGGTTTTAAATGGCGGCCCAGCATCCACATGCCGCGCTGGGCGTCCCGGACTCTGTTGGAAATAACAGATGTACGCATCGAACGGCTGCAAGACATTACGCCGGAACAAGCCATTGCCGAGGGCGTATTGAGCTGCCGCGACCATCTGGACCCAGATGGCATTGGCTACTCGGAAGATGAGTTGTTCTCAATTCTTTGGGTGTCGCTCAACGGGCAAGAGAACTGGAACGCCAACCCGTGGGTGTGGGTAGTTGAGTTCAAGCAGGTGAAGCCATGAATACATTTTTCCTACTCATGGCCCAGTACGAAGGCCAAGCAGTCATTCCGTTAGATCGCGTTTGTAGAGACTATATGCATTTGACGGTTGAAAAATTCAAACGAAAAAGACTTGATGGCGAGATCGATATCCCTGTGGTGCGCCTGGGAGCCGACAGTCAAAAAGCGGCCTTAGGTGTTCATCTAACAGACCTGGCTGATTACATTGATCGACAAAGAGAAAAGGCAGCAAAGGAGCAAAATCAGCTAATGGGCAGAGTGGCATAACATTCACGAGACGGACATCCGGGACTTCTTATACAGCCGCAATGATGCGGCTGTTGCAGCCTAAAGGCCTGCAAGTTGTCCATACAATCGATTGCGGGCGTCCACATCAGATTGAGGCTCACCCGGAAACGCTCCAGACGATGCCATTCTTTCAAAATGCTCAGTTTCAGGCTTGACAAAACCATTACTCAAACAATGATCTGACAGCCAACGGTACGTCTCACATGCCAAGTGATCTATGTGATCCCTAAAGTATTCGCGACCTATGCAAGCGTTACTTAAAATTAAAGACGCGCCCAAGCGTCGAGCCATGTCTTGTGAGTAAACAGGGAGGGTCTGCGCAAACCTCTCGGTTATATACTCCACCAAGGCGAGAATATACATCAACATGTACGGCAATCTTGAATACAAAAAAGACCATTGAGTATGAGACTGCAAACCCGAAGAAAAAATAAAGTTTATGTTGTACTGCTCTGTTTTTATAGCTTTGTGATCGGTAAACAAATGCATTGCCTTATTACATACTCCATCAAAGCTGTCTTGCTCAGTCTTGTCATACCTCAACTTAGCTAAATATCCTGCATCAAAACGTCCTGACGCACCAATGAGATTTAGAACATTACCAATACGCCGAGAATGTCCCTCCACCCCACCCGCGTTCTGAGGACGCAATTTAGACGGATCATAAGCGATCATGGCTGAAAAGGAATTTTTATCTAATACTATAGACTCCAATAAATAAAGACTTTCTTGGATCGGCTTCCTTAACAGCATAAATGATACAGCCAACTTTCCTTTCCTAGAGGCTTCGATTGCTTCGAAAATACAATGCAACATATCTGAAAGCACAGCCGGAAAAGCAACTGTCACAAGAACATCTGCTTCCTCCTCGATACGACCGCTCAGTCTAAGCCAGTCAATTAAATCATCAGCCTCATCAATCGCTTTTTTGTCACGATCGCTTTCCAATTTTATATCAGTGACGAATATCCCCTGCTTCATACCTGAAACCAGAAGCTGCGCCAGAACATCATGGACATCAAAACAAAGCTTGTACGCAGAATGAAAGATTTCGGGCAGCACAGTATTATGTTCTAAGAGCCTTTTCATTATTAAACTCCGACGCTTCGCTTGATTACTCTAATATCAGCTTCTTACTTTGAGCAGCGAAGCAATACAACCCTGCTCCACATTTTTTGGCAAATCAGTTATGCCACAGGTTCTCTTACTTACCTGATAACCGCAAGCTCTACCATTAGAGTCATGCTGGTTAAACCTCATACACCAGCCTCGCCTTTCACATTTGTCACCTCTGCCTCACATGTGCATGCCTATGCCTACCCAGCTCAGTAATATGGTGATTGCCACTATGATTAAAAAACGTATCGAACACCATGCTTCGAAGATATGCAAGCGGAAGTGTTCCACTGAAGCGCTCAGTGGCGCATTGGCCAGCTACAAGCGAGCAGCCGTTAGCTCATCACTACAAATTTGCTACACAAGCTCAAAAATCGATAGAAATTGCAGTATTATCTGGGCTTTGCAGGTATATATGTCCAATCCATCATCGGAGCGACGGAGAAGCGGCGCGTGAACGAGCGCCTTTTATCGGGGCTTGCGGATGACATTAGCGTCGGTAGCTCGGAGAGAAGTATGGAGGCATTCTATCATCGGGCGTCGTTGTGCAGCCACGTTAGCCAATTGATGCCGCTGGATGGCTGTAAATTGGGAAGGTTTTGATGGATAAGTTTGAGGTCTTTCGGAATTGATCAAGCGGGCATCTCTGTCGCCCGCAAGATGCTTGAAAGCAGGTCCTCACCTCAGAAGCAAGACCGGGACACTATGTGTGTCGGTGTCGGATATACACCTCTGGCTGACAACCGCCCCCACCTCACCCCGCACTCAACGGAATGAACACCGCAAACGTAGTCCCATGATCCGCTTTCGACGTCACCTCGATACGCCCGCCGTGCGCGTCGACAATCCTGTCGACGATGAACAGACCCAGCCCCAGGCTTGAATAAGGTCCGTTGTCGGTCATCTTTTCGGGTGAGTAGCGGTCCATCGGGTTAAAGATGAACGGCAGCACATCTGCGGGAATCGGGCTGCCGGTGTTGTGGACGATAAAGCGCAGCTCGCCCTCCGAAACGGCCAGCGTCACTTCGACGGGATCGCAGCTATTGCCGTGCTGTATGGCGTTGCCGATGAGGTTCGAGAAGACCTGCTCCAGTCGATCGCCATCGAAGCGGCCGATGACCGGGTCCTCCGACGTCAAGCGAATGTCTGCTTCCGGGTTGACGGTACTCGATTCGTCAACGATGCGAACGCAGATCGGTTGCATGTCTATTTTGGTCTTTTTCAACGGGATGCCGGGACCGATCTGTGAGCGCGTGAAGTCGAGCAGATCGCCGACGATCTGGTTGGCCCGCTTCACGCTGGAGTAGATCCTCGATGCAACCTTGGTTGGCCGCGCGCCCAGATCATGGGTGCGCAGCAATACGTCGGCCCCCAGCAGTATGGCGCTTAGCGGGGTACGCAAATCGTGCCCGAGGATGCCAAGGAATATATTGCGTGATGCCTGAATCGCGCTGGTATAGCTGGAGATAGACTCGGCCAGGGCCTGATCTATCGCCTCGTTGAAACGAATCATGTCTTCGATCTGCTGTTGAGTGTCCAGCGCTTCTCGCGACATCCACTGTTTGATCACGCTCGCCCGTAATGCCCGAAACTCCGAAACCACCTGATCGATGGTGAAGCCCGACATCAGTCGAGTGATCGCGTGGCTTTTGGCTGCGGTTTGTTCATGTGACACGCCGTGGCCCTGCGATTTGTCGACCTGCTGTTGCAACGACTGATCCGTTTCCAGATCAGTGGCGATCGCCCGCAGCATTTGCTCGACATGGTCCCTGAGCTCTGTGGTATCCAGAGGCTCACCGGCCGGAGACAGGGTGCGTGCGAAATCGGTCCACTCGCGCACGATAGGTTCGATGTTTTCTAGGATGAAGCCTGATAAACGCATAGCCATTCAAACCTGAACATGAACTCCGCAGATTGCAGGTTCGTAGAGTGAGCCGGGCACCCGTCCCGACCCTGCGGACAGATAAAATCTGGAGTGAAGTTCACACAGTCAGCGGACTAATGGAATACCGAATCTAATCGGAAAGTGCCTGTAAACGAGCCTGAACTGCGTCGTCGAAAATGATGTAAAGCGCTTCGGCATCGGCTGGACGCAACTTTCTGCTGGTCTCAAGACCGTGAATGTATTCAATCTGCAACGCGGCTTCGGCTTCCACGTCGGCGCATGTGCTGGTTGCGTCGAGCGCCCTTACCAGATCACTGATTGCTCCCTGTACAGGCTTGGGGAGCCGTAGCTGGTCAAGTCGTTCTTGCATGCGCTCGGTATTCCGATAAAAGCCAAAGAGTGGGCAGCAGATCACGCAGCGACTTGCAATGCAAGGACATGCGTCTGTTCATCGATGAGCTGACGATGCAGCGCGGCCCTCCAGCAGGTTTTTCAGGCTGTAGGTGACCACGCCCAGAATGATCAGGTCATCGTTGTCGGTGACACGCAGTGGTGGGTAATCCGGATTTTGCGATTCCAGAATCACCACATCGCCGCGCATGTGCAGACGCCGGCAGATCTGCCGTGCATTGAGCGAGGCAACGACGATGTCACCGTGCTCAGCGTACTGGCTGCGGTCGACCACCAGCATGTCCCCGCTGCACATGCCGCCCCCTTGCATGCCTTGGTCTTCGATCCTGGCCAGGTAGGCGTGCGGCTCACGGACCTCGCAAAGCTCGGCGATGGAAACATGCTTCTCGACCACTGGCGATCTGGAACCAACGGACGACAGCGATATGAAAGGAAGCTTGATGCCACCTGCCGACAACGGGCCAAGGAATGTAACACTCATGAGGCGAGCCTTTTCTGATTAACTGTATACATATACAGTTAATCGTTTATCGGTGATCAGGTCAATCGCAATGCCCCACGCATCGACAGATGGCGTGGCCCGCAGACCACGCCTGTCAACGCTCCCCTCACGAGTCGTCAGGGCGCAGCATCGCCCTTCGACAACTGCGTAATCAGCGCCACGGTCAGGTAAAGCCTGGGCGCGATGCTCGACAACTCGATGTATTCATCGTCGGCATGCAGACCGGCGCCGACCACGCCCATGGTTTCGAGCACCGCAGGTTTTGCACTCCCCGGTACGTAGGCATAGCCCGCGTCGGTACCGAAACGCATGGCAATCGGCTCCAGAGTGCGGCCTGTTTTCTGGTACAGCGCCTGCGCGGTTTTCGCCAGCTGTTCGGAGCCAGGGTTTCTGGCCAGCGGCGGTCGGCCTTTTTCCATTCGCAAGGTCACTTCGGTGCCATCGACCAGTGTCTTCTTCACGATTTTTTGGCCATCAGCCAGTACGCGATCGCTCTCGCTGAGGTCGGAATAGCGCATGTCCGCCTCGGCTGATGCGCTGGATGGAATGATGTTGCGCTTCTCCCCGCCCTTGATCAGTGTCCAGTTGACGGTCGTGCCTTTGCCTGGGTCGCCGAGGTCCTTAAGCTGCAGCAACTGATGCGCCAGCTCGATGGCGGCATTGCGCCCGGCCTCGGGAGCGGAGCCCGCATGTGATGATTTGCCTTTGACATCGAGGAGCAGGCCATTGATGCCGTTGGTGGCGACGGTGACGGCATCCTTGTCAGGCGGCTCGTACGAAAACACGTAGTCATGCTGGCGAGCGAGTTCGGCGATGACTTTTTTCGAACCGCTGGAGCCGGTCTCCTCGTCCGGGTTAAAGAGCACAGTGAGCGTACCGAACTCCTTGAAGTGCTCATTCTGCAACAACTGCAGTGCGTGCAGAATCATCGCCACGCCGCCCTTGGCATCTGCCACCCCTGGCCCATAGGCGCGCTCGCTGTCGAGCCTGAAGGGACGCTTGGCGGCAGTGCCAGGCCCGAACACCGTGTCGTAGTGGACCATCAACAGAAAAGAACGCGTGCCGTTGCCTTTGAACGTGCCGACGATATTGTCCCCCGCCGAAGGATCTGCCGGCGTGGTGGAGACTTCAGCGCCCAGCGCCTTGAGACGTTCGACCAGCATCGCGCTGACGGTCTTCAGCCCGGGTGCCTGGCCGGTGCCTGTGTCGATATCGACCAGTTGCCGGACAGTGTCGAGGTAGGCCGGTTGTTCGGCCTGGGCTTTTTTCAGCAACTGATCGGGTGACAGCTCGGCGGCATTGGCAGCCATGGAAAACAGACCCATGGAAACCAGGGAAAGTCCGATGGCGGCAGTGAGGGGGAAGCGTCGTGAATGCATGCTGGTTCCTTCAGATCATCGCGAGTTGAACAGCATCTTTACCCCAATGCGCCGCTCGACGCCACAGCCCGGTCTGATTGCGAACCCGGCTCACCCCGGCGCAGCGGCCTTCTGTCAAAGGCACGGTAAGCTGATGTTCGCGCCCATTGCGCAACGTGCAGGCCGCTCTTCAAGAGGTTAAATTCACATCAAGGGAACAAGCGGTCTGTGCGAGGCTCAAAAACACTCTAGACAAAGGTATTCACGACAACGCCGTCCCTCAGGGCCTATCATCGGCAGCAGTAAACGCTGCGGCCTTGAGTGGTCGGCAGCGCTCGGGTAATGTCATCCAACCGCACAGGACAGAGCACGCTCATGACTTCCAAGCTGGATCAACTCAAGAAATTCACCACCGTTGTTGCCGATACCGGCGACTTCGGCGCCATCAAGAGCCTCGAACCCGAGGACGCCACCACCAACCCTTCCCTGCTGCTCAAGGCCGCTTCCGACGCGAACAACGCCAAGATGCTGGGCGAAGCGTTCGACGGTAGCAAGGGCGACATCGGCCTGGCCTGCGACCGCTTTGCAGTCGCCATCGGTCAGGAGATTCTCAAGGTGGTTCCGGGCCGCGTATCCACTGAAGTGGACGCACGCCTTTCCTTCGACACCCATGCCCTGATCGAGCGCAGCGAGCGTTTGATCGGTCTGTACGACGCCGCAGGCATCAAGCGTGACCGGGTGCTGATCAAACTGGCCGCCACCTGGGAAGGTATCCGCGCAGCTGAAAAGCTCGAGAAGGATGGCATCCAGACCAACCTGACCTTGCTGTTCTCCTTCGCCCAGGCAGTCGCCTGCGCCGAGGCCGGGGTGTTCCTGATTTCGCCGTTCGTGGGCCGCATCTACGACTGGTACAAGAAGTCGACAGGCACCGACTACACCGGCGCAGAAGACCCGGGTGTGCAGTCGGTTACGCGCATCTACAACTACTACAAGGCCAACGACTTCAAGACCGTGGTCATGGGTGCGAGCTTTCGCAACCTGAACCAGATCGAACAGTTGGCCGGTTGTGATCGCCTGACCATCAGCACCGACCTGCTCAAGAAGCTGGCCGAAGACACCGGCACTCTGGAACGCAAGCTTGCACCGGGTAACGCCGGCGAAGCGCGTCAGAGCCTGACCGAGAGCCAGTTCCGCTGGGCCTCCAACGAGGATGCCATGGCCACTGAAAAGCTGGCTGAAGGTATTCGCCAGTTCGCTCGCGATCAGGAAAAGCTGGAAGCACTGCTCTCCGCCAAAAAAGCCTGAACATGAAAAAGGGCGACACCTTCGCAGGTGTCGCCCTTTTTGCTGCCTGGGGTTCGGCGATCAGAGAGACAGACGCAACTGATACCTAGCGCTGACCTTCCAGTGCATTGACCAGATCATGGAACGCTTCACGATTGGAATCGTTGAGGCCCATCAGGATCTTGTGCGCTTCGAGCACCTTGGCCTTTACCACTTCTTCGCACTGGTCCTGTGAAGGCAGATCAGTCAGGCACTCAGGCCGCGGCAGAGGCCGGTCAACGATGTTGAAGACCTGATCAAAGCCCATCGACTGCAACAGGCGCGTGATGTCCTCATGAGTGGTCACGAGCGTCGGCAACAGGCCCACCTTCTGGCGTGACAGAATCGAGAGTTTGGCCAGCAGGCCAAGCGTGGTGCTGTCAATGCTGCGCGTTTCGGTCAGGTCAATGACCACCGCCGAGAAATTCAGCGCAGTGAAGATGCGCTCGATAGTCGCATCCAGGGCCGAACACAGCGTCAACCGTACTTCACCCACGAACTTGAGAACGAAGGTGCCTTCCTGCTCGGCGAACTGGATTCTACCGGTACTCATTCAAGATTCCTGCTTAACACTAACAAGGCGATATCATCCGGCATCTCCCCTAGCGTTGCCAATTCAAAAACCCGCTGCAAGCCATCCAGGCTGCCGCCAGCCGTCTTGACCAATTCGGGAAGGACGGCTTCTTTCTCTTTGAGTGTATCACCGGGTAACAAGTCCAGTATGCCATCAGACAACATGGTCAGACTGAAGGACTCGGGCAGATCGATTTCATGATCCTGATAGGTGGCCTCATTGAACAACCCGACCGGCAGTCCACGACCTTCCAGATAATGCGCCTGCCCTTCGGAATACAACACAGGCAGTGGCAGATGTCCGCCCACTGCGTACGTCAGTTTACCTGACTCTTCATCGATGACACCGCCGACCATCGTAACGTGCTTGCCCAGCTTGCAACTGATAAGGCCGCGATTGATATGCCCCAGCACATCCGATGGCTTGAACTCCGGAAGCGTTCCGCCACGCTTGGACTCGAACAGCAGCCGCGTGGTCATGAACTTCAGCAGTACGGTAATGAATGCCGATGACGCCCCATGACCTGAAACATCGGCCAGGTAAAAAGCGACACGCCGCTCGTCGACCCTGAAATAATCGACAAAATCGCCGGACAGGTACAACGACGGAATGATCTGGTGGGCAAACTTGAATGCGTCAATCGACCACGGAGTGATTGGCAGCATGTTCATCTGCACTTGCCGACCCGCGTCCTGGTCTTCCTGCAACAGGTGCAGGCTGGCTTCGAGTTCGCGATTGGCCTTTTCCAGCTTTTCGCGGTAGACCTGGTTTTCAGTGAGCAGGCGCGCCCGATCCAGCGCACGGCGCACCGAATGCTCGAGCACGGCAAGATCTTCGAGAGGCTTGATCAGGTAGTCGGCAGCGCCAAGGCGCAAGGCCTCGACTGCATCGCTCATCACGCCCGCACCGGAAACGACGATGACAGGCGTCTGCGGAGCGATGGCGGTGACCTGACGGATCAGCTCAAGCCCGCCCATCTGTGGCATGCGAAGATCGCAGACCACCAGATCGGGGTTCTCCTGCTCGAATATCTGAATTCCCTGCAAGCCATTACTCGCTTGCAGAACGCTGAAGCCACTGTCTTCAAGGTAGGCGGCAAGGCTTGCGCGCACTACGTCGTCGTCATCGATAATCAGCAGCTTGGCACTGGTTTTTGGCATGGGGGCAAACGGCGCCAGATCAGGTTGGCGTAGGCGGCCCGGGATTACCGGAAACCGCTTACTGGATTCGCTTCTAGCCTCTCCGCAATAACACGCAGTAACTTGATAAGTCTGTCGTGTTTCAGAGGTGCCCTTCAAGGCGCAGACGGTACTCCCATCCGACGGGTGTTTCAAGCATGCTCCTACCCTCACTTTGCGCTCTTTACATCGCAAATCACCCAGAGTTATAAGAACTCACAAATCAGCAACTAAAACGAAGGACTGTACATGAGTCGAAATGATCGCGACTACGAGGAAAAGCGGGATTACATCCGCATGCGCGTCGATGCAGACGTCAACCTGATCCACGCCGGCCAGGTCATCCCTGCCGTATGCATTGATCTTTCAAGCTCCGGCATGCAGGTTCAGGCACCACGCTTGTTCCAGGTCGGAGACAAACTCAGCGTGCGCATTGACTCTGACCATCCTGCGCTCAAGGGGCTTGAAGCCGAAACCGAGGTGGTCTGGGTGAATGATGAAGAAGGTGGCGTACAGAAACTGGGTCTTTCAATCGTCTCGATGAAGTGAAAACAGGCGGAACAGGTTCACATTTTTACAAAATAATAAAGGCGACCCAGGGTCGCCTTTATTGATTCATGCAGAGGCAAAGCAGCGATTAAAAATCGTCTTCGACCTTGCCATCCTTGACCTTGAACTCGCGGTTCTGCAAATAGGCATTGCGAATGAAGGTGTAGCGATCGCCACTGACCATGCGCTCGGCAGACAGCAGGCTGGCCCGCGTATCGACCAGGTTGACGCCCAGCGCCGTGTTACGGGTCGGGACGTGATCGATGTAGCGGTAAGGCGAGGTGTAGGTGTCCGGGTACTTGGCGAACGCATCACGTACGGTGCTTGGCCCCAGAAACGGAATGACCACGAACGGGCCGCTCGGCACGCCCCAGTAGCCCAGCGTCTGACCGAAGTCTTCATCGTTGCGCTGCAGGCCCATGCGGGTACCCACGTCGATGAAGCCCAGCAGACCGAAAGTAGTGTTGACGATCAGGCGCGCCGTGTCGACGCCCGCCGCTTCAGGCTTGGCCTGCAGCACGTTGTTCGCCAAGTTGCCGACATCACCGATGTTGCTGAAGAAGTTATGGATACCGTCTTCGACGAATTGCGGCGCGATGTACTGATACCCCTTGGCCAGCGGCTTGAGCGTGTAGGCATCAAGGGTATCGTTGAAGGTGAAAATGGAACGGTTGATACCTTCCCAGGGATCGTCCTCGGCGGCCTGAACGGCTACCGGAACCAGCGCGATGCCTGCACACAGGGACAATTGCACCAAACGTTTGATAAAGCCTGCACCGGTCACGGGCATAGCTGACACTCCTGATCGAGATATCGAAATAATGACGCGGGTGCTACGCCCCACACGCTAGGACAGGGAGTATAAAGCCTTCTGTCGAGAATAAGGCAGGTCTGTCAGCAAAGGGTTCCGCATAAACCCCGTCATCGCACATTCATCGAAGTGTCACAAAAGATCGGTAGCGTTTCTCGATATTTCAGAGAGATCCTCATGCTCGCCCCGGTCATCACGCCTTTGCCAACCTTCCCTGCCCTGCTGTTCGGCCTGAGCGGCTGCCTGGTGGACTTCGGTGCGCAGGCCGCGAACTCGCGCGCCCCTGGCCATGAGCACACACAGTTCACACCGGGCGCAGAGGCTATTCTGCAGACCCTGCGCGAGCAGAGCATGCCTTGCGCCTGGCTCGAGGAACTGCCTGAAAGCGTGAGCAGCGCACTGGCTGTGCCGGTGAATGACTGGATGATTCCCGCGCCCCGCCCCACTGCAGGCTGGCCCGCCCCGGATGCCTGCTGGATGGCATTGATGGCCCTGAAAGTCAGCCACCTGGATGGTTGCGTCCTGATCAGCGGCGACCCGCGCCTGTTGCAGTCCGGACTGAACGCCGGACTGTGGACCATTGGCCTGGCATCCTGCGGACCACTGTGCGGGCTCTCGCCTTCACAATGGCAGGCACTCGGCGATGCAGAACGCGAACAGCGACGCGCACAGGCCACGCTCAAACTCTATTCGCTGGGCGTGCATTCGGTGATCGACCACCTGGGTGAACTGGAATCCTGCCTGGCCGACATTGCCCTGCGACGCAGCAAGGGCGAAAAACCCTGATACATATGCAGCAAGGCGTTGACTGGATTAGTCTTGAGTGAACATGGACCTTTAACGCTCCGGCGAAGTCCATGAGACAGACTTATCAATCAAGGAGCACGTCATGCCCGCCCGCGAACTGCAAGAACAACTCAATACCCTGCGCGAGCAACTGGAGCATAACCCGCCGATGTCAGAGTCCGAGCGGGAAAACCTGCACGAACTCATGCAACAAATTGAAACTAAAATTCAGCTGGAACAGGCCACCCACGAGCAGGACAGCAGCCTGGCTGATGGCGTGAATCTGGCCGTCGAGCGTTTCGAGCTGGAGCATCCGACCATCGCCGGCACCTTGCGCAACATCGTGCAGACGCTGGGCAATATCGGGGTCTGATTGGGGGATGCCGTTCTAATGGCTCTGCGTCCGACCGCTGATGCGCGGTGCGACGCAGAGTTGTGACGCAGAGCGTCACCCAATGCATGCCCACACACCTATCGTTCCTCACGCTCCGCGTGGGAATGCCGTTCCGGACGCTCTGCGTCCACGCCCTTGGCGGCAGACGCTACTACTGCCGCGCCAGCCTGCGATTGCTCACGTCCAGCGTTTCTGTGCTGCGATACGGGTTGATATCCAGACCCCCGCGACGCACGTAGCGTGCGTAAACCGTCAGTTTTTCCGGTTTGAGCAAACGCTGCAGGTCGAGGAAGATTCTTTCCACACACTGCTCGTGAAAGTCCGAATGCTGGCGGAAGCTGACGATATACGCCAGCAGGCTGGCATGATCCAGCGCAGCGCCGCGATATTCGACGACTACGCTGCCCCAGTCAGGCTGGCTGGTGACCGGGCAGTTGGACTTGAGCAGGTGACTGTGCACGCTCTCTTCCACCACCCGCGAGTCATCACAATGCAGCAACTCGGGCTGCGGCCGGTCATAGCTGCTGACCGAGATGTCCAGGTCGTCGATACATACGCCCGGCAAAGCCGCGACACCTTCTTCTTCGATCGCCGCCAGACTGCGAATACGCACCCCGACCGGCTTGCCCGCCGCGGCCGACAGATCCTGCTCAAGGGTGGTCTGCAGCTGTTCGACGCTCGCGAAAGCTGTCTGATTCAGCGAATTGAGGTACAGCTTGAACGACTTCGATTCGATGATGTTCGGCGATTCGGCCGGAATACTGAATTCGCCAATGGCCACCACCGGCTTGCCGGAAGGCAGCAGCCATGACAGCTCGTAGCAGTTCCAGAAATCGACACCCTGATAAGGCAGCGTCTGCGCGGTGAGTCCAAGCTCGGCCCATTTTGCGGCACGAGGAATCGGGAACAACAGAGACGGCGTGTAGGTGGCGATGTACTCACTGGACTTGCCCAGCGGCGAGTGTTCGGCTGCGGGATGCATGGCGATACCTGGATCATGAATTAACGCGGCGAGTTTATAGCGTTTGCGCGGGGCTTTCAGCGAAAATCAGCTTTGCCTCGCCACCCGCGCAGGCCGCCGTGCGGCCTCGACGAAGGTGGCTAAGGCCCTGTCACTCGTAACGCAGTGCGTGCGCTGGCTGGATCTGCGCGGCGCGCCATGCGGGGTAGATGGTCGCCAGAAAGCTCAGGATAAACCCGGCACTGCAGATCAGCAGCACGTCACCGGCCTGCAGTTCGGACGGCAGGTTGCTGATGAAATACACATCGGAACTGAAGATGTGCTGGCCGCTGACCCGCTCGATCCAGCCCACCAGGCTGCTGACGTTCAGCGCTGCAATAATCCCCAGGATGCCGCCGATCAATGTACCGACAATGCCGATGACGGTGCCCTGGACCACGAAAATCGCCATGATCTGCCGCGGCGTGGCGCCGATGGTGCGCAGGATGGCGATATCTGCGCCCTTGTCGTTGACCACCATGATCAGCGTGGCAATGATGTTGAACGCCGCCACGGCGACGATCATCAGCAGCAACAGACCAATCATGGTCTTTTCCATCTTCATGGCGCTGAACAGGCTGCCCTGAGTGTGGGTCCAGTCATCGGCGCGATAGCCCTCACCGAGGCCGGCGGCAATGGCGGTGGACACCTGAGGCGCCTTGTACAGATCCTTGAGCGCCAGTCGCACACCCTGAACCTGGTTCGGCTGCCAGCGCTGCATCTGTGCCGCATCGGCGATGTTGATCAGGCCCATCGAACCGTCCAGCTCGGCACCGACCTTGAAGATACCCACGACAGTCAGGCGTTGCAGGCGCGGCGTGATGCCGCCAGGGGCGCTGCTCACTTCCGGCACGATCAGGGTCAGCTTGTCCCCGATGGTCAAACGAAAGCGGCGTGCGGTGATATCACCGAGCACCACGCCGAACTCGCCCGGCTTGAGGTCTTCGAGGCTTCCGCGGGTGATGTGCTGCGTGACGATCGACACTTCATGTTCCAGCGCCGGGTCGACACCGCTGATCTGGATCGGCTGCATCGAGCCCTTGTAGGACAACATGCCTTCCATGTCGGTGAACGGCACGGCAGCAGTGACTTCAGGGTTTTTCAGCGCAGCGTCTGCCAGCGGTTTCCAGTCATCGACCGGCGTGGTACCGGCAATGACCGCGTGCGGCACCATGCCGAGAATCCGCGAGCTCATTTCCCGCTGGAAACCGTTCATGACCGACAGCACCACGATCATCGCCAGGACACCGAGTGCCAGACCGATCATCGAGGTCATCGAAATGAACGAGATGAAGCTTTTGCGGCGTTTGGCGCGGGTATAGCGCATGCCGATGAAGATGGGTAACGGTCTGAACATTCGCGAAGCACCGTGGAAAATACACCGTATAAAAACTGGAACCCGACGCGATGAATGGCGCCGGGCCGGGTCGATCAGGCCTCGACGAGGCGGCCGTCTTCCAGACGCAGGACACGGTCCATTTGCCGGGCCAGGTTCATGTCATGGGTCACGATCAGAAACGCCGTGCGCGACGACGTGCTCAATTCACGCATCAGGTCCTGAATGCCCTGCGCCGTGTGGTGATCGAGGTTGCCGGTAGGCTCGTCGAGCATCACCAGACCCGGCTGATTGATCAAGGCACGGGCAATTGCCACACGCTGACGCTCGCCACCGGACAGCTCCGAAGGCTTGTGCGCCAGACGATGCCCGAGACCGACACGCTCCAACAGTGCGGTGGAACGCTTGCGGGCTTCAGGGATGGGCGTACGGCCGATCAGCAATGGCATGCAGACGTTTTCAAGCGCGGTGAATTCCGGCAGCAAATGGTGGAACTGGTAGACGAAACCCAGCGCCCGGTTACGCAGCAGGCCTCGGGCCTTTTCGCCCAGCGCCGACAACTCTTCGCCCGCGAGCCACACACTGCCTTCGGACGGCGTATCCAGCCCACCCAGCAGGTTGAGCAAGGTACTTTTGCCCGACCCCGAACTGCCGACGATCGCGACACGCTCGCCGGGGTGCAACTCCAGCTGCAGACCGGACAACACCACCACGGATTCCGGGCCTTCCTCGTAGGATTTACCCAGGTTGCGGCAACTCAATACTGCTTTATCAGACATGCCCGACTCACTCATAACGTAACGCCTCCGCCGGCTGGGTGCGCGCAGCACGCCAGGCGGGATACAGGGTGGCGAGGAAACTCAGGACCAACGCTGCACCGCAGACCTGGAACACGTCCTGGGCCATCAGTTGCGAAGGCAGGTAATCGATGAAGTAGACGTCGGCGTTGAGAAACTTGTGGCCGATCAGCCCTTCGAGTGCAGCAATGGCTGCGCTGACATTGAGCGCCGCCAGAATACCCAGTGCCGCGCCGATCAGCGTACCGACCACGCCGATCACCGTGCCCTGGACCATGAATATCGCCATGATCTGTCGCGGCGTAGCGCCCAGGGTACGCAGAATGGCGATGTCGCCCTTCTTGTCATTGACCACCATCACCAGCGTGGAAATGATATTGAAGGCCGCCACCGCCACGATCAGCAGCAGCAACAGACCGATCATGGCCTTTTCCATGCGGATGGCCTGATACAGGTTGCCGTGGGTGCGCGTCCAGTCACGCGAGTAGAAATTGTTTTCGCCCAGCTTCTGCGCGATTTCCCACGAGGTACGTGGCGCGGCGAACAGGTCGTCGAACTTGAGACGCAGGCCCTGCACCTGATTGGGCTTCCAGCGGTGCAGACGGCCCAGGTCATCGAGGTTGGTCAGCCCGAGGAAACCGTCGATTTCGCCAGCGCCGACGTGAAAGATGCCGGTCACCTCGAAACGCTTCATACGCGGGAACATCCCGGCCGGCGTCACCGTTACCTCAGGTGCAACGAAGGTCAGTTTGTCACCGATGCCGACGCCCAGCTTGGCCGCGGCCTTGTCGCCGATCATGATGCCGAAGCTGCCGGGCGAAAGACTGTCGAGCTGGCCCTGCTTGATGAAGTGGTCAATGATCGAGACCTTGCGCTCTTCAAGCGGGTCGATACCGTTGAGCAGCACTTTCTGGACCTTGCCGTCGTGAGTCAGCAAACCCTGCATCTGGGTGAACGGCGCCACGGCCAGCACCTGCGGGTTTTCCTGAACCTTCGCGGCCAGACCGCGCCAGTCGGTGATCGGGTCAGCGGATTCGATGGTCGCGTGCGGCACCATGCCGAGCACACGGGTACGCATTTCGTGATCGAAACCATTCATCACCGATAACACGACTATCATGACCACAACGCCCAGGGCGAGGCCGATCATGGATGTCAGGGAGATGAAGGAAACAAAATGATTGCGTCGCTTCGCACGGGTGTAGCGCGTGCCGATAAATACAAAAAGAGGTCTGAACATGTAGGAATTTGTTCGCAGGAATGAGGACGTCCGTGTGGCGGGCCTTGACGTGCAGCTTTACACTCGAAACTCTCTGACCACCGCCGCTAGCTTGGGTTCGCCATGTCGACATTAGATGAAGCAGGACGCCGCGAATACTACCGTATCGACGACAGCGTCGCACTGGAAATTAACCCCCTGTCTGCCGCCGATCAGGCAAGCCAGGATGCCATGCAGGACACCTCGACGCTGTTCGACCTGCTCAGCGAGCTGCACGTCAGCGAGTTCGAGTCGCAGCATCTGATGCGCCAGCTCGACGAGCGCGACCGGGTGCTGAACAGTTTTCTCAAGTCGCTGAGCAAGCGCATCGACCTGCTGGGCGAAGTGGTTGCCCACACCGCACTGGGCAAACTGGGCGCTCCCCAGCCGGTCAAACTGTCCGAAGGCGGGATCCAGTTCAATTCGCAACAGGCTTTTGCCGTCGGCGAACAGCTGTCGATCAAGATGGTGCTCATGCCACAGGCCGCGGGTCTGATGCTGCGCGCGAGGGTTTCGCAGTGCGACACGCTGGCAGACGGCAACTTCGATGTCAGCACCGATTTTGTCAATCTTCCGGACGCCCAGCGCCAGTTACTCGCCCGCCATGTGTTGCAGCGTCAGGCTCAGCAGCGACGTCAGGCACTGGAACAGGGCCAGCCCTCCGGAAATTGAACGCCCTGCCCCTTTTTCACTATCAGCAGTAGCCAGGAGTAAACGTGACCCTTATCTACGGCCACCGCGGCGCCAAGGGCGAAGCACCGGAAAACACCCTGACCAGCTTTCAGGAATGCCTCAAGCACGGCGTGCGCCGCTGTGAACTGGACCTGCACCTTTCAAAGGACGGGGAGTTGATGGTCATTCACGACCCTACCCTCAAGCGCACCACCGACCGGCGCGGCAAGGTCAATGAACACCTGGCAGCCGATCTGGTGACGTATGACGCACGCAAGGGAGGCCCTGGCTGGGTCTCACCGTGCCCGATTCCACGCCTGGAAGAACTCTTCGAACAATGCGATTTCGAGCACTGGCAGCTGGAGGTCAAAAGCGCTTCACGCACTCGCGCCGCCAACACCGTGCTGGCGATTCGTGAAATGGCTCAGCGCCATGGCTTGCTGGACAAGGTGACGATCACCTCCAGCTCTCGCGAAGTACTGCGCGCCGCGATGGACCTGACGCCGGACATATCGCGCGGGCTGGTAGCCGAGTACGCCTGGCTTGACCCACTGAAGGTCGCCCAGAGTTACGGCTGTGAAATTCTGGCATTGAACTGGACACTGTGTACCCCGGAGCGTCTGCAGAAAGCACAGCGTCAGGGCCTGCATGTGTCGGTATGGACAGTCAACGAGCCTGCCTTGATGCGCAGGCTCGCTGATTTCGGCGTCGACAGCCTGATTACAGACTTTCCCGGTTTGGCCACTGCCACGCTCGGGAATCGCTGAAATCGGTCTCCCCGGCCGGCTCAGGCCACCGGCCGGAGTCGCTTAAAAAAGCCGGTTAAGGCCGTCGTATGCAGCTACCCGATAGGCTTCGGCCATGGTCGGGTAGTTGAAGGTGGTGTTGACGAAGTACTTCATGGTGTTCGCTTCACCCGGCTGGCTCATGATTGCCTGACCGATGTGCACGATCTCGGACGCCTGGTCACCGAAGCAATGCACGCCCAGCACTTCGAGCGTCTCGCGGTGGAACAGGATCTTCAGCATCCCGACCCGCTCCCCGGAAATCTGCGCACGCGCCATGCCCTTGAAGAACGCCTTGCCCACTTCGTAAGGCACCTTGGCCTGCGTCAGTTCGTGTTCGTTCTTGCCGATCGAGCTGATCTCGGGGATGGTGTAGATCCCGGTCGGCACATCGTTGACATAACGCCAGCTGCCATTGTCGACCATACTGCCCGCTGCCGAACGACCCTGGTCGTAAGCCGCACTGGCCAGGCTTGGCCAGCCAATCACATCGCCGGCGCCGTAGACGTTGGAAACGCTGGTGCGGTAGGTCTCGTCCACTTCGATCTGACCACGGCCGTTGGCCTTCAGACCGATGTTCTCAAGACCCAGCTTGTCGGTGTTGCCGGTACGGCCGTTGCACCACAGCAAGGCATCGGCCTTGATCTTCTTGCCGGACTTGAGGTGCAGGATAACGCCGTTATCCAGACCTTCGACCTTCTCGTATTCTTCGTTGTGGCGAACCATCACGTTGTTGTTACTGAAGTGATAGCTCAGCGCCTGGGAAATTTCCGAATCCAGGAAGCTCAGCAACTGGTCACGGTTATCGACCAGCTCGACCAGCACGCCAAGGCCACTGAAGATCGAGGCGTATTCACAGCCGATCACACCGGCGCCATAAATGATCAGCTTGCGCGGGGTATGGCCCAGGCTGAGGATGGTGTCGCTGTCGTAGATGCGTTTGTGACTGAAATCGATATCGGCCGGCCGATAAGGGCGCGAACCGGTGGCGATGATGATCTGGTTGGCCACCAGCTTTTCCACCACACCGTTGGTGCAGACCACGTTGATGCTGGTCTCGTCGGCAAAACTGCCGGTGCCGAAGAACACGTCGACGCGGTTACGGGCGTAGTAACTGGTGCGCGAGGCCACTTGCTTGGAGATGACCATTTCGGCGTTTTTCAACACATCCGGAAACGAAAACCAGCGCGGCTCGCCGATGGCACGGAACATGGGATTGGTGTTGAACTGAATGATCTGCTTGACCGAGTGACGCAGGGCCTTGGACGGAATGGTACCCAAATGGGTGCAGTTACCGCCCACCTGCCGACGGCTGTCGACCATGGCGACCTTGCGCCCCGCCTTGGCGGCGTTCATTGCCGCGCCTTCTCCGGCAGGGCCGGAACCCAGTACCACTACGTCGTAGTTGTAGACAGCCATGCGTACTCCTTTAAACAGACCGAGGCGCCACTCTGGCATCTCTGGCTAAATCACGCGGCGCAGTCTAGCGCTACACCGAGGCGGCGAACATTAACCCTTGGTCGCGTCGAAGGCCAATTTTTGTCTGCACGAGGCGCCAGTGACCGGCTGATCCGGCATGTTGAATTAGCGCGACTGCTCCACGACCAGACGATCAAACGACGCGTTGCTGCGGATGATAAAGCGCTTATCGGCACGAATCACAAAAAAAGCAGGGATTTTATGTTCTTGCGCATAATTCCAGCCCTGTTGCGGGCCGAGAATCAACAGCAGGGAGGACAGACCGTCGGCCATCAGCGCCGAGGGATGAATGACGGTCACCGACGCCAGGCCGTGGCTGGTCGGCTTACCGGTCAAGGCATCGAGCGTATCGGAAATGCGCCACCCGTCATGGTCGATGTAACGACGATAGTCGCCCGACGTAGATACGGCGTAGCCCTTCAGCGGAAATACCTTTTGCGTGACATTGCCATCATCGAGCGGCGCATCGAGCGTCACTCGCCAGGGCGAGCCGTCAGGCTTGAGCCCGCTGACTTTCAGTTCACCCGTAGCCTGCACCAGATAATCGTGCAAGCCGAGCGCATCCATCCGCTCGCTGATGCGATCTACCGCATAGCCGGCGGCGATGCTGTTGAGGTCCACTTGCACGGCAGCACTCTTGCACAACCGGTCGCCGACGATGCGCAGGTTGCGATAGCCGACCAGCGCCTGAGTCCGGGCCAGTTGCCGCACCAGCGGCATCTGCTCGAACAGCATATGAGGCCCCAATCCCCACAGGTCCATCAGCGGCTTGATCGTCAGATCGAAGGCACCGTCGCTCTCCTGCGATAGCTGTTCGCCCACACCGATCATCTTCAAGACCGATTCCGGCATCGCCTGGCAGCTATTGGCAGGCAATGCATTGAAGCGTTCGATATCAGAATCAGTGCGCCAGAGCGACATCTGCTGATCGACCTCGTCCAGAATCGCTTCAACCTCGGGACGCACAGCCGCAGGCTCTGGCTGCCCGGAAGCGCGCGCATACATCACGGAATAATGGCTGCCCATGGTCGGCCCGCCAAAGCTTTCCAGCTTGCGTTCCTGGCCACAACCACCGCACACCAGCAACACGAGGCACCCTGCAACCTTGCCAAACCTACGCAAACCCATGCCCCGCACTATAAAAACCTTCAAAGTGACTTGCCGCCATCAGCGAACAAGACAGAAAAGCGTCCATAAACCCGCCCTGACACCCCGTGAACAACCCCAATACAAGGCCAACCGGCATATTGAGTGGTCGAAGGCGACTTATGATCCCTGCGTGACATGCCTGTTCATCAGGTTTCATCAAAATGACACGCCGCAAGATCTCAATTGTCTTGACCTGTCAAGCGTCAGTTAACCGATAGCAAATCGCCGAAACGGTTGTCTTTGAGCCCTGTTACACATACTGTTACAAGTGCGCATCGCCAGTTGCACACACGAAGTGACGATGCGAACGGGATAAAAACGACAACGGACTCCAAGCCGACGAGCCTGAGCGAGTAACTAAATGGCCTCCACAACAAGTAAGGGCAAAGCGATCTTTCGCGTTGTCAGCGGTAACTTCCTCGAGATGTTCGATTTCATGGTCTATGGCTTCTACGCCACGGCCATCGCAAAAACCTTCTTCCCTTCCGACAGCGCTTTCGCTTCGTTGATGCTGTCGCTGGCGACCTTCGGCGCAGGCTTCCTCATGCGTCCTCTGGGCGCGATTTTTCTCGGTGCTTACATCGATCGTCACGGGCGTCGCAAAGGGCTGATTATCACCCTTGCGATGATGGCAATGGGCACTCTGTTGATTGCCTGCGTGCCGGGCTACGCCACACTGGGTGTCATCGCACCCTTGCTGGTGCTGCTCGGTCGTTTGCTGCAAGGTTTCTCGGCGGGTGTGGAACTGGGTGGCGTTTCGGTGTATCTGGCTGAAATCTCGACACCGGGCCGCAAAGGCTTCTTCGTCAGCTGGCAGTCCGCCAGCCAACAGGCCGCCGTGGTCTTCGCCGGCTTGCTGGGCGTGGGTCTAAACCACTGGCTGAGCCCTGAGCAGATGGGCGAATGGGGCTGGCGCGTGCCGTTCCTGATCGGCTGCCTGATCGTGCCGGCGATCTTCATCATCCGTCGCTCGCTGGAAGAGTCCCCGGAGTTCGAAGCCCGTACCCATCGCCCAACGCTGCGTGAAGTGGTGCGCTCCATCAGCCAGAACTTCGGCCTGGTGCTGGGCGGCATGGCATTGGTGGTGATGACCACCGTGTCGTTCTACCTGATCACCGCCTACACTCCGACCTTCGGCAAGAACGAACTGAACCTGACCGACCTGGAAAGCCTGCTGGTGACGGTCTGCGTGGGTGTGTCCAACTTCATCTGGCTGCCGATCATGGGTTCGTTCTCCGATCGCATCGGCCGCAAGCCGCTGCTGATTGCCGCGACCGTGCTGGCCATCGCCACTGCCTACCCTGCCCTGTCGTGGCTGGTCGCACACCCGAGCTTCGGCAATCTGCTGATGGTCGAGTTGTGGTTCTCGTTCCTGTACGGCTCCTACAACGGCGCGATGGTCGTGGCGCTGACCGAGATCATGCCGGTCGAAGTCCGCACCACGGGTTTCTCGCTGGCCTACAGCCTGGCGACCGCGACCTTCGGCGGCTTCACCCCGGCGGCCTGTACTTACCTGATTCACGAATTGGGCAACAAGGCAGCGCCAGGCATCTGGCTGACCGGCGCAGCAGTGCTGGGCCTGGTGGCCACGCTGGTGCTGTTCCGCAAGCGCGGGCAAAAGCTTGAAGCGCCTGTGGCGGCTTCCGCCAGCTGATCGATCGCTGCATCGCAAAAGAAAACCCCGGCTTGAGAGACTCTCGGCCGGGGTTTTGCGTTTCAGGCCCTGCGTTTCCAGGGACGGAAGCTGAGCCAGAGCAGCACGCCAGGCAATTGCAGGGCAATCATGAGGCCCAACGACCACTGGTAAGCCTCGAACGAGTGACCGGCGCCCTGAGATGCTGGCCACAGATTAAGGACAGCGCCCATCAGCCACTGGAGGAAAAACGCCAGCACGAATACCACCAGATTGAATGAAGAACTCACCCTGCCCGCCAGTTCCGGTGATACCGATTGCGCCACAATGGCGTAGTTCATGGTCGTCGAGGTGCCGAAGAAGCTGAAGCCCATGGCAATCAGATAAGGCGATACCGGCAAGCCGCTGGCCATCAGTACCTGAAAACCGATAAAGATCACCATACCGGTGCCACAGATCATGATCGGCTGCACACCGAACCTGCGCAGATAATCGGTGATCGCGCCGAACGTCAGAGACCCCGCCACCATCGCGATAGCTCCGAACAACAGCACATTGGCCATCCCGGAATCGCTCAAGCCCGCCATATCACGTAACCACGGCCCCATCCACAGAGACAGTACCGACATGTAGATGGCGTGCGCGAACACCGAGTACAGCGCCAGACGCCAGAACGTCCACGACGAGTACAGTTTGCCGACCGCGGCAAACATATCGCTGTATCGCGTGTTTTTGCTTTCGTAGGCTTTGGGGACGCTGAAGTGTATGACCACCGCCACACAAAAGGTCAGCAGCGCCAGAACAAGAAATGCTTCTCGCCAGGTCAACCAGCTCAGCAGCACATGCAAAGGCGTAGTCGACGCCATCGCGCCCAGCCCGCCGATCGACAGCAGACAGGCGGTACTCAGTGGCAAACGCTCGACCGGCAACCAGATGGCACACGCCTTGATGGCGCTCATCAGCGAACCCGCCACCCCCAGGCCGATCAGACCACGCCCGATCAACAACCCGGTTTCGGTGCTGGAAATACTGAAGATGACCGAACCGGCAACCGCGAACAACAGCATCGGCGCCTGAACGCTGCGTGGCCCATAGCGGTCCAGCATGACGCCGAGCGGAATCTGCGCGGCGGCGAAGGTCAGAAAGTACACGCCGGTCAGCAAACCCAGACTGCTGGCGGGCAAGCTCAGGTCAGTTTGCAGATCGACGTAGATCACTGCATTGACGGTACGAAACAGGTAGGAAACGAAATGCCCCAGCCCGAAGGGGATGAAGATCGTCAGAAACAGCAGGAAGAAGCTGCTGTTGAGGGGGTGTTGCGAACCGTCCAGGGCCGAACTGCTCATCCTTGATACTCCATCGTCCAGAAAATCTGCGCGTGACAGATTCTCATGGCCAGCCACAAAACAAAACGGGCCGAAGCCTGCTTGCGCAGGGATCGGCCCGTTTATCTGCTGCCCCGGTCAGACCGGGCAGCTCAAGCGTTCAACGTTTACTGCGGGAATGCTGGCGGATTGACGTCTGCCATGTCTTCCATCACGCGAACTACCTGATGGCTGTAACCGAATTCGTTGTCGTACCAGACGTACAGCACAACGCGGTTGTCATTGACGATGGTCGCTTCGGCGTCCACCACACCGGCGTGACGCGAGCCGACGAAGTCAGTGGAGACCACTTCCTGCGAGTTCACGAAGTCGATCTGCTTGTGCAGGTCCGAGTGCAGCGCCATGTAGCGCAGGTACTCGTTCATTTCTTCGCGAGTGGTCTGCTTCTCGAGGTTGAGGTTGAGAATGGCCATGGACACGTTCGGCGTCGGAACGCGAATAGCGTTGCCGGTCAGCTTGCCGGCCAGCTCAGGCAATGCCTTGGCAGCAGCGGTAGCGGCACCGGTTTCGGTGATGACCATGTTCAACGCAGCGCTACGGCCACGACGGTCGCCCTTGTGGAAGTTATCGATCAGGTTCTGGTCGTTGGTGTACGAGTGAACCGTTTCGACGTGACCGTTGGTGATGCCGAACTTGTCGTTGACCGCCTTGAGCACCGGCACGATGGCGTTGGTGGTGCAGGATGCCGCCGAGACGATCTTGTCGTCCGCAGTGATTTCACCGTGGTTGATACCGTGCACGATGTTCTTCAGCTTGCCCTTGCCCGGCGCGGTCAGGACCACGCGGTCGATGCCCGGGCAGGCCAGATGCTGACCCAGACCGTCGGCATCACGCCATACACCGGTGTTGTCCACCAGCAGAGCGTCCTTGATACCGTACTGGGTGTAATCCACCTCGGACGGGTTCTTGGCGTAGATCACCTGAATCAGGTTGCCGTTGGCGGTGAGCGTGCTGTTGGCTTCGTCGATGGTGATGGTGCCATCGAACGGACCGTGAACCGAGTCACGGCGCAGCAGGCTGGCGCGCTTGACCAGATCGTTTTCCGCGCCCTTGCGGACCACGATGGCGCGCAGACGCAGGCCGTCGCCACCACCGGTCTTCTCGATCAGGATCCGCGCCAGCAGGCGGCCGATACGACCGAAACCGTACAGCACGACATCGGTGCCCTTGCGTGGGCTGGTGCCCTGCTGACCCACTACACTGGCCAGTTCTTCGCGAACGAACTGCTCTGGCGTGCGGCCATTGCCTTCGGTCTTGAACTTCACGGCCAGCTTGCCCAGGTCCACCGAAGCGGCACCCAGCTTGAGCTCGCTCATCGCCTTGATCAGCGGGAACGTCTCGTGTACGGACAACTCAACCGCATCGGACTGACGATGACGCGCAAAGCGGTGAGCTTTGAGAATCGCGATGACTGAACGGTTGATCAGGCTACGGCCATAGATCGAGCTCACCACATTATTATTGCGGTAGAGCTGACCGATGAGCGGGATCATCGCTTCGGCGAGAGCTTCACGATCAATCCATTCACCAAGACACTGGTCGGGCTTCTGAGTCACGGGAACCTTCCACATGTAGGGGCTGAAAAAAGGGGCTACATTATGACCGCGCCTTTGTTTATGAGCAATGCACGGCTGTCATATCGACGCGCACTACATAATTTTCGCCCGTAAACACTCGGTAATACTCCGGAAAACTGACAGCCACCACCTTCCCCCGTTACAATCGCCGCCCCTGTTGCAACGCCTGGAGCCCGACCTTCCCGTGCCAGTTCTGCGTCTACCGCATCTTTCTGCCGCTGCAGGCAAACAACACTGGGGCAATCTTCCCGGTGCCACACTGAGCCTGGCCATTGCCGAAGCCGCCAGCGCGGCGAAGCGCTTCACCCTGCTCCTGACCGCCGACAGCCAAAGCGCCGAGCGGCTCGAGCAAGAGCTGAAGTTTTTTGCGCCTACGCTGCCGGTTCTGCACTTCCCGGACTGGGAAACCCTGCCCTACGACCTGTTTTCGCCGCACCAGGACATCATTTCCCAGCGTATTGCCAGCCTCTATCGCCTGCCGGAACTGGAGCATGGCGTTTTGGTAGTCCCCATCACCACCGCCCTACACAGACTGGCGCCGACCAAATTCCTGCTCGGCAGCAGCCTGGTGCTGGATGTTGGCCAGAAGCTCGATGTGGAAGCCATGCGTACGCGTCTGGAAGCCAGCGGCTACCGGTATGTGGACACGGTCTACGAACACGGCGAGTTCACCGTGCGCGGGGCGCTGATCGATCTGTTCCCGATGGGCAGCAAGCTGCCGTTTCGTATCGACCTGTTCGACGATGAGATCGAAACGCTGCGTACCTTCGACCCGGACACTCAGCGCTCCATCGACAAGGTCGAGTCGGTACGCCTGTTGCCCGCCCGTGAATTCCCGCTGCAGAAAGAGGAAGTCACACGCTTCAAGGCGCGCTTTCGCGAGCGCTTCGACGTGGACTTCCGGCGCAGCCCGATTTTCCAGGACTTGAGCAGCGGCATCACGCCTGCCGGCATCGAGTACTACATCCCGTTGTTCTTCGAGGAAACCTCGACGCTGTTCGATTACCTGCCGCAGGACACCCAGGTGTTCTCCCTGCCGGGCATCGAACAGGCTGCCGAGAACTTCTGGAACGACGTGCGCAACCGCTATGAAGAACGCCGCGTCGATCCGGCCCGGCCGCTGCTGCCGCCAGCCGAGTTGTTTCTCCCGGTAGAAGACTGCTTCGCGCGCCTGAAAAACTGGCCGCGCGTGGTCGCCAGCCAGCAGGATGTCGACGCCGGTGCCGGACGCGAGCGCTTCCCGGCGCAGTCCCTGCCGGACCTGTCCATCGAAGCCAAGGCCACTCAACCACTGGCGGCCCTGTCGAATTTTCTGGATGACTTCCCCGGTCGCGTGCTGTTCACCGCCGAGTCCGCCGGGCGCCGGGAAGTGCTGCTGGAACTGCTCGAACGCCTCAAGCTGCGACCCAAGACCGTCGACAGCTGGCTGGACTTCGTCGACGGCAAGGACCGGCTGGCGATCACCATCGCGCCGCTTGACGAAGGCCTGCTGCTGGAACAGCCAGCTCTGGCGCTGATCGCAGAAAGCCCGCTGTTCGGCCAGCGCGTCATGCAACGCCGTCGCCGCGAAAAGCGCACCGACGGCGGCAATAACGATGCAGTCATCAAGAACCTCACCGAGCTGCGCGAAGGCGCGCCGGTGGTGCACATCGATCATGGTGTAGGTCGTTATCTCGGGCTCGCGACCCTGGAAGTTGAAAACCAGGTCGCCGAATTCCTGATGCTGGCCTACGCCGAAGACGCCAAGCTGTACGTCCCGGTCGCCAACCTGCACCTGATTGCCCGCTACACCGGCAGCGACGACGAAACCGCGCCGCTGCACCGCCTGGGCTCGGAAACCTGGCAGAAAGCCAAACGCAAGGCTGCCGAGCAGGTCCGTGACGTGGCCGCCGAGCTGCTGGATATCTACGCGCGTCGCGCAGCCCGCGAAGGTTATGCGTTTGCCGACCCGAAAGCCGATTACGCGACCTTCAGCGCAGGCTTCCCGTTCGAAGAAACACCGGATCAGCAGACCACCATCGATGCCGTGCGCGCCGACATGCTGGCGCCCAAGCCGATGGATCGGCTGGTCTGTGGCGACGTGGGCTTCGGCAAGACCGAGGTGGCCATGCGCGCTGCCTTCATCGCCGTGCATGGCGGGCGTCAGGTGGCCATTCTGGTGCCGACCACCCTGCTCGCCCAGCAGCACTACAACAGTTTCCGCGACCGTTTCGCCGACTGGCCGGTGACCGTCGAGGTGATGAGCCGCTTCAAGTCGGCCAAGGAAGTCAGCGCCGCGGTTGCCGATCTGGCCGAGGGCAAGATCGACATCGTTATCGGGACGCACAAGCTGTTGCAGGATGACGTCAAGATCAAGAACCTCGGTCTGGTGATCATCGACGAAGAACACCGGTTTGGCGTGCGCCAGAAGGAACAGCTCAAGGCGCTGCGCAGCGAGGTCGATATTCTGACCCTGACCGCAACGCCGATCCCGCGCACCCTGAACATGGCCGTGTCGGGCATGCGTGATCTGTCGATCATCGCCACGCCACCGGCGCGCAGGCTGTCGGTGCGCACTTTCGTGATGGAGCAGAACAAGCCGACCATCAAGGAAGCCCTGCTGCGCGAGCTGTTGCGCGGCGGTCAGGTCTATTACCTGCACAACGACGTCAAGACCATCGAGAAATGCGCCGCCGACCTGGCCGAGCTGGTGCCGGAGGCGCGTATTGGCATCGGCCACGGGCAGATGCGCGAGCGCGAACTCGAACAGGTGATGAGCGACTTCTACCACAAGCGCTTCAATGTGCTGATCGCCTCGACCATCATCGAGACCGGCATCGACGTACCGAGCGCCAACACCATCATCATCGAGCGCGCCGACAAGTTCGGTCTGGCCCAGTTGCACCAGTTGCGCGGTCGCGTCGGGCGCAGTCACCACCAGGCCTATGCCTACCTGCTGACCCCGCCACGCAAACAGATCACCCCGGATGCCGAAAAGCGTCTGGAAGCGATTGCCAACACCCAGGACCTGGGCGCGGGCTTCGTGCTCGCCACCAACGACCTGGAGATCCGTGGCGCAGGCGAACTGCTCGGTGACGGCCAGAGCGGCCAGATCCAGGCGGTGGGCTTCACCCTGTACATGGAAATGCTCGAGCGCGCGGTGAAGTCGATTCGCAAGGGCGAGCAGCCCAACCTCGACCAGCCGCTGGGCGGCGGACCGGAAATCAACCTGCGCGTGCCGGCATTGATCCCCGAAGCCTACCTGCCGGATGTGCATACGCGCCTGATTCTCTACAAGCGCATTGCCAACGCCGCCGACGAAGAGGCCCTCAAGGACCTGCAGGTCGAAATGATCGACCGCTTCGGCCTGCTTCCAGAACCGACCAAGAATCTGGTGCGTATCACGCTGCTCAAGCTGCACGCCGAACAGCTGGGCATCCGGAAAATCGACGGTGGCCCGCAAGGTGGCCGTATCGAGTTCGCGGCCGAGACGCCGGTTGACCCACTGACCCTGATCAAGCTGATCCAGAGCCAGCCCAACCGCTACAAGTTCGAAGGTGCCACGCTGTTCAAATTCATGGTTCCCATGGAGCGCCCGGAAGAGCGCTTCAACACGATCGAAGCGCTGCTTGAGCGCCTGACCCCGAAAACTGCTTGAAGGATTCACGCATGCGTCTGTTTCGTTCATTGATCCTGCTGCTGACGCTGATCGCGCCGACCGCGTTCGCCGACGGCCTGTATCAGGTCGAGATTCTGCTGTTTCGCCAGAACGGCGAGCCGGCCTCGACCCGCCAGCTTGTACCGGAAAACTGGGACAAGGGCGCACAGAAGATCGACGCGAACGATGAACGAAGCCCCGCCCTCAATGATCTGGCGAGCAAACTGCAAGGCAGTGGCAACTATGAAGTGCTGATGCAGCGCGCCTGGCAGCAGAGCATCGGCAGCGAACCGGGCAAAGTCGCCATCACCAGTGGTGAAGAGCGGCTTGGGCATTTCCCGATCGAAGGTACAGTGAGTCTGGCGATGGCACGCTTCACCGATATTGGTGCACAATTCTGGGTCAACCAGCTGGACCCGCATGGCGTGGTCATCAGCAGTGAACGATTGAAGCAGACTGCCAGGGTAAAGAACGGTGAGCTGACCTATCTGGACAACGGCAACCTCGCGTTGCTGATCAAGGTTTCTCCTCTTTGATCTTTACGTACGCAAGGGACGCCCGGGCGTCCCCTTTCTTTTTGAGCATCGCTGCGGCGTAGGGCTTTTTAAAACTTGTCGTCCATTCTCGAAAAAGTCCTGGCTGCGGCCTGGACAGACCTATTCCACGAGCGAACGCTTGAGCGAGGGCGCGACTACGCCCGGCAAAAACGCATCGTGCTGGAAGACTCCAGCCCGCAGATCATCCGCACCGCCTGTCGGGGCTCGGGCCTGGAAATCTATACCCAGACACTGCTGTTCAAGGACCCCGATCGCTACAAGAATTACCTGACCTGCAAATGCACCTGCCCGGTTCGCAACGATTGCAAACATTGCGTGGCCGCCCTGCTGTTTCTGCAGGACCCGCAAAACCGTCCGTTGCTGCAGGCCGCACTGGCCTCGCACCAGCAAGAGCCGGAAAAGCCCGTCGAGCAAAAACCCAGGCTGCCGGAGCGCCTGATCGATGACCTGCAGCCACGGCCCAGGCTGATTCTGGCCAGCATCGAGTTCAGTGCCTACGAGCCGCGCAACGGGCGCATGCAGCGGCACATTCAGCACCGTGCCGCGCTGGCCTTTGCCTACGGCAAGCATTACGCGGTCGGCACCACCAACGTCAGCATTCTGGTCAGTTCGCTGGGCAGCGATCTGGTGAATCAGAAAAGCGACATCATCGAACACACCGACACCGAAACCCTGCGCATCCGTCGTCAGGGCGAACGGGAGCGGCAGTTGCGTCAGGAACTGGCCGACCTGGGCTTCAAGGTCGCCACCCGGCAAAGCAAGGCGTTGCCCGACAGCGCCGGCGACATGTACGAACTGCCCAACGACAAGGCCTGGCTGCACTTTGTCCTTGATGACCTGCCGCGACTGCGCGAGCAAGGCTGGGAAATCGACATTCAGGACGAGTTCGGTTTCGACGTCACGCCGGTGGAAGACTGGTACGCGGTCATCGACGAAGAGAACGAACGCGACTGGTTCGACCTGGAACTGGGCATCATCGTCAACGGCGAGCGCCTGAGCCTGCTGCCGATTCTGATCAACCTGATCCGCAGCCATCCCGAACTGATGAGCCCGTCGGCCGTGGCCAAGCGCGGGGACGAAGAACAATTGCTGGTGCAGCTCAACCACTTCACGCAAAGCGGCGGCAGCCCGGTACAGATCGCCCTGCCCTATGGCCGACTCAAGCCGGTACTGGCGACGCTGGGGGACTTCTACTGGCGTCAGGAGGGCAACAACGCGCTGCGCATGAGTAAAGCCGATGCGGCGCGCCTTACCCAGCTCGAAGACCTGCCGCTGACCTGGCAGGGCGGCGACCGCCTGCGTCACTTTGCCGAACGCCTGATCAACATCAAGGACGCGCCGGTCAGCCTGCCCGATGGCCTGAACGCCACGCTGCGCCCGTATCAGCTGGAAGGCCTGAGCTGGATGCAGTCGCTGCGCGAGCTGGAAGTCGGCGGTGTGCTGGCCGACGACATGGGCCTGGGCAAGACCCTGCAGACCCTCGCTCATCTGCTGATGGAAAAACAGGCCGGACGCCTCGACCGCCCGGCGCTGGCGGTCATGCCGACCAGCCTGATACCCAACTGGCTGGACGAGTCCGAGCACTTCACCCCGGATTTGAAAGTGCTGGCTCTGTACGGCGCCAATCGCCACCAGGACGCCGGCAATCTTCAGGATTACGACCTGATCCTGACCACCTACGCGCTGTTGCCACGGGACCTGGAACTGCTCGAAAAACAGCCCTTCCACGTGCTGATTCTCGATGAAGCGCAGTACATCAAGAACCCCAACAGCAAGGCCGCCCAGGCCGCACGCAACCTCAACGCACGTCAGCGCCTGTGCCTGAGCGGTACGCCATTGGAAAACCACCTGGGCGAGCTGTGGTCGCTGTTTCACTTCCTGATGCCCGGTTGGCTGGGCAACAGCAAGGAATTCAACAGCAATTACCGCACGGCGATCGAAAAGCACGGCAACCAGGACCGCTTGCATCACCTCAATGCGCGCATCAAGCCGTTCCTGCTGCGTCGCACCAAGGAACAGGTCGCGACCGAACTGCCACCCAAGACCGAGATCATCCACTGGGTAGACCTCAACGACGCGCAGCGCGATGTGTACGAAACCGTGCGCCTGGCGATGGATAAAAAGGTCAGGGACGAAATCACCCGCAAAGGCGTGGCACGTAGCCAGATCATCATTCTCGAAGCGCTGCTCAAGCTGCGTCAGGTGTGCTGCGACCTGCGCCTGGTCAATCAGGACATGCCGGTCAACAGCAAACAGGGCACCTCGGGCAAGCTCAACAGCCTGATGGAGATGTTCGAAGAACTGCTGGCCGAAGGTCGCAAGATTCTGTTGTTCTCGCAGTTCACTTCGATGCTCAGCCTGATTGAGGAAGAGCTCAAGCAACGCGGTATCGCCTACGCCCTGCTGACCGGGTCGACCCGCGATCGCCGCACGCCGATCCATGATTTCCAGAGTGGCAAGCTGCCGATCTTCCTGATCAGCCTCAAAGCAGGCGGCACCGGCCTCAACCTGACCGCCGCGGATACGGTGATCCACTACGACCCGTGGTGGAACCCGGCAGCGGAAAATCAGGCGACCGACCGCGCGTACCGTATCGGCCAGGACAAGCCGGTGTTCGTCTACAAGATGATCGCGCGCGGCACCGTGGAAGAGAAAATCCAGCGCCTGCAACGGGAAAAATCAGCGCTGGCCTCGGGTGTGCTTGACGGTCGCACCAGCGGCGACTGGAAATTGCGCGACGAAGATTTGCAGGCACTGTTCGCCCCGCTTCCCGCCGCGCCGAAAAAAACCCGCAAGTAAACCCGTCCGGCGCTTATTCGACAGCAATATGCTGAAGGATCTGCGCCGTGGACAGGACCGTGGCGTATTCACCGTGCAGGTTGGCCAGCGACATTGCATGCACGTCCTCCGCACTGCGCGGCGTGCCGAAAAAGTCCTGTTGATCGAAGGTAAAGCAGGCATCGTGCGCGACCAGCACATCAAACCCCAGATTGCCGCCACTGCGTGCGGTGGACTCGACCGAATTGTTGGTGATCACGCCGACAATCACCACCTGCCCAATCCCGTCCGAACGTAACCACATCTCCAGAAACGATCCGCAAAACGCGTCGGGGACCTGCTTGCTCAACTCCCGCTCATCGGCGTGCGGCAAGAACGCTGGCTGGTACTCGACCCCCGACTGCTCCGGCCAGAACACTGATTCGGGTGACGTCGAGAAATGCCGGACGTGGATCACCGGACGCCCGGATTGTCGCCATGCACTCAGCAGCGAGCCGATATTCGCCTCGGCCTGCGGATTGTTACGCCGCCCCAGCTTGGGGTGATTGATGCCCTGCTGCATGTCGATCAGGATCAGCGCGCTGTTGCCTTGAATATCCATGATGAATCAGTCCGAACTTTTGGTTCAGCAAGACTATCGCAATCAAGGTCTATTCTGGTCGCAATCGTCGATAGGCTCAGGCCTGTCCGAGACCTGCCCCCAAGGAGAACATCATGATCGAACACCTTAAACTCGCCGGCAAAGTAGCGCTCGTGCAGGGCGGCTCACGCGGTATCGGCGCGGCCATCGTCCAGCGCCTGGCCAAAGAAGGCGCTGCCGTGGCGTTTACCTACGTCAGCTCCGAGGTCAACGCTCTGGAGATTCAGGACAGCATCGTCGCCAACGGCGGCCGGGCCCTGGCCATTCGCGCAGACAGCGCCGACGAAAAAGCCATCCGCCAGGCCGTACAGACCACTGCCGAGACCCTTGGCAGGCTGGATATCCTGGTCAACAACGCCGGCATTCTGGCCATTGCGCCGCTCAATGAATTCAGCATGCAGGACTTCGACAAAACCCTGGCAATCAACGTGCGCAGCGTGTTCATCGCCAGCCAGGAAGCCGCTCGGCACATGGAAGAAGGCGGCCGCATCATCAACATCGGCAGCACCAACGCCGATCGCATGCCCTTTGCGGGCGGCGCCACGTACGCCATGAGCAAGTCGGCGCTGATCGGCCTGACCAAAGGCATGGCCCGCGACCTCGGCCCGCAGGGCATCACCGTCAACAACGTCCAGCCCGGCCCGGTGGACACCGACATGAACCCGGCGCAGGGCGAATTCGCCGAAACCCTGAAAGCACTGATGGCCCTGCCCCGCTATGGCACAAGCGAAGAAATCGCCAGCTTCGTTGCCTACCTCGCTGGGCCGGAAGCGAGCTACATCACCGGTGCCAGCCTGACCATCGATGGCGGCTTTAGCGCCTGAACTTCACGAGACGAGCGGCGCTGCGCCTCAGCGCCGCACCGCCTTCTTGGGCTTTTCAGTGGCACATAAGCGTTTATTTGCTTAAGCGCATGAAAAATCTGAAAAAAAGTTTTGCGTTAGGAAAAGGTTTCGACTACATTAGCGCGCCTCGACAGACACAACGTTGTCGTCGAGATACGGTGAGGTGTCCGAGTGGCTTAAGGAGCACGCCTGGAAAGTGTGTATACAAGAAATTGTATCGAGGGTTCGAATCCCTCCTTCACCGCCATATTTGAAATACACAAAACCCCTGAATTCCTCAACGAATTCAGGGGTTTTTTGGTTTCCGGGGTCTGAAAA
The DNA here is from genome assembly GCF_900119195.1 of Pseudomonas sp. NFACC10-1. Lineage (NCBI taxonomy): Bacteria > Pseudomonadati > Pseudomonadota > Gammaproteobacteria > Pseudomonadales > Pseudomonadaceae > Pseudomonas > Pseudomonas sp. NFACC10-1. The sequence continues at coordinate 283,796 of NZ_FPJB01000001.1, read as the reverse complement.
AGTGATCGTTGGACGCTCATGGGACAGAGCTGGGACAGAGCAGAAATTAAGGGTGGCAATGCCAAGGACGTCGGACACGATGATGCGGCGTGAAGATGCGACCGTTTGACCGCATCTTCACAGGCATGCACAGGCTTGAAGCATATGTTACTTTTACCGCATATCGCGTGTATCGTAAAAAACTCAACCTTCGCCGCCACCGCCGCACGAAATCAGTTCAATAAGTCCCATTTGATACCATTTATTCTGGCAACTCCACCCGTGTTCAAATGTAAACGCACTTGCAGTGCCGCTGAATGCAACGCCCAATGCGAGCGCCAAGGCTATTCCAATATTTCGCGAACGCACTTTCTTCATATTGTCTTTCATAAAATGCTCCATAGTTTTAGCAGGTAATGCGAGCCTGTAAAGGCTGCATGAACGTCACAATACCCTACCGACTTTAACGCTTTATTGTCGGCACTCAAGGTACACTGCAGCGGCCCTAAACTGTGACCAGGCAAACAGCGACCCTAAGTCAGCTGTATGATTTTTGATTTAGAGATGCGCTTCTCTATGGCACATTTGAGTACTAAAACCCAATACGATCAATAGCACGAATGGGCTAATAGCCTCATGCCACAAGGTCAGGCAGCACACGCGTCACCGATGTCAGAATATTTGTCACCTCTCCGGTTTTTCCTAGGGTTTTTCTGAAAAGTACTAGATTGCCGTCAGAAATCGCGTCCACAAGCTTTTCTGATTGTCAGATCCTGTTTCTGCCATCCTGGCTGCACCGCTTTGCGGATCTAGAAGATGAAGTACTACAGCCCCGATGGATCGTTGATTTGCAGGGTGTATGCCCAATTTCGTAGTGCCTTGGTCTGGCTCACTTTGCACTTCGGTGAATCAGACCAAGTATCAATACTGGCAGCTGCTTGGGCAGCCGATAACGGATCGGACAGAACGTGCGTGGTCGCTGGCTGATCGGATCAATAATCGGTTCACCAGCAGAATTTTTCTCCGCGCTGTATTTGCGCGAAAAGCAGTGATATGAAAACGTGACGTGCACCGCCAAAGTTTCCTGGCCAGCCTACTGACGATTTCGAAGAAAAACGACATGTTCAAAAGAGTCGACCAAAAGCTGTGGGTCAGATGTGTCCAAGAAATTGTTGACGACTTAAAAAGCGGTCAGGTGCAACCGACTAAAACATCCAAGATTGCACTAATTTAGTCACCCTTTTCCTTCCGAGTCCTATATCGGACAGGTTCGAATCCCTGCTTCACCGCCATACTTGAAACACACAAACCCCCTGAATTCATTTAAGAATTTCAGGGGTTTAGTGGTTTATGGGCCTGAAAAAATGGTCGTGGGATCGATTGCTTAGCAGCATGCCTCACACGCGGCCACCCCTTTCTCCAATCCGGAACGGCCACCCAAACGCCCTACAGGCGTTTTGATAGCGCACGCTCACATCAAAAAATAAAGATTGAATCCTCACAGAAAATGTTATTTAAATAACATAAATAAAGCCGTCGAGGCTTCCATCGGCGCTGGTGAGGTCAAAATAACAATGAGCAAGATTGCAGTCATCGGCAGCAACATGGTCGACCTGATTACTTACATCGAACGCATGCCTGCCCAAGGCGAGACGCTCGAAGCACCGCGTTTTGCCATGGGCTGCGGCGGCAAGGGTGCTAATCAGGCCGCTGCCGCAGCGCTGTTGGGCGCGGACGTGCTGATGCTCAGCAAGGTCGGCGACGATGCTTTTGCCGATACCACCCTGGCCAATTTTCAACGGCTGGGCATTGATACACGCTTTGTCGAACGGGTGCCGGGCGTGTCGAGCGGCGTGGCACCGATCTTCGTCCAGGAGAACTCCCACAACAGCATCCTCATCGTCAAAGGCGCCAACGCCCACCTGAGCCCGGCCGACATCGACCGCGCCGAGGCGCAGCTGCGCGATTGCGCGTTGATTGTGCTGCAACTGGAAGTCGAGTTGGCGACCGTTTACCACGCCATCGCCTTCGCTCATCGGCATGCCATCCCGGTGCTGCTCAATCCGGCGCCGGCCTTGGCCGGCCTGAGCCGCGAGCACCTGGCGCAACTGGACTTCCTGATCCCCAACGAAAGCGAGCTGGCATTGATCAGCGGCCAGCCGGTGACGTGCGCCGAAGAGGCAGCTCAGGCGGCACGGCAATTGGTCACGCTGGGTGTACGCCACGTCATCGTCACCCTGGGCGAACAAGGGGCGCTGTACGTCGGCGCCGAAGGCGAATGGCAGGTGCCAGGGGTCAAGGTTCAGGCGCGTGACACCACCGGTGCCGGTGACGCCTTCATTGGCTGCTTCGCCCGGCACTGGAGTCAGGACGGAAATATTCGCCAGGCCATGCACCAGGCGGTGGCCTACTCGGCCTGCTCGGTCACCGGCCTCGGCACGCAATCTTCTTACCCCGATGCGCCGACGTTTGCGCGCTTCCTCGATGCATCGGCCAACTGACACTCACCAGCATCTCGCGGAGAACAATAATGAATAAGCCTGCGCTGCAACAAACCCCGGACGGGTTCTACCTGAACCGCACGCCGTGGTTCGCCTTCATCCTGCTCTGCAGCATCTTCGCCCTGTGGGCGGCGGCCGCGAGCATGAACGATGTACTCATCGCGCACTTCAAGAAGGCCTTCCTGCTCAGCGACTTCCAGACCGCTTTCGTCCAGTCGGCGTTCTATCTGGGCTACTTTTTCGTCGCCATTCCGGCGGCACTGGTGGTGCGCCGCTTCAGCTACAAGACCACCATCCTCATCGGCCTGATGCTGTACCTGTTCGGCTGCGCCCTGTTCTTTCCAGCAGCGTCGACCGCCAAGTACGGCATGTTCCTGATGGCGCTGTTCGTCATCGCCGCCGGCCTGTCGTTTCTCGAGACCGCGTGCAACACCTATTCGACACTGATGGGGCCACGGGAAACCGGCACACGGCGCCTGAACATCTCGCAGACCTTCCACCCGTTCGGCGCAATGACCGGGGTATACGTCGGCAGCTTCGTGATGTTCAAGGACACCGACGCCACCAGCGAACAGTTGGCCCAGATGAGCGCCAGCGAGGCAGCAGCGCAGCAATTGCAAATGATCCAGTCGACCCTGCTGCCGTACAAATGGATGATCGCGGTACTCATATTGATGTTCATCCTGATCGCCATCACCCGCTTCCCCGCGTGCAAGGGCAACGGCACCGTCAGCGAATCGCGTTCGAGCATCGGCCAGAGCCTCGGCCGCCTGCGTCGCAATCCGCGCTTCTGCTTCGGTGTACTGGCGCAGTTTCTCTACGTGGGCGCGCAGGTCGGGGTGTGGAGCTTCACCATTCGCCTGGCCATGCAAATGGGCGGCATGAACGAGCGCAGTGCCTCGTGGTTCCTGCTGACCACCTTTGCCGCCTATTTCATCGGCAAGATGATCGCCAACCTGCTGATGCGCAAAATGCATCCGGCCAAAGTTCTCGCGGTGTATGGCGTGCTGTGCATCGCGCTGCTGGCCTACACCATCCTGGTGCCGAACATCACCGCGGTGTATGCCGCCGTGGGGGTCAGTGTGTTTCTCGGGCCTTGCTGGCCGACCATCTATGGTCTGACCATTGACGGGCTCGGCGAGGACACCGGTGTCGGCGGCTCGTTGCTGGTGATGAGCATCGTTGGCGGTGGCGTGATGCCGATTTTCCAGGGCCTGCTCAGCGACGCCAATGGCGGCAACATGCAAATTGCCTATAGCGTGCCGCTGCTGTGCTTCGTGGCCATCGTGATGTACGCAGTGTACTGCATGCGTCAGCCGCAACCGGTGCTGGGTGGTTCGGCCACGGCGGTGGCGCAATGAGTAGCGAAGCGTTGCGCCTGCCGCTCTACCCCCAGCTCTGGGACCAGACCAGCCGGCTGCTGCTCGAATCCGAGAATTTCAGCGTGCGTGCCTGGACCTACCCCAGCGGGGTCAAGGCGCTGTCACTGGAAAACAGCCGCGGCAAGCTGGTGATCCTGCCCTGGCAGGGGCAAATGATCTGGTCGGCCGAATTCGACGGCATTGATTTGACCATGCTCAATATGTTCACCCAGCCGCGGCCCAGTGCCAGTGTTATCGGCACCTACGGCTGTTTCATGTTTCACAGCGGCCTGCTGCGCAACGGTTGCCCGGGGCCGGAGGATGATCATGCGCTGCACGGCGAAATGCCCTGCGCACCGATGGACGATGCCTGGCTGCAGGCAGGTGAAGACGAGCACGGCGCTTATCTGCGCCTCGGCGGCACCTGCGAATACGTACAGGGCTTCGGCGACCATTACCGGGCCAGCCCGAGCGTGACCCTGCGCCCGGCCAGCGGGCTGTTCGAGATCGGCATGCAGGTGGTCAATCTGGCCGGCAAGCCCATGGACCTGATGTACATGGCGCACATGAACTACGCCTACGTCGACGGCGCCCGCCTCACCCAGCCCCTGGGCTGCGAGCGCACACGGGTGCGTGCCAGCGTGCCGGCACATGTGCGGCCGACGCCGACCTGGAGCGCCTATATAGCAGAACTGAGCGAGGACCCGACCCGCCTCAAGGTGCTCGACTCGCCCGCGCTTTATGACCCGGAAATCGTCTGCTTCTTCGACGACGTGCGCAGCGACGCTCAGGGGCAGGCGCACTTCTTCCTTGATCATCCCGACGGCGCGGCGTTCTACACCCGCTACAGCCCCCGGCAATTTGAACATGCTGCGCGCTGGATCCTGCATAACACCGATCAGCAGGTGGCGGCCTTCATCTTGCCGGCCACCTGTGAACCGGAGGGCTACCGCGCCGAACTCGCCAAAGGCAACGTGCGCAGCCTCGCGCCCGGTGCCAGCGCCGAGTTCAGCCTGACCACCGGTTACCTGAACGCAGCCGAACGCCGGGCGCTGCAACCGTGATGCTTCTAGATTACAAGCTGCGCCCCGCCAGCCTCGATGGCCTCGCGGTAGCTACGCGGGATTTTCTTATCGCTGACCACGCAATGGAAATCGCTCAAGGCACCGAAGTGCGCAGTGCGTACGGCGTCGAATTTGGAGTGATCGGCCAGCAGCAGGCTTTGCCGGGCCTGGCGCATGACCTTCTGCTTGACCTCCACCTCGTGGAAATTGAAGCAGGTGACACCGCAGTCCAGGCTGACCCCGGCCGCCGAAACAAAGGCCCAGGTCAGGCGCACGCCATCGAGGATGCTGGTTTCGGCATGGCTCTCGAACACCTGGTTCTTGCGGTGGAACATGCCGCCGCACAGGACGATGCTGCAGTTGGGTTTCTGTTGCAGCTTGAGCAGCACGTTGAGCGAGTTGCACACCGCGGTGAACTCCAGCTCGTCGGGGATGAAATCGACCACGAAGGGGATCGTCGTGCCACAGTCGAAAAACACCGTGTCGCCGGGCCGGATGAAGGTGGCGGCCAGCTTGCCGATGCGGCGCTTCTCCTCGACATGACGGGTGTCCTGCTCGCTGACCCGGTAATCCCCCGGTTCAGGATCATCGTGGGCGCGGGTGATGTAGCCGCCCAGCAGCCGTAACTGCTCGGGGTGCCGGCTGAGGTCACGGCGCAAGGTCATTTCGGACACATCGAGCAGCGCCGCCATCTCCCGCAGATGGATGGCTTTCTGATCTTGCAGGGCCTGTTGAATCTGTTTGATGCGGTCGTTTTTCTTGACGTCCATGGGCATCCCGGCAATCCGTTGGAGGTGTCGCTAGAGTAACACCAAGTGTTAATTTTTTAACTTATGGGTATCCACCCAAGTGTTTTTACTGATGACAGGAATCCCTTGATGAATTCACTCGAACCCGCTGCACTGGCCCAGACCATCGATCACACCTTGTTGGCGGCGGATGCCAGCCGAGAGCAGATTGCCACACTTTGCGCCGAAGCCCGGGAGCACGGTTTCTACTCGGTGTGCGTGAACTCCAGCCAAGTGCCTTTTGCCGCTCGACAACTCGCCGGGTCTGCCGTGAAGGTCTGTGCGGTGGTGGGCTTTCCGCTGGGCGCCGGGCTGAGTGCCAGCAAGGCGTCGGAAGCCGCCCTGACGATCGCTGCCGGCGCTCAGGAAATCGACATGGTGCTGAACATCGGCTGGCTCAAGGACGGCCTGTTCGATGAGGTCCGCGACGATATCGCCGCAGTGCTGCAAGCCTGTGGCAAGGTGCCGCTCAAGGTGATCCTGGAAACCTGCCTGCTCGATGAGGCGCAGAAGATCCGCGCCTGCGAGATCTGCCGCGAGCTGGGCGTGGCATTCGTCAAGACCTCCACCGGCTTCAGCCGCAGTGGCGCGACGCTCGAGGATGTGGCGCTGATGCGCCGCGTGGTAGGCCCCGACATCGGCGTCAAGGCGTCTGGCGGCGTGCGCGACGTGGCCACGGCCAGAGCGATGATCGAAGCCGGCGCAACACGCCTGGGGACCAGTTCCGGGATTGCGATCGTGACAGGCGCAGGCACCGGGGCAGGCTATTGAGTCTGCGGGCTTTGAGCATCAAAGCCCGCTGCACTTAGCTCAGATCGATCACACCGGTCATGGCCGTGAAATGGCTTTGCTTGTGCTGAACCTTGTCGAGAACCTCCGCAGGGGTCGACTCGCGAAAGACCACCATGTGCCCGACGTCCTTGCCGCCTTCGGTCACGCGCTCGATATCGTTGATCATCCAGGTAGTCAGCTCTTCGGCCGTAATGCCCAGTTCGGACGCCACTCGCTGGTGAAGGCGCTCGGCGTCGTATTGATTGAGTTGATCGCTGTTCATGGGGCTGGCTCCTTCAAGGGGTGTTAAGTTCAGTCCCCGTGAGGGCTTCACAGTTCAGTCGGGTTTGAACGGGCTGCGAATGAGCTGTCATTTCGGCTTTGCAACAGCCCCCCCCTACACTCCTCTAGGTATTTGCATATTTATCTTGTGCCGGAAGGCGTCAGAGAAGCTGTGAGCCGAGAAAGCAATCAGCCCGGAGGCCATCACTGTTCAGAAGCTGATGGATAGTGTTCGTATTGATCATTTGTGGCATCAACGGCATGGACTCGACGATCTTTTCAAACTCGTCGTTAGATCAACAGCAAAATTCCAGGTAGAAAAAAGGCGCTCTGTCTTGACCGTATCAGGCCAAAAAGCTGGGCAGCTGTTTGGCCTGCCCTGTTCATCATCATCGACGCCTGATGGGCTATTAGAGATCTAAACATGGCCGCCTTGGGTCGGTGGCTGCCTGCTGTGATTGGGCTGCTATCGGCCAGAAGCAGTCACTCGGCGGATAGGCTTGGCAAATATTGTCAGCGAGATCCGAACGACAGATGGTAGCTAATGAAAAGCCACGGAATCTAATATTATTCTTCATTCATGAAGAGTATTTGGTCACCAGTTTGGCCAGCACCCAGGCCAGAAAAGTCACAATGATTAAAGAGGCAATTAGTACCGTAAAGATTACCATTGTTTCCGCATCCTCTATCCCGTTGACACTGAATACATCATGCAGGGACAAATAAATTGCATTACCAACTGGTGTTTCTAATCCGGTCCGCACCAATCCGCTGAGTATCAGGGTTCGCGTCATAATGGATGCCACTATAATTACAGCAAAGACTTTAATGGTGGGTCTAATAAAGCGCATTATTTCTTGTTCCTGGGGTCAATGACATCTAAAACTCCAAAGTATTTTTTTTCGGATCCGGGAATTCTGTCTCCATCCATATTACGCAAGTAAATGCTTAGTTGATCAAAGCTAAGTTGAGATGTCATGGTGACACATCCCTCGCTTAAGCCTAGGGGACCTATAGGGTGCAGTCTGAAATTACCTCTCGTCACGTTGCTGACGATCGTTTCATCATCAATACTTCCGTCGTCACGGTAAAGTGAAAACCAATGACTCCGATCAGTCCGGGCAAACAAATCTGAGATCGGTTCTCGGAGCCAGCCCATTCTTCCGCCGCTTTCCCGATCAAGAATATAATATCGGCCAGGTGGCAGTGGCCCCTGTTTTAGATCACCCACCGCAGCAGGATCGTTGGCGAAGCCAGCTAATCCTGAAAAAGCCTCATAGCTTTCATTATTACTGCACTTCAGCTGGCTCATCGGCTGGCCTGTCAATTCAAAAGTGCAGTACGCTACTTTGTTGGTATCTATTGATTGGGTGTCCATGGGCATACATCTCCTTGTGTGATATCAGGCGTATACCTTGTTGGAAATTGCATCCCAACCACCCACCACCTGGCCGCCCCCTTGCCCATCTGAGCGTTTTTGTTGTGTATAGGTCATTTTGATACGGCCATAATTCAGACGTACCGTTTCTGTAGGAAAGCCGCCCTCTACACCTCCGTTACCGTTAAGTGAAACGGAGGAAATAATGACCTCTTCAAGTACTATTTCCAAATATTTTAACTTGTCTGTTCCTGCACGGTTGACCGCGAGTGTGACCTCTTTGAAGTGCTTTCCACTGCAGCAGGCTTCGTGCAGCTTTGGGGTGGCTTTGTCCACAGTTTTGCGGAAGAAGAGGTCACTCATACGAGCACGACCACTCGTTGCTCCGCCTGCACTGGTCGCCGTGACCGAGGCGGACTGGCTTGCTCCTAGGTCGAAATTTTCCATTTCGATCCAGTCCTAGAATTGAGCGTCAAGAGCTTCACCTGGAATTCCGTCAATTTTCAAATACGCGTCAAAGGCCATGTCGGTGATCATCCCTGCTGATTGATTCACAGCATATTGAGTGGCTTGCTTCGCGGGGTCAACCGGCTGCTCTCCAAACTGGTGGCGCTGATTGAAAACTGCCCGCTACGAGTGGCGGGTTTTGGCCGATAGCAATCGGTCGCAACCAGCAGATCTAAACCCAATCAGAGGCGCCTGCAAACCGGCGTTATCCACTTGAAATTGCAAGACGATGTAGAACCGCCAGTCTCCAGCGAAGAACGCCACACAGGCCTTCTCTAAAATTCCATGGGTGCCTTTGCATAGCATTTCAATTGCCGTCATATCTGCCGTTACGCTTTCGAGCAAAAATGTCTATGCACTCCTGCGCTTGTCCTGGTTTATCATCCGAAAAAAGGATCATGCACATGCCCAAAACTAGCTGGCTGGCTCGGCTTCATGCTCTGATCGTTCGTATTGAGTATCGGGCTATCTGCATCCCAGTAGGAATTGCCTTCGGATTTCTTGGCTTCTTCTGCCTGGTGATCGGTGCATGGCTTAACCTGATTGTTTTGCTGCCCATGGGAGTGTGGGCACTTTGTGTCATTAACTTCATTCGGCTATTTCGAGGCGAGACATCAGAAAAACTATTGGCCACAGTAGGCATGGTAATTTTTCTAAAAATTGTTTACGAAACGCTCTGGGCGCAAGGGCTCGCCTTACCAGTAGCCCTCAAACCCTGGGTTGGCGGGGTTTGGGCCATTTCTATAGTCAGCATTCACTGAATAGTCCTCGCATGGACGAATTATCGTCTTCCAGTAGGGCCTACACGTCGCATAAAGCTTAAACGCCTTCCTGATCGATTGTAGGCTATCGTGTGGCTGATAGCCTTTGCCTCTGGGAAGGTGACTTCGGCGGACGCTTATCGTGTCCTGCCTTCCATCATAGGCTATGAGATTCGATATCAGCCTGTTTTCCCGCCAAGCGACAACACAGATGAACTAGCAAGGGTAGACGCTCCTGGATCGCACCACGCCATTGACGATTACTTGAGCCCCCCTCCTTCACCGCCATATCGATAAAATGCAAAGCCCCTGAACTCTGAAAGGAATTCAGGGGCTTTGCGAATGCAATCAAATAACCCCAATCAAAATACGAGCCCAGCCCCTACGCCATCCGCCTCATGGACAAATCCATCAACCCCATCAGGTCTCGTTGTTCTCTCAGCGAAAGCACCAGCCGCGCGATGGATCGGCTGCTCTCTACCTCGGACAAGGACAAGCCCGTTACGTAGAGCTGGATATCACCTGACTCGGGATGGAGAAGCTTCACCGAGAAGGTTTCATTTGGCGCTACGACGCACTCGCACCTGGAAGGCAGAAAAGCTGTCTCAAGAACGCGCTGAATGTCGGGTTTTGAAAACATGGTGCGTCCTCTGGTAAGGGCCAAATCGTGATTTGAAGTGTAGACGAGTTTCAGGTGAATAGGTTTCCGAGTTGCGCAACGGATGCATACGGCGCAGCGGGCTTTTTGTGGCGACTACCCGGGACTGTTTTTCCTGATCGAGGCAACTGCCTGCAACGCATCACGCTCTCTGGTCTAAAGTACCCTTTCCTGAACTCCCCGAGCGTCGACCAACATGAATGAACGCGCACGTGAACTGGCGTCTCGTCTGATTCGCAATTTCAATGAGGCTCACCTCGAACATGAAGTTCGTGAACCACTCTATGAAAGCTCGGCAGCCCGCCTGGGCACAGGCACGGCCGCGCAAAAGCTGGGGGCCTCGATTGATGTCGTGGCGCCGGGCAAGCGCTCCTGCCCTTATCATTTTCATCATGTGCAGGAAGAGATGTTCGTGATCGTCGAGGGTGAAGGCAGTTTGCGTGTTGCGGGCGAGATGCTGCCGATCAGAACGGGTGACATCGTGTTTATCCCGGCTGGCTCCGAATATCCTCATCAGATAATCAACACCTCGCAGGAGCCGCTGAAATACCTGTCGATCAGCACCCGGGAAACACCCGAAGTGTGTGAATACCCGGACTCGGGCAAGTACCAGGCGATGGTTTCGGTTCAAGGGACCCGAGTGTTCACCGCCAACCAGCGGACCACGGAAAACCTCGATTACTGGGACGGCGAGCCGTGATTTGAATTGTTTGTAAATTGTATCCGGCAGTTCACGCTTTTTTCACGTTCGCGGGTTTATTGTTAACTCAATTCCCAGCAAGACCTTAAGCCCGCTACCCCCCATCGCGGGCTTTTCTTTGTCTGCGATTTGAGCATGCAGCGTTTGGCATGGGTCAAGAGACATCAGGGACACGACTGCTCAAGCAAGCGTCGGGCAGACAGGGAACATCATGCAGAAAACGATTTCCAAGTCCTACCTCCCGGATGAAACCCTGCAATCATGAAAAACACCCTGAAAAAACTGCTCCTCGCCGTTGCGTGTCTGGCGGCTGCTCCCGTGTTCGCTGCGTGTCAGATGACGCCGGTGGCGTATGACATGCCTTCGCAACGTCTGGACGAGGCCTTGCAGCAACTGGCGCATCGATCCGGCTGCCCGGTGAAGGTCGATCTGGGCGCGGACAGCAGCAGAAAGGTCAAGAAATTCAAGGGTACGTTCACGCCGGATCAGGCGCTTTGGCTGGTGTTGAAGAAAACCGGGCTGGAGGGCTATGTCGAAAACGACGGGCTCACCGTTGATCGTCGAGGCCAGGACTTCGTAAACCAGCGAGCAACTGAGCTACGCACGGCTATCGATGAGGCTGGCACACGGATGGAAGCCAGAAAGAAAAAGCGCTTTCTTCACCAGTTGGAGACCATCGAAGCCGGAGCGAAGAAACTGGTTCTTGAGCAGAGCTTTGTCAGCGCAGCCGAGATGGCGAGTTACAAGCGTGACTTCGACGAACTGTCGAGCCAGATACCTGCCAGCAAGTGAACCTCCGATAATTGCGCTAACATTCGACGCTTTTGACCAGACGGCCGCACGCGCTGTGGGATATCGATGAGAAAAACTGCCTTATTCATAGTGGCGCTGGCACTGCAACCGCTGGCTTATGGCGCAGGTGATGCAGAGGCCGGAAAAGCAGTCTTCACCCGCCTCTGCTCCGGCTGCCACAAGATCGGCCCCTCTGCACGCAGCGCATTTGGCCCGCCCCTCAACGGCATCATTGGTCGTCAGGCGGGGCAACAGGAAGGCTACGTTTACACCGACGCGATGAAGAACTCGGGGCTGGTCTGGACGCGCGAAGAGTTGCGCACTTACATCAAGGACCCGAGCGAAGTTGTCCCCGGCACTCGCATGAAACTGTGGTGGATGGGTAACGATGAGCGAATGGAAGATCTGCTGGAATACCTGGATGCCAACAAGTAGTACGAGGGGTAAAGCGAGGTTCAGCTATAAATCGCCCCCGGTACTCACCGAGGGCAATCTGTCAGTTACTTGTCCGGTGTGTAAGGCGGGTAATCATCCTTGCTGCCTTTTTCGGTCGCAGGAGTCTTCGCAGGCTCGGTAGGGTCGATCTGCGGGTCTTTGGCGTCCGGCGACTTCTCGTCGAAACCCTGATCGTTGTTGTTTCCGTTGCTGCTGCCTGGCTGGGTGCCGGTCATGTGCGCCTCCGTTTGTTAAATTCAGGACCTGATACTCAGAGAGCCTGTGACCACAGCCGTGCGATGTGTCTGACGAACGGGCCTGGCAGAGGGATATGGCAGCGGCAAAGAGCAAATGGTAGCCTTGCGCCATGCTTGCGTCTGCCGGGAGTACATCATGAAAAGGCTTTCATTAACGCTGTCGATGTTCGCTTTGCTGGGCAGTGGCGCAACATACGGCGAGATCTTCAAATGCACATCACCTCAGGGCAAGGTGAGTTATGCATCCATCCCCTGCGATGAAAGCGCGCAAAGCGCATTGCAACGCCAGGGGCCGCCATACATGCGATGGGACGACGAGCCGTTGGACTATGTTCACAAGACCAACCTCAAGGCGACCGAATACCTGAAGGTCGGCGGTCGCACTCGGGTGCAGGTGATCGAGACCGAGCGCTACAAGGCTTTCCAGCGAAACCGCCCGCCTCCCCCGAACGTCCCCTCGCAGTGCCAAAGCCCGCACTACGACAGTCAGTGTTTCGATCCGTCGGGTGGAATGTCCTCGAAAAAACGGCCGGCCCTCCAGGACAGCGCTCGATAACTTACAGAACGTTTTTCACATCGGCGCGCACTTCGCTGATCTGAATTTCAGGGATCAGGTCGGTGTAGTTGATGATATCGGCATTGATCTGTTTTGAATGCGGCCCCATGCCGGCTTCAAAGTCTTCAATGGAATCACAATAAATGTGGCACATGCCGATATACACAGGGTCCGAGCCTGGCGTTGCCCCGCCTATGCCTCGGTCCACGCTGTAACCCTTGCAGTACGTACCCATCAGCTCCTGCACCAGCGGCATGTGTTTGTCACGATAGTAATCGTGGTCGAAACGGGCACCCTCTTCATACGCATACAGCACGCTGACTTTGATCATAACGACAGGCTCCTCTTCAAGTGATCGATAAATTCGTGCGGACAGCCGCTTGCAAGTGCTGACACCAAAGGCCACCTCCCTCACAATCACGCCGTCTTGCCGGGCTATTCCAAGAGACAGCCTGGCTATCGAAACGTTTGAGGAAAAACCACATGAATACGCTTGAGTGGAACGAGGCCGCGCTGGCGAAATACCTCGCGACCCATCCGACCCTGAAGGATGAGATCAGCGCGTTGAGCCCCAAGGAGCAAAAGCAGCAAGTGCAGTGGGCGTTCGAAGACGAGGCCGAGAGCCAGGGTATCGAAACCTGGGAGCTGGCACTGGAACTGATTGCCGAGTCGCCCGAACAGTTGCAGAGCATGCGTCTGGAAGCACACCGCCAGGTCGCCGAAGCGCTGGGGATGGACTGGGAAGAATATTGCGGATTCAACGATATCCAGCCATAACGCAGAGCGCAGTCGGCGCTGAATCCGCCATTGATCGGCACGCCATTCAGTGACCCGGCAGTCAGCGCTTTACCTGCTCCCTATGGATGAGTAACGTCTGCTCACTTCAATAAAGGAATCACGTCATGAGTGATCTGGTCTCATACCATCTGGACGACGGTGTCGCCACGCTGACCCTGAACAACGGCAAGGTCAATGCCATTTCCCCGGACGTGATCGTTGCGTTCAACGCCGCGCTGGACCAGGCCGAAAAGGATCGGGCCATCGTTATTCTCACCGGCCAGCCGGGCATTCTGTCGGGCGGTTACGACCTCAAGGTCATGACCTCCAGCCCCGAGGCCGCGATCGAGCTGGTCGCACAGGGCTCGACGCTGGCGCGGCGCATGCTGTCGCACCCCTTCCCGATCATCGTCGCCTGCCCCGGCCACGCGGTTGCCAAGGGCGCCTTTCTGCTGCTGTCCGCCGATTATCGAATCGGCGTCGCCGGGCCATTCAGTATCGGTCTGAACGAAGTGCAGATCGGCATGACCATGCACCATGCCGGTATAGAGCTGGCGCGCGATCGCCTGCGCAAGTCAGCCTTCAATCGCTCAGTGATCAACGCCGAGATGTTCGACCCTGAAGCAGCGATGGCCGCCGGCTTCCTCGACCGCGTGGTCAGCGTCGAGGAGCTGCAGAGCACCGCGCTGGCCGTCGCCGGGCAATTGAAGAAGATCAACATGAGCGCGCACAGGAAGACCAAACTCAAGGTCAGAAAGGCCTTGCTCGACACGCTGGAGGCAGCGATCGAACAGGATCGGCAGCACATGCTCTGAGGCTCGACCGAAGCCCGCGCCAACGGGCTTTCGTTTATCGGCGAACTCATACGCATTTGATCAATCTGATCAGCGACCGCGCATGTTTTTGCGCCACTGACAAATTGAAGAAGCGATAGCACCATGGGTCGAGTTGTTGCAGCAGCGGTGTACAGCAAGGGTAAAAAAGTCCGTGATATCACCCTCGATGAGGGCGCCGCCTGGGCAGCCAAGCCCGATCACTTTGTCTGGATAGGACTGGAGCAGCCCACCAACGCGGAGCTGACCAGCCTCAAGGAGCAGTTCAATCTGCATGAGCTGGCCCTTGAAGACGCGCTGGAGGTGCATAGCCGTCCGAAGCTGGAAACCTTTGGCGATGCACTGTTCATCGTGACTTACGCCCCCGTACGCGACAACGGCAAGCTGCTGTTCATCGAAACCCATATCTTCGCCGGCAAGGGCTATGTCATCACCTCGCGCAACGGCCACTCCAAGTCCTACGGGCTGGTGCGTCAGCGTTGCGAGGCCAGACCACTGCTGCTGGAGCACGGCGAAGACTTCGTGCTCTACGCGCTTCTGGACTTCGTGACCGAGAACTATCAGCCGGTGACCGAAGCCATTCACGCCGAGCTCGAGCAACTGGAGCAGAGCGTCATCGGTGGCTCGTTGCGCGAGTCCGACATCCAGCACATTCATGCCCTGCGCCGCGACCTGTTACGCATGCGTCGCTACGTGGCACCCATGGTGGAAGTGGGCGAAGAATTGCAGAGACTGAGTTTTCCGTTCATCGACAAGAACATGCGCCCCTACTTTCGCGATGTCGAAATTCACGTCAAGCGCCAGATGGAAGACCTGGGCAACCTGTGTGATATCGCCAGCCAGACGATCGAAATCGGCCTGCTGCTGGAGTCTTCGCGGCAGAGCATCGTGCAACGCAAGTTCGCCGGTTGGGCAGCGATTCTGGCGTTCCCGACAGCGATTGCCGGTATCTACGGCATGAATTTCGAGAACATGCCTGAACTCAAGTGGGAATACGGCTACTTCATCGTGCTGGGCGTCATTCTGGGCGGGTGTACGGCACTGTTCGCCAGCTTCAAGCGCTCCGGCTGGCTATAAACCCGCCACTGCAACCTCATTCAAACAGTCCGGCGAACGCATGACGATGGGCCATGCGCCGGGTCAGACTGACTGTTTTTCCGGTTTGTGCGCCACAAAGCGCATCATCCATTCCGCCACTGTCGCGCCATGATGGTCGTGGTCAAGGCTGGCCACACCCTGCTTGTAAATCTGCTCGCCCAGCGCTTCCTGACGAAGGTCAAGCAAGGTGCGTGAAAAATCATGGATGAACTCGGGATGCCCCTGGAAACACAGCACCTGATCATTGATATGGTAAGCCGCAAACGGGCAGAACTCGCTGGACGCAATGACCGTGGCGTTCTCGGGCAGCGCGGTGACCTGATCCTGATGACTGATCAGCAGCGTGAGCGTGTCCATCGCCGGTGTCATCCACGGCCTGGCGGGGGCCAGTTGATAATGGTGAATCCCGACGCCCCACCCCTGCACGGCACGCTCGGTCCTGCCGCCCAGCAGCAAGGCCAGCAACTGGTGACCGAAGCAGATGCCCAGCAGTTTTTCGCCGCGCTGATACAGTTCCAGCAGATAGACCTTCAAGGTCTGAATCCAGGGGTCGGTGCCAAATGAGTCGGCCTTGCTGCCGGTCACCAGGTAAGCATCGAACTGCTCGTCTGCAGGTGGATAGTCGCCCTGCACCACGTTGTAAACCGTCAGCTCTGCGGCGATGGGCTGGCGAGCGAAGAGTAATTCGAACATCCGCCCATACCCATGATATTGCTCGACCAGTTCAGGTCGCAGATTGTCGGTTTCCAGAATACAGATGCGTAAAGACATAAAAGGGACCCTGAAGCAGTAATGAGGCAGTAGCGCACCGGCAGAGCCTGCCTTGAAGACCTCGGCAAATCAAGCAGCGCCCCGGCCCGTTTCAGACGTTTATTCCATGTAGGAAAAATCTGTCCCGGACGAACGGTGCAAAGCTGACGGGCAAAGACGAAGCGTCTAGAAAAGGCCTGTTGATTCAGCGCCCCTTCCGATAATAGCCTTCGCTTATAGATAAGCAATTTTAAATTCCCAACAGTTCTAAACTCCAGGGCACCTCGGCTCTATGGTTAGATCTGTAACAGGAAGCGCGCAAAATCCTTTCAGCGCTCGGGCCAGCGGTCGAATGACCGGACCCACCTGTTCAATGCGCAACCTTGCCAGCAGTCGATGATCTGTCTTGCGGATCGGCCTGCTTCTGTCGCTCAGGAATAACAACAAAAGGCGGTCAGCCATGTTCAAGTTCAAGCACTCCAAAGTACGTCAGGCGGGATTGATCCTCTTTACCACTGCGCTGTTATTGATCGTGCCTAACCTGAATCGATTGTTTGGCTGATCCACGCGCTTTCGAACTATGTTCAACTGTGCCACTCTTTCCATTCGCACTGAGGGAGGTGGGTTTATGCGCCAATGGATTGCTGTTTGTGCACTTGTCAGCAGCTTCGCAGCACACGCGGGGATGGTCGATCAGGCTGCGGCCGTGGCAGCGTTGAAGGAAGGCAAACTGGCAATGGATGTACGTAGCCAGACCGACTATGACGCAGGCACGGTACTGAACGCCGTACGCGTCGATGACCGACGGTTGGTCAATCAGATGAAACAGGTGCTCAACGACCGCAATGCCGTGTTCGTCATTTTCAGCAGCACGGACAGCAAGGCCGACAAGGCTCAGGAACAGCTCAGGGCTGCGGGCTACTTCAGCGTCATCAATGGCGGCAACTATGAAGAGCTGCATAACGCGCTCTACGACATCACCGACGACCCTGCCGAATGAACAATGGCCGGGTAGTTGAGCCCGGCCATTTCATGATGCGCAGACCCGCTGCGGGTTACTGATGCTGCGTCTGGACTTGCACGCGGGTTTTCACTTTCGGCGTGCCGGTCATGGGCGACACCACGACCTTGGCGTGCATCTGCTCGGATCCGCCGCCGCGCCGCATGCCGCGCACCGGACAGGCGTCCAGATAATCCAAGCCTACCGCCAGTTTCAAATGGCGCTCGGGGATCGCCAACTGATTGGTGACATCGAAACTGTACCAGGCGTCGTCTATCCAGGCCTCGGCCCAGGCGTGGCTGGACAGATGCTCGCTGTCTTCGCTGCACAGATAACCGGAAACATAACGGGCCGGCACCCCAAGGCTGCGGGCACAGGCCAGAAACGCGTGAGTGTGGTCCTGACAGACGCCAGAGCGTCCGGCGAAGGCCTGCGCGGCACTGGTGTCCACTTCGGTCGCGCCCTGGGTGTAGGTCATGTGCTGGTTGAGCGCCTGCATCAGGTCGATCAACCCTGTGCGGTCAGCCCGCTTGCGACACTCCATGGCCGCAAAACTGCGAATCGCTTCGTCAGGCTCGGTCAGTCGCGTCACGCGCAAAAACGGTAATGCCGACTGGCTTTCGTGCTCGGCCTCGCGGGTTTCATCGATTTCCACCTGCCCGCGCGCGCCGATGATGATTGCTTCGTGCGGCTCTTCCAGGCTCAGGACGTGCAGGATATTGCCAAAGGGGTCGATCTGCGCACGCACCGGACGTGGCAACGTCAGCTGCCAGCTGAGCACTTGCTGGCGCTCACTGTCGTGAGGCGTCAGGCGCAGATACTGGATACTCGAGCGCACCTGGTCATCGTAGTGATAGGTGGTCTCATGGCTTATCGAAAGTCTCATGCAGCCTCCAGGTACGAAGTGTGAATGGCATCACCCAGTTGGGCCAGCAGCGGAATGAATTCGTTCAACCACTCGTGCAGGCCTTCAGCCAGGATCTCGTCGATGCTGGTGTAGCGCAATCTGGCATCCATCTCGGCCGCCATGCGCTGTGCGGGACGCCCGTTGACGCCCGGCAGGCTGGCCAGAATGACGTCCATCTCTTCCAGGCACGCGCGTAGCGAGCGTGGAATGTCAGCACGCAGCAACAACAGTTCAGCAACCTGACGCGCGCCTGGCGCATCCCGATAGACTTCAGTGTAAGCCTCGAACGAGGACAGTGCGCGCAGCAAGGCGCTCCACTGGTAATAACCGGCCGCCGAGTTGTCTGCCGCAGCATTGGCCTGTGGCCCACGCAATTCAAGCATTTCATAGCGAGCATCGAGCATGCGCATGGTGTTGTCGGCGCGCTCGATGAACGTGCCCAGACGGATGAAACGGAACGCATCGTTACGCATGATGGTGCCGTAGGTCGCGCCACGGAACAGGTGCGAACGCTCCTTGACCCATTCACAGAAACGGCTCATGCCGTAGCGGGTCAGGCCCTGCTGGGCGATGCCGCGAATCTCCAGCCAGGTGGAGTTGATGTTCTCCCACATGTCTGCGGTGATGCGCCCGCGCACCGCGTGCGCACTGGCCCTCGCTGCGCCCAGGCAGCTGTAGATGCTGGCGGGGTTGGTGGCGTCCAGGGCAAAGAAATGCAGCATGCGCTCGGCATGCAGCTCGCCATGACGCTCGATATAGGTTTCCAGCGTTCCGGTGATCAGCAACGGCATGGCTATTTCATCCAGCCCGTCGCCCCGCCCGTCCTGCGGCATCAGCGACAGCGAATAGCTCACGTCCAGCATGCGGGCGAGGTTCTCCGCTCGCTCCAGGTAACGCGACATCCAGAAAAGATCAGAGGCAGTTCTACTTAACATTGGCAGGCATCCTTAATCCTCGACCACCCAGGTGTCTTTGGTTCCGCCACCCTGTGACGAATTGACCACCAGCGAGCCTTCACGCAAGGCCACTCGGGTAAGCCCGCCAGGCACAACGCGGGTTTCGCGACCGGACAGAACGAACGGGCGCAAATCGATATGTCGCGGGGCGATGCCGTTCTCGACAAAGGTAGGACAGGTCGACAGGCACAAGGTGGGTTGGGCGATGTACGCATGCGGCTTGGCCTTGAGGCGCGCCCGGAAGGCTTCGATCTCGGCGGCGGTCGCTGCGGGGCCGACCAGCATGCCGTAGCCACCGGAGCCCTGGGTTTCCTTGACGACCAGATCGCCGAGGTTGGCCAACACATGTGACAGCTCTTCCGGCTTGCGGCACTGCCAGGTCGGCACGTTTTTGAGAATCGGCTCTTCGTCCAGATAGAAGCGAATCATGTCGGTGACGTAGGGGTAAACCGACTTGTCATCCGCGACGCCGGTACCGATGGCATTGGCCAGCACCACGTTGCCGGATCGATAGGCCGACAGCAGCCCCGGGACGCCCAGCATCGAATCAGGGTTGAAGGCCAACGGATCTAGGAATGCGTCATCAAGGCGACGATAAATCACGTCAACGGCTTTCGGGCCGTCGGTGGTGCGCATGAACACGCGGTCATCACGGACAAACAGGTCGGCACCTTCCACCAGTTCAACGCCCATCTCGCGAGCCAGAAACGCATGCTCGAAAAAGGCGCTGTTGAAGCGGCCAGGCGTCAGCACCACGACACTCGGGTTGTCCAGATGGCTGGAACTCTTGAGCGTGTCGAGCAACAGGTTCGGGTAATGATCGATCGGCGCAATGCGCTGTGCGGAAAACAGTTCCGGAAACAGGCGCATCATCATCTTGCGGTCTTCGAGCATGTAGCTCACGCCGCTCGGAGTGCGCAGGTTGTCTTCCAGCACGTAATACGTGCCATCACCGTCGCGCACCAGATCGACGCCGGAAATATGCGAGTACAGATCGCGGTGCAGATTCAGGCCCTGCATTGCCAACTGGTACTGCTCGTTGGCCAGCACCTGTTCGGCGGGAATGATCCCGGCCTTGATAATCCGCTGGTCGTGATACAGATCCGAGAGAAACATGTTCAGCGCCTTGACGCGCTGAATGCAGCCACGCTCGACAACCCGCCATTCGCTGGCCGGGATGCTGCGCGGGATGGTATCGAAAGGGATAAGCCGCTCGGTGCCCTGCTCATCACCATAGAGTGTGAACGTGATCCCGGCACGGTGAAACAGCAGATCGGCTTCGCGCCTGCGTTGAGCCAAAAGCTCGGGAGGCGTATCACCCAGCCAGCGGGCGAACTCCCGATAGTGCGGACGGACTACGCCGCCCGCATCGTACATCTCGTCATAAAAGGTGCGGATCATGCCGTACTCCTTGTCACCATGGACACCAAGACCATCGCAAAGCCCGTGCCACCGGCATAAACGCTTTAATTTCAAAAGGTTAGGTAAACACTCGACGTTCTACGCACCATTCCTGTGCACTAAACGCCCAAGCCAATTCTTTCACGCCTCATTCGGAAGCGTCATTCAACCGTGAAATCTATGATCAGCATAGTCAGAGTTGATTTCCGCCAACAGCATTAGTTCGCCACACTCCACAGCAACCGAGCAAACAGGGCACCAAACGCCGTTTTTTGCCGCAACCGATATTTTGTCCAGCAGATGAAGAACGCCTGCGGATTTTAAACAGACTTCCCTTTGCGCCACTCGTTTGAGTGGCTTTTTTTTGACCACTGTTTATGAACGCGGGCCGAAAACAGAACCGGCCGATCCGGAACGTGTCCCGAATCAGCCGGTGGTGTATGCCTGACAATCCGCAGCCATCAAGCGTGCAGTCTTCTGATCTCCTGAGTAACGCCCCATCCCTCGACTTCGCCGTCCATAGGTGAAATGACCGTCTGGAAGTCCTGCTCGAAGTCACCAATGCCGTGATAAGTCGCATACATGACTTTGCTCAATTGCAGATGCCAATGGCCGTCATCACGTACGTTTACCTGGGTGTTGAGGGATTCGCCGCGAAATTGCTCTGCGGCCTGCCGTGCCCGTTCCTCATCCGGGAAGATGGCGTAGAACTCGATGGGATAGATTCGCGCGAAGTCAAAACCGCCTTCTTTCATGCGGCGCAGTACGTTACTGCTGATGTCCTCTTGATAGGCTGTGCTCATGAAACGTCCTCCTATGCAACGATAGATAGAGTTTCAACTCTTCCAGAGCGACCGCCGAGTCCTCGGGGGCCGCCTCACGACAGATAATCCGGCGTGGGGAATCAAGCATGTAGCTGACCGGACCAGGCTTGGCGCCGGTCGGGTATCGAGATGTCAGAGGCCGTCTGAACAGCCTCATCTGCAGAGTAGCCCCATCGTGGGCCGGATGCCAAGTGGTTGCCACGAAAAGGTTTTTGAATAAGCGCAGATCAGGCAACTTCTGTAATGGAAATAATCTGCACACTGTTATGGTCCTTGAGCGTCTTCACGGTAGGCTCCTCAGTACGCCCGTCAAGATCATTGAGATCCAGCTCGTCGGTCATTGGGTAAAGGTCCTTGCGCAGGAAACGCGCAGCCTCTTCCTCACTGGGACGCTCATCAAAACCAGCCTCGCGGCGCTGCTGCACACCATCCTTGTCCAGATACAAAATGGCCCACTGTTTCATCAATGCCTCCCATACGAAGCCAGGCACTCTGGCTTATGTGATCTGGACCTTTTGGCCCGCGCATTCGTTCAACCGATTACGCCGCAGGGCCACCCATGACGGGCAAAAAAAAGACCCTCGCAGTCAATGCCGAGGGCCCTTGTCGCCAGACTGATTCGACTCGCCGGTCAGCCGGACGAGTCAGTTGTCATCAGTTGCGGTTTTTGCTGGCTTCTACACCGGCCGTGTTGTCCAGCAGGCTCTTGGTGGCCGTCTGCAGGAAGCTTTCCAGCTTGCGCTTGAGCTCCTGCGTGTCCGGCGCATCAGGCACTTCTTCGGCATGCGGCTTGGCACCGAGCGTGTAGGTCAACAGCTTGGCAGGCATCTCGGTCGGTTCGATCAGGATGCGATTGCCGCTGATGATAGCGACCACCTGCTCACTGCCCGACGGCTTGATCACACCGAAGCCCTTGTCACCCTCAGGCAGGTTCAGCAGATCGCGGCCCCAGCACTGGTTGCGGTTCAGGCCACCCAGACGCCCCATGATGGTCGGCACTACGTCAACCTGCGTACCCACAATGCTGCTGCGCTGGCCGAACTTCTCCTGCACACCAGGGCCGATCAGCAGCAGAGGCACGTTGAAACGGCCCAGGTCCATTTCAGTCAGTTGCTTATCGTTACCGAAACCATGGTCGCCCAGCACCACGAACAACGTGTTCTTGTAGTAAGGCTCTTTTTTGGCCTTCTCGAAGAACTGGCCGAGCGCCCAGTCGGCATAACGCATGGCGGTCAAATGCTCGTCCAGCGAGCCATGCCCGGTGACGCGCTCGACCGGCAGAGGATCCGGCAGCGCATACGGCGTGTGGTTGGACAGGGTCTGCAACAAGGCATAGAACGGCTTGCCGTCCTGACGGGCCTTGAGCTCCTGCGCACCACGGTCGAACATGTCCTGGTCGGAAACACCCCAGGTCGGATCGGAGAACACCGGATTGACGAAGTCCTCGCGGCCGACGAAGTTGGTCATGCCCTGGTTGCTGAAGAAACCCGACTGGTTGTCCCAGGCAAAATTGCCGTTATAGACGTAGACGTCGTCGTAGTTGCGGCCCGTACTCAGCAATTGCGGAAGACCCGACAGCTTGTGGCTGCCTTCCGGCGTCTGCATCAGGTACTCGAAGCCCGGCAGGTTCGGGAAGCACGCCATGGTGGCGAACATGCCCTGGTGGGTGTGGGTACCGTTGGAGAAGAAGTGATCGAACAACAGGCCTTCCTTGGACAACTTGTCGAAGTACGGCGTGATGTTGGCATCGTTGCCCAGGGCGCCTACCGAGTGACCGGCGAAGCTTTCCATCAGGATCACCACCACGTTGCGGATCGGCAAGGTGTTCTCTGCCGGTGGCGTGAAGTCGCGACGCACAGCGGCAATATCCGGCTCGACCAGCTTGTCATTCGGGGTCAGCAGCATGTCGCGCACGGTCTGCTGGGCCTCGTTCTGTGGCAGCGTGGCTTTCCAGATGTTGTCGCGATCTTCGGACATACGGCTCTTGGCCGCCGTGATCAGCGTCAGAGTGCCATTGAGGCCCAACTGGTTGGCGAAATTGGACTCGGTGGTGTAGGCGTCGCCCCAGCGCAAAGGCGGGCCCTGGCGCAAGGTGCCACGGATGCAGACCACCATGACCAGCAACACCAGCACGAACACACCGGCGCGCACGTACCACGGCGCAATGGAACGAGTGGCTTCCGGACTGGTTTTTGCAGCAACACGTGGACGGGTTGCACGGTCAATGCCCTTGAACACCAGACTCAGCAGCCAGGTCACCACGGCCCATGCCAGCAGGTAACGGACCACCGGGAAACCGTACCAGAGCATGCTCAGGACAGTCTTCGGGTCTTCCTTGACGTACTGAAACACCAGGCCGTTCAGGCGCTGGTGAAACTCACGGTAGAAGTCCATTTCCATCAAGCCGAAGAACAGCGTGATGCTGCCGACCAGGGTCAGCCAGAAACGGAAGAACCCGCGTGCCGCCATGGCGCGTGCGCTGAACAGCGACAGCACCAGCGGAATCAACAGGTACATGGTCAGGCGCAGGTCGAAGCGCGTGCCGTTGAACAGTGCTTCAAGGAACGTCGAGGCAGGCGTGTCGCCAATCATCTCGCGGTTGTAGACCAGCAGACCGATACGCAACAGCGTATACATCACCATCAGGGCGAAGCCACTGAGCAGGATGTAAGCCAGATGCGATTTGACAGTGGGATTTTGCAGGCGGGCTTGCCGATGAATCTGGGCGTCCGTTTTGGCCATGGTTGTCAGGATCCGGTGGATTCAGGGGTAGGTTCAGGGTGCAGCGCCGCCTTGCTCTTGAGGCAGACGGCGCGCGACAGGGCGCAGATATTACTTGATTGCGGGTCGCCAGGGGCCAGGTCAGCCCATGAAGACGCGTGCCTGTTCAGCTTCGCGCGCAATTCTGTGACAGAACGTGTGAAATTTCTGTCGCGAATTAAGCGCTTATAAAGCCTTGCAGGCGACGCTCGAGAGAATCCGGCTCGAGAAGCCGGACCGACTCATCAGTCGTTGCTGGCCTTGCCCACGGCCTGCAGAACGTACTGCGGCAAGGCGAACGCACCGATGTGGACTTCCGGATTGTAATAACGCGTAACAATACCGCTGCCCGAGAAACGCTGACGCAGGGTTTCCAGCGGCAATTTGCGATAGCTCTTGTCGGTCGAGCCCCAGGCGAAGGTCATCGCTCCGCCGATGTAGGTCGGGATGGCAGCGTGATAGAAATGCCAGTCGGCAAACAGACCGTTCATACGCCCGGCCGTGGTCTGCACACCGCTCAACTGCATGAAGGGCGTGCCGTTCTGGGTGACCAGAATGCCGCCTTCGTTGAGGCAGCGATGGCAGGCCTGATAAAAGTTTTCCGAGAACAGGACTTCACCCGGGCCGATCGGATCGGTGGAGTCGGAGATGATCACGTCGAACTTTTCTTCGGTGGTCGCGACAAAGCGCATGCCGTCGTCGATGACCAGGTTCAGACGCGAATCGTCAAAGGCGCCGCTGGAATGATTGGGCAGATATTCCTTGCACATCTCGACCACGGTCGCATCGATCTCGACCATGGTGATGTGTTCGACGCTCATGTGCTTGGCGACTTCACGCAGCATACCGCCGTCGCCGCCGCCGATGATCAGCACACGCTTGGCTGCACCGTGCGCCAGAATCGGCACATGGGTGAGCATTTCGTGGTAGATGAACTCGTCAGCTTCGGTGGTCTGAATCACGCCGTCCAGCGCCATGACACGGCCCATGCGCGGGTTCTGGAAGATCACCAGGTGCTGGTGATCGGTACGTACTTCGTGAAGCATTTTTTCCATACGAAAGCGCTGGCCGTAGCCTTCGTATAACGTTTCCTGATAATCGCTCATGGGTAAGCTCCCGCTGGGTACTGATGACAGGACGGCCGACCGCCCACAACAAAGGCGCGCATTCTACGTCGAGGAACATGACAGGTCGAACCTCTATGCAGCCTGGCGTGCCATTGCCGCTGCGAATGCCCGGCGCATGAAACGAAAAACGCCTGATTACCCAAGGTAATCAAGCGTTGTTTTGCCCAGCGTGTGGACGTATCACATGCGTACGTTGCCACGCGGTCCGAGGATTGCCCAGATGATCAGGCCTACCACAGGAAGCAGTACGATCAGCAATACCCAGAGGATTTTCTTGCCGGTCTCGGCACCGCTTTTCAAGACGTTGATGATGGCCCAGATATCGAGCGCCAGAATGATCAAGCCGACCAGGCCGTTGAAGCTAGAACCCATGGTGTTGCCCCTAAATTGAATGCTTACCCTCCTAGGATAGTAGCGCCGTTCGGGGGTTCCGTTGAACCAACCTTATATTCTCGGGCTCCCAGACGGGGTCGACTTTGTATTTCAGTCACCATCGCTCCCCCTTTATCAAAGGTAGCCTGTCAATGCCTACGCCCGCACAACCCCGAACGCCCTGGGCGGCCTGGTTAAACCAGTTCCAGGGCAGCCCACTGGTGAGCCTGGGCTTTGCCCTCGCCCTGCTGATCGTCGTCGGCCTCGTTGGCATCAGTCTTTATAACGCTTTCCATGGCACCAGTGAGGTCAACTTCAATCACGCCCTGCTGGGCGGCATCGCGGGTTTTCTGGCCACGGCGCTAGGCGCCGTGATGGCGGTTGCCCTGCGCAATGTTTCGCAACGCGCTCAGGACATCATGCTCGGCTTTGCCGCCGGAATGATGCTGGCGGCCAGTTCGTTCTCGCTGATTCTTCCAGGCCTGGAAGCCGCCCGGGACATTACCGACAGCGGCCCATGGGCAGCTGCGACGGTTGTTGCCGGTCTGGGACTGGGTGTGCTGCTGATGCTGGGACTGGACAAATTCACCCCGCACGAGCATGAAAGCGTAGGCCGCCAGGGACCTCATTCGGAGCGAATCAGTCGGGTCTGGCTGTTCGTGCTGGCGATCACCCTGCATAACCTCCCTGAGGGCATGGCGATTGGCGTCAGTTTCGCCAGCGGCGACATGAATGTCGGCCTGCCATTGACCACCGCCATCGCCATTCAGGACATTCCCGAAGGTCTGGCCATTGCGCTGGCCCTGCGCGCCACCGGCCTGTCAGCCTTCAAGGCGATGCTGGTGGCCATCGGTTCCGGCCTCATGGAGCCACTGGGCTCACTGGTGGGCCTGGGTATCTCCAGCGGCTTTGCCATCGCCTATCCGCTGAGCATGGGGCTGGCAGCAGGCGCGATGATCTTCGTGGTGTCCCATGAAGTCATCCCGGAAACCCACCGCAATGGCCATCAGACCTCGGCAACCCTGGGCCTTATGGGCGGTTTTGCGGTGATGATGTTTCTCGATACGGCGCTGGGTTAACCGCGCAATGCCTGCAGTGCAGGTGCGGCATGGATGCCCGCCGATGCTGCCAGCTCGACTACGCGCGCTTCGTCACGGCCGTACACCAGCACCGCTTGCAACTCGTCATCCAGTGGCTGGCTGAAGTTCATCAGCACATAGCCGCCCATCTCCTTGTTCATGCTGCTCAACTGAATCTGAATGCGATTGAGCGCGACCAGCGGCTCTACCTTGGCCAGCTGCCTGGGCTTGATGTTGAAGGTCACGTCCTTGCCAAACGACTGAACGATCTGCTCGAACAGGTCCATGTAGCTGTCGGCCTGGAACAGAACGGTTTCCGGCAGACTGCCCACCACGACCCACTCGCCCAGCGGGATCGGGAATGTATCGTCGTAGTTGATATCAGGGTTGGCGGCCAGAAATGCCTGCGGATCGGCATACGCCTGCGCGGCTTCATCGGCGATATGCACGATTTCATCGTCGCCCATGCAGCCGGAGCTGACTTTGCTGATTAATTCGACCAGTGAGTCTTTCATGGGGGGCGATCCTGATAGCGGGCAAAAAAAGAGGCGCGAAGGATAACGGTAAATCCATCGCGCCTCTATGTGTTCATGCCTTGCTGTCAATGCACTCGCTGTCAGGACCGGGCTGGCTGCACGCCCATTCTGGTCAACTGCTCAATGGTAACGGTCGCGCCCATTGCCTGAGCGGCGCCCAGTGCAGTGATGCCCTTGGCGTCAGTGGCATGCGGGTCCGCGCCCTGACTGATCAGGTAATCGACTATTTCGTTGCGATTGAACATCGCCGCCATCATCAATGCGGTACGGCCATCAGCAGAGGCACCGTCTATGTCGGCACCCGCCTCGACCAGCAACCTGACCACCGCCAGATCGCCCTTGAACGCTGCACCGGCGATGGGGCTTTGGCCGTTATCGTTGCGGATTTCAGGATCAGCCTTGTGGTTCAGCAGCACACGGACCGCATCCGCATGGCAGTGATAGCTGGCCAGCATCAGCAGCGTATCGCCTTTGTGGTTGCGCAGATCTGCAGGCAGGCCCTTTTCAAGCAGGCGCTCCAGCATGACTGCATTTCCCTGGCGAGCCACATCGAATACCTGCTCGGCGAACTCGGCGGCTTCGTCTTCAGTCATGGTTTTCGAAGCGCTGATATCTGTATCGGTCATTAACTACTCCTTGGCGCACGGTACTCCGGGCATGCGTTGACCCGGCGTCGATACACACACTGACCTCAAGTCTCGCCAGCTGTTCGATCAGCATGGACGCGGATGCGCAATGCCTGCTCCTGATCGCCGCTATCCATGCAATCCCCCTTCTGCCCGATCCCCATCGTGCAGGAAACGGCAAAATGCAGGGCGCACGAAGGGTGTTCATGCAAAATGCACGAAGACTGAAATTACAGGATATTACAAGTCATTGATTTTAAAGGATTTATTTTAAGGGAAAGACTGGCACAGACACTGCAATAGTACTTGCAAGCTTGTTATCCCATGAGCAATGGAGCCGCCTCACATGACTTTTATTCAAGAAAAATTCGCTTCCGTATTCTCCGACTACACCGTTACTACCCAGCCGCGCCCAGATGGTGGTGTTCTGTTGTCACTGCGTACCCAGGATGGTAAGCAGATCCGTCGCTCAGTCTCTTATGCTCAGTTGCACACACCAGTTCAACTGGAATGGGTAATCAGCGCCATCCGCCGCGACCTGGCTGCACAAGCCAGCGAGCTGCCAGCTATCTCGATGCTGCAAAGCCAGCACCGTTTTGATCTGCCGACGTACCACACACGTTGATTTTGCCCGCCACCCTCTTGGGTGGCACCCGCTGTACGCTCTCTCATCCCTTGTTTGCCGCGATTACACTTTGTTCTCGCGGCTTTTTTTTGCCTGCGTTTTGTCGGCCGACTATCTGATCAGACCACGACAAAGTGCTTCGCCCACCGCCTGTGCCCTGTTGGCAACGCCCAGCTTGGAGTAGATGGTCTTGAGGTGATACTTCACCGTCGATTCCGATACGTCGCGGATCATCGAGATCTCCCAGGCCGTTTTCCCGTCTCTGGCCCACTGCAACACTTCCAGTTCGCGATGGGTCAGACCGCGTGAACAGAACTTCAGACCACGCGCGACACTGTGCAGCACTGGCATGAGACTGCTCATGAGGTACTTTTGTTCAGCGCTGATGGGACGCTCAACTTCGCCCAGGGTACAGACCGATGTCACGCTGTCGGCACCACGGCAATGATTGGTGTAGCCGTAGGAGATGGCCGGAAGCAGTTCGCAGGCATCGACGAGCTCGTCATAAAAGGCGGAGACCGGGTATTGCCTGAAAGCATCCTGCCAGTTCAGGAAGCCCAGTTGATTGCGATAACAACGGATCACCGGGTCCTGCGTGATCAAATCGTGCTGGCGGTAGGCCTCGCCCCAGGCATCGTCGACGCTGGACGTGATGAATGTCAGCAACACCGGGCCCTTGAACTGAAAGAACATCGCGCGCTCGCTGCTGCATTCGCGCCGTAACCACTCGAGTGCGTTTTCGATGGCAGTCTGCCCATCAAGCTCGGTAATCGTGCTCACCATCTGCTGTATCAATAAATCCCTGGTTGCGCTTTCTGTCATGGCACTGCCCATCGCTGCCGCTCCTTCTTCGCCCGGCAGTTGGTACAGGTGTTGTCCGTGACCCCGGTGACGATGGCGCAGAACTTACACGAATAATCACGTTGAAAAACCGCGAACAGAACAAACAGATTCAACGCACTTTCGACCAGGCAACAGCTCACTCGATAATAGGAAAAGCCCTACAAAAGTGATGTTTGAGCCTTGTGGCAGGCATATTTCAATGCAGCGGCATCAGGGCGATGCCGCGCACAGCAGGCGGGAGTTTTCTAGAAGGACGCTGGATCGATAAGCGCAAAACTGGCCACATGTCGGTGCCCGGCAAGTGCCCCGCCATCACGCGCAAGACCACAGGTGGCCATGCCGGCGGCCTGTGCGGCATCGAGTTCTTCGACGATATCCGACAGGAACAGAATCTCCCCGGCAGGACAGTCCATTGCCTGCGCTATCGCCCGGTAGGACTGCGCTTCGCGTTTGGGGCCGGACGTCGTATCGAAGTAACCGCTGAACAGGCCGGACAGGTCGCCCGCCTCGGAGCAGCCGAAAATCAATTGTTGAGCCTGAATCGAGCCCGAGGAATAAACGTAAAGCCGGTAACCCTGTTGATGCCAGTGTTTCAAGGCCTCGACAGCATCCGGATAAACATGGCCCTTGAGCTGTCCGGCGCTGTAGCCCTGCTCCCAGACCATGCCCTGCAGGGCCTTGAGCGGTGTGGCCTTGCGGTCCTCGGCGATCCACTCCAGCAGAAGTGCAATGACGCGCTCGACATCAGCGTCCGGTTCAGCGGCCTGCTCGCGTACCGCCTGCAGCTGCTGCGCAACGGCCGGTTGCTCGGCATTTTCGCGAACGAATGCGGGCAAGTGCTTTCTGGCGAACGGAAACAACACGTCGAACACGAAACTCACTGCACTGGTGGTGCCTTCGATATCCGTGAGGATAGCTTTGATGGGCATCAGAATCGGGCTCCTCTCAGTCTTCCAGCCGTGGAAAACGGCCGGCAATGTCTTCACCGGTAAAATTGGCCACCCAGCCTTCAGGGTTGTTGAACAGGCGGATGGCAACGAAGTGCGGGTTTTCGCCCATATCGAACCAGTGCCGTGTGCCGGCAGGTACGGAAATCAAGTCGTTCTTTTCACACAACACGGCGTACACGTAGTCGTCGATGTGCAGGGTGAACAAGCCGCGCCCGGCGACAAAAAAGCGTACTTCGTCTTCACCGTGGCGATGCTCTTCAAGAAATTTGGCGCGCAATTCGGCTTTTTGCGGATGATCGCTGTTGAGACTGATGACGTCCACGGTGACATAACCGCGCTCGGTCATCAGCTTGTCGATCTGGGTGCGATAGGCGCTGATCACCTCTTCCTGGCTGGCACCGGGGGTGATCGGCGTCGCGGCCTCCCAACGGTCGAACGCCACACTGTGCTCGGCCAGCGTCGACGCGATGTCTTCCAGATGGGTCAGCACCTTGTTGGGCATATCAGGGCTTGAAACGTGATAAACGGACAGGCTGCTCATGCGTGAAATCCTCGGTTTGGTGCAACACCTTCCGGCTTTTACAGGCCGGTCAGGCTTAAAAGCTGGTTTGGGCGGGATACGATCAGCGGTTCAATACCGCGCGCATTTTCAGTTCGCACTCGAACAGGAACTCGAACGCTTCGATCTGGCGCAAGGCGTCGCTCATTTTAGCGCCCCAGGTGTAGAGGCCATGACCGCGGATCAGGTAGCCGGCGCACTCGGGATGGGCGTCCAGCCAAGGCTGCACCTTTGCCGCGAGGCGGGCAATATCCTGATCGTTGTCGAAAATCGGCACCACGACCTGCGACTCATGAGTCACCACGCCGCTAAAGGCCTTTTGCAGTTCGTAATCCTCGAACACCAGATGATCGGCCGTGGTCAGCCTCGACAACACGGTCGCGTTGACCGAGTGGGTGTGCAGCACGGCGCCTACCTGCGGCCTGCAGCTGTACAGCTGGGTATGCAGCAAGGTCTCGGCAGACGGTTTTTTACCGGGTTCCAGGCTGTTGCCAGCCAGATCGGTGGCCAACACATCGTCAGGGCCCAACTGGCCCTTGTGCTTGCCGGACACGGTCAACAGCGCCTCGCTGGCAGAAAGACGCGCAGAGTAATTGCTGCTGGTGGCAGGCGACCAGCCACGGCCGTACAGAAAACGCCCGGCCTCGATGATTTCCAGGCTCAATTGTTCGCGGCTCATACACCTTCCTCTTTCTTGGGTGTGACAATCATGACGGCAGCGGCCAAGGCTGCAAGGCTGGCGATGGCAAAGGTCCAGACCGGGCCCAGTGCGTTCCAGCTGTAACCGGAATACAGAGCACCCAACGCCCCGCCGACGCCGGACAAGGCGGCATAAAGCGCCTGCCCCTGACCTTGCTGACGCGGACCGAAGCTACTTTGCACGAAGTGAATGGCAGCGGCGTGAAAGCTGCCGAATGTCGCGGCGTGCATCACCTGCGCGATCAGCAGCGCGGTGAGGTGATCGGCAAACAGCCCCAGCAGCAGCCAGCGCAATGCGGCCAGCAGAAAGCTGGCGAAGAGTACCTGGCGCACGGTGAAGCGCTGCAGAATCCGACTCATGACCGTGAACATCAGCACTTCGGCCACCACGCCGACGGCCCACAGCAGGCCGATCAGGCCCCGGCTGTAACCAAGCGCTTCGAGGTGCAGGGTCAAAAAGGTGTAATACGGGCCATGGCTGAGCACCATCAGCGCGACACTGAGGTAGAACGCCAATACACCGGGGCGCGTCAGTTGCCTGAGAAAGCCGCCCGGCCCGGTTTCAAGGCTCGACGGTGCTGGATGCGCATTCGGCACCCACCAGCTGCTGACAACAATACCGGACATGATCGCCAGTGCGATGTAGGGGAACAGGTCCAGGCTGAACCATTCGAACACTCGCCCCAGCACCACGACCGCCAGAATGAAACCGATCGAGCCCCACAGGCGGATCTGGCTGTAACGCGAGGTCTGGCCTTGCAAGTGTGCGAGGGTGATGACTTCGAACTGCGGCAGCACGGCGTGCCAGAAGAACGCGTAGAGCGCCATGACCATCGCCAGCCAGGCATAGCTTTTTTCGACCAGGATCAGCGAAAACGCCAGCAACGTGCAGATGGCGCCGGACCGCACAATGGTCAGACGCCAACCGGTGTGATCACCCAGCCACCCCCAGAGATTGGGCGCAACGCAGCGCATCAGCATGGGGATGGCGACCAGTTCGCCGATCCGTGCGCTGGAAAAACCCAGATGATGCAGGTAAAGGGCCATGAAAGGCGCCGACAGGCCCAGCAAGGCGAAATAGCATACGTAGAACCCGGACAGCCTCCAGTAAGGCAGCTGTCCGCCGGCAGGTTGCGCCACGCTAGCAGTCCGCAACCGTAACAGCGTGCATTACACCTGCCCCAGCACAGGCGTGTTGACGCTGACGTCAGCGTTCTGACCGCGATGACGCAGCAGATGATCCAGCAGAACGATGGCCATCATTGCCTCGGCAATCGGTGTGGCACGGATGCCGACACACGGGTCATGCCGACCTTTGGTGATCACGTCGGCGGCGTTGCCATCGACATCGATCGAACGCCCTGGCGTGGTGATGCTGGAGGTCGGCTTGAGCGCCAGATGCGCGATGATCGGCTGGCCGGAGGAAATGCCGCCGAGAATGCCGCCCGCGTGATTGGACAGGAAACCCTGGGGCGTCATCTCGTCGCGGTGCTCGGTGCCGCGCTGGGCAACACAGTCGAAACCGGCACCGATCTCCACACCCTTGACCGCGTTGATGCTCATCAGCGCGTGGGCGAGCTCAGCGTCCAGACGATCGAAGATCGGCTCGCCGAGCCCCGGCATCACGCCTTCTGCGACCACGGTGATTTTCGCACCGACCGAGTCCTGATCACGGCGCAGCTGGTCCATGTAGGCTTCCAGTTCCGGCACCTTGTCAGGGTCGGGGCAGAAAAACGCGTTGTCTTCGACCGAATCCCAGGTCTTGAACGGGATCTGAATCGGGCCAAGCTGGCTCATGTAGCCGCGAATGACGATGCCCTGGCTTGCCAGATACTTCTTGGCAATGGCCCCTGCGGCCACACGCATGGCGGTTTCCCTTGCCGAACTGCGGCCACCACCGCGGTAATCGCGGATGCCGTACTTGTGGTGATAGGTGTAATCGGCGTGGGCCGGGCGGAACAGGTCCTTGATCGCCGAATAGTCCTTGGACTTCTGATCGGTGTTGCGGATCAGCAGGCCGATGGACGCACCAGTGGTCTTGCCCTCGAAGACACCCGAGAGAATCTCGACTTCATCGGCCTCCTGACGCTGCGTGGTGTGGCGGCTGGTGCCCGGCTTGCGCCGATCCAGGTCGCGCTGCAGGTCTTGCAGGTCCAGCTCCAGCCCCGGCGGGCAGCCGTCGACGATAGCGACCAGCGCCGGGCCGTGGCTTTCGCCGGCGGTGGTGACAGTGAACAGCTTGCCGAAAGTGTTGCCGGACATGCGGGCGCTCCGAAAAATCAGCCAAAAAACCAGATCGTTAAACCAAGCGCGCCAGTATACGCAGGCTCGCGGTTCAGTTCATCCTCGAACCTTCTGTCACGGCGTGCGTCCAAGCGTGACTCCCCCAATGATGGCCTTGCGATGTTATCCGGTATTTCCCTGCTTCGAGTTCCCAACGCGCTGCGTCTGCTGGCCCTGCCGATAACCCTGATCCTGAGCCTGGCCGCCGCAACCGCCAGCGCTGCTGCACCCGGCACGGTGCAGCGGCCGATAAGCGTGGACACCGAAAACGGCAAGCTGTACGGCACGCTGCTGATGCCGCGTTCCGACAAACCGGTGCCGGTGGTGCTGATCGTCGCCGGTTCCGGCCCCACCGACCGCGACGGCAACAACCCGGAAGGTGGACGCAACGACAGCATGAAACGCCTGGCAGTGATCCTGGCCAGCAACAATATCGCCAGCGTGCGCTACGACAAACGTGGCGTCGCGGCCAGCAAGGCGGTCACACCGGATGAACGCAACCTGAGCGTCGAGCGCTACGTGGCCGATGTCCAGCTCTGGGCCAGAGCACTGAAAGCCAACCCGCGCCTGGGCCAGTTGATTCTGTTGGGCCACAGCGAAGGTGCGCTGGTGGCGACGCTGGCGGCTGAGAAGGTAGGTGCAGCAGCGCTGATTTCCGTGGCCGGCACCGGACGCCCGGTGGATCAGGTGCTGCGTGAACAGTTTCAGGAGCGCCTGCCACCGGACCTGCTGCAGCGCAGCGATCAGTTGCTCGACGAACTCAAGGCTGGCAAGACCGATGACAACGTGCCCGCCGAGCTGGAAGTGGTGTTCCGCCCCAGTGTCCAGCCGTACCTGATCTCGCTGTTCCGCCAGGATCCGGCGGCGGCTTTCGGTGCCTTGCACATTCCGGCGCTGATCGTTCAGGGTCGCAACGATATTCAGGTCGGTGTGGGCGACGCGCTGCTGCTGCAGAAAGCCAAACCGGACGCCCAACTGGCCCTGATCGACGGCATGAATCATGTGCTGCGCATCGTCCCGGACGATTTGCAGCAGCAACTGCTCTCCTACCGCAATCCGACCCAGCCGCTGGCCAGTGAAGTGACCGAGCGGATCCTGAGCTTCATCAAGGCACTCCCTGCCCCGGACGCCCCACACGGAAAAAAGATCTGACGCGCACGAGTCAATAGCCCTTCAGTCCTGGCAAATCTGGCCGATAGCAATGTGCTGGCCCTGTGTTCCGGCACCTTAGTGTTTCGGCACCTTTATGCCCCGGCAAACATGCTCCGGGGCAAGGCCCAGGAAAGGACACCCTTATGACAGACGCAACTACCATGACTGAAACCCTCGCAGAACCGGCCAGCGCAGAAGTCGCAGTGCCAGTACCCCCGCAGCCGTGGGAAGACGTTCTGCCCGAAAGCTTTCAGATGCTGCGTCTGTCGCCACTGCCTACCGACCGTGCTACCGGCGGCCGCCCTCTGCGCTTCGTACAGTTCGGGCGTGCCGAGCGGCACAGCAAGGCCTTGAGCCTGCTGCGGATCACGGTGCAATTGCCAGGTCAGCGGGTCCGCAAGGAACAGAACCATCTGGATATCTGGGCCGACCACGAAAAGCGCGTGGTGCGCTTCGGTCCCGAGTCAGGCTTGCAGATCGAGCCATGGAACCGCGGCATCGGGCGCTTCATGATTGCGCATGCGGTGCATTGGGCGCAGAAAAGATGGTCTTCCTACAAGATTGAAGGCGTGGCGCTGGCCAGCAAGGACGGTCTGAACGAAGACACACGTCTGCGTCGCGATCACTTTCTGCGCACTCTGGGCTTTGAAGTGACGTATGCCGATGCCCAGCACATGAAAGGCGCGATCAAGGATGTGCACGTCGGCAACCTGCACAGCACCTGGAACAACGACAAGGTGCAGATCATCGAGATTCTCGAAGCCTCGCAAATGCTGGAAAAGGCCGAGAAAAACCTGATCGAACAGGAGGTGACGATCCGTCAGCATGAAGACCGGGTGAGCAAATACAAGCGTGAGGACAGCGGCCTGCGCTTCACGATTGCCTGCCTGGTGACCTTCGCGGTCTTTCAGGCCGGACTGCTGATCTGGATCGCGACGCACCGATAAAAGACACGCCGATAAAAAAGGGAGGCTGATATCGGCCTCCCTTTGGTCTCAGCCGCTTGTCGCGGCTGTTGAGCTCAAACCTTCGACTGGAACAATGCCTGATGGTCGCGGCACTGTTCTGCCGTGAGCATGAACACACCATGCCCGCCCCGCTGGAAGTCCAGCCAGGCGAAATCGACCTCCGGATACAGCGCCTGCACGTGCACCTGGCTATTGCCGACCTCGACAATCAACAGGCCCTTCTCGTTGAGATGATCGGCGGCCTGGGCGAGCATGCGGCGGACCAGGTTCAGGCCATCGCTGCCACAGGCCAGCGCCAGCTCCGGCTCATGCTGATACTCGTCAGGCATATCGGCAAAGTCTTCGGCGTCCACATAGGGCGGGTTGGAAACGATCAGGTCAAAGCGCTGACCCGGCAGGCCGTCGAATCCGTCGCCCTGAACGGTGTAGACCCGGTCCTCCATGCCGTGACGTTCGATGTTCTGGTTGGCCACTTCCAGCGCGTCGTAGGACAGGTCGGCCAGGGCCACCTCGGCTTCCGGGAACACATCGGCACAGGCGATACCGATGCAACCGGAGCCAGTGCACAGGTCGAGAATCCGCGCCGGCTCGTCGGCCAGCCAAGGGGCGAAACGCTCTTCGATCAGCTCGGCAATAGGTGAGCGCGGGATCAGGACGCGGTCATCGACAATGAACGACATGCCACAGAACCAGGCCTCGCCCAGCAGGTACGGGGTCGGTACACGGTCATCGATGCGCCGCTTGATCAAGCGTTGCAGTTCGGATATTTCGTCGACTTCCAGGCGGCAATCCAGGTAGCTGTCGGCAATTTCCCAAGGCAGGTGCAGTGCGCCCAGTACCAGTTGCCGCGCTTCATCCCAGGCATTGTCGGTGCCATGACCGAAAAATACGTCTTCCTCGTGAAAGCGGCTGACGGCCCAGCGTATATGGTCGCGCACGGTACGCAGACGGGAAGTGATCATGGACAAACTCCTTGAAAGGCACGAACTGTTGTAAGACGAGCCTCGGTGAACAGTCTGGTTACGAACAACGTGCATTCTTCGTACCCGATAGGCGGGGAAGTTTCCATGATTCGCGTACCGCCATCAAGGCAAACCGCCATCCACCCCCTCCTCCAACTGCCCTGCAGGCCATAAAAACCGTGGCTTGCGATGGTTGCCATTCCCAGAACGCTTCAGCCAGAGGACAATGTCGCAAAAGCCCCACACCAAGGAGCCCGTGAATGTCCGATTTAAAGACCATGTTTCAACTCAGTGGCCGGGTGCATGCACCTGCCCATCTGAGTAACGCGACGCTGATCATCATCGACGCGCAAAAAGAATACCTTCGCGGCCCGCTGGCCCTGACCGGCGTCAGGGAAGCGATGGCCAACATCGGCCGACTGGTCGAGAAAGCACGGGCGGTCAAGTGCCCGATTGTTCACATCCGCCATCTGGGCACTGTGGGCGGCCCGTTCGATCCACATGGCGAGCGCGGCGAACTGGTGCCGGAGCTGTTGCCGCAGGGTGATGAACATCTGGTCGAAAAACGCCTGCCCAATGCCTTCAATGGCACCGGACTGCATGAACTGCTGCAGAGCCTGGGG
Source organism: Pseudomonas sp. NFACC10-1 (assembly GCF_900119195.1). Lineage (NCBI taxonomy): Bacteria > Pseudomonadati > Pseudomonadota > Gammaproteobacteria > Pseudomonadales > Pseudomonadaceae > Pseudomonas > Pseudomonas sp. NFACC10-1. Next base: position 246,296 of record NZ_FPJB01000001.1, on the reverse strand, counting down.
CACCTGGACCTGATCGTCTGCGGCTTCATGAGCCATTCGAGTATCAGCACCACGGTTCGCGCCACCAAGGACTACGGCTATCGCTGCACCCTGGTAGACGATGCCTGTGCAACCCGTGACCTGCCGAGCCCGCACGGCGTGGTCAGCGCTGAGGTCGTGCACAGAACCGAGATGGCAATCATGGCCGACAACTTCGCCACCCTGGCACTGACCAAAGACCTTGTCTGACGCTACACAGGCGAAGGAGCGTGTGACAGCGTTCACATAACCGCCCATCCTTTGCCGTCATGGATCGTCCCGGAGGCGGGAACCACCCCTCCTTCCCCGGGTCAGAGCGCCGATACTCCATTGAGCTGATACCTGTTGAGGAAAAGGCATGAAAACGTCAGATGGTTTCGATGCACGTCGCCTGCGCCCCAGGGGTCAGGGCAACTGGGGCAAACGCATCGGCACGCTGATCGCACTGCTCCTTGTGGTCGCAGGCCTGTTGCTGGCGGTTGCCGGTGCATCCAGCCTCACGGTTCACCCGCAGATGCTGGGCGAACTGAATGCCAGCCCGGGCGGCGCGGCGTTTGTCGCCATCGGCGGATTGCTGGTGCTGTACATGGGCGTCTGGCTATGGCGCCGCTGCCGTCGTCAGCGCAGTGGCGGCGGCTTGAGTATCTCTTCGCATCTGATGAAAAAACACAACTGACCCTCTCGCCTGAGCGGTTAGAATGGCCTCCTTCGCGGAGGCCACATGCAAGACGACGATTTTTCCCTGTTCAGAAGCGAGACACGCGGCGTCAAGCCGCTCAAGCATGAACACGCCGATGTCGGCAAACCCAAGACCGATCGAAAAATGCTGGCCCGTCTGCGCCAGTCGGCAACCGTGCGTACCGACTCGGTGACCGTCGACGGCTTGTCGGATCAATTCGTGATCGACGTCGGTCCTGAGGATATCCTGAGCTGGTCGCGTGACGGCGTGCAGGAAGGTCAGATGCGCAAGCTCAAACTCGGGCAGATCAGCTTCGAGGGCAGCCTTGACCTGCATGGCATGAGCGTGGAAGTGGCGCGAGAGACGCTGTGGGAATTTCTGGCTGAAGCGACGCGTCTGGAAATACGCTGCGTACGTGTCACCCATGGCAAGGCGGTACGCCTGGACGGCAAGCGACCGATGATTAAAAGCCACGTCAACACCTGGCTGCGTCAGCATCCGCAGGTACTGGGCTTTTGCTCCTGCCTGGCCAAACACGGTGGTGCAGGTGCGGTGTACGTAATCCTCAGGCGCACCATGATGGAAGGGCGCGACGAGTAGAACCCGCCGCGCCCTTCCAGTCAGTCAGACCCTGTACGCCGGCCCTGCTGGTGAATCAGCGACCCGGGCCAGGGCCGCCAGGACCAGGGCCACCGCCTTCATGGTGACCGCCACCGCCACCGCCGCCGCCATGTCCGCCCGGGCCAGGCCAGAACGGCCAGCAGCCGGAAACGGACGACAGTACAATCGCGAACAACGCTATTTTTGCTACTCGACTCAACATCCGGGTTTACTCTCTAGACAGGCAATGGATTGATGACCTGCCTACTCAGACCGTGATGGACGTCAGAAGTGGGTAGCGATCTGGTCGCCAACGTGTAAGCGAGAGGATACAAAAGCTGTAAAAGCGGATTTCCAAGGGCAAACAAGACACGGGCCGTCAGACACAAAAAAGCCATATGGCCTTGGCCTGACTCAGGCGATTAACTGCCGTGGCCTAGCTCTCGCAGGCGTTCAGAACCAGACCTTGAATGCAAGCCATGAAAAAACCAGAGCAAATACTGCACCGGATGCAGCAGACACCAGGACGTTTCGTGGTTCATGGGCAGACATATTGCGGACCTCGTTGCCCAACTGCTCAAGGTCTTCGCGCATCCGCTTTATGACTTGATCGTGACTCATACTCATCTTCTCTCGAAATGCCGATTCGTGCGTTATGTGCACACCTTCGCTTGGTCCAGCCTGAATCTCAAGCGCTGCAGGTCATGTCCGCTACTGAATACTGGCTGCCTGAAGCTTGTGGATGAAAGCGGCAGCCGTAACGATTACGGTGATCAACCCACCAGCCGCCACAAATGGATAAAAGCTTGTTTCGCGCTTGAGCTTATCGGTCTCCGCAATCATTTTTCGCGCCTCAGCCACAAACTTGTGAACCTCAGCCTGGAGTTTCTCAAGCTCAAGCTCGTCTCTTTGATTCGCCATCCAACCTCCTGTCAGACTTTGGATTGCATCTCGCAAGCCGCTTTCATGAAAAGGATACGCTTCACATCTGCTTTGCAGATGCTTGAAAAAGCTACGGCATATGTCATTCCAGCGCTCCAATCAAGGCGACAGAAACGCATGTCGGAGAGCCCAAGCCAAAACACATGCTCTCTGCATTCGCTTTTCTGCGACTCTGGAAAGCACCTGGCTATAGCGCAATGCCGGGCAAAGTCTAAAAACCGGAGCTGATTGCGAAAGCATTACGAGGCCACGGCAGTACAACTGCGAGCACACCTACGCTACCATGTGCCCAATCGCCGGGATAAACCCCGCATTCATCGCCAATCAACGAGATCCGCAGGTCACGTATGCGAAATCGCCCAATTCCACTGGAGCGGGATCGGCAAACGGGACACCAGCTCGATTGGTAAAAAATCGGTACAGGCCCAAACGTACCGCTCTGAAACCTATACGGAATCACCCTCTGTGACACTGGAACAGAATTACACCGCCATCCTCGGGCAATTGGGCGAGGACGTCTCGCGCGAAGGTCTGCTGGACACCCCCAAGCGCGCCGCCAAGGCCATGCAGTATCTGTGTCGCGGCTACGCGCAGACCCTGGAAGAAGTGACCAACGGCGCGCTGTTCAGCTCCGATGCCAGTGAAATGGTGATGGTCAAGGACATCGAGCTGTACTCACTGTGCGAGCACCATCTGCTGCCGTTCATTGGCAAGGCACACGTGGCCTACATCCCGCAGGGCAAGGTGCTTGGCTTGTCGAAAGTAGCGCGGATCGTCGACATGTATGCCCGCCGTCTGCAGATCCAGGAAAACCTGAGCCGCCAGATCGCCGAGGCCATTCAGCAGGTCACCGGCGCGCTGGGCGTTGCGGTGGTGATCGAAGCCAAGCACATGTGCATGATGATGCGTGGCGTCGAGAAGCAGAACTCGGCCATGATCACCTCGGTGATGCTGGGCGAGTTCCGTGAAAACGCGGCCACCCGCAGCGAGTTTCTCAGCCTGATCAAGTGACCGTTCAGCCTGCGTTCACCTGCCGTGAGGCACGCTGAATGCACGGCTGGCCACGCCACCGCCCGCAAGAGGTATAACCTTGTTCATGAAAGCGTTAAGAGTCGGCCTCGGCCAACTCGTCATCGGCATTGATTTCCTGACTCGCCCGAGCAGGAAAAAACGTGACCCGCAGGCCCAGGCGGCTGTGGCTGAAGCGGCTCAGGACCTGACGCTGTATCAGCTCCATGCCTGCCCGTTCTGCGTGAAGACACGTCGCGCCCTGCGCCGCCTGAATGTTCCGGTCGCGTTGCGCGATGCGAAAAACAATGAGCTTGATCGCCAGACACTGCTCAACGAGGGCGGCAGGATCAAGGTGCCTTGCCTGCGCATCGAGGAAGGTGACAAAACCGTATGGATGTATGAATCCAAGGTGATCATCGACTATCTGAACCAGCGCTTCGGAGCGATCTGACCGCTGTTTGGCCGGCGCCTCTCAGCGCGGGCAACCTTCCTCGCGGCAAGCCACATAGGCTTGCAGTTGCTTGAGACGCACACGGGTCTGCTCGGCCAGGCATTGCGATTGCAGCAATGGCCAGATAGAGCCTGAGTCCTCGGGCTTGCCCGCCTGATACAGGCAATCGGCATCACGCAGGGCTATCCACTTTCGTTGTGCATCCTTGAGTGCCTGCTTTTTCGCCGGGGTCTTCAACCACGCCATTTGCGCGTTGTACTGCTTGTTGAGCTCGGCATCGAGCGCTGCCTGCTGATTGGCAGCGCAGCGGTTCATGCTGGCCTGATTGGCGTCGCAGTCCTCGGCCTGGGCCGAGCAGCCGATACCCAGCGCAATGAAAGCACCCAGAAGTACGATTGAAACGCGCATACATTTCCCTTTGTTCAAATGACGGACGTGTCAGTCCAGCATACCGATATAACCCGGCTGTGCCTTGACCCGATCCAGCCAACGGCGGATCCCGGTATAGGGTGCCAGATCGAAACCGCCCTGATGCGCGACGTGGGTGTAGGCATACAAGGCAATGTCGGCGATGGAGAAATTCTCGCCGACCAGAAACGGCGTACGGTCGAGCTGCTGCTCCATGACCGCCAGTGCGCGATAGCCGGCTTTCTGCATGGCGCGATACTCGGTCATGCGTTCAGCCGGCAAGCCCAGGTAGAACTGGATGAAACGGGCCACTGCGACCGACGGCTCATGGCTGTACTGTTCGAAGAACTGCCATTGCAGCACCTGGGTGCGCAACCTCGGTTCGCTTGGCAGGTACGAAGAACCGTCAGCCAGAAAGTTGAGAATCGCGTTGGACTCCCACAGGCAAGTGCCATCCTCCAGCTCCAGCACCGGAATCTTGCCGTTGGGATTCTTTTCCAGAAACGCCGGGGTCTGTGTTTCGCCGTTGAGAATATCGACCGGCACCCACTCGTACTCGCTGCCCAGCAGATTAAGCATCAGCTTGACCTTGTAGCAGTTGCCCGAGTTGTAATCGCCATAAACCTTGTACATCAGACTGCTCCCTTGCTGCGTCTATGTTGACGTCTTGAATCAGGCGGCTTGCAGAAGGTGTGCTGCGCGGACCACCGACGCCAGACGTTTTATACCCTCATCGAGCCGTGCAGGGTCGATATGGCTGAAATTGAGCCGCAAGTGACCGTGATTGGCGTCCGGATCGGCGAAAAAAGGTTCGCCCGGCATGAACGCCACATCGTGCGCCAGCGCTGCATCCAGCAAGGTGCGCGTATCCAGCGGCTGCTTCAGCGTCAACCAGAAGAACAGTCCGCCTTGCGGGCTGTTCCAGGTGGCCAGGTCTGAAAAATGCGTTTGCAAGGCACTCTCGAACGCATCACGACGGCCCCGGTAAAACTCGCACAGCGTCACCAGATGCTCACGATAGTGCTCAGTACCAATCCACTGCAAGGCCTGCCACTGGCCGAGGCGATTGGTATGCAGATCGGCCGACTGCTTCAGACGCAGCAAGTGCGGAAACAGATCGGGGCTGGCGATCAGATAACCCACCCGCAGGCCTGGCAGCAGTGTCTTGGAAACCGTGCCGGTATAAATCCAGCTGGCCGTTTTCAGACTGCTGACAATCGGCCTGGCACTGCCGCCGTCAAAACTCAGTTCACGGTACGGTTCGTCCTCGATCAACGTGACACCGAACTCATCGAGCAAGGCCGCAACGGCATCGCGACTGGCCTGGCTGTAGCGCACCGCCGAGGGGTTCTGGAACGTCGGGATGAGGTAGGCGAAGGCTGGTTTGTGCTGTTCCAGACGCTGACGCATCGCAAGCAGGTCCGGGCCTTCGGCCTGCAAGGGCACGGTGATGCAGTCGGCGCCGAACAGCTGGAATATCTGCAACGCCGCCAGATAGGTGGGCGCCTCGAGGAGAATTTCGGTGCCTTTGTCGATATACAGCTTGGCGGCCAGGTCCAGTGTCTGCTGAGAACCACTGACCACCATTACCTGACGGGCGTCGCAGTCGATACCCAGAGCGCGGGCATCGGCGGCCAGCGCTTCACGCAGTGCAGGTTCGCCCTCGCTCATGCCGTACTGACCCAGCGCAACGGGCATGTCGGCCCACTCCACTTTGGGCAGCATTGACTCGGCGGGCAGCCCACCGGCGAACGACATCACTTCCGGGCGCTGAGCGGCGGCGAGGATCTCGCGAATCAGAGAACTTTTCAGACGGGAAACGCGTTCGGAGAAAGCCATGGCAGTTACCTGTAGCCGAGACAATTGGAAATACGTCAAACTGGTTGACTCAAATTACGACGATCAACCCGGATACGTCAACATGCTTGACCTTAAAAAACCTGCCAATCAACAAATGGCCATGGAAGCGTTCTTCTTCGGCTATCAGGCATTCACTGCCAAGGCTGATGAAATGCTGGCCAGACGCGGCTTCAGTCGCGTGCACCAGCGCATCGTATTTTTCATCGCCCGTTACCCCGGCCTGAGCGTCAAGGAGCTGCTCACCGTATTGGGCGTCAGCAAACAGGCCCTCAATGCCCCGCTACGTCAGCTGATCGCCATGAATCTGGTGCACAGCGCGGCCCCCGAAAATGACAAGCGCAAACGACTGCTGGGCCTCACCGATGAAGGCGCCCTCTTTGAACAGGGCTTGCGCCGCGAACAGGTCAAACTGCTGCAGCGGGTGTTCGCCGAAGCAGGTCAGGATGCCGTGGATGGCTGGCTGACGGTCAATCGGGCCCTGGGGCAGACCCTGCAGTCGGGCGCCTGCCCGACCGAGGCTGACACCGAGTAAACGCCACGGCCGTAACTGTGCTGGCGTTTACTCGTGTCGCTGTATTGCAAGGCCGAGCGGCCAGGCGTTTAGGCTTGGCGCCCTTTGCTACCTGCCCGTTTCAAGGAACGCCCAGCATGAACCAATCCCTGAAGGTGCCATTGCGCCCGCTGACAGACTCATCGCCGTCGGCGGTGGTTGCCGGTTTCATCGCCATGATGACCGGCTGCACCAGTTCGCTGGTGTTGATTTTCCAGGCGGGCCAGGCGGCAGGGCTGAGCAGCGTGCAGATTTCATCGTGGCTGTGGGCGCTGTTCATGGGCATGGCGGTGTGCAGCATCGGCCTCTCGCTGCGCTACCGCATGCCAATTACCGTGGCGTGGTCGACACCCGGCGCCGCACTGCTGATCACCAGCCTGGGCGGCGTCAGCTACCCGCAGGCCATTGGCGCGTTCATCACCAGCGCGCTGCTGGTGATTCTGTGCGGGGTGACCGGCAGTTTCGAGCGCATCGTGCGGCGTCTGCCAGCGTCGCTGGCTGCGGCCTTGCTGGCAGGGATTCTGTTCCGGATCGGCAGTGAGATCTTTATTGCCGCACAGCACCACACCAGCCTGGTAATGGGCATGTTTTTCACTTACCTGCTGGTCAAGCGCCTGTCGCCGCGCTACTCGGTGCTGCTCGCGCTGCTGGTCGGTATCGGCATCTCTGGCATGCTGGGTTTGCTGAACTTTGACGGCCTGGCGCTGGAAGTCGCCATACCGGTCTGGACCACCCCGGCGTTTTCATGGGCAGCGACAGTGAGCATTGGCATCCCGCTGTTCGTGGTGGCCATGACCTCGCAGAACATGCCGGGTGTGGCCGTGTTGCGAGCCGACGGCTACTTCCCGCCTGTTTCGCCGCTGATATCGGTGACAGGCTTTGCCTCATTGCTCACGGCACCGTTTGGCTGCCACGGGATCAATCTGGCCGCGATCAGTGCCGCCATCTGTACCAGCCCTCATGCGCACGAGGACAAGTCCAAACGCTATACAGCGGCGATCTGGTGCGGGATTTTCTATGCGATAGCCGGCATTTTCGGTGCCACCCTGGCGGGTCTGTTCAGTGCGTTCCCCAAGGAACTGATGCTCTCGATTGCCGCGCTGGCGCTGCTCGGGTCGATCACCAATGGCCTGACCGTTGCGATGGCCGAACCGAGGGAACGCGAACCCGCCTTGATCACCTTCATGGTAACCGCCTCGGGACTCACGCTGTTTTCCATAGGCTCGGCATTCTGGGGCATCGTCGCGGGTTTGCTGACCTTGCTGATCCTGAACACACGCAAGGCCGATTAGGCCAACCGCTGGCAGCGCGGCAGAGATCAACTACGCGCGGCAGCCGCTACCAGCAGGGTTCCGGCGTCGGCATCGAGTATCGCCTGGGTGCCCAGGGGCACTGCCTGATTGGGATCTCCATGCCCTACCGGCAGACCGCCGAGCACCGGGATGCCGAGACTGCCCAGCCGCTCCAGCAGCACATCCGCGGGGCTGATGGTGCGGCCAGTGTTTGGAGCAGGGGTAAATTCGCCGACGGCAATGCCGGCCAGAGACGCAAGAATCCCGCAGTTGCCCAGGTGGGTGAGCATGCGGTCGACCCGGTAGGCGGGTTCGTTGACCTCTTCGATGAGCAGGATGGCGCCGCTCAGGTCAGGCATGAACGGCGTACCCACAGAGGTATCGAGGATGCACAGGTTGCCGCCCAACAGCAGGCCCCGTGCGCTGCCAGCGGTTCTGACCCTGGCCGTTGGCGAGGCCGGATCAGCCTTGAGCAGGACCGGCTCGGTGCTCATCAACACATGGCGCATACCGCTGACGAACAGACCGCCACGTTCCAGCTGCGAAGCGACCGGTCCATGAATGGTCGCCAGGCGCGCATGGTTCCACAGCGCACCGTGCAGCGCGGTGATGTCAGAAAAGCCAGTCACCAGCTTGGGATCACGACGCACCGCGTCCATATCCACCTGCTGGACAATCCTTTGCACGCCATAGCCACCGCGAGTGCAGATGACCGCGCGGATTTCCGGGTCGGCCAGCGCGGCGTTGAGGTCGGCGAGCCGCTCTTCATCGGTCCCCGAATAGAACGAGTAGTTGCCCAGCGCATGCGGATAGACCCGCGGGCGCAGCCCCCACCCCTCAAGTACCGCCACCGCCGCCTGGATCTTGCCGGGGTCCACAGGGCTTGCCGGAGAGACCAGTGCCACGGCGTCGCCAGCTCGCAGAGCCCGGGGGTGAAGAGTGTTTGAAGAGGTGGCAGGCATCACGGTCGTCCAAGCGTTGATCGAACTAGGAATCTAGGTTCTGTACGAAAAGTCGGCGAGCGAAGGTCAGGCAAGGCAAAACAGGCGAGGAAGCGGAGTGTACGTGTTGTAAATGAACATTCCGAGCCTGTGTTTAACGCAGCATCACCGAGCGCAGCCACTTTTCGTACAGAGCCTAGAGCACTGAGGGGGCGCGACTCAAGCCATATCCGTCATCAGCATGGCTCATCCGCAGATCCGTCTGAACGCCAGCGGCGCAACGGACTCCTATCAATCACATGGATCAAACGGCATTCGCTGGGTGATCGCTTCTTGTCCGAATGGCGCGATGAGCGTTTGAATCCATTCTTGAACCCTTTTCAGGAGACCCTGCCATGACCGATCTTTCCAACCGCCAGTTCCTGCTCGCCAAGCGCCCTTCGGGCGATGCGCGCCGTGAAGACTTCACCTATCAGGAAGTCCCGGTCAGCGCACTTGCCGACGGGCAGATTCTGGTCAGGAGCAAATACCTGTCACTGGACCCGGCAATGCGTGGCTGGATGAATGACGGCAAATCCTACATTCCAGCCGTAAAGCTGGGCGAAGTAATGCGTGCCCTCGGCGTGGGTGAAGTAATTGAATCGAAAAACCCCAAGTTCGCCGTAGGTGACCATGTTCAGGGCGCCCTGGGCGTGCAGGACTACTTTGCTGGTGAACCGAAGGGTTTCTACACGGTGGACACGAACCTTGCGCCACTGCCCCTTTATCTGTCAGCACTGGGCATGACCGGCATGACCGCCTACCTGGCGCTGCTGGATGTCGGCCAACCGAAAAGCGGTGACACCGTGGTGATTTCCGGTGCGGCAGGCGCTGTCGGCAGCGTGGCCGGGCAGATCGCCAAGCTCAAGGGATGCCGGGTCGTCGGCATTGCGGGAGGCACGGAAAAATGCCGTCTGCTGACCGAGGAGCTGGGCTTTGACGCCGCCATCGACTACAAATCCGAAGACGTCATGGATGGTCTGAAACGTCACTGCCCGGATGGCGTAAATGTGTACTTCGACAACGTCGGTGGCGACATCCTCGATGCGGCACTCAGCCAACTGGCGGTCGGCGCGCGTGTGGTGATCTGTGGCGCCATCAGCCAGTACAACAGCACCAAGGCGATCAAAGGCCCGGCCAACTACATGTCGCTGCTGGTCAACCGTGCACGTATGGAAGGCTTCATCGTACTGGACCACCCAGAGCGCTTTGCAGAAGCGGGCCAGGTCATGGCCGGCTGGATCAAGGAAGGCAAGCTCAAGAGCAAGGAGCACATCGTGGAAGGCCTCGAGACGTTCCCGGAAACCTTCCAGATGCTGTTCAGCGGTGAGAATCAGGGCAAGCTGATCCTGAAAGTGGAATAAACCCGCAGGGTTTTCGCAGCGTCACAGCCCTTCCCCACGATGCAGGTAAAGAGCCGTGACGCTACGAACCCATCCACTCAAGCCAGCTCGGCAACCACCGCCGCCAGGGCCTTCGCCGGGTCAGCCGCCTGGCTGATCGGGCGGCCGATGACAAGGTAGTCAGAGCCTGCATCCAGTGCCTGACGAGGGGTCAGGATACGACGCTGGTCGTCGTGCGCACTGCCCGCCGGACGAATGCCGGGTGTCACCAGTTGCAATGACGGGTGAGCGGCTTTCAGAGCCTGCGCTTCCAGCGCCGAGCAGACCAGACCATCCATCCCGGCCTTCTCGGCCAGAGCAGCGAGGCGCAGCACCTGCACCTGCGGGTCGATGTCCAGGCCGATACCGGCCAGGTCCTCACGTTCCATGCTGGTCAGAACGGTCACACCGATCAGCAGCGGCTGTGGACCGGTGCGCTGCTCAAGCACTTCCCGACAGGCCGCCATCATGCGCAGGCCACCCGAGCAGTGCACGTTGACCATCCACACGCCCATCTCGGCCGCCGCCTTGACCGCCATCGCCGTGGTGTTGGGGATGTCGTGGAATTTCAGATCCAGAAACACCTCGAAGCCCCTGTGGCGCAGGGTCTCGACAATGTCGGCCGCGCAACTGGTGAACAGTTCCTTGCCAACTTTGACCCTGCACAGTTTGGGATCGAGCTGATCAGCCAGGCGCAAGGCGGCTTCGCGGGTCGGAAAATCCAGGGCAACGATGACAGGAGTCTGGCAGGCGGACATGAGCGTGGTCTCAGGTAAGTCGAAATCGGCGCGCATTGTAGCTGAACCGGCGCACTGGCGGGACCCGTAGATCGGCATTTGCCCGAACAGCGTCCTCACACCTCTGAATTCCATGCACCCCTGGCGGTCATCGCCGCACCAATCCGGACCAAAGCTTTACAACGAGTTGAATCGATTCATCCTGACGTTCTGTAAACGACCCGTTTTGAAGCATCACGACACCGATGCGTGCACTGGCACGGCCTCTGCAACAGGATGTTTCAACGTTTATCGAATCCCAGGGAGAGAACAATGAGCACACAACTCAAGCCGACGCTCGGCACGATTCATTTATGGGGGATCGCGGTAGGGCTGGTGATTTCCGGCGAATACTTTGGCTGGAGCTACGGCTGGGGCGTCGCGGGTACGTTGGGCTTTTTGGTAACAGCCCTGATGGTTGCAACCATGTACACCTGTTTCATCTTCAGTTTTACCGAGCTCACCACTGCCATCCCCCACGCGGGCGGTCCGTTCGCCTACAGCCGTCGCGCCTTTGGCGAAAAAGGCGGACTGATCGCCGGCATGGCCACGCTGATCGAATTCGTCTTTGCGCCACCGGCGATTGCCATGGCCATCGGTGCGTACCTCAACGTGCAATACCCGGGTCTTGACCCCAAGCATGCGGCAGTCGGCGCCTACATCGTGTTCATGGCGCTCAACATCGTGGGCGTGAAGCTCGCGGCAACCTTCGAGCTGGTGGTGTGCATTCTGGCTGTGGCCGAGTTGCTGGTGTTCATGGGCGTGGTTGCACCTGCGTTCAGCTTCAGCAACTTCGCCCTGAACGGCTGGGCCGGTTCGCAGACTTTCGGACCCGAAGCCATTGCCGGCATGTTCGCTGCCATTCCCTTCGCTATCTGGTTCTTTCTGGCCATCGAAGGCGCTGCAATGGCCGCCGAAGAAGCCAAGGACCCGAAACGTACCATCCCGAAGGCCTATATCAGCGGCATTCTGACCTTGGTGATACTGGCGATCGGCGTCATGCTGTTTGCCGGTGGCGTGGGTGACTGGCGCACCCTGGCCAACATCAACGATCCCCTGCCGCAAGCCATGAAAGCTGTGGTCGGTGACAGCTCCGGCTGGCTGCACATGCTGGTGTGGATCGGCCTGTTCGGCCTGGTCGCCAGCTTCCATGGGATCATCATGGGTTACTCGCGCCAGTTCTTCGCCCTTGCCCGCGCTGGCTACCTGCCCGCCTCGCTGGCCAGACTCTCGCGCTTCCAGACACCGCACCGGGCAATCATCGCCGGCGGCCTGATCGGCATCGCCGCGATCTACAGCGACGGCCTGATCAACCTGAGCGGCATGACGCTGACCGCTGCGATGATCACCATGGCCGTGTTCGGCGCCATCGTCATGTACATCATGAGCATGCTCAGCCTGTTCAAACTGCGCAAGACCGAGCCTGGCCTGGAGCGCACGTTCCGCGCACCCGGTTATCCAGTGGTGCCCGGCATCGCTCTGGCGCTGGCCGTCGTGTGCCTGGTGGCAATGGCCTGGTTCAACGCACTGATCGGCCTGATTTTCCTGGGCCTGATGGCCATCGGCTTTATCTACTTCAGTCTGACCGCCAAATCCCGCGCCGACGCGCCGACCGACGCGATGCTGACCGGGGAGTAATCACCGGAGTTCTTCGGGTTGCGGGCGAATGCTTTCGCACGCAACCCCTTCAAGGCGCATACACTTGAACCATTGGGTAGCCGTGCTGCTCAAACCGGTATCACAACAAGGAGAGCGCTATGCCCTGGTATGCCTGGTTAATTCTGCTCGTAGCCATTGGCTCGGTCGTCGGCGGTTTGATGATGCTGCGCGACACAGCCAAGAAACTGCCCCTCACTGAAGAACAGCTCAAGCGCGTCCACGAGCGCAACGCAGAAATGGATGCCAAGGACGCCAAGGACCGCTAAGTGCCTCCGGGTGGCAGGCGGACACCTGCCACCCGCTACTTGTCAGGCATCTCGGCGTTTATCGGAAGCACCTTGATATTTAGCGGCTCGAAAATCTTCGCCAACTGCCCATCTGCACGCAACCTCTCCAGTAATTGCCTGAAGTGCGAAACATCAATGTTGCCGTTCGGGCGCAACAACGCATATTGACGGTAGATCTGATCGACACGGTCGGACACCATCAACTGCGCCGCTTCATCCTTGTTATGCGCCATGAAATCAATCAGGTACGAACGGGTAACGGGTGCAATATCGGCGCGGCCGCGCACCACCATCAGCAAGTTGCTGTCGTGGGAGTACGTGGAGGTAATGGTGAAGTGCTCGCTCAGGTACTTCTGATCGGTATTGAAGTTGGCAAATCCATAATGATAGCCACTGAACAATGCCAGACGTTTGTCAGCCAGGGTGTCGAAGTAATCCTGCCCCCGCCCTTCTTCCCGGCGCGCCACATAGACCTCGGCATCCTCGAGCCCCATATCGAGCTGTTCATGTGGAATGTCCTTCCAGCCCCAGTCAGGGTTTTCGAAGACTGCAACATCGAAACGCCCTTCCGTGAAATCACGAAAACGCCGGGGCACCGAGGTCGGGATCATGACGAATTCGTAGTCGTCCTGCTCGCCATTCAGGGCGTCGATCAACCTGGGTAAAAGACCGGCGTCTTCACCTTTTTCAGGGCGCACCATATAAGGGGGGAAGTGCACTGCGGCCACGCGCACGATCTGCGCGGCGAAGACCTGCGGCGTTGCCATCAACGGAATGAAGAGCATGACGCCGGTAACGATCTTGCGCGCCACACCGTCAATTAACACTGCAAGTCTTTTCATAAAACACGACATCAATCAAAGCCGTTCAAACTATGCGGTTTCCATGATTTAAACAACTGTCAAATCGACGGCGTCAGCGCTCTGCGGCATCCTTGCGGTATTCGCCCAGGCAAGTGACAGCCGCCTGCGAGGCACCAATGCAATCACCCGTGGTCACTGTAGGGGCAGTTGTTACAACAAGGGTGCCGATGCAAGGCTCAGGGTGTGCGCAACGGGTTAATCTGGCTACGCTCAAGCCATTGACTATCGTAAGGAAGCTTGATGATGCCGCACTGGCTGGTGATTGATCTTGAGGCTACGACCGAAGAAGGTGGGTGGCCGGTCGCAGAAATGGAAGTCATCGAGATAGGCGCGACACTGGTCAATCAGGACGGACGCGAGCTGGACCATTTCGAACGCTTCGTGCGCCCGGCGCGCAGGCCGCTGCTGACCCATTTCTGCCGCGAGCTGACCCATATCAACCAGAGCAGCATCGACAGCGCTGCACCGCTGACGACGGTGTGGCCGCAGTTCGAGCGCTGGTTGAGCCATCACCGTGCACGCATCGTGGGCTGGGCCAGCTGGGGGGATTACGATCGTCAGCAACTGGAAGAGGAATGGCGTCAGCATCACCTCGACAGTGCACTGTCCAGCATGCCGCACGTCAATCTCAAACAGCGTTTCGCCCAGGCTCGCCATTTGCAGAAACCGATGGGGCTGAACAGTGCCTTGCAACTGGCAGGCATGCAGTTCAGCGGGCAACAGCACCGCGCCTTGGTCGATGCGCGCAATACTGCCAGGCTGCTGCCGTTGATTCTGCCCAACTGAATGCCACTGCAGGTCGACGTTTCGTCAGCGTCGATGTGCAAGGGGCGTGACGAGTTTTAACGTGTTGGGCATACTGGCGAGCCATTTTCAGCCCTTTCAAAAGGAATCGCCCATGTTCAAGGTCAACGAGTACTTCGACGGCACCGTCAAATCCATCGCCTTCACCCAGGCCGATGGTGAGGCAACCATCGGTGTCATGGCAGCGGGCGAATATGAGTTCGGTACGGCGCAACGGGAAGTCATGCATGTGATCTCCGGCGAATTGAGCGTGAAGCTTCCGGACAGCACTGACTGGGAAACCTTTGCCACCGGCAACCAGTTCAACGTACCGGCCAACAGCAAGTTCCAGCTCAAGGTCAAAGTCGATACCGCCTACCTGTGCGAATATCGCTGAGACTCAGCGAGTGGGAGGCTTGACCTCCCACGTTGCCCACAGGCCCTCCTCACCCTCTCCTACTCAACCCCGGCATTGAACTGCAACGCCGCCAGTCGCGCATAAAGCGGGTTGCTGGCGATCAACTGCTGGTGGGTGCCCACGGCCACCAACCTCCCCTGATCCATGACGGCAATCCGGTCGGCATTCTGCACCGTGGCCAGCCGGTGGGCGATGACCAGCGTCGTACGCCCCTGCATCAGGCTCGGCAGGGCCTGTTGAATCAAGTGCTCACTCTGCGCGTCCAGCGCACTGGTCGCCTCGTCCAGCAGCAGAATCGGCGCATCGACCAGCAAGGCACGGGCAATCGCCAGACGCTGACGCTGTCCGCCGGACAATCCCACCCCGCCCTCACCCAGATGCGTACCGTAGCCGTTGGCCATGTCGAGAATGAACTCGTGCGCATGGGCAATGCGCGCCGCCGCCTGTACCTGCTCAAGGCTCGCAGTGGCGTTACCGTAACGAATGTTGTCTTCGACACTGCCGAAAAACAGGGCGGGCGATTGTGAAACCAGCGCGAAACAGCGGCGCAGATCATGGGGATCGAGCTGCGCGATCGGCACGCCCTCGATCAGAATGCGCCCTTGAATCGGGTCGTAAAAACGCAACAGCAGATCCAGAACGGTCGACTTGCCCGCGCCGGAGGGCCCGACCAGCGCCAGGGTTTCACCGGGCTCGATGCTCAGGGTCAGGTTATCCAGCGCATTGCGCTCAGGACGCGATGGGTAGGCGAAGGTGACATTCTCCAGCGCCAGACGCCCACTGATGCGCTGCGGCAGGCTCTGCAGATCCGTGGTCGGCACACTGATCTCGCTGCGTGCCTGAAGCAGCTCGCCGATCCTCTCTGCGGCACCGGCGGCGCGCTGCAGATCGCCAATCACCTCGCTCAACGTACCGAACGCCATACCGACCATCAGCGCGTAGAACACGAACGCTGCCAGCTCACCGCTTGAGATGCGGCCGCTGATCACGTCCATACCGCCGACCCACAACATCACCGCCACGGCACCCAGCACCAGAACGATCACCAGCGTGATCAGCCATGAGCGCTGCAGGATACGTTTCCGAGCGGTCTCGAACGCCTGCTCCACCGTATGCGAAAAACGCTGCTTGTCCTGCTGCTGATGGTTGTACGCCTGCACTGTCTTGATCTGCCCCAGGGCTTCGGCCACGTAACTGCCGACATTGGCGACCCGGTCCTGACTTTCGCGCGACAGATTTCGTACCCGCCGCCCGAACATGAGAATGGGTGCGATGATCAGCGGCAACGCCACCACCACGATACTGGTGAGTTTGGGGTTGGTGATGAACAACAACACGATGCCGCCAATGACCATCAGCGCGTTGCGCAGGAACATCGACAGTGACGAGCCGATGACCGACTGCAACAGCGTGGTGTCGGCGGTCAGTCGCGACTGGATTTCCGAACTGCGATTGTTTTCGTAGAAGCCCGGATGCAGTTCGATCAGGTGATCGAATACTTTCTTGCGCAAGTCGGCAACCACACGCTCGCCGATCCACGACACCAGATAGAAGCGGGCGAAGGTTCCGACGGCGAGGCCGACCGTCAGCAGCATGAAAAACCCGATCGAGCGCTCGAGCAACTGCGGTGAGCGGGTCATGAAACCCTGATCGACCATCAGTTTGATGCCCTGCCCGATCGACAGGGTGATACCTGCGGTGATGACCAATGCCAACAACGCGCCGAGCGCCTGCCAGCGATACGGCGCGATGAAGCTCGCAGCCAGACGCAAGGCCTGGCGATGACGTCGGGTAATCCGTGAAATCATGAACGATGAACCTGCCTGTGTGCCCGATCTGTCTGAGTTGCAAAGCCTACACCTGTGTGGCCGGGGCGCCGAACATCATTTCGAATGAACTTGCGGCTGGCTTCCAGAGTCAGGTTATGACTGCTTTACAGAGGCCGCTATAAGACATCGATCTAAGCGCCTGCTGGCAGATTTGCATCATATCTGTTGCACTTGCAGCGCGTTTGAGCGGCTGACAGTACCTGTCACGGACCGGTCATCAAGCGCGGTTAACTTAACGCCGTTACCTGATGAAAGGAGAAACACCATGAACCCGCAAGAGCGCAGCAATGAAGTTCAGGTTGTTCGAGCCACGCCTAATCTGCCGGTTGGCGGTGCCATTCTTGACCAGCACGGACAAGAAGTCCTGATCACCGAAGAAATGGTTCAGGCTGCCTGCCAGGAATGCGACAAGCACTGGGTAACCCCGGAAAAATAAAACCAAGCCGTACCAGATATTTGAAACCCGACCCTCGGTCGGGTTTTTTATTGCCTGATAACCCGGCTGGCGATCAGACCAGCACCGCACCCAGCGCCCGCACCAGTTGTGCCAATGCCTCGGATTCTCCCTCCAGATGAACCTTCAGCCCTTCGATTTCCCGACGTGGCGGGTACTGCTTGCGCAATGCATCGAAGGCCAGACGCTGGCTGGCGGTGTCACCGGTCAGGCTGCGGCGGAAATCCGCATCGTCACGTCGCGGGTCATACACGCCGCGGCACAACATGTTAAGCGCCCAGACCGGGTCGCAGGCCGCGTCGAGACTGACCTGCGCCAGCCAGGGTTTTGGCAGCAGATCGTCCAGCTCGATCGTCGCAGGCTGATCAAGAAAGCCACACAACGCCTGATAGATCTGTGCAGTACCGCGCTGCCTGCCATCCAGGCTGTAACCGGCGATATGCGGTGTACCCAGAACGCACAAGTCAGCCAGCGCGACGTTGACCTGCGGCTCGCCCTCCCACACATCCAGTACGGCCTGCAGGTCTTCCCGCTCAAGCAGCACGTCGTGCAACGCCGCGTTATCCACTACGGCGCCACGGCTGGCATTGATCAGCCAGGCGCCCTGGCCGAGCTGACGCAAACGCGCGTCGTCGAGCAAGTGCCAGGTCGGTGACGCCCCGGTTTTGTTCAGAGGCGTGTGCAGGCTGATCACGTCACAGCGCTGCAGGATCTCGTCAAGGCTGACGAAGTCGCCGCCTTCGGCAGCCTGGCGTGGCGGATCGCAGACCAGCACGTTCCAGCCCAATGCCTTCAATACGCTGATCAGCCGACCACCCACCTGCCCTGCACCGACCACACCGTAGGTGCGCTGCGCAAGATCGACCCCTTCGATTTCAGCCAGGGTCAGCAGGCTGCCTAGGACATAGTCCACCACGCCGCGCGCATTGCAGCCCGGAGCGCTGGCCCACTGGATACCGGCTTGCTGAAACCAGTCCAGATCCAGGTGATCGGTGCCGATGGTGCAGGTCCCGACAAAACGCACCGGGCTGCCCTCAAGCAGTTCGCGGGTCACGGCGGTGACCGAGCGAACCAGCAGGATGTCGGCATCCGCCACAGCGGCTCGGTCCATGGCGCGGCCCGGCAAGCGATGAATCTCACCGAAATGAGCAAAAAAAGCGTCGAGCAGGGGAATATTTTCGTCAGCAACAATGCGCATGGAAGACTCTCTGGGTCTGGCGAACAGGGACCTGCTCGAATCGGGAACAGGTGCGTCGTGAACAGGCGCGGGTTGCAGCGATGTGGTGATCAGTCGGACTTCTTGCGGATCCAGTACAGGAACGTGCCCTCTTCGGCTTGCTCCGCAACCAGTTCATGACCGAGAAATACACAGAATTTCGGGATATCGCGACGCGTGGACGGATCGGTTGCAATGACCTTGAGTAGACCGCCCGCGGGCAGGTCACGCACCTTCTGGTGCAACATCATCACCGGCTCCGGACAAAATAGCCCGACGGCGTCCAGCTCGGCGTCGACAGTGAGGTTTTCAATGGGCTCAGACATGGGGCACTCCAGAGACGGGGGACGATTGTCGCTCAATTCGGTCGGTCAGGCCAAATGCTGATGGTTATACCGGCGCCGAATGGCGGCGCGCGGCCAGACAGCAGACAGAAAAATGCCAGGCACAGGGCCTGGCACTGATCATGACCCGGGCGAGCGTCAGAACGGCAGCTTCATACCGGGCGGCAGCTGCATGCCAGCCGTCATGGAAGCCGTCTTGTCCTGGCTGGCCTGCTCGATCTTGCGCACGGCGTCGTTGACGGCGGCGGCGATCAGGTCTTCCAGCACTTCCTTGTCTTCCTGCATCAGGCTGTCATCCAGATTGATGCGCTTGACGTCATGACGACCGGTCATCACCACGCTCACCAGGCCTGCGCCCGATTGACCGGTGACTTCCGCGTTGGCCAGTTCTTCCTGCATCTTGGCCATTTTTTCCTGCATTTGCTGCGCCTGCTTCATCAGGCCAGCCATGCCACCTTTCATCATGGGATATCTCCTCGAAAATGGATGGTTCGTTTGCGTGGCGCCAGCGGCGCCCTGTGTTCAGTTATTGAGCCTGCGCCGCAGGTGTGTCAACGGGCTTGATCGTGTCTTCCCGGATCACAGCGCCAAACTGTTGCAGCATCTGCTGGACGTACGGGTCGGCCTGAATCGAGGCTTCGGCCTGGCGCTGGCGCTCGGCCCGCAGCCGTGAAGCAGCCTGCGCAGGGGTTTCCTGCTCTGGCTTGATCAGCTCGATACTCAGATTGATCGTGCGCCCATGATACTGGTTCAACGCATCGTTCAGGCGCCGCTGCTGGGTCGAGTTGAACAACGCGCTGTGCGCAGGGTCCAGGTGCAGCAGCCAGTGGTCGCCATCGACCGAAATCAATGTGCAGTTGGCCGCGATGCTGCCGGTCATCCCGGAGATCGGCAGCTTGGGAAACACGTCCAGCCATTCGGCCGCAAGACCGGTGGCCGGTTTGGCGGCAGGAGCGGGCTCCGGCTCGACGGCTTCAAGTTCGACGACACTTTCGTGGGCCAGCTCATCCAGATAGCTGTAGGACGCCGGATCTATATCGATGTCCGGCTCGACGTAATCGTCGTCCGCTGGCGGTTCGTCATCACGGCCCATCGGCCCGGAGTCGGAAGACATCGAATCGGTGTGCATGGACAGATACGCAGAGTCCGGGATGGCTTCGAGCATTGCCGGCGTGTCCTGTTGCTCGGCAACCGGCTGCGCCGGCTCGGCTTCAGGTGCGGCCGGCACCGGGCTGGCGGGCGCAGGCGTCGGCATGGGCGTCAGGTCGGGCTGCTCGGAAACGGTCTCCAGAACCGGCTCGGCTACTGGCTCGGCAGCGGCTTCGGTATCAGGCGCAGTTTCGGCGGCGGGTTCGGCAGACGGGGTTTTCGGCTCGTTCCACGGCAGGTCGAGGTCTTCAACCGGCGCGGCTTGTGGCTCTGGCTTCGATTCCGGTTGTACCGCGGGCGCTGGCCGGACGGCGGCCGGCATCGGAGCCGCTGAAGGCGGCAGCGCTTCGAAGGCCGGATCAGGTGCAGCCATCACCGGGGCGGTCGACACTGCGGGAGTTGCCGATGCAACAGGTGTCGCATCAGCCACTGCTTTTCGGGAATCAACCGTGGCCTGGCTGATCCCCACTGGCTTTAGCGGCTGCCTCGGCGCGTCCTCGCTGTCGGCAGGACGAAACGCCAGCATGCGCAACAGGACCATCTCGAAGCCACCACGCGGATCAGGGGCCAGCGGCAGGTCACGACGACCAATCAAGCCCATCTGGTAGTAAAACTGTACGTCTTCGGCAGGCAGGGCCTGCGCCAGGGCCAGCACCCGGTCACGATCGCCATGACCGTTGTCGACGCCTTCCGGCAACGCCTGGGCAATCGCCACACGGTGCAGCACGTTGAGAATTTCCGAGAGCACGCCGTTCCAGTCAGGGCCCTGCTCGGCCAAGTGGCGTACCGCCTCCAGCACGCCACGCGCATCGCCTTCCAGCAATGCGGTCAGTACATCGAAGACCTGGCCGTGGTCCAGCGTGCCAAGCATGGCACGTACATCGGCAGCCATGACCTTGCCTTCACCGAAGGCAATGGCCTGATCGGTGAGGCTCATTGCATCACGCATCGAACCGTCGGCGGCGCGCCCGAGCAACCACAGCGCGTCGTCTTCGAACGGTACGTTCTCGACGCCCAGCACATGGGTCAGATGCTCGACCACGCGTTCAGGCGTCATGTTTTTCAGCGAGAACTGCAGGCAACGCGAAAGAATGGTCGCCGGCAGCTTTTGCGGATCGGTGGTGGCAAGGATGAACTTGACGTAGGGCGGCGGCTCTTCAAGCGTCTTGAGCAAGGCGTTGAACGAGTGGCTGGACAGCATGTGCACTTCGTCGATCAGGTAGACCTTGAAGCGACCGCGACTCGGCGCGTACTGCACGTTATCCAGCAGCTCGCGCGTATCTTCGACCTTGGTACGGCTGGCGGCGTCGATTTCGATCAGATCGACGAAACGGCCCTCGTCGATCTCCTTGCACACCGAGCAGGTGCCGCAGGGCGTCGAGGTGATGCCGGTTTCACAGTTCAGGCACTTGGCGATGATCCGCGCGATAGTCGTCTTGCCGACGCCCCGTGTGCCGGTAAACAGATAGGCATGGTGCAGGCGCTGGCTGTCCAGCGCGTTGATCAGGGCCTTCAACACATGAGCCTGGCCGACCATTTCGCGGAACGAGCGCGGACGCCATTTACGTGCAAGAACCTGATAACTCATTTAAAACCGTCGCAACTGGTAAGCGGAAGACCGCCAATGCTAGCCGAGCAGGGGCAAAATTGCATCTGGTGTCCGTCTCTATTGTGGCTAAGCTGTGCAAATGACTCTATTGACGCGCTTTATTCGGGCCTTCACCACGCCGCGGCTGCCTCGTGCAGCGGCGGCCTGCCTGCTATTGCTGGTGCCGCAAAGCGGCAGCGCGGCGCAGAGGACCTTGAGCTTTGCGGTCAATGAAGGCTGGACCATGCCGATGATGCACATCACCGACTTTCGTCCCGAATCCGGCATTCTGTTCGACATCATGCAAAGCCTTGCGCACCACGTGGGCCTCGAGGCCAGTTATCACGTAATGCCGCGCCTGCGCATCCAGTCGGCGCTGGAGCGCGGCGAAGTCGATATGCACTGTTACAGCGCCCAGGCGTGGTACCCGGACTTGTCCGGGGATTATCTCTGGAGCCTGCCGATTCTCTATCAGCGCGACTGGCTGGTCGCTTCGGCGGTGACGGCTGCCGGCCCCTACCCCGAGCAGTTCGACAACGAAACCGTCGGCACCGTGCTGGGCTACAACTACCCGGCCCTGGAGCACCTTTTCGAGAATCACAAACTGGTCCGTGAAGACGCGCGCACGCAGAATCAGACGCTCGGCAAGCTGATGGCCGGGCGCTACAACTACGCGGTGACCAATCAGTTGATCCTCGAATGGACCAACCGGAACCTGCCTGTCGGCAAGAGGCTCAAGCCGATATCACTGGTCGCCGAACAACCAGCCGCCTGCCTGATCCGCAATAACCCCGACCTGCCAGTGGGCAGAATTTTGCGCACGCTGGTGCAGATGCGTCTGTCGGGCGAGATCCAGCAGATCATCGATCACTACACAATGGCCACGGCCCCCTGATCCTTCATCTACGCTGTCGCAATAGCGTCATATTCCATGGTTACGCTCGCGTGAAATCTTTGGTAACACATTAACCAGCGCGAGTATTTGGCGATGAGCGACAGACCAGACGACGAAGATACCAACGAAAACCCCAGCCGCCGTCGTTTTCTGGGCGGGATGGCTGCCTTGGGTGCAGGTGTCACCCTTAGCAGCTACGTTTCCGCCCACGAGAAGCCGCCCGGCGACAACGAACGGCATCATCACCTTGCCGGACCCGCGCTGGATCGCGCCTTGCGCGAAAATGTGAAAACCATTGTGGTGATCTACGCCGAGAACCGCAGCTTCAATAACCTGTTCGGCGATTTCCCCGGTGTCGAAAAGCCGCTCTCCTCGCTCAGGCCTTCCGATTACGAGCAGCGCGACCGCGACGGCACGCGATTGTCCAAACTGCCACCTGCCTGGGGCGGCGTGCTGCAGGTCGGACCGCAAACCGTCGATGGCGTGACTTATCCGGTGGGCGAGCAGTTTCAGCAAGACCTGCCCAACGCGCCGTTCCCGCTCAAGGGACCGAACGGTGAAGACCTGCCGCTGAGCCTGGTGACCCGCGATCTGTGGCACGTGTTTTACCAGAACCAGATGCAGATCAACGACGGCAAGAACGATCGTTTCGTGGCCTGGTCGGATGCAGGCGGCCTGACCATGGGCAACTATGCACAGACTCAGTACTCGCTGCGCCTGTGGGACGTGGCCGAGGAGTTCGTGCTGTGTGACAACTTCTTTCAGGGTGCTTTCGGCGGCTCGTTCCTCAATCACCAGTACCTGATTTCAGCCACCGCGCCTATTTACCCGAACGCCGCCGAATCTCCGGCCAAGTCGCAAATCGCTACCTTGCAGAGTTTCAACCCGCAGGATCCGCGCCTCAAACCGCTCGACAAGTCGCCGGCCAGCGCCATGGACGGACCGCCACAATTTGGCCCCAGCGCCATCACGCCGGACAACTACGCCGTCAACACCATGGCCCCGCCCTACTGGCCAACCTGGCTGCGCGACCCGCAAAACCCTGATTACTCGAAACCGGATCTGCCCAACGTGCTGGTTCCGCAAAGCCACGAGCACATCGGTGACAAGCTGTCGAAAAGGAATGTTGACTGGGCGTGGTACGCCGGTGCCTGGCAAGTGACGCTGGATGAATTCAAGGACTCCACCGGGATCCCGAAAATCCCCAACTTTCAATACCATCACCAGCCGTTCAACTACTTCAAGCAGCAGGGGCCGCAGCACCCTGAAGAGCGCAAGAAGCGCCTGCGTGACGGCGGGCTGGGTGACGAGTCGAGCACCAATCGCTTTCTCGCCGATGCCGAAGCGGGCAAGTTGCCTGCGGTAACCTTCTACAAGCCCCAGGGCAACCTGAACATGCACGCCGGTTACGCCGACGTTGCTTCGGGTGACCGGCACATCGACCGGGTGATCAAGGTGCTGCGCAAGAGCCCACAGTGGGACAACATGGTGATCGTCGTCACCTTCGACGAGAACGGCGGCTGGTGGGACCATGTCGCGCCGCCAAAAGGCGACCGCTTCGGGCCCGGCACGCGCATTCCCGCTCTGGTCATCTCCCCTTTCGCCCGCAAGGGCAAGGTCGACCACACGGTTTACGACACCGCCTCGATCCTGCGCCTGATCACCCGCGTGCATGGCCTGGAAAAACTCGACGGCCTGAAACGCCGTGACGAGGCCATGATCGCGCGTGGCCAGGCGCCGATGGGCGACCTGACCAACGCGCTGCAGTTTCCGGCCTGATCCCGTCAGGTGGTCGCGTCGGCAGCCTCCAGCGCAGTCGGACGAGCGGTTTTCACCGGTGGCAGGGACGCCACGTACACCGTGCGGGACGGGAACGCGAAACGCACGTCCAGTTCGGCAAAGGCTTCCATGATGTCCAGATTGATCGCCTGCTGCACATCCATATAGACGTTGTAGCTGGGGTCGAGCACGATGAAAACGGTCTCGAACTCCAGTGATGTCTCGCCAAAACCCCGAAAATGCGAACGGTCGAAACGCGCCAGTTTCTGCGCGTTGATGATCGCTTCGACTTTCTTCGGCACTTCCCTTATCTGATCGACCGAGCAGTCATAGGTCAGCCTGAACTCAAAGACAATCCTTCGTTCCTGCAAGCGTTTGTAGTTCTGGATGGTGTTGTTGATCATGTCGGCGTTGGCCATCACGATCTGCTCGCCACCCAGGCTACGGATCCGCGTGGTCTTCAGGCCCACGTGCTCGACCGTGCCGGACAACGCACCGACGACGATGAAGTCGCCAACCTCGAAAGGCTTGTCCACGGCGATGGACAGCGAAGCAAATACGTCGCCCAGAATGTTCTGCACCGCGAGTGCGACCGCAATGCCGCCGACCCCGAGGCTGGCGACGAACGCGGTGATATTGACCCCGACGTTCGACAGCATCGCCATGACCACCGTGGCCCACAGCAGCACCTTCGCCCCCCACAGACTCAACGTAGCCAGCGCGCTGCCCTGAAAGGTGCCGCCAGCGTTGTGACGCACGAAGTAGCGCTGCAAGGCGAGCGCGATTGCCCGGTTCGCCCACAGCCCGACCTGTAATGCGGCGACCACGAACCACAGACTGCTGACCCGCCCGAGCCAGCGCTCCGGCAGATCGAGCATGCCGATGCCGATCAGAATGGAAGCCAGCAGCAATAACGTATTACTGGTGCCCGACAGCACCTGCACCACGATGTATCGCATATGCGTGCTGGGCGCATCCGCACGCGAGCGCATCTTTCTGAGCACAAAACCGATCACGCCCCTGACCAGAACAAAACTCAGGGTCGAGGCGAAAATAGCCAGTATCCAGTTGGCGAGCGATATGCCCAGAAATTGCGAGTCTGTAAAAAATCTGATGATGTCCTGTTCCATCCGGCCCCCGGCTCCACTGCTGCGAGACGCCTGACCGAAAAGCCCGTGACACCCGCAGCGACTTGAATTGCCCCTTGCCGTAAAACGGTTTCAAGCGACGCGTAAGGAGTTAGGGGATGTGTGGAAGTGAGGGTTCAGTTGAATTGGCTATTGATCGATCACCTGAACGCACACCGAGTTTTCACTGTTCGTCGAAACTGATCGGACAGCATGGAACCTCTCCTCAATGAGTTGCCACTCACGGCCCCGAGCGACGGGCTACCAAGCCCCAAGCGTTCAAGCGGCCCAAAAGGCCAATTCGTGGTTAACACCACATTCAAGCAGAGGAAAATATCCGTGACCTACGGCATTCGCGGCGGAGTTGGCACATCGCTTACTACACCCAGCCCCAGCCTTTTGATGAGTTGAAGCTGAAGCCGGAACAGATTCAGGAAAAGACGGCAAAACTCATGGAGAAAGGGTATTTCACCGTTCCCATAGCAGAACCTACAAGACGTTTTTTGCATGAGCAAAGCAGTCTCAGTAACCCCGCCTGGAGACAGGAGACCGTTGGAAAGGTTATTGATTTGAAAGCAACCGACTACGAACGATCAACGACAGCCGTAGCGAAGGACATTGCAACCACTCTTACCGGGAAGCAACAACAATTGAGGCCTCATGAGTTCCAACTGCGAAGGGCCAAAAATCAGGGCGCAGACCAATGGCATCAGGATAAGGGGCCGAAAAAGGTCATCTGCATCGCCACCATCGAGGGGCGCGGCACCGAATACGTGAAGCGCGCAGAATCAGAAGGAATATTTGAAGCGGGGCATTTTGGGAAAATGACGCCTCTGGATGCCAGGGCGGTCGAGCAGAGAACCAGAGAAGCCAAGCAAGACCGCTTCTATTTCTTTGCGGGCAAAGGTATTTGCGAAGACAGCATTCCCAAACTGGTACACCGCTCGCCCCATCAGAGTGGTCGCTCCATCTTCCTGGCACGATGGCAGTAAGGCAGGCCATGCAGGATTAACCGCCGGCCTGGAGACATCCGGCGGTTATCTCCGTGCCGGGCAGACTGTTTTTACAGACGCACGAAGTTCTCGCCAGCGCAGGGCGCCGTCGAAACAGGAATAGGCTTTCATTTTTACGAGCAGGCCACTTTCAGAAAAGGACCTAGAGATAGGTGGTGCCCCCACCAGCCACACCCCGGCACACAATGTTCCCGCTGTGGCTGCTTCCTTCCGGATCTGACCAGGTTCACGGGTAATCGTTGCGGGGGGACCGATGGGGTCACCATAACGACACTCACCAGTTGGCGAGCCGCGCCATTGTACCGGTCTTGCGCGAGTTTACAACCGTTGCCGCGGATAAAAATTTCGAGGGGGCTCAAGCACTTGTGTGCCGGGGCTGAAAGGCAACTGCGTGCCGGTCATCAGCGTTACAAATCCTCGAAACGGCGCCATTCGATCCTGTACCCTGCCCGCCTCAACCATAATCAGCCAGCAGGTTGCTCATGCAGACTCGATTGGTCGACTACCACGACCTCAGCGCCTCTCAACGCCAACAGCTCGGATACCTCGAGGTTACGCAGGAACAGATACAGTTCTCCGGCGACATCTATACCGCGCTCAATACGCTTCTGGTCAGACCCAGCCCGAATATTTGCGGCTTCGCGCTGCTTGGTGACGAGAAGCCGGTGGGGTTCTTCCTGCTCAAGCGCGATGATTGTCTGCCGCACTGGGCTCAGGAGGCTCTGACGGCGACACTGCATGCGTTGCAGATCGATCACCGTGAACAGGGCAAGGGGCTGGGCAAGGCGTGCCTGCAAGCGTTGCCTGCGGCGTTGCGCCTGAAATGGCCGGACATCACTCAATTGATGCTGTCGGTGGATGCGGACAACTCGGCCGCCATCGGGCTTTATACCGGCCAGGGCTGGATCGATACCGGTGAGGCGTATCGCGGGCGGATCGGTTTCGAGCGCAGGCTGACCCTGACGCTTTGAGCCGCTTTTGCACAAAGGCCTGACACGCCGCCGAAGCGTGTCAGGCATGGCCCGCGTTACTGGGCCTGCAAAACCTCATCGGCCTTGCCACCGGCATCCTGAATAACCAGGTGGATGAAGTGCAGCTTGGCGATGACCGCTTGAGGCAGCACGAACGGATAGAAATCCGGCTGCCCCATGCTGCGTGACAACTCGTTGAGCATGCTCGCCAGCTCGATCCAGGCATTGACGAACGACAGGAACGCCGGGCCGCCCGGATGCTGAGGGTCGTAGAGCACTTCCAGCGGAAACGGCTGGTAGTCGAGCTCCATGTCGCGAGCGCTCATGCCAAACCCCAGCGCGGTGTCGACCGCATCCATCATGTGCAGGTAATGCGCCCAGGTTTCGGCCCAGTCTTCCCACGGATGCATGGTCGCGTAGGCACTGACGAAGCTTTCCTGCCAGTTGTCCGGCGCACCGTTCTGGTAGTGATGATCGAGCGCGTCGGCGTAGCTGGCGCGCTCGTCGCCGAACAGGTTGCGATAACTGTCCTGCCAGTGGGTATTGGCGATGAGCCGATCCCAGTAGTAGTGGCCGACTTCATGACGGAAATGGCCAAGCAAGGTGCGATAGGGTTCGTGCAGCTGCACGCGCATCGCTTCACGGTGTGCGTCGTCGGCTTCTTCGATGTTCAGGGTGATCAGGCCGTTGGCATGGCCTGTGGTTGGCAGGTTGCCCTCCAGATCGACACCGACGAAGTCGAAGGCCAGGCCGGTCTCTTCGTCGACAGTCTTGGGAATGACCTGCAGGCCCAGGGAAATCAGCTGCGCGACCAGACGCCGTTTGGCGGTCTCGACCTTGCGCCAGCGCTCGCCGTTTTCAACCACCGACAGGTCGGGAATGGTGTGATTGAGGCTGCACGCAACACAGAATTCGCCGGAATTATGCTCTGGAAAAAGCCAGTTACAGGCTGCCGGGGTGCCGAGGTTGGCGCAACGCCGATACAGCCCGGCACCCGGCTCATCGCTCAGGCGCCAGGTAGTAGGCTCAGGCCCCGCTTCGAGCGTAGCGACACGCCCCTGCTCAGGCAGGTAGCCCAGCGCTGCAGAACAGGCCAGGCATTGGGTATTGGGGAAAAACACCGACTGGCCACAGGTGCACTGCCAGACCTTGCTGTTACGTTTGGATTCGCCGACAAATGGGGCGGTGATGCGTGAACTCAGTTGCTCGAAAAAGCGATACATGGCGATCTCCCGTTGACCTTGCATGGACTAGATCATACCGACGCTTCAGGGGTTCAAAATATTATCGAGCGGCATGGATGATGAGGCTTACGGCGTGTTCATGGGCCAAAACGGTGCGTCGCACGGTAGTCGGGATTATCGTTCCTCACGCTCCAGCGTGGGAATGCCGTGTGTGACGCTGCGCGCAAAAGATCTACGCCGCACCATCACACTCAAGACCGGACGCAGAGCGTCCAGAACTGCATGCGACGCGGAGCGTCGCACGATAATCAAGACATGCCTAAGCAGAGCATCGCACGGTAGTTGGGATTATCGTTCCGCACGCTCCAGCGTGGGAATGCCGTGCGTGACGCTCCGCGTCACAGATCTACGCCGCACCATCACACTCAAGACCGGACGCAGAGCGTCCAGAACTGCATACGACGCGGAGCGTCGCACGATAATCAGGGCATACGGAGCGTCGGTCTTCCTCAATCAACCGCCACACCCAGCTCGGTCAAGCGTTTGAGCAGTGCATCTTCGTCCAGCACGGTAAGGCCGAGTTCGTTGGCCTTGGTCAGTTTCGAGCCAGCACCCGGCCCGGCAACCACGGTGTGGGTCTTGGCCGAGACCGAGCCGGACACCTTGGCACCGAGGCTTTCGAGCTTTTCCTTGGCGACATCGCGGCTCATGCGTTCCAGCGAGCCGGTCAGTACCCAGGTCTGGCCAGCCAGCGGCAAACCTTCGACGGTTTTTTTCTCGCTGCGCCAGTGCATGCCGAAGCCCTTGAGCTGGGCTTCGATGGCGCGGGCGCGCTCGGCGTTTGCGCTGTCGTCGAAGAAATCGCGAACCGACTTGGCCTGTTTCTCCGGCAGTGCCTGACGCATGTCCAGCCAGTCGGCACTGATGATGGCTTCCAGCGTACCGAACCGGTCCGCCAGTTTCTGCGCAGCACCCGGCCCTACCGACGGAATGTGCAGTTTGTCGATCATCCCTTCCAGCGTGGTGCTGGCCGCGAACTCGGCGCCCAGCTCGCCCTGGTCCTGCAATTGCAAACCGCATTCACCGAGCAGCGCATCGAT
Source organism: Pseudomonas sp. NFACC10-1 (assembly GCF_900119195.1). Lineage (NCBI taxonomy): Bacteria > Pseudomonadati > Pseudomonadota > Gammaproteobacteria > Pseudomonadales > Pseudomonadaceae > Pseudomonas > Pseudomonas sp. NFACC10-1. The sequence goes on along the minus strand of NZ_FPJB01000001.1, from coordinate 216,688 downwards.
GACGCTACGGTTGTGCTCGTCCTCGAAGAAGCTGTGAATCTCGTATGCGACTTCCAGGCCGACATCCGGCAGGTAGGTCAGCACTTCCGGCAAGGCCTGTTGGACACGCTCCAGCGACGCCAGCGAACGCGCCAGGACCTTGGCCGTCTCCTCACCCACATCGGGAATGCCCAAGGCATAGATGAAACGCGCCAGGGTCGGCTGTCGGCTGTCGGCGATGGCCTTGAGCAGTTTATTGCTGGAGATTTCCGCGAAGCCTTCCAGGTCGATGATCTGTTCGTATTTCAGTTTGTACAGATCGGCAGGCGAGCCGATGAGTTTCTCATCGACCAGTTGCTCGATGGTCTTGTCACCCAGCCCTTCGATGTCCATGGCGCGACGCGATACGTAATGAATGATCGCCTGCTTGAGTTGCGCACCGCAGGCCAGACGCCCGACACAGCGATACACCGCGCCCTCGGTGACGGTTTCCTTGCCTTTGCTGCGTTTGATCAGCTGCGTGCGCTCGACATGCGAGCCACACACCGGGCAGGTCTGTGGAACCTGCACCGCCCTGGCATCCTCGGGGCGGCGCTCGGCAACCACCTGCACTACCTGCGGAATCACGTCACCGGCACGCCGGATGATCACCGTGTCGCCAATCATCAGGCCGAGCCGCGCCACTTCGTCCATGTTATGCAGCGTGGCGTTGGCGACCATGACGCCTGCCACCTTGACCGGCTTGAGCCGCGCGACCGGCGTTACTGCGCCCGTGCGGCCTACCTGGAACTCGACATCCAGCAGTTCGGTCAGTTCTTCCATGGCGGGGAATTTGTGGGCAATCGCCCAGCGCGGCTCACGGGCGCGGAAGCCCAGTTCGCGCTGCGCTGCCAGGTTGTTGACCTTGAACACCACGCCGTCGATCTCGTAAGTCAGCGTCAGGCGTCGCTCACCGATATCGCGGTAATAGGCCAGGCACTCCTCGACGCCATTCGCCAGTTTCAGCTCGCGACTGACCGGCATGCCCCATTTTTTCAACGTTTCAAGCACGCCAATATGAGTGTCGGCGATTTCCGCCGACGTCTGGCCCAGGCCATAGCAGCAAAACTCCAGCGGCCGGTTGGCCGTGATCTTCGAATCCAGCTGACGCAGGCTGCCTGCCGCTGCGTTGCGCGGGTTGGCGAAGGTCTTGCCGCCGATTTCCAGCTGACTGGCGTTGAGGCGCTCGAAACCGGCCTTGGACATGAACACTTCACCGCGCACTTCCAGCACATCCGGCCAGCCTTTGCCCTGCAGCTTGAGCGGGATGTTGCGCACTGTGCGCACATTGACGCTGATGTCTTCGCCGGTGGTGCCGTCGCCGCGCGTCGCCCCCCGCACCAGCGCGCCGTCGCGATACAGCAGGCTGACTGCCAGACCGTCCAGCTTGGGCTCGCAGCTGTACTGCACCTTGCTGCCTTCGCCAAACAGGTCGCCGGCCGGCAGATCCAGCCCCTCGGTGACCCGGCGATCGAATTCGAGCATGTCGTTTTCTTCGAACGCGTTGCCCAGGCTGAGCATCGGCATTTCGTGGCGCACCTGGGTAAACGCCGACAAGGCCGCGCTTCCGACCCGCTGCGTCGGCGAATCGGGAGTGACCAGATGAGGGTTTTCCGCCTCCAGGGCCTTGAGCTCGTGAAACAGGCGGTCGTACTCGACATCCGGAATGCTCGGCTCATCCAGAACGTGGTAGCGGTAGTTGTGCTCATCCAGCTGTGCACGCAGTTCCAGGATTCGGGTTTCGACGGCCTTCATACGGTGTTCTCTCAAAAAGCAAAAAAGCAGCCGAGGCTGCTTAATCTGTTGGCTCTGTTCTGTTCATGTCAGGCCCCGCCAGAGCGGGCCGCAGCACGCTCATGATCGGAGACCTGCCCAAGGGTTCGCTCAACCGCGACGCTGGGTCAACGCCCGACGCTCGAACTCGACGATGCGCTGGCGATAATGCTCGATGGTCTGCGCGGTCATGACGCTGCGCTGATCATCCTTCAGTTCGCCATCCAGCTCGTGAGCCAGCTTGCGAGCGGCGGCAACCATCACGTCGAATGCCTGCTTGGGATGACGAGGGCCTGGCAAGCCGAGGAAGAAGCTCACTGCACGGGTGCTGAAATGGTCGATATCGTCCAGGTCGAACACGCCGGGCTTGACCGCATTGGCCATCGAGAACAGCACTTCGCCGTTGCCAGCCATGCTCTCGTGACGGTGGAAAATATCCATCTCACCGAAACGCAGGCCGCTTTCCAGGATGTTCTGCAACAGCGCCGGGCCCTTGAAACCGCCTTCGCTGCGCGAAATCACGCTGATGACCAGTACTTCCTCTACCGGAGGCAGGTCCTTGTCTTCGGTGATGCGCTGGGCCGGCTTGTCGTCCGGGAAATCGTCGTCGCGTGCGGTAAACAGGCTCGGGCCGTCGAGATCCAGGTTCAGGTCGCCCTGCTGTGGCTCATCCTTGCGCTTCTTGTCACTGCGCTTCTCGCTGTTGCCACGCTTGCCTTCACGCGGGCTGGCGCTCATGGACGGCAGATCGTGCTCGTCGAGCTGCGGCTCCTTGTGGGTATCCAGCACACGAGGCGGCCCGAGCAGTTCGGCAGACGTGGTCTCTTCTTCATCCGGAAGGTTGGAGAAGCTCCGATCCAGTCTGAATTTCAATTTACCCTTGCTGCCGCGCATACGGCGCCAGCCATCAAAGAGAATACCGGCGATGACTATTATGCCGATGACGATCAGCCACTCGCGCAGACCGATTTCCATGTAATCCAGTGCCTCTAATGAAGAAATCTGAAAATAAGGGCCTAAACCCCTTTAATACGTGGTGCCAAGTCTATGTTCTGACTGGCAATTCGCCCACGCGAAAATAAAAAGTGGTCACTAAACTAGCACGACCAAAGGTAACTTTACACCGTCTGTTACGTCTCTTCGCCGCCCAAGTTGCCATCTCATGTACCAGCGTCTCGTTTTCAGGCCTGTGGACAGCCACTTGCCCGCAGAACGAGGCGTCGAATCAGGCATCCACCAGCGCCATCGCCTGCTCCACATCCACCGCCACCAGCCGCGAACAACCGGGCTCGTGCATCGTTACCCCCATCAGCTGATCAGCCATTTCCATGGCGATCTTGTTGTGGGTGATATAGATGAACTGCACCGTTTGTGACATTTCTTTCACCAAACGTGCATAGCGACCCACGTTGGCGTCATCCAGCGGCGCATCCACTTCGTCAAGCATGCAAAACGGCGCAGGATTGAGTTTGAAAATGGCAAAAACCAGCGCCAGCGCCGTCAGGGCTTTTTCACCACCCGACAGCAAATGAATGGTGCTGTTCTTCTTGCCGGGGGGACGCGCCATGATTGTCACCCCAGTATCGAGTAAATCTTCGCCCGTCAGTTCCAAATAAGCGGAGCCGCCACCGAAAACTTTTGGGAAAAGTGCCTGAATTCCGCTGTTTATCTGATCGAAGGTATCCTTGAAGCGGTTTCGGGTCTCCTTGTCGATCTTGCGAATGACGTTTTCCAGAGTGTCCAGCGCTTCGACCAGATCGGCATCCTGCGCATCCAGATAGCGCTTGCGCTCGGACTGCTGCTGATACTCGTCGATGGCCGCGAGGTTGATCGCGCCCAGGCGCTGAATACGCCCGGCGATACTTTCCAGTTGCTGCTCGGCAGCCTGTTCGCTGGCTTCCGGCGTCAGTGTCGCGAGCACGCCATGCAGGTCATAGCCGTCTTCATGCAACTGGTCCTGCAAGGCTTTGCGACGCACCGTCAGCGCCTGCCACTCCAGACGCTGTTGTTCCAGCTGGCCACGCAGCAGCTGCGATTGCTGCTCGGCCTGAGTGCGGCGCTTTTCTGCCTCGCGCAATTCGCGGTCAGCGTCTTCGAGTGCGTTCTTGGCGATGCGCATTTCGTCATCGACCACCATGCGCCGCTCCAGCAATTCTTCAAGCTTGAGGCGCAGTTCTTCGAGCGGTGCCTCGCCCTCCTCCAGATTCAGGCTCAGTTGCTCGCGCTTCTCGGTCAGCCTTTCGGACTGCATGCGCAGGCGCTCCAGCGCCTGACGGGTCGAATCGTATTGCGCCTTGATCGAGCCGAGACGCACCGCCAACTGATGACTGTGATCCTTGTGCTGCCGCGCATCCTGACGTATCCGGTCCAGACGCTCACGCAGCGCATCACGCTGGGCCTGCAGCACCTCGCGCTGCTCGGTATCCTGCGCCATGCTGTCCAGTGCATCCTGCAATTGCAGGCGCGATTCGCCGAGGTGCTCGTGCTCGACAGCGCGTTGCTCACCCAACTCGGCCAATTCTTCATCAAGACGAGAGCGCCGCAGGGTCAACTGCTCGACTTTTACCCGGACCGCCGACAACTGCGCTTTCAGTTCGCTTTGCTGACGGGTTTCGTCCTGCACGCGACGGCGCAACTGCTCACGAGCGTCTTCCTGCTGCGACTGCTGCTCGCGCAAGACCAGCAACTGCTCTTCCAGGGTGGCCAGAGTCGCTTCGCGCTCGTCGCGCTCCAGACCCAGCTGCTGCAATTCCTGACCGCGCGCCAGCACCCCGCTCTGCGCTTCGCTGGCGCGGCGTACACGCAAAAAGTGCCGCCCCACCCAGTAGCCGTCACGGCTGATCAGGCTTTGCCCGGCGCTGAGTTGTGCACGCCGCGCCAGCGCCTGGTCCAGGTTCTCCACCGGTATCACCTGACCCAGCCAGGCGGACAGATCAACCGTGCTGTCGACCTTTTCCAGCAAACTACCGGGCGCGCGAACCGTGTCGGCACCCGCACTGATCAAGCGCAGATCGCCCTGCTGAAAACCGGCCAGATCGAGCCCGTCGAAGTCATCCACCAACACGGCCTGCAAATCCGCGCCAAGCACGGTTTCCAAGGCCAGTTCCCAGCCGGCTTCGACGCTCAGCCCCTCGGCCAGACGCGGCCGTTCGGCCAGTTGCTGATCCCGCAGCCACTCGGCAGTGCCGGTGTCCGGGTCAAGTGCCGCCTGCTGCAACGCTTCCAGGGACGCTAACCGGCCGTTGAGACGTTGCAGCTCGCCCTGCGCCTGCTGTTGCGCCTGGCTGGCGTGCTGCAACGCTTCGCGCAATTGTTCAAGACGCTCGACCGCCTGCTCCTCGCCCATGTGCAGCTCTTCAAGGGTCATGTCACGGGCGGCGAGGTCTTCGCTCAATTCCAGAATGGCCGCATCTTCCGGGTCAGCGGCCAGCAGTTGACGCTCTTCGGCCAGCCGCCGCTGGCGCTCTGCAAGGCGTTCGATGCTCTGTTCCAGCTGTTGAATGCGTGACTGCTGGACCTGTGCCTGACGCTGCGGCTCGGCGGATTGCTGATTGAAGACGTCCCACTTCTCCTGCCAGCCCTGCATGGCCGCTTCGGCGTCTTCCAGAGCGATGGCCGACTCCTCGGCGGCGGCGCTGGTCATTTCCTGCTCGGGCTCGAGCATCTCCAGCTCTTCGCCGAGGGTGGCGAGCAAGGTGGTGTCGTGCCCAAGGTGCGATTCGGTTTCCTGGCGGGCACGCTCGGCTTCGCGCAGGTCATCCTGCAATTGGCGCAGCCGCTGCTGACCGTGCTGAATGCTCTGCTCGACGCGGGCAATGTCGCCGCCGACCGAATAAAAGCGGCCCTGCACCAGGTTAAAGCGCTCGGACAGATCATGGTGGCCGTCGCGCAGCCTTTCGATACTCGCATCGGCACTGCGCTGATCGGCCACCAGCGCCTCGAAGCCGACCTCCTGATTGCCGATCACCGCCTCGCGCTGCCCCACCAGATCATTCAGCGCCTGCCAGCGCAGGGCCGACAATTGCGCTTTCAACTGACGCTCTTCGGCCTTGTATTCCTGATACTTCTCGGCGGCCTGAGCCTGTCGGTGCAGACGCTCCAGCTGACGCTCGAGCTCTTCACGCAGGTCGGTCAGACGCGCCAGGTTCTCGTGGGTGCGACGAATGCGGTTTTCGGTTTCCCGGCGCCGCTCCTTGTACTTGGAAATCCCTGCGGCCTCTTCGATGAAGTTGCGCAGGTCTTCGGGCTTGGCTTCGATCAGCTTGGAGATCATGCCCTGTTCGATGATCGAATAGCTGCGCGGCCCCAGGCCGGTGCCGAGAAAGATATCGGTGATGTCGCGACGGCGGCATTTGGTGCCGTTGAGGTAGTAGCTGTTCTGACTGTCGCGGGTCACTTTGCGGCGAATGGAGATTTCCGCATACGCCGCGTACTCGCCGACCAGCGTGCCGTCCGAGTTGTCGAAGACCAGTTCGATGCTGGCCTGGCTGACCGGTTTGCGGCTGGTGGAGCCGTTGAAGATGACGTCGGTCATCGACTCGCCGCGCAGGTTCTTGGCCGAGCTTTCGCCCATCACCCAGCGCACGGCGTCGATGATATTGGATTTGCCACAGCCATTGGGGCCGACGACAGCCGCCATGTTGCTGGGGAAGTTCACCGTGGTGGGGTCGACGAAAGATTTGAACCCCGCCAGCTTGATGCACTTCAGGCGCACGGCGTCAGCCCTTTGCCAGGGCGGCCAGCACCAGCTGGCAGCTGCGCTGACAGTAGCTGACCAGCACGACACGAATCTTCGGTATGTCCCGCGCCACCACTGCGCCAAGCAGTTCGTCGAACAATGCCAGGTAGTCGCCCATATCGGCCTTGCGTTGCTCGAGCGCGAGGAAATAGCTGCGGCTCATGGAAGGCTGCAGGTTCTCGACGGTTTCCTCGAGGTACGGGTTGTTGGCGAACGGATAGGCCGCGCGCATCACATTGAAGCTCTCTTCGACGAATGCGTTGACGTCCTGCTGCTGGAAACTGCCCTGCAGACGCTGTTGTATCTGCAGAAACGGCGCAAGATCGTCCTCGGTCTTCCAGCGCTCGACCACCGCATTGGCCAGCAGAATGTAAAGCTCGCTCATCAGGCAGCACAGGCTGGTGACGTTATGGGCGTTGAGCACCGTGACCTGCGCGCCACGACGCGGCAGGATCACCACCAGGTGGCGGCGCTCCAGAATCAGCAGTGCTTCGCGCACGGAGCCACGGCTGACGTTCAACGCCTGCGTGACTTTCTGCTCCTGAATACGCTCTCCAGGCTTGAGCTCACCGCGAATGATCCGCTCGGCAAGATGATGAGCAATTTGCTCAGCGAGGCTGTCCGGGGCCTTGAACGTCATGACTATCCTTCAGAAAAAACCAGTTCAGCATGCAAGTCGCGGAGTGTATCGCAACCGGCACGGGTGGCGCAGGGCCATAAACACGGAAACTGGCACGAAATACGCAAAACCTTGAATACACCCGGCAGGCGATTCAAGAACCAGAGGTTGTTTGATCGGCAGATCGCCGAAAAACTCAATTTCCTGACTCCGAAGTCAGAAACAAATTGACCCAATAAACAGAGCTGATAGATTCATCGACATGTCTGATGACAATAAACGTGAGGGCTTTGCGCCGTGATTCAGTTCCTTTTGAACCAAGAGCTAAAAACCGAGCGCAGCCTGAATCCGAACATGACCGTGCTGACCTACCTGCGTGAGCAGGCACACAAGCCCGGTACCAAGGAAGGTTGTGCCAGTGGTGACTGCGGTGCCTGCACCGTCGTGGTGGGCGAGTTGCACAGTGACGCTGACGGCGAGCAAACGCTGCGTTATCGCAGCCTCAATTCGTGCCTGACATTTATGGCGTCGCTGCACGGCAAGCAATTGATCAGCGTCGAAGACCTCAGGCATCAGGGCCAGTTGCACAGCGTGCAGAAGGCGATGGTCGAGTGTCATGGCTCGCAATGCGGCTTTTGTACCCCGGGCTTTGTGATGTCGCTGTTTGCCCTGCAAAAGAACAGCAGCGAAGCCGATGCCCATCAGGCCCACGAAGCCCTGGCCGGCAACCTGTGTCGCTGCACCGGCTACCGCCCTATTCTGGCCGCTGCCGAGCAGTCTTGCGCGCAGCGCCTGCCGGATCAGTTCGATCAACGCCAGGCGCAGACCGTCGAACGCTTGCGCGCCATCGCTCCGGCCGGCACCGATGAACTGAATGACGGCGAAAAACGCTGCTTCATTCCGCTGACCGTGGCGGATCTGGCGGACCTCTACGACAGCCATCCGCAGGCGCGCCTGCTGGCCGGAGGCACCGATCTGGCTCTGGAAGTCACGCAGTTTCACAAACAGTTGCCGGTGATGATTTACGTCGGACACATCGACGAGATGAAGGGCGTGAAGCGTTTCGACGACCGCCTGGAGATCGGCGCAGCGACTCCGCTGACCGATTGTTATGCCGCACTCAAGGCCGAGTACCCGGACTTTGGCGAGTTACTGCAGCGCTTCGCCTCGTTGCAGATCCGCAATCAGGGCACGCTGGGTGGCAACATCGGCAACGCCTCCCCCATCGGCGATTCCCCGCCGCTGCTGATCGCCCTTGGCGCGCAGGTCGTGCTGCGCAAAGGCAACAGTCAGCGTACTTTGGCGCTGGAAGACTATTTCATCGACTACAAGGTCACGGCCCGCCAGGAAAGCGAGTTCATCGAAAAGATCATCGTGCCCACCGCCACATCGCGGCAGATCTTCCGCGCCTATAAAGTCTCCAAGCGGCTGGATGACGACATCTCGGCGGTCTGCGCGGCTTTTCGCCTGACCCTGGAAGATGGCGTGGTCCACGAGGCTCGCGTAGCGTTCGGCGGCATGGCGGCGATTCCGAAACGTGCAGCGGCCTGCGAAGAGGCGCTGATCGGGCAACCATGGAGCCATGCAACCGTCGAACGCGCCTGCACTGCACTGAGCGAGGATTTCACTCCGCTGTCGGATTTCCGTGCAAGCAAGGAGTACCGCCTGTTGAGCGCGCAAAACCTGCTGCGCAAGTACTTCATCGAGTTACAGACCCCAGCCGTTCCAACGCGGGTGACTGACTATGTCTGAGCATTCCCCACACCTCACCCAGGCCGAGATGCTTGCAGTATTTCAACAAGGCCTGAACACCGGCGTCGGCCGCAGCGTCAAGCACGACAGTGCCGACAAGCACGTGTCCGGCGAAGCGGTGTACATTGACGATCGCCTGGAATTTCCCAACCAGTTGCACGTGTACGCACGTCTTTCCGAGCGTGCCCATGCGCGTATCGTCAGCATCGATACCTCGCCCTGCTACGCCTTCGAAGGTGTACGCATCGCGATTACCCATCAGGATATTCCGGGGCTCAAGGACATCGGGCCGTTGCTGCCCGGCGACCCACTGCTGGCCATCGATAAGGTGGAGTTCGTCGGGCAACCGGTGCTCGCCGTGGCGGCTCGCGACCTGGACATTGCACGCCAGGCGGCCATGGCGGCGATCATCGAATACGAAGACCTGGAACCGGTGCTGGATGTGGTCCAGGCCCTGCGCCAGAAACACTTCGTGCTCGACAGCCATACGCACAAGCGTGGCGACTCTGCCGCTGCGCTGGCGAGCGCAACCCACCGCCTGCAGGGCAACCTGCACATTGGCGGCCAGGAACATTTTTACCTGGAAACCCAGATCTCGTCGGTAATGCCGACCGAAGACGGCGGCATGATCGTCTATTGCTCGACCCAGAACCCCACGGAAATCCAGAAGCTGGTGTCCGAGGTGCTGGGCGTGCCAATGAACCGCATCGTGGTCGACATGCGGCGCATGGGCGGTGGTTTTGGCGGCAAGGAAACCCAGGCGGCCAGCCCGGCCTGCCTGTGCGCCGTGATTGCCCGCTTGACCGGCCAGCCCACCAAGATGCGCCTGCAACGCTTCGAAGACATGCAGATGACCGGCAAGCGCCACCCGTTCTACATCGAGTACGACGTGGGTTTCGATGATGACGGTCGCTTGCAGGGCATACAACTGGATCTGGCCGGCAACTGCGGCTATTCGCCGGACCTGTCGGCGTCCATCGTCGACCGCGCCATGTTTCATGCCGACAACGCCTATTACCTCGGTGAAGCCACCGTCAACGGCCACCGCTGCAAGACGCACACCGCCTCCAACACCGCCTACCGGGGCTTTGGCGGCCCGCAGGGCATGGTCGCCATCGAAGAGGTCATGGACTGCATTGCACGTTTCCTGGGCAAGGACCCGCTGCACGTGCGCAAGGCCAACTATTACGGCAAGACCGAGCGTAACGTCACCCACTATTACCAGACGGTCGAACACAACCTGCTGGAAGAGATGACCGCCGACCTCGAGCAAAGCAGCCAGTACGCCGAGCGCCGCGAAGCGATTCATGCGTTCAATGCCGGCAGCCCGGTGCTGAAAAAAGGCCTGGCGCTGACGCCGGTCAAGTTCGGTATCTCGTTTACCGCCAGTTTTCTCAATCAGGCCGGTGCGCTGATTCATATCTACACCGACGGCAGCATCCACCTGAACCATGGCGGCACCGAAATGGGCCAGGGCTTGAACACCAAGGTTGCGCAGGTCGTGGCCGAGGTGTTCCAGGTGGACATCGAGCGCATCCAGATCACCGCGACCAACACAGACAAGGTGCCCAACACCTCGCCCACTGCCGCTTCGAGCGGTACGGACCTGAACGGTAAGGCGGCACAGAATGCCGCTGAAATCCTCAAGCAAAGGCTGGTGGAGTTTGCCGCCAGGCACTATCAGGTGAGCGAAGCGGACGTCGAGTTCCGCAATGGCCATGTGCGGATCGGCGAGCTGTTCCTGCCGTTCGCCGAACTGGCGCAATTGGCATGGATGGGCCAGGTGTCGCTGTCCAGCACCGGCTATTACAAGACGCCGAAGATTTTTTACGACCGCAGCCAGGCGCGTGGCCGGCCGTTCTATTACTACGCCTTTGGCGCAGCCTGCGTGGAAGTCATCGTCGATACGCTGACCGGCGAATACAAGATGTTGCGCACCGACATCCTGCACGACGTCGGCGCGTCGCTTAACCCGGCCATCGATATCGGTCAGGTCGAAGGCGGCTACATTCAAGGCGCCGGCTGGCTGACCACCGAGGAACTGGTGTGGAATGACAAGGGCAAGCTGATGACCAGCGGCCCGGCGTCCTACAAGATCCCGGCAGTGGCGGACATGCCGCTCGATCTGCGCATCAAGCTGGTAGAGAACCGCAAGAACCCGGAAGACACGGTGTTTCATTCCAAGGCCGTCGGCGAGCCGCCGTTCATGCTCGGCATCGCCGCCTGGTGCGCGATCAAGGACGCCGTGGCGAGCCTGGGTGACTACCGTCATCAACCAAACATCGACGCCCCGGCGACGCCGGAAAAAGTGCTGTGGGGCTGTGAACAGATGCGCCAGAACAGCGCCGCGCGTCGCGCATCCAGCGAAGGCGCCGAGCCGATTGTTTCCGCCTCTTCGCGGGCAAGTGAAGCTTCGCCAGGCTCGCCCTTACCTATTCAGGATGCCCCCGTGGGAGCCAGCTTGCTCGCGAAGGCGCCTGGCCTGGATCACTCTGTCCTGGAGCAGAAATGAACAACTGGATCAGCGCCCTGGCCGAGCTGCAGGCCCGTGGTGAACCCGGCATTCTGGTGACGATCATCGAGGAGCTGGGCTCCACGCCGCGCAATGCCGGATCGAAAATGGTGGTCTGCGCCGAGCGCATCCACGACACCATCGGTGGCGGCCACCTGGAATACAAGGCCATGGAGATCGCCCGCGAGATGCTTGCCAGCGGCACACGGCAGACGCGCCTGGAACGTTTCAACCTGGGTGCAAGCCTGGGCCAGTGCTGCGGCGGCGTGAACGTGCTGTTGTTCGAACCGATGGGCGAGCCCGTCGCGCAGATCGCCGTGTTCGGTGCCGGTCATGTCGGCCGCGCGCTGGTGCCGCTGCTGGCCAGCCTGCCCTGCCGGGTGCGCTGGATCGACAGCCGCGAGCATGAATTCCCCGAGTCGATGCCCGATGGCGTGATCAAGATCGTCAATGACGAGCCGGTCGACGAGGTCGCGCAACTGCCTGTGGGCACCTATTGCGTCGTGATGACCCACAACCATCAACTGGATCTGGAACTGACGGCCGCCATCCTCGGGCGTGGTGACTTCGGTTACTTCGGACTGATCGGCTCGAAAACCAAACGGGTCAAGTTCGAACATCGCTTGCGGGAACGCGGTTTCGACGCCAGTCTGCTGCAACGCATGCGTTGCCCGATGGGCCTGGCCGAGGTCAAAGGCAAGCTGCCCATCGAGATCGCGGTGTCGATCGCCGCGGAAATAATCGCCACTTACAATGTCAGCTTTGGCCAACACACCGCCAACGCCGAACCTATCGCCAGACTGCTGCCTGCATCGCGCCGCAGTCAGTCGCAATGAGTCACAACGAGAGTGCCATGAGTTCAGTTTCCCGCCGTAAAGCCTACCGCGCCGCCATCGTTCACAGCCTCGCCGACCCGGCCGAAGTGGCGCTGGAGGCATCCTGTGAATACTTTGCCGACGGCTTGCTGCTGGTCGAGCACGGCAAGATCGTTTCGGTGGGTCACGCTGCCGATCTGCTGGAGCGCCTCGACGACGATGTCGAGCTGATCGAGTACCCGGACGCACTGATCACACCGGGGTTCATCGACACCCATATTCACTTGCCGCAAACCGGCATGATCGGCTCCTACGGCGAGCAGTTGCTGGACTGGCTCAACACCTACACCTTCCCCTGCGAAAGCCAGTTCGCCGACCCCGCGCATTCAGCACAGGTGGCCGACATCTTCATCAAGGAACTGCTGCGCAATGGTACAACCACGGCACTGGTGTTCGGCAGCGTGCACAAGGAATCGGTCGAGGCGTTTTTCAGCGCGGCGCAGGCACTTGATCTGCGCATGATCGCCGGCAAGGTGATGATGGACCGCAATGCGCCGGACTACCTGGTCGATACGCCAGAATCCGGGTATGCCGACAGCAAGGCGTTGATCGAGCGCTGGCATGGCAAAGGGCGTTTGAGCTACGCAGTGACCCCACGATTCGCGCCAACCAGTAGCCCGGAGCAGTTGAGTCTGGCCGGCCAGTTGCTGACCGAATACCCCGGCCTGTACCTGCAGACCCACATCAGCGAGAACCTTCAGGAGATCGAGTGGGTCAAGGCGCTGTTCCCGGAGCGCAAGCATTACCTGGACGTCTACGATCACTTCAACCTGCTCGGCGAGCGCTCGGTGTTCGCCCATGGCGTGCACCTGTGCGACGAACAATGCGCCCGACTGGCGCAGACCGGTTCGGCGATTGCTTTCTGCCCGACCTCCAACCTGTTTCTGGGCAGCGGCCTGTTCAACTTGCCGATGGCCGAGAAGCACAAGGTGAATGTCGGTCTGGGCACCGACGTGGGCGGCGGCACCAGTTTTTCGATTCTGCAGACCCTAAACGAGGCCTACAAGGTCATGCAGATGCAGGGCGCGCGGCTCAATCCGTTCAAGTCGCTGTACCTGGCGACGCTGGGCGGCGCGCGGGCACTGCGCCTGGAAGACAAGGTCGGCAACCTGAAGCCGGGCAACGAGGCTGACTTCCTGGTGCTCGACTACAACGCCACCCCGCTGCTGTCGTATCGTTTGAAGCAAGCCAAAGGCATCGAAGAGATTCTGTTCGTGCTGATGACGATTGGTGATGACCGGACTGTAAAGCAGACCTGGTCAGGTGGGCGATTGGTGCATGAGCGGAGTTGAACCTGCTCTCAGGACAACTCTCGCCACTCACGCTCCAGCGTGGGAATGCAGGTCTCGACGCTCTGCGTCGCCAAGAGGACGCAGAGCGTCCGGAACGGCATGACGACGCGGAGCGTCGCACGATAATCGGATTGTCTGTTCAGACCGACGCAGAACATCAGCACGATAGTTGAGACGATCGTTCCTCACGCTCCGCGTGGGAATGCAGGTCTCGACGCTCTGCGTCGCCAAGAGGACGCAGAGCGTCCGGAACGGCATGACGACGCGGAGCGTCGCACGATAATCGGATTGTCTGTTCAGACCGACGCAGGACATCAGCACGATAGTTGAGATGATCGTTCCTCACGCTCCGCGTGGGAATGCAGGTCGCGACGCTCTGCGTCGCCAAGAGGACGCAGAGCGTCCGGAACGGCATGACGACGCGGAGCGTCGCACGATAATCGGATTGTCTGTTCAGACCGACGCAGAACATCAGCACGATAGTTGAGATGATCGTTCCTCACGCTCCGCGTGGGAATGCAGGTCGCGACGCTCTGCGTCGTACGATAATTGTTCATCCACACAGCCTCAACGCCCCGGTTTTTTCCGGCCCATGACGTGCGAGAACACCGCATGCAAATCATCCGTGGCGCTGTCTTCGTCAAGGTTGAGTTTGCTGTCGATGTGGTCCATGTGATGCATCATCAATTCGACGGCCAGTGCCGCATTGCGGGCTTCGATGGCGTCGATCAACTGGTTGTGCTCATCGTAGGAACAGTGCGTGCGATTGCCGGTTTCGTACTGGGCAATGATCAGCGAGGTCTGCGACACCAGGCTGCGCTGGAAGCTGATCAGCGGCGCGTTTCTAGCGGCCACGGCCAACTGAAGATGGAATTCGCCGGACAAACGAATACCGGCACCCCGATCACCGCGGGCGAAGCTGTCGCGCTCGTCGCTGACCATCTGGCGCAGCTCGGCCAGTTGCTCGGCAGTAGCGTGCTCGACCGCCAGTTCAGTGATTGCCTTCTCGACCATACGCCGGGCGAAAAACACCTGCCGCGCCTCTTCAACGCTGGGGCTGGCGACCACCGCGCCACGGTTGGGGCGCAGCAACACGACGCCCTCATGGCCCAACCGCGACAGGGCGCGACGAATGATGGTACGGCTCACACCGAAAATCTCGCCCAGCGCCTCTTCACTCAATTTGGTACCCGGCGCCAGCCGCTGTTCCAGAATGGCATCGAAGACATGTTCGTAAACGACATCGTCCTGCGTGACGTTACGGCTTGAGCCAAGGCTGCGCGGCTGTTTCTTGAGGGGCAGGGACTGGTCGTTCATGGGCACTCGTGCGCAGGTGGATGACGGCATCGGGACTGGCGCATTGTACACAGGGCAAAAGCGCAGACACGCGCAAAAAAAAGCCCGCAGTGTGGGCGGGCAAGAGGTATTCAGCTGCCCCTGTACGTCGAGTAGCTGTATGGCGAGATTAACAGCGGCACATGAAAGTGTTCCTGACCTGCATCAATGCCGAAGCGCAGCACCACCTCATCGAGAAAGGCAGGCTCATTCAGGGCCACGCCCCGCGCGCGGTAATAATCGCCAGCCTTGAAGTGCAACTGATAGACGCCGGATTGATAGGCCTCACCCTGCAGCAGCGGCGCATCGCAACGCCCGTCGCTATTGGTGAGCGCACTGACAACGTGCAGCAGTTGCTGGCCTTCGACCCGGTACAGCTCGATGCGGATGGCGCTGCCTGGGCAGCCGTGGGCGGCATCCAGTACATGTGTGGTCAATTTTCCCAAAACTTCACTCCTCACATCCGGCCATGGTCAAGCAGCGCACCAATGAGGTGCTCTACATCGTGCGATTGCGACCGATTAAGACACTTTCGGGAAAAGCTGTACACAATAAATTCCTGATCGTTCAACAGCCCGTGGCCAGGACGCCGGCTGGGCGCAGGATTGGCCAGAGATATAGGAAGCAGAGGAAAAATATCAGGTTTTTTACGATTAGCTGACCAGTCAGGCAGGTTTCTTGCTTGTTTTACGCTTATCGAGACGCTTCGGTGCAGAAACGTACAGGGTTACAAGCTGAAAACAAAATTGTATACAATCTTGACCCAACAGTGCCTTGACCGCTCTTGGCATTGCACCTGACTTAACGCATCCAACGCACCCCATGTAGAAAAAGGAAGCTTGCAGTGAGCGCTGACTACCCACGCGACCTGATCGGTTACGGCAACAACCCGCCTCACCCACGTTGGCCGGGTAATGCGCGCATTGCCTTGTCTTTCGTGCTGAATTACGAGGAAGGTGGCGAGCGCAATATTCTGCATGGCGACAAGGAATCAGAAGCCTTTCTGTCCGAGATGGTTGCCGCGCAGCCACTCCAGGGCCAGCGCAACATGAGCATGGAGTCGCTGTACGAGTACGGCAGCCGCGCCGGTGTGTGGCGCATTCTCAAGCTGTTCAGGCAGTTCGATATCCCCCTGACCATTTTTGCCGTGGCCATGGCTGCGCAACGTCATCCGGATGTAATCCGCGCCATGGTCGCCGAAGGTCATGAGATCTGCAGCCACGGCTATCGCTGGATCGACTACCAGAACATGGACGAAGCCCAGGAGCGTGAGCACATGCGCCAGGCGATCCAGATCCTCACCGACATCAGCGGCGAACGGCCGTTGGGCTGGTACACCGGGCGCACCGGCCCCAACACCCGGCGCCTGGTCATGGAGGAAGGCGGGTTTCTCTATGATTGCGACACCTACGACGACGACCTGCCGTACTGGGAGCCGAACAACCCGACCGGTAAGCCTCATCTGGTGATTCCGTACACCCTGGACACCAACGACATGCGTTTCACCCAGGTGCAGGGCTTCAACAATGGCGAGCAGTTCTTTCAGTACCTCAAGGATGCGTTCGACGTGCTGTATGCCGAAGGCGAAGACGCACCGAAGATGCTTTCCATCGGCCTGCATTGCCGCCTGATCGGCCGCCCCGCCCGCCTCGCCGCACTCAAGCGTTTCATCGAGTACGCCAAAGGCCATGAGCAGGTGTGGTTTACCCGTCGTGTCGATATCGCCCGGCACTGGCACACTGAACATCCGTTTACCGGCAAGGCCGAGCAATGAGCACGTTCAAGACACTGACACCTTCAAGCCTGGGCCGGGAGGCGTTCATCGCGGCCTTTGCCGATATCTACGAACACTCACCGTGGGTCGCGCAGCAAGCGTTCGACCAAAGCACAGGCGCGCATCTCGATCAGGTCGAGACCCTTCACGCACGCATGAGCGAGATCCTGCTGGGTGCCACACACGAGCAACAACTGGCACTGATCAATGCCCACCCGGACCTGGCAGGCAAGGCTGCCGTCCAGGGCGAGCTGACTCAGGCCAGTACCGATGAACAGGCCGGCGCCGGTATCCACCACTGCACGCCTGAGGAGTTCCAGCGCTTTACCGAG
Organism: Pseudomonas sp. NFACC10-1; assembly: GCF_900119195.1. NCBI lineage: Bacteria > Pseudomonadati > Pseudomonadota > Gammaproteobacteria > Pseudomonadales > Pseudomonadaceae > Pseudomonas > Pseudomonas sp. NFACC10-1. The sequence continues at coordinate 199,668 of NZ_FPJB01000001.1, read as the reverse complement.
CTGAACGAGGCTTACAAGGCCCGCTTCGGCTTTCCGTTCATCATGGCGGTCAAGGGCAGCGACAGGCACAAAATTCTGGCAGCGTTCGAACAACGCATCCACCACTCGCCCGAGGCCGAGTTTGCTTGCGCCCTGGCCGAGATCAACAAGATCGCACTGTTTCGTCTACAGGCGCTTTGAGCGTCGCAGTCATAACCGTATTCAGAAGGCAGACAAAGAGCATGAAAGTTTACGCCGCACCGTTCGAGAAGTTCGTGAACCTGGCCGACGCACGTCTGGGCACCAAAATCCTTTCGGTCACCGATGACTGGTTCGCCGACGCCAACCGGCTGTTCCAGCCGACCCCGGCCGTCTGGAAAGAAGGCGTGTTCGACGACAACGGCAAGTGGATGGACGGCTGGGAGTCGCGCCGCAAGCGTTTCGAAGGGTACGACAGCGCAGTGATTCGCCTCGGTGTGGCAGGAACCATCAAGGGTGTGGACATCGACACCTCGTTTTTCACCGGCAACTTCCCGCCTTCCGCGTCGCTGGAGGCGTGCTTCCTGGCGTCGGGCGAGCCCGATGAAAACACTGCCTGGACCGAAGTGCTGCCGTCTGTGGAGCTGCAAGGCAACAGCCATCATTACCACGAGATCAGCAACGATCAGGCGTTCAGCCACCTGCGCTTCAACATCTACCCGGATGGCGGCGTCGCGCGTCTGCGCGTGTACGGTGTACCGCATCGCGACTGGTCGAAAGTCAGCGAGGACGAGCAGATCGATCTGGTTGCAGCGCTCAATGGCGGCCGATCGATTGCCTGCTCCGATGAGCATTACGGCAGCATGAGCAATATCCTCAACCCTGGGCGCGGTGTGAACATGGGCGACGGCTGGGAAACCGCGCGCCGCCGCACACCCGGCAACGATTGGGTGATTGTGGCACTCGGGCATAAGGGCGAAGTCGAGAAAGTCATCGTCGATACCCTGCACTTCAAAGGTAACTACCCGGACAGCTGCTCGATTCAGGGCGCTCTGGTCAAGGGTGGCACCGACAGCCAGATCGAAACCCAGAGCCTGTTCTGGCGCGAGTTGCTGCCCAGCCAGAAGCTGACCATGCACGCAGAACACGAGTTCGCCGAGCAGATCAAGGCGATCGGCCCGATCACCCACATCCGCCTGAACGTATTCCCGGACGGGGGCGTGAGCCGCCTGCGAGTACTGGGCAAGGTGGCCAGGTAACAACGCGTCGGAAGTCAGCAGAAGGCAACAGGCTATCGTTCCCACGCTCTGCGTGGGAATGCAGTTCCGGACGCTCTGCGTCCAGTCTTGAGTATGTGTGGCGCGGCGTAGAGTTGTGACGCAGAGCGTCACGAAATGCATGCCAACGCAGAGCATTGGCACGATAGTCATCAATACGAATGTGCAAACGACCCACCCTCAAAACCATTGAAGAAGAACCCGCATGCGCAAACTGATAATCGAGCCACTGACCAAGGAAGCCTTTGCGCCATTCGGTGATGTGATTGAAACCGACGGCAGCGATCACTTCATGATCAATAACGGCTCGACCATGCGCTTTCATCGTCTGGCTGATGTGCAGACCGCGCAGCCGGAAGACAAGGCGATCATCAGCATCTTCCGCGCCGAAGCGCTGCCGATGCCGTTGACCATCGGCATGCTGGAGCGTCATCCGCTGGGCAGTCAGGCGTTCGTGCCGTTGCTCGGCAACCCCTTTCTGATCGTGGTCGCGCCGGTTGGCGATGTGCCTGAATCAGAGCTGACCCGCGCCTTCGTGTCGAACGGCAGGCAGGGTGTCAATTACCATCGCGGCGTCTGGCACCATCCGGTGCTGACGATCGAAAAGCGGGATGACTTCCTGGTGGTTGATCGCAGTGGCGAAGGCAACAACTGCGACGAGCATTACTTTGCCGAGAGCCAGTTGCTGGTTCTCGATCCCCACCCACTGGAAGGGTAAACACCGTGCTGGCACATATGATGGAATGGCTGAATCTGGGCGTGCGCTGGATTCACATGATTGTCGGCGTCGCCTGGATCGGCGCATCGTTCTACTTCGTCTGGCTGGAGAACAACCTCAACCGCAGTAACCCGCGTGAAGGCCTGTCGGGTGATCTGTGGGCGATCCACGGCGGCGGCATCTACCACTTGGAGAAGTACAAGCTCGCACCGCCGACCATGCCGGAGAATCTGCACTGGTTCAAATGGGAAGCCTATTCGACCTGGCTGTCAGGGGTCGCGCTGTTGTGCGTGGTGTTCTACGCCAACCCGACGCTGTACCTGCTGGCACCGGGCAGCAGCCTGAGTGGTGCCGAGGGCGTGCACATCGGCCTGGGTTCGTTGTTCGTCGGCTGGTTCATCTACAGCTTTCTGTGTGACTCGCCACTGGGCAAGCGCCCTGCCCTGCTGGGCGTGGTCCTGTTCGTGCTGCTGGTCGCGGCGGCATACGGGTTCAGCAAAGTGTTCAGCGGTCGCGGTGCCTATCTGCATGTGGGCGCGATCATGGGCACCATCATGGTCGGCAACGTGTTCCGCATCATCATGCCGGCCCAGCGCGCGCTGGTAGCCGCCATTGCCGAGAACCGTACGCCGGACCCAAGCCTGCCGGCAAAGGGCCTGTTACGTTCACGGCACAACAACTACTTCACTCTGCCTGTGCTGTTCATCATGATCAGCAATCACTTTCCAAGCACTTACGGCAGTGAGTACAACTGGCTGATTCTCGCAGGCATCGCGCTGCTGGCCGTGCTGGTCCGCCATTACTTCAATACGCGGCACAACAGCCACCGCTTCGCCTGGACCCTGCCGGTCGCGGCGCTGGGCATGCTGTGCCTGGCGTATGTCACCGGCCCTGCGCAACCACCGGCCAGGATCGTCTATCAGCCACTGCCCGGTACAGCGGTCGGCGGTCATCGGGCTGATGAGCAACCTGCGCAACCCGCCGCTGCGCCTGCCCAGGCAGCGTCTGCCCAGCCCGAACCTGCCAAGGTGGCAGGTGCAGACTTCAACACGGTGCACGACGTCATTCGGCAACGTTGCTCGGTCTGTCACTCGGCCACGCCTACCAGTCAGTTGTTCAGCGTCGCTCCGGCCGGCGTGATGTTCGATACGCCTGAGCAGATTCAGCAACAGGCACCGCGTATCAAGGCGCAGGCGATCACCGCGCCGATCATGCCGCTGGGCAATATTACCCAGATGACCCAGCAGGAACGTGATCTGGTAGGCGCCTGGATCGATCAGGGCGCGCACATCAACTGAAGCAACGGGCATTGCCCTGTTTTCGCTCCAGACGCCCTGCTCTGGAGCACTTGAGCACGGCGACGCGAGTCAGTATCCTCCGCCGCCGCTGCCAACCCGCCCACCACTTTCCCGCTAACTGAACCCGACCGGGCGGCCCACTGGCTGAACGGCACGCAGAACGCTGTGCATTGGAAAAAAAGACCTGAAATCGACACTTCGATATCGGTTTGAAGGGTTACTTAAACTTTTTTTCACTGATTGGCGCAGCTCTTGCTAACAACACAAAGCTGACCAGACAGACAAATTATTGCAACCACCGACAAGGCGTCACGCATAGAGCGCCAGTCCGAAAAAATCACGATCTACATCAAGGGGCTCACCGCATGAACCGTACGATTTCCAGTGCATTACTGGCCAGCAGTCTGCTGGCTGCCGCACCCGCCATGGCAGGGGATATCTTCCAGTGGCAGAGTAATAGCCTGACCTATCTCAATGGACGAGACTTTGCTGTCAACCCGGAAAATCAGCAGACCTTTACCTTTGAGCACGCGGACAGCTGGAAGTACGGCGACAACTTCTTCTTCGTCGACAAGATCTTCTACAACGGCAAGAAAGACGCAACCGCTGGCGATAACACCTATTACGGCGAGTTCTCGCCACGCCTGTCGCTGGGCAAGATCTTCGGCCAGAAGTTCGAGTTCGGGCCGATCAGCGATGTGCTGATTGCCGCAACTTACGAGTTCGGTGAAGGCGATAACGAGTCGTACCTGATCGGTCCGGCGTTCGACCTGAAGATACCGGGTTTCGACTACTTCCAGCTTAACTTCTACCAGCGCCAGACCGAAGGCAATCGCCCGGGCGACGGCGTGTGGCAGATCACTCCGGTGTGGTCCTACACCATCCCGTTGGGCAAATCGGATGTGCTGATCGACGGCTTCATGGACTGGGTGGTCGACAACGACAAGACCTCGCGTGGCACTTACCACTCCAACCTGCACTTCAACCCGCAGATCAAGTATGACCTGGGCAAGGCACTGAATTACCCGGAGCGGCAGCTCTACGTGGGTATTGAGTACGACTACTGGACCAACAAATACGGCATCAAGGACACCAGCTCCTTCGACACCGATCAGAACACCGCGAGTTTGCTGGTGAAGGTGTTCTTCTAAGCACGTTGTTTGACGGTGATGACGCTCACTCCCAAGCTCTACGTTACATAGGTCTCTGTGGGAGCGAGCTTGCTCGCGAAGGCGGTGTTTCAGACACCCTTCGGTTGGCTGTACCAGCCCCTTCGCGAGCAAGCTAAGCGTCGCCCGGCTCGCGCCCACGGCCCTGGATCAGAAGTGTGGATGACCGGCTCCACTCACTCCTTCGTAGCTTTCCAGACCTTGCCAACCAGCGTCACGACCAGCACCAGCACGGCACCGGCAATGATCCCGGCAACAGCATCGATCAGCGTCGGAACGATCATCGACAGACCGCCAACCGTACCGGCTGCCGCTTCAGTCACGCCTTCGACCCAATGATGAGCGAACGGCAGACCGTGGACCAGGATCCCGCCGCCGACCATGAACATGGCGGCAGTACCGACGATCGACAGCACTTTCATCAACACCGGTGCCAGCCACAGCAGGCCGGCACCGATCTTTTGTGACACCGAAGCTGCGCTTTTCTTCAGGTACAGGCCCAGGTCGTCGAGTTTGACGATACCGGCCACCAGCCCGTAGACCCCCACGGTAATCAGCACTGCGACGATGACCAGCACACCGACCTGATCCATGAAGGGTCTGGCCGAGACCACGCCCAGCGCGAGCACGATGATTTCCGCGGAAAGAATGAAGTCCGTGCGAATCGCGCCTTTTACGCGCTCCTTTTCGAACGCCACCATGTCCACGGACGCATCCGTCGACGCCTGCTTGCGCTGCTCATGCTCTTCACCGGTTTCGGGATGCAGCCATTTATGGGCGATTTTCTCGAACCCCTCGAAGCACAGAAACGCACCGCCGATCATCAGCAACGGCAGAATCGCCCAGGGTGCGAAGGCGCTGATCAACAGCGCTGCCGGAACCAGAATGGCCTTGTTGAGCAGCGACCCCTTGGCCACGGCCCAGACAACCGGCAATTCGCGATCCGCTGAAACACCGGTGACCTGCTGGGCATTGAGCGCCAGATCATCACCCAGCACACCCGCCGTCTTCTTCGTGGCCAGCGCCACATCATCGAGCAACGTCGCAATATCGTCGAGCAGGGTAAGCAAGCTTCCAGCAGCCAAAATGAAAATCCTTGAGCAAGTAAAAAAAGGAAACGGCGCTGATTGAAGCATGCGCCAGAGTCAATCGTGTGGCAGTCAGCAACTCTGACCTTGGTCAGACGTGAACGTTTGACGCTGCATGCAGCAAACAGGCCACGCCGAAACCCGTCAAATGGGCAACTGTGTCGTGGAAACGACCTGACGCAGCCCCATGAACGAACGGATCTGTCTGACACCGGGCAAGTACAGTAACTGTTCGGCGTGCAGGCGGTTGAAGCTCTGACTGTCCTTGGTGCGCAGCAACATGAAGTAGTCGAACTCGCCGGTGACGACATGAAACTCCATACAGCCGGAAACCTTCTGCGCGGCGGCTTCGAATTGAGCAAATGAATCCGGTGTCGAGCGGTCCAGTACGACACCGATCAGCACCACCATGCCTGCGTCCAGAACATCGCCATTGAGCAACGCCACCACGCCCTTGATCACGCCCGCCTCTTTCAGCCGCTCGACGCGCCGCAGGCACGCAGGCGGACTCAGTTTGACCTTCTCGGCAAGTGCCACATTGGAAATGGACGCGTCACGTTGCAGGGTCTTGAGGATGGCGCGGTCAATCCTGTCCAGCAGCGGCGTCATGTCAGAACCGGACTTTTTAGTTCGTTCATTTATTGCTTTCATAATGAAATTCACACAATAAAAGTCTGTTTAGATGTGTTCAGGCTAACGCTTATTTTGTAGATAGACAATTCTTTGCAACCACGATTATTCGCAGTTTTCCTATGATGGGAGCCATGCCGGGCCGCTCGATAAACACATCGAGTTCCACCTTCAATGCCCGGATCAACTTATCAACGGAGACCCGATATGAACCTGAGCAAGTTCAAGCGCTACCCTCTGACCTTCGGCCCCTCGCCTATTACCCCACTGAAACGCTTGAGTGAGCATCTGGGCGGCAAGGTCGAGCTGTATGCCAAGCGCGAGGATTGCAACAGCGGTCTGGCCTTCGGCGGCAACAAGACCCGCAAACTGGAATACCTGGTGCCGGAAGCCATCGACGGCGGCTACGACACATTGGTGTCGATCGGTGGCATCCAGTCCAACCAGACCCGTCAGGTGGCAGCCGTCGCGGCGCATCTGGGCATGAAGTGCGTGCTGGTTCAGGAGAATTGGGTCAACTATTCCGACGCGTTGTACGACCGGGTCGGCAATATCGAGATGTCGCGCATCATGGGCGCCGATGTGCGCCTGGATTCGGCAGGCTTCGATATTGGCATTCGCCCGAGCTGGGAAAAGGCCATGGCCGACGTCGAGGAAAGCGGCGGCAAACCGTTTCCGATTCCAGCGGGCTGCTCGGAGCACCCTTATGGCGGCCTGGGGTTCGTGCGTTTTGCCGATGAAGTGCGCCAGCAGGAAGAAGAACTGGGCTTCAAGTTCGACTACATCGTGGTCTGCTCGGTAACCGGCAGTACTCACGCAGGCATGCTGGTGGGATTCGCTGCCGATGGCCGGGCACAGCGTGTGATCGGTATCGACGCGTCGGCCAAACCGGAAAAGACCCGCGCGCAGGTTCTGCGTATCGCTCAGAACACCGCAAAACTGGTGGAGCTGGGCCGCGAAATCACCGCCGAAGATGTGGTGCTCGACACCCGCTATGCCTACCCGGAATACGGCCTGCCGAACGATGGCACCCTCGAAGCCATCCGCCTCTGCGCCCGCCTGGAGGGCGTATTGACCGACCCGGTCTACGAAGGCAAATCCATGCACGGCATGATCGACATGGTGCGCAACGGCGAATTCCCCGAAGGCTCGAAAGTGCTCTACGCCCACCTGGGCGGCGTGCCGGCGTTGAATGCCTACAGCTTTCTGTTCAAGGACGGTTGAGCCGAAAGCGTTCCTGCAGTCGATAACACACTTCGGCTGCAGTGTTCCCGGCTAAACCCGAAAATACTTCTGCAGCGCCTGCGCCAGCAGGCTCACCGCCTCGTCGTTCTGCGACGACAGCGAGCGCAGGAAGACGATTTCGTGCTCGGGTATTTCTGGCAGGTCATCAAGAATCTGCATGGCTTCCGTGACCCCGCTCCTATCGATGAGGCTGATCGCCAGCCCCGCTTCCACACAGGCTTTGATCGCCTGGTTGGACGGGCTTTCGAGAACTACACGGGTTTTGCGGCCGTTGTCTTTGAGTGACGCCAGCATGGCTTCACGATAAGGACATTGCGCTGCGTGAATCGCCAGCGGCAACGGGTCCGCAGATCCCAGTGCGGCACTGGCCGGCCCGACCCAGACCGGCTTGGTCGATACCAGAAACTGCGTATCAGCACTCAGCTGCCCTTTGGGTTGCGCGATCACTGCTGTCTGCAACTTGCCGCGCGCAACCTGCTCGCGCAGGGCGTAGCTGGGTGCGGATTTCAACTCCAGCACGACATTGGGCCACGCGGCCGCGAACACTGGCAGGATGTCGCGAATGACATGCACGGCGTACTCATCCGGAACCCCCAGCGTGATGCGTCCGGCCAGATGAGTACCTTGCAGATCCGCCAGCACCCGGTCATGCGTGGACAGCAACTCTGTCGTCGACAACAGCAGGCGCTTGCCCAGTGCCGTCAGCGACACCGCCTGGTTGTCACGGTTGAGCAAGCGCCCGCCCGCTACGGCCTCGAGGCGCTGGATATGCACACTTACTGCTGCCGGGCTTTTATGAAGTTGTTCGGCAGCCGCCGAAAACTTTCCTATCCGCGCCACCGCATGGAAGGTGCGCACCAGTTCGATGTCGAGAATGGCCGTCATGATTCAGATTTCCTGAATAAGTCATGCATTTAATTTTGATTTATTAGACTACGCCGTTTTCGTAACCTGCGTCCATGAACCCATACCTGTCGATTGCTCCGAGCGTCTCGCGGCCTGCCTGGCACCAGGCCATTCCCTTGCCCCTGCTTGAAGCTGCGCTGGTTCTGACCTGGAGTTCGGGCTTCGTCGGCGCACGCTTTTCGCTGGAACATGCGCCGCCGCTGCTGGTGGTGTTCTGGCGCTGTGTGGTGGTCACCCTGATCCTGCTGCCTTTTGTCGCCAGGCAACTGAGATCGATCGCGCCGGCCACGCTGCTGAAAAACGCAGGTATCGGCCTGCTGGCCATGGCCGGCTACGTCGCCGGTGTCACGCAGGGCATTGCGCTGGGCGTGCCCGCCGGACTCGCCGCACTGTTTGCCGATTTGTTGCCCATGGGCATGGCGCTCCTGGCGGCAGTGGTGCTCGGACAACGGCTGGCCTGGCAAATCTGGGCGGGACTGTTGGTCGGGCTGATCGGTGTAGTGCTGGTGACCTACAGCGCGCTGGCGGTAGGTGACGCACCGTTGTGGGCCTACGGCCTGCCGCTGCTGGGCATGTTGTCACTGGCCATCGCGACGCTGTGGCAGAAACAGTCCAGCACCGCACAGCCTATGGCACTGCTGCCCAACCTGTGGCTGCAATGCGCTGTTTCCAGCATGGCCTTCGCGATTATTCAGGGCACACAGGGCAGCCTGGCGCCTGTAGCCAGTACCGGCTTTGCGCTGAGCGTGCTATGGACGGTGGGGCTGGCAACCCTGGGCGGGTACGGACTGTATTGGGTGTGTCTGCGCCGCGCGACGGCGACCCGCGTCGCCAGCGTGCTGTACCTCAGCCCACCGGTGACGATGCTCTGGGCCTGGGCAATGTTCGACGAACCGCTGTCCTGGCAGATGGCGTCAGGCATGGCGGTGTCAGGTATCGGCGTGTGGATGGTGGTGCGGGCGGAACAACGGCAGTCGGCCTCCTGATGGGGTCAGGAGGCCGACTTTGCTTAGGCTCTGTACGAAAAGTGGCTGCGCTCGGTGATGCTTCGTTAAAAACAGGCTCGGAGGCGAGTCCAATCGGAATGCTCATTTACAACACGTAGAGTCGAACGCGACCCCGGCCGTTCCTCGCCTGTTTTTGCCTCGCCTGACCTTCGCTCGCCGACTTTTCGTACAGAGCCTGGCGCAGGTTAAATCTTGAAACGCGCGACCATGCTCTGCAAATCGCTGCCCAGACGGGCCAGCTCGACAGTCGACGCAGCGCTTTGCTCAGTGGCAGAAGCGGACTGATCGGCAATGTCGCGAACGCTGAGTACGCTGCGGTTGATTTCTTCGGTCACGGCGCTCTGTTGCTCGGCCGCGGCGGAAATCTGCTGACTCATCTGTTCGATGGTGCCGATGGACTGGTTGATTTCCACCAGCGCCTGTTCGGCCTGACGAGCCAGCACCACGGTGCCTTCAGTGCGCTGCAGGCTGGCGTCCATCAGGCCCGAGGCGGCGCCTGTACCTTTTTGCAACGCCTGGATCAGCGCTTCGATTTCGGTTGTGGAGTTCTGCGTACGCTGAGCCAGCGAGCGAACTTCGTCAGCCACCACGGCAAAACCGCGACCCTGCTCGCCTGCCCTTGCGGCCTCGATGGCTGCGTTGAGCGCCAGCAGGTTGGTTTGCTCGGCGACCGCCTTGATCACGTCAATCACGCTGCCGATCTTGCCGCTGTCTTCGGTCAGACGCTGCATGGCTTCACCCAATTGCTGCACTTCACCGGCCAATTGCCCGATTTCGCGCGTAGCATGCTGCACCACACTGCTACCGTGAGCAGCGCGCTCGCTGGCCTGTTTGGCGGCTTGCGAAGCGTCTTCGGTGTTGCGCGCCACTTCCTGTACGGTAGAGGCCATTTCGTTCATGGCAGTGGCGACCTGATCGACTTCGTTTTTCTGCAGGGTGACACCCGCGCTGGTCTGCTCGCTGACGGCAGACAATTGTTCGGCCGCCGTGGCGATCTGCGTAACACCGTTGCCGATGCCACCGATCAGGCCGCGCAGCGAAACAGTCATGTGCTGCATGGTGTTCTGCAGCAGGCCCAGTTCGTCCTGGCGGGTGGTGCTGCTGTCATGGGTCAGATCACCGTCGGCAATCCGGCGCGCCGCAATCACGGTGCTGTTCAAAGGCACGGTAATCTGACGCGTGATCAGGAACGCAGCAAAGATGCCGACCAGCAGCACGACCAGCGCTACGCTGAGCAATTGCACCACAGCGGTTTGTTGTTCCTTCTTGGCACTGATGACCTGCAGCGCTGCCAGATCATCGGCACGGGCTGCGGTCGCTACGGATTGCTGTTGCAGATCGTTGCGGATCTGCTCGGTCTGCTGAAGCATGTCCGAAATCGACGACATCAGGACCTTGTATTGTTTCAACGCCACCAGCGCGGCATCCACTGCAGCATTTGCCTCGACAGGCAACTGGCTGCGAGCGGCGTCCACTTGTGCGATCAGGGCGTCGGCGGCCTTATAGGTGGCCTGACGGTTGTCGGCATTCGGAACGCTCAGATAGCGGCGAAACACCAGACGGAAATTGGTCATGCCGTTACGCAGGTCGCCAGCGATCTTGACCTGCCTGATGCCGGTTTCATTTGGCGAGCGCAAGGTGTCGTCAATGGTCTTGTTCAGCAGATTCTCGAAGGTCGCGCTGACGTCATCGGACACCTTGATAATCGGTTTCAACGCCTCGTCGACTTTCTGATTGATGCCGACCAATTGGTCGAAGGTCTGCTTCAGACCGCCCACCTGCTCCTTGATCTCGCGCAGCTTGGCGAGGTTGCTCGAGATCACGAACACCTGCAGGCCCTGATCGACACTGCGGCTCAAGGTATCCAGCGCGCTGGCGTAATTCTGCACACCTGCGGCGGTAGGGCCGGTCGCATAGGCTTGCGCAGCAATCCGGGCATTCAGGACGTCAGCCTTGATCTCGGCGACCTTGCTGCTTTTGCCCATGCGCTCGATCAGCAGGTTGGTGCTGGAGTAGCCAATGACGGTGACGGTCAGTACTCCGAGCAAAATAGCGGCAAAGCCCAGCCCGAGCTTCTTGCTGACTTTCAGATTGTCCAACCATTTTGCGCTCATTGCATGTGTGCCTTTGATTTTTCGGAATACCCGTGAGTCGGCGCTGAAAGATTTAACTTGATAGTTAACGTTATCGGAATCACGCACGCGCCAATCGAAGGCACCCTGAAGCCCATGAATTACGGGGCCGGCGCGCGATGATGAATATTTATTTAAATCGCCTGAGCAGAATTTTTCCGATGATTGGCACCGCGCGAAACCGGAAGATCACGCAATGAAACTGCCTTGATCTTCGCCTGTACGGAGCCATCGGAGATTGGCAACAGCGTCAGACGTTGCGGTCGGTGAAATGAACATCCAGCCGGATGTTTTCCGGCTCGTTGATCGCTGCCAGGTACTCGTCTACGGTGATTTCTCCGACGCAGGCCCGTGCGCCCGGTTGTGGGCGATAGCCACCGGCCATTTTGCTGCTCAGCGCGACGGCAGCACTGCCGGGGATCTCCGGGCCCTTGTCGTTCAGTGCAGTCAATTGCGCACGCATGTGCAACGGCTGGCCGGTGAGGTCGACGCCATCGACATCGATGTACATCGCGCTCTTTCGATCACCCCACTGTTCAAAGCGCGCGCCCCAACGGTACAGGCGCTCGGCCCACGACGCAGGATCGCGCAGCAGCCCACAGCGAATCGCCAGCGCCAGCAGCCAGGTCGCGATGCCGCCGGCCTTGAGCGCGGAGCCGGCCTTGAAGCTCAGATGCTGCGCGGCATAACGTGTCGCGAATACATCCAGGTCCGGGACGTCGACATTGGCCACCAGCCGTGTGCCCATGCCGGGCATCCGGCGCAGGGTCAGGTCCATCCAGCCATGGACTTCGTGAACCTTGCCGTTGCGCAGTTGCCTGATCGGCCGCCCGGCATTGGCCAGTACGCCACGCACGGTCGACAGACCGGGCATTTTCGCTGCCGAGGAGATGCCATGCTCTATCGAATCGATGCGCAGAAAACGCTGGCGATGCTGATCGATGATGGCCGCCGAAAGCGTCGGCACCGAGCTGCAACCGCTCAGCACGCTGACACCTGCCTCACGCGCCTGGGCATCGAGGCTGGCGATACCGGCGACAAATGCCCGGCAATCCGCCAGGTCGCAATAATTCACACCCGCCTCGATGCAATGCCGGGCCACGGCATACGACTGCCCCTGAAAAGGCCCCGCCGTGTGGATAAGCAGATCAATGCCCAATTCACCCAGCTCACTGCCCGCGCCGTCCTGCATGATGTCCACGCACCAGCTCTCGCAGAATCTGCCAGCCAGCGTTTGCAGTGCGGCAACCTTTTCCGCCAGCTTGCGCGGGTCGCGACCGGAAATGACCAGTTCGATGTCCGGCATCATCGCCAGATGATTGCAGATAAGGCTGCCGAAGTTGCCGTAGCCGCCGATGACCAATACGCGAAATGCCATTGACTCGTCCCTGACCTGCAGAAGGATGTGACCCTGCCTCGTTGCGCCACGATTGCCGTGAGCAATGGCAATGAAATGCGCGTGCATTATTGATCATTGGCCGCAGGCCGGGTACAAAACCCTGTGCCTTTTTTGATTGTCCCGGGAGCAACGGATGCTGGAACTACACACCGAACGACTTTATCTGCGGACCCTGCTCGCCAGCGACTGGCCGCTGTTTTTCAGGCTGCACTCCGAACCCGAGACCATGCGCTACGTATTCGGAGAAATCGAAGAAGCGCAGATCCGCAAAGGCTTCGATCATCGCCTCCCCGACTGGACGCCGGAGTCAGATCACTGGCTGTGCCTGGTGGTCACCGACACACAAAACGATGCAGAGCTGGGGGTCAGCGGCTTTCGCATCCTGTCGCCGGGTCATGCCGAAGTGGGCTGTCTGTTACTGCCGGAACATCAAGGCAAGGGCTTCGGCACCGAGTCACGCCGCGCAATCATCGACTACGCAACTGCCATCGGCCTGGATTCACTGGAATCGACCGTGACCGACGGCAACATCGCTTCCTGCAAGGTTCTGGAGAAATGCGGCTTTACCTTCGAGCGCCGTGTCCCGCAGGCCTATCAAATCGGCGATCAGTGGTTCGACGACCTGATATACCACCTGCCACTGCGCTGATGAAGCAACTGACCGGCGTTCGCCGGTCAGTCGCAAACACCTTCAGGCTTGGGGCCGCCCTCCGAGAATCGTCACTCGCTCGCCATAGCGCGAGTGCGGGAAGTAATCCCACACCGCGTGATGCTGGGTGCAGCGGTTATCCCAGAACACCAGCGTGTTCGGTTCCCAGCGCACGCGGCAACTGAGGCAGGGTTCGCGGGCGATCAGATCGAACAGCATATTCAGTACGGTGCGGCTCTCGCCGGGCGAGAGTTGCACGATATGCGAGGTGAACCCGGAATTCACGAATAGGCTGCGGCGCCCAGTTTCAGGGTGGCGAACCACCACCGGGTGTTCGCTTTTCGGAAGGTTGGCGGGCGGCTGATAGCCTTTCCACGGAATCTCGCCATCGTGAATGGCTGTCAGCCCGCCGAGAAACTGCTGCATCGCCGGCGAGAGCATTTCAATGGCCAGGTGCATATTGGCAAACAGTGTGTCGCCGCCGGTGCCGATGGCGGGGGTTTCCTTGACGTACAGCATCGAGCCCATTGAAGGCTCTAGATCAGCGGTGCCGTCGGTGTGCCATAGCTCGCCCGCAGCGAAACGCGATTGCGCATTGGCGCGCACCACGACCAGTTCCGGGTCATCGCCATCGATGCTGTCCACCGGCAAGGCGCGCAACGGACCAAACAGTCGGCCGAACGCCTTGTGCTGTTCGACCGTCAGGTGCTGATCGCGAAACACCAGCACATGATTTTCCAGAAAGGCCCGGCGGATTTCCGTCAACTGCTCCGCACTGGGTGGCTGCGACAGATCGACACCGCTGACCTCGGCACCGATGATCGGTGTCAGGCGGTCGACCGTGATGCTCTGATACGGCGCACGCACGGCGCCTGCGATGCCTTCTATGGCCTTGAGTGCCATTTGATCCATGATCCCTCACCTTCAGGTTGTTGGCATGGCCGATCACCATGCCCGTGGTTCGTTTGCGGGGACATAAGCCCCGCCTGAAAAGCCTGCCGCTGACGTTCAGCCCTGCTCCGCCGACAGATCGGCATTGATCATCTCGGCCATCACCTGCGCCCAGGGCGCTGCGACAATGCCGTAGTGATCGGTGTCCAGTGCTTGCCAGCTCAGCAGGTGCGGCAACAGCCCTTGCCAGGCCCGCTGCAGATCGGCCATCCGCCAGGCGCTGCCCATGCCATAAGGATTGGGCTGCGTGGCAATGAATAGCCGCACGGGAGTGCGCGACAACGCCACGGGCCGGTGGCCCGCCATGCTCGCCATGTTGTTCTGGCAGCAGACAATCAGGCTTTGCAGGTAACGCGATGGGTCTTCACTGGCCGCGCCGGTGGCTGTGTTGAGGCCGCGCCGTGCAGAAAACTCGCGCTGGAAGACCTGCTGAATCTGCGCTTCACCGATCTGCGCCAGCTCGTCACCCGCATCCGGCGCGGGGGGATCGATCAGGTACAACAATGGCTGCTCGCAATCCTCCGTCAGCAGGCTGCACATCGCCTGCGTCACCCATGCGCCGAACGACCAGCCAGCCAGACGCCATGCCGTGCCGTCGGGGTGATGGGCCTGCAACGCCTTGAGATACAGCTGCGCGCGCTCATCCACGCTGATGTTCGGCAGTTCGGGCAGGCGCAAGGCCGGATCGGCGATCACCCACACGCCCAGATCAGGGTGCAGCGCCGAGGCCAGCTCGCGGTACGCCTGCACGTCGCCACCCACCGGGTGAATCAGATACAGGCGCTCGCGGCCCGCGCCCGCATGCCACTGATCGATCCTCACTGCATCAGCCCACTGGTTTTCGTCCGCAGCCGCTTCGGGCACTGACGCCCGCACCAGCGCCAGCACCTCAGCCAGGCTGACCTTGTGGCTGAACTGCGACAACTGGAAGACCACGCCAGTCGCGGCCTGCAGTTCGTCGATCAGGTCCAGCAGAGTCAGAGAATCGGCACCCCATTCATAGAGCGAGGCGTCCGGCTGCAGCGCACTCACGCCGAGCCATTTGCACAGGCAGTCATGCAGATGCTCGGGCAGACAGTCCGGCGCTGCAGTGTCTGCTGTCAGCACTGGCGCAGTATCGGCCAGCGTCGAACCTGCGCTGTGGCGAACCGGGTAAAACTGTCGCGCCGTCGCTGGATCGGTGGTCGAGATCAGCAACTGGGGCAGTTGAGCCGTCATGGCTGCATCGAATACCCGGCAACCCTCCTGTGCCGACATGCCGACCGCCAGGTGTCGCTGATGCGCGTCATCCCCGACGCCACTGGCAGCGGCCATGCCGACATCGCGCCAGATGTCCCAGTTGATGCCCAGACGCACACAGCCATTTTCGGCATGCGCACGGTAGTGGGTAAAACCGTCAAGCACGGCACTCGCGGCGGCGTAGTCCAGGTGCCCGGCGCCGCCGAACAGTGCCGACATCGAAGAGCAGTACAGCACGAACCCCGGCGTCATCTGCTCGATCAATGCTTCAACCGCCAGCATGCCGCGGGTCTTGCTGGCCATCGCCTCAGACAGCACCTGAGCATCGCGCTGACGGATCAGACTGCCTGCTCCGGTGCCAGCCGCGTGAATCACGCCGTCAAAGTGCCCATAACGCTCACGCAAGTGTTCCAGCACCGTGGGCCAGCGCGCCAGGTCGGCGATATCCGCAGCGATGCTGTCGATGCGCGAAGCATAGGCGTCCAGTTCTTTCGGGCACCCGCCACCTCGCGACAGCAGCACTACCCGGCGCTGGCCGGATCGCAGCAGGTGTTCACACAAGGTACGACCGATGCCGCCTGTGCCGCCCAGCACCAGGAACGTGCCGTTCGCCGGCAGCAGATTCGAAGCCGCCGTCGGAGCCGCCAGCGGACTGGCCAGCAGCTGTGGCTGCCACAGATAACCATCACGAATGGCCATGCGTCGCGGCAGCGACGCCGGTTCGGCAAGCAGCGCCGCGAGGTGCGGAGCCTGGGTGCTCAACTGCGCCGTGGGCAGGTCCAGCCAGTGACAGCGTATCGGGTATTCCTGCGGCGCCACTTCGGTGATACCGGCCAGCGCCGCCAGTTCCGGACGCATGACCTGGCCGTTCACCGGGCACGCTTGCCAGGACAGCAGCCAGAGCCGCAGGGCGGTCTTCTGTGCGTTCTGCCCCCAGGCCTGCAACAACGCGCTGAGCGTATCCAGACAGGCCCATTGCGCGGCCGCCAGGCTTTGCTCGTCAACCGCCCCGCCCACCGACAGCGGCAAGGCATGCAGCCAGTCCAGTTCGCTCGCCGTCTGCCCACTCTGATCGAGCGCACTGATCAATCGACCCAACGCCACAGGGTCCAGCGGGTCGAGCTCATAACGATTCGGGCCAAGCTGCTGGTAGCCATTGCCGGCCTGCACCTCAATGACGTGCCGATAGACGCTCTGCAGGCTGCCAAGCGTGGTGGCATCCAGACGCTCATGGCTGCACACCACCAGCACTTCACGACCCTCGCCAGTCGGGTTTATACGCAGACGGTTTACCCGCTGCCACTGACGCTGATAAAACCAGTCCGCCAGCGGCTGGCGCTCGACGACTGACGATTTCTGCAGTTCGGTGCGAGCGGCCGCTTTGAAGCGAAAGGTCTGCAGATCGAATGCCGACGGTGGCAAGTCCCAGGGTGGCGGCGCCGAACCGGTCGACCCTTCGATACTGGCCCCCGCATACCAGGCGTCCAGCAGGGCCTGCGGCGAATGCTCGCTGGCGTTTACTCGCACGTCAGAAAGCTTCACCTCCTGGATCGACGAGGCTTGCAGGCGCGGCGTCTGACCGGGCGGGCAGATCATCGCGAAGCGCCAGGGCAACGCGCGTCGACCGTTTTGCAGGTAACGCAGCAACGCGGCCTGCTGCTCGGGAAAGGCGTTGAGCCAGGCTTCAATCGCCAGCATGTCCCGCTCCAGGGCAGTACGGCTGTGCGCTGACAGCAGCAGGCACGCCGGGCAATCCTCGACGCGGTCTGTCTGCTGCGGCGCGGCGCCGACAATCACATGCGCGTTGGTGCCACCGATGCCGAAACTGCTGACCCCGGCCAGACGCCGACGCCCCTCGGGCCAGGGCCGTGAGGTGCTGGGTATGTAGAACGGCGAGCGCTGCAGATCGATTTGCGGATTGATCCGGGCAAAGCCGAGGTTGGGCGGGATCACTCCGTGGAACACGGCAAGCGTCGCGCGAATCAACCCGACCACGCCGGCAGCCGCGCCCAGATGACCCACCTGGCTTTTCACTGAAGCCAGTGCGCAACTGGCGGGCGGCGCCGCGCCGAACGCCTTGGTCAAGGCAGCCACTTCAATCGGGTCGCCCAACAGTGTGCCGGTACCGTGGGCCTCGATGTAGCCCATGTCGGCGCCACTGACCCCGGCCTTGCGCAACGCCTCGCTGATCACAGCACTCTGCCCCGCCACCGACGGCGCGGTGTAACTCATCTTGGCGCGACCATCGTTGTTCAGCGCAGAGGCTTCGACCAGTGCGTAGATCCGGTCGCCGTCGGCCTGGGCACGGTCCAGCGGTTTGAGTACTACCACACCATAACCGCTGGCACCAATGGTGCCGCTGGCGTCGTCACTGAACGGGCGACACAGCCCGTCGCGGGAAAAAATGTGCTGTGGACGATAGCGGTAGCCATCGGTCAGAGTCGGGTCGATCAACACCCCGGCGGCCAGCATCACGTCACTGTCGCCCTGACGCAGCATCGCCGCCGCCAGGTGCACGGCAATCAGCGAGCTGCCGCATGCCGCCTGGACGCTGAGTGCCGGGCCGCCGAGGTCGAGGTGGTAAGCCGCCTTGGTGGCCAGAAAGTCCTTGTCGTGGTGCAGCGCCATCTGAAAGCCGTCCGGCAGATCACCCTCAGCGGTTTCTCGCAGCATTTGCTGGAAATACGTGGTTTCGCCGCAACTGGCGATCAGGCCGATGCGCGGACCGTCGGCTTTGGGCGTGAGCCCGGCATGTTGCAATGCCTGCACACAGCCCATCAGCAGGTGCCGCTGTTGCGGGTCCATCAACCGTGCTTCCTGCAGGCTGATGCCGAAATACTCGGGATCGAAATCCAGCAGGCCGGTCAGTTGACTGCGCGCTCCGACCAGCCCTTCGGCGGCGTCGAACTGCTCGATGCCCAACCGGTTTCCTTGGACCATCGCCCAGAACTCGGCGAGGTTGCTCGCCCCGGCCACATTCACCGACATGCCGATGATCGCCATGGGTTGTTCGCCAGCCTTGGCACCTCGCTCATTGCCCTCAGCAGCCGCGGGCATTTGCCCTGCTGGTAAGGACAAATGCTGCGCCAGGCGACGCACGCTGACATGCTCGAACAACGCTGCCATTGCCACCGGCTGCGGCAGTGCTTCGTTGTAACGGGCGTGCAGGCGCATCAGGCCAAGGCTGGTGGCGCCGGCTTCGAAGAAGGTCTGATCAGGCTCGATGTCGCGACCGATGACCGCCACGAACAACTCGCTCAATTGCTGTTCAAGTGCGCTCAACGGCGCCGCAGGCAGCCCGGTGCGCTGCCGTTGCAACACCTCGCCCAGATCTCCCAGCGCCCTGCGATCAACCTTGCCGCTCGGCGTGCGCGGCCAGGTGACAACCCGCCGGTACTCGTCAATACGCACATGCGCTGGCAGGTGCAGGCTGATCTGTCGGTCAAACTGCTGTGCATCGGGCAGCGTACCCTCGCTGTGCAACCAGGCCACCAGCCGGGGCGGCTCACCCTGCGTGGCCACCACCGCGTTGCTCACCTGAGCGACCTGCATCAGCGCGGCCTCGATCTGCCCCAGTTCAAGACGCTGGCCACTGATCTTGATCTGCTGATCGTCCCGACCCAGGTAGTGCAGGCAGGCGTTTTCATCAGCCCGCGCAAGATCCCCGGTGCGATAGAACAGGGTCATGCCCTCAGCTTGCGGCAACTCGACAAAGCGCGCGGCATTCAGCACCGGGTCAGCGAGGTAGCAGCGCGAAATCATCGGCCCTGCCACCAGCAGATAGCCCTGACTGCCACGCGGCACCGGCCGGTCGTGTTCATCCACCAGCAGCAGACGTGCATTGCTCACTGCACGCCCGATCGGCGCGCGCAGCGGCCAGTCCTGAACCGCCGCAGGCAAGCGCCAGGCGCTGACCACGTGGGTTTCGGTCGGGCCGTAATGATTGAACAGCCGTGCCTGGGGTATGCCGCCGAACCAGTTGCGCAATGCCTCGGTGCACAGCAGTTGCTCGCCCGCCGTGATCACTTCGCGCAACGCCTGCGGATACACGCCCTGGCTGACAGCGGTCTGCGCCAGATGCTGCAAGGCCACGCATGGCAGGAACAACCGCTCGATGCGCGTCTGCACCAGATAGCTCAGCAATGCCTGGGCATCCTGCCGCCAGCGCGGGTTGATCAGGTGGTAACAGCCTCCGCCGCAGAGGGTGCTGAAAATCTCCTGAAACGACACATCGAACGACAGCATGGAGAATTGCAGGGTCACGGACTTCGCTGGCAACTGCCCCTCATTGCGCTGCCAGTGCAACAGATTGCAAAGGGTCCGGTCCGGCACCTGAACCCCTTTCGGGGTCCCCGTCGAACCGGACGTGAACAGCGTGTACAACGGTCGTTGCCCCGCGTGACGGCGACGCTCGAACGGTCGTGCCGCAGCGCTCAGGTCGACCCGATGACAGATCTGCCGGTCTGCGTTCAATTGCTCCAGTGCCGCCTCGGTGGCCGCGCTGTACAGCACACAGCCGGGTTGTGCCTGCTGCATGACCTGACGCTGCACCGCCAGCGGATAGCCAGGATCGAGGGGCACAGCCGTCAGGTTGAGCCTGGCCAGCGCCAGCAAGGCCACGATGTGCTCGACCGACGCCTCGAGGTACAGGACCACTTGCAGCGGCGCACCATTTTCCTCCGGCAACGGACACTGCTCGATCAGGGTGGCCGCCAGCGTGTCGGCGAGTGCATCCAGTTCGGCGTAGCTGATGCACTGCTGATCGGCGACCAGCGCCGGAGCATCCGGCGTGCAACTCACCTGATAGGCGAACCAGTCGGCCACGGTGTTGAACGGCGGCTCAGCGCTGTCGCCCTGACTGGCGGGCGGCAGGCTGAAGCGGTAAGGCGTGAGCAGCGCATCAAGGGTGGCCGACGGCTTCTCCAGCAGCAGATCAAGCCCCTGTTGCAACAGCCGATTGACGGCGATCATTTGTGCCGCATCGAAATAACTGCACTGGTACTCCCACCAGCATTCCAGTTGGGACCCGGCATCGACCACCAGCAAGGTCAGCGGGCACTTGGCCTGCACCGTCTCGTTGAATTCCAGCGTGGCCCGTAGGCCGGTATGGGCCAGCCTGGCGTAGTCGGTGTTTTCCAGTACGAACATGAAATCGAACAGCGCACTGCTCGACGACAGCCGCAGGTCTTCCACCAGGTCCGCCAGAGCGACGTCCTGCAAGGCCAGCACCTCACGCACCGTGGCGGTCTGCTGATGCAGCTGCTGGTCGAGCGCCTTGTCGCCGTCGAACGCCGTGGGGATCAGCACGGTGTTGGCGAACATCCCGATTGCGTCTTCGAATTCGCTCAGCGGACGGTTGGATACCGGGCTGGCGATGCGTGGCCGTTCACAACCGGTCAGGGCGTAAATGCTCCAGGCATAAACGCTGAACAGCACCTCATAACGAGTGACGCGCTGGCGGCTGCAAAACCGATCCAGTGCAGCACTGCGCGTGGCTCCCAGCGGCTGACGATAGAGCCGTGCCTGCGGGTCTGGCTCACGAACCGGTAGCAGCGCGGGCGAAGGCGCCGGGTGCTGACGGTGCAACCCGGCCAGGGCGCGGCGCTGATCGCGGTAACGCGGGTCGACACGCCATTGCCGTTGCCAGAGTGCGAACTCCAGCGTGCCCAGACCGGGCGAGGTTTCGGCACTCGGCCGCCCCTGCAGCGCATCGTCGTACAGTTGCACCAGATCATCGAACAACAGGTTCATCGACCAGCCGTCGATGGCCACGTGGTGCAGGTTCAGCAGCAAGCGACAGCTGCCATCGGCAAACGGCAGCAGCCAGGCCTTACACAGCGCCGATGTTGCCAGATCGAAAGGTGTGCCGAAGACCAGGGCTGCAAAGCTGCGCCAGGTCTGTTCACTGAACGCTCCTGTGGCAAAGGTCTGGCACACCGCGTCCCGTTGGTGAACCTGCTGATGCAGACCGTCGGCAGCGGACACGAACGCCGTGCGCAGCCCGCTGTGCCGAGTCAGCAGGCGCTGCACGGCGTCGGCCAATGCGTTCAGCTCCACGCCTGCCGCCAGGTGCAGGATGATTGGCACGTTGTAGGCCGTCGCCTGCGGCGCGCGCTGCTGCATCAACCACAGGCGACTTTGCTCGGCAGTGGCCGGCGCACGCCCTGAACGGTTGACGGGCGGCGCGGGCGGATAGGCAGATTCCGCACCCTGATCATCGCCAAGGCGCTCGGCCAGTGCCGAAAACGATTCGCTCAGCAGCGCACCCAGGGTGATTTCCCGGCGCCAGTGTGTGCGGATTGCAGAGCGCAAACGCATGACCTTGAGCGAGTCGCCGCCGCTGCCCAGCCAGTCATCCTCGCCGTTCAGCTCAGGTTGCGCCAGCAACCTGCGGGCCTGTGTCAGCAGCCAGTCCAGCGTGGGCGAGTGTTGCTCGTCAGGACGTGAACCGGCCTGTGGTCGCCACGGCTTCAAGGGCTGTTCCAGCAGCGCACGCTGATCGATCTTGCCATTGCGGGTCAACGGCAGGCGCTGCAGCACAAACAGTTGATGCGGGCGCATCCATACCGCCAGGTTTTCGCGCAGGTGCTGATCGAAATCGCGATAGTCCAGCGCTTCGCGCGGCACGATGAAGGCCAGCAACTGGTGGTCTTCAGCTGCCTGCCTGCGCGTACAGACATGCACCTGCGCCACCTTCGGGTGCTCCAGAATACGCTGCTCGACCTCGCCCGGCTCGATGCGAAAACCACGGACCTTCACCTGACGGTCAATCCGCCCCAGGTACTCGATCAGCCCGTCGGCATTGACCCGCACCTGATCGCCGGTTCGGTAATGCAGCACGTCACCGGCCTCGATTGTCGGCAGGCGCAGGAAATGCTGCGCGGTCTCTGCGGGACGGTTGCGATAACCGCGTGCGACCCCGCTGCCGCTCAGGTAAAGCTCACCCGCCTCGCCTTGAGCAACCGGGCGCTGTTGCGGGTCGAGCACTTGCACGCTGGTGTCGGGCAATGGCCGACCGATCGGCACCGCATCACCGGAAAAGTCGCGGGGGATCGGATAGCACACGGCGAAGGTGGTGCATTCAGTGGGTCCGTAGGCGTTGAAAATCCGGCAGCGGCTGTCGGGATTGGCCTGATACCAGGCACGCACCGCCGCGGCGCTGACCTGCTCACCGCCGATCAGCACCTGGCGCAGGCTGGCGAAACAGGTGGGGTTATCTGCGCTCAAGGTGTTGAACAGCGAAACGGTCATGAACAGGCTGTCGACCTGCTGCGTTTCCAGCACGCTGGCCAGCTGTTGCGCGTCCTGCAGGTCTGCGTCGGCAATGATGACGCAGCAACCGCCGTTGAGCAGCGGTGCCCACAGTTCGAAATTACAGGCATCGAACGCCGGGTTGGACAGGCAGGCCACGCGCTCGCCTGCGCGAATGTCGAGGCAGCCGTCGGTCCGGGCCAGACGCAACAGGCCGCGCTCGCCCACCTCCACAGCCTTCGGGGTGCCGGTGGTGCCTGAGGTGTAGAATAGGAAACTCGACGCAGCGAAATCCTCGGGCAGCGGCAGTGCCGGTTGATCGGGGAATTCCAGCAGGGTTTCGACGCTGACGTACCAGCCACGTTGTGGCGCTGCCAGGGTGTCCGCGTCTTCGCCGAGGGTCACCAGCCCGACGCAACCCCCGTCGTCGAGCATCAGCTGTCGACGCCGGGCCGGGCTGGCCCGATCCAGCGGCACCACCACAGCCCCTACTTTCAGCACGGCGATTATCGTGGCGACCCATTGCCAGCCGCGCGGCATGCACAGGGCAATCGGCTTCGCAGGGCCTGCGCCTTGTGCCAGCAGCCCTTTGGCGATGCGTTCGCTGGCGCTGGCCAGTTGCACGTAGGTCAGCCGTACCTGCCGGTCGATCACGGCGAGCCCCTGAGGATTACGGCGTACCTGCTCGGCAAAACGCGACAGCAGGGTCATGGAGTTGCGGGCGATATTCTCCTCGTACCGACTCATCATTGCGCCTCCTGCGTGTCGAAACGTTGCAGCTCTTGCCTGAGCGTCTGCGAGACCCGATGCACCTCGGCACTTTCCAGCATGTCCCAGTGCCCGCCGTGCACCAGCCGGGCTCTGTAACCGTTGCCCGCGCGGCGACGCCAGAAGCTGCGCAGCTCATGCAACTGGGTGCGGCTGAAGCCTTCACGGGCCTGAATCAACACAATGCGTCCGGCGTGTGGCGCACACTCGTAAGCGGCCATAGCCAGACGGTTGTGGTTGTAAAGATGGAAATACCGCTCGACCTGCGCGTCTTCGATGCCGGGGTACATGCCGTTGAAGCGCACCAGCTTGTCGCGGAACTCAGCCATGTCCACCGTCCCGATCTGTTGCCGGAACCCCGGGTCATCCGAGCCCTGGGTATCAAGCAGCACCACCGTCACCTGACGATGGCCGGCAGCCGTCAGACGCCGGGCCATTTCGTACGCCACCAGACCACCGAACGACAGCCCGGTGAGCACCAGCGGTTGTGAGGTCAACGCTGCGATCCGCCGCAGATAGGCGTCGGCCATTGCTTCAACGCTCGGCTCGGTGCTTTCTCCAGGGTTCAACCCCGGCGATTGCACACCGTATACACCGATGCTTTCCGGCAGCTCCTTGGCCAGCGACAGGTAGCAGAACGCCGTGCCGCCCGCCGGGTGAATGCACACCACGTTGCGTTGCCCGGCACCGCGCCGGAATTCGATCAGGTTGTCCTGCGCCGCGGCCAGGCTGGCGCCGGTACGCAGCCAGCCGCCCAGCGCCTCGATGGTCGGGTGGCCGAGGATCACACGCACAGGCACCTCGACGCTGAACGCCCGGCCAATTTCGTAGGCCATCTTGATCGCCGCAATCGATGTCCCGCCGACGTTGAAGAAGTTGTCGCGAATGCCGATCTGCGGCACCAGCAGCAGGTCTTTCCAGATCTGATACAGGGTCAGCTCGATATGGTCTCTGGGGCTGCCGAGGTTGACCTGCCGGTCGGCCAGATCCTGATCGGCCAGTGCCGCCAGGGCGGCACGGTCGATCTTGCCGTTGACCGTCAGCGGCAAGGCGTCCAGCCACAGATAAGCGCTGGGCATGACGGCGCTGGACAGGGTCGTTGCCAGGTGCGCACGCAGTGCGGATTCGTCCACTGCGCTGTCGGTGAAGCAGCACGCCACCAGGCGCTGGTTCTGCGCGCTGTCACCGACGATCAACGCCACACTGGTGCGAATACCGGGGAACAGGTCGAGCCGCGCTTCGATTTCACTCAGTTCCAGGCGAATGCCGCGCAACTTGACCTGAAAGTCGTTGCGACCGATAAACTCCAACTGACCGTCCGGACGATAACGCGCCAGATCGCCGCTGCGGTACAACCGGTCACCGGCAACGAACGGGTTATCGATAAACCGTTCGGCAGTGAGCTCGTCCAGCCCCAGATAACCCCGTGCAACGCCGACACCACCAATGTGCAACTGACCGGTGACCCCGGCCGGCACCGGCGCATCACGCTCGTCGAGTACGTAAAAACGGGTGTTTGCGATGGGCCGGCCAATGGGCAATTGGCGCGGCGGAACGTCGGCACCGGGCTCCAGCGTCCAGACACTGCTGATCACTGTGGTTTCGGTCGGACCATAGACGTTATGCAGGCGGGCATGTGGCAGACGCGCCTGAAACAGCCTGGCCACTGCGGGCGACAGCTCCCCGCCGCCACTGAACACATCCTTCAGGGTGTGACAGGCGCTGACCTCTTCGACCTCCAGAAACAGTTGCAACATGGCCGGCACGAACACCATTGCGGTGACGCTTTGTTCGCGTACCACCTGCGCCAGGTAACCGGGCTCGAAATGCCCGCCGGGACGGGCGATGACCAGCCTGCCCCCGGTGAGCAACGGCCAGAAGATCTCCCAGGCCGAAGCGTCGAAACCGAATGGAATCTTGTGCAGCATGCTCCCGCGTTCGCCGCAGAACTGCTGACACCAGAGCAGCAGGTTGCTCAGCCCGCGATGCGTGACCATCGCCCCCTTGGGCAGCCCCGTGGTGCCGGAGGTGTACAGCACATACGCCAGATGGTCGGCGCTCACCGCAACACGCTGCGGCTGCGGATTGTCCGACGGGCACTCGGCCCAGAGCACGGCATCGGCCTGCACGTCGAGGATCGGCACCTCGAAATCCGCACCTTGCAGGGCCTCGCGCAGGATCTTGCGCGTCGGCCCTTGGGCAAGCAGTACTACCGGGGACGTGTCATCGAGAATATGCCGCAGGCGCCCTGACGGATAATCCGGGTCCAGCGGCACATAGGCGCCCCCGGCCTTGAGCACCGCCAGCAAGGCCACCGGCAGTTCCAGCGAACGTTCGATACACACCGCCACGCGCACGTCCGGGCCGACGCCGAGGGTGAGCAAGTGATGCGCCAGGCGGTTGGCCTGACTGTTGAGCTGGCTGTAGCTCAGCGATCGACCTTCGAAGATGACCGCACACTCGGCCTGCCGACGCGTGACCTGAGCCTCGATCAGGCGATGCACGCAGTCGACGGGCTGGGCCAGCGGTGCCGGGCTGTTCCACTCATTCAGAATCTGTTCGCGTTCGGCAGCGCTGACCAGCGTCAGTGCGCCGACAGGCTGCTTGGGGTTCAGCGCCACCTGTTCCAGCAGCTGACGATAATGCCCGCTCAGGCGCTCAATGCTGGTCTGGTCGAACAGGTCGGTGTTGTATTCCACCAGCAGGCTCAGCACACCGTCGCGCTCGACCCATTCGAACGCCAGGTCGAACTTGGCCGTGGCGCTCCCGGTGCCGTATGGCGTCATGCTCAAGCCCGGCATCTGTGCGGCGTTGCCCGGGGTGTTCTGCAACACCATCATGACCTGAAACAGAGGCGAATACGCGGTATCGCGTTGCGGGTTGACGGCTTCCACCACGCGGTCGAAAGGCACATCCTGATGCGCGTGGATATCCAGCAGCGTGGCGCGTACTTCGCGCAACAGTTCGGCAAAGGTCTGCTGCGGATCGAGACGCTGGCGAATCACCTGAGTGTTGACGAAATGGCCGATCAGCGGCTCGATTTCGGGACGGCTGCGGTTGGCGAATGGCGTACCGATGCACAGGTCCCGCTGACCGCTGTGGCGCCAGAGCAGGACCGACAGCGCGCCGATCAGCACGTTGAACAGCGTGCCTTGGGTCTGTCTGGCCAGTGCGTTGAGCGCACGCAGGGTGGTGCCGTCGACCGTCGAGCTGAAGGTCGCCCCAACGTAGCGCTGCACGGTCGGACGCGGCCGGTCGGCGGGCATGTCGAGCAGCGGTGGCGCGTCGGCCAGCGTGCGCTGCCAGAAGTCCAGTTGCCCGGCCAGCGCCTCGTCGCTCAGCCGCTGTTGCTGCCAGCAGGCGTAATCGGCGTACTGCACCGCCAGCGGCGCCAGACTGGACGCCTGACCGCGCAGAAAATCGCCATACACGGTAGTCACTTCCTGAAGGATCACGCCCATCGACCAGCCATCGGCGATGATGTGGTGCACGCTGTACAGCCAGAGGTATTCCTCATCGGCCAGGCGCAGCAGCGAGGCCCGCAGCAACGGGCCGCTGGCCAGGTCAAACGGCGCTTTGGCCTCCTGCTCCACCGCCATGCTGACCTGCGCTTGGCGCGCCGTCGGCGACAGGTTACGCAGGTCGACACGTGGCATCACCAGCGGCATCGCCGGGTGCACGATCTGCCGTGGCTCGCCGTCCACGCTGGCAAACGTGGTGCGCAATATTTCATGGCGCGTGATCAATTCGTTCAGCGCCCGCTCCAGCGCCGATACATCCAGCACGCCTTTCAGCCGCACCGCAGTGGGCACGTTATAGAACGCATTGCCCGGTTCCATCTGATCGAGAAACCACAGCTGGCGTTGTGAAAACGACAGCGGAACAGCCGTTTGCCCGGCGGCACGCCGAGGAATCGCGGCCGGGTCGGTGCCGCTCAGCAAGGCAATCAGCTCTGCCTTGTGCTGCTTGAGCGCCTGCAACATCTCGTCATTCAGAAAGCCGCGCGGCGCCTTGCAACGCAGTTTCTCGCCGTCCACTTCAAGCACCACGGCGTGGCGACCGAACAACTCCAGCAATTGATAGGCATTCATATCTCTATCTCCTCCATGTCGCTGGCGTCGTCCGTTTGATCCGCGGAAGAGGCGAACGCCTCGACCTGTGCGCGGCGTTGTTCGTCGGCAGTGCGCAGGCCGCCCACCATCGAGTAGATCAACTGATGATTCGGTCCCAGGTCGAACAGGGCCGACAATTGCTGCTCTTCGAGCGAGCCCATGCCACACAGGCCAAGGCCCTGCTCCACCGCCGTCATGGTCAACAATTGCGCCATGCCCCCGGCTTCGATATGACAGAAGTCGCGACTGCGCTCGCCATACAGCGGCCGGATCGCGGCCATGTCGGCGATGAAGAACAGCGAGAACGCGGCGTTTTCATACACCGGGCGGTTGACGAAATAATCGTAGGTGTCAGGGTCGAGCGGCTCGCTGTCGAGCATCAGCAGGCGGTGTTGAACCGGGTCGTAGTAATAGGCGCCGGCAGCGACGCCGTTTACCCGCTGCGGTTTGACGTACAGGTAGCACTGGATCGGGTACAGGCCGCCTGCGGACGGGAACTGGTATTTGACCTCGCCGTGCAATTGCCCCTGCGCCAGGCTGGCCAGTAACCCGGCAAACGCCTCGGTCGGAATGGGTCGGTCAGCGAATTGGCGTACCGAGCGGTAATCGCTGAAGCGCCGCGCGAACGCCGGATCATCCGGACGCGCAAGATTCAGCGCCGCAACCTCTGGGGTGAACGTCCGCCGACCGCGCTGGTCAGCCTTGAAGCGCGCCCGCTGCTGCGGATCCTCGATCACCTGCTCGGACGAACCCGCGCGCTGCCGAACGCTGTCGACCACACTGCCGTTGGCCAGATTCCGGCGATACATGCCGAGCAGGTTGAGCAAGGTCGGCTGTGCCAGCAATTGCGCAACGTTGGGACGGAACTGCAGTTCGCCGGACAGCGCATTGCTGATCCTGACAATGTCGATCGAGGTGGCGCCCAGGTTGAGCAAATTGGCGTCGGCAGCGATCGAAGCACGCTTGAGCACGCCCTGCACGATCATCACCAGTTGTTGCTCCTGTGGCCCCTCCACTTCCAGCGCGGGGCCGGCATCCTGAATCTGTGCTGGCTGCGGCAGGCGCTTCTTGTCGACCTTGCCATTGGCCGACAGCGGCCACTCCTGCACGAAGGTAAACGAAGTCGGCACCATGTAGGCCGGCAGTTTGTCTGCCAGGTACTGGGCAAAATCACTGGCCTGCAACGAGGGATCGGCCTTGAGTACATAACCCGCAAGCCGCTTCTCGCCCAGCGCTTCGCCGAGCACCCGCACCACGGCGCTCTGCACGCCGGGATGGCGATTGAGCGCCGCTTCGATCTCGCCCAGCTCGATGCGGTGCCCCTGGACCTTGACCTGGGTGTCTTCCCGCCCGAGAAACTCGATATTGCCGTCGGGCAGCCAGCGCCCCAGATCGCCGGTCCGATATAGACGTTCGCCGGTCAGCGGGTGGGCGAAGAAACTGCCGGCGCTCAGGGCTTCATCACGCCAATAGCCCTTGGCCAGACCAATACCGCCGATATACAACTGCCCCGCCACCCAGGTGGGGCGAACCTGCAAGGCGTCATCCAGCACATAGAAGCGCTGGTGATCCAGCGCCTTGCCATAGGGAATACTGCGCCACGCGGGGTCGACCTGCTGCAGCGGATACTGGATCGACCAGATGGACGCTTCGGTCGCCCCGCCAAGGCTGATCAGTTGCAACGCCGGCTGCAGCGCCCAGGCACGCTCGGGCAGCGTCAGAGGAATCCAGTCGCCTGACAGCATCGCCACGCGCAGGCACGACGGCAACGCGCTGCGCTCGCCTTGCACATACTCCAGCAACATGCCGAACAAGGCTGGCACCGAATTCCACAGGCTGACCTGATGCCGCTCGATCAGCTTCAGCCAGTGCGCCGGGTCGAGGGCCTGCTGCGGTTCGAGCAGCACCACCGCCGCGCCAGCGGCCAGCGTGCCGAAGAAGTCATAGACCGACAGGTCGAAACTCAGCGACGAAACCGCCAGCACCCGGTCCGCAGCGCCGACGGCAAAGCGCCGGTTGATGTCGAGCAGCGTATTCACCGCACCGCGATGATCGATGACCACGCCCTTGGGCAGGCCGGTCGAACCCGAGGTGTAGATCACATAGGCCAGATCGTCCGGGGTGAGACGCACGGCGTGTAATTCGGACTGATCGCAAAGGCCAGCGTCGGCAATGATCGGGTCGCTCACGCTGATCACCTGGACCTGCGCCGGCCACTCGACACGTTGCAGCAGTGCCGGCTGAGTCAGCGCCAGGCTGGCTTCGGCGCGTTGCAGGATGTGCTCCAGACGCTCGGTCGGCAGTGCCGGGTCGAGCGGCAGGTAGGCCCCGCCAGCGTACTGGATCGCCAGCGTCGCGACGACCTGTTCCCAGCCACGTTCCATGATCACCGCGACCAGTTGATTGGGCACCACGCCGCGACGCTGAAGCAGCGCCGCCAGTTGCCGCGCTTCGGCTCGCAGCTGGCGATAACTCAACTGCCGCTGGGTGCCGATGACCGCCAGCGCATCCGGCGCAACGAGTGCCTGGCGATCGAACAGTTCGTGCATCAGCGCCGAGTCAACGGGCCCGGCCTCGGGCACCGGCAAGCGTGCCAGCGGTATCAGGTCCACCGTGCCGGCGCTCCAGGCATCGGCCTGCAGCAGGCGATCCAGCAGCGCGTTGTAGGCGACAAACATCTGTTCGATCAGGCCTTGCGGAAACAACTCGTCGATGCTGTCCCAGTTGAACAGCAGGCGCCCTTCCAGCTCCAGCAACGTGTGGTCAAGCCAGACCTGCGGGGTCTGGGTGATGCTGTGTATGTGCTCGGCATTCAGGGCGTCGGCAAGATTGAATTCGGCCAGCTCAGGCGCGGCTTCCGACAGGGTGCTGTTGAACACGATCGGCATGGCGGTCTGCTGCACGCCACGGGCCTGGGACAATTCACGCAGCACGCGCACCCCGCTGACCACCGAATGGTCGATGTCTTGCCACAGCCGTGCCTGCACGGCACGCGCCTTGTCGATGAAGCTCGCGGCCCCGTCGAGATTGACCTCAAGCAAGACCAGCGAGGTGAAGTCACCGATGATTTCATCAACATCCGGGTGCAGCGGCATGCGGTTGAACAGCGGCAGGCTCAACGTGAAGCGCGGCTGCCGACTCCACAGCGCCAGCACTTCGCTGAACGCGGTCAGCAGCATCACCGACGGCGTCACCGCAAATCGCCTGGCGAGTTCCTTGAGCCGTGACCACTGCAGCGCTGAAAGCTCGCGGTCGCGGCGGGTAAAGTGCGGCTGGCTGATACTTTCCGGCTGGCACACCAGCGGCAGGTCCGGCGCAGGTGCCAGCGTGGCAACCTTCTCGCGCCAGTAGTCCAGCGCCTGTGCGTAGCGGCTGTCATTGCGCAAGCGCTGCTCGGCCAGCACGTAATCGCGAAAGGTCAGACCCGGTTCGGGCAATTGCAACTGCGGGTCGGCATAAAATGCCATCAGTTCGCGCGCCAGAATCTGCGTACTCGCGGCGTCGACGATCAGGGCATCAAGGCTGATGTGCAGATGGCTGATGCCCTCATCGAGCAACGACAGACTGAACTCGAACAACGGCCAGCGACCGGCGTCCAGGACCTGATGGGACTGACGTTCGCGGGTGTCGTGCAGGGCCTGCTGCGCGGCGTCGGCGGACAGGCCGCGCAGATCGTTGCGTGGCATGTGGTAGGTCGGCACGCTGTCGAGAACCTGCTGCGTGCCGTCGCCGAGGAACACCACGCGCAGCATGTCATGCCGCTGGATCATGCGGTTCAGCGCCTGCTCGAAACGTGGCACATCAAGGCCGGGGATGCGCAGCTCTTCATAACCGTGGGCACTGACCCCGCCGAGGCTGACCGACGCTTCGCGGCCAAACCAGTACGCCTGCTGGATGTCGGTCAACGGAAACGGCGCGAAACGTGCGCTGCGATCAGCTTCAATCGGGGCAAAGGGTGTGTCGAGCGAAGGCCCGTCACCCCGCCCGAGCCGCACCTGCTCGGCCAGGTCCATCAGCACCGGCGTCTTGAACAGGCTGCTCAGGGACAGTTGCGCGCCCATGCGCTGGTTGATCATGTAGATCATCCGTGTGGCCAGCAGCGAATGCCCGCCCAGCTCGAAAAAGTTGTCGTGAATACCAACCTGCTGGCACTTGAGCACCTCGGCCCAGATGCACACCATCTGCCGCTCGGTCTCGTCGCGCGGTGCCACATAGGCACTGGCGGCCTGGCGCTCTGGCGCCGGCAGCGCCTGACGGTCGAGCTTGCCGTTGCGGGTCAACGGCAATTGCGCCAGCGCCACCCAGGCCGTCGGCACCATGTGTTCCGGCAGGTGGCGGTGCAGCTCGGCACGCAGCGTTTCGGCGGTTGCAGGCCCCACCACGTAGGCCACCAGACGCTTGTCGCCCGGCACGTCTTCGCGCAGCAGCACCACCGCTTCCTGCACACCGGGTTGCTGGTGCAGAAGGCTGTCGATCTCGCCCAACTCGACGCGAAAACCGCGCAACTTGACCTGCTGGTCGATGCGCCCCAGGTACTGCACATTGCCGTCGGCCTGGAACCGCGCCAGATCCCCGCTTCGGTACATGCGCGCACCAGGCAGTGGGTTGAACAGGTCAGGCAGGAAGCGTTCAGCGCTCAGGTCCGGACGATTCAGATAACCCCGGGCCAGGCACGCACCGGCGATATACAGCTCGCCTGCCACACCGACCGGCACCGGGTTCAGGTCGCCGTCCAGCACATACAAACGCGCATTGGCGATGGGCCGGCCAATCGGCGGTGCGTCCGGCCACTGCGTGGCGTCGTCACAGTTCAGGCTGAACTGGCTGACCACGTGGGTTTCGGTCGGGCCGTACTGGTTGTGCAGTTGTGCACCGCCAAGGCCGCAGACAAAGGTACGCAGTTCGTCGTTGACGAGCAACGCCTCGCCAGCGGTGATGACTTCGCAGCCGCCCTTTGGCAAGGGCATCGGCACCGACGCGCCGGTTTCAGTGAAACTGGCCAGTTGCTGAAGCACGGCGAACGGCAGAAACGCCCGTTGTACGTCCTCGGCCACCAGCGTCGGACGCAGCGCGGCGAGGTCCTTGCGGCCGGCTTCGCTCATCAGCACCAGGCTGCCACCCTGGCACAACGTGCTGCAGATTTCCTGAAACGACACGTCGAAATTCAACGATGCGAATTGCAGCACGCGTTGTGAAACAGGCGTCTGTTCCAGTTGCCAGGCGATCAGGTTATCCAAGGCGGCACGACTGTGCGCCACGCCCTTGGGCCGCCCGGTCGAGCCGGAAGTGTAGAGCACGTAAGCCAGGTTGCCGGGGCTGACGGGGACTTGCGGGTTGGCCTCGGAATACCCAGACCAGCGCTGCGCCTCCACGTCGAGGCAGCAGATCGGCAGCGTGTCGGGCAATGGCGGCAGACCGGCACGCAGTGCAGTCTGGGTCAGCAGCAGGCTTGGAGCGGCATCCGCGAACATGAACGCCAGCCGCTCGGCCGGATATGCCGGATCGAACGGCACGTAAGCGGCGCCGGTCTTGAGAATGGCCAGCAGGCCGATGATCATCTGCGGCGAGCGCTCCAGACACAGCCCCACGCGCTGCTCGGGACCCACGCCCTGCTCGATCAGGTAATTCGCCAGGCGGTTGGCAGACAGATTGAGCGCAGCGTAAGTCAGCGCTCGCTCATCGGCCAGCAACGCCACGGCGTCGGGTGTGTGCTGCGCAACGGCTTCGAAGCGCTTGACGCAATCGGGCTGTGCCGAGGTATCGCGCTCGGTGCGGTTCCAGTCGTGGACGATCCGTCGGTGCTGCTCGGCGTTGAGCAGGTCGAGCGTCGCCAGCGGCTGTTCGCTGTCCTCGACCATCTGCATGAGGAGGCGGCGCAGGTAGTCGCCCATCTGCACCACGGTCTCCGGCTCGAACAGCCCCGACGCGTATTCCAGGCCACCGACGATTTGTCCGTCACGTTCGCTGAGTGCCAGTTGCAGGTCGAATTTGGCCACTGGCTGGACGCTTTGCAGCACGCTGACGTCGAGCCCGGACAACTCCAGATCCGAATCCTGATGCTGCTCCCAGGCGAACAGCACCTGAAACACCGGGCTGTAAGCCAGACTGCGCGGCGGGTTGAGCAACTCCACCACTTGATCGAACGGCAAGTCCTGATGTTCCTGAGCGGCAAGCGCTACGTTGCGCGCCTGTTGCAGCCAGTTGGCCACCGTCGGGCTGCCGGAGCGGGTCATGCGCAGGGCCAGGGTATTGACGAAGAACCCGATCAACCCTTCCAGCTCCTGCTGGTTGCGGTTCGCCGAGGGCACACCGATGACCACGTCATCCTGCCCCGACAGGCGCATCAGCAGCAGCGACCAGGCCGCCAGCAGGTTCATGAACAACGTGGTGCCCTGCTGCGTAGCCAACACTCGGAGCCGTGCTGTCAGCGCGCGGTCAAAGACCAGCGGCACGAAGCCGCCGCGGTAATCCTGGGCCGCCGGACGTTTATGATCGGTGGGCAACTCCAGCAATAGCGGTGCACCGCTCAGGGTTTCATGCCAGTAGCGCCGCTGCGCGTCCAGCACCTCACCGGACAGCCACTGGCGTTGCCAGGCCGCGTAATCCACATACTGGACAGGCAACGGCGGCAGTGCCAGGGACTGCCCGAGCGCGGCCGGTTGCTGAATAGCCGCTGCGTAGAGCAGCCCCAACTCGCGGGTCAGCACGCCCATCGACCAGCCATCCGAAACAATGTGGTGCTGGGTCAGTAACAACACATGATCATCATCGGCCAGTTTGACCAGGCGGACGCGCATCAACGGCCCCACCGCCAGGTCGAACGGCTTGCTGCCCTCTGCGTCGATCAACGCCAGCAGACGCGCCTGGGCATCGTGCTCGCCGCGCAGATTGATGACTGGCAACGGAATGATCGCTCCCGCCGCCGCAACGCGCTGCCGCCCCTCGCCCTCGACCGCGAAAAACGTGGTGCGTAGCGCCTCGTGGCGGGCCACCAGATGATTGAAACTGCGCTCCAGCGCGGCCACTTGCAACGGCCCGCGCAGGCGCAGGTTCAAGGGCATGTGGTAGGCCGCGTTGCCGCCTTCCATCTGCGCCAGAAACCACAGACGCTGCTGAGCAGACGACAACATGTGTGCCCCGCTACGTTCTACAGCCATGATCGGTGGACGAGCGTCGCCCTGCTGAGCGGTGCTCAGTCGTTCGGCGAACTGCTGCAGCACGGGGGCGGTAAACAGGGCTGAGGGTGACACCTCAAGATGCAGCGTCTGCCGAACCTTGGCCAATACGCGCATCACCAGCAGCGAGTGGCCGCCGAGTGCAAAAAAGTGATCCTGGCGACCGACTCGCTCGACGCCCAGCACCTCGGCCCAGATGGCCGCAATATCCATTTCCAGCGCGCCTTGCGCGGCTTCGAAAACATGCCGATCGAACGCGTCATCCCCCGGCTCGGGCAGTGCGATGCGGTCCAGCTTGCCATTGGCGGTCAGCGGTAGCGCGTCCATACGCACGAACGCGGCAGGAATCATGTAGTCCGGCAGGCTGAGCTGCAGATGCTGGCGGAGGCTTTTGGGCGTCAGCGCTGCGCCGGTCTGTTCGCGAAAGTAGGCAATCAGCCTGGGCACGCCCGCGTTGTCCTCGCGCAGCACAACCACGTTGTCACGCACACCGGCAACCTCGGCCAGACGCGCCTCGATTTCACCCAGTTCCAGGCGCAGACCGCGCAGCTTGGCCTGCGAGTCGTTGCGCCCGAGAAACTCCAGATGGCCGTCAGCCCGATAGCGGGCCAGGTCGCCAGTACGGTACAACCGCTCACCGGCCACGAACGGGCTGTCGATGAAGCGCTCGCGGGTCAGTTCCGGCAAATTCAGGTAGCCGCGCGCTACCCCCGCGCCGCCGATGTACAGTTCGCCGGTCACGCCCTGGGGAACACGCTCGCCAGCGGTATCGAGCAGGTAAATCCGCGTGTTGGCCAACGCCCGTCCGATGGGCAGCACCGCATCGACGTGGCTGTCGGGTTCGAACTCGAAACAGGTGCTGTCGATGCTCGCTTCGGTAACACCGTAGGCCTGGACGATTTGTACATGCTCGCCACACAACCTACGCAGTTGGCGCGCGCTGTGCGCTGTCCAGATGTCCGAGCCGCAAACCACCGTGTTCATGAACGACAGGTCGCGCCCTGCCTCCTGCGTCCAGGTCAGCAACGGGTTGAGCACCGCAGGCACGAAGTCCGCGAAATCGATACGCGCCTCGCTCAACAGGCGATACAGCGCAGGTGGGTCCATCAACGTGTCTCGCGGACAGAGCACGAGCGTGCCGCCAAAACCCAGTGCGCGGATCAGGTCGGCGCTGAACACATCGAAGGAAAACCCGGCCATTTGCAGGTGATTGAGGGGCTTGTGCAGCGCGTACAACGGCTCCCAGGCGGCGCTGACCGCGATCAGCCCACGGTGCTCGACCATGACCCCCTTGGGCGTCCCGGTGGAGCCCGAGGTGTAGATCACGTACGCCAGATGGCGGGGCGTCAGACCAACCGCGTGCGGGTCTGGGTTGTGCGTCGGCTGCGCTGCCCACAGCCGGCTATCGGCCAGATCGAGCACCTGCGTTGCGACTCCAACCTTCTCCAGCGCCGCCAACAACGCCGCGCGCGCCGGAGCATGGCTCAGCAGTACGCGTGGCGCGCTGTCTGCCAGCATGTGTGCCAGACGGGCTTTCGGGTACGCGGGGTCCAGCGGCACGTAGGCACCGCCCGCCTTGAGTACCGCGAGCACGCCGACCAGCATGTCCAGCGAGCGCTCCAGGCAAATCCCGACACGCACATCCGGCCCGACACCGAGGCTGCGCAGGTAGTGGGCCAAACGGTTGGCACGGGTATTGAGCGTCGCATAGTCAAGCGTGTCCAGCTCGAAGCGTGCCGCGATGGCGTCAGGATTGCGTTGCACCTGTGCCTCGAAAAGGCCGTGCACACACTGGTTTTGGTCAAATGGTTGCTCTGTATCAGGATGAGCGAAGCGCGTCCCGCGCGAGGAAGATTGGTCGACCATCAGAAATCACCGTCCGTGAGCAGATTATTTTTTTATGAGCAGACGGGAGCGCAGAGCAGCAAGCCCGTCAGGCACGGCATGAGAAATGCCGGATGAACATCGAGACTCAGGGAGAAGGTGCGGCGCGGGCTCTCGGGCTCATGTCATGACCTGACATGCAAGCGCTCGGGGGGATCGCAGAGGGATGACAGACGAACGCGGCACGGCGCGACTCGCCTACAGAAAGGGGGGTGGCTGGCTCGTTGACGAGACTGATCGCTCTGCCCTTGGAACTGACGTTTGCATACCGCGTGACCAATTGAAACCTCATCTTCCGTTTGAGGGTCAACGACGGGGAACGGCCTGCGCCGGGGTGTCAGCGCCAGGGTGGACCCGATCGGCTGTGACTGCGGAGTCTGTGAACCCGTGACAGTCATTGGCGCTGGGTTTTTGGCCCTGGGCGCCGGGGATAATAACCACGATTTTCGGCGATGAGGCAAACAAAAAGTTACAAACCGCGAAAGTGTCCGTCAAACGGCACTGCTGTCCAGGCGGGAGAGCGGTTTGAAATTTCAGCGTCCGGCGGCGACTTTTCCCGGCGCGCAATGCAATACTCGAAAACTGACTCACACGAGCCCGGCCTCCATGACCCTCACCTACCGACGACTGACTCCGGCCGATGCACCTGCCTATCGCGCCTTGATGCTCGAGGCCTATGAACGTCATCCAGACGCCTTTACCTCCGACGTGAAGGAGCGCGAAGTGCTGCCTGCCCAGTGGTGGGAGAAGAGGCTCGATGACAGCGCTGACGCAACCGAAGTAGTGTTTGCCGCCGTTGAAGACGGTCTCTTGCTGGGTGTAGCCGGCCTTTGCGTCGAAACCCGAAAGAAGGCCCGACACAAATCGACCCTGTTCGGCATGTATGTGCCACTGGCGCACAGGAACAGAGGCATCGGCTCTCGATTGGTACGCAGCGTGCTCGACCATGCCCGAACCCGGCCCAAGCTTCTGGTCGTCCAGCTCACTGTCACGCAGGGCAACGCCGAAGCAGTCGGGCTGTACGAGCGCATGGGCTTCGTGACCTTTGGCATCGAACCCCTTGCAGTCGCTGTAGGCACCGGATTCGTCGCCAAGGTGCATATGTGGAAAGACTTGCGCGGGTAACCGGTCCACCCAGGTAACAGGCGCTTCAGCAATCGAGCGCGTCAGCCGCTTCGGTCAGGGAATCGACGATCACGTCCCAGTCCTGTTCGGCGGTCAGGTCAGATGTCTGGCCTGGCCCGTGCTCGGCGGGGCGTCGGACGAAAACGGTCTTGAAGCCATTCGCACGTGCGGCAGTCAGGTCGGCGTTATGCGCAGCCACCATGGCGACGCAATGCGGCGCCAGGCCCACTGCTTTTGCAGACTTCAGGTAGGTCTGGGGCATCGGTTTGTAGGTGCCGGCGATCTCCGCGCCGACGATGACGTCCCAGGGCAGTCCGCCGAATTTAGCCAGGTTGAGCATTCCGGCGATGTGTCCGTTCGATAGCGTACCGATCGAGAATCTGCGCTTTAATCGGGTCAGGCCTGCGACCGAGTCAGGCCATGGATCGAGCCGCTCCCAGGCCTTGTTCAGTTCGGCGAGCTCGGCCCCGGGGATGCTGCCGAAATCCACCTCGTGGCGCGCCAGCACGGTTTCGAGACTCTCACGGTTGAGCACATCGAGTGTCACGTAGGGGCGCTCACCCGCACGCACGCGCTGCATGGAAGGTTGATACAGGCTCCGCCACTGATCGGCAAAATCAAGGGGATCGATGTCCACGCCATGCCGCTGCATAAAGGGCGCCGCGGCCCGCGCTACGCCGTTTCGCCAGTCGACAACGGTGCCGAATACATCGAAACCGAGAAACCCTATCTGTTCCAGCCTGGCCATATTGCTCTCCCGAATCGTGCACAGTCGCTTATAGTTCTACAGAATTAGAACTATAGAACCAATCGCGCCAAAGAGCGTTGTTTCGGGCAGGCATTGCCCCATCTGTAAACGCAAAACTGCTCGGCGACTGATCAATCAACGGTAGATGGAGGATTCATGGACTACGTAAAGCTTGGCAACACAGGACTGGATATTTCCAGACTGTGCCTTGGATGCATGACATTCGGCGAGCCCGATGCCGGAACGCACCCTTGGACACTGGGCGAAGAAGCAAGCAGACCGATCATCAAACACGCCGTCGAGCAAGGCATCAATTTTTTTGACACGGCCAACAGCTACTCGGCAGGCACCTCGGAAACCATCGTTGGTAAATTGCTCAAAGAGTTCACGCGTCGCGACGAGACCGTGATCGCAACGAAGGTGTTCTTTCCGGCGAACATGTGGGAAGGCTCGACCCGCCCTAACGAAAAGGGCCTCTCGCGCAAGGCCATCATGTCCAGTATCGACGCGAGCCTGACGCGACTCGGCACTGACTACGTTGACCTGTACCAGATCCATCGCTGGGACTATGACACGCCCATCGAAGAAACCATGGAAGCCCTGCACGATGTGGTCAAGGCCGGCAAGGCCAGGTACATCGGCGCGTCCTCCATGTACGCATGGCAGTTCGCAAAAGCCCAGCAGGTCGCAACCGCGCATGGCTGGAGCAGGTTCGTCTCGATGCAGAACTACCTGAACCTGGTGTATCGCGAAGAAGAGCGCGAGATGATCCCGCTGTGTATCGATCAGGGTGTCGGCCTGATGCCGTGGAGCCCGATGGCACGCGGCAGGCTGACCAGGCCCCATGGTCAGCAGACCGAGCGGACCAGAACCGACGTTTCCGGCCAGTCGTTTTACGAGGCGACGGAAAAGGAAGACGGTCGAGTGATCGATGCAGTGGAAGAGCTTGCCGCAGAGCGCGGGGTACCGATGGCGCAAAT
This sequence comes from Pseudomonas sp. NFACC10-1, assembly GCF_900119195.1. NCBI lineage: Bacteria > Pseudomonadati > Pseudomonadota > Gammaproteobacteria > Pseudomonadales > Pseudomonadaceae > Pseudomonas > Pseudomonas sp. NFACC10-1. Next base: position 159,959 of record NZ_FPJB01000001.1, on the reverse strand, counting down.
CGCACTGGCTTGGGTGTTGGCCAAACGCGGTGTATCAGCGCCCATCGTCGGTGCTTCCAAGGCGACGCAGCTGGACGATGCCATCGCAGCACTGCAACTGGTGCTCAGTGATGAGGACATCAAACGCCTTGAGGCACCGTACGTGCCCCATGCAGTCACCGGTTTCGTCTGACCGGCGCTGCAGCCCCCCGGGACCGGCGAATGGCGTGAGCCTCGCCGGTTACCTGTTGGAGACTGCGACCACGAATACCCGTAAAGAACGCACCGCAGCTTTCTTAACTGTCACACCGTTCTGAAATAACACCTGTCTATGTCACTGTACGCAAATATCTATTAGTCAGTCAGTCGACTGGGCGGTATCGTCAGGACATTCTGAATAAAGGCTCTTTGCCATTATTTAATTCGACTTTTTCTCTTGCCTCTTTCGGGTTCATTTCATGAAAAATCAGGTTTCTCTGGCTACGCGCATCGGCTTGGGATTTGCCGCTGTCGTCTCGCTGCTCATCTTGATCACAGCCGTTGGCATTCAGCGGGTCGGGTTCATCGACAGCACCCTGGAAGACGTAGGCGAAAATGCCGCCAAGGTACAGCGCTATGCGATCAACTTCCGGGGCAGCGTGCACAATCGTGCAATCGCTTTGCGCGATGCCGTGCTGGTCAACAACGATCAGGACCTGGCGCTGCATCTGGCAGAGATGACCCGTCTTGAAAAGGACTATGTCGACTCGGCTGTACCGATGGAGCAGTTGTTCGCCAAGCAGAATATAAGTGCCGAGGAACGCCAATTGCTGCGTGGCATCAAGGAAATCGAACAGCAAACGCTCGGCTCTACCAAGAGCGTGATTGCCTTGCGCCGTGCCGGAGACATCGCCGGTGCCCAGGCCCTTTTGCTGAGCCAGACCTCCGGCGACTACAGCGAATGGCTGAAGCGTATCAATGCGCTCATCGACCATGAGGAAGCCTCGATCAGGGTTCAGCTGGATAATGTGCAGGCGACCGCCAGCCAGTTCCGTGGCCTGATGCTGCTGGCCACTGCGTTCGCTGTACTGCTGAGCATTGCGCTGTCGGCGTTCATCATTCGCTTCGTGAAAAAGACGCTGGGCGCGGAGCCTGTCGACGTTGCCGAGGCCATTCGCCGACTGGCTGCGGGCGATCTGCAGCAAACCATCACCACAGCGTATCCCGACAGCGTCATGGGTGTGCTGAAAACGGCGCTGAGCCGTCTTTCGGAAACCATTACCGAAGTGCGAATGGCCGCTCAGGAGGTCAGCCAGTCCTCTACCGTGCTGTCGGCAGCCTCCTCCGCCAACAACACCCAGATCATGGTGCAGACCCGTGAAGCCGAACAGGTGGCCACTGCGATCAGTGAAATGGCCGCGACGGTCAGTGAAGTCTCGGGCTACGCAGCACAGGCCGCAGATGCTGCGCGCCTGGCTGACAGTGAGGTGGCGAACGGCAACAGCCTCGTCGAAGGTACGACCGCCGCCATCGAACAACTGGCGGCCACGCTGACTGAAACCACCAGCACCGTGGAGCAGGTGTCACGGCACGGCGAGCAGATCGAAACGGTGATCGAGGTGATCAACTCGATTGCCTCGCAAACCAACCTGCTGGCGCTCAACGCAGCCATTGAGGCCGCCCGCGCGGGCGAGCATGGCAGAGGTTTTGCAGTCGTGGCCGATGAGGTTCGTTCGCTGGCCAATCGCACCCAGCTGTCGACCCAGGAGATTCAAAACATGATCAGCACGCTGCAGGGTGGTACTGAAACCGCGGCACAAAACATGCGCGACAGCTGTGAACTGGTCAATCGCGCCGTGGAGCAGACACGCAATGCCCAAAGCGCCCTGTCGAGAATCAATCAGGAAGTGAGTGCGATCAATCACATGAACGCGCAGATCGCCAGCGCTTCGGTTCAACAGAGTTCAGTGGCAGAAGACGTTGCGATGAACATCACCAGCATCCACGACTCGACACTCAAATCCGCCAATGGATCGCAGCAGGTGGCTACCGCCAGCGAGGAGCTGGCACAGCTTGCGGATCGCCTGACCCGCAAGGTCGCGTTTTTCAAGGCAGGCTGAGGGTGCAATGAGGTATCGCGACGATGCTTTCGGCATCGCCGCGGTATTCCGCTATCGGCAGATCAGTCTGTGCAACTGACCGGTCTTGAGCTGCGCATCGCCAGCATCACGGTGAGCATGGACAGCGCGGCACACACCGCGCCGATCACGATGGCAGCGGTGAAGCCGGCCCGACCGGACACCACGCCGCCAATGAACGCCCCGCCGCCAATCGACAGATTCACCACACAGACCAGCAGCGCCTGAACACCTTCCACGCGATCATTGGAGGCTTCGAAACACCAGATCTGCGTGGTGATGGGGATCATCCCGAAAGCGAACCCCCAGACCAGAATCACCGGCCAGAGCAGCCACGGGTTGCCGACGAACATCAGCAGCGCAGTCAGCGAACCCAGCATCAGCAGAGTCATGATCAGCACCGAGGACGGCGCACTTCTGGCCGCCAGGGCTCCACCGGCCAGATTGCCTGCAACCGCCGCCAGGCCGAACGCGAAAAGCAATGCCCCCAGGGCCTGGCCCTGAATATGCGCGAATTCCTGCACGAAGGGCGCGAGGTAAGTGTACGCCGCGAAGTGCCCCACATAGATCAACAGTGCGGCAGCGAACATTCGACGAATGCGCTGCTCGCCAGCCAATGACAGCATCTGGCTGATGCCGGCAGAACGCTCGCCCGGCAACGCAGGCAGGAAGAATGCGATCAACAACCCCACTGCCACCGTGACCACTGCCGCTGCTTCAAATGCCGCCCGCCAGCCGAAGGCTTCACCGATCAACGTACCGGCCGGAATCCCGGCGACGGTGCCGATCGAGACGCCGGCCAGCACATAGGCGGTAGCCTTGACGCCCTCCTTGCCGGGCCTCAAACGAGGCCCGAGCGAACCGGCAATCGTCCAGAATCCGCCCAGCGCGAAGCCGAGCAGGACCCTGCCCGCAAGGGTCAGCCAGAAGTGCGTGGACAGCGCGACGATCAGGTTGGATGCCAGCAATATCGACAACAGTCCGAGCAACAGGCGCTTGCGGTCGACATGACTGAACAGGGCAATACAGGACGGTGCCGAAATGGCCGCGAGGACGCCGGGAACGGCCATCATCAAGCCTGTCTGGCTGATGCTGGTTCCCAGGTCGTGAGCGATATCGGGCAGCAGCCCGACCGGCAGAAATTCAGTGGTGACGGTGGCGAACGACCCAAGCGATACGCTACCAACGGCCCACCATGAAGCGGGTTTTGTATCTACATTTCCAGCGGTTTCAAAGCGACTCACAGCGGTTCCAGAATTCGGGAATGTCAGCGACCAGCCACTCAGGCCAGCGCGTGGATGCGGCCAACCCTAACGTGTAAGCCCGTATCGAAGCCACCTTGCGAAAGAATTTTGTGTGGATGACGCGAGGTAAGCCCAGCCAGGACTGGCCATCAGGCCGATGCTCTGCGTCGAGGTTGCATGGTTGACGCAGAGCTTCACGAACGGCGTTCCCAAGCAAAGCTTGGGAACGATCACTCAACAACGACCCCAGGCCATGTGACCTACTTGTTGCGGGTCACTCTCCAGACAGTGTTTGCCAGGTCGTCGGCGATGATGAGTGCGCCTTTCGGATCAACTGTCACGCCCACTGGCCGGCCACGAGTCTTGCCGTCAGCTCCGCGGAAACCGGTTGCGAAATCCACAGGCTCGCCGGCAGGACGTCCATTGCTGAACGGCACAAAGATCACCTTGTAACCCACCGGGTTATCACGGTTCCAGCTGCCGTGCTCGCCAACGAACACGCCGTCGGCAAACTTGTCGCCCATGGCCGGGATCGAGAACGACACGCCCAGTGCGGCGACGTGCGAACCAAGGCTGTAATCAGGCTTGATCGCCGCAGCGACTTTGGCCGGATTCTGCGGCTGGGCACGCGTGTCGACATTCTGGCCCCAATAGCTGTAAGGCCAGCCGTAGAACGCGCCCTCCTTCACCGAGGTCAGGTAATCCGGAACCAGATCAGGCCCCAGCTCGTCACGCTCGTTGACCACCGTCCACAGCTGCCCGGTGCCCGGTTGAATCGCCAGTGCCGTCGGGTTGCGCAGACCGGTCGCATAAGGCTTGTGCGCACCAGTGGCGGCGTCGATCTGCCAGACCATCGCCCGATCGATCTCGACCTCCATGCCGCGCTCGGTCACGTTGCTGTTCGAGCCGATACCGACATACAGGTAGCGGCCATCAGCGCTTGCCGTCAGCGACTTGGTCCAGTGGTGGTTGATCGCCGCAGGCAAATCGGTGACCTTGGTCGGCTCACCGCTGGCCTTGGTCTGACCTTCCTGATAATCGAAGCTGACCAGCGCATCCTGGTTGGCCACGTACAACTTGCCGTTCGCGAAGGCCAGGCCATAGGGCGCATTCAGGTTCTCGGCAAAGACCGTTTTCAGCTCATACTTGCCGTCGCCGTCCGCGTCCCGCAACAGTGTCAGACGATTACCGCTCTTGACCTTGGTGTTGCCCTGGGCCTTGATGACGCTGGCAATCACGTCTTTGGGTTTGAGCTTGGCGGCGCTGCCGCCGCGCCCTTCGGCAACGATAATGTCGCCATTGGGCAAAACGATGGACTGACGTGGAATATTCAGATCACTGGCAATCGCCGTGATACTGAAACCCTCAGGCACGGCAGGCTTCTGATCGCCCCAAGCCGTCGGCTCGGCAATCTTCATGCTCGGCAACAGGCCACGTTGCGGGTCCGGCAACTTCGGGTCCGGTCCGCGCGCCTGAGTGCTGTCGGCTTCACCACCGCAGGCGCTCAGCAGCAGCGCCATGCTCAATGCAGTCAATGCGTGGATATTTCTCATTCTGCACCTCCGGAACGCAGGCTGGTGAGCCCGGTCCACGTCGCAACGCAGGCCAGAACAGTAACAATGACCGACAGGATCAAGCCAGAAGGCATAACCGCCCAGGCGTCTTTCGCATGCTCGAAGGCATTGACCAGACCCAGCACCCAAGTAACCAGCAACAACAGGAAGTACACCACGGGACGACCGGCCTTGTGATCGGCGCGAACCAGATTGACCAGCGCAAACAGCAACGCCAGCCCGCAGAACAATAGGCCTCCGGCGATCAGCCAGGCGGCAAAGTTGCTCCACTGAACCTGAAAGGTCTGGTAATAGGCAATATCACTCAGCAAGCCGCCGAGAAACAAAGGCACGGTTCCGGCAAGCAAGGTCGCATGTAGCGGGCCTGGCGTGTAGCGGTAGACGGGATGGGTGGTTACGGTCATGACGGCTCCTTTTCGTTCGGCGACCCTGGATCAAAACTCAGCGCGGATGCGCTGGCAGGTCGGGGTCGCGCTGAATGCGCATAAGGAATGATCGTGCTGACCAAGCGATAGTTCAGCGCTTTTCATTTCGAAATATTTTGAAAACGCTATTGGCTTGCAGTGCGCTTGTTTCGCCGGCAGCGCTCAGAGCAATAAAGCACCTCATCCCAGCAACGCGCCCACTTCTTGCGCCAGGTAAACGGCAGCCCGCAGACCGCACAGGTTTTGACCGGCAACTCACTCTTTTTCAAAGCGCCTCTCCGGCATCCAGTCTGGCCAGCAAGTGCTCGCCGCGCTCCCAGAGCGCCTGTTGCTTGGGCTCAGCCATGCGATCAAGGTTTTTATAGATAATCGCCATGCGCTGATTGCGACGTAACAGGTCGCCATGACGCATCAGAAAATGCCAGTAAAGCGCATTGAACGGGCAGGCATCCTCAGTGGTGCTTTCAGTGACCTTGTACGCACAGCCGCGGCAATAGTCAGACATGCGTTTTATGTACTGACCGCTGGCGCAATAAGGTTTGGAGCCCAGATAGCCGCCATCCGCATGCATGACCATGCCCAGCGTATTGGGCAGCTCGACCCAGTCGAAGGCGTCCATGTAGATCGCCAGGTACCACTCGCAGATCTGCTCCGGCACGATGCCGGCAAGCAGGGCAAAGTTGCCGGTCACCATCAGACGCTGAATATGGTGGGCGTAGGCATGCTTCAGGCTCTGGCCAATGGCCTGACTCATGCAGTTCATCTTCGTTTCGCCGGTCCAGTAAAACTCGGGCAGCGGCCGGCTGTTACCGAACAGATTACCGCCCGCGTAATCGGGCATTTTCAACCAATAGACGCCACGCACATACTCACGCCAGCCGATCAGTTGGCGAATGAAACCTTCGGCGGCATTCAGCCCCACCCTGCCCGACCAGTACGCGGATTCAACGTCACTGCACACCTGGCGTAAATCCAGCAGCCCGATGTTCAGCGCCGCGCTGATCCGGGCATGAAACAGAAAAGGCTCACCAGTGGCCATGGCGTCCTGATAATCGCCGAAACCGGCCAGGCCGTAATCCAGAAAGTACTCCCATAGCGCTTGAGCATCGACGTGCGTAACCGGATAGTCGAAATCATCCAGCGAGCCGTAATGGCTGGCAAAGCGCTCACCTACCAGCTCCAGTACCTGGCAGGTGATGGTGTCGGCGGAAAAGCGCAGCGGATATGGCGCTGCCACGCCCTTGGGCAGCGCCTTGCGGTTCTCGGCATCAAAGTTCCAGGCACCACCGACCGGCGTACCGTCGCCGTTCAACAGCAGCCTGCTTTTGCGGCGCATCTCCCTATAGAAGAACTCCATGCGCAACTGCTTCTTGCCGTGCGCCCACGACGAGAACTCGTCACGGGAACAGAGAAAGCGCGTATCGGCGTGCCACTGGATGGGCAACCCGCAGTCCTTGATCGACTGCTCCAGACGCCAGTCGCCGCACTCGGTGATGTGCAGCTCTTCTGCTCGCAACAGGGCCTGCCAGCGCTGTAACTCCCCCGGCACCGAGCCTGTGTTCTGCGGATCATCGAGCATGACGTACTGCACCCGAACACCACGCTCACGCAGCGCCTCGGCAAAATGACGCATGGCGCTGAAGATCAGCACAATCTTCTGCGGATGATGCGGCACATGACTCGCCTCTTCCATGACCTCGACCATCAGGACCGTGTCGCGCTCGGGGATCAGCCCCGCCAAGGATGCGAGATCGAAGGAAAGCTGATCGCCGAGGATCAGGTGGAGACGAGGGGCTTGGGTCAATGGAAGAGGCTCCGCAGTCATAAAAACTTGTACCAATGTAATTTCATGTACAAGATTTTCATAGCGCTTCTCGATGGAATACCCATCAGCCCCTTAAGACGACACACGCCCGACCTCAATGTGGAATGTGAAAATTTTGTTAACTATTTGTTCGCAGTGTCTTTTTCTGTGGGAAACAACCTGTCACACTAATGCGAACCATTATCAACACTATTATCATCCTGCCATGGAGGGCATCGAGGGAGTGTCGGGTTCATGTCGGGGCAACAATCACAACGCAGTAATCGTTTCACACCGGGTCTGCTGGCCATGGGCATCTGGGCTGCCACCACGCAGGCAGCCTTTGCCGCTGAGGAACAGCCCGCCACGACTATGGAACTGGGCGCCACGCAGATCAGCAGTGATCAACTTGGCTCCACCACCGAAGGCAGTCAGTCCTACACCACCGGCCCGATGCAGACCGCGACCAAGTTGCCGCTGACCATTCGTGAAACGCCGCAGGCCGTGACGGTCGTCACCCGTCAGCGCATGGACGATCAGGCCATGACCAGCATCAATGATGTGGTCAGGTACACGCCCGGTCTGTTCCTTGATCAGTCCAGCGGCCCCGGTCGGCAAACCTACACGTCGCGCGGCTTCGACATCGACAACATCATGTACGACGGCCTGCCCGCCTCGTACTCGGGCTACACGGCAGGCGTTCAACCCAATCTGGCCATGTTCGATCATGTCGAGGTGATCAGGGGTGCGACTGGCCTAGCGACAGGGTCTGGCAATCCTTCGGCAGCGATCAATATGGTGCGCAAGCGCCCTACCGCCGTGCCACAGGTCACCCTCACCGGCACGGTCGGGAGCTGGGACGATTACCGTGGCGTGTTTGACGCGTCCGGCCCACTGAACGACAGCCGCACGGTTCGCGGCCGGATAGTCGGTTCCTACCAGGATGCCAATAGCTTCCGCGACAAGGAAAAGAGCGATCACGGCGTGTTCTACGGGGTGGTCGAAGCCGATCTGAGCGACGCGACGACCGCCACCCTGGGCCTGTCTCGTCAGGAAGATCAGACCAACTACTTCTGGGGCGGCCTGCCCCTCGGCGTCGATGGTCACCACCTGAACCTGCCGCGCTCCACCTATTCCGGCTCGGATTGGGAAAACAAGAAAATCCAGATAGACACCGTGTTCGGTGAGCTGGAGCACCGTTTCGACAATGACTGGAAACTGCGCGTAGCAGGCTCGAGCTCGTCGCTGGAGGGCCTGTTTTCGGGCACCTATCTGTCTCGCTACAACGGCCCGCTGGAAACCACGGCCTACCAGTCGAGGCCGGAAGAGAAGCAGACCGCCTTCGATGTCTACGCCAGTGGACCGGTCGAAGCCTTCGGCCGCACTCATGAAGTGGTGGTCGGCACCAGCCGGCGCGTATACGACCAGACCAGCAAGGAGTACAGCCCTTACGACACCGGTCTGCCCATCGGCGCGCCAAAGCCGGACTTCGTCCGCGATGGCAAGACGCACAGCATCGCCACTCAGGACGCAGTCTATCTCACCACACGCCTGAGCCTGGCCGATCCGCTGACCCTGATCCTCGGCGGCCGTCTGGACTGGTACGACTACGATGACCGCGCCGGCGATGAAGACTACAAAGTCACCCGTAATCTGACGCGCTACGCAGGGCTGATCTATAAGCTGGATGAACACCACTCGCTGTACACCAGCTACACCGATGTCTTTCAGCCGCAGAGCGCACAGGACCTGTCCGGCAAGGTGCTCAAGCCGGTGGTCGGCGAAAACTATGAAGTCGGTATCAAGGGTGAATACTTCAACGGCGCCCTCAATACCTCCCTGGCGGTGTTCCAGATCGACCAGAAAAACCTCAAGACCCAGTCACCGACCCAGGCGGGCTGCGCGGTCCTGACCTGTTACGACGCTGCCGGTCTGGTACGCAGTCAGGGCGTCGAGATGGAAGTGCAAGGCGCGCTGACCGAGAACTGGCAAGTCGGCGCAGGCTACACCTACGCCCGCACCCACTACCTCAAGGACGCCGATCCGACGAAAAAGAACCAGCGTTTCGACACCGACACGCCCGAGCATCTGTTCAAGGTGTCGACGGTGTATCGCCTGCAGGGCGCACTGGAGAAAATGCGTGTCGGCGGCAACGTCTACTGGCAGAGCCGCATGTATAACGACATCGCACTCACTGATGGCAGCTATCGCCTGGAACAGGGCAGCTACGCCGTCGCCGACCTGATGGCGGGGTATCAGGTGAGCAAGAACCTCGACCTGCAACTGAACGCCAACAACATCTTCGACCGCACCTACTACACGGCAATTGGCGCAAGCTCGGTATGGGGCTCCACCGACGTGTACGGCAACCCGCGCAGCTATGCGTTGACGGCCAAGTACAGCTTCTGAACCTGAGCCACGCTGCTACCGGGCATGCTCGGTAGCGGCGTGGTTACGCCTTACACCCCAAACGCCTTCGCCATCCCGCCCGCCCCTTTGGGCGTCAGCTTCAACGCTCTGGAATCCAGATGGCGGCTTACCCAGCCACGCTTGAGCATCAGTTCCAGCAGCGCCGCCCCCAGAGCGCCACCAATGTGCGGGGTGCGTTCACTCCAGTCCAGGCAGATATAGACACTCTTCGACAGCGTTCGGACTTTATTCAACGGACCTGACAGCGACGTGATGATACTGGCACTCACTGCCAATATTCAGGCGTCAGCACTACTTGCACTTATCAGCACGCCACCGCATTAAAAGCCAGAGAAAATCAAAAAACAGAGCGATCACTCTGCTTTTTAAAAAGATGATTAATCCCTAAAAAATCAAAAAATACCAGATTATATTGTCTTAAAATCTATTAATCTGAAATTAAAATAAAGCAAATACCAAATATACGTTACTAGAATTTAGCACTTATCGACTATATAAAATTTAATTCGTGTATTTTACCTTTCAGCAATTTTCTGTTTGTCACGCACGCCTTGAATGAACTGTCAGCGGCCCTGAGCTGCCGACTTGCCTGTCTGCCTGTTTCATATTTCTGTTTGGAGATTCTCCCGATGGCCAGCCCCCTGCTGCCTGTTGTTGCCACTTTACTGATGTCCCTTGCCGCCCTGCCGGTGTCTGCCGCTGACAGGCAGAACCCGCTGCCATCCACGTCGAGCGAGCGCCGCGCAGAAGTCGATGCTCAGCGTGAGCAGATCACCGGTGCCGACGCTGCCGTACAGAAAACGCCCAATGGCGCGCAAACGGTGGTGGATGCGCCGATCGACACTGCTGACGCCCCTGCCGGCAATGAAGACCACTGAGTGACCCACTGACTGCAACCGATCAACCTATGAATGACGTAAGGAATAACTCCGTGTCCATGATCAAACAAGGCCTGGGCCTGAGCCTGTTGGCGCTCGGTATCGCCCAGGCAGGCAGCGTATTCGCTGTCACGCCGATGACCGGCAATGAAGTGGAAGCGCGCGTAGGCGCGATGCTGGACAACATGACGCAATCGGAAAAAATCAATTTTTCGCGCGTTGACGACGGCCGCATGATTCCCAAGCTGGACAAGTTCAACCTGCAGGGCACGGTCGCCTATGACTCGGCCATGGGTGTACTGGTCGGCGGCAAGACGTTCGGCGCGCAGTACCCTTCCCCGTCAGCACTTGCGGCCACCTGGAGCATCAATCGCGCCAAGGAATTCGGTCTGGCCATCGGCTACGAAACCCGCATCGCGGGTGGGCAGCAGATGCTGTCACCAGCCATCAACCTGTACCGCACGCCGTTCAACGGCCGGGCGGCTGAGTACATGAGCGGGGAAGATCCGTTTCTCGGCGCAGTACTGGCACCGGCAGTCACCAACGGTATCCAGGTTCAAGGCATCCAGGCGGCCGCCAAGCATTACCTGATGAACGAGCAGGAAGCGAACCGTCATTATCTGGATGTGAAGATTGACGAACGAGCGATGCAGGAGCTGTACCTGCCGGGCTTCGAGTCGCTGGTCAAGAACGCCAATATTGCCTCGGTCATGTGTGGCTACAACAAGATCAACGGCGAATACGCGTGTGAAAACCATCACCTCATCACCGATATCCTGAAAGGCCAGTGGGGCTTTCAAGGTAACGTCATGAGCGATTTCAACTCGGTTCAGGACGCCTTCAAGGGTGCCTGGGCAGGTACCGATATCGACATGCCCAGCGGCCTTCAGTTTACTGAAGCCAAACTGCTGCCTTATGTCTGGAATGGTCAGTTGCACCAGAGCGTGATCGACGACAAGGTGCGCAGGAACCTGAGAGCGCTGGTCAGCTACGGCTTTGACAAGGGGATCAACAAGGCGCAGCCACTGGAGCATCGTGAATACGGGCAACTGGCGGCCTTGAACGTGGCCCGAGAATCGATCGTCCTGCTGCGCAACGAGCCCGTGGACGGTCAGAAACCTCTCCTGCCATTGCCGAGAAACGCAAGGATTGCCGTGATTGGCGACATGGCCATGCAGCCGCCGACCGCGCCGTTCGGTACTGCCTATTCGGCGCCGGCCAGCTATGTCACCGAAGTGAGCGGACTCAAGCAACTGGCGTCTGACCCGTCCAATGTGGACTACCTGCCACAGATGAGCCTCAACCCCAAATCGTCGGTCTGGTATCAGCCAGGCAGTGACCAACAGGCGATCAGCAATACCGGCGTAAAAGCCGAGTATTACGCCAACACCTCGCTGTCCGGCGACCCGGTGGCAACCCGCATCGAACCGGGCGTCAACCTGGACTGGATTACCAATACCAACGTCACTGATTACGGCAGCAGCGCGGTCAATGGCTACAGCCCTTCAGCCGGCTCGTTCTCGGCCCGTTTCACTGGCAAGATCAAACCGACGATCACCGGTCCCCAGGTGTTCAAGGTCCGCGCGGACGGTGCCTATAAACTCTGGATCAATGATGAACTGGTGCTCGAGGACGAGGGCTCTCAAGTCTCGTTCGACCTGATTCCAGTGGTTCCGCGGACGGTTAAAACCGTGAACCTCAAGGCTGGCAGCGAATACAACGTGCGCCTCGAATACCGCCGGCTCAAGGGCAACTTCACCCCGGTACTGGGCGGCATGAACGGCGTGCAGATGAGCTGGGCAGCGTTGCGTCCACCGAAGAACCTGGGGGATTACGACGCTGTCGTGGTAGCCGCCGGCAATAACTTCGAATACGAGGGTGAGTCGCTTGATCGTCCGTTCGAACTGCCGCAATTTCAGTCCGAGCTGATCGGTTTCATTCAGAAAGCCAACCCGAAAACCATCGTGGTGCTGCACGGTGGCGGTGGCATGGACATGCAACCGTGGGCTGACAAGGTAGCGGCGTCTCTGCATGCCTGGTATCCAGGGCAACAGGGCGGCCAGGCACTGGCTGAAATCCTGTTCGGCAAGGTCAATCCATCAGGCAAGCTGCCGATCACGCTGGACAAGAAGGCGCAGGACAATCCGAGCTATGCGTCGTACTCGAACCCGGTGCCGTACTATTTCAGCAGCCCTAACCCGCCTGTCGAGATGAGCTACAGCGAAGGCCTGTACCTGGGCTATCGCGGTTACGACAAGAAGCACACCAAACCGCTCTACCCATTCGGCTTCGGGCTTTCGTATACCACTTACGCGTACAGCGATCTGAAGCTGTCGAGCAACGTGCTGGCACCGGGCGCGACCATTCAAGCGTCGTTCAAGGTTACCAACACGGGTGACAAGGCTGGTTTTGAAGTGGCTCAGCTGTACGTGCAGCCTTCCAAGCCGTTGGTTGATCGTCCAGAAAAAGAGCTGAAGGGCTTTTCCAAGGTTTACCTGAAGCCTGGCGAAAGCAAGACCGTGACCATTGCCCTGGACTCGCGCTCGTTCGCTTACTACTCAGCCAACTCGGTGAGCTGGAACGTTGACCCTGGCAAGTTCAAGGTGCTGGTGGGCAAGGACTCGGAAAACCTGACGCTCGACCGCACGGTTGTAGCGCTGTACCCGGAGCAATTGACCACTCGCGACTCCAACCCGCTGCCGATCCCCCTGCGCAAGGCCGTACAGGTCAAGGCAGAACAGGCTTACTAAGCCACATTCATCCCAGGCAACATTCACATGCCAAAGGCATCGGTGGTCGACAGGACCACCGATGCCTGCCTGGCAAATGCTCGCAGCTCAGCGTGCAGCCAGATCCCGCGCCAGTCGTTCGAGAAACCTGGCAAACCCCGCCTCTATCTGCACATCCCCTGGCGATCGAAGCCATTGAATCTGCATGCCATCCATCATGGCGGCTATCTCCAGGCTGATCTGCCTTGCGTCAACATCCGCTCGAATTTCGCCTGCCTCGACCAGCAACTTCAGGTGCGCCTGAAGATGGCCGTGCACGATCGCGAAACGCTCGCTGAACCAGCGGTGTGCAGGATGCGTCACCGAGAGACTTTCAGTGTTGATGATCATCAGCGCCTGGCTGACCGCGGCGTCTTCGATACTGAAACTCAGGACCTGCTTCAGAAACGACAGGAACCCATCCAGAGAAGCGACCTGATCGGCATCCTGCAGCCTCGCGGCAATGTACTGGTCGCGATGTTCAAGAACGGCTTGCAGCAGCACCAGTTTGGTCGGGAAGTGGTGCAGCAGGCCGACCTGAGAGAGACCTGCCACCTTGGCAATGTTGGTCAACGAGGCGCCGGCATACCCATCCCGAGCGAAGAGGGTCATGGCCGCCTTGATGATTTCGGCCTTGCGGACCTCGCCCTTGGGCAGGCGACGCTTGGCTGCGGGCTGCTTGGCTGCAGAGGGTGTACCGGAACTGTTTGCATCGATGGACATACGAAGGGCACGTTTCGCATAACGAAAGGGTAAATCCTAGCATGCGCTCCGCAGAACCCCTGAAAAAAGGCTGACCCGCAAGCACAATTCGCATCAGGTCATGAGCAATGTGCGCAGCCTGCAAACAAAGTTGTTCCCCTGACCTGACGCCCTATAAAGAAAGCCCTCCACAGGCCGATGAATACCCGGACAAATCGCCGCGCCTTGACCATCTCGCCTGAGTCGGCTCAGGACACGATGGCTGCTTTAAATTCCTGATCCGTCGAAACCCGATTCGTCGGCAGATGTCCACTGACACGGCCACTGCGCTGCGGTCACGACAGGACGTGAATTCAAGCGCGACAATGACTGTATGGCGGTCGCCATAGAAAGAGGCACATCAGGTGCAGCCTGCCGAGAGAAAGTGGTCTATTCGCTGATACTCGCGCCCGGGACGCACACAGGCAAATGCAGATATCAATAACGACCGGATTCAACGTGCAAAGCAGGCCACCGGCAAGTGCCCGCCCATGCCGAACATAACGTGTGAGCGGGAGGCGCTCTGAAAGACCTGACAAGAGAAGAGCTTGAAGCGCAGATCGTGGACCTGCGCAGAATGCTTGAAGAAGCCGGCATCGACGCCGCAACGAATACCCCTCGACACGTAGCCGTTGGCCAGGAGGCACGCCAGCGCGCAGTCTTTGAAAGCGCGATGGATTTCGCCATGATCCTGACCGATGGCAACGGCATCATTACCGACTGGAACCCGGGCGCAGAACAGGTTCTGGGCTGGACCCAGGATGAGATGGTCGGTCAGAGCGCCGAGCGTTTCTTTACGCCCGAAGACCTGGCCAACGACCGGATAGAGCATGAAATGCAGCTGGCGCTGAGCGTAGGCCGGGCGTCGGACGAGCGCTGGCACCTGCGCAAGGACGGTGAGCTGTTCTGGGCATCGGGCGAGATGATGCCGCTCTACGACGAAAGGAATACGCACCTCGGTTTCGTGAAGATCCTGCGCGATCGCACCCGCGAGTACTTGGCGGGCCGCGCGACCGAGGAAGCCCAGGAACGTTATCGGCTGGCCGCCAAGGCGACCAACGACGCGATCTGGGACTGGGACTTTGCAGCCAATCTGGTGCTCTGGAACGACGCGCTTGAGGAGGCTTACGGCCACCCGCTGGCAACCCTGGACAACTCTGGTGACTGGTGGATCAGCCAGATCCATCCCGACGACCGTAGCCGCGTGTACAACTCCATTCACGCCGTGATCGACGGCAATGGCACTGCCTGGACGGATGAATACCGCTTTCGTCGGCTGGACGGGTCCTATGCCGACGTACTGGACCGCGGCCATGTAATACGCAATACCGACGGCCAGGCGGTGCGCATGATCGGTGCAATGCTCGACATGTCACAGATGCGCAAGGCCGAGACGGCGCTGCGCCAGAGCGAAGAGCGCTCCAGGGCCATGCTGGAGACCATCGAAGCTGCATTCGCCATCATTCAGGTCAAGTTCGATGCCGATGACAGCCCCGTGGACTACCGCTTCATCGAAGCCAACCCCGCTTTTGAACGTCAGGCCGGCGTCGATCTGCGCGGCAAGTGGGTGACCGAGTTCGCGCCGGACCTGGAGCGGTTCTGGTTCGAAGCCTATGGGCACGTCGCAAAAACCGGCGAGCCTGCCAGTTTCGAGAACTATGCCAAGGCTTTCGAGCGCTGGTTCGAAGTCAAGGCGGTGCGTGTCGGTGAGCCGGCTGACCGGCAGATTGCGGTGATCTTCAGCGATGTGACGGCGCGACGCGATGCCGAGGAGCGCTTGCGCACCAGTGAGGCCGTCGCACGCGAAAACATCGACCGTGTTCAGCTCGCCCTGGCCGCCGGTGCAATCATCGGCACCTGGCACTGGGACTTGCCGACCGATCGCTTTACCGTCGACGAAGCCTTCGCCAAGGCCTTCGGTCTGGACCCCGGGCTGGGCCGTGAAGGCCTGAGTCTGGAGCAAGTCATTGCCACTGTTCACCCGGAAGACAAGCAATGCCTGATCCATGCGATCAATGCGGTCATCACCAACGGACGTGTTTACGCCCACCAGTACCGCGTTCGTCGTACTGACGGGGTCTACTACTGGATCGAAGCCAACGGCCGGGTCGACCGAGCGGAGGATGGCACGCCACTGAGCTTCCCCGGTGTGCTCATCAACGTTGACGAACGACGCGCCGTGGCAGCCGAACGCGACCGTGCCACTGCCGCGCTGCGGGCACTCAACGACACGCTTGAGCAACGCGTGGCAGCGCGCACCACCGAGCTCATGCAGGCCGAAGAGAAGCTGCGCCAGTCACAGAAAATGGAAGCGGTCGGGCAACTGACCGGTGGCCTCGCCCACGACTTCAACAACCTGCTGGCAGGCATTTCCGGCGCCCTGGAACTGATGGGCTCGCGGATCGAGCAAGGCCGTTGGGGCGAGGTTGACAAGTACATCGTGACGGCCCAGGGCGCGGCCAAACGTGCAGCGGCCCTGACGCACCGGCTGCTGGCCTTCTCTCGACGCCAGACCCTGGACCCGCAGCCGACCGACGTGAACAGGCTGATGAAAGGCATGACCGACCTGATCCAGCGCACGGTCGGCCCCAGCATCGTGGTCGAGACCATAGGTGCCATGGGTTTATGGCCGACACTGGTCGATGCCAGCCAGCTGGAAAACGCGCTGTTGAATCTGTGCATCAACGCCCGCGATGCGATGCCCGACGGCGGACGCATCTCCATCGAGGCGAGCAACCGCTGGATAGACGGCGATGTGGCACGCGCACACGATATGCCTGAGGGCCACTATCTTTCGCTGTGCGTGACCGATACCGGCACCGGCATGACGCCTGATGTCATCGCCAAGGCATTCGATCCCTTCTTCACCACCAAGCCCATTGGTCAGGGCACCGGGCTGGGCCTGTCGATGATTTACGGGTTTGCCAATCAGTCCGGCGGACGCGTGCGCATTCAGTCTGAGGTTGGCAAGGGAACCGCGATATCCCTGTACCTGCCCCGCTACGAAGGTACTGCGGCCAGGGACGAAGGCGATGTGCACAAGGCGCCATTCGAGTTTACCCAGTCCGGGGAAACCATCCTGATCGTGGACGACGAACCCACGGTGCGCATGCTGCTCACCGATGCCCTCGGTGACTTGGGCTATACGCTGATCGAAGCCGCCGACAGCCTGGCCGGCCTCAAGCTGCTTCGCTCGGATGTGCATATCGACCTGCTTATCACTGACGTGGGCTTGCCGGGCGGCATGAACGGACGACAAATGGCCGATGCCGGACGCGAGGTCCGCCCGCATCTGAAGACACTGTTCATCACCGGCTACGCGGAAAACGCCGCCATCGGTGACGAACAGCTCGGGCCAGGAATGCGCGTACTGACCAAGCCATTTGCGATTGACGCGTTGGCCGCCAGAGTCCAGGAACTGATGAGCGCCTGAGTAGACGGCCCGGTGCAACCCTGCCCCGGGCCGTCAACATTGAGCGCTGCGCAAACCCGGTGCTAACATGCGCGACCGCCACGCAGGCAAGGGAATAACCGGGTCATGAGCAGTATCCGCGAGCGCAACAAAGAACTCATCCTGCGCGCTGCCAGCGAGGAATTTGCCGACAAGGGCTTCGCCGCCAGCAAGACCAGCGACATCGCAGCCAAGGCCGGTGTCCCCAAGCCCAACGTCTACTACTACTTCAAATCCAAGGAAAACCTCTATCGCGAGGTGCTGGAAAGCATCATCGAGCCCATTCTGCGTGCCTCGACACCCTTCAATCCCGAAGGCATACCTGCCGAAGTCCTCAGCCGCTATATCCGTTCGAAAATCCAGATTTCCCGCGACCTGCCCTTCGCCTCGAAAGTGTTCGCCAGCGAGATCATGCATGGCGCCCCGCATCTGACAGCGCAGCAGATTGAACAGCTCAATGGCCAGGCACGGCACAACATCGAATGCATCCAGGCCTGGATCGACAGCGGACAGATCGCCCCGCTCGATCCTCATCACCTGATGTTCACCATCTGGGCCGCGACCCAGACCTATGCCGATTTCGACTGGCAGATCGCAACGGTCACCGGCAAGGCAAAACTGCAGGACGCCGATTACGAGGCGGCAACCCGGACCATCCTCAGGCTGGTGCTCAAGGGGTGCGAGCCGGACCGCTGAACCCGCCCTGCTTTCCTGCAGACGCAAAAAACCCGCCGAAGCGGGTGGTTTTGCAACATGACCATTCCGACATCCTGTCAGTAGCCTCCTGGCAATGGTCGATCCTCCCTGATCACTGCGGCGTTCCTTCGCTGCAGCTGTTGAATTGGATCCTACATTCATTGAGGGTCCGTCGATAGAGCCAATCGCGTCTGTTGCTGTAAGCCTTTCGCCATAGCGGTGTACGCCGTTAAAAAGTGTGACCGGCCGCTCATGTTTGGTCAGGATGCGCCGAGATGCTTGAAAGGCTCTGAATCGCGCGTTGCGCGGATCGGAGTCATCAGAAGAAAAAAAATAATGCATGGGATGCCAATCATGAGTATGCGCAGTTTGTCCATCAGTCGCCGTCTGTGGCTGATTCTTGTCGTTTCAGTGCTGATGCTCTTCGTCCTGTCGGCGACGCTGCTCAGGCAGCTGCATAACGACCTGTATCAGGCCAAGGCCGAGAAAACCATGCATGTGGTGCAGACTGCCAGCGGCATCCTCTCGTTTTATCAGGGGCTTGAAGCTGCAGGCGGCATGACACGCGAGGCTGCGCAACAGCAGGCCTTGAAAGAGATAAAGAGCCTGCGTTACAGCCAGAGCGACTACTTCTGGATCAACGACCTGCGCCCGGTGATGATCATGCACCCCACCAACCCCAAACTTGAAGGCCAGGATCTGTCGACCATCAAGGACCCGGACGGCTTTGCGGTGTTCAACGAAATGGTCACGCTGGTCAAAGCCCAGGGTGCCGGGATGGTGAATTACCGTTGGCCCAAGCCCGGCGCCAGCGAGCCGGTGAAAAAGACCTCCTACGTGCAGCTGTTTCAGCCATGGGGCTGGATTCTGGGTTCCGGCGTGTACGTCGACGACGTGGCGGCAGAGTTCAAGACACAGCTGTGGAACGCCGGGATGTTCATCGCCGGCATCGTGCTGATCATGGTCTTGCTGCTGGTGATGATCGTACGCAGCATCGTGCGCCCTCTCAGAGCGGCGGTTGATGCGATGGCCGATATTGCCAGTGGCGAAAGCGATCTGACCCGCACGCTGGAAACCCACGGCAAGGATGAAATCACTGAACTGGGTACGCACTTCAATGCCTTTGTCGCCAAGCTGCGCAATGTCGTCGGTCAGTTGCAGCACTCTGCCGTGGCGCTGGGCCAGGCCTCGACCGATCTGGGCAGCGACGCCGAACAGGCGCAAGGCCGCAGCGAAAAACAATCGCAGCAAATGGATCTGGTTGCCACGGCGGTCAACGAGGTGACCTACGGCGTGCAGGACGTGGCCAAGAACGCTGAACATGCCGCCAGCGAAATGCGCGATGCCGAGTCGCAGGCACAGCAGGGCCAAATCAATATCGATAACAGCCTGCGCCAGATCGAACACCTCTCCAGCACCATTGGTCAGGCCGTGCAAGTGATGCAGAGTCTGGCCAGCGAGAGCACACAGATCGGCAGCGTGCTGGAAGTGATCAGTTCGATTGCCGAGCAGACCAACCTGCTGGCGCTGAACGCAGCCATCGAAGCGGCGCGCGCCGGCGAGCAGGGCCGCGGCTTTGCCGTGGTGGCCGATGAAGTGCGCCTGCTGGCCCAGCGCACGCAGAAGTCGACCGCAGAAATCCAGTCAATGATCGAACGCCTGCAAAAGCATTCCGATGCAGCGGTCAAGGTGATCGGCGACAGCAGCCGTTCCTCGCAATTGACCATCGAGCAGGCCAATCAGGCCGGTCAGAGCCTGACCTCAATCAGTCAGGCGCTGCGCAACCTCAACAGCCTGAACGCCTCCATCGCCAGTGCCACCCTGCAGCAGACGCACGTGGTGGATGACATCAACCAGAACGTTACCCAGGCCGCACAATTGTCCCAGAGCACGGCACTGGCCGCCGAACAGTCGACTTCGGCCAGTCTGCACCTGCGCGGGTTGAGCGAAGAATTGAACACCTTGCTGAAGCAGTTCCGGGTTTAAATCTGCATGGTGATTGGCGGGCGTACGGAACCTCGTGCGCCTCTTGTTGCCTGAGACCTGCTTATTCAACCGCTCATTAGCTGCTTATTTAATTGCAGGGGGTCACATGCGCACACTGGAGCTGGCAGGCAGAACCGTACCAGTGCTGGGTCAGGGCACCTGGCACATGGGTGAAAAAGGGCATCAGCGCTCGGCAGAGATCGCGGGCCTGTGCCTCGGTATCGAACAGGGCCTGACCCTGATCGACACCGCCGAGATGTACGCCGATGGCGCAGCCGAGGAAATCGTCGGTCAAGCCATTGCCGGACAGCGGGACAAGGTATTCGTGGTCAGCAAGGTCTACCCGCACAACGCCAGCCGCGCCGGTATCCCGACCGCGTGCGAGGCCAGCCTGCGACGAATGAACACCGACTACATCGACCTGTACTTGCTGCACTGGCCTGGCCAGTACCCGCTGACCGAGACGGTCGAGGCATTCGAGCGTCTGCGTGAAGCGGGCAAAATCGGTGCCTGGGGTGTTTCCAACTTTGATGTGCCGGACATGATCGAGCTCAACAACCCGCGTTGTGCCACCAATCAGGTGCTCTACAACCCGGAGCAACGCGGCATCGAGTTCGACCTGATGCTGTGGAGCGCGGACCGTCATCTGCCGTTGATGGCGTACTGCCCGATCGGTCAGGCTGGCGATCTGCTCTACCACCCTGCCCTGCACGAAATCGCCAAACGCCACGATGCAACACCGGCACAGATTTCCTTGGCCTGGGTGCTGCGTCAGGACAACATGATCGCCATTCCCAAGGCGACCAACCCGGAACACATTCGTCTGAACATCGCGGCCGAGCAGATTCGTCTGACCGAGCGTGATCTGGCCGATATCGATCTGGCATGGCCTGCGCCCACTCGCAAGGTGCCGCTGGCGATGGTCTGACCGCTGTCAATGCGACAGCGAGCTGTCGATTGACTGAACGGCTGCCCACCCAGCCGCTTGCCGGTATGACAGATGACACACCCGGCAACAAGCTGTCACAAATATGAAATAACGCCTTGTCATCATGCGGCCTTCGCCTCCCTGCCCGGGCCAGGCCGCACGTGGACAGCCATGAACCACAGTATCGCGCACCATCATCAGGACTCCGACCTTTTCGGTCTGCTCTACGGCTTCCGGTTTCGCCACGGTGAAAGTGGCCAGGAAATCGGTTCGGCTGCCGCGCTGGATTACCTGCAAAACCCTCCCGAAGAGAACGACTTCATCTGGCTGCACCTGAACCTCTCGCATGCGGCCTGCGAGCGCTGGATGAAAACCCAGCTGGATCTTCCGGAAGAGTTTTTCGAGGCATTGCACGAGGGCTCGCGCTCGACCCGGATCGAGCACGTGGATACCACGTTGCTGGCGGTCGTCAACGACGTGGTGTTCGACTTCAACAGACTCTCAACGGATATTTCCACCTTGTGGGTATGTGCCCGCCAGCGTCTGCTGATCACCGCCCGGCTGCAGCCGCTGCGTTCGGTGGACAAGCTGCGCTCGGCAGTCAAACGCGGCGAGCAATTCGACTCACCGCTGGAACTCCTCGCCCATTTGCTGAGCGATCAGGGCGAAGTGCTGACGCAGTTTCTGCGCAAGACCAGCGTCAACGTCGACCGCATCGAAGACCAGTTGCTTTCGCAGCGACTGAGCAACAATCGCTCCGAACTCGGCGCCATGCGCCGGGTGCTGGTACGTCTGCAACGCCTGCTGGCGCTGGAGCCCGGTTCGTTGATGCGCCTGTTGCACAAACCTCCGCAATGGTTGCGCGAACAGGATGTCCAGGCATTGCGTCAGTCCATCGAAGAGTCCTCGCTGGTGATCAACGACCTCACGGCGCTGGGCGAGCGCATCAAACTGTTGCAGGAAGAAATTGCCGCCAACCTCAACGAACAAAGCAGCAGAACCCTGTTTACCCTGACCGTGGTGACTGTTCTGGCCTTGCCGATCAACATTGTCGCCGGCTTTTTCGGCATGAACGTGGGGGGCGTACCGCTGGCGTCCGACCCTGAGGGCTTCTGGATTCTGGTGGCGCTGGTGGCGACCTTCACGCTGATTGCCGGGCGCTGGGCGTTCCGCAAACGCGGAGACTACTGAGCGGCCTGCCGGTTGTCAGAAATCTGGCGCAAAAGCGCACTGATTGGTGGCATGTCGCATCTCTGTCACATTTTGCAATGACCATGTCAATATTCTTTCAATCCAGGATTGCGAACATGGCTACAAACGCACTGTCTCCAGACGCTCTCGGCAAGGCGAGCCTGTCAGCGAGTCAATTCGGTCGCAAGCCCAGCCGAATGACCATGATACTTTTCTTCACGATACTTATCGCAGGCTTGATGTTCACCGGCTACAGCCTCAAACAGGACGTTGACGACATGGGCACGGTGGTCACCACCTGGACCCCGTTCGTGCTGTTGGGTGTAGCGTTGTTGATCGCGCTGGGATTCGAATTCGTCAACGGCTTTCATGACACGGCCAACGCCGTCGCCACCGTGATCTACACCCACTCCCTCCCGCCGGGCTTTGCCGTGGTCTGGTCGGGCTTTTTCAATTTTCTCGGCGTGATGCTTTCCAGCGGCGCGGTGGCATTCGGCATCATTGCCCTGCTGCCGGTGGAACTGATTCTGCAGACCGGCTCATCAGCAGGCTTCGCGATGATCTTCGCGCTGTTGATCGCGGCGATCATCTGGAACCTCGGCACCTGGTGGCTGGGTCTGCCGGCGTCCTCGTCACACACGCTGATCGGTTCGATCATCGGGGTCGGCATCGCCAACGCCCTGATGCACGGCCGCGACGGCACCAGCGGTGTGGACTGGTCGCAGGCCACCAAGATCGGTTACTCACTGCTGCTCTCGCCACTGGTGGGTTTCGGCTGTGCCGCGTTGCTGTTGCTGGCCATGCGCATGTTCATCAAGAACCGCGCGCTGTACAAGGCTCCGGAAGGCAATGCGCCGCCACCGTTGTGGATTCGCGCCATGCTGATTGTGACCTGCACGGGCGTTTCGTTCGCGCATGGCTCCAACGACGGGCAGAAAGGCATGGGCCTGATCATGTTGATTCTGGTTGGCACCCTGCCGATGGCTTATGCGCTGAACCGCACCATGCCCGCCGATCAGGCCACTCAGTTCGGTGCGATTGCAGAGGTCACCCAGCAGGCATTGATGCGCAGCGTTCCCCTGCCCGCCCCGACCGATTCGCGCAAGACCCTGTCCGATTATCTGGTCAGCAAACAGGCCGGCCCCGACCTGATCCCTGCGCTGGCGGTCATGACCGGCAAGATCGGCAATCAGGTCGCCAGCTACGGCTCGCTCTCGAAGGTGCCTGCCGAAGCGGTGACCAACGTGCGTAACGACATGTACCTGACCTCGGAAACCATCCGCCTGATGGAGAAAAACAAGGTCGGCGATTTCGACGCGGATACCAGGACCAAGCTTGAAGCGTTCAAGGGTCAGATCGACAGTGCCACGCGGTTCATTCCGACCTGGGTCAAGATTGTCGTGGCCATCGCCCTGGGGCTGGGCACGATGGTTGGCTGGAAGCGTATTGTGGTGACTGTGGGCGAGCGCATCGGCAAGACGCATATGACTTACGCTCAGGGCGCGTCGGCAGAGGTTGTGGCGATGTTCACGATCGGGGCGGCGGACATGTACGGGCTGCCGGTGTCGACGACCCATGTGCTGTCGTCCGGCGTGGCCGGTTCGATGGTCGCCAATGGCTCGGGGCTGCAAATGCGTACCCTGCGCAATCTGGCCACGGCCTGGGTTCTGACCCTGCCGGCGGCAATCCTCTTGTCAGGTTCTTTGTATTGGGTGTTCAGCAAGCTGTTCTGATGCCTGTCGCGTTTGCCCCTCCCCTTTGACTATCGTGCCGACGCGGAGCGTCGGCACGATAGTCAACTTGCATCGGATCGAATCCTGCCCGCGTCCAGCATCAGCGATCATCCAAAGGTTCAGCGCACCGCCGGATCAGGCGGCACATCGCCGTCCGCGCTGGTGTCGATGCTCACGACCACCGACATCCCAGGCCGCAGGTGCTCAAGCATGGGCTGATCGGCATCGACCACGATGCGTACCGGGATACGCTGGGAAATCTTCACGAAGTTGCCGGTGGCGTTGTCGGCAGGCAGCAGGCTGAATTCCGAACCCGCAGCGGGCGAAATTCGTTGTACGTGGCCGTGCATCTGGTGGCCGTCGAGCGCATCGACGGTAAAGCTCACCGGCTGCCCCAGGCGCACATTGGCCATTTGGGTTTCTTTCATGTTCGCCACGATCCAACGCTGCTCGGGCACCAGTGCCATCAACTGCGCACCCGAATTGACATAGGCACCAAGACGCACGCCGATCTGCCCCAACTGCCCGTCACGCGGGGCAACGATACGCGTGTTGTCCAGGTCGATGCGCGCCAGCTCGATAGCCGCTTGCGCATTGGCGACCGAGGCTTCCAGTGAGCCACGGTTGACGATGACTGTTTGCAGGTCCTCACGGGCGATCTGCAAGACTGCCTTGGCTTCGGCAACGGCGGCGTTCGCCTGCGCGTCGGCAGCACGCGTGACATCCAGCTCGCTTTTCGAAACCGAACCGTCGGTCACCAGCGCCTGATTGCGCCGCAGATCGGCAGCGCTCTTGCGGCTCTGGGCGATGCTGTTCTGCAGTTCGGCCTGGCGCTGGCCGATGGTGGCTTCGGCACTACGCCGCTGTTGCAGATTGTTGGCCAGCGAGGCCTTCTGCACAGCCAGTTGTGCAATGGCCTGATCCAGGCGCTGACGATAGATACGGTCATCCAGACGCACCAACAGATCACCGGCCTTGACGAACTGGAAGTCCTGCACCGGTACTTCGTAGACATACCCGCTCAGCTGCGGCCCGATCAGCGTGGTCTGGCCCTTGACCTGCGCATTCTCGGTGCTCTCGATCGGGCTGGCAAACGGCGGAAGTTGCCAGGCGTACAGCACCACCAGCACCCCGGCCAGGGCAACGGCGCCGAAAATCACCGAAGACACGACACGCTTGCGGGTCGAGCGCGGCTTGCTGGTCACCGGGGACGTCAACGGAGCCGGTGGCGGCGAGTTGCGCGGGGCTTCGGTATCTGGGGTTTTGGATTCGGTCATGAAGATTTAACGCCGGAATTGGATACGGTGGGCGGAGCAGCAGGTGCAATGGGTGCCAGCGGCAGAGGTTGAGTGGTCATTTTCAGCCACAGGACCCGGGCTGAAATCCAGATCATGGTCAGCACGGCAATCAGCGCGATCAGCATGAACACATCATTGTAAGCCAGCACATTGGCTTCCCGGGTCGCTGCCGTGGCCATCGTGCGGATGCCCTGACTGTTGCGCAACGACGGGTCGGCGATCACCGAGCTGTAGCTGGCGCTGTAACTCTGCAGTCGCGCCTGTACCAGCGGATCGATGAGGGTCAGGTGTTCAACGATGTGGCTGGAATGAAACTTCTCGCGCACCACTTGAAAGGTGCCCAATGCAGCAGACCCGATCAGCCCGCCGATGTTCTGAGTGATCCCGAACAACACTGAAAAACTGACCATGTTACGCGGGTTCGCCAACACGCCGCTGATCCCCAGCACCAGGGTAGGCCCAAGAAAAAATGTGCCGCCAAAGGCCAGCAGAAACTGGCTGAGGTACATGTTCGATTGGCGGGTCAGGTTGGTGGAGTGACTGTCCATCCAGGCACCGATTGCCATCATCGCCAGGGAGATCAGCAAGGGTTTGATCAGATGTGCCGGATTGATGGTCAGCGCACTGACCGCCAGCCCCGAAACGCTGCCGAGCAGCATCACCAGGTACAGCGTGTGTAACTGCTGACTGCCCATGTTCAGCGCCTGAAGAAACCCGACAGCGCCGACCGACTGTTCGGACAGCACCACGCGAAACAGGATGACGGCCAAGCCCAGGCGCAGGATCGCTCCACTGCCCAGCCAGCGAGTGATCAGCAACGGATTGCTGCGGTTATGCTCGATGGCCAGTCCGGCGCAGATCAGCGCAATCGATGCCGCTGAGGCAATACCAATCCACTGCGCTTCCAGCCACCATTCGATACGCCCCAGCGACAGCACCGCACAGAGCAGCGCAAAACCGGTGGCCAGCAGGCCGAAGGTGAGGAAATCGAGCTTCTCGAACGCCTTGAAGCGATCGCCAGGCGGCAGTTTGAGCATCAGCACGCAGCCCAGCGAGAGCAGCGCCATGCCCAGCTCGAACAGATAAAGGCCACGCCACTGGGCAATTTGCAGCAAGTCTTCCGACACCAGCCGCGCCAGCGGCGTTGCCAGCTGGGCGGTGCCAAGCCCGAGTACCAGCGCCTTGAGCCGCCACTTCTGCGGGAAAGCCTGGATCATGTAATACAGCCCCAGGGTGCTGAGTGCAGCGCCAACCATGCCGTGTGCCGCACGTACAGCGATGGCCGAATCGATGTCGTTGACGAACAGATGCGCCAGCGTCACCAGCGCGTACAGCACCAGAAACAGCTCGGTGAACGCACGCAGACCGAATTGCTGACGAAACTTCACCAGCAGCAGATTCATCGATACGTTCGTCATGATGTAGGCCGCCGGCAGCCAGGCGATGTCCTGCGACGTCGCCCCCAGCGCGCCCTGCAGATACGGCAGGTTGGCGACCACCAGTGCGTTGCCGAGCCCACCGGTCAGCGCGACGATCACCCCTACGACAGCAAACGCCCAACGCCGCGCAGTCGAATGCAGCGGCGTCGACGGCGAGCCAGGCATGGTCGGACGCTCGTGGGCGGCCCACTCGCGTGGGGCATACTTATCGCTCATAAACGACAGAAACGGGGACTTTCATGGGGTACACCTGAGGAATTCCCTTTTGTGACATTAATGACAGTCATAATACTCATCCGCCAGGCAATGATTCGCGTTGGTCAGTGCAATACAGCATCGCTCCAGCAGTTGCGAATGCGCCAGACAGTGGATATCTGAAACTTCAGACTATGCTTAAACGCAGTTTTGCTTTGCACATTTGCGCTGCTAGGATCTTCTGCGACGCTCGAACGCTCGAATAAGAAAAAAGCGCAACCGAACAAGGAGTTCAGAATGAGTTCACAGGTTTCATCGGCCCGCTCGGTTCGACCATCCGCCAGCAGGGATTCGATCGTTGTCGACGTGCGTAACCACATTGGTCACTTGACCCTCAATCGCCCGGAAGGCCTGAACGCAATCGATCTGGACATGGTCCGCACACTTCGCCAGCAACTTGACCGCTGGGCCGACGACCCCTCGGTTCATGCCGTGGTCCTGCGTGGTGCGGGCGGCAAGGCATTCTGCGCCGGTGGCGACATCCGTTCACTGTATGAGAGCCACCAGAACGGCCAGGATCTGCATCACACATTTTTTGCCGAAGAGTACGAGCTGGACCTGGCCATTCACCGTTACCGCAAGCCGGTACTGGCCCTGATGGACGGTCTGGTGCTGGGCGGCGGCATGGGTCTGGTTCAGGGAGCCGACCTGCGCGTGGTCACCGAACGCAGCCGCCTCGGCATGCCCGAAGTCGCCATTGGTTATTTCCCTGACGTCGGCGGCAGTTATTTTCTGTCGCGGCTGCCCGGCGAAGTGGGGACCTGGCTGGGCGTGACCGGGTCGCAGATCGGTGCCGCCGATGCGCTGTACTGCGGCCTTGCCAACTGGTCGATGAACAGCGAACTCCTGCCGCGCCTCGACCATATGCTCGACCATCTGAAATGGAAGTCGACCCCACTCAAGGACCTGCAGGGTGCGCTGGCCAAGCTGGCCACCCAGCGCCTGCCCTCTCCGCCGCTGGAAGCCCTGCGCCACGCCATCGACCACTTTTTCGGATTGCCGGATGTCCCCAGCATGCTCGAACAGCTTCAGCAAGTGGTCATCGGCGATACCAGAGAGTGGGCGCTGGATACCGTCAGCCGAATGAACGCTCATTCGCCGCTGGGCATGACCGTGACTCTGGAAATGCTGCGCCGTGGTCGTCATCTGCCGCTGCAGGCCTGCTTCGCCATGGAGTTGCATCTGGACCGCCAATGGTTCGAACGCGGTGACCTGATTGAAGGCATACGCGCGCTGATCATCGATAAAGACAAGAAGCCGCAATGGAAACACGCCAGCGCGCAGGACGTCAGTGCCGCGCAGGTGCAGAGTTTCTTCAGCGGTCTGGAGAATTGAGCCGTGCACGATCTTGAATTGACCGAAGAACAGGTAATGATTCGCGACATGGCGCGCGACTTTGCCCGCAACGAAATTGCCCCACATGCCCAAGCCTGGGAAAAGGCCGGCTGGATCGATGACGCGCTGGTGGCCAAGCTCGGTGAGCTGGGCCTGCTGGGCATGGTGGTGCCAGAGCAATGGGGTGGCACTTACATTGACTACGTTGCGTATGCACTGGCGGTTGAGGAAATTTCTGCCGCCGACGCCGCCACCGGCACGCTGATGAGTGTTCACAGCTCCGTGGGCTGCGGGCCGGTCCTCAACTACGGGACCGATGAGCAGAAACATGCCTGGCTGGAAAAACTGGCCACAGGCCGGGCCATCGGCTGTTTCTGCCTTACCGAACCGCATGCAGGCTCTGAAGCCCACAACCTGCGCACTCGTGCCGAGTTGCAGGGTGATCAGTGGGTGATCAACGGCGCCAAGCAGTTCGTCAGCAATGGCAAACGGGCACAACTGGCTATCGTGTTTGCAGTGACCGACCCGGCGCTCGGCAAAAAGGGCCTGTCAGCCTTTCTGGTGCCGACCGAGAACCCTGGTTTCGTGGTGGATCGCAGCGAGCACAAGATGGGCATCCGGGCATCGGACACCTGCGCGGTCACCTTGAACAACTGCCGAATCCCGTCCGCCAACCTGCTGGGTGAGCGTGGCAAGGGGCTGTCTATCGCCCTCTCCAACCTGGAAGGCGGCCGCATCGGCATCGCCGCGCAGGCACTGGGAATCGCCCGCGCCGCCTTCGAAGCAGCGCTGGCGTATGCGCGTGAACGGGTGCAGTTCGACAAACCGATCATCGAACATCAAAGTATTGCCAATCTGCTGGCCGATATGCACACCCGAATCAACGCCGCCCGCCTGCTGACCCTGCACGCTGCGCGGCTGCGCAGCGCCGGGCAAGCGTGTCTGTCGGAAGCCTCTCAGGCCAAGCTGTTCGCTTCTGAAATGGCCGAATGGGTGTGCTCCAAGGCAATCCAGATTCATGGTGGCTATGGCTACCTGGAGGACTACCCTGTCGAGCGTTTCTACCGGGACGCGCGCATCACCCAGATTTACGAAGGCTCCAGTGAGATCCAGCGCCTGCTGATCGCCCGGGAACTGCGTCATTATCTGGTCTGATTCAGGCGCAGTGGCCGCCCAATGCGGTACGCCGGGGCAGAGCATCAGGGCTTCACAAATCGCTCTCGCCCCAGCAACGTCACCAGCAAGGCTACCGAGTCGGCATTTTTGAGCATGATGTCGACCCGCTTGTGGACGTCTTCATAAAACACATCACGCGCCTCTTCGAGCGTGCTCTTGCCAGCGATGCGCAGAATCGTCTGTTTTCCATTACCATCCATTCGCCTCAGGTCGCGCCACGAATCTTCGTCCAGCTGCTTGAACAACTTGTCGCGGTCTGTATGAAAGGACAGCGTCTTTTGCTGCTGATAAATCAGTTCGTTTCTGATCCGCAGTCGATAGGTCGGTGCATCTTCAAGCAAATCGATGAATGGGGCCTGTGAGTCCACGTAAGCAATGTCATCCGTTTTCAGCACCATATGTGATAACTCATGAATCAGGATCGCGGCCCGGTAATGCTGAGGAAACTTGAACTCCCCGGCACGTTGCGCGCTGAGCTTCAATCGATAGGTCGGCAGTCGAAAAAACTGCTCCGTCAGAAAAATCCTCCGCGCCGGGTCTGCTTCGAAGATGAATGCGCTGGCCGATTCGTTGCCCATTCGATTGACTCCGACCACATAACGCGGCGAGTCGATGGGCGACAGCGAAGGATCTATCAACTCCTGATACAGACCGGTGACAGCTTTTTTAGTCACTTCGTAGAGTCGATCGTCAGGCACTTTCTGCGCAAAAAAATCGCTCAGTATTTTCGCCGCACGCGGATCCAGCTTGTTGTCCGGCAAGCGTCTGGTCAGGTTGTCCAGAGCGTTTTCCAGATAGCGCTGCGCCTGCAGGCAGGCATCTTCGATGGTCAAAGCCATATCCCGGTGGCGATGACGAATTTCGGGCATGCCTCGAGCGCTGACAACCATGATTTCATCAACCAGATCGTCGACAAGACTGCCCTCCATACGGGTAAGCGCCCCTCCTCCACCGCGCAGTCCGCCCTGGATGTCCAGCTTCCATTGCTGATCCGCATCCAGACTCACCGAGGGACCGATCCTGTCGCCCGACACAATGAACCAACCGTCCTCATCTGACTGCACCTCATAGGTTTTCCCACCTATGGCTGCATACGCTCTGCCGGTAACAGGATCGCGGTAGACGCTTAACAGTTCATCGCGTTGCAGCGTGTACAAGGCTATGTCGTGAACTTCGAACTCGCGCAAACGCTCCCGTATCTGTTGCGTCAGAGAGCTGTTGCCCCAAGAGAACTCGAACGTATCAGCGGCATCGATCAATTGCACAAGCGGGTCGGGCGACGTTGGGTCATCCAGCAAGGCGCTGGTCTCATGAGACGTCAGTGATGCGGCTTCCGCAGGGTTCTGCCCGGAAGAAATCATCACGCTCAGAGCCGTCATGAACTCCGAGATCGCCTGACCCCATTGCTGATCCGTTGCCGAGATGAGCGACAGGTTCAACAATGTCTCCCCCTGAATGATGCCGATCAGTGCCCCCAGGCGTCCAGGCATGAGCGCCATGAATTGCTCTGCGCCCAGCGTGAACAGATACTGCGTCGCCGCGCGGCGGTGTTCGGCATTGGTGACGCTGTACTGCTTGACCTGCAACTTCAGAATATCCACAGCGCCCTTGAACATCAGCAACAGGCAATTGCCCTCATAGGGATCGATTTGCACGGTGACAGGGGCAGCACGCTCGAACGGCAGATCGAAAGAGGACTCGGTGCTGAAAGGCAGGTGCGGCTCCACAAAGCCACCCTTGTCGTAAATCTTGCGCAAATCGGGGTCGATCCGGTCCAGAATGTACGCTTGGAAATAGGCGGAAGTGTGAATATCAAGCACCAGCGCAGCCTGGTCGGGATACTCCTTGAATACGAACTCGTCGTGCAGGGGCGCGTAAAGCACCCACGGTCCCGGCTGATTTTCCCTTGGCCCCATCAGGTACGTATTGAGCACGACGGTCGGCTCCCAGCCCTCCTTGGCCGGCAGCAGTTTCAAGGGACTGAGGATCATCTGGCAGCCGTTGACCGGCAGGCGCGCGACCGCATCAGGCATGCTCAGTACGTTTTCGATAATCCGATACGCCTGCTCGGACAGCTCGTTTTTCAGCTTGGAAGCAAAGGCTCGCAAAATATCCAGCGAAGGAACCTGCTCGACGAACAGTTTGCGGCGCTCGAGATAATCCGGCCTCGTCTCGGCCAGCACTGAGTTCAGCATCGTGCGGTAGCCCGAGGCGATGTCCAGCGACCTCACCAGCTCACGCAGATACACAGGTGTCAGGGCCACGTCCAGCGGCGTGCCATCCTTTGAGGAGAGCAGAATGACCCCGTCCTGCCTGGACAGAAAGCGGTTGATTGCAAACTCCACCAGGTTTTCGCTGACGACCTGGGTAGCCGCAGGTATCGACTGGGGCAACTCGCCCGGCGCCACCGGGGCGGGGACGTAGTGCGTCAGCGAAACACGCACGTTTTCAGGATCAGGCCGAGGCTTTGCGAAGTCCTTGTCGAACCTGCGCTTGAGTTGCTTGAGGGAGTAATCGTAGAAGCTTGGAATATCGAACAGAAAGTCCTTCTCGCCGACACAGGTCACATAAAACCGTCGCAGGGTCTCGACCAGAATGACCTGATCACGCTTCGACGCCTCGCTGACCCATGAAGGTACGAGCGCTTTGTAAATGATGAGCTGAATGGCAACCCCCAGAGAATTGAGGGCCTGGCGATTTCGGTCATCCCGCTCTGCGGCACTCAGCAGGTTGGCGAACAGTTCCGACGGCACCTGCCAGGCTATGGACTGCCGATAAAGATCGGCCACCGTACGCTGCTGGCGCTCGACCTCGTCGCGCTGCAATACCTCGATGAAATGCCCTTCAATGGGTTGCAGGACGACCTTGAGTTCAAGCGTCCCTCGACGGGCACGCTGGCCGAGCAACATGCGTCGGTCAGGTTCAGCGATAACGCCTGACACCTGCGAGCTCAGCTCCATACTTGTCAGTCGCCCGGCGACATACTCTTCCAGCGACTGCTGGGTTTCAAAACCGACGAGTCCCTGATCCAGGATCCACAGGACGGGCTTACTGTCGGGAAGCCTGCCAGTGACCACAAACGCATTGGTTACCTTGACCACGGGCACCTGCGGGTCGTACTGAACCGTCACCCTAAAAACATCGACGCGCGCCTCGCCCAACGTCTCCCGAAGTGCCGGCAACGGCCTGTCGAGGACCTGCTGTACGTTGTCGAGGAAAGCGACAGGCAGCGTGGCCGTGCGCCGTTCGACCAGCAACTCAAGACGCAGCGAGTACTCCCGGACCAGGGCGGATATCACGTCGGGATGCATGCTGGTATCGCGTTGGCGAATCGTACGTGAGTAGAACTCGCTGATCTGACCCTCGAAGCGATGGGCAAAATCTGCCTGCACGCAGATCAATATCTGCTCAAGCAATGCCAGCGACAGACGCTGCACCGGTTGATCCGCCACCGGAGTGATCTGCCCGGCGAGAACGATGCTGTCAGCCAGGGGGATGCTTGCGTAACCGCACACCCGTTCAAGCGCCAGCGTCAACACTGGCACCGGCGTCGCCTCAGCGACATCCGCCTGCACCCAAAGCTTGCGGGCATCAAGGGGCGGACCGCCGATCAAAGCCAGATAGAGGTTGAGCGCGCGATGCATGCAGCCATCTGCACCGGGATGCATGGCATCGACGCTGCCGAGCAAGGCGTCGAGCTTTTTCAACTTGCCCATCCAGTTGTAGGACGGGTCTGAAATCAAGTTCGGCCGTTCACTGACACTGCTCTGGGCAGCCGCCCCCCAGACGCTGTCAAAGCTCAGCCGGTCCTGACGCCAGCGCCCTGCATCGTGCATGTTCAAGAGCCGACCATCGAGCAGCTTGCGGATGTCCAGAGCATCGTCAATCCGAGCCGGATTTTTTTCGGAATGAAGGGCCGGCAGGTCAAGTACGTAGCGCAGGTCGCGCTCTTGCAAGGCGATCAGGGCATCAATGAATTCGCTGAAAAAGTCCTCGGTAAGCGTGTCGTGACGCAGCTCAAGCTGACCTTCCAGGCTGATGACGGAATGATCATTCAACGATGAGTAAAACAACAATCCGGCGCGTGAAGGCCCCCTCAGCACATGCTCGGTGGCCTGAGCCTGATCGCCGAAGCGCAGGAAGCCCGGCAATGACGAATAGAGAAATACCGCCGGTGACGCCTCTCCGGGGAAATCGATGAGGAATACGCCGACCAGCTTGACGGGGTCCTGGCCGGCCACGACAACTGATAACCTGCGTACCCTTGGCACCGGCGCAGCGGGCCCGCCAGGCTGCGAAGGCAGCAGGGTCAGCAGCCAGCGATATTCAGCCTCCGTCATGTTGCGGTGCGCCCTGCCCGATAACAGATGCTGGCGAAAACACTCTGCAAGCGCATCAGCGGTGAGGTCGCGACGCGTGCGCCCATCCTGCCCCTGAGACGTCCAGTAGTCAGACAGCAACTGCTCATACGCGGTGCCGACTGAAGCAGCCGAGTCTGCCAGCGCCTGATCGAAAACGATCGCCTGTGCCTCGGGTAACGCCGCCCCCTTGGTATCCAGATAGCGACGTGTCTGGCCTTGCGGCAGGGATTCGTAGGAAAACGCCTGCATGGCGGCATCGGCAAGGTATTGAGTTCCGACGACTGTTGACGCTGCCGGAGCAGCACCGGGCGCCGTGTGCACAAGCTGGACGGTCTGGGCAACGACGTCGATGCCCCTTTCTACCAGCACATCCTGAAAGGCCTTGCCTGTCGCCTGTCGAAAATCAGGCAGCGCCTCCAACCTTGCCGCCAGGCGCTGCAGATGCCCGGCCTGCTGGCGCAGCACGGCCTGCGTGCGGGCGTCAAACAGCGAGCCTTCGATGCGTTCGCGCTCGACGATCGACAAGGCAGTGATATCGTCGAATCGCTGCTGCAAGGCGTTGAACAGCGCGCTGCGACTCTCGAATTGCTCGATGCCGAAGGCCAGGGTACTGAGAAAGACCCGCGCCGAGGGATTGGCGGCATCACTGATGAACAGGGCTGCGGCCAATTCCGCATTAACGGGCTGCGCGTCGCTTATCAGCAGCCGGTCGACTCGGGGAGCCGCATCGCTGGTGGGCTCGTTACTTTCGGCAGCCAATAGCTGCAACCACGCGCCGTCGTCATGGCTGATTCGAGACTGTTCGATAGCGTCCCGAATGTCTTGTGTGAAGCGCGCGCGCAGAGAGTCGCTGAAAAAATAGGGAGCTGCTGACATGTACTGTTTCCTTTGGAGGGCGCCTCTGCGCAAAGCGCCCAGGCGCGTGGCAGAGAAAAAGGAAACAGCTTATGGGGATGGACCGACGCGCCTGCGTTACATAAAGCAATCGATCGGCAGACGCGCTTCGTCAAAAAATCAGTGGGCAGCAGCCCTGCCGTTCTTCTCGACCCAGGCGGCGAAGGCATCGATGAACTTCTGCAGGAAGGGCCTGGTTTTATCGGACAACGCGCCGGACTCGTCGAAAAAGCTCCCGGCGCCGCCCAAGTAGGCTTCGGGCTGCTGAAGGCACAGCACGTCCAGAAACACCAGCGACTGACGCAGGTGATGGTTGGCACCAAAGCCACCGACAGCACCCGGCGAGGCACTGATCACGGCGCCCGGCTTGCCGCTGAAGGCACTTTTGCCGTAAGGACGCGAGCCCACGTCGATGGCGTTTTTCAGGGCACCGGGCACCGAGCGGTTGTATTCCGGGGTAACAAACAGCACGCCGTCGGCAGCGCCCAGTTGCTCGCGAAAGGTGGTGTATGCAGGCGGCGGTGAGTCGCCATCGATGTCTTCGTTGTACAACGGCAGATCACCGATCTCGACAATATTCAGTTTCAGGCTGGCAGGTGCCAGTTCTGCCAGAGCAAGAGCGATCTTGCGGTTGATGGACTCTTTTCGCAGACTGCCGACCAATACGGCAATGGTATGAACCTGGCTCATGAAAATATCCGTCATCTGATTCAAGGGAAGGTTAGGTATAGAACAGAAGCCGGGTTTAGACGACCTTTGCGCCAGTCAATTCCCTACGCGCTTGAACGGCAGGGATTATTTTTTCCCTCAAAGGCAAACTCACCTATAGATCAGTGGTCTACTAGCCTCGATGGATTCGTAAACCAGCAGTTATATTCAGTTTCAGAGGTTACAGAGCAAATGGCTTCAGTTCTCGTCGGACAATTTCATGCCAGGGACGCCGAAGGTCGCGTTTATCCGGTTCATGAGTTCCAGGAATCGCAGCCGGATGAGGCGCAGGGCGGTCAGCCGGTGATCACCTACAGGCTGGCAATCGGCGACCGGGTCAAGCATTTGGGTGGTGAGGACTTCGAGCTGGTGCAATCGGGCATAAAAATTACCCGTACACCCACGTAATAACGGCAGCATTCCCGCCTTGGCTGCATGGCCAGCGGGAAGCTGTTAATCCGAAAAGATCAGATACCAGAAAATCGCCGTTTCACGAGTGTTCGGATCAATGCCCCGATAGCGCATGTGATCCACCCCGCCTACCACGTACCCGCAACTCTCGTACAGCCTGCAGGCCCCCAGGTTATTGTTCTGCGTTTCCAGAACGATGCCAGGCAGATTGCGCTTACGAGTCCAGAATTGCGCCGCGTCGAGCAACGAGCGTGCGACGCCATGACGGCGCGCCGACTCGTCCACTGCCAGCTCATCGATATACGCGAATCCACTCCAGTGAGTGCTCATCACGATATGGCCGACGGCGTGGTCATCCAGCCACGCAACCATCACCGAACTGGTGGCGGCTTCACGATGATCGGCAAATTCCTGAGAGTCGATGCCATAATTCTTGCTGTACGGCTCGACCAGCTCGACCGGCCATGAATCCACGGGCTCGCCGATACGCGGCTGCGCATAGCCAAGCACTGTAAACGTGAATTCGCTGTTGAGGATGTAGTCCTCGAAGCATTCGTCTGCAACCCGAATGCTCAAAGCAGGATGTGCCACGCTCATTTCACCTTTGCCGCTTGCTGTCAGGAAGATGCCTGCGCTCCGGCTTCCAGCATCTGTACCCAGAGCGGAGGAGCACCGCAAGCCTTGGCGATGGTGCTCATACGCACTTCGTGCTCGGCCAGCTCACTTTCAGAGGCGCGAATGATGCGGCATGGCTTGCGATCGGCAGGCAGGCGGCGAATTTCGCTGCCACGATTGCCAGAGCCTTCGCCCGAACCGTTGCCATCGGAGGCATTGCCAGCCAGCGACAGGCTGGTCTGACCGCCGGTCATCGCCAGATAGACGTCGGCCAGAATCTCGGAGTCGAGCAATGCGCCGTGCAGCTCACGGCCCGAGTTATCGACGCCGTAGCGCTTGCAGAGTGCATCCAGACTGTTGCGCTGACCCGGGTGACGCTCTCGCGCCATCATCAGGGTGTCGAGAATCGAACAGTGCTGGGTGATATCAGCCCTGTCCTGCGAACCCATCAAGGCAAATTCGTTGTTGATGAAGCCAACGTCGAACGCTGCGTTGTGAATGATCAGCTGCGCGCCTTTGATGAACTCGAAGAATTCATCGGCGACTTCGGCAAACCGCGGCTTGCCGACCAGAAATTCATTGGTGATACCGTGAACACCGATCGCGCCTTCGTCACTTTCGCGATCAGGTTGCAGGTAAACGTGAAAATGCCGACCGGTCAGGCGGCGACCGATCAACTCGACACAACCGATCTCGATGATGCGGTGACCATCCGTCACCGGCATACCGGTGGTTTCGGTATCGAGGACGATGGATCTGTTATCCAGGTTTTGCAATGCCATTGACTGTTGCCTCATGTACAGGCCGCGATTCTAGCACGCAGCGGCCGTTGCAAGCCCGTGCGCGTCTAGCCGTGCCGGATGCCGCGCACTTCGTCGACGCCACGGTTGGCGAGCTGGTCGGCACGCTCGTTGCCAGGGTGGCCGATGTGCCCGCGCACCCACTGCCATTTCACCGTGTGGCGACTGACCTGTTCATCCAGAAGCTGCCACAGATCGGCGTTTTTGACCGGCTCCTTGGCAGCGGTTTTCCAGCCGCGCTTCTTCCAGTTGACCATCCACTCGGTAATGCCTTTCATCACGTACTGAGAGTCGGTCACCAGCGTCACTTCGCAAGGGCGCTTGAGTTCTTCAAGCCCGCGAATCGCACCGGTCAGTTCCATCCGGTTGTTGGTGGTATTGGCTTCGCCACCCCACAACTCTTTTTCGACGCCCTTGCACACCAGCAGGGCCCCCCAACCGCCCGGGCCAGGATTACCCTTGCAGGCACCGTCGGTGAAGAGTTCAACGCTATCGCTCATTACGACCTTTCCAGAATGATGGGCTTCATGTGCAGCAAGGCGTTATTCAAGCCTGGTCCTGAGTGTTGCGGCTGACCTTGGCCATCGGCATGGGGATCAGTTTGCCAATGGGGTCGCGGCGCACCTGACGCAAGGGCCTGAGGCCGACCACCAGTTTGCGCGCCACCAGTACATAGAAGCCGCCACCGGGGCTCTGACGCCCCTCGCCAAGGCGTTCGAGCCCTGCAAGACGCGACTGCCATGCTGCTGAAGCAAGAGGCGGACGATAGCATCCGAAGCGCCGTTTCTCCAGCGCGAAGCCCAGCAGATTCAGCCAGTCAGCGACCCGCGAGGATGAAATGCAGCGCGCCTTGCGCAACGCATCCCGCGCGAATACGTGACGTATGCCCCAGGTGCTCCAGGGATTGATGCCGATAATCAGCAAGTGCCCGCCCGGCCGCACGCTGCTGGCCGCTTCGCGCAGCAGGCCGTGGGGCGACAGGCAGAAATCCAGGCCGTGCTGCAACACCACGACATCGGCCGCGTGCTCACTCAATGGCCACGCCTGTTCCTCACAGACAATCTCGACACCCGGCAACGGCGCACCAAGGCGTACATTGCGCTGCAC
The DNA here is from genome assembly GCF_900119195.1 of Pseudomonas sp. NFACC10-1. Lineage (NCBI taxonomy): Bacteria > Pseudomonadati > Pseudomonadota > Gammaproteobacteria > Pseudomonadales > Pseudomonadaceae > Pseudomonas > Pseudomonas sp. NFACC10-1. The sequence goes on along the minus strand of NZ_FPJB01000001.1, from coordinate 121,615 downwards.
CTGGGGAGCCACTGGCGGGCTTTCCGCCGACGGGCCGTAATGCACCAGATAGCCGCCGAAGTACCGCCCCAGCTCTTCGTCGAGAATGCGCCGTTCCTCTTCGAGCAGAAGCTGCCCGAGCGGCCCGGAAAGCCATTCACGGGCAGCGCGGATCAATGCAAGCCACTCAGGATCAGCCTGAGCGAACGCTTCATCGGTCATGAGTTCTCCTCCAGAGGTGCTCGCATACAGCGGCAACAGACTCTAAGATGCACCATTGTCTGCCGCTATGCGAACTGCGCCATGATACAGATCCACGCCCTTCCTGCTTTCAATGACAATTACATCTGGTTGTTACAAGACCTTTCGAGCCAGCAGTGCGCTGTCGTCGATCCGGGCGACGCGAAGCCAGTGCTGGGCTGGCTGGCGCAGAATCCCGACTACCGGCTGACCGATATCCTGATCACCCACCACCACAATGATCATGTGGGCGGCGTTGCGGAACTCAAGCAGTCGACCGCGGCGCGCGTGCTGGGCCCTGCAGCCGAAACCATACCGGCACGCGATGTCGCGCTGGTCGACAATGACCGACTGACCGTGCTGGGCCTTGAATTTGTAGTGCATGCGGTCCCTGGTCATACGCTGGGGCATATCGCGTTCTATCACGAGGACGCCACGACCCCCCTGCTGTTCAGCGGCGACACGCTGTTTGCTGCTGGCTGCGGACGGTTGTTCGAGGGCACGCCGCAACAGATGCACGATTCTCTCAGCCGCCTGGCCGATCTGCCGGACAGCACACTGATCTACTGCGCTCACGAATACACGCTGAGCAATCTGCGCTTTGCGCAGGCCGTCGAGCCCGACAATGTCGATATCGCCGAACGCCTGGCCGAAGTGACGCGCTGGCGCAGCGAAAATCGCATCAGTCTTCCGTCGAATCTGGCCCTGGAAAAACGTACCAATCCGTTCCTGCGTACCGGGGAAACATCCGTTAAAGAAAAAGCGGACGAACGGAGCGGCGGGCAAAACACCTCGCAGAGTGCGGTCTTTGCCAGCTTGAGGGCCTGGAAAGATAAGTTCTGACCCGACCTTAAAACCGCAATAAAATTCTGAAAGGTTGACCGACGGCAGGCTGCTTCCTAGAATCGCCCGACATTTTCGTCTGGATGTACCCCCCGAACAATGTCGTCATCTACCAGCAAGCCTTCACATTCGGACGCATTGACTCGGTTGGCTCAGGCCATGGCCGTCACCGCGAGTGCCCTTCTGGCCGGTTGCCAGAGCACCGCCAGCGTCGACCCGGTCAATAGCCATCGCGCGTCTAACCTGGCCGCCGGCATCAAGCAAAAACCGATTTTCCTGTCGCACAAGCCTGCCACCCCTCTCGCACCTCCACAGGATGTCTGGGAGCGCATGCGTCAGGGCTTTCAGCTGCAACAAGGCAATGATCAGAACCCCCGCATCGATCAACAGCGCCTGTGGTTCGCCAACAACCCTTCCTTTCTGGAAAACGCTGGCGAGCGCGGCAGCCTGTACATGCACTACATCGTCGAGCGCCTTGAAGAACGCAACATGCCGCTGGAACTGGCGCTGCTTCCGGTCATCGAAAGCGCCTACAACCCGATGGCCGTTTCGCGCAGCCAGGCGGTCGGCCTCTGGCAGTTCATCCCGTCGACCGGGCGTTACTTCAACCTGCGCCAGACCAGCTTTTATGACGGACGTCGCGACATCCAGGCCTCGACCGTTGCGGCACTGGATTACCTGACCCGCCTGCATGACATGTTCAACGGCGACTGGCTGCTGGCCCTGGCAGCCTACAACGCCGGCGAAGGCACGGTGAGCCGCGCCATCGAGCGCAATGACAAACTCAACCTGCCGACCGATTACTGGAACCTGCCGCTGCCGCAGGAAACCCGCGATTACGTGCCCAAGCTGCTGGCCCTGTCCCAGGTGGTGTTGTCGCCGGAAGCTTACGGCGTCAATCTGAACCCGATCGCCAACCAGCCCTACTTCGAAGTCGTCGAGCTCAACAAGCGTGTCGACCTGTCCAAAGTGGCCAGCGCCGCCGATATCGACGAAGACGAGCTTATCCAGCTCAACCCCGCCTACAAGAAGCGCCTGACCGTCGATGGCCCCCAGCACCTGCTGGTGCCCACTTCCAAGGCGCAACTGCTGACGGCCAGCCTGCTGACCATGAAACAGGAAGAACTGGTCGCCTGGCAGCCTTACCGGGTGCGCAAGGGCGATACCCTGGAAAGCCTGGCCAGTCGTTATCAGGTCACGGTCAGCTCGCTCAAGGGCAATAACAAGCTGTCCGGCAACCGCCTGAAGGTCGGTCAATCACTGAGCATACCGGTCAAGCCGGGCATGCAGAATTCACAACCCGTGTTCGAAGCGCTGGCCAGCAACGACAAGCCGTCACGTACCCGAAGTTACAAGGTGCGCAGCGGTGACAACCTGACCACCATCGCGCAAGCCAACAAGGTGGATGTCGAAGACCTGCAACGCTGGAACAAGCTGACCGGCAAGAAGCTCAAGGTCGGCCAGACGCTGGTCATGCAGGACACCAGCAAACCTGCCGGCAAAGCCGCCAGCAAGTCGGTCGCCAGCACCGGTGGCAAGGACAGCGAAAAGAAATCCATGCAGTACAAGATCCAGAAAGGCGACTCGATGTATCTGGTCGCCAAGCGCTTCAACGTCGAGATGCAACATCTCAAGCGCTGGAATCCACGTAGCGGGCAGGCTCTCAAACCCGGCCAGACCCTGACCGTTTACCTGCCACACTGATGCGCACGGCCACTTGCCCTTCGATAACCTTGGGGCGGGTGTCCGATGCAGCCCGGCAGCGCCATCACCTGCAGTCTTTTTCCAGCTGGAACAAGCTGTTACTGTTAGCGACCCGAAAGCCCAGGCCGTCTGGATCGTGATACGTCCCTTCCTGCTGACCCTCAGCCTGGCCTTGAGCTTCTGCGCCAACGCAGCCATCACCGAAAGTCATGGTTACGCGCAGTTTGGTGTTCTCAAGTACCCGGCCAGCTTCACTCATTTCGACTGGGTCAATCCCGAGGCGCCGAAAGGTGGCACCCTGAGAATGATGGCCTTCGGCACGTTCGACACGTTAAACCCCTACACATTCAAGGGCAGCAGCCCGGTCTCGACTGGCAACTTCCTGCAGTATGGTGTCAACGAGCTGAATGAACCGCTGATGGTCGGCACAGGCCAATATGACCCATCTGGCGATGAACCGACCTCCAGTTACGGGCTGATCGCCCAGTCGGTGGAATACAGCGAGGACCGCAGCTGGGTGGTGTTCAACCTGCGCCCGCAGGCGCGCTTCCATGACGGCAAGCCCATTACCGCCTACGACGTGGCGTTTTCCTACCGGACACTGCTCAAGGACGGTCACCCCCAATACCGCACCGCCTTGCAGGAAGTGCAGCGCGTCGACATCCTCAATCGTCATCGCATCCGGTTTGTCTTCAAGCGCTCGGGCAACCCGCTGCTGATCCTGCGCCTGGGCGAACTGCCGGTGTTGCCGCAACATTACTGGAAGGACAGGGATTTCAAGGCGACCACCTTCGAGCCGCCGCTGGGCAGTGGCCCTTACCGCATCACCCGCGTGCAGCCGGGTCGGCAACTGGTGTTCGAGCGGGTCAAGGATTACTGGGGCAAGGACTTGCCGGTCAACCGCGGCAAATACAATTTCGACCGGGTCGAGGTCGAGTTCTACCGCGACAGCGACGTGGCGTTCGAAGCGTTCAAAGCGGGTGAATTCGACATCTACATCGAGCATCAGGCCAAGAACTGGGCCAGTGGCTACGACTTCCCCGCGGTGGCCAATGGTCAGGTGATCAAGGCGCAGATCCCCCACCGCATACCGACACAGACCCAGGGACTGTTCATGAACACCCGGCGCGCCGCCTTCGCCGACATCCGCGTGCGCGAAGCCCTGGGTCTGCTGTTCAATTTCGAATGGACCAACCGCACGCTGTTCAGCGACGCCTATGACCGCTCGATCAGCTACTACCCCAATAGCGAATTTTCCGCGACGGGCCTGCCGACCGGGGCCGAATGGCTGCTCCTGGCGCCCTACCGCGATCAGTTGCCCGCCAGCCTGTTCACCCAGCCGTTCGCCCCGTCGAAAACCGATGGTGGCGGAATCCCGCGCGAGACCTTGCGCAAGGCCCTGAAGCTGCTTGCCGAGGCTGGCTGGACGCTGTCGGACAAGGGTTTGCTCAATGCCGACAAGCAACCGTTGCGCTTCGAGATCCTGCTGGTCAACCCCAACCTCGAACGCATTCTGCAACCCTACATCGAAGACCTGCGCCGCCTGGGGATCAATGCAGGGCTGCGCACCGTCGACCGCGCCCAGTACAAGCAACGTCTGGACCGTTTCGATTTCGACATGATTCTGATGACCCTGCAACAGACCCTGAGCCCCGGTCTGGAGCAGTGGCAGTATTTCCATTCCAGTCAGGCTGCGATCAACGGCAGCAAGAACTACGCGGGTATCGCCAACCCCGTGGTCGATGCCCTGCTGAACAAACTGCTGGCCGCGCAAACCCGGGACGAACAGGTCGCCGCGGCGCGGGCGCTGGACCGCGTATTGCTGTCTCAGCACTACAGCATCCCCAACTGGTATCTGAATAATCATCGGCTTGCCTATCGCAACCGATTCGCCATGGTCACTACCCCGCCCTACACCCTGGGGCTGCGTGCGTGGTGGCTCAAGACTCTGGAGAAGCCCCGATGAACCCTCTGCACTCCCTGCGCTCGCAGGCAGCCGGCCTGCTGCTGGCCAGCCTCGCCTGCACAGTACAGGCTGCGCCTCAGCATGGCGTGACGCTGTATGACGAAGCGCCGAAGTACCCGGCTGATTTCAAGCACTTCGACTACGTGAATCCGGATGCCCCCAAGGGCGGCACGCTGCGTCAGGCAGGCTTCGGCGGCTTTGACAGCTTCAACCCGTTCATCAACAAAGGCGTACCGGCAGACGATATCGGTCTGATCTACGACACCCTTGCCCGCTCGAGCCTGGATGAGCCATTCACTGAATACGGACTGATCGCGGGCAAGATCGAGAAGTCCCCGGACAACAGCTGGGTGCGTTTCTATCTGCGCCCCGAGGCGCGCTTTCATGACGGCCACCCGATCCGCGCCGACGACGTCGAATTCAGCTTCAAGACCCTGATGGAGCACGGTTCGCCCATGTACAAGGGCTACTACGCCGACGTCGATCAGGTCATCGTCGAAGATCCGTTGCGCGTGCTGTTCAAGTTCAAGCACAAGGGCAGCCGCGAGTTGCCGCTGATCCTTGGCCAGTTGCCGGTGCTGCCCAAGCATTTCTGGGCCGATCGCGACTTCAGCAAGGGCAACCTGGACTTCCCGCTGGGCAGCGGACCTTACAAGGTCGCCGACGTGAAGGCCGGTCGTTCGGTGAGTTATGAGCGGGTCAAGGATTACTGGGCAAAGGACCTGCCAATCAACAAGGGTTTCTACAACTTTGACGTGCTGACCACCGACTACTACCGCGACAATACGGTAGCGCTGGAGGCCGGCAAGGCCGGGCAATTCGACTATTGGCTGGAAACCAGTGCCAAGAACTGGGCAACCGCTTACGACACGCCCGCAGTGCGCGACGGCAGGCTGATCAAGGAAGAGCTTCCCAATGGCAACCCGACGGGCATGCAGGGCTTTGTCTTTAACCTTCGCAAGCCGGTGTTTCAGGACGTCAGGGTCCGTGAGGCGCTGACTCTGCTGCTGGACTTCGAGTGGACCAACAAACAGCTGTTCAACGGCTCGTACAGCCGCACCAAAAGTTATTTCGACAACTCGGAAATGGCCGCCAGCGGCCTGCCGTCTGCCGAAGAACTCAAGCTTCTGGAACCGTTGCGCGGCAAGATTCCGGATCGCGTGTTCAGCGAACCCTTCACCCTGCCGGTCACCGATGGCAGCGGTATGATCCGTCCGCAGCAGCGCCGGGCCTTCCAGCTGTTGCAGGAGGCGGGCTGGAAGATCGTCGACGACAAGATGGTCGACGCGCAGGGCAACCCGGTAAAAATCGAGTTTCTGATGGCCCAGACCGAGTTCGAGCGCATTCTGCTGCCTTACAAGCGCAACCTGAGCGACCTGGGTATCGAACTGGTGATTCGTCGGGCCGACGTGTCGCAATACATCAACCGCCTGCGCTCGCGGGACTACGACATGATTGTCACTGGCTATCCGCAGTCCAGCTCGCCCGGTAACGAGCAGCGCGTGTACTTCGACTCATCCAGCGCCGACAACCCGGGCAGCCGCAACTTCATGGGCCTCAAGGACCCTGCGGTGGATGAGCTGGTCAACGGCCTGATCAACGCCGACTCACGGCAAAGCCTGATCACCCATACCAAGGCACTGGACCGTGTGCTGCTGTGGGGCTTTTACGTCGTTCCGAACTGGCACATCAAGACTTGGCGGGTGGCTTACTGGAATCACCTCGACCATCCCAAGGCCGAAGCACTTTCCGATATCGGCCTGATGACCTGGTGGGCCAGGCCGGATGTCAAACCGGTGGCCGCGACCCCGTCAGCCCCTGATCAGGCCAAGCCTGCGAACGCGGAGCAATAACATGCTGGCTTATATTCTGCGACGGCTGCTGCTGATCATCCCTACCCTGCTCGGCATCCTGATCATCAACTTCGTCATCATTCAGGCCGCCCCCGGTGGCCCGGTCGAACAGATGATCGCCAAGATCGAAGGCTTCGATGGCGCCACCAGCCGGATAGCCGGGGGCGGCGCCGAAGTATCGGTGGCCGGCTCCAACTACCGCGGCGCGCAAGGCCTGGACCCGGCATTGATCAAGGAAATCGAACGCATGTACGGTTTCGACAAGTCGGCGCCGGAACGCCTGTGGATCATGATCAAGAACTACGCCACGCTGGATTTCGGCGACAGCTTCTTTCGTGATGCCAAGGTCATCGACCTGATTGTCGAGAAGATGCCGGTGTCCATTTCCCTCGGGTTATGGAGCACCCTGATCATGTACCTGGTGTCGATCCCGCTGGGGATTGCCAAGGCCACGCGCCACGGCAGCCAGTTCGACGTATGGACCAGTTCGGCAATCATTGTCGGCTATGCCATTCCGGCGTTCCTGTTCGCGATTCTGCTGATCGTGGTGTTTGCCGGGGGCAGCTACTTCAACTGGTTTCCACTGCGCGGGCTGACCTCCAACAATTACGATGAACTGAGCACGCTGGGCAAGCTATTCGATTACTTCTGGCATCTGGTATTGCCCGTCACCGCACTGGTGATCGGCAACTTTGCCACCATGACGCTGCTGACCAAGAACAGCTTTCTCGACGAAATCAGCAAGCAATACGTGACCACGGCCAAAGCCAAGGGCCTGAGCAACCACAAGGTGCTCTACGGCCATGTGTTTCGCAACGCCATGCTGCTGGTGATCGCCGGCTTCCCGTCGGCGTTCATCGGTATCTTCTTCACCGGCTCGCTGCTGGTGGAAGTGATCTTTTCGCTGGACGGCCTGGGCCTGATGAGTTTTGAAGCCGCGATCAACCGCGACTATCCGGTGGTGTTCGGCACGCTGTTCATCTTCACCCTGCTGGGGCTGGTGGTGAAGCTGATCGGCGATATCACCTACACCCTCGTAGACCCGCGCATCGACTTCGAAAGCAGGAAGCATTGATATGAAGCTGTCTCCTCTCAATCGCCGTCGCTTCGAACGCTTCAAGGCCAACAGGCGTGGCTGGTGGTCATTGTGGCTGTTCCTGATTCTGTTCGGCCTGAGCCTGGGCGCCGAACTGATCGCCAACGATAAACCGCTGGCTGTGCGCTACGACGGCCACTGGTATTTCCCGGTATTCGAGCGTTACCCGGAAACCACCTTCGGTGGCGAATTCCCGCTGGAAGCCAACTACAAGAGCCCATACATCAAGGAACTGCTCGCCGCGAAGGATGGCTGGACCCTGTGGGCACCCATCCCGTTCAGCTACCAGAGCATCAACTACGACCTGAAAGTCCCTGCTCCGGCGCCGCCTTCGCGGGAGAACCTGCTGGGCACCGATGATCAGGGCCGTGACGTCCTGGCACGGGTGATCTACGGTTTCAGGATTTCGGTACTGTTCGCCCTGACCCTGACCATCCTCAGCTCGATCATCGGCGTCATCGCCGGCGCCTTGCAGGGCTTTTATGGCGGCTGGGTCGACCTGCTGGGCCAGCGCTTCCTCGAGGTCTGGTCGGGCCTGCCGGTACTGTATCTGCTGATCATCCTTGCCAGCTTCGTACAACCCAACTTCTGGTGGTTGTTGGGCATCATGCTGTTGTTTTCCTGGATGAGCCTGGTGGACGTGGTGCGCGCCGAGTTCCTGCGTGGCCGCAATCTGGAATACGTAAGGGCCGCGCGGGCGCTGGGCATGGAGAACGGCGCAATCATGTTCCGCCATATCCTGCCCAACGCCATGGTATCGACCATGACCTTTCTGCCGTTCATTCTCACCGGGGCCATCGGCACCCTGACGGCGCTGGACTTTCTGGGCTTCGGCCTACCCGCCGGCTCGCCGTCACTGGGCGAGCTGGTAGCGCAGGGCAAATCCAACCTGCAGGCGCCCTGGCTGGGCATCAGCGCCTTCGCTGTGCTGGCCATCATGCTGAGTCTGCTTGTGTTCATCGGCGAATCCGCCCGCGATGCTTTCGACCCAAGGAAATAAGATGAACAATGACAATCTGATCGAAATCCGCGATCTGGCGGTCGAGTTCGTGACGGGCGACTCGCGGCAACGCGTGGTCGAGAACATCAGCTTCGATATTCGTCGCGGTGAAACGCTGGCGCTGGTCGGCGAAAGCGGTTCGGGCAAGTCAGTCACCGCGCACTCGATCCTGCGCCTGCTGCCCTACCCCATCGCCAGCCACCCTAGCGGCACGATCCGCTACGCGGGTGAAGACCTGCTGAAGGTCGAAGAGAAAAAACTGCGTTCGATCCGTGGCAACCGCATCGCCATGATCTTCCAGGAACCGATGACCTCGCTCAATCCGCTGCATTCGGTGGAAAAACAGATCAACGAGGTGCTGGGCCTGCACAAGGGCCTGACTGGCAAGGCCGCCACCGAGCGCACGCTGGAGCTGCTCGATCTGGTCGGCATACCTGAGCCACACAAACGCCTCAAAGCGCTGCCACACGAGCTTTCAGGTGGCCAGCGTCAGCGTGTGATGATCGCCATGGCCCTGGCCAATGAACCCGAGCTGCTGATTGCCGACGAACCGACCACTGCGCTGGATGTGACGGTACAGCTGAAAATCCTCGAGCTGCTCAAGCAGTTGCAGGCTCGCCTGGGCATGGCACTGCTGCTGATCAGCCACGATTTGAACGTGGTAAGGCAAATAGCCAACCGAGTATGTGTCATGCAGCGCGGTTGCATCGTCGAACAGGCATCGTGCGAAGAATTGTTCCGTTCGCCGCAACATCCTTACACCCAAGTGTTGCTCAGCGCGGAGCCCAGCGGCGGTCCATCGACCAACACCGCCGGCGCCCCGCTGCTTGAAGTCGAGGACCTGAAAGTCTGGTTCCCGATCAAAAAAGGCCTGCTCAAGCGTACGGTCGACCACGTCAAGGCGGTGGACGGCATACGTTTCAGCCTGCCGCAAGGGCAAACACTGGGTATTGTGGGTGAAAGCGGGTCGGGCAAATCGACGCTGGGCCTGGCGATTCTTCGACTGATCGGCAGTCAGGGCACCATACGGTTCAAGGGCAACGCGCTAGAATCCCTGTCGCAACAGCAAATCCGTCCGCTGCGCAGGCAGATGCAAGTGGTTTTCCAGGACCCGTTTGGCAGTTTGAGCCCGCGCATGTCGGTGGCTGAAATCGTTGGCGAAGGCTTGCGAATCCACGGCATGGGTACGGCCGCCGAACAGCAGACGGCGATTATCGAAGCGCTCAGGGAGGTTGGTCTGGACCCGGATACCCGGCACCGCTACCCTCACGAGTTCTCCGGTGGCCAACGCCAGCGGATCGCCATTGCACGTGCGCTGGTCTTGAAGCCGGCGCTGATTTTGCTGGACGAGCCGACCTCGGCCCTCGACCGGACCGTACAGCGTCAGGTCGTCGAGCTGCTTCGCTCGCTGCAAACCAAGTACAACCTGACGTATTTGTTCATCAGCCATGACCTGGCTGTCGTCAAAGCGCTGAGCCACCAGTTGATGGTGGTCAAGCAAGGCCAAGTGGTCGAACAGGGTGCAGCGCAGGATATCTTCGCCGCACCGCAACATCCTTATACACAGCAGCTGCTGGAGGCCGCCTTCCTGGCGCCGGTAGCTGTCGATTAACCTGAACCTGAAGAGGAACAACACATGGGTTTTCTCGCCGGTAAGCGCGTCCTGATCGTCGGTGTCGCCAGTAAACTGTCCATCGCATCCGGTATTGCCGCCGCCATGCATCGTGAAGGCGCAGAGCTTGCCTTCACCTACCAGAACGACAAACTCAAGGGTCGTGTCGAAGAGTTCGCCGCAGGCTGGGGTTCGGGCCCTGAGCTGTGCTTCCCTTGCGATGTGGCCAGCGACGAAGAGATCAACAAGGTCTTCGAAGAGCTGAGCAAGAAGTGGGACGGCCTGGACGTGATCGTTCACTCGGTCGGCTTCGCGCCTGGCGACCAGCTCGATGGCGACTTCACCGAAGCCACCACGCGCGAAGGTTTCCGCATCGCTCATGACATCAGCGCCTACAGCTTCGTGGCCCTGGCCAAGGCCGGTCGCGAAATGATGAAGGGCCGCAACGGCAGCCTGCTGACCCTGTCCTACCTGGGCGCAGAGCGCACCATGCCCAACTACAACGTCATGGGCATGGCCAAGGCCAGCCTGGAAGCTGGCGTTCGTTACCTGGCCGGCAGCCTCGGCCCGGAAGGTACTCGCGTCAATGCTGTATCGGCCGGCCCGATCCGCACCCTGGCCGCGTCAGGCATCAAGAACTTCCGCAAGATGCTGGCGGCCAACGAAGCGCAGACCCCTCTGCGCCGCAACGTCACCATCGACGAAGTCGGCAACGCCGGCGCGTTCCTGTGCTCCGACCTGGCGTCGGGCATCAGCGGTGAAATCATGTACGTCGACGGCGGCTTCAACACCACCGCGATGGGCAGCATGGACGAGTGATACGGTAAACGCCGCTCCTTGCGAGCGGCACTTTTCCGGACTCAAAAAGAAGGCCGCTCAATGAGCGGCCTTCTTTGTTTACGCGTTTCGAGCCTAGAACTTCTCGATCTTCGCCTTGCTTTCCAGCTGTGCACGGTACGCCGCGAAATCCTGCTGCCCCTCGCGGGAGGCGAGGAAGCGACGGTATTGTGCCTTCTCGGCGTCAGTCGGCGCAGCCGCCTGGTTGACGCCATTGAGACGGACGATCACGAAGCTGCCATCCGAAGCAGTGATGCTGGCGAATTCCGGCTTGTCCTTGCCTGTCGGCTTGGGCATGCGGAACAGCGTCTGCAGCACTTGAGGGTCAACCCCTTCCTGACTGCGAGTGACCGCTTCCATCATCTTCCAGTCACGACCGTCCTGCTTGGCAGCCAAAGGAATCTTGCCCTCACGCAGACCGGCCAGCAGCGCCTCGCCCTTGGCCTTGGCAGCTGCCGAAGCATGCTCCTTGACCAGTTGAGCGCGAATAGAGCTGGCAACGCTCTCAAGTGGCAACTGCTGCGGTTGCAGGTGCTCTTTGGAGCGCACCACCACAACGGTTTCCGGATCCAGCTCCAGCGTGTTGCTGTTGGCGCCTTCTTCCAGCACTTCAGGGCTGAATGCCGCCTGGATGACCGCACGGTTGGCCGTCAGGCCTTCGCCGCCCTCACGACCGAACGGTGCAGTGGTCTGAACCTTCAGGCCCAGGTCCTGTGCCGGCTGGGACAGGTCGGACGATTCGAACGCCGAGTCTTCCAGTTGCTTGGTCACTTCGACAAACTTCTGCTCGACCAGCTGCGATTTCAAATCGTTGGTCAGCTTGCTTTTCAGACTGGCAAAGGTCGGCACCGAAGGTGCTTCAACACCCAGCAGCTTGATCAGGTGCCAGCCGAAATCGGTACGCACCGGCTGCGAAACCTGATCCTTGTTCAAGGCATACAGTGCCTCTTCGAAAGCCGGGTCATAGACACCCTTGCCTGCGTAGCCCAGATCACCACCCTTGTTGGACGAACCAGGGTCCTGCGAGTATTCCTTGGCCAATGCCGCGAAATCCTCACCCTTGGCCAGACGCTGCTGAATTTCTTCAATCTTCGCCTTGGCCTGCTCGTCATTCAGCTTGTCGTTCACTTCGATCAGGATGTGTGCCGCACGACGCTGTTCGGACAGATTGGCGATTTCCTTCTGATAAGCCGCCTGCAGGTCCTCGTCCTTGACCTGCACCTTGTCGAAGAAGGACGACTTCTTCAATTCGATGTAGTCGAGTACGACCTGCTCAGGGCTCATGAACTCCTTGGCATGCTCGTCGTAATGCGCCTTGACTTCGTCATCGGTCACCTTGACCGCCGAGGTATCGGCAGGCAGGGTCAGCGACGCGAAATCACGGGTCTGCTTTTCGAGGCGTGCGAAGGCTTCAACCTGTGCGTCGGTTACAAAGGCACTGCCGGCAACACCTGCACGCACCTGACCGATGAGCATTTCCTGACCCAGCATCTGGCGGAACTGCAGACGGCTGTAACCCAACTGGCGAATCACCTGATCGAAACGGTCAGCGCTGAATTTACCGTCCACCTGAAATTCAGGCGTCTGCAAAAGCTGCTGATCCAGTGCCGCGTCGGAAAACGAGAACTTGGCATCCGCCGCGCCTTGCAGTAGCAGCTTGCGGTCGATCAGGCCCTTGAGCGCTGATTCGCGCAGCAGCTTTTCATCCAGCATGGCAGGATCGAAATCCTTGCCCAGCTGTTGCGAAAGCTGCTGAGCCAACTGGCGGCGCTGCATGTCGACAGCCTGGCTCAACTCATTCTGAGAGATGTCCTCGCCGTTGACTTCAGCCGCGTTCTGCTTGTTGCTGGTAGCGGTAAACATCGCTTCGATGCCGGTGAAGGCCATCAAGGCGATGATGAGTCCGATAATTGTCTTGGCAATCCAGCCTTGTGAATTGTCCCTGATGTTCTGCAGCATTGCGTCCCCCAAAACGGTTGTACTGACTAACCAACCGCGGAGCGTGGGTAGAAAGCGGATAGAAGAAAGGCGCATCCGAGGATGCGCCTTCTCGTAACTGACGAAGCGGTAGGGCTCGAACCCCTCGGTGTCGCAACCGAGTGCACCACCGCTCCGCTACTGGATCAGGACAGGCCCGATCCAGCGGGCAAAGGCATAGAGAGGCTTAGTTGACAGCTTCTTTAAGAGCTTTACCGGCTTTGAAACCTGGTTTCTTGGCAGCAGCGATTTCCAGCGTCTTGCCAGTCTGAGGGTTGCGACCGATGCGAGCAGGACGATCAGTCACGGAGAACGTACCAAAGCCAACCAAAACAACCGAGTCGCCAGCCTTCAGAGCGCCAGTGACGGATTCGATCACTGCGTCCAGCGCGCGGCCAGCAGCAGCTTTCGGGATATCAGCAGATGCAGCGATAGCATCAATCAGTTCCGACTTGTTCACTCTAAGTCCCCTTATCTCTATATTGAGTATGTTTCTAAGTTTTAGGTGTTAAGCAAAACGAGCGCTGGAAGGCTTGCCAGTGATTGCTTTAAAGAGCCGCTTTATAACAAGGGCTCTAAAAAGCTGTCAAGGAAGCCTGCCCAGACTTAATGCGTGCTAATTCTGTCCTTAGAGTCAGACTCGCGCTTCTCTTCCTTGGCGACCAGATCTGTAGCCACGTCCGGCAAAGGCTCCGGCGCGTATTGCAGCGCAATTTGCAGGACTTCGTCAATCCATTTAACGGGCTTGATCTGCAGATCCTGCTTGATATTGTCAGGAATCTCCTTCAAATCACGCACGTTTTCTTCTGGAATGATCACCGTCTTGATTCCGCCACGGTGTGCAGCCAGCAGTTTTTCCTTCAAACCACCAATCGCCAGCACTTGACCACGCAAAGTAATTTCGCCCGTCATTGCCACATCCGCACGCACAGGGATCTGCGTAAGCGCCGAAACAAGGGCGGTGCACATGCCCACACCAGCGCTCGGTCCATCCTTCGGCGTGGCGCCTTCCGGCATGTGGATATGCGTGTCGTGTTTCTCGTGGAAATCAGCTGGAATGCCCAGGCTACGGGCCCGGCTGCGAACCACGGTCTGGGCTGCGGTAATGGATTCGACCATCACATCCCCGAGCGAACCGGTCTTGATCAACTGGCCCTTGCCCGATACCACGGCAGCCTCGATGGTCAGCAATTCACCACCCACCTGCGTCCACGCCAGGCCGGTGACCTGACCGATCTGATCCTGCTGCTCTGCCAGCCCGTAGCGGAACTTGCGCACGCCCAGGAAGTGCTCGAGCATGTCGGCTGTGACCTGAACCGCGAAACGTTTTTCCATCGCGTGCTCTTTGACCGCCTTGCGGCAGACCTTGGCAATCTGACGCTCAAGCCCGCGCACGCCCGCTTCACGGGTGTAGTAACGGATGATGTCGCGGATCGCATCCTCATCAAAACTGATCTCGCCTTTCTTCAAGCCGTTGGCCTGAATCTGCTTGGGCGAGAGGTACTTGACGGCGATGTTGATCTTTTCGTCTTCGGTGTAGCCCGGCAGGCGAATGACTTCCATCCGGTCCAGCAAGGCTGGCGGAATGTTCATCGAGTTCGACGTGCAAAGGAACATCACGTCCGAAAGATCGTAGTCGACCTCAAGGTAGTGATCGTTGAAATTGTGGTTCTGCTCGGGATCAAGCACCTCGAGCAATGCCGACGCCGGATCGCCACGCATGTCGCTGCCCATCTTGTCGATTTCGTCAAGCAGGAACAGCGGGTTGCGAACGCCCACCTTTGTCATTTTTTGTATCAATCTTCCTGGCATCGAACCGATGTAAGTCCGGCGATGACCACGAATTTCAGCCTCGTCACGCACGCCGCCGAGTGCCATCCGCACGAATTTACGGTTGGTTGCGTTGGCGATAGACTCGGCCAGGGAGGTTTTACCCACACCCGGTGGACCTACCAGACACAGCACAGGGCCACGAATCTTCTTCACGCGCTTTTGCACGGCGAGGTATTCGAGGATGCGTTCCTTGACTTCGTCCAGACCGTAATGGTCGGCATCGAG
Organism: Pseudomonas sp. NFACC10-1; assembly: GCF_900119195.1. Taxonomy (NCBI): domain Bacteria; kingdom Pseudomonadati; phylum Pseudomonadota; class Gammaproteobacteria; order Pseudomonadales; family Pseudomonadaceae; genus Pseudomonas; species Pseudomonas sp. NFACC10-1. The sequence goes on along the minus strand of NZ_FPJB01000001.1, from coordinate 106,450 downwards.
AATCGCTTCGGCACGCGCAAGGTCCAGACGTACCTTGCTCTGCGCCTTCCACGGCACCTGAACCAGCCAGTCGATGTAGGAACGCACCACGGTCGCTTCGGCGGACATCGGCGACATCTGCTTGAGCTTGTTCAGCTCGGCATTCGCCTTGGTCAGAGCGTCCTTGGGCAGACCCGCGGCATCGATGCGCTTTTTCAGCTCTTCGATTTCGTTGTGGCCTTCGTCGCCATCGCCCAGTTCCTTCTGAATGGCCTTCATCTGCTCATTCAGGTAGTACTCGCGCTGGCTGCGCTCCATTTGCTTCTTAACGCGACCGCGAATGCGCTTTTCGACCTGCAGCAGGTCGATTTCGGCATCCAGCAAGGCCAGCACGTGCTCGACACGGGCTGACAGGTCGATAATCTCGAGTATTTCCTGCTTCTGCTCGATTTTGAGCGCCATGTGCGCGGCCATGGTGTCAACCAGGCGACCAGGCTCATCGATGCTGTTAAGCGACGACAGGACCTCTGCGGGGACCTTCTTGCCCAGTTGCACATACTGCTCGAATTGAGCCAGCAGGCTGCGCACGAACACTTCGGATTCACGGTCCGGTGCATCGACTTCGTCGATCAGCGAGACGTCTGCGCGGTAGTGGCCATCGACTTCGATAAAACGCTCTACCGAACCACGCTGCTCACCTTCGACCAGCACCTTGACGGTGCCATCGGGCAGCTTGAGCAATTGCAATACGGTGGCAATGGTGCCGACGCTGTACAGAGCCTTTTCATCAGGATCGTCGTCAGCCGGGTTTCTTTGCGCGAGCAGCAGGATCTGCTTGTCGCCTGTCATTGCCGCTTCAAGGGCTTCGATAGACTTCTCGCGCCCCACGAACAGCGGGATAACCATGTGCGGATAAACCACGACATCACGCAATGGCAAGAGAGGCAATTCAATAGTGGTCTTCATGATTTCGCCTCTACGGCGGCCAATTGGCCGGGACAGATGGAATTAGCTTGAAGCCAAGATGGGGGTAGCGTCAGAAAAAAACAAGCTCTAGAGGCGCGACCCGCCAAGATCAGTTTCTTCATACAAAACGAATGAACAGCTTAAAAATGCAAAAGGGGACCAAAAAGGCCCCCTTAAGTATTACTTCACACGCATATGAACATGCGTTTATGCGTCGGGAGCAACCTTGGCAGGCGGCTCGTTGTTTTCGTAGATCAACAACGGCTTGGACGTGCCATCGATAACGCTTTCGTCGATCACCACCTTGCTCACATCGCTCTGCGACGGGATTTCGTACATGGTGTCGAGCAGCACGCCCTCGAGGATCGAACGCAGGCCACGGGCACCGGTCTTGCGCTCCAGCGCGCGACGGGCAACCGATTTCAGCGCATCGGTACGGAACTCGAGGTCCACACCTTCCATCTCGAACAGCTTGGCATACTGCTTGGTCAGTGCGTTCTTCGGCTCGGTGAGGATCTGTATCAACGCAGCCTCATCCAGCTCGTCCAGCGTTGCAAGCACCGGCAGACGGCCCACGAACTCGGGAATCAGACCGAACTTGACCAGATCGTCAGGTTCGACTTCACGCAGCGACTCGCCGACCTTCTTGCCCTCCTCCTTGCTGCGAACCTCGGCGTTGAAGCCGATGCCGCCACGGGTGGAACGGTTCTGAATGACCTTTTCCAGGCCCGAGAAGGCGCCACCGCAGATAAAGAGGATATTACGCGTGTCCACCTGCAGGAATTCCTGCTGCGGGTGCTTGCGACCACCTTGAGGCGGAACGGAAGCCACGGTGCCCTCGATCAGTTTCAGCAAGGCTTGCTGCACGCCTTCACCGGACACGTCACGAGTGATCGAAGGGTTGTCGGATTTGCGCGAAATCTTGTCGATTTCGTCGATGTAGACAATGCCCATCTGGGCCTTCTCGACATCGTAATCACATTTCTGCAACAGCTTCTGGATAATGTTTTCGACGTCCTCACCCACATAACCGGCTTCGGTCAGGGTGGTGGCGTCAGCGATGGTGAACGGTACGTTGAGCAGGCGAGCCAGAGTTTCGGCCAGCAACGTCTTGCCGGAACCGGTAGGTCCGATCAGCAGGATGTTACTCTTGCCCAGTTCGACGTCGTCGTTCTTCTTGTCACGCTGATTCAGACGCTTGTAGTGGTTGTACACCGCTACTGCGAGAACCTTTTTGGCACGTTCCTGACCGATTACATACTGGTCAAGGATGCCGCTGATTTCTTTTGGCGAAGGCAATTTATGCGCGCTGCTTTCGGCCTGGGCTTCCTGCACCTCCTCACGGATGATGTCGTTGCACAGGTCGACGCACTCGTCGCAGATAAAGACCGAGGGGCCGGCAATCAATTTGCGCACTTCATGCTGGCTTTTGCCACAGAAGGAGCAATAGAGCAATTTGCCGTTGTCCTCGCCGTTGCGGGTGTCAGTCATTCGATCGATCCAATCCGGTAGGCTTGCAACACAAGATGAAGGCTATTGCGGGCTTTTTCAAGTCCGCAGGCGGTCGGTTGTCCCGACCCCCCACATTTTGAGCCGCTTAGGCAGGCATTTGACGCTTGTTGATCACCGAGTCGATCAGGCCGTATTCGGCTGCACGCTCTGCGCTCATGAAGTTGTCACGCTCGGTATCGCGCTCGATGGTTTCGAGGCTCTGGCCGGTGTGATGAGCCAGCAGCGAGTTGAGACGATGACGAATGTGCAGGATTTCCTTGGCATGGATGTCGATGTCCGACGCCTGACCCTGGAAACCGCCCAGCGGCTGGTGAATCATCATTCGCGAGTTGGGCAGGCAGTGACGCTTGCCTTCTGCACCGCCGGCCAGCAGGAATGCACCCATGCTGCAAGCCTGACCGATACAGATGGTCGAAACGTCCGGCTTGATGAACTGCATGGTGTCGTAGATCGACATGCCTGCAGTCACCGAACCGCCCGGCGAGTTGATGTAGAGATGGATATCCTTGTCCGGGTTTTCCGCTTCAAGGAAAAGCAGTTGCGCCGCGATAAGGTTGGCCATGTAGTCCTCTACCGGACCCACCATAAAGATGACTCGCTCCTTGAGAAGGCGCGAATAGATGTCATAGGCGCGTTCGCCACGGGCGGACTGCTCGATAACCATCGGGACCAGGCCGCCAGCGGCCTGGATGTCAGAGTTCTGCTGAATATAAGAATTGCGGGACATGTCCTGCATTCACTCCCAAATAGTCGAGTCTTGAATACGCACAAGCCAGCGCGAAGGCTGGCTTGTGGGTGTTTTCGCACGAAAAGAGAAATCAGTCGGCTTTTGGAGCTTCCACCGGCTTGACAGCTTCTTCGTAGGAGACCGATTTGTCGGTCACGCTAGCTTTCTGCAAAACAGTATCTACAACTTGCTCTTCAAGCACAACAGAACGTACCTCGTTCATTTGCTGCTCGTTCTTGTAGTACCAGGCAACGACCTGCTCAGGCTCCTGATAGGCAGAGGCCATTTCCTGAATCATTTCGCGAACGCGAGCATCATCAGGCTTGAGGTCGAACTGCTTGACGACCTCGGCAACGATCAGACCCAGCTCGACGCGGCGCTTGGCCTGCTCTTCGAACAGCTCTGCCGGCAGCTGGTCAGGCTTGATGTTGCCACCGAACTGCTGAACGGCCTGCACACGCAGACGGTTGACTTCGTTTTCCAGCAGCGCCTTGGGCACTTCGATCGGGTTGGCGGCCAGCAGACCGTCCATGACCTGATTCTTGACCTTGGACTTGATCGCCTGACGCAGCTCGCGCTCCATGTTCTTGCGAACTTCGGTGCGGAAGCCTTCGATACCGGTTTCCTTGATACCGAACTGCTTGAAGAACTCTTCGTTCAGCTCAGGCAGCTTTGGCTCGGAAACGGTGTTGACGGTCACGGTGAACTCGGCAGCCTTGCCGGCCAGCTCGAGGTTCTGATAGTCCTCTGGGAAGGTCACGTTCAGAACGCGCTCTTCACCGGCCTTGGCGCCAACCAGACCGTCTTCGAAACCAGGGATCATGCGGCCCGAACCCAGCACCAGCTGGGTACCGGTAGCGGAACCGCCAGCGAACACTTCGCCGTCGACCTTGCCGACGAAATCGATGTTCAACTGGTCTTCGTTCTGGGCAGCACGATCAGCCACTTCGAAACGAACGTTCTGCTTGCGCAGCACTTCAAGCATGTTGTCCAGATCGCTGTCGGCCACGTCGGCAGACAGGCGCTCTACGGAGATGCTATCGAAGCCGGCAACGGTGAATTCCGGGAATACTTCGAAAGTAGCCACGTATTCCAGATCTTTGCCTTTTTCGAACGACTTGGGCTCTACAGCAGGAGCACCAGCCGGGTTCAGCTTCTGCTCAACCACAGCTTCATAAAAAGTAGCCTGAATCAGATCGCCCAGTGCTTCCTGACGTGCGCCGTCCTCGTAACGCTGACGAATCACGCTCATAGGCACCTTGCCAGGGCGGAAGCCCGGGATCTTGGCTTTGCGCGCGGTCTGTTGCAGACGCTTGTTGACTTCGGTCTCGATGCGCTCGGCAGGCACGCCAATGGTCATGCGGCGCTCAAGAGCGGAAGTATTTTCAACAGAAACTTGCATGGATATTCCTCGTTGCACAGACGTTAGCCGGCCGTTTCCGACCCCAGAATCAAGGGCATGCATTCTAGTGGGTCAAACTCAAGAAGTCACCCTACTGAAAAAGGGCGGGTTAACAAGAAGGAATCGGCCTGCAGCCGGAGGAGAAAGGAAAACACCTCGCATCACTCGCGACGTGTCTGGCACGGCCCCTATATAAGGAAGCATCTGCACCGGACGATGACCGAATCCATCTGCATAGCACGCCTCGATCGACCGACGGCGACAGGGCCGACGGACCAGCGAGGCGATGGAACGAATACGCCAAAACAAAAAAAGCCGCACTAGGCGGCTTTCTTTTTGTACCTTTTTGCAACCGAAACACTGATAGTCGGCTACATTTATCCTGGTGCGGACGGAGAGACTCGAACTCTCACACCTTGCGGCGCTGGAACCTAAATCCAGTGTGTCTACCAATTCCACCACATCCGCATTTCAGACTTTTAAAGCAAAGGCGCCAGACTATGAATCTGGCGCCCTTCTTAATATGGGGTGGACGATGGGGTTCGAACCCACGACCGCAGGAGTCACAATCCTGTGCTCTACCAACTGAGCTACGCCCACCATATTGCGCGTGACGATAAAACTTACTTGCTGTGCCAAAGATGCCTTAAATGGCGCACCCGGCAGGACTCGAACCTGCGACCATCCGCTTAGAAGGCGGATGCTCTATCCAGCTGAGCTACGGGCACTTATATAATTTGTATTCTTGCGATAACAAACTAAAAGGCTTTCAATCACACCGAGCTGATTTGCAACTCTGCCTGACCGAATCAACCAGTGCTAGCTTAACCAGTGCTGGGCTCTGCCCGGCAAGTGCGACGAATCTTATAGACGGCCCCTGGGGTCGTCAACCTTTTTTTGAAAAAAATTCAGCTAGATAAAGGAGTTAGCTGAATATACAAAGCAATCGCCTTTGCCCTCGCGTCATGTCATGCGAGAATGCGCGCTCATTTTATTTCCTCTCGATGGTTAATCACGCGTCATGACTGCAAAACTAATCGACGGCAAGGCGATCGCCGCCAGCCTGCGCCAGCAGATCGCCAAACGTGTCGCCGAACGTAGCCAGCAAGGTCTGCGTACGCCGGGCCTCGCGGTGATTCTGGTCGGCAGCGACCCCGCGTCCCAGGTCTATGTCTCTCACAAGCGCAAGGACTGCGAGGAAGTCGGCTTTATCTCCCAGGCCTACGACTTGCCCGCTGAGACCACTCAGACCGCACTGACCGATCTGATCGACCGCCTCAACGAGGATGCCGCTGTCGACGGCATCCTGCTGCAACTGCCCTTGCCTGCGCACCTCGATGCTTCGCTGCTGCTGGAGCGCATTCGCCCGGACAAGGACGTGGACGGTTTCCATCCTTATAACGTGGGCCGTCTCGCCCAGCGCATCCCGCTGCTGCGCCCGTGCACCCCAAAAGGCATCATCACCCTGCTGGAAAGCACCGGTGTCGACCTGTACGGGCTGGATGCCGTCGTCGTCGGTGCGTCCAACATCGTCGGTCGCCCAATGGCAATGGAACTGCTGCTGGCGGGCTGCACCGTCACGGTGACCCACCGTTTCACCAAGGATCTGGCAGGCCATGTAGGTCGTGCCGATCTGGTGGTGGTTGCCGCCGGCAAGCCGGGCCTTGTCAAAGGCGAATGGATCAAGCCAGGTGCCATCGTCATCGATGTCGGCATCAATCGCCAGGAAGACGGCAAGCTAGTAGGCGACGTGGTTTACGAGACCGCCCTGCCCCGCGCCGGCTGGATCACTCCGGTTCCGGGCGGCGTTGGCCCCATGACCCGCGCCTGCCTGCTGGAAAACACGCTGTACGCCGCAGAAACCCTGCACGACTGATCAGCCTGCAGCAATAAAAAACGGCACCTTCAAGGTGCCGTTTTTTTACCTCGACAAAACCTTACTTCTTGCCAGCCTCCCAGCTTTTCAGCAGGTCAGCGTAGGCGATGGTTTCACCCTTGGGTTTCTCGTTGGCCAGTTTGCGCTGTGGTGCGAGGAACTTGCCGTTGCTCTCTTCGGCCTTCTTGTACCAGGCTTCCGCGGTGGTTTCCGGATTCATCTTCGGCGCACACTTGCTGGCGTCCTGAACCTTGGAGCGCTCAATGCGCGTCATGATTGCATCCTGGTCCTTGGCCAGACCGTCGAGGGCCTCCTGCGCAGTCTTCTCGCCAGTGACCGCCTCGGCCACATGGCTCCACCACAGCTGTGCCAGCTTCGGATAGTCAGGCACGTTGGTGCCGGTAGGCGACCATTGAACGCGGGCCGGGCTGCGATAGAACTCCACCAGACCTCCCAGCTTGGGCGCCAGCGCGGTCATCTCTTTGGAGTTGATGTCCGACTCGCGAATCGGCGTCAGGCCGACGATGGTTTTCTTCAGCGAAACGCTTTTCGAGGTCACGAACTGCGCATACAGCCAGGCGGCCAGACGCTTTTTCTCGTCGGACGACTTCAGGAACGTCCATGAACCCACATCCTGGTAGCCAAGCTTCATGCCTTCCTTCCAGTAAGGGCCTTTCGGCGAAGGCGCCATGCGCCACTTCGGCGTGCCGTCAGCATTCATTACCGGCAGGCCCGGCTTGGTCATGTCGGCGGTAAAGGCGGTGTACCAGAAAATCTGTTGCGCGACGTTACCCTGCGACGGCACCGGCCCGGATTCGGAGAAGGTCATGCCCGCCGCTTCCGGCGGCGCATAGGCTTTCAGCCAGTCGATGTATTTCTGCGTAGCAAACACTGCCGCCGGGCCGTTGGTGTCGCCACCGCGGGTAATGCTGGAGCCGACCGGATGGCAGTCTTCGACGCGAATACCCCACTCATCCACCGGCAGACCGTTAGGCAAACCCTTGTCGCCGCTGCCGGCCATGGAGAACCAGGCATCGGTGAAACGCCAGCCCAGTGACGGGTCTTTCTTGCCATAGTCCATGTGCCCGAAGACTTTCTTGCCGTCGATCTCCTTGACGTCTTCGCTGAAGAACTTGGCGATGTCCTCGTAAGCCGACCAGTTGACCGGAACGCCCAGCTCATAGCCGTACTTGTCCTTGAATTTCTTTTTCAGGTCGGGACGTTCGAACCAGTCGGCACGAAACCAGTACAGGTTGGCGAACTGCTGGTCAGGCAGTTGATAAAGCTTGCCATCCGGAGCAGTGGTAAACGAGGTGCCGATGAAGTCTTTCAGGTCCAGCGTCGGCGACGTGACTTTGCTGCCTTCCGGACTGGCCATCAGATCCGTCAGAGACAGGGCCTTGCCGTAGCGAAAGTGCGTACCGATCAGGTCCGAATCGTTGACCCAGCCGTCGTAGATACTCTTGTCCGACTGCATGGCGGTCTGCAGCTTTTCGATGACATCACCTTCCTGCAGCAAGTCATGGGTGACTTTGATACCGGTGATTTCGGTGAACGCCTTGGCCAGGGTCTTGGACTCGTATTCATGGGTGGTCAGGGTTTCCGACACCACCTTGATGTCCATGCCACGAAACGGCTTGGCAGCTTCGATGAACCACTCCAGCTCTTTCAACTGCTCGGCATCGGAAAGCGTGCTCGGCTTGAACTCGCTCGCCGCCCACTTCTTCGCCGCATCTTCGTACTGATCCGCCCATGCCGACACGCTCAACCCGCTGAGCATGATCATGGTTGCCAGCGTCACGCTATGTTGCAGCTTGTTTTTCTTATTGAACATAGTCATCTCCAGGTTGCTTTCATGTAGTCCCGCTTTTTCAATACTGCCGACCGGATCACCCCGGCAACCACGCCCGGCCGCCCTCTAACCCCAACGCATCACCACCAACAGCCACACCAGGGAAGCCCCAGAAGCGATCCAGATGCTCCAGTCCGTCGCGCCGATCACCAGCAAATGCAGATAAGCGCTACCTAAAAGCCCAATGAAAAGACGGTCGCCACGCGTGGTGGCAATCGGCAGAAAACCGCGGCGCTCGATACTTGCCGAGCGCAATTCCCATACGGTCATTCCTGCCAGCAGCAGCGCAATGCTGATAAAGAAGGCCGCAGTGGGCAGTGTCCAGGACATCCACTCCATTTTTTCGACTCCTCAGACACGACCAAGAGCAAAGCCCTTGACCACATGGTTGCGAACGAACCAGATCACCAGCATGCCCGGCAGAATGGTCAACACCCCTGCCGCCGCCAGCACCCCCCAATCGATACCCGATGCCGAGACGGTGCGGGTCATCACCGCAGCGATCGGCTTGGCGTTCACCGACGTCAGGGTGCGCGCCAGCAACAGCTCGACCCAGGAGAACATGAAGCAGAAAAACGCGGTGACACCGATACCCGAGCCAATCAGTGGAATGAAAATCTTCACGAAAAACTTGGGAAAGCTGTAACCGTCTATGTAGGCCGTTTCATCGATTTCCTTGGGAACACCGGACATGAAACCCTCCAGAATCCATACGGCCAGCGGAACGTTGAACAGACAGTGCGCCAGTGCAACGGCGATGTGCGTGTCAAACAGGCCGATGGACGAATACAGTTGGAAAAATGGCAGCAGGAAGACTGCCGGTGGTGCCATGCGGTTGGTCAGCAGCCAGAAGAACAGGTGCTTGTCGCCGAGAAAACGATAGCGTGAAAACGCATAGGCTGCCGGCAGTGCGACGCTCAGCGATATCACGGTATTGAGGCACACGTAGTACAGCGAGTTGAGGTAGCCGCTGTACCAGCTCTCGTCAGTGAAGATCACCTTGTAGTTGGCCAGGGTGAAATCCTGCGGCCACAGGGTCAGGCCACCCAGGATCTCGGTATTGGTCTTGAACGACATGTTGATCAGCCAGTAGATCGGCACCAGCAGAAACAACAGGTAAATCCACAGCGGTATGGTTTTGCGCAGACTCATGACCAGCCCCTCAATTCTTTTCGCTGTGAGTCATGGCGGTGTAGAACACCCATGACACCAACAGAATGATCAGGAAATACACCAGCGAGAACGCGGCCGCAGGCCCCAGGTCGAACTGCCCGAGCGCCATGGTGGTCAGGGTCTGACTGAGGAATGTGGTGGAGTTGCCCGGTCCGCCACCGGTCAGCACGAACGGCTCGGTGTAGATCATGAAGCTGTCCATGAAGCGCAACATCACCGCGATCAGCAGCACGCTTTTCATCTTCGGCAACTGGATGTGCCGGAAGATCGCCCAGCCTGACGCACGATCGATGCGTGCCGCCTGGTAATACACATCCGGAATTGCCCGCAACCCTGAATAGCAAAGCAAGGCCACCAGCGAGGTCCAGTGCCAGACATCGATGACCAGCACCGTCACCCAGGCATCCGAGGCATTGGCGGCGTAGTTGTAGTTGATGCCCAGCACGTTGTTCAGCGTGTACCCCAGCAAACCGATATCACCACGGCCAAAGATCTGCCAGATCGTGCCGACCACGTTCCACGGGATCAGCAGTGGAATGGTCATCACGATCAGGCACAACGACGACCAGCGCCCTTTGGTCGGCATGGTCAGGGCAATCGCGATACCCAGCGGGATCTCGATCAGCAGTACACAGCCCGAATAAATGAACTGACGCAGCAGCGAGTCATGCAGACGCGGGTCCTGCAGGACCTGCCGGAACCAGTCAGTGCCTACGAAATAGCGGCTGGACTGGTCGAAGATGTCCTGCACTGAATAGTTGACCACAGTCATCATCGGGATAATCGCGCTGAATGCCACCAGCAGAAACACCGGCATCACCAGCCACCAGGCCTTGTTGTTCTGAACCTTACGCATGGGACACCTCACTGGCAGGGCCGGCTTCGATCAGGTAATCATCTGCATAGAGCATCAGCCATTGCCCCGGAAAGCTGATCCAGGCCTGGCCTTGCGGCACCGGTTTGTCTTCCTGCAGCCGCACCTTCAGCAGTTGCCCACCCAGTTTCAGGGTGATGATCTTGTAGGTGCCGAGGTCTTCCACATAGGTCACGTCGGCACACATCGCATCGTCGTAAGGTCCGTCCCAGACATGAACGAACTCGGGACGAATGCCTGCTTTCAGACTTTTCCACGGTGTATTGGCGAGCCGTTGCTGCAACGACTCAGGCAGCGGCAGGTGAATATCCGCAAAACCGACGCCGCCCGGCTGCGGCGTAACGTCAATCAGATTCATCCCCGGGCTGCCGATGAAATAGCCGACAAAGGTGTGCGACGGCTTCTCGAACAGCTCCCGCGGCGTGCCGAACTGGACGATCTGACCGCCATACATCACGGCGATCTTGTCGGCGAAAGTCGACGCCTCCAGTTGATCGTGAGTGACGTAGACCATGGTGATATTGAACTGCTCGTGGATCTGCTTGAGCTTGCGCCGCAGCTTCCACTTCAGGTGTGGGTCGATCACAGTCAACGGTTCGTCGAAGAGGATCGCCGACACGTCATCGCGCACCAGCCCGCGACCCATGGAGACTTTCTGCTTTTCGTCCGCGCTGAGGTTGCGCGCTTTCTTTTTCAGCAGCGGCTGCAGGTCCAGGACATCGGCAATTTCGTTGACCTTGATGAGAATCCGCGCCTCGTCCAGGCCCTGATTGCGCAACGGAAAGGCCAGATTATCGAACACCGTCATGGTGTCGTAGATCACTGGAAACTGGAAAACCTGAGCGATGTTGCGACGCTCCGGGGGCAGCTCATTGACTACTTTCGAGTCGAACAGCACCTGGCCCTGCGACGGACTGAGCAGACCGGAAATGATGTTGAGCAGGGTTGACTTGCCACACCCGGAAGGCCCGAGCAGCGCGTAAGCACCACCCTGCTCCCAGACGTGGCTCATCTCGCGAATTGCATAGTCGTCAGGACCGGGCTTGGCACTGTAGCTGTGCGCAAGGTTCTGCAAGCGGATCTCGGCCATCAGGCAACCCTCGCCATACGCAGGCCCGGCGCCTGAATCAGGCCGCCCTGCTGATCGAATACAAACAGTTTGTGGGTCGGGATGTACACCCGAATCGCCGCATCGACGTCGTAGGCATGCACGCCTGGCAGATGCAGGACCAGCGAGAACAGCTCGTTGCGCACATGCAGGAAGGTTTCCGAACCACTGATTTCCGCCAGCTCGACGGTGACCGCCAGTTCCAGATCGTCATCGTTGGACGGCACCAGGCTCAAATGGCTGGGGCGCACGCCGAAACGATATTCGCCGTCGCCGACAGCCCGCAGGTCGACGTTGAGCGGGAAATGCACGAAGTTGGCGAAGCTGACTTCATTGCCGTCTATACGGCCCGGCATGAGGTTGATCGGCGGTTCGGAGAACAGCTCGGCGGCCAGCACAGTCGCGGGTCGATGATAGACCTCAGGGGTCTTGCCGCTCTGCACCACCCGCCCTTCATGCAGGATGGTGGTGGTGCCGCCCAGCGCCAGCGCTTCATTGGGCTCGGTAGTGGCGTAGATGGCGATGGTATGGCGAGCGGCGAACAGCTCACGCATTTCCTGGCGCAGCTCTTCGCGCAGCTTGTAATCGAGGTTGACCAGCGGTTCATCGAAGAGGATCAGCTCGGCGTCCTTGACCAGCGCTCTGGCCATCGCGGTGCGCTGCTGCTGCCCACCGGACAGTTCGAGGGGATGGCGTTGCAGGAATTTTTCGATGCGCAACATCTTCGCGGTTTCCTGCACCCGGCTGTGGATCACATCTTTGGACAGACCGGCCTGACGCAGCGGCGATGCGATGTTTTCGAACACCGTCATGCTCGGGTAATTGATGAACTGCTGATAAACCATCGAGACGTTGCGCAGACGAACCGGACGATGGGTGACATCGACCCCGTTCATCAGCACTCGCCCGCTGTCCGGCTTGTCCAGCCCGGCCATCAAGCGCATCAGGCTGGTTTTGCCGGACAGGGTGCGCCCCAGCAGAACGTTGAATGATCCCGGCTCAAAGCTCAGGGAGGCGTCGTCGATCCAGACCTGACCATCGACGGCGCGACTGACATGCTCCAGCGTGAGTGACATGGCGTGCCCTTTGTTGTTTTTTTCTTAAGGGTGAATGCGTGACTGTTTGCAGATAGCGACATTCGTGCCAGCTCAGGCGGATCGCCGGTGAGGCCCGAAACAGAGCGTTCGCCCGTATTCAGGGGACGAAACACCTTTCACAGCTGAACAATAATGAACAGAAAATACTGAACACTTGAACAAAATGAACATTGACTTTGAACAAAACTGAACGACACTGGACGGACGTTGCGGGCAAGGATGGTCACGCCGACGGGACCTAAAAACAAAAACAATACGTCATATTCGCAGGCATCCTCATGTCTCAAACCAGCGCTTCGCTTGCTCACGACATCATCATTCAGGATTCATGGACCCGCTGCCGGGACTTCGGCCTCAGTCATCAGACGCGCCCCTCATTCGGCCAACTGCCGGGGGCGGAGGTTTCCAGGCTGCTGGAGCGCCATCGCGGACTGGTACAGACCACCCATCAGGAGGTGCTGCCGGTCTACGAAAACATTCTCAGCAACTCCAGCTGCCTGATTCTTCTGGCCGACCCTCAAGGTCAGTTGCTCAAGTCCTGGGGTGCGCAACGCTTCGTCGAATCGTCCCAGGCTCAGGGCTTCATGCCCGGTGCCAGCTGGAGCGAACGCGGCACGGGCACCAACGCCATCGGCACGGCGCTGGCCTGCGAACAGGCCATCCATATCGAACCGGACGAGCATTTCCTCAAGGCCAATCGCTTCATGACCGGTTCGGCCTCACCGATCTTCGACGCCGACAGGCGCATCATTGCCGTGCTGGATGTGTCCAGTGACAGCTTCCTGCCACCCTCGCACACGCTGGGCATGGTCAAAATGATGAGCCAGTCGGTGGAAAACCGCCTGATCCTCGACCAGTTCCGCGATTCCCACTTCCAGCTGATCTTCAATACCGGTCTGAACAACCTCGATAGCCAATGGGCTGGCCTGCTGATTTTTGACGAAAGCGGCCAGATCCTGTGCGCCAATCGGCGTGCCGACGCCCTGCTGGGGAAGACTCCGGCCGGCGCCAGCATCGAGACGCTGTTCAAATGTCCGATCCTGCAATTGCTCAGCGAGACCGAAGCGCGTCCGTTTGCATTGCATGCATTTGGCAACAATCGCTTTCAGTGCCTGCTCAAGCGGCCGACCCGCAAGCCGCTCAAGCTGCACAGCGTACAGCCAGTTCAGGCACCCGTGGCGCCGCAGAGTCTTGACCTGGAGGCGATCAGCCTGGGTGATGCAAAAATCGAAAAAGCCGTGCGTCAGGCGCAGCGGCTGCTGGAAAAGGACATTCCGCTGCTGATCCACGGGGAAACCGGGGTCGGCAAGGAAGTGTTTGTCAAAGCCCTGCATCAGGCCAGTGCGCGCGCCGGCCAGCCTCTGATCGCCGTCAACTGCGCAGCGATCCCGGCCGAACTGGTCGAGGCCGAGCTGTTTGGCTATGAAAGAGGCGCCTTCACCGGGGCCAATCAGAAGGGCAGCATCGGCCTGATCCGCAAGGCCGACAAAGGCACGCTGTTTCTCGACGAGGTGGGCGACATGCCGATGCCGGTACAGGCGCGGCTGCTGCGCGTGCTTCAAGAGCGCTGCGTTCAGCCACTGGGCAGCAGCGAGTTGTATCCGGTCGACATACGCCTGATTTCAGCCACCAACCGAAGCCTGCGCGATCAGGTCCAGGCGGGGCTTTTCCGCCAGGATCTTTATTACCGGATCAGCGGCCTGAGCATCGAACTTCCTCCCCTGCGCGAGCGGACTGACAAGCATGCGCTTATCCAGCGAATCTGGGAGCGGCACCGTGATGCCCATCAGCGTGCAGGCTTTTCCAGAGAGGTACTTGAGTTATTCGAGCATCACCCTTGGCCTGGTAATCTGCGCCAGCTCAACAGTGTGATTCAGGTGGCGCTGGCACTGGCCGACGAACAGCCGATCGGCACTGACCATCTGCCCGAGGACTTTCTGCTCGATGCACAGGTGAATGAGGAATGCCCTATCCCGGTCAGAACTCAGGAGTCGGCCACGCGCCTTCATGCGACCGAAGACCTCGGCCAATTGTTTCAAGCGGCAGGCGGGAATATTTCACAGCTGGCCAAACGCCTGGGCGTCAGCCGCAATACACTGTACAAGCGGTTGCGGGAACAGCGGATCGTTTAGTGTTCGACGCTCGGCAGGCCGAGCATCGAGGACAGGACGCGGAGCGTCCAGAACAGCATGCCCACGCTGAGCGTGGGCACGATAGTCTTCCGGGTCATTATCGTTCCCATGCTCCGCGTGGGAATGCACTTCATGACGCTTCGCGTCACCCAGCCGCCTTACTTGATCAGTCCGCCAGACGCCAGGTGGTGCCGCCCTTGCCGTCTTCCAGAAGCACACCCATGGCGGTGATCTGGTCGCGGATACGGTCGGACTCGGCCCAGTCTTTCGCGGCACGCGCAGCCAGACGCGCCTGAATCAGCGCCTCCACTTCAGCCGCATTAACCCGCCCTTCCGCGCCAGCGCGCAAAAAGTCGTCGGCTTCGAGTTGCAGTACACCCAGCACGCTGGCCAGTTGCTTCAAGCGCGCCGCCAGACCCGCCGCCGCTGCGACATCGGACTCACGCAGACGATTGATCTCGCGAACCATCTCGAACAGCACCGCGCAGGCTTCAGGCGTACCGAAGTCATCGTTCATCGCCGCGCTGAAACGCTCGACGAACGCCTCGCCACCCGCAGGCTCGGCGAGCGGCAGGCCCTTGAGCGCGTGATAGAAACGTTCAAGTGCCGCCTTCGACTCACGCAGGCTGTCTTCGGAATAGTTGATCACGCTGCGGTAGTGGCTCGACACCAGCAGGTAACGCACCACTTCCGGGTGGTATTTCTCCAGCACGTCGCGGATGGTGAAGAAGTTGTTCAAGGACTTGGACATCTTCTCGCCATTGATGCGAATCATGCCGCAGTGTAACCAGGCATTGGCGTAGGTCTTGCCGGTGGCCGCTTCGCTCTGGGCGATTTCGTTTTCATGGTGCGGAAACTCGAGGTCGCTGCCGCCGCCATGAATATCGAAGGTCTCGCCCAGGCAGCAGGTCGACATCACCGAGCACTCGATATGCCAGCCGGGACGTCCTGCACCCCAGGGCGATTCCCAGCTCGGCTCGCCCGGCTTGACACCTTTCCAGAGCACGAAGTCCAGCGGATCCTCCTTGGACTCGTCCACTTCGATGCGCGCGCCGATGCGCAGGTCTTCGATCTTCTTGCGCGACAGCTTGCCGTAACCCTGAAACTTGCCGACCCGGTAATACACGTCGCCGTTACCCGGCGCATAGGCATAGCCCTTGTCGATCAGGGTCTGGATCATGGCGTGCATGCCGGGGATATGATCGGTGGCACGCGGTTCCATGTCTGGCTTGAGGATGTTGAGGCGCGCCTCGTCCTCGTGCATGGCACCGATCATGCGCGCGGTCAGTGCATCGAACGACTCACCGTTTTCCCGCGCCCGGTTGATGATCTTGTCGTCGATATCGGTGATGTTGCGCACATAGGTCAGTTCATAACCGCTGAAGCGCAGCCAGCGCGTCACCAGATCGAACGCAACCATGCTGCGGCCATGGCCCAGGTGGCAGTAGTCGTACACGGTCATCCCGCAGACGTACATGCGCACCTTGTTGCCATCCAGCGGCTTGAAAACTTCTTTGCTCTTGGTGAGCGTGTTGTAGATAGAAAGCACGTGCTCCCCCTCAAACGTACAGCATCAGGTCCAGGAATCCCGCAACGTCACGGTGCGGTTGAAGACAGGTCGACCAGGTTTGGAGTCCTTGATGTCCGCGCAGAAATAACCTTCGCGTTCGAACTGGAAACGGTCTTCCGGCTGCGCTTGGCCCAACGAGGGCTCGGCGCGACAACCGGTCAGTACTTGCAGGGAGTCCGGGTTGATATTGTCCAGAAAGCTTGCGCCCTCTTCGGCTTTTTCAGGGTTTGGCGAACGGAACAGACGATCGTACAGACGCACTTCGCACTCTACGCTCTCGGCTGCCGGCACCCAGTGCACGACGCCCTTGACCTTGCGGCCTTCAGGATTCTTGCCCAGGGTGTCCGGATCGTAGGAGCAACGCAGCTCGACGATGTTGCCGTCGGCATCCTTGATCGCTTCATCGGCGCGGATCACATAGCTGCCACGCAAACGCACTTCGCCATTGGGCTCAAGACGCTTGTAGCCCTTTGGCGGCTCTTCCATGTAATCGTCGCGGTCGATGTACAGCTCCCGCGAGAACGGCAGCTCGCGCATGCCCAGGTCCTCTTTCGGGTGGCGCGGCAGTTCCAGCTTCTCGACCTGACCTTCCGGGTAGTTGGTGATGACCACTTTCAGCGGGCGCAGCACGCACATGGCGCGCGGCGCGCTGTGGTCCAGGTCGTCGCGGATGCTGAATTCGAGCATGCCGAAATCGACCACGCCGTCAGAGCGGTTGGTGCCGATCATTTCGCAGAAATTGCGAATCGATTTCGGCGTGTAGCCACGACGACGGAAGCCCGACAGCGTCGACATGCGCGGGTCATCCCAGCCACTGACGTGTTTCTCGTCAACCAGTTGCTTGAGCTTGCGCTTGCTGGTGATGGTGTAGTTCAGGTTCAGGCGCGAGAACTCATACTGGCGCGGCTTGCACGGCACCGGCAGGTTGTCGAGGAACCAGTCGTACAGCGGACGATGGCTTTCGAACTCCAGGGTGCAGATCGAGTGGGTGATGCCTTCGAGGGCATCCGACTGACCGTGGGTGAAGTCATAGATCGGGTAGATGCACCACTTGTCGCCGGTCTGATGGTGATGCGCATGACGAATGCGGTAGATGATCGGGTCACGCAGGTTCATGTTCGGCGAGGCCATGTCGATTTTGGCGCGCAGTACACGAGCGCCATCCTCGAACTCGCCGGCTTTCATGCGCGCGAACAGGTCGAGGTTTTCCTCGACGCCGCGTTCGCGGAACGGACTGTTCTTGCCCGGCTCGGTCAGGGTGCCGCGATATTCGCGCGCCTGTTCGGGGGTCAGATCGTCAACGTAAGCCTTGCCCGCCTTGATCAGCTCGACTGCCCAGTCGTGCAACTGGTCGAAATACTGCGAGGCGTAGCGCACTTCGCCCGCCCATTCGAAGCCCAGCCACTTGACGTCACTCATGATGGCGTCGATGTATTCCTGGTCTTCCTTGGCCGGGTTGGTGTCATCGAAACGCAGGTGCGTATCGCCACCGAACTCCTTGGCCAGACCGAAGTTCACGCAGATCGACTTGGCGTGACCGATGTGCAGGTAGCCGTTGGGCTCCGGCGGAAAGCGGGTCACGATTTTGCTGTGCTTGCCCGAGTCCAGGTCTGCCTGCACGATAGGACGCAGGAAATTGGTCGGTACGGCTGGACCTGCCTTTGAATGGGCAGCGGGTTCTGGAGTGGGCTTGCTCATAGGATCCTTGGACATACGTGCGCGGCCAGGGTAGGCCGACTAAATCAAAGCGCTTATCATAGCCGAAGCTGTCAAGTCCCTGACAACAGACTGCGTATTTGAAGGCATAAAAGCTGCAAAAGCGCTGAAAAATGTAACCTCGTCTGTAAACTGCGCGTCAGGGTCATAATCTGCCCATTCATGCATGACTAGAGAGCGACTTCCCAAATGCCTAATGTAAAGCTGACTACCAACCACGGCGACATCGTGCTGCAACTGAACGAAGAAAAGGCGCCGCTGACCGTTGCCAACTTCATCGAATACGTTAAAGCCGGTCATTACGAAAACACGGTTTTCCACCGTGTGATCGGCAACTTCATGGTTCAGGGCGGCGGTTTCGAGCCTGGCATGAAAGAAAAGAAAGACAAGCGCCCGAGCATCCAGAACGAAGCCGACAACGGTCTGCCGAACAAGAAGTACAGCGTCGCCATGGCCCGCACCATGGAGCCGCATTCGGCCTCTGCGCAGTTCTTCATCAACGTCGCTGACAACGCCTTCCTGAACCACAGCGCCAAGACCGTTCAAGGCTGGGGTTACGCTGTATTCGGTGAAGTGATCGAAGGCACTGATGTCGTCGACAAGATCAAAGGCGTGGCAACTTCCAGCAAGGCCGGCCATCAGGACGTCCCGGTAGAAGACGTGATCATCGAGAAAGCCGAGATCGTTGAGTGATACTGCTGATCTCCGATCTGCACCTTGAACAGGAGCGCCCGGACATTACCCGGGCGTTTCTGGATCTGCTCGCAGGACGCGCTCGCGACGCCGAGTCGCTGTATATCCTCGGGGATTTTTTTGAAGTCTGGATCGGTGACGACGCGATGTCGCCGTTCCAGCTTTCGATCTGCAAGGCCCTGCGCGAGTTGAGCGACAGCGGCACACGAATTTTTCTGATGCACGGCAACCGTGATTTCATGCTCGGCAAGGGTTTCTGCAAGGCAGCAGGCTGCACACTGCTGAGTGACCCGAGCGTCGTGCAGTTGAACGGTGAGCCGGTGCTGCTGATGCACGGCGACAGTCTGTGCACCCGCGATGAAGGTTATATCCGGATGCGTCGCTATCTGCGCCATCCGCTGACGCTTTTCATTCTGCGCCATTTGCCGCTGGGCACCCGCCATAAGCTGGCGCGCAAGTTGCGTAATGAGAGCCGTGCGCAAACCCGTATGAAGGCCAACGATATTGTCGATGTGACGCCGGACGAGGTGCCGCGGATCATGCAGCAGTTCGGCGTGCGTACGCTGGTCCACGGTCACACTCATCGTCCGGCGATTCATAAGTTGCAGATTGGCGATCAGGCGGCCAGGCGCATTGTGCTGGGTGACTGGGATCGTCAGGGCTGGGTGTTGCAGGTGGATGATCAGGGTTTCAGCCTGAACCCGTTCGACTTTGTGCCTGAAACGACTGCGCTGTTGAATTGATTGCGCGGTAACGGCTGAGAGCACAGCGGCTCTGCGCCTTCAGGCGGATTGCCGTTCGGCTCAGGTCACCTTTTAGCCCTTCGGCGACTCAATTTGAGGGACCAAAGTGAGCAAAGTCCCCGCTCCTGTTTCCGGCCCGACTTCGTCGGGTTCCTTTGCACTGTCACTAACGTCGCACTCTGCGTCGTCTGTGCCATCGCGATTGAAAAAGCACTTTAGAGCAGTTTGGCCAAAGGCACGGTTCAGATAGGCGCATAAGAAACTAGTGCCCGCCCCCTGCCGCAGGCCCGGCCTTGGCGGCGAATGGAGGTTTGGCCAGCCAGACGAGCAGGATCAGTCCTGCGAATATCCAGCCCAGCAGGTAGAAGTAATCCACGGTGGACATCATGTAGGCCTGGGCGTTGAGGGTCTGCTCCAGTTGCGCGTAGGCCTGCGGGCTGGCGCCGCCCAGGCTGTCAAGGGCGTGGCGGGTGGCTGGGTCGAAGGTGCTGATGTTTTCACTCAGGTAGGCATGATGCTGGTTGGCGCGGCGAATCCAGATCCAAGTGGTGAGCGAGGCTGCGAAGCTGCCGCCCAAGGTGCGCAGAAAGGTTGCCAGCCCTGAACCATCGGCGATCTGATTGGGCGGCAGGTCAGACAGCAGAATACTCAGAGTCGGCATGAAGAACAGTGCCACGCCAATGCCCATGAACAACTGCACCATCGCCACATGCTCGAAATCCACGTCGGTGTTGAAGCCTGCACGCATGAAGCAACTCAACCCCATCGCCAGGAATGCCAGCCCGGCCAATAGACGCAGATCGAATTTGTGCGCGTACTTGCCGACAAAGGGCGACATCAGTACCGGCAGGATGCCAATCGGCGCGACGGCCAGCCCAGCCCAGGTGGCGGTGTAGCCCATCTGGGTCTGCAACCACTGCGGCAATATCAGGTTGATGCCGAAGAAGCCGGAATAGCCGCCGATCATGACCAGTGTGCCGATGCGGAAATTGCGGTAGGCAAACAGGCGCAGGTTGACGATCGGATGCTTGTCGGTCATTTCCCAGATCACGAAGAAGGTCAACGCGACCAGCGAAATCAGCGAGCCAAAGATGATGAAGTTCGACTCGAACCAATCCAGATCATTACCCTTGTCGAGCACTATCTGCAGCGCGCCCACACCGACGATCAGCGCTATCAGGCCAATATAGTCCAACGGCTGACGAGCAGTCGTGACCGGCCTTTTGGCCATCTGGGTACGCACCACCAGCACGGCGAACAGGCCGATGGGAATGTTGATGAAGAAGATCCAGGGCCAGCTATAGCTGTCGGTGATCCAGCCACCGAGGATCGGACCGGCAATGGGCGCCACCACCGTCACCATCGCCAGCAATGCCAGGGCCATGCCTCTTTTGGCGGGTGGGTACACCGCAATCAGCAGGGTCTGACTCATCGGATACAGCGGACCGGCGACCATGCCCTGCAGCGCGCGAAAGCCCACCAGTTCCGGCATGGACTGGGAAATACCGCACAGAAACGAAGCCATCACGAACAGAATGGTGGCCCACAGGAACAGCTTGACCTCACCGAAGCGGCGACTGAGCCAGCCGGTCAGCGGCAAGGCAATCGCGTTGCTGACCGCAAACGAGGTGATCACCCAGGTGCTCTGCTCCGAGCTGACACCCAGATTGCCGGCGATGGTCGGCAGCGCCACGTTGGCAATCGTGGTATCGAGCACCTGCATGAAGGTCGCCAGCGACAGACCGATGGTGCACAGCAACAGGCTTGGCGGGGTAAAAGAAGCGGGGGCGTTGTTGCTCATCGCGAATCCCTGAAGACGAATGCGACACCCCGGCCAGCAGGCCGGGGCTCACGGATTGGCGGTTCAGCGCTGAACGGCAGTCTTGCCACCGGGCGCACTGTTCTCGTGAATCAGGCGGGCGATCAGCGCGTCGGCGTCAGCCAGTTGCTCGGTGTACACCTGAGTGCTGAAGGCCGCCTGTTTGCGCGGCTGTTGCGCCAGGACCGGACCGCTCTGGTCATGCAGATTGACTTCAACCGTGGTCGACAGGCCGATACGCAACGGGTACTTCGCCAGTTCTTCAGGGTTGATGTGCACCCGCACCGGCACACGCTGGACAATCTTGATCCAGTTGCCAGTGGCATTCTGCGCAGGCAACAACGCAAAGGCACTGCCGGTACCGGCCCCCAGGCTGTCGATGGTGCCGCTGTACTTCACATCACTGCCATACAGGTCGGAGCTGATCTCCACTGGCTGACCGATGCGCATCTTGCCCAGTTGGGTTTCCTTGAAGTTGGCATCGATCCACAACTGATCCAGCGGAATGACCGCCATGGTTGCAGTGCCCGGCTGAATGCGTTGCCCCAGTTGCACGGTGCGCTTGGCGACGTAGCCGGTGACCGGTGCCACCAGCGTCGAACGTGCATTGGCCAGGTAGGCCTGACGCAGCTGTGCGGCCGCAGCCTTGACGTCCGGGTGCGAGGACACCACGGTGTCATCGACCAACGCCACGCTGGTGCTGAGTTGCTGCTGAATATTGTTCAGGGCGCTCTGCGCGCTGGTCAGGCTGTCTCTTGCGTGCGACAACTCTTCCTGGGAAATCGCCCCGCCGGCTGCGAGGCTGCGACGACGGTTATAGTTGTCCTGAGCGGTCTGCACCGCAGCACGCTGCGCGGCCAGTTGCGCTTTCATGCCATCGACGTTGCTGTAAAGGCCGCGCACCTGGCGCACAACCTTGCCCAGATTGGCCTCGGCGCTCTGCAGCGAGACTTCGGCATCGCTCGGGTCAAACTTGAGCAGGACCTGCCCTTCGTGCACCAGATCACCATCGTCGGCACCAATACTGATGACGGTTCCGGTGACCAGCGGGGTGATTTCGACCACGTTGCCATTGACATAGGCGTCGTCGGTCTCTTCGCTCCATTGGCCGTAGATCTCGTACCAGGCCCAGATGCCCAGTGCGAGGATCACCACGACAATGGCAAGCCCGATCAGCAGGAACTTGCGCTTGCCAGACTTCGGCTCCTGTTGAGGAGCCTGGGCAGATGTGTTTTCAGCGGCAGCAGTGGCCATGGCAGTTACCTTTAATCAGCGAAGCGACGGAACGACGGCGATCAGGCTCACGCCTGCCAACACGTCGGCTGCTCAGCTTTTAGCTTTGGGGTTGAAGCTCAAACGAGTCAGGGTGATGTGGTCATCGGCAGCCACCAGCACCTTGGTGAGAATTCTTTTCAGGCTCTCGACCTCTTCACTGTCGAGCGCGGCGAACGTGTCATTCATCGCGTCGGCGCCAATCTGCGGCAACAGATCGGAAAGCGCCTGTCCCTGCTCGGTCAGCGCCAGACGCACCTGACGACGATCGGTCGCGGAGCGCTTGCGCACCACCAGCCCTTTCTGTTCCAGACGATCGAGCATGCGGGTCATCGAACCGCTGTCCAGTGACAGGTGCCGACACAATTCCACGGGGGTATCGGTAGAAAACTGGGCAATGATGATCAGCACCTTGAACTGCGCGAACGTCACGTCATAGGGCAGCAGGTACTTGTCGAGCATGCGGTCTTTGAGCGCATTGGTACGACCGACCAGCAGCCCGATGAGGCTGGATTCGAAATTGTCGGGGCTGAAATGTTTCACGGATTGACCCAGATAGCTGCCTAGGCAGTGATTGCAAAATATTACTGCCTAGGCAGCCGTTGTCAAAGCATTTATTAGCGTGCTTACTAAATCCCCATAAAAAAACGACCGCTGGCAAGGCGGTCGTTTTGGGGGGCAGACGTGCGAGAGGAATCAGGCGGCGACAGGGACGCCACTGTGAAAGCGGAACTCTTCGTCAGGGCTTTCGATCAGCTCACGCTCGGCCAGACGGATCTCCTCGATCTTGGCATCGACATCAGCCTTGTCGCCATAGCTGTAAGCCAGCTTGAGGTAGTCCTGAAAGTGCCGCGCTTCGGACTTCAGCAGACCGCCATAGAATTTGGCCAGCTCTTCGTCAAGATGCGGCACCAGCGCGGCGAATCGCTCACAGGAACGAGCCTCGACGATGGCACCGACGATCAGCGCATCGGTCAGCCGGTAGGGGTTGTGATTGCGCACCAGCTTGCGCAGCGCTCCGGCATAACGGGCCGAGCTGATGTTGGCCGTGGGGATCTGGCGCTTTCTGATAATGCTGATGACTTGCTCGAAGTGGCGCAGCTCTTCCCGGGCCAGACGCGACATCTTGCTCAACAGGTCAAACTTGTCGTTGTACTGAAACATGAACTGGAACGCAGCCCCGGCGGCCTTCTTCTCGTTGTTCGCATGGTCGATCAGCAGGATGTCCAGATTGCGCAGCGCGGCCTGGACCCAGCTGTCGGGGGTGCGGCAAAGCAGAAAGGCTTCGATTTCAGGGATCGGGTACATAGGCTCACAGAATGACGGAGAGGCACGGCCGCGCATTATACGAGGAGCCACGGTACCTCGCGACACAAAAGCATGCCGGTTTTGTCAGGCGCCGAATGCGTCGCGCAGAAAGCCCGGCGCGATATAGCGCTGATAGTGCGCCTCGGAGAGCAGGAAAAACTCGCGGTCGATGGCATCGCGCAGTTCCGGCAGCGTCCAGTCGCGAAACTCCGGCAACAACACGAAACCGTAGGCCTCGACCTGGCTGATGACCCGTGCGCCACGGGCGATCAACTGGTAAGCCCAGCAGTATTCGGACTGGTGTGGCACAAAGCGGATCTTGCGCTGGGTCAGCTGCGCACGCAGCTTGTCGGCATCGAAGACTTCGAGCTTGGCAGTCATCACCTGGACCAGCAGTTGCTCCAGACGCAGCCAGACCGCTCTTTTTTCATCCTCGTTATAGCCGTTCCAGTGGATGACCTCGTGGTGGAAGCGCTTGCAGCCACGGCACACCAGATCCCCGTAAACAGTGGAGCAAAGGCCGACGCAGGGGGTTTTGATAATGTAATCGGGCATGTCAGGCAGGACTGGGGAAGGCGAAACAGGGGCTCATGTTAGCCCTTTGTCTAAGCAAGTTCACCCCCGAAGATGTAGGGGCTAACTTACCTTCGGCAAAGTTTTGGCGTAGAATCAGCGAGCCTTTTAAGGCGCCAATGTCCGTTGGAAGCTGTTTTCAAAGCGTCACGAGCACAGTCAAGTTAATCCCGCAGTGCGGCGTCGACAGGCCATTCCCTCATCACGAATGGCCGTGTCGACCGCCACTCCCCCCCGCCCTGCAGGCGTAAAACTTTGAAAACAGCTTCTGTTAGGAATCACCGCTACCCTGCCAACAAGGCTCAATAAGCCTTGCGTGGGTACGGGCGATTTCTGGATGAGCGTCCCGGACACCCATTTGGGACCACTGATGAGGGTTAATACTGTGCTTGAAGCCTACCGTAAACATATCGAAGAGCGTGCCGCCCAGGGCATCGTGCCCCAGCCGCTTAACGCCGAACAAACTGCAGGCCTGGTCGAGCTGCTGAAGAATCCCCCGGCTGGCGAAGAAGCTTTCCTTGTCGACCTGATCACCAATCGCGTTCCGCCAGGCGTTGACGAAGCTGCCTACGTCAAGGCCGGTTTCCTGTCTGCCCTGGCCAAGGGCGAAGCCACTTCTCCCCTGATCGACAAAAAACGCGCTACCGAACTGCTCGGCACCATGCAAGGTGGCTACAACATCGTCACCCTGGTTGAACTGCTCGACGACGCCACCCTCGCGCCAGTCGCTGCCGAACAACTCAAGCACACCCTGCTGATGTTCGACGCCTTCCACGACGTGGCCGAAAAAGCCAAGAACGGCAATGCCCACGCCAAGGCTGTCCTGCAGTCCTGGGCCGACGGCGAGTGGTTCAAGAAGCGTCCGACGCTGGCCGACAAGATCAGCCTGCGCGTCTTCAAGGTCACCGGCGAAACCAACACCGATGACCTGTCCCCTGCCCCTGATGCCTGGTCGCGTCCAGACATCCCGCTGCACGCACTGGCCATGCTGAAAATGGCCCGTGACGGGATCGTCCCTGACGTCCAGGGCTCTATCGGCCCGATGAAGCAGATCGAAGAAATGCGCGGTCAGGGCTTCCCGATTGCCTACGTCGGTGACGTGGTCGGTACCGGTTCCTCGCGTAAATCGGCAACCAACTCGGTACTCTGGTTCTTCGGCGACGACGTCCCTTACGTCCCGAACAAGCGTGCCGGCGGTTTCTGCTTCGGCAGCAAAATTGCTCCGATCTTCTACAACACCATGGAAGATGCTGGCGCTTTGCCAATCGAATTCGATGTCTCGAACATCAACATGGGTGACGTGATCGACGTCTACCCCTACGCTGGCAAGGTCTGCAAGCACGACAGCGACGAAGTCATCACCACCTTCGAAATGAAGACCCCGGTGCTGCTCGACGAAGTCCGCGCTGGCGGCCGTATTCCGCTGATCATCGGCCGCGGCCTGACCAGCAAGGCGCGCGCCGAACTGGGCCTGCCGGAGTTCGACCTGTTCAAGACCCCTGACCAGCCAGCTGAAAGCACCAAGGGTTACACCCTGGCGCAGAAGATGGTCGGCAAGGCATGCGGCGTAGCGGGCGTTCGTCCGGGCACCTACTGCGAACCGAAGATGACCACCGTCGGCTCCCAGGACACCACTGGCCCGATGACTCGCGACGAACTGAAAGACCTGGCGTGCCTGGGCTTCTCGACCGACCTGGTCATGCAGTCGTTCTGCCACACCGCAGCCTATCCGAAGCCTATCGACGTCAAGACGCACCACACGCTGCCTGACTTCATCATGACCCGCGGCGGCGTTTCCCTGCGTCCGGGCGACGGCATCATCCACAGCTGGCTGAACCGCATGCTGCTGCCGGACACCGTCGGTACCGGTGGCGACTCGCACACCCGCTTCCCGATCGGTATCTCCTTCCCGGCCGGCTCCGGCCTGGTGGCGTTCGCCGCTGCAACGGGCGTCATGCCGCTGGACATGCCTGAATCGATCCTGGTTCGCTTCAAGGGCAAGATGCAACCTGGCATCACCCTGCGCGACCTGGTTCACGCCATTCCTTACTACGCAATTCAGGCTGGCCTGCTGACCGTAGAGAAGAAAGGCAAGAAGAACGCATTCTCCGGTCGCATCCTGGAGATCGAAGGCCTCGACAACCTGAGCATCGAGCAGGCTTTCGAGCTGTCCGACGCCTCTGCCGAGCGTTCGGCTGCCGGTTGCACCATCAAGCTGGCCAAAGAACCGATCATCGAATACCTGAATTCGAACATCACCCTGCTGCGCTGGATGATCGAACAGGGCTACGGTGATCCGCGCACTCTGGAGCGTCGTGCTCAGGCGATGGAAGCCTGGGTTGCCAACCCGGAGCTGCTGGAAGCCGACAAGGACGCCGAGTACGCCGAAATCATCGAAATCGATCTGGCCGACGTCAAGGAGCCTGTGCTCTGCGCGCCGAACGACCCGGACGATGCCCGCCTGCTGTCTTCGGTACAGGGCGAGAAGATCGACGAAGTGTTCATCGGCTCCTGCATGACCAACATCGGCCACTTCCGCGCTGCGGGCAAGTTGCTGGATCAGGTCAAGGGCCAGCTGCCGACGCGTCTGTGGCTCTCGCCGCCGACCAAGATGGATGCTCACCAGCTGACCGAAGAAGGCTACTACGGCATCTACGGCAAGGCTGGCGCGCGCATGGAAATGCCGGGCTGCTCGCTGTGCATGGGTAACCAGGCACGCGTGGAACCGAACTCGACCGTAGTGTCGACGTCGACCCGTAACTTCCCGAACCGTCTGGGTGACGGCGCGAACGTCTATCTGGCCTCGGCCGAGCTGGCGTCCGTTGCGTCTATTCTGGGTCGTCTGCCGACGGTCGAAGAGTACATGAGCTACGCCAACCAGATCGATACCATGGCAGCGGACGTGTACCGCTACCTGAGCTTCGATCAGATCGCCGAGTTCCGTGAAGCCGCTGCGAACGCCAACATCCCGGCCGTTCAAGTGTAAGCACGAAAGCAGGCACCATAAGAACCCCATCCTCGCGATGGGGTTTTTTTTGCCCTCAATCGAACACGTACATATATTTTTCACATTCACATGGCTATAGTGGCGGCCCTTGTTGGGGAGTAGCCTGCTCTTGACTCCGGTCACAGAGCGTTCGCATCAACATTCTCGGCAGCATGCCGTGGTGCGAACACCTTCTGGTTGGCGAGACCAACGATGCATCCATGCCTAAAGTCGGGCGTGTGGTTGCGTCGTTGACTCATAGCCCGACTGGATATAACCGTGAATCCGATTTCCCTCCTCTTTCTCGCGCTTGCCATGTCCACGGACGCCTTTGCTGCGGCCCTTGGTAAAGGAGCAAGCCTGCATAAACCGCGCTTTCTCGAAGCATTGCGCACGGGCCTCATATTCGGCGCCATCGAAACCATCACGCCAGTCATAGGCTGGGGTATCGGCCAGGTGGCTGCGCGCTTCGCCGAGAGCTGGGACCATTGGATCGCTTTCACTCTGCTGCTGGTGCTCGGCCTGCACATGATCTACAACGGTATCAAGCAAGACGATGACGAAGAGCAGGAAAAGCCGGGGCAGCATTCTTTCTGGATTCTTGCCGTCACCGCATTCGCCACCAGTATCGATGCACTGGCAGTCGGCGTAGGCCTGGCATTTGTCGACGTCAATATCGTGGTTGCCGCCCTGGCCATCGGCCTGGCGACTACCGTCATGGTCACCATCGGCGTGATGCTGGGCCGGGTAGTGGGCACCATGGTCGGCAAACGCGCTGAAATCGTTGGCGGTATCGTGCTGATCGTGGTCGGTGCAACGATTCTTTACGAGCATCTGTCGGCGTTGTAATCGACTTACAGAACGCGTCGAGCAGACAAAAAAACCCGCATCTTTCGATGCGGGTTTTTTATGGGTACAGCTTTTACAGCCCGATTACACGGTGAGGCCCTGCCCGCTCATGGCCAGGTCCAGCAGCTCGCGGTTGGCAACCGCGTACATCGCGTAATCCGTGCCGCTTGCCGCACGCAGTTCGACCAGCATGGCACGCCAGCGCTCGACCATCAGAGCATGCTGTTCCAGCCACAGGGCCAGACGCGCGTCGATTTCCGAAGGACCGTCGGCCATCTGCAGAACAGACACGGTGATTGCCCGCTGTTGCCAGTCGACATCGTCACGGAACGCTTCACGCGCCAGCGCCTGCCAGTTGTTTTCCACCGGCAGGCTGCTGATCTGTTGCAAGTACCAGGTGATGTCCAGCGCGCTGCCAACGGCAAAGTACGCCTTGGCGACATCGGCAGCGTTCTGCCCGGTCACATCGGAGGCTTCGATGATCGGCAACAGCGTGTACAGATGTGTCGTACCGGCGACCATGCGCGCCAGCAGTTCCGGCACACCGGCTTCGACATACGCCTGATAACGGGTCTGCCACATCTCGCGGGTAGGCCCTTCCAGCAGCTCGTCAAGCTTGAGGCCCAGTGCAGCAAGGTGCGGACCGAAGTGCGCCACGTCACGGCCAGCGTCCAG
The DNA here is from genome assembly GCF_900119195.1 of Pseudomonas sp. NFACC10-1. Lineage (NCBI taxonomy): Bacteria > Pseudomonadati > Pseudomonadota > Gammaproteobacteria > Pseudomonadales > Pseudomonadaceae > Pseudomonas > Pseudomonas sp. NFACC10-1. Next base: position 77,548 of record NZ_FPJB01000001.1, on the reverse strand, counting down.
TTCATTGCGACGACTGCGCAGGAACCAGCGCGTGGCACGACGCCCCAGACGCATCAGCTCATCCATCAGCGCCAGCTGGATTTCCGCCGAAACCTTGTAGTCCAGCGCCTCGATCTGACGGAACCAGTGCGGCAGGTGGAAGATGTCACGCACGATCACGTAGGCACCGGCCACCGCAGCCGCGCTCATGCCGGTCGACTCTTTGAGCCGCTGCACGAAGGTGATGCCCATGTGGTTGACCAGATCGTTGGCGATCTGCGTGCTGACGATCTCGCGCTTCAGACGATGGCCGCGCATGGCTGTGGAAAACCTGGCGCCCAGCGAAGGCGGGAACGCGGTTTCCATATCACGCGCCAGATAGTCGTCATCCGGCACACGGGATTCCAGCAACGCTTCCTTGAGGTCGATCTTGCTGTACGAGATCAACACCGACAGCTCGGCACGACTCAAGCCCTGCTTGGCTGCAATCCGCTCGGCAATCTGCTCTTCGGCAGGCAGGAATTCGATGGCACGATCAAGCTTGCCACGCGCCTCCAGGTCACTCATCAGACGCTTGTATTCGGCAATCCGCTCGTAAGCGCGACGGGCTGCCAGCGACAACGCCTGGGTCTGCTTGTAGTTGTTGCCCAGCACCAGGTGGCCTACTTCATCGGTCATGCTTTCGAGCAACTGATTGCGTTGCTTCTCGGTCATGTCACCGGCCTGCACCACTTCGTTGAGCAGGATCTTGATGTTCACTTCGTGGTCGGAGCAGTCCACACCGCCCGCGTTGTCGATGAAGTCGGTGTTGGTCGCGCCGCCATTGAGGCCGAACTCGACACGGCCCAGCTGGGTCATGCCCAGGTTGCCGCCCTCGCCCACCACCTTGCAGCGCAGCTCGTTGCCGTCGACGCGCAGCGCATCGTTGGCCTTGTCGCCCACATCGGCATGCGATTCTTCGCTGGACTTCACGTACGTGCCGATACCGCCGTTCCACAACAGATCGACCGGCGCCTTGAGCAGCGCATGCAGCAGTTCGGTCGGGGTCAGCTTGTCGGCCTTGATATCGAAGCGCGCCTTCATCTGTTCGGTGATGGCGATACTCTTCAGGCTGCGCGGGAAGATCCCGCCGCCAGCGGACATGATGCTGGTGTCGTAGTCGGTCCAGGACGAGCGCGGCAGATTGAACAGGCGCTGACGCTCTGCAAAGCTGCTGGCCGGGTCCGGATTCGGATCGATGAAGATGTGCAGGTGGTTGAACGCTGCGACCAGTTGCAGCTTGTCAGACATCAGCAGGCCGTTGCCGAACACGTCACCGGCCATGTCGCCGATACCGATCACGCTGATGCTGTCCTGCTGCACATTGATGTCACGTTCACGGAAGTGACGCTGTACGCCCACCCAGGCACCCTTGGCGGTGATGCCCATCTTCTTGTGGTCATAACCGGCAGAACCACCGGAAGCGAAGGCGTCACCCAGCCAGAAGCCGTAATCGATGGCAATGCCGTTGGCGATGTCGGAGAACGTCGCCGTGCCCTTGTCGGCGGCCACCACCAGATACGGGTCATCGTCGTCATGCCGCACGACGTTGACCGGCGGCACCAGCGCGCCTTCCTTGAGGTTGTCGGTGATGTCCAGCAGCCCGGAGATGAAGATGCGGTAGCAGGCGATTGCCTCGGCCTGCACTTCGTCGCGGTTGCCGGTGGTCGGCAGGCGACGCGGCACGAAGCCGCCCTTGGCACCTACCGGCACAATGACCGAGTTCTTCACCTGCTGGGCTTTTACCAGGCCCAGCACTTCGGTACGGAAGTCTTCCTCGCGGTCCGACCAGCGCAGGCCGCCACGCGCCACGTTGCCGAAGCGCAGATGCACGCCTTCGACACGCGGCGAATAAACGAAGATTTCAAACTTGGGCACCGGCTTGGGCAACTCGGGGATCAGGCGCGGGTTGAACTTGAAGCTGAAGTAGCCCTTGCTCTGCCCGTTGGCATCGGCCTGATAGAAGTTGGTCCGCAGGGTTGCCTTGATCAGGTCCAGATAACGACGCAGGATGCGGTCTTCGTTGAGCACCTGCACGTCGTCCAGCGCAGTCAGAATCGCCTGTTCCAGACGCAGCTGCTTGTCGTCAAGATCGTCGGAACCCAGCTTGCGCGCCAGATAGAACCGGGTCTTGAACAGACGCGTCAGCTCGCGGGCGATGTCGGTGTGGTTGTTCAGCGTGGTGGCGATGTAACCCAGGTCAAAGCCCAGACGAATCTGCTTCAGATAGCGCGCATAGGCACGCAGCAGTGCCACGTCGCGCCACGGCAGGCCGGCGGTGAGTACCAGACGGTTGAACGCATCGTTTTCGGCATCGCCGCGCACGATGTGCACGAACGCATCCTGCAGGGTGTCGTTGAGCTGCTGGATATCGAGGTTCAGACCTTCGCCGTAAGTAAAGGCGAAATCATGAATCCAGAACTCGCGACCGTTGGCATGATGCAGGCGGTACGGGAACTCGCCCAGCACCCGCAGGCCGAGGTTTTCCAGAATCGGCAACACGTCGGACAGGGCCAGCGGTGTATCGGCGTGATACAGCTTGCAATGCAATTGCTGGCGGCCACCGGCCAGTGGCTGGTAGAAGCTCATCACCAGCGGATTGGCTTCGCTGAGGCTCAGTACGTGCTGCATGTCGACGACTGCCGAATGCGCCGCAAAACGCTCGCGGTAGCCAGCCGGGAAGCCTTTCGGGAAGTCGGCCAGCACATTGGTGCCGTGCGCTTCACCGAAGCTTTCAACCACCAGACTGGCGTAGTCGTCCTTCCACGAACGGCACGCCTGAATGACTTCGTTTTCCAGCTGGGCGACGTCGATCTCCAGATTGATCTTCGGGTCTACGCGCAGAATCAACTGCACCCGCGCCAGCACCGATTCAGAGAAGAACGTCCAGAACTCGCAATCGCTGGCCTTGAGGCGATCCATCAAGACCTGCTGGATCTTCTGGCGCACTTCGGTGGAGTACACGTCGCGCGGCACATAGGCCAGGCAGTAGCAGAAACGCCCGTACGGGTCCTTGCGCAGGAACACGCGAATCTTGTTGCGCTCCTGAATCTGCACGATCGACATGACCGTGGTGAACAATTCGTCCACCGGCGTCTGGAACAGGTCGTCACGTGGCAGCACTTCGACCACCTGCGCCAGTTCCTTGCCCAGGTGCGCCTTGGCGTCGAAACCGGAGCGACGCTCGACCTCGGCGACCTTGCGACGGATGTACGGAATCTGTCGCACGCTCTCGCCATACACCGACGAGGTGTACAGGCCCATGAAACGACATTCCTTGATGACCTTGCCCGACGCGTCGATCTGCCGGATCGAAACGTAATCCGGGTACGCCGGACGGTGCACGCGGCTTGGATGCGCCGCCTTGGCAAACGACAGCAGCACCGGTTCCTGCAGGTATTTCACCGCGTAGTCTTCGATGTGCAGCTCTTCGCGGGTCAGACCAGGGCGCAGCAGTCGGGTCAGCCCCAGGAAGGACGACTCGTCGTAGACCAACTGGCCGCCTTCGCCGTCGTTACGCACTTCGAACTCTTCGTAGCCCAGGAAGGTGAAGTGGTTGTCCACCAGCCATTGCAGGAAGACCTTGATCTCGGCTTTTTCCTCGACGTCGGTGTTGGACTCGTTGGCATCGATACTGGCCAGCAGCTCGTGCAGACGCGCTTTCATCGGCCCGAAATCTTCGACGGCAGCGCGTACTTCGCCCAGCACCTGCTCCAGCTCGCGCGCCAGCACGTTCAACTCGCTGACGTTGGCGCAGCGGTCGATCTCCAGGTACATCAGCGATTCCTGCAGCACGTCGTCGCCGGCGGTGCCTTTGGGCAGCAGCTCGAGCAATTCGCCAGCAGCGCCGCGACGCACGCTCAGCACGGTGGTCTGCAGGGTGTGGATGCTGTAGCCGCGGCGGTTCAGCTCGGTGCGGACGGAGTCGACCAGAAACGGCAGGTCATGATGCAGCACTTCAACGGCAGTGTGAGTCGATTGCCAGCCGTGGCGCTCGTAATCGGGGTTGTAGACCCGGACCTGCGGGTGAGCATGTTCGAAACGCTCCAGCAGGCGCCATGCGGACAAGGTGCAGCCTGCCAGGTCGGAAAGCCGCCGCTGGGTGAGTTCGTCGAGGGAAATAATGCCGAAGAATTGCTCGGCGAACAGCGCCACTTGTGGCAGTGCCTGTTCGCTGATGTGCTGAGCCAGTGCCGCTTGCAGTTGATGCTGGAAGTCGGCCTTGCTGGCTGCGGTGAAGAACGCCATCTGTGGTACTCCGCTTTGGCTTTTATTGGGGAGGCTTGAAGAAGGTGTTGAAACCGGGGTGCCCTTGCATCCAATCGCGTGGGCATCACCTGATCGAGTGTAAAGCTAAAGTAGTAACGCGCGCCGTGTCAGGGTAGTCACATTTGTACATTGGAGTGAAAAAACGCTACGCGCACCCGACACCGTACACCACTTGTCCGCCATGCAGCTTAACGAGAGCTGAGCGCACACTGCTTACGAGGCTGCGACATATTCGGTCATCAGGTCGCGATACACTGCGCACGATGGTGCCAATATCGTCCGACATTATTTGCCCGGGACTGGCAAAATTCACTCACGCCTTACCTGGACAGACCCGGAGCCACCCATGCAAATCAAGACCGCCAGCCTCATCGCCAACCCGTGCGACGACGAATATGACGATATGGCGCTGCTCTGCTGCCACGCAGAAAACGGCATGCTGTTTTCCCTGACCCGCTTCCCGGACGAGAACGAAGTGGAAATCACCGTCAGCGACGACAAGTCACTGAGTGTGTCCAGCCTGAAAGTTACCTTCAGTGCCGAGCGCCTGCTGGTGGAAATCGACACGCAGGACGCCAAGCAGCTCGATGGCCACCATCAGTACGAAATTCTCCACGCCACCGATGCAGGCGAGTTGCAGGACGTTCACCAAACGTTACAGGTCATTCTCGAAAACGTCGGTGAGTACACCAGCACAATCAGCTGATGATCAAAAAAGCGCTAGAGTGAGTACTTCGCCGAACAGGAGTGTGTCATGAACCGCATTTTCGACGCCCACTGCCACATCATCGACCCACATTTCCCGCTGATCGCCAATAACGGCTATCTGCCGGAGCCGTTCGGTGTCGCTGACTACCTTGCGACGGTCCAGCCGCTGGGCGTACAGGGCGGCGCGGTGGTGTCCGGTTCCTTTCAGGGCTTTGATCAGGGATATCTTCTTCAGGCCCTGCGCCTGCTGGGACCGGGTTTCGTCGGTGTCACGCAATTGCCCGCCAGCGTCACCGATGCAGAACTGGACAACCTGAACGCGGCAGGCGTGCGCGCCTTGCGCTTCAACCTCAAGCGCGGCGGCTCGGAGCAGCTCGACCAGCTGGAGGCACTGGCCTTGCGTGTCCATGAACACGCAGGCTGGCACTCCGAGCTGTACATCGACTCGCGAGAACTGGCGCCCATCGAAACACGCCTGCGCAAACTACCTGCCATCAGCATCGATCACCTGGGGTTGAGTGCCGAAGGGCTGCCCGTGCTCCTGCGCCTTGCCGAGCACGGTGTTCGGGTCAAGGCCTGTGGTTTCGGCCGTGTTGACTTTCCGGTGCGCGAGGCGCTCAGGGATATCCACACCGCCAACCCGAATGCCCTGATGTTCGGCACCGACCTGCCGTCGACCCGCGCACCCCGCCCCTTCAGACCTGACGATATCGAACTGTTGATCGACGCACTGGGCGAAAGCGGCGCCCGTCAGGCGCTGTGGGAAAACGCGGCGGACTTCTATCGACTCTGACGCCGTGGTTCCGAGAGCCATAGCAAGCCTTCCTACATGGAGACCGATGGATCATGTAGGACAATACCTGCATAAATGACAGGCACTTCTCTAAATGCAATAAAAAACGCGGTAGTCGTTAGTCGATACCTGCCTGGATGGATTAAAGTATCGCCCCCAGCTCAGCAGTCACCAGACACCGCTGTTCGCCCTGCCAGGAACCGTCACCGATGGAACATCGTGAAGCGCTGATTGCGCTGCGAACTTTTCTTTCAACGCAGATCCTTGGCCAGGAAAAGCTGATCGAACGCCTGCTCATCGCTCTGCTTGCCGACGGCCACATGCTGGTCGAAGGCGCTCCCGGCCTGGCCAAGACCAAAGCCATCAAGGAGCTGGCAGAAGGCATCGAAGCCCAGTTTCACCGCATTCAATTCACCCCTGACCTGCTGCCTGCCGACATCACCGGTACGGAGATCTATCGCCCGGAAACCGGCAGCTTCGTGTTCCAGCAAGGGCCTATCTTCCACAACCTGGTGCTGGCCGACGAAATCAACCGTGCGCCGGCCAAGGTCCAGTCGGCGTTGCTCGAAGCGATGGCCGAACGGCAGGTCAGTGTCGGGCGCAGCACCTACGACCTGTCGCCGCTGTTTCTGGTCATGGCGACCCAGAACCCCATCGAGCAGGAAGGCACCTACCCGCTGCCCGAAGCCCAGCTCGACCGTTTTCTGATGCACGTCAAGATCGGCTTCCCGGATGCCGCCGTCGAACGCAAGATCCTTCAACAGGCGCGTGGCGAAGCCCTGAACGGCGAAACCAAGCCGGAGCGTCGCGTCAGCCAGCAGGCGATCTTTGCCGCACGCAAGGAAATCCTTGGCCTGTATATGGCCGATGCGGTCGAGGAATACCTGGTGCAACTGGTCATGGCCACCCGTACCCCGGCCAAGTTCGACCCTGAACTGGCCGAATGGATTGCCTACGGTGCCAGCCCGCGGGGTTCCATCTCGCTGGACCGCTGTGCCCGTGCACATGCCTGGCTGGCCGGACGCGACTTCGTCAGCCCCGAAGACATTCAGGCGGTGCTGTTCGATGTCTTGCGCCACCGGGTCATCCTGTCGTTCGAGGCCGAAGCGGCCGGTATCGATCAGGATCGCGTGATTCAGCGCATCCTCGACGTCGTGGCCGTCGCCTGACCCCATGCAACCCTACCTGATCCCCCAGCCGGGCATCCGCGTCAGCCTCAGCGAGCTGATCGAGATGCGTCATCGGGTGCGGGAAGTGCAGCTGTTTTCCACCCCGAGCCAACGCAGCCCGCTGATCGGCCTGCACCATTCCAAGTTGCGCGGGCGTGGTGTGGATTTCGATCAGGTGCGGGTCTATCAGGCCGGTGACGATGTGCGCAGCATCGACTGGCGCGTCACGGCACGCACGCAGGAGCCGCACACCAAGCTGTTCCATGAGGAACGCGAGCGGCCCATTTTCATTCTGGTGGAACAGAGCCGACGGCTGTTCTTCGGCTCCGGCCTGATGTTCAAGTCGGTACTCGCGGCTCAGGCGGCCGCGCTGATCGGCTGGGCGGCGCTGGAACACAACGACCGGGTCGGCGGGTTGGTATTCGGCGATAACGAACACTACGAGATCAAGCCGCGACGCAGCAAACAAAGCCTGCTGCAGTTGCTCAACCGGCTGGTGCGGGTCAATCAGTCGCTGCATACCGAGATTCCGCCAGACCGCGATGCGTTCGGCACTGCGCTGCGTCGCGCACGGGAAGTGCTGCGCCCCGGCAGTCTGGTCATCGTCCTGTGCGACGAGCGCGCCCTGTCCGATGCCGCCGAACAACAACTGAGCCTGCTGTCACGGCACAGCGACCTGCTGTTGCTGCCGCTGTCCGACCCACTGGACCGCGCCCTGCCCGCTGCCGGTTTGCTGCGCTTTGCCGAACGCGGCGCGCAACTCGAAATCGACACCCTCAACCCCGAACTGCGCCGCGCCTACCGACAACAGGGCGAGGAGCGCACGGCGCGCTGGGAGTTGCTGGCGCAGAAGCTGCGGGTATTGCTCATGCCATTGAGTACCCAGGCGGAGCTCGTCGAACAACTGCGCGAATACCTCAACGCGCGACGTCCGGTGAAGCGCAAATGAATCCCCTCGATCAGCTGGAGCCGCTGATTGCGCCCGAAGCCGTCGGCTTCTGGCCGCTTGCGCCGGGCTGGTGGCTGCTGCTGTTGCTGATCCCCGTGGCGGGCTGGGGTCTGTGGCGCTTGCGCAAACTGCTGCCGGCCAAGGCCCGCAACGTGCGCAGCGAACAGCCGCTGGACCCGGTTCGCCTCGCCGCGCTGGCGGAACTGGCCAGCCTGCCGAAACCCTACGACGGCGCGCCGGCCGGTGCCTGGCTGCAGCAGATCAACGGCCTGCTCAAGCGCCTGTGCCGTAACCACTACCCACACAGCCAGAGCCATACCCTTAACGGCCGCAAATGGCTGGCGTTCCTCGACAATCGCTGCCCGGCGGCCGGCCTGACGCGCTGGATGATTCTGGTTGAAGGCGCTTACAAGCCCGAGTGCAAACTGGACGACAAGGCCATCACCGGCCTGACTCAGGCAGTCGATACCTGGATCCGCAAACATGTTTGAGTTCGCCTGGCCGTGGGTCTTCGCCCTGCTGCCATTGCCGTGGCTGATGCGCGCCCTGCTGCCCATGGCCGACAGCGGCGAGCCCGCGCTCAAGGTCAGCTTTCTCAGTGAACTCGAAGGCCTGAGCGGTCGCCGCGCCAAAGCCAATCTGCCGGTGTGGAGACAGCGTGCGCCGTTCTTGCTGATCTGGCTGTTGCTGCTGATCGCCACGGCGCGACCGCAGTGGCTGGGCGAGCCGCTGCCGGTGGCTGCCAGCGGCCGCGATCTGCTGGTGGCGGTCGACGTGTCTGGCTCGATGGACTACCCGGACATGCAATGGAAAAGCGATGAAGTCAGCCGGCTGGTGCTGGTGCAACAACTGCTCGGTGACTTTCTCGAAGGCCGCAAGGGCGACAGGGTCGGCCTGATCCTGTTCGGCACCCAGGCGTTTGTTCAGGCGCCACTGACCTATGACCGCCGCACTGTGCGGGTCTGGCTCGACGAGGCGAGGATAGGCATTGCAGGCAAGAACACCGCACTGGGCGATGCCATCGGGCTGGCCCTGAAACGTCTGCGTATGCGTCCGGCCACCAGTCGTGCGCTGGTGCTGGTCACCGACGGCGCCAACAACGCCGGTCAGATCGATCCGATCACCGCCGCACGCCTGGCTGCCGAAGAAGGGGTGAAAATCTACCCGATCGGCATCGGCTCGGACCCTGACAAGGACGCGCTGCAGAGCGTACTTGGCCTCAACCCCAGTCTTGATCTGGACGAACCGACACTCAAGGAAATCGCCAGCCTAAGCGGTGGCCAGTATTTCCGCGCGCGCGATGGCGACCAACTGGAAAAAATCCGCGCCACCCTCGATGCCCTGGAGCCGGTGGCACAGCAGCCCACCCAGGCGCGTCCGGCGCAAGCGCTTTATCAATGGCCACTGGCGACAGCCCTGCTGCTGAGTGTGCTGCTGGTGCTGCGTGAGTTGTGGCCGAACAACGCCCTGCAACGCCTACTGACGGCGGTGCGTTCCATCAACTGGCGTGAGCGCTGCAAAAGCCTGTGGAGGTCGCGATGATCAGCGGGCTCTGGCCGCACTGGTTTCGCCCGGAATGGCTGCTGATCACGCCACTGCTGGCGCTGCTGATCTGGCGGCTCTGGCACCGGCAGAAACGCGCCGGACGCTGGCAAATGCTGCTGCCCACTCACTTTCACGAGGTGTTGCTCAACGGTGGGCGCGGCAGCAACAGTAAACTGCCATGGGTCGCGCTGGGGCTCGCCTGGTTGCTGGCCCTTTTCGCCTTGCTGGGCCCCAGTTGGCAGCGCGTCGAACAGATCAGCCAGAAGCCGGTCGATCCATTGGTGGTGATTCTCGAACTCACCCCACAGATGCTCGCCACCGACACGCCCCCTACCCGTCTGGAACAGGCAAGACGCAAGCTGCTGGACCTGTTGCAAAAGCGCAGCGATGCGCAGACCGCCGTCGTTGTCTACGCAGGCAGCGCACACACCCTGGTGCCGCTGTCCGATGATCTGGTCACCAGCCACAACCTGCTGGAAGCCATCAGACCGTCGATCATGCCGGTGACCGGCCAGCGCGCCGATCTGGCCGTGCAGAAAGCGCTGCACCTGCTCAAACAGGGCGCATTGGGTCAGGGGCGGATTCTGTTGATCACCTCGTCGCTGAGCGAACAGGAACGTCAGGGCATCCGTGCCGCGTTGCGCGGGCAATCGCCGCCACTGCTCATCCTCGGGGTCGGCACGCCCGAAGGCGCGCCGGTCACACAGGAAAACGGCAGCCTGCTCAAGGACGATCAGGGTGCGATTCTGGTCCCGCGCCTGGACAGCACCAGCCTCAACGAATTCGCCGATCAGGTCGGTGGCAGCTATCGCCAGGCACGCGGCGATGAAGAGGACTTGCGCAGCCTTGGTCTGTTGGCCAGCCCTCGACACATGAGCCGCGACGGCCAGTTCGTGCAACTCGACACCTGGGCTGACCAGGGCCACTGGTTGCTGCTGCCCCTGCTGCTTATCGCGGCACTGGCCGGTCGGCGCGGCTGGCTGTTCTGCCTGCCGCTGATATTCATGTTTCCGCAGAACAGCCAGGCGTTCGAGTTTCAGGACCTGTGGCTGCGTCCCGATCAACAGGGCCAGCGGTTGCTGGAACAGCACCGGCCAGCCGAAGCTGCGCAACGCTTCGAAGACTCGCGCTGGAAAGGCGTGGCGTTTTACCAGGCGCAAGACTACGCCAGCGCCGCCCGGCAGTTTGCCGAAGGCAACAGCGCCGCCGACCACTACAATCGTGGCAATGCGCTGGCCCGTAACGGCGAGCTGGCAGCGGCACTGGATGCCTACGAGCAGGCCCTGGACCGGCAGCCCGACTTCCCTGCGGCACAAACCAATCGGGCACTGGTGCAAAGTCTGCTGGATCAGACCGAAGAGCAGAAGCCTGCCCAGGACGAACAGAACAAGGCCGATCAGGGCGAAGAAGGTCAGCAGGCGTCGCAAGATCCCAATAGCAGCGCATCACCCGCCGAGCAGAACCCGTCCCGATCTGATCAACCCGGCACCAGCGAAAGCCTGCCGCCGGACAGCAGCGGCCAGGCCACCTCGGGCGAGTCGACGGACGACGAACAGACCACCCGCCCGCCGCTTCAGTCCGCTGACAGCCCCATGACCGGCGAGCGGCGTCAGGAACTGGAGCAGTGGCTGAGGCAGATTCCGGATGATCCGGGCGAACTGTTGCGGCGCAAATTTCGCTACGAACAGCAACATCAGGAAAAGACCCGATGAGTCGTGTTTACACCTTATTGATCGGCCTGCTGCTGAGCCTGATCACCTTGTCGCTGCAGGCTGCGCAACTGACCGCCAGCGTTGACCGCACGCGCCTCAACGCCGGGGAAACCGTCGAGTTGACGCTGGAAACCGACGATGTGACGCAGTTCGGCAAGCCGGACATGAGCGCCTTGGAAAGCAGTTTCGAGGTGCGCGACACGCGCCAGCTCAACAGCCTGAAAACCCTGGATGGCAGCAGCCAGGCAACGACGCGCTGGATCGTCACCCTGCTGCCTCGCGAGACAGGAAGCGTGTTGATTCCGTCGCTGCAACTGGGCGAGCTGAAAAGCCAGCCGCTGACCTTGCAGGTCCTGCAGAGCGAGCCCCAGGAGCAAGGCAACCATCTGGCATCGATCTTTATTGAAGCGAGCCTGGATCAGGACAGCGTGTATGTTCAGGCCCAGGCCGTGCTGACCCTGCGCGTCTACCACTCGGTGTCGCTGTTCGACGACAGCAGCCTGAGCCCCTTGCAAGTGCCGGACGCACGGGTCGAAAAACTCGGTGACTCGCGCACTTACGAAAAGCTGATCAACGGTGTGCGCCACGGGGTCATCGAGACACGCTACGCGATCTACCCGCAGCAGAGCGGCGTGCTGAAGATACCGGCGCAAGTGTTCAGCGCCACGCTGGTGCAGACGCCTGCCGAGGGTTCGCAAGCCCAGGACAGCAATCCGTTCGGCCCTCAGCCGGGCCGATCGGTGCGGGTCAAGTCCGCCGAAGTGCCGTTGACCGTCAAGCCCAAGCCTGCCGACTACCCGGCCGATGTCGCCTGGTTGCCGGCACGCAGTATCAACCTGGAAGAAAGCTGGAGCCCGGAGCCCGGCACTACGCAGGTCGGCGATTCGCTGACCCGCACCCTGACGCTCAAGGCCGAAGGGCTGGCCGGCGCGCAGCTGCCACCTCTGCCGCCCACAGAAGTACCCGGCCTGCGGCGTTACCCGGATCAGCCACAACTGCGCAACCTGCCCAGCGAACGCGGCCTGATCGGCACGCGCGAAGAACGCGAGGCCCTGGTGCCAGCCCGCGCCGGGGCAATCGACCTGCCTGCGGTTGAAGTGACCTGGTGGAATACCCGCGAAGATCATCTGGAGCACACCAGCCTGCCCGCGCGCACCCTGCAGATCAGCAGCAACCCCGGTCTGGCGGTGGACACGCCGGTGAACAACGACATGAGCGGCGTGACCGTGATCGGTCCGCCGGTCTGGCCGTGGCAGATGAGCACATTGCTGCTGCTTTGCACCACACTGCTCGGTTTCGGCCTGTGGTGGCGCGCCCGTGGACAGCCGGCAATCGCCCGGGCCGTGCAGACCGGGCCCAGCCCGCGTACCGTACTCGATGACCTCAAACGCGCCTGCCTGGCCAATGATCCGCAGGGCACCCGTCAGGCGCTCGACGCCTGGGCACGCCAGCAACCGGAAACCCTGGCCGAAATGGCCGCGCGTTTCGTGCCGCTGTCCGATGCCCTGGACGGTCTCAACGGTGCGCTGTACAGCGAAACCGGCAAACTGTGGCTGGGCGGGGACCTCTGGCGCGCGGTGCGCAAGCTGCCCGCCGCCGAACATATTCAGGACCCGGCAGGTGATGCCGGGTTGCCGCCGCTGTATCCCAAATAAGGATGCAGCTCAGGCAACACCCCTATACGACAAGGTAAACCAATGCGTCTGTTTCACACCTCTGACTGGCACCTGGGTCAGAACCTGCACGGCCAGGAGCGGGATTTCGAACACGCCTGTTTCCTGAACTGGCTACTGGCCCGTCTGGCCGACCGTAAACCGGATGTACTGTTGATCGCGGGCGACATCTTCGACACCGTCAACCCGCCGGTCAAAGCGCAGGAACGCCTGTACGACTTCATCGTCAACGCCCACGAGCAGCAGCCGCTGCTGACCATCGTGATGATCGCCGGCAACCACGACTCCGGCTCGCGTATCGAACTTCCCGCCCCGCTGATGCGCCGCTTGCGTACCCACGCGCTGGGCAGGGTGATGTGGCTGGACGATGGCGTGCTGGATGCCGAACGCCTGCTGCTGCCGTTGCCGGACGCCAATGGCGACATCAAGGCCTGGTGCCTGGCGCTGCCGTTCCTGCGTCCCGCCGAAGTCACCGGTCCGACCCTGGGCGATGACTACCTGCGTGGCATCGGCCGGGTGCATGAGCTGCTGATCGCGGCGGCTGACCTCAAGCGCCAGCCCGGTCAGGCATTGATCGCCATCAGCCACGCCCACATGGCAGGCGGCTCGGTCTCGGAAGACTCCGAACGCAGCCTGATCATCGGCAACGCCGAAGCCCTGCCGGCCAGCCTGTTCGGGCCGAGCATCACCTATGTTGCGCTGGGCCATCTGCACAAACCGCAGCGGGTCAACGGCGAGGAGCGCATTCGCTACAGCGGCTCGCCGATCCCGCTGTCCTTTTCGGAAATCAGCTATCAGCACCAGATTCTGGAGATCAATTGCGACGGCGAGACGCTGACCAGTGTCGAGCCGTTGTTCATCCCTCGCGCCGTCAACCTGCAACGCCTCGGGCCTGCGCCACTGGCCGACCTGCTGGTACAGCTCAAGGCGCTGCCGGACATCGACCTGCTCGCCGATCCGGACCGCCAGCCGTGGCTGGAAGTACGCGTGCGCCTGGATGAACCCCAGCCGGACCTGCGCAACCAGATCGAAAACGCCCTACAGGGCAAGGCCGTGCGGCTGGTACGCATCGGTGCCGAATATGCCGGCAAAGGCAGCGCGGACGGCAGCGAGGGTGACGCCACGCTGATCGAACTGGACCAGCTCACGCCTCAGGAACTGTTCAGCCGTGCCTGGCAGGACAACTTCGGCAGCGAGGTCGACGAACAGACGCTGACCGATTTCGCCACGCTGCTGCGCGAAGTCCAGCAGGAGAGCGAGCTGCCATGAAAATCCTCGCCATTCGCCTGAAAAACCTGGCCTCGCTGGCCGGCCCCTTTGAAATCGATTTCACTGCCGAGCCGCTGGCCAGCGCCGGACTGTTTGCCATCACCGGTCCTACCGGCGCGGGCAAAAGCACCCTGCTCGATGCCTTGTGTTTGGCACTGTTCGGGGCGATTCCGCGGCTGAGCAATATCGGCCAGTCCAAGGTCCCGGACATCGACGGCGACATCACCACCAGCGACCCACGTACCCTGCTGCGCCGCGGCACGGGCAGCGGTTACGCCGAGGTGGACTTCATCGGCATCGATCAGCGGCGTTATCGCGCGCGCTGGGAAACCAATCGCGCGCGCGACAATGCGACCAAAAAACTGCAGGCCAGCCGCCAGACCCTCACCGATCTGGACAGCGAGCAAATCCTCAGCAACCAGAGCAAACGCGAATTCGAGCAATTGATCGAAAATCGCCTGGGCCTGAACTTCGAGCAGTTCACCCGCGCCGTGATGCTTGCCCAGAGCGAGTTCAGCGCGTTCCTCAAGGCGGATGACAAGGAACGCAGCGAGCTGCTGGAAAAGCTCACCAACACTGCGATCTACAGCCAGCTAGGTCGGCGCGCGTACAGCAAAAGCAAGGAAGCCGAAGACGCCCTGAAAACCCTGACTGCGCAGGCCAGCAACATCATCCCGCTGGCCCCGGAACTGCTGGCTGAACTGGAACAACGCCTGAGCGACGCGCAGCAGCAGCTCAAGGCCCATCAGACACAGCAACGGCAACTGGAAATCAAACAGCAGTGGCTCACCGAACTGCACCGTCTGCGTGATGAACAGCTCGCTGCCCAGGAAGCCCTGAACAGTGCGCAACAGGCCTGGGACGACCACAGCGGAGCACGCAAGACCCTCGGCCAGCTGGAACGCCTGGGCCCGCAGCGTCATCGCTTCGCGCGTCGGATCACGCTGAATGCTCAGCTTGATCCGCTGGCTGAACAGATTCGCCAGCATCAGCAACAGCAGACCTCGCTGCACGACCAGCAGCAACAGCTGGAAAGCCACCGTACTCAGGCGCAGGCCAGTTTGCTGGAAGCCCAGCGAGCCCACAGCAGCGCCAAACCGCTGTTGCTGCAGGCTTTCGAAGCCCAGAACACCCTGAATCACCTGGCCCAGGAAATGGCCAAGGCGTCCGACCTGCACCAGCAGAGCGAGCAGCTCTGCATCCAGGGCCAGACCAGCCTGCAAACCCTGCTCGATCAGCAACAGCAGGTGGCTCAACGTCTGGAGCGCATTGCCGGGCAACTGCAGCACAGCAGCGAACTGGCGCCACTGGCTCAGGCCTGGAACGCGTGGCGTGACCGCCTGAAATCCCTCACGCTGATCGCCAATCGCCTCAAGCACGGGCACAGCGAGCTGCCTGCCCTGCAGCAACGTGCCAACACTGCCGATCAGCAGCTGACCGAGCAACGCAGCGCGCTGGAGTTGCTGTACCGCGAAGCCGATTGCGAAGTGGAGGCAGTGACCGAACAGGTGCAGATCCTCGGCAGCCTGTTGCAGGACAACCGCAAACAGCAGCGTGCCTTCGAGGAACTGGCCCGTCTGTGGGCCAGTCAGCAGGACGTCGACCGGCAGCTTGCCGAGCTGACCCAGCAACAGCAGAGCGCCCAGCAGCAACGCGAACAGCTCAACAGCGAAGGCCTTCGCGTTCGTGATGAACTGACCGTCGCCGAGCAGACCCTGACCGTTACCCGGCAACTGCTGGAGCGCCAGCGCCTCGCCCGCAGCGCCAGTGTCGAGGAGTTGCGCGTGCAGTTGCAGGACGACCAGCCCTGCCCGGTCTGCGGCAGCATCGAACACCCCTGGCATCAGCCGGAGGCGCTCCTCGAAAGCCTCACGCAACACGACGACAACGAGCAGGCCAGCGCGCAGAAAGCCGTGGACCTGCTGACCGAGCAACGCAATCAATTGCGTGAGCAGGTCGGTGGCGTGATCGCCCGGCAGAAAGAGCTGCTGCGTCAGCACGAACAGCTCAACGCGCGCCATCAGGCCCTGGCACCGGACCTGGAGTCACATCCTCTCGCCGCCCAATTGCTCGACCGGGACGCCGACAAGCGCGACGGCTGGTTGAGCCAGCAATTGAGTCAACTGAGCGAAGTCATCAGCCGTGACGAGCAACGTCAGCAAGCCTTGCTGACCCTGCAAAAAGACGCTGCACGCCTGCAGCAGCAGCTGCAGGCGGCGAGCGAAGCCAGCCAGACCGCTGCGGGCCATGTTGCCGAGCAGCTCAAGCAACTGGAGGTCGACGGGCAGCGGCTGGAAGAAGAACTGACGGCATTCACGCCGCTGGTATCGCCCCATGTGCTTGCAGGTCTGCGCAGCGATGCATCGGCAACCGTGCTGCAGCTAGAACAGCAGGTGACCCAGCGTCTCGATCAACTGGAGCAGCAACACGAAGAGCAGCAGGAGCAAACCGAGCGTCAGCAGAAGATCGAGAAGCAGCAGGTCGAGCAGCAGACTCGCGTGCACCGCCAGACCGACCTGGCGCAGGAAGTCACCCGGCTCGGCGAGCAACGGCATAACAGTCAGCAGACACTTGCCGGTCTGCTGGGCGACCACGCCAGCGCAGAGCAATGGCAACAGGCGCTGGAGCAGACCATCGAGCAGGCCAGACAGGCAGAAAGTCTGGCGGCGCAGGCGCTGCAGGATATCCACAATCAACTGATTCAACTGGCTGCCGAGCTCAAGTCCGGACAGCAACAGCAGCAGGCCCTGCAACAGGAACTGGCTGAACTTGATGTGCAGATCAGCGAATGGCGCGCTCAGCATCCGCAACTGGACGATAGCGCGCTGGACACCCTGCTGACCTACGACGACGCACATATCGAGCAACTGCGTGTGCAATTGAGTAGCACCGACAAGGCGCTGGAGCAGGCAAAAGTATTGTTGCAGGAACGCGATCAGCGCCTGCAACAGCATCAGGCGCAACACAGTGATCTGACCGACAGTGCGCAACTGGAAGCAGCGCTGCAACAGGCCCATGAACAGTCGGCGCTCAGTGAGCAGCACTGCGCCGACCTGCGTGCCGAGCTCAGTGAAGATCAGCGCCGCCGCAACGCCAGCAGCGAGCTGCAGACGCGCATCGCTGACGCCAACAGCGAATACCTGCGCTGGGCACGTCTGGCGTCGTTGATCGGCTCGGCAGAAGGCGACAGGTTTCGCAAAATCGCCCAGGCCTACAACCTTGACCTGCTGGTCCACCATGCCAATGCGCAGCTCAGGCAACTGGTGCGCCGTTACCGCCTGAAACGCGGCGGCAGCATGCTCGGTCTGCTGGTCATGGACACTGAAATGGGCGACGAACTACGCTCGGTTCATTCGCTGTCCGGCGGGGAAACCTTCCTCGTCTCGCTGGCACTGGCGCTGGGCCTCGCCTCGATGGCATCCAGCACCTTGCGCATCGAGTCACTGTTCATCGATGAAGGTTTCGGCAGCCTCGATCCGGAATCGCTGCAACTGGCGATGGACGCCCTCGACGGCTTGCAGGCGCAGGGCCGCAAGGTCGGCGTGATTTCCCACGTCCAGGAAATGCACGAACGAATCCCGGTGCAGATCAAGGTACGTCGTCAGGGCAATGGATTGAGCACAATCGAGGTGGGCAACTGAGGGACCTGCGACGCGGAACGTGAGGCACGGCAGTTGACTATCGTTCCTCACGCTGCGCGTGGGAATGCCGTTCTGGACGCTCTGCGTCCGCCTCTTGAATGTTGTGCCACCAGCGCTTTCGCGAACAGGCTCGCCTGACATTCCGTGCATGGTCTGCCACGCATTGGGCAGTAAGTCGCAGGGACCTGTGTGGGCGAACATGCTCGCGAAAGCGTGACGGCTGATCAATCACTGGGCAGATTTGTGGTCCAGCGCTGCGTAGAAATTAGCGCTCTGCTGCAGGTATTTGGTTGTGTACGTCTGAGTCGCATGGGCTTTCTTGTCGTTCACTTCGACACTGGCGCTGGCCGGAAGAGCGACGCTTGCCGAGATAGCAGATGCAGCGATGATGGAGAAAAGATTGAAATTCATGTCGGTCACCCCTCTTGTCTGTCTGTACGCTGGTTTGAAGTCCTGACCGTTATGGCCGTGACTCAAACTTACGCCCGAGGGTGGTTCAGCAGAAATCTTTTGTAGCACTAACCCATATCATCAAGAATGATAACGGCTCCAGCCCTTGTATCTTGGGGGCTGGAGCCGGGGCAGCTTACTTGTCGTTCAGAAAACGCAGGTACGAAGGTGCATCGGCATCGAATTTCTGCACCGTTTCACCGATCTTCCCGCTCTGCGGATCACGGCGTACGGTCACGATCTGGTTGCTTTTCTGATTGGCGAACAGCATGAACGTGCCGGTCGGATCGAAAGCAAACTCGCGTGGCTCCTTGCCTTCCAGAGAGCGACGCTGAATTTCTTCAAGCTTGCCGCTGGCCTGATCGATGCGGAACACCACGACCTGATTCGCGTCACCCCGATTGGTCACGTACAGAAACTTGCCATCCGGTGAAGTGTGCAAGGCGCCACCACCGTTTTTCTCTTCCACGCCGTTGTTCTTCATGTCGACCAGTTGGGTCTGCTTGAAGCCGCCGTCATGGTAGTCGAACACTGCGACCTGGGCGGTCATTTCCAGCACCAGCCAGGCATGCTTGCCATCCCCACTGAAAAGGGTATGCCGGGGTCCGGAGCCGCCCGGCAACTGCACGAACGGCACCTTGGCTGGCTGCAATGGCTTGGCCTGGCTGGCGTCATACTGATAGACAAACAGCTTGTCAGCGCCCAGGTCGGCGCTCACCACGTACTTGTCATCCGGGGTCGGCACGGCCAGGTGCACATGCGACGACATCTGCCGCTCACTGTTGACCTTGCTTCCAGGACCCAGCGGCAGCACCTGAACGGCTTCGCTCAACGTGCCGTCCTTGCCCACCGGCACCACGGTCAGCGCACCGCCCGGGTCGGGGTTTACGGCGTAGTTGGCCACGAACAGGTAACGGCCATCGTAGCTCAGGCTGGAGTGCGTCGGTTCTTCACCACGGCTTTGAACCTGATTGATCGGCGTGATCTGACGGGTTTTCGGGTCGATCGCAAAGCTGCTGACCTTACCGACCACGTCTTTTTGTCCGGGACCATTTTCATTGACCGCGAACAGGTAGCGCTGGTCTCTGGAGACGGTCAGCCACGACGGGTTTTCGGCTTTGACCACTTGCAGCGGCTTGGCGCCGATCATCCCGGTTTTGCTGTCGAAGGCAAAACGATAGATCCCTTCACTCTTGCCTTGCGTGTAGGAACCTATCAGCAATTCAGTATCGGGCATGGCTTGGGCCTGCAAGGTAAATGCGCTCATGGCACTGGCAATCGCCAGCCACGGCAGAAATTTATGGGGCATGGGGGCATCCCTTGTTATCGAAGTTATTGATGCCTGTTACGGCACTGTCGGGGTCTATGACAGCGCCAGCCCGCATTTACTCAATCCTGCGCAGAATCATCTTCATCGGAAGGGGTGAAGGCATCCAGGCAGATGATCCGGTGATCGGCGTTGCCGTCGTTGATCACCCAGCTTTGCAGGGATTCATCGAAGGTCGCAGCATCGACTTGCGCCTTGGTGAAGCGCCATACCTTGCGCTCACGGCCGTCCATGCATTCGACGTTCAGTTCCTCGCCCAGAGAGAAGTCCCAGGCGTGCAGCCCGTCGATTTCCAGCATGGTGGTGGCTTCGAGTGCGGCGAGCAGTGTGGTGGGTGTGGTAGTCATGAAATTCATCCGGCCAGCAAAAGCGCGAATGATAGGGCAAAAGGCAGGCGTAGATACAGTCGGAGCGCAAGTAGAGCCGTACCAGCGCCGAGCGCTGGCACGGTGAGCAATCAAACAGGGACTGCGCTTACAGCTTGCCGATGCCGCCCGGCTGAAACACCGGCTCGCTCGGTGCCAAACCGTTGACCAGCGGCTTGCCGAACTCGGCCTGACTGATCTCGAAACGATCGCCCGGCTGGGTGCGCACGCCATCGGCAAACGACAGCGTCGCGGTGCCGAAGAAATGCACATGCACGTCACCGGGCCTGAGGAACTGTGCGTACTTGAAGTGATGGTATTCAAGGTTTTCCAGGCTGTGGCACATGTTCGCTTCGCCACTGAGGAACTCTTTTTCCCACAGCACCTTGCCGTCGCGCCAGACCCGGCTGGTGCCCGACAGGCTTTGCGGCAAGTCGCCCACGCGCAACTCCGGACCGAAAGAACAGGCGCGCAGTTTCGAATGCGCCAGATACAGGTAGTTGCGACGCTCCATGACGTGATCGGAGTATTCGTTACCGATGGCGAAGCCCAGGCGATAAGGCTTGCGGTCATGACCGATCACATACAGGCCGCTCAGCTCGGGCTCTTCCCCGCCATCTTCGGCAAAGGGCGGCAGCGAAAACGAATGTCCGGGGCGCACGACAATGCTGCCATCACCCTTGTAGAACCACTCTGGCTGAACACCGGCCTGCCCCGCTGCCGGCTTGCCGCCTTCGACGCCCCATTTAAAGATACGCATGGTGTCGGTCATCGAGGCTTCGTCGCCGGACTGCTGGTGCATCTTGTCGCGTGCCGACGCACTGCCCAGATGGGTCAGCCCGGTGCCGCTGACCAGCAGGTGCGCCGGATCAGGATGGTCGAGCGGCGGCAGGATCCGCAACGCCTCAAGCAACTGCGAATAGTCGTGCGTCTCGCCAACGCCACGCTGCTCGACCTGGTGCGCCAGAGCCGAACCCGCCTCGATTGCCGCCAGCGCCAGCTCGCGAACACTTTCGACACCCTGGACCTCACGCACCTGATCACCATCGACCAGACCGACCCGGCGCTGACCGTCGCTCAATTCAAACTGTACTAACCGCATGAAATTCTCCTTCCAGATAATGGGCCGCTGAAAACCTATCTCGCCTTGGCACTCGCCGCGAAGTCGGACACTGGCAGCACATGCTTGCGCTCCAGCACGTGATAGACGATGCCGGTCAGCAGCAGCCCGAAGACCATGACACCCGACAGAAAATAGAGGCCCGATGCCAGGCTGCCGGTGATTTCCTTCAACGCACCGATCACGAACGGCCCGATGTAGCCGCCCAGGTTGCCGACCGAATTGATCAGCGCGATACCGGCTGCGGCACTGGCACCCGCGAAGAACCGCCCCGGCAAGGTCCAGAACACCGCCGTGCAGGAAAACAGCGCGAACGCCACGACGCACAATGCAGCCAGCTGCGCCACCGGCATGGTCAGCCAGGCGCTGCAGAACAGGCCGATGGCACCCAGCACATAGAGCACGGCCAGATGCCCGTAACGGTCGTTGAGGCGATCGGAACTGCGCGGCACGATCAGCAGGCCAATGATGCCGAAAATGTAAGGCACCGATGACACGAAGCCGGTGGTCAGGTCACTGCCACCGAACTGTTTGATCAGCGTCGGCAGCCACAGGCCCAGACCGTAGATGCTCAAGGTCACTGGCAGATAGAACAGCGCGAGAAGCAACACACGCTTGTCTTTCAAGGCGTGCAACGGATTGCCGTGGCGGGTCTGGCCGTATTCTTCCAAGTCCTTTTTCAGCTCACCGGTCAGCCAGTCCTTCTCGGCCTGATCCATCCATTTGACCTGCTGCGGACCATCCGGCAACCAGCGCAGCACCGGCCAGGTCAGCAGAATCGCTGGCGTGCCGATGACGATGAACAGCCATTGCCAGCCATGCAGACCGAGTATGCCGTCCATGCCCAGCAAACCGCCGGAAACGGGCCCGGTGATCATCATGGCGATGGGTTGCGAGAGGATGAAAAGGCCAAGGATCTTGCCGCGATGGCGCACCGGAAACCACTGGGTGATGTAGTACAGCACACCGGGAAAGAAGCCCGCCTCGGCAGCGCCCAGCAGAAACCGCATCACGTAGAAGCTGTGCGGCCCCTGGACGAAGGCCATGCCGATGGTGATCGCGCCCCAGGTGATCATGATCCGCGCGAACCAGCGGCGTGCGCCGAAGCGCTCAAGCATCAGGTTGCTGGGGATCTCCAGCAGGAAGTAACCGATGAAGAACAGTCCGGCACCCAGCCCGTAGGCGGCGTCGCCGATACCGATGTCCGCGCCCATGTGCAGCTTGGCAAAGCCCACGGCAGAGCGATCTACATAAGCGATCAGGTACAGCAGGATAAGGAAAGGAATCAGTTTGAACGTAATGCGGCGTATAAGCCGCAGTTCCTGGCTCATGTAGGCGGTCTCCCATTGTTTTTGTTATGGAACCTGCGGGGATCGCCTCTGTGCCTGGGGGCTGAATAACGCAGCACATGCGCCAGGATGATCCCTCGTCTACAACCGACTATATAGTAATACTATTTAAACTGACAACTCTTCCAATACGCGTTTTTTAGGCTTACCTTAGCCAGCAGTATCGCCATTAAGTCTTACAATAAGAGAGCCGATCATGTCTGACTCCGATAAAAAACCGACCCTCCGTTCTGCCCAGTGGTTTGGCACCGCCGACAAGAATGGCTTCATGTACCGCAGCTGGATGAAGAATCAGGGCATTGCCGACCACCAGTTTCAGGGCAAGCCGATCATCGGCATCTGCAATACCTGGTCGGAGTTGACCCCCTGCAACGCGCATTTCCGGCAGATCGCCGAGCATGTCAAACGTGGCGTGATCGAAGCAGGCGGCTGGCCGGTGGAGTTTCCGGTGTTTTCCAACGGCGAATCCAACCTGCGCCCTACCGCAATGTTCACCCGCAACCTGGCGAGCATGGACGTTGAGGAAGCGATTCGCGGCAACCCCATCGACGGGGTCGTGCTGTTGACCGGTTGTGACAAGACCACCCCTGCCCTGTTGATGGGCGCTGCCAGTTGCGACATCCCCGCCATCGTTGTCACCGGCGGACCGATGCTCAACGGCAAGCATGAAGGCAAGGACATCGGCGCCGGAACCATCGTCTGGCAGATGCACGAGTCCTACAAGGCCGGGACCATCAGCCTTGATGAATTCCTGTCCGCCGAAGCCGGCATGTCGCGTTCGGCTGGCACCTGCAACACCATGGGCACGGCGTCGACCATGGCCTGCATGGCCGAAGCGCTGGGCACTTCGCTGCCGCACAACGCGGCCATTCCGGCGGTGGATTCGCGGCGTTACGTGCTGGCGCACATGTCCGGCATGCGTGCCGTCGACATGGTCCGCGAAGACCTGCGCCTGTCGAAGATTCTCACCAAGGCTGCGTTCGAAAACGCCATCCGGGTCAACGCGGCCATCGGTGGCTCGACCAACGCCGTCATCCACTTGAAAGCCATCGCCGGACGCATCGGCGTCGATCTGGACCTGGATGACTGGTCGCGTATGGGCCGTGGCATGCCGACCATCGTCGACCTGCAACCGTCGGGGCGCTTCCTGATGGAAGAGTTCTATTACGCTGGCGGCCTGCCCGCCGTGCTGCGGCGCATGAACGAGGCCAGCCTGCTGCCCAACCCGGATGCCCTGACCGTCAATGGCAAGAGCATCGGCGAAAACACCTGCAACTCACCGATCTATGGTGAAGATCAGGTGATCCGCGCGCTGGATAACCCGATCCGCGCCGACGGCGGGATTTGCGTGCTGCGCGGTAACCTCGCACCACTGGGTGCCGTGCTCAAGCCCTCGGCCGCGACCCCGGCGCTGATGCAGCACCGTGGCCGCGCAGTAGTGTTCGAGAATTTCGAGATGTACAAGTCACGGATCAACGACCCGGATCTGGACATCGATGCCAGCTCGGTCATGGTGCTCAAGAACTGCGGCCCCAAAGGTTATCCGGGCATGGCCGAGGTCGGCAACATGGGCTTGCCAGCCAAGCTGCTGGCACAGGGCGTGACTGATATGGTGCGTATTTCCGATGCGCGCATGAGCGGCACGGCTTACGGCACAGTGGTTCTGCATGTGGCGCCGGAAGCCGCAGCCGGCGGTCCGCTGGCGGTGGTCAAGGAAGGCGACTGGATCGAGCTGGACTGCGCTGGCGGACGTCTGCATCTGGACATCCCGGAAGCCGAACTGGCGGCGCGCCTCGCCGATTGGCAGGCACCGCAGCAGCTGTTGCTCGGTGGCTATCGTCAACTGTACGTAGACCGGGTGATGCAGGCAGACCAGGGCTGTGATTTCGACTTCCTGGTCGGTTGCAGAGGCGCCGAAGTCCCTCGTCACTCGCACTGAACGAAACGGCGGCCGCCTGACGCAGATGGCCGCCGTAATCGTTGCGCGATGGTATGATGCCCAGCAATCACCGCCAGGACCCCACTGCGTTCCCATGGATTATCGAAAGCCTTCCGACCGAAAAAGCATGCACGCGCGCATCGTCCAGGAACTGGGCATGCAAATCGTGTCCGGCCGTTTCAAGCCTGACGAAAAGCTGCCTGCCGAAGCGCTGCTCTGCGAAGAGTACGCCGTCAGCCGCCCGGTCCTGCGCGAAGCGACACGGGTTCTGGTGGCCAAGGGTCTGGTTTATTCGCGTCCGCGTGTGGGCACAGTGGTCAAGGCGCGCCGCGAATGGCATCTGCTGGACCCGGACGTGTTGCACTGGGTCATGCAAAGCTCGCCGCAGAATGATTTCTTCAACCTGCTGACCAGCGTACGCGCGGTCATCGAACCAGCGGTTGCCGCACTGGCCGCGCAGCATGCCACCGACGCAGAGATCGAGTCGATCCACGAAGCCTATCTGCGCATGGAAGCCGCACCGACGCCGGAAGACCTGCTGCAACCCGACCTCGACTTCCACAGCCGCATCGCCGACGCCACCCACAACGACCTGCTGGCGCACTTGTGCAACATGCTGTCACTGGCGTTGCGCGAGGCGCTCAAATACTCCAACAAACGCCCTAACCTGCACGAACTGGCCATGCCTCGTCACAAGGCAATCCTCACCGCCATCCAGAACCGCGACGCACTGGGCGCACGCCATGCTTCGCTGGTGCAACTGGACGATGCGCGCAATGCGCTGAGTGTAGTGCTGGGCGGTGGTTGACGGGTTTCCAGCTTGAGGGTCAACCGTTTCAGGCGGCTGATGTTCTCCCCCTCTGGATGCATCCTATCGCCAGCACGTACATCAACAGGCTGACCAAAAACGGGGCGCCCAGCCACAGAAAATGCTCGCCCGAGCCGACGTTACCCGAAAATATCAGAGCGCCAATCACTGGCGCTACACCGCCCACCAGACTCAGCAGGGATGTCAGCCCCCCCTGCAGCTCGCCCTGATGCCCTGCCTTGGCATGACGCGACAGCTCACCACGCAACGCTGGCTCGGCAATCAGCCCGACAGCATGGAAACACATTCCCACCAACGTCAGCCAAACGCTTGCAGCGGCCGTATAGAAAGCATAACCCAGTAAGCAACAGGCATAACCGGTAACGATTATCCGCTGGTTGGACATGATTGGCGTCAGCTTGCGTACCAGTACGCGCTGCGCGAACGCCATGCCCAGGGCGAGCGCCGCCAATGCGTACGACACTTCAAGCATGCTCCAGCCATAACGCATCTGATTGGCCAGCACAAAGCAGCTTTGAAATATCCCGTAGGCGAACCAGGAGCACGTCGCAGCCAGCAGATACGGGCGCAGGCCTTGCGTACTCCATAGTCCTCGCAGGCTGCCAAACGGGTTGGTTCGCCGCCATTCGAAGGCGCGCCGATGCTCGGCCGCAAGGCTTTCCGGCAACCTCATGTAGCCATACAGCAGGTTGATTGCCGCCAGGCCGCCAGCGACCAGAAAGGGCAAGTGCGGCCCGTAAGACGCAAGCCCCCCGCCTATGACCGGGCCGAAAACAAGCGCTATGGCGATGACACTGCCCGCTGCACCGTAGAAATGCGTGCGCTGCTCACCCTCACTGATGTCCGCAATATAGGCCATCGCAGTGGCGATATTGGCGGCAGTGATTCCTGCGATGGCACGGCCTATCAGCAAGACCGTCAGGCTGCCGGCGAAGCCAGCCATCAGATTGCCCAGGCACATGCCGGCCAGCGCCAGAAGCAATACCGGCCGGCGCCCATGACAGTCGCTCAGCGCCCCCAGCAGCGGCGCGCACAGAAACTGCATCGCCGAATAAAGTGTCAGCGCCACGCCCAGCGCCAACGAGACATGCTCGGTAGACGATGGCCAGATAGTCGCGATCAGCGTCGGCATGACAGGAATCGCCAGACCGATACCAAGCACATCGAGCCCCAATATCAGAAGAATGAAGCGCATGGGTGGGCGAGTTTCACCTTTTGAGTAACCTCCAGACATATGTAGACCTCAGACTGATTAATGCAGGCGAGCAGGCGTTGAGCCTGCTCGCCATGTTCCGCAACGACGGGTTATCGATCACACTCGGCAAGTTGCCCGATCAACACATCGGCAATTTGCTGGGCGTGGACGGACAGGCAAGTAAAGTGATCCCCAGAGACATCGACCGTTCTTACCTTTGCCGCACTGAACAACTCCCAGCCCCAGGCATCCGTGTCACGGATCTCGGGCAGGTTGATACCGGAGGGCATCGAGTCGACCGCCCTGAACAGTACCAGTGAGGCATCAAGCGCAACCTTGGGCGGGTCATAGCGCATGCCGAAGGCGGCAGCAGCCTTGTACACGTTGAACAGCCCCCGAATGCTTCCCTCATCGCCACGCGCATCCAGCAACCCGTGACTTTCCAGCGTGTCCTTCAGATAGCGGATCTTTTCCTCGTCACCCAGGTGCTCGAGCGCCTGCAACTCCTCGCGGCTGAGCTTGATTGGCTTGTCGAAGTAATGCCCGAAGATACTCAGCAGCGAACCCAACACCTGAGCATCGGTAGGCACCTGCATTTGCGTATACGGAGGGGCTGCCGAGTCGAACAGCGCCAGCAAACCCACCTGGTCGCCACGTGCTTCAAGCAGTCTGGCGATTTCGTACGCCACTTTTCCGCCAAGTGAATGGCCGCCCAGCAGATAAGGCCCATGCGCCTGAACCGACTTCATGCAGCGAATATAGTGTTCGGCCATCTCCTCGACGCTGAGGTGAGGCTCAGCCTTGCCATCGAGCCCCAGGCATTGCAGACCGTAGAAAGGCCGTTGCGCGCCCATGGCCTTGGCCAACCCAAGCACCTGATTGACGTTGCCGCCCATGCCCGGCAGACAAAAGAATGGTCTCCCCTCGCCGTTTCGCTGCACCGGCACCAGACAGTAACGTACGGCGGCTTCATCGGCGTCGATTGGCGTATCTTCGGCGACACTGTCCAATGAACGGGCGATTCGCTCGATGGTCGGTTCATCAAGGAACTCGGCCAACGTCAGGCACTGCTGAAAGCGCGAACGAATCCGCGAAATCAGCTGGGACCCCAACAGTGAGTGCCCGCCCAGATCGAAGAAGTTATCCAGCACACCCGGCATATCACCGCCCAGCAGCTCTTGCCACAACTGCGCGACTTCCTGCTCCACAGCATTGCGTGGCGCAACACGCTCGGCACCGGAGTCGAACAGCGGTGTTGCCCGGCCCGCCGACGTCGCACCGCCGCGCTGCAGTTGATCGATCAGTTGCTGCAGATCCTGCGCCTTGTGCACGATGATCTGAGCAGTGTTTTGCGCCAGAGCCAGCTCGAATAACTGGCAACCTTCTGCGTTGGTCAGCCCCCGCACATCGTCAATCGGCGCCTGCTCGGGATGCGCATTGTCATAGGCAACACGCATACCTGCCTGCGCCCATGCATCCCAGTTGAGCGAAACCACAGGCATGCCCTCCTGACGACAGGCCTGCGCCCTAGCGTCCAGATAGGCGTTGGCAGCGGCGTAATCCGCCTGACCAAGCCCCCCGAGCACCGACGCCAGCGACGAACACAGAAATATGAAATCGACAGGCTCCTGGCGCAAAGCCTCTATCAGCACATCGGTGCCAACCACCTTGCTGCCCATCACCTGTGCCCATGCATTTGCCTGGCTCAGTTGGATGAGACCGCTGGCTTGCACACCTGCGGCATGTATCGCCCCACTGATACACCCATGCTGAAGCCTGACCTGCTGAAGCGCAGCAGTGAAAGCCTCACGATCAGCACAATCGACCGCCACGTGTTGAATCCGCGCGCCTTGCTGTTCCATCGCCTGCAGCGCTTGCCCGACCTCATCCTTGACCGTCGCCGAACGGGACATCAGGACTAAGGTGACAGCTTTTACCTTCGCAGCCAGATGACTGGCCAGCGCCAGCCCCATGCCGCCCAGACCACCGGTAACCACGTAGGTCCCGCCCTCCTTGAAGTGCAGTGAAGGTTGCGAGACTTGCAGCGCTCGCAGGCAAGGTTCATGCAACGTCTGTTTGCGCAAGGCCAGAGTCGGCGCAAGCGGAGAAGCCTGATCGGGATCGATGTGCTGGAGTACCTGAAGCAGTAGCATCTCATTCTCGGCCGCGTTGGCCAGCGGCAGATCAAAATGACGGCAGCGTATCTGCGGCAGCTCCCAGGTAAGTGTACGAACCACACCAGACAAGGTTGCTACACAGCTGTTGACCGGCTCATCGTCATCCACCTGGCAGGCACCTTCGGTCACCACTGACAGAACAGTGGTGTTTATCGCATGAGGAATGTATGCCTGTACCAACACCATAAGATCGGAAAACAGCGTAATGGCGGCGTGCTCGCCTTCCGCAAGCTGCGTCTTACCGGCCATGTAAATGATCTGGCTCGGCAAGGCATCTTGCGTCGCCAGTGTATTAAACAGCTGTCCATATGCTTGTGCGTCGCCGCGAGCAATTGTCGCGATCGTAGCGCCAGAATCACCTGCATCGCCTATGCAGACACTGTCCGGCGGTAGCGCAGCGAGAATGCTGTTATCGGCTGCAACGCCACGCGTGACAACCAGCCAGGGCCCTTGTAACGGCGAGTCGCCCCTGGGAGGCAATGCCGGCCGCCATGCTGGTACCTGACACCAGTCCAAGGGCTCGGTGCGCTGCGCGTCCGGTGCCACTCGCTCATCGCGCAAAGTAAAGCCGATCACCTCGGCCAGCAGAGCACCGATTCCGCCGTCGTTATCGACTTCGAACAGTTGCACATCATAGACATTGCTGCGAACTCGCCGTGCATAGCTGTAAAGCCGGGAGCGCAGTGGTGCATGAATAGTCAGGCGCTGGTAATGGAACGGTAATCTGCGGGTGCTGTTTTCCATGATCGAGAGAAAACCAGTCGCCATGTCGAGCAACGCCGGATGCAGCGCAAAGCGCTCAAGGTCAGCGGCAAACACCTGATCCAGTTCCAGAAGCGCCAGCCCCTCATCCTGGCCGAGCCAGATCGAACGAAAGCACTTCCAGCGAGGCCCGAACAAGCCGAGACGCGTGTTCAATGCCGCATGTTCGACTTCATCGGCAAGACAGTCAGTATGGTCGGACTGAAGCTGCATCAGCCCTTTTAGTACGAGGCGCTCCCGGTTGTGGCGTTTTATGAAACCTAGCGCGTGCAGCATTCTGTGCTGCTGCGGAGCGTTACCATCGTCCGATACCGACTCGAGGAAAAACTCAGTGCTCTCGGTGTGATCCTTGAATGTAATCAGCACGCTTTGCGAGGCCTGCTCATCTTCCAGAACCAGAGGGGTCGGGAAGTAAACGTCACTCAGTTCGATCAACTCGATGCCTTCAATGCGCGCGTAGGCATTGCGTACCAGCTCGACACATCCGGTGCCTGAAAGCACTGGCTTTCCTTCGAAAACGCGATGTTCGTCCACCAGCCAGAGTTGTGGCGACAGGCTCAATCGGAACTGCCGACGGTTACCCTGCACGCGCTGCCAATGCAGGAACAACGGTTGCTTGTGCTGCGCGGAAGAAACCGTCCCGGCAGCCTCGATCCAGTGGCTGTCCCGCGCAAACGGATAAGTCGGCAGCGGCACGCGTGCGCCGTCTGTACACCCTGCGGCCTGCGCCCAACCGAAACTTGCTCCCTGCCTCCACAATGACGCGATGCCTTCCGCCAACGCCGCCTCGTCCGACCGGCTGTCCCGTGCATGCCGAGTGCAACCAAGCACGCACAAGGGCTGAGCATAGGATTTCAGTGCACTCTGAAGAGCACGGCCCGGGCCGACTTCGAGAAAAATCGGGTCTTCCAGTTCGTCGGCAAGCAGCGCGATACCGTCAGAAAAGCGCACGGTATCGAGCAGATGAGACGCCCAATAATCACTTTGGCTGCTCGAATCGATCGAGAACCAGCCACCGTTGTGGTTGGACACGAGCGCGATAGTCGGAGACTGAACAGAGAACCCGCTGACAACTGCCTTCAACGCGTGCGCAGCAGGAGCCATCATGCGGGAATGAAAAGCGTGCGAGGTATCCAGTACACGCCCCACGAGCCCTTCCTCGGCCAGTTGTCGCTCGACCCGCGCAATGGCCTCAAAATCACCGGCAAGAACACATTGCAGCGGCCCATTGACGGCCGCCAGCTCCACGCCGTGCCCCAGAAAGCGCGCGCAATCTGCTTCAGAGAGGCCAACGGCAAGCATCGCACCCGGAGCTTGACGTTGCATCAGGCGGCCCCGCTCGACAACCAGCTTCAAGCTGTCTTCCAGACTGTAGACACCCGCAAAACAGGCTGCCACCAGTTCACCAAGGCTATGGCCTATCAGCGCCTGCGGGTGGATACCGCGGCTTTGCAACAACAGGGCGCACGCGTACTCGACCACAAAAAGTGCCGGTTGCGCGATTTCCGTACGGCTCAGACTGTTGGCTGTATCGCCACCCGCTGGCGGGTATAGACTGGCCAGAATGTCGACGCCATAACGCTTCAATATGACCGTGCAGCGGTCAACTGTCTGTCGAAATACCGCCTCACTGCCGTAGAGGCCCTTGAACATTCCCTCATACTGGCTACCCTGCCCGGAGAACATGAACACGATCGGACGGTCCTGTCTGCGCTCCATGAGCGCTGTGGACGAAGGTGTCTGCAGCGCGTGCAAGGCTCCGGCAATGCTCTGGCTGACAACGCTGTCCCTGAAGGCAAATCGTGTGCGGCCCTCTCCCAGCGTGAAGGCGATATCGCGTATATCGGCCACCGGGTTCTGCAGACAGGTGATCAGTTGCCGACGCTGATGGTCCAGCGCTGTAGCGGTACGTGCGGAGAACGGCAGTATGTACCAGCAATCGCTATCGTCATGCGGGCGCACTGACGGCTGCGGAGGCTCCTCGACAATGACATGAGCATTGGTCCCGCCGATGCCGAAGGAGCTGACGCCTGCCCGACGTGGCGAGGCCGTAGCCGGCCAGGGTCGGGACGTCGTGTTGACATAAAAAGGGCTGTCGTTGAAATCAATTTCGGGATTGGCTCGCGTGAAGTTAAGGCTTGCAGGCAGGACGTCGTGCTGCACGGCAAGTATGGCCTTGACCAGCCCGGCGACACCTGAAGCCGCGTCAAGATGACCGATGTTGCTCTTCAACGAACCGAGGGCACAAAAGCCCGGCGTGAAATTTGGCAAAGCGCTGGTATAGGCCTGCGTCAACGCACGGACTTCTACCGGGTCACCCAGGCGAGTGCCGGTGCCATGCGCCTCGATATAACCAATGGAGTCTGCACTGATATTCGCTGCATCGAGCGCGGCGCTCACCACCTGGGCCTGCCCGTGAACACTGGGCGCGGTATAACTGACTTTGCTGGAGCCATCGTTATTGACCGCCCCGCCCTTGATCAAGGCATGAATATGGTCGCGATCTTCGATTGCCCTGTCAGCCAGTTTGAGGACCAGCACTGCACAACCACTGCCACCTGTGGTGCCGCTGGCCTGCGCATCGAAAGGCCTGCAATGGCCATCGGCGGAAATGATGCTGCCCGGTGCCGCCTGGTAACCGTAGTATTGAGCTTCGACGGAAGCACCGCCGACGATCACCATATCCGACTCGCCCCGCAGCAAGCTTTCGCAAGCCATCTGGACCGCTACCAGTGAGGAGGAGCAAGCCGTCTCGACGGTAATCGCAGGTCCGGCGAGATTGAGTTTGTAAGCCACACGCGACGCCATGAAATCGCGGCCGTTACCCAATAGCCACTGGATGTTCTCCAGTTGCAGCTCCTGGCGCCTCGGGTAAACGTGATCAAGCAAGTAATGGCTGGTGCTCGCGCTTGCAAATACGCCTACGCGCAAATCGTTCAGAGAACCGCCATAACCGGCGGCTTCCATAGCGGTCCATGCGCATTGAAGAAAGATGCGCTGCTGAGGATCCATCAACTGGGCTTCACGAGGTGAGAAGCCGAAGAACTCGGCATCGAACTTGTCGACATCCTCGAGACGATTGCCACACTTGACGAAATCGGCACGCTCCAGCAGATCAGGGCTTACGCCATGCGCGAGCATGACCTCGTCACTGAAATAAAGGGTCGACTCCACCCCCTCGGTGAGGTTCTGCCAGAACTCGCTCAGGTCAGCGGCGCCCGGAAAGCGCCCGGCCATGCCGACGACCGCCAGCGTACGATTTCCGGGATCAATGGCAGGTGATGCCTCGCTGGCTTGGCGAACCTCCGGCAGCGGCCCATGCAAGCGTTCCAGGTGAGCGACCAGACCACGCAGCGTCGGGTATTCGAAAAGGTCTGTCATGGCCACGGGCGCCTGCAAAAGCTCGCTCAAACGTTTTTGCGTCTCGACAATGCGTAACGAGTGGCCACCGAGATCGAAAAAATTGTCGTCCGAATCGATTTCCTGACAATCGAGTACTTCCTGCCAGATCTTTCTGACCTTGTTGTGCAGGCGTTTTCCAGCGGGCCTGACGACCGCAGGAGAGGTCGGCATCTTACCGACCGCAGTGCCTTCCTGCGCGCGCTGATCAACGAGGTTTTCGAGTGCCTTGCGATCGACCTTGCCAGTACGGCTAAGCGGTAGTTCGGGCAAGCAGATCAGACGCTCCGGCACCATATGTGTCGGCAGCACTTTCGCCAGCTCTGCACGCACCTGTGCAATGCTCGGCTTGCCGACGTAATACCCCACCAGGATCTTGTGCTCGTGGTCATCCTGTTTAACGACCACGACCGCCTGCTCAAGCCCGACTATCGCGTTCAAGCGCGCTTCGACGTCGCCCAGTTCAATGCGGAAACCGCGAACCTTCACCTGATTATCGATACGCCCGACATAGCTCAGGCTTCCATCGAATTGACGAACCACAAAGTCGCCAGTGCGGTACAGCCGCGCCTCGGGTGAAACACCATATGGGTCTGGAAGAAACGCTTGCGCAGTGCGCTCATCCAGATTCAGATAACCCTGTGCCACCCCGTTCCCGCCAATGTAAAGCTCGCCGGGTACACCGCAGGGCAGAGGGTTCAGGTACGGGTCCAGAACATACATTCTGACGTTGTCCAGAGGCCGCAATACCAAGGCGCCTCGTTCATCCCAGTAATCCTGGGCAGATGCATACACCGTCGTTTCGGTCGGACCGTAACCATTGAGGAAACGTCTGCCGGTTGCCCAGGTCTGGGCGACGTTCGCCGGACAGGCCTCACCGGCGCTGATAATGACTTTCAGCTCGGCAAGCTCGGCATGGGGGAGCAAGCGCAGGGCCGTCGGCGTGATCTGCAGATGAGTAATACGTTGCTCGCGCAGAAGCGTCACCAGATCCGGCCCCGGAAGCAGCTGTTCAGAGGCGGCAAATACCAGCGTAGCGCCGCTGATCAGTACCGGAAACACCTCGCCACAGACCCCGTCGAAGACAGGCGAAAAATACTGCAGTTGTCGCGACTGAGCATTCAGTTCCAGCGCTCGCGCAAATGCATTCGCGGTGTTATCGATATTGCGCTGCGAAACCATCACCCCCTTGGGCTGCCCGGTCGAGCCAGAGGTGTAAAGAATATAGGCCAGATCCTGAGGCTCACGCTGGCAGGCCGGAGCAGACCATTCGCCCTCGGCACCTTCGAAGTCGTCGACCAGCAACGTCTCCAGCCCCAAAGCCGCAAGCTCGTGTGCCAAGCCTTGATGACCCACCACGCGGCGCAATGCTGCGTCTTTGATCATGTAGCCCAGCGCACCTTCCATCGAATCCTGCGGATTCAAGGGGACAAAGGCACAGCGCGCCTTCAGGATGCCAAGCATGCCTGCCACCAGATAGGGATGCCGTCCAGTGAACAGGCCGATGTGCTCACCCGCTTGCACACCCTTCTTTATCAGCGCGTGCGCGATGCCGTTGGCTAACCGGTCCAGTTCCGCGTATGTCCAGCAGCGTTGTTGCAACTGAAGGGCCATAGCCTGCGGAGTCTGACGTACACGCTGTTCAAAACGGCTGACGATATCGCCGTCGCCGAAGTCGCGTGACGTGTCGTTGAACTGGCTGATCAGCCTCTGATGTTCGGTTGCAGGAAGCATCTTCACCTGAGCAACGGTCTGCTCGGCATTGGCCAGCATATTTTCCAGCAGGCACTGGAAGTGCTCTGCCATGCCCGAAATGACGGAGCGCTCGAACAGTGACGTCCGATATTTGAATACCCCACTCACCCCTTCGCCTTTAACAGCACGCAACTCCAGCATCAGGTCCAGCTTCACCTCAGTGGAGGCAAGAGAAATTTCTTCCGATTGCACATACGGCAAGGTAAGCGGTACGGCCGTCGTGCTCTGCACCACAAGACCCACTTGGAAAAAAGGATGCTTGCCGGGCAGCCGCTGCGGGTTGAGCACTTGCGCCAGGTAATCGATCGGCACCGAATGATTTGCCTCGGCGGCAAGCAGGGCCTGGCGACTCTGCTCGATAACCTGCGCCACACGCAGAGGGCCTCGCAAACGCAGCCGTAACGGAAGCAGGTTAACGAAGAACCCGATCAGGTTCGCACTTTCATCATGGTCCCTTCCCGAGAATGGCATGCCGATCAAAATGTCGTCCTGCCCGGTGTAGCGATGCAATAGCAGCGCGAACGCGGCGTGCATGACCATGGCCGGCGTGCATTGAAGACGCAGGCAAAGCTGATCGAGCCTTGCCGAGCAATCGCCAGGAAGAGTCAGCGCAACGTAGTCGCCGGCCAGCGGATTTCCTGCTCGCGGGCTGGAACGCACAGGCAGTACCAGAGGCGGCGGCAAGTCCTTAAGCGAAGCCTTCCAGGCGTCTAGCTGAGCCTCGAACGCCCCGCTTTCGAGTTGATTTCGTTGCCAGGCAGCATAGTCCTGATACTGAGCCTCCAGTGCGCTAAGCCTGAGGCACTCACCTTGCGTCAAATGCCGATAAAATGCTGCCAGTTCCTGACGCAGCAAGGCACTCGACCAACCATCGTAGGCAATGTGATGCAAGGTCAGGCACAGCACATATTCATCCGAAGCGGTCTGCAGAAGCACCGCGCGTATCGGCAGTTCCTTGTCCAGCAAGAACGGCGTGTGCACCTCCCGCTCCAGTATGACCGAGAGCGCTTCGCGAGCGATTTTTTGCTGCCTGAACGGTACGCGCGCGCTGTCAGCGTGACTTGTCACAACCAGCGGCTCTTTCTGCGTAAGGCCCTGAGCGTCCACAAACGTTTCAAGCTCGCAGGTGAAATGCGTGCGCAAGACTTCATGACGCTCAAGTAGCAGATTCAATGCACCTTCCAGCGCAGGAATATCCAGTTGCCCGGTCAGACGGCATATTTCCGGCATGTTGTAAGCGGTGCCCGGCTCACTGTGCTGGGTCAACCACAGACGGCGTTGCGCAAACGAGAGACGTTGGCGCTCGATACCGCTACTGCGTCCGATCGCGGCAGGCCTGGAAGCGACACTGGCACCTTGGGCGATCTGGATCATATTCAGCATGATCTTTTCGGCGACCTGAGCGACGGTGGGCCCTTCGAACAGGTTTGCAATACTTAGGGCCACACCAAAGCGCTTTTTGATGTGCGCAATGACTTGAGTGACCAGCAGAGAATGCCCGCCACTCTCGAAAAAATTGTCGTCAATGCCGATACGCGGCACATTGAGCAGTTGCTGCCAGTCTTCGACAAGCTGTTCTTCCAGACTGTTGCGCGGTGCGGCATAAGCGCGTGAGTCCTGCGCCCAATCGGGCTCAGGCAGGCTCTTGCGATCGATCTTGCCATTTGCGGTCAAAGGCAGTGCTGGCAAGACTACCAACAGGCGCGGCACCATATGGCCTGGCAGACGCTCGCCAAGGTAGGCATTGAGTTGCTGCGCTGTAGCGCGGGTTTGCACATAACCGATCAGTTCGGCCTCGGCACCTGGTGACTGACGGGTGACCACCGCGCATTCACTCACATCAGGATGGTCGGCGAGTACGCTCTCGACTTCACCCAGCTCGATGCGGAAGCCACGAATTTTGACCTGGTTGTCACTGCGGCCCAAAAACTCGATGGTGCCGTCGCGCATGTGCCGACACAAATCACCGGTGCGATAGAACCGCTGTTTGCCGATGCCAGGTAAAAACCGTCCGCTGGCCGAGAACGAACCTGTCAGGAAGCTCTTCTCGTTCAATTCAGGGCGATTCATGTAACCGGACGCCACCGCGCCGCCGCCAATCAACAATTCGCCGGGGACAGTACGCGGTACCAGATTCAGCGTTGCGTCGACCAGGTACAGGGAGGTGTTAGGCAAGGGACCGCCGATAGGCAAGCTGCGCTCAGAGTCATACCACCCTGCATCGGGCTCGAACGTGGCGCTTTCGCAGGTTGCCTCGGTGACTCCGTAAACACTGACAACCCTGGTATGCGGTCCACACAGCGTCTGCATTTTCCGATACTCGTGGACAAACCACACGTCCGCACCGCAGGTGAGTGTATGCAGGGTATCCAGACGCCGTGCGGTCTCTTCCAGGTAACGAATCATCTGCCGCAGGACCGCAGGCACGAACTCGAGCAACGTCACCCGTTCAGCTTTGATCAGCTCATAGAGTCGTTCAGGGTCAGCCAGACTCTGCCGAGGACACATGATTAACCGCGCGCCAACCGCCAGCGCGCGGACGACATCGCTCATGAATACGTCAAACGTGAAATTGGCCATTTGCAAAATGCCAGTAACACCCGGCTCGGTCTGACCGTAAGTCTGCTCCAAGGCCTGCAGCAGGCTTACCCAACTGCCGTGAGAGACACTGACGCCCTTGGGACGACCGGTAGAGCCGGAGGTAAAAATGATGTAGGCGATGTCTTCCGGTTGCGTGTTGCGCCCCTCGAATTCGCTCTCGAGCAGCGTGCCGGTGGTCTGCGGCAAATCATCCTGCAGCAGGCACGGATAGTCCTGCAGTTGCTTCTGAAAGGCGCGCAGCGTCAGGACCAGTCTGGGCTCGATGTCCTTGAGCAGATCCGCATGACGCGCATCGTCGATTGCGAGCGGCACATAAATACCGCCCACCTGATGCACCGCCAGTAACGCGACGATGACCTCTGGGCCATAGCGTTGCACTACCGCGATCCGGTCACCATGACGAACACCGGCAGCATGCAGATGACCCGCCAGTACCCGGGCCTCTGCATCAAGTTGCGCATAGCTGTATCGACGGTCCGCATAAATCAGCGCATCCATCTCGCCCCACTGCGCGGCACTGCATTTGAACCACTGATGGAAAGGTGCAAAAGGCGCTTGCGGCGCTGCCGGCTGATGATTAGCCAAGCGCAGCGCCTGCTCCACGGCTTCGTCAGACAACAGCGAAAAATCGTCAATAGCCCCGTCCGGGTTGCGCGACACCTGCTCCATAATGATCAGCAGGCTATCGATCATCCCCTGCACTGCGGTCTCATCCAGCAATGCGGTGTCATACTCGACCGCGCCGCTCATGCCGCGCGCAGTCAGTGCCAGGGTCAGACTCAGGTCATATTTGGCGGTGCAGGAGTCGAGCGTATAAACGCGAGTGCGCAGGTTTTCCAGCTCGACCGAAAAATCCTCGTTGGCCATATCGAACAGCACCTGAAACACCGGCGCATGGCTCAAAGAGCGCGGGGGCTGAATGGCCTCGACAATCTGATCGAAAGGCACATGGGCATGCTCGAATGTATCGAGCACCGAGGCGCGAACTCTTTTGAGCAACTCGACGAAAGAAGGAGAACCCGATGCATCGATCCGGTTTGGCAGCGTATTGACGAAGAAACCGATCACGCCTTCCAGATCAGCGGATTGCCGATTCGACATCGGCGATCCGATGACCAGATCCGCCTCTTGCGTATAGCGATACAGCAGCACGGAAAAAGCCGCAAGCCCTACCATATAGGGCGTGACGCGACAGTCCTTGGCCAGTTTTTTCAGCGCGTCCGAGACGGCTGCAGGCACTTGAAAATGACAACGCTGCCCCGCGTAACGCTGAACGGCAGGACGCTTGTCATCCAGCGGTAGTGGCAATACCGGAGGCGCACCGGCCAATCGCTGCTGCCAGTGAGCAATATCGGGATCTCGCTCAGCGCTCGATGGGCTCAGACTTAAATAGTCGCCAAAGTCGAAGTTCAACGGCTCGACGTTCACCTCGCTGCCCTGCACCAGCGCCGAATAGGCTGAGGCCACTTCAGAGAGGAAGATCTGCATCGACCAACCGTCGAAAATGATGTGATGAACATTGATCAACAGAACATGCTCGTCGGTCGCACAGTGCAGCAACGTCGCGCGCAGAAGCGCTTCATGCTCAAGATCGAAAACATAACGGGCTTCGCTTTGCTCGAACGCTTTCAGCGCAGCTTCGCTGTCCGGCTCGGCTCGCAGGTCAACTTTGCGAGTCAACAGTTGCTCGTTGACAAGGCGAATGACCGGTTGCCCATCGATACAGGGAAAACGATAGCGCAGTGCAGTCTGGCGCTGATAGACACTGTCCACCGCCCGCTCAAGGGCTGCGCAATCCAGCGCCCCGTCAATGCGCAGCGCGAAAGGCACATTGTATGTGGCGCTCGCATCTTCCATCTGGTGCATGAACCAGAGGCTTTTTTGCGCAGGCGATAAATTCAGAAACCCCCGGGCTGCCGGGGTCGGACTCCTGACAGCGGATCCGGTGGTTGAAGTGACCGTTTTTTTTTGGGACATGACCATCTCCACCTCGACAGCGAACGATGTCGCTGCGAGGACGGGTTAAATTGGGGGGCTGAGAGGCGAGAAAGCGCGCGGGGGTATTTTTACTACCCACCACGCGCCGGTAAGCGGTCAGGCGGTCAGGCGGTCAACGGCTCGGTCGAGCGCTCGATAGCACCTGCAAGCGTCTCGACGCTGGGATACTCAAAGAGCAGATTCAGCGACAGACGACTGCCGAATTGCTTGCTCAGCCGCGACATGATCCGCATGCCGGCCAGCGAATGCCCGCCGATGGAGAAGAAGTCTTCGTTTCTACCCACTTCCGGCACATTGAGGATTTGCGCCCAGACCTCGGCAATGGATTTTTCCAGAGCCGTCGACGGTCGCTCGCTGGTGACTCTTGCACGGCCGTTTTGAGTCGCCAGTTCAAGCAATGCACGCTTGTCGACTTTGCCGCTCGCATTGACCGGCAGTTGCTCGATCACATGCACTTCGGAAGGCACCATGTAGTCGGGGAGGCGATCCCTTAGCGCTACACGAATCTGTTGTTCATCCAGTGCAATGGTCCCGTCCAGACTGACAAAGGCAACGAGTTGCTTATCAAGATTCAGTGTGCGCAGAATCAGCGAGCACGCCGTGACACCAGGCAATTGACGTATCGCCTGCTCAACCTCACCAGGCTCTATGCGCAAGCCACGGATCTTGATCTGGCTGTCACTGCGCCCCAGAAACTCGATACCGCGGCTCTGGGTCCAGCGCGCCAGGTCACCGGTGCGGAAGAGAGTTTTGCCGGGGAACCTCTTCAGTGTCACAAAACGCTCCTGGCTCAGTTCCGGACGCTTGAGGTAGGCGCCGGTGATACCTGTGCCGCCGATAAATAACTCTCCTGGAACACCTGGCTCGGCAAGCTGCCCGAAAACATCCACGATGTAGGCATCGGCCTGTGCAATTGGCCATCCGATCAGAGGCTTGTCAGTCACTTGTTCGACTTTGTCCATGCTGTAGGCAGTGGTAAACACCGTACCTTCAGTAGGGCCGTACCCGATGGTGAGCGTCCCGGTGGACTGTGCCAGAAAACTGCGCATGCTTTGCGGTGAAACAACGTCACCGCCGGTCACTACATGTCTGACGCCAGCCATCGCATGAGGATACTGATCGACCATTTCCTGGAACAATGCGGACGTCAGCCAGAGTACGCTGACCTGCTGGCTT
Source organism: Pseudomonas sp. NFACC10-1 (assembly GCF_900119195.1). Classification (NCBI taxonomy): domain Bacteria; kingdom Pseudomonadati; phylum Pseudomonadota; class Gammaproteobacteria; order Pseudomonadales; family Pseudomonadaceae; genus Pseudomonas; species Pseudomonas sp. NFACC10-1. The sequence goes on along the minus strand of NZ_FPJB01000001.1, from coordinate 37,360 downwards.
TCCAGTGTGTGTGCCAGGTCATCCAGCCCGCCGGCTTCTCCAGGCTGAACCACCAACTGCGCGCCGTTCAGCAAGGCACCCCAAATTTCAAAGGTCGATGCATCGAAGGCGAGGGGCGCGAAAAACAGGAAGCGGTCGTCACCATTGATATCGATATAGTCCGTCCCCTTGACCAGACTCACGACCGCGCGGTGGGTACTGGCAGTGGCTTTCGGAGTGCCTGTGGAACCCGATGTGAACATGTAATAGCAGTGAGCATCGGCGCTGACGACAGGCTTGACCAGTGGCGACACGCGCAGGTCATCCTGCTCAGTCAACAATTGCCCGATCAACAGCGTTGAGGTTGCATCACGTAGAGGCGGAGCACTCTCATCGATCAGTGCCCACTTGACGTCCGCCTCTTCCAGCAGCCAGTCACGACGCTCGGCAGGCGACGCACAGTCGATCGAGAGGTAGCACGCACCGGCTTTGAGTACGCCCAAGAGCGCTGCAACCTGCCACTCGGAGCGCATCATGCAGATACCGACGACATCACCGGGCTGCACATCCTTGCGAAGCAATATGTCGGCAATTTTGTCGGCGGACTCATTGAGCTGAGCGTACGTCAGCACTGCCTCCCCGCACCGCACAGCGATGGCTTCGGGCTGTGTAGCCGCAAATGCCTCGACGATGGCGTGCAGGGACGTTTCAGGGTAGGTCGAAGCAAGCCCCTCACACTGTGCCTGAATGGCAGCCTGGTGCTGGGCCGACAGGCTTTGTGCCAACGTCTCGTCAAGTGACTCACCGGCCTTTTCCAGCAGCTGGACATAATGCCCGGCCATTGATGTCGCTGTTTCCTGAGTGAACAGGTCAGCGGCATAGCCGAGTGACAACGAAGCCTTTGTGCCGGAACGGTCCAGGACGAATTCGATGGGCGGATGCAGACTGCCCGAAGCACTTCCCTGCTCTGCACGCGCGGACAGGCCGTTGCAGAATACCGACTGTATTAATGACTGTGGCGCTCTTCCCGATGCCGCAACACTGTCATCGAGCGCTTTTTCCAGGCTCTGTGCGGAAGATGCGTGCCACTGACGAGCCTGCTCGCAGTGCTGTTGTGTGCGCAGGAAGACATCGGCAAATGTATCGTGCGCAGTGAGCGTCAGCTTGAGTGGCAACGGTGTGGCAAGACGCTGTCCATCGGCAGCGGTACCCAGACCAGCCACGACGGTTTGATGCCCGCCATAACGTGCCATGACAATGGCATAGATAGAAAAAAGCGCTACTTCAGGTTCAATGCGGCGCTGTTCACACGCTTGAAACAGGCGTGCAAGGCTTTCATCCGACAATGGGATTTCATGACGCACAAGTGGCCCGCTGACAACGCGATTAAGCGCATGGTCAGCCAGAAGACCCGAGGCTTCGAGGTCGAGAGATTGTTTCCAGAACTCTACGCCAGGACTGACAGAAGTACCGCCTGCGGCAAGGACAGCAGACTTGCGTACATTGGCGAGGCTTTCTGCCGGTTGCTCGAGCCAGGCGCTTGCCAGGTGGAGGAAATCATCCATAAGCGCTACGACATCTGCCTCTTTGGCGACAGCGGTGGAGTACTCAAGCATGAAACGACCGCCAGCGGCCGGGTTAACCTCGTCATCGAAAACGCAAATGACATTGAGGTCGAATTTCGCAGAACCGTTTGCCAAGCCCTCCACCACCTCGACATCAATGTCCGCAAAGTCCAGGGTGCGGGACATGGAGTTATGAAAACTGAAAGCAACCTGAATGTAAGGTAACTGCTGAGTTAAACGCTCCGGGCTCAGATCGGCAACCATGGTGGAAAACGGCACATGCGACTGCAAACAGGCCGTGCGGATTTCTTCTTTCACGGCTGCCAGTAGAGGTGCCCAGGGCGTGTTCGCGTCAATGTCGATGCGCAGCGGCAACATGTTGACCAGCATACCGATGGTGTTTTCGATACCCGGCAGGTCGCGGTTGGCGACGGCGGTACCGATCAGTTGTTGCGTCTGACCCGAACGCGCCGCTACTACACAGGCAAACAGTGAAAACATAGTCTCGAACAGGGTGGATTTATTCTTCGAGCCATACGCCTGAAGTGCGCTGATCAACCCACCGGGCAACGGTACCGACACGGAACTGCCGACAAAATCCAACGCCGCTTGCCCACCCTTCGGTGCAGGAAACGGCGAATGCGTGTAGGCAGGCCAGGTTTCAAGACGACCGTACCAGAAGTCTCGGCCTTGACGACCTTGAGCCGAATCCAGCCAGTCGCGCTCCCATTGGCAGTAATCGATAAACTGGATCACCGGCTCAAGGGGCTCTTGATTAACACGGCCCTTTTGTTCGTTGTAAAAATGATTGAGCTCTTTGAGAAACAGCCGAAATGACCAGCCGTCATGAATGAGGTGGTGTTCGATGTGCAGCAATGAGTGGAATTGGTCACTGAATTTGAACAGCACCCATCGAATCAGCGGAAGTTTCGCCACTTGGATTTTCTGGGCTATTTCAGCTTTTATAATAGAATTCATGTAGGTCTGCCGTACCGCTTCACTGCTGGCAGACAGGTCAACGATCGGGATGTTCACGGGCCAGGCGTCCTGAATAGTTTGCCGTGGCTCCCCGTCAACCTCATCGAAAACAGTGGAGAGTGACTGATGACGCTCAACCACCATACTCAGCGCCAGTTCAAGCGCGTTGATATCAAGGTCGCCGCGAATATTCAGCATGGCCTGAAAATTATAAGCGATACTTTCTGGTACTAACGTCTCAAGAAACCAGGCCTGTTCCTGAGACATGGAGAGTGGCCCTTCCGTACCGGTTATATGCTGTACGCCGGCCCGCTTAGCGAGATCTTGAGAGCGTGACGGTGCGGTATTATTTTTCTCAAAACTGTTCATGACGGCCTCAGGTAACATATTAATCAGGTGACATCAACCTCGTAAAAAAACCGATGCAAGAGATTTTGTTAACGACGATTGACTTCTTTCAAAAAAAACACATACACCCTGTAACCGTCTACCTGTGAAAAATAACAGCTTACGCAGCCCCCCCAACCTTCCTAGTCTATATAACGCCCTAATAACAACGCATTGCAGAGCACAACCTGTCGAGGTAAACGATGCAAACCGTCCAAAGATTTCACTGTAACGATGCACTCAAATTTGAACTCATGCGTCTTTACAAAAAGAATAACTGGCGATGGCTACTGGGTTGGTCGGGGGATATTATTGTCATTGCTTCCGCTGTCGCACTCACCCAATGGTCGTTGTATGCTTATCCCCTCAGCGTGCTAATTATCGGTTCAAGGCAACGCGCACTCGCCTCCCTTGTTCATGAAGCAGCCCATTTAACCCTGACTCAAAGCCGTTCCCTAAGTTATGCCATTGGCCACTATCTAACCGGCTTACCCATCTTTCAGGATTACGAAGCTTATCGACATTCGCACGTGCACCTGCATCACCATCATCTCGGTGACGCCGACAAAGACCCGGACTACCGTTACTATATCGATTCTGGACTGCAGGCGACCGTAGATCGGTTTGACTTCATGTTTAACCATCTGCTTAAAACCGTGCTGCTCCTGAATATATTCAGCTACCTGCGTTACCTTGTCATTCATCGGTTGGGCGCACTGTTCAAGTCCCCTCGCAAAGCGCTGACCCTCATCGCAGTACACGCTGTTTTATTCTCGTTGTTCTACGCCACCACAGGCCTGTACGGTTACCTGATGTTCTGGCTCGTTCCTTACCTCACGGCTTTTCAGGTCATCGGTTGGCTGTCAGAGGTTTCTGAACATTTTGGATTGTTCGGCAAGGAACGGGAGGCCTTGCGTATCACCCGCAACCGTTTCCCCTCCTGGTGGGAGAGGCTGTTTATCGGCATGCATGGAGACAACCTGCATCTCACTCATCACTTGTTTGCAGGCATCCCCTACTGGAATCTGTACAAGGCGCACTGCGTTCTTTTGCAGGACCCGAGCTATGCTGCAGTCAATCAGGTCAAGGGTGGCATCATCTCGGGTCGTCGCGACAGGCAATCGGTCATACGCCAGATACTGAACATTTATCGCCTGCAAAACAAACGTCATTCTCAGCACAACACTGCGCATCAGGCGCGGTACGAGCAGTCGACGCGCGAAGGTACGCAGGCAACAACAGGCGATAACCGGTAGCCGTCGCGTTCCACTGCAGGTTGTCAATAAGTATTCCGATCGAACCCGCGCTGTATCGGAATCGCGCACAAAGAGCCGAGGCTCACTCAACGCTTTAATGGCCTTTGCGACCTGCCACTCAGGGCGGTCGTCAAGGCTAGCACCGTCCCTTACAAAATGCCCATCTTGGTCAGTTGTATGCAAGCCTGAAGTTTGGTTCGGACACCCAACTTCGAGATCACATTGGAAATGTGAAAATCCACGGTTCTTTTGGATATATTTAGAATGACGGCAATTTCATTACAGGTCTTGCCTATTGCCGTCCAGATGTACACTTCCTTTTCACGGTCCGTGATAGTGAAGTTTTCGTCCGATTCATTCAAGCCCATGACCAGGCCCGTCAACTTATGATGAAACTCACGAACCAGCGACTTCACCTCCGTCGCAAGACTGTACTCGCCTTGCGCATTCCCTGTTCCGGCTTCTTTATTTGCAAACCGAAGTAAACTGAATGCCTTCTCTTCGCCGAGGTAGAACGCCGTCATCCCGTCAGAGGTGGTACCGGCGTCGATCATTTCGCCACGGTCATTTGATGATATAGGCCTGTTCAGTAACCCGGTAAATAGTGGCTGAGAGCAAGCAACGCCCCGAACCGTATCCGCTACGTCCTGCCGCTCCGCACAATGACTGTTCTTTTCCCCTGCCTCCGGACCGCTGACCAGAACAAAGCCATGTTGCTGTAAGGCTGGCGTGTGATGATAAAAAAAATAGGCATAGTGATGAACACCCCGCTCACTTGCACTCTGTTCGAACTCCCATTCCAGCTTTTGTCTGCCGGTGCTTTTTTCATGGCCAAACATATCGCTGCGCAATGAAAGTGCCATCATCCTACTCCATGAACCATTTGAAATGGCTACTTCTCAAGTGAGAAGCCCATGCAATTCATGATAACTACGCCCCACCCTTCACGCAACTTAAGTAACTCTCAGACTTTGAATACCGGCACTTTGCCTGCACACTGATACTCACTGTGCGCGATTATAGTATTTCTTACGACATCTTATTAAGCCGCACACTAACAGCTCCACCCCACAGAACAATACCTTGATAGTTCTGATAGGCGTCTCATAAAAACTTTAACTCTATCACCCTAAAAACTCTATTCTTCGCCCCTTCTCTCATCCCGCTGTCCCCCTTTTACAGGGCAAGGCAACCTTGACCTGACACAAGCCGATCAATAAAAGCAGCCGCGCGTTGCGAAACGTTCGGCACAGAGCGAAGACACTTCACCAAGAAGAGGCTGGATAACCTCATGTGTGTCTTAATGTGAAAATAGCGAATTGCCCACCTTCCCCGCCATCTTCTCCGGCTTGATTAGAAACCGTGCCAGCGCGGGCAGCAGCCACAGTGCGCCGAACATGTTCCACAGCAGCATGAAGGTCAGCATCAGGCCCATGTCGGCCTGAAACTTGATTGCCGAGAAGATCCAGGTGCACACGCCAATGGCCAGGCACAGACCAGTAAACAGCACGGCCTTGCCGGTGGACTTAAGGGTTTCGTAATAGGCTTGCTGCAGCGGCAGACCGGCGCGCAGGAAGCTTTCCAGGCGGCTGTAGATGTAAATGCCGTAATCGACACCAATCCCCACTCCCAGCGCCACAACCGGCAGGGTCGCGACCTTGACGCCGATGCCCATGAACGCCATCAGCGCGTTGCCCAGCACCGAGGTCAGCACCAGCGGCAGGACGATGCACAGGGTCGCGGCCCATGAGCGGAAAGTGATCATGCACATGGCTGCCACGCAGAGGTAGACCAGCACCAGAATGACCAGCTCGGACTGCTTGATGACCTCGTTGGTCGCGGCCTCGATCCCGGCATTGCCTGCGGCCAGCAGGAACTGCAGGTCCGGCGTGTCGTTCTCCTTGGCGAAATCCTGCACGGCATGTACGGCACGGTCCAGGGTTTCGGCTTTATGGTCGTTGAGGAACACCAGCAGGGGCGCCAGCGAACAGGTGTTGTTGTACAGGCCGTCGGCGCGGGCAATGGAGTTGTTCAGCACATCCTTGTTACGCGACAGGCTCTCCCATTTCAGGTTGCCCTCGTTCATGCCCTTGATCATCTGTCTCGACACCGTCACCAGCGAAATGGCCGACTGCACGCCCTGGGTGTTTTCCATCTTCCAGGCCAGTTCGTTGATCGCTGACATTGTCGGATAGGCCGAGCAACCTTCTGGTGGCGTCTTGACCATCACCACCAGCACGTCCGAACTGGTGGAGTAATGACTGATAATGAACGCGTTGTCCTTGTTGTAGCGTGAATCGGGACGCAGCTCCGGCGCGCCCTGGTCCAGGTCGCCGATCTTCAGGTTCTGGCTGTACCAGAGCCCGCCACCGAAGGCGAGCAGCGCCAGCACAATGGAGACCGGCGCAACCTTTGGGCTGGCAAAGTTGGACAGCAAGCGCCAGAACGGATGCTCGGAGACCGCATCCTGCTTGCTGCGATTGATCGCACGCTTGCTGATGCCCACGTAGGAAATCGCCACCGGCAGCAGGATCAGGTTGGTGAACACGATCACCGCCACACCAATGGACGCCCCGATGGCCAGCTCGCGAATCACCCCGATGTCGATAATCAGCAGCGTGATAAAGCCGACCGCATCGGCCAGAATCGCGATCATGCCCGGCAGAAACAGCTGACGAAACGTCCGCCTTGCAGCGGTCAGGGCGTTGTCGGCCTCGCTGGATTGCAAGGCGATACCGTTGATTTTCTGCACACCATGGGAAATGCCGATGGCAAAGATCAGGAACGGCACCAGCATCGAGTACGGGTCAATACCGAACCCCACGACGTGCATCAGCCCAAGTTGCCAGATCACCGCAATCAACGTGGTGATCAGCACGGCGATGGTGCTGCGAAGACAGCGGGTGAACCAGATCAGCAGCACCAGCGTGATCAGAAAGGCGATGCCAAAGAACATTACCACCATGAACAGGCCGTCAATGAGGTCGCCGACTTTCTTGGCGAAGCCGACGATGTGAATCCTGATGTTTGGGTTTTGCGCCTGATACTTGTCGCGGATCTTCTCTTCAAGCTGGTGCGAGAACTGCTGATAGTCCAGCGCCAGCAACTTGCCCTGGTCTGCCGGATCCGGGTAGGACTCCTGCAACGGCACATCAATGATGCTGGATTTGAAATCGTTGGCCACCAACCGCCCGACCTGTCCGGACTTGAGTATGTTGTTGCGCAACAGATCCAGACTCTCATCCGAACCGTTGTAACTCTGCGGAATCACTTCGCCTCCGGCAAAGCCCTCCTCCGTCACTTCGGTCCAGCGTACGCTCGGGCTCCACAGCGATTTCAGGCCAGAACGGTCAACGCCAGGAATGTAGAACACCTCGTCGCTGATCTGACGCAGCGTCTCCATGTACGGTTTGGAAAAGATGTCACCCTCCTTGGCCTCTACCGAGATACGAACGGTGTTACCCAGATTCGCCAGATCGTTGCGGTGTTCCATCATGTTCTGGATGAACGGATGGGACAGCGGAATCATCTTCTCGAAACTGGTGGAAGGCCGCACCTGCGTGGCCTGCCAGAACAGAAAGAGGCTGGCCAGCAGGCAGAGGATGATGACTGCCGGGCGATGGTTGAAAATCAGGCGTTCGAGGAAGGTTGCCTTTTCATCCGGATCTTGCGCGTGCTGGTGCGTGTTCATGCCTGAATATCCCCGCCCTGAAAGGTCTTATTGTTGGGTGGTATCGGCGCCCGTCGGCGAGGTGAGGCGAACGCCGCCCTGCCCGACCAAAATCAGATTGCCTTGAGAATTGCCAGTGACCCCGGCCAGCGAGATGCGATCAGGTCGATTGAAGACCGCGAATGTTTCACCGTCGTCGGTGCTGCGCATGACACTGCCGCCATTGCCGACCAGCACCAGCGAGCCATCGGCCAGCAGCGTGGCACTTGCCAGCCCGAACTCGATCGGCCCGCGCGCACCCTTAAGTTCGACGGGCTGCCAGCTGTCACCAAAATCGCTGGAGCGAAACAGATTGCCGCGCAGACCATAGGCCAGCAGCGTGGACGGCTGTGCCGTGCCGATCACACCGAATAACGAGCCTTGATACGGGCCGTCGATTTTCTCCCAGGTCTGCCCCTCGTCGCGGGAGCGAAACATGCTGCCCGCTTCGCCGACGATGAACAGGCCGGCGTCCTTGACCTGAGTGATGCCGTTCAAGTGGTACTGGTCTTCGTTGTCCAGCCGGTCGCTGACATCTTCCCAGTGCTGCCCGCCATCGGCCGTGCTCAGCAGCAGGCCGTAGGCACCGATGGCCAAACCGTTGTCGAGATCCTTGAACCAGACATCCAGCAGCGGAGCCTCGCGCTTCAAGTCCTCGAACTGCTTGCTCCAGCTCTTGCCGCCATCGCTGCTGGCCAGTACCTGCGCGTCGTGACCGACCGCCCAACCGTGCTGTTCATCCACAAAAAACACGGCCGTCAACAACTGCCGGGTAGGCACACGAGCCTGACTCCAGGTCTTGCCCTGATCATCGGAAAGCAGAATATGCCCATGGTCACCCACCGCGACCAGCCGCGCACCCGCATGGGCGACGTCCAGCAACAACGTGCGAGAGGCTTTGGTCGACTCGATGGCATAAACAGGAGCGTCTGCAGCAACGGCAGTGGCTAGCGCCTCGGAACCGGCCATGGCTGGCAGCGCAAACAGGGATGACGCAACGACAGCCAGGGACATGCCCGCGCATAACCGGGTGCGACGATGGAAAGACTCACGCATGGACTTTTCCGCTCTTATTATTATCAGGTGGCTGTTATCGGGTGTGGGTGCCGGACAACTCGTATCGATGTCGACGCCCGCAGCGCTATGGCGTTACCTGTCTGGAAGCTCAGCCATCCTAGGCAGCTTTGCAAATGCCTGACAATCGACATGTCGTTATCTTTTGTTAAGCGCGCTGAATGTGATTGATGGATCATCACGACGGTTGATCGCGCAGACTGCCCAGACGCCGGTCAGCGAATGCTTCTGCGCCGCAAGGCCGCTGGTTTGAAGGCGTTCACGCTGGGTACCGGCTGAGAGAAGTCACTGGTGCCAGGCTCTTGATTGTCGAGGTTCTGTACGTGATAACGCCGGGCCTGCAGGTCATGGAAGACGTCCAGAGCAGACCAGGTCGTCGGCAGTTCGTAATAGTTTTTCAGGTACGCCATGGAGACGCGCCACAACTGCCCCCGGGCATCGTACTGATCGACGACTGCGGCCTGCCAACTGTCCTCGTCCAGGTACAGCGTGCGTCTTGAATAGACATGGCGCGCGGTCGGTTTGAGCGTGCCCTCCACCACCCATACACGATGTAGTTCATGGCGCGTATAGGCCGGGTTGAGATGACCCACCTGCAATAATTGCCGATAGGTAATGTCGGGGCTGGAAATGCGGTAGTTGTTGTAGGGAATATAAATCTCGCGTTTGCCCAGTAACCTCCAGTCGTAACGATCCGGCGAGCCATTGAACATGTCGGTGTCGTCAGCCGTGCGCAAGCCTTCAGAGGCCGGGATCGGCATGTCGTAAGCCAGACTCGGCGCGCGGCGCACCCGACGTTGCCGCGCACTGTAGGTCCACGCCTGCCGCGGCTCCTGTATCTGGTCCAGTGTTTCATGGACCAACACGGCAGAACCGGCCATACGCGTCGGGCACTGGGTAAACGACAGGTAATAGAACAGCACGTTATCCAGACTGGCAAAGCTGCCCGCAGGATCATAGAAGCGAAACAGCACTTCCTGACGCGACGTGTTCAGCTTGAAACTGCCGTCGCGCTGTATCGCAACTTCCGAAGTGCGTCGCACCGCATAGTGGCCGCGATACCGGGCAATGTGGTTCCACACGGCCTGAATGCCCTTTTCCGGAAGCGGAAATGGAATGCCGCCGTAGGCATCGACAAAACCATTGCCACCGCCGATCAATCGGGCTTTCTGCGCATTGCGGCGGGTGTTGTCGTACACCCATTGCGGCGCCGATCCGGAACGTCGCGTGGGGTATACCGGCATCCGGTAGCTGTCGGGGTAGGTTTCGAACATCGCCACCTGCCCAGGCGTCAGGCGCGTGCGATAGTGCTGCATATTGGCGTGAGTGATGGTGAACAGGGGCTTGTCAGCGGTATACGGGTCGACATGCCGAGTGCCCGAGCCCTTGTATCCGGGCGGGGGCTGGGTGATTCCGCCCGTCCAGGGCGGAATGGTCCCCGTGGCATTACCTGCCATCTCGCCTCCCAGCGGGGTCAAACGACTCCCGAGCAACGTGGTATCGACTGCCTGGCAGGTGTTGATCGCGAACAGCAGCGTCAGCGCGCCGCCCAGCAGTTGTTTCATGAGCATGTGGGCTCTCCTTGCATGGCCACGTCGGGACGCATGTATGGCGTCCTGGCCTGTAATAGTTCTGCTATAAACAGCGTTTTGTCGGGGCGACACCGGTTATTGACGCGCGGCCAATAAACAGTTGTTTGACAGGCAGACCGAGTGACCCACGTATTCTTCCCGCGAACAGTTTGTCTATCGGGTATACGTCCGTAGGAAACTTCACAAAATAAAAAAGAATGAACAACACGCTGTTAAACATTCATGAAGCAGGCACCCGGAATGGCCCACAGTAATGCAACGTGAATGCCAACAGGCAATAAAGAACAGATCACAACTTATATAAGGTACAGATCTGAAACGTCGTGCTCCCGCGTTATGACCAGAATTAAAAACAACGACACCGCCTGTTTGATTGTCAGACAGCACACTAACAAGGCCGCTCGTTAGGGCGGCTTATTGGCGGGTATATGAACGTGTGGTAACAAAAAGAGTGTTACGTGCTTCAAGCCAGTAACACCGGGTGACGACAGGCAGCGCTCAGTCGATAACCACGTGTGGCAGGAAGCGGCTGGTGTCCTTGGTGATCAGGCTGTCGTCTTCACGAATACCGATCCCTGACGCAAGATCGCCGATGATCCAGGAGCCGATCAGCGTGTAGCTGTCGCCAAATCGCGGAAGCGGCGAGTACGCCTGCAGAATGTAGGGCGCATCGGTATAAGGCCCATCGACCGAGATGACCTGATCGCCGGGCGTACGCATTTCAATATTGGCACCCTCACGGGAAAAGTAGGGTTTGCGCACCCAGCCTTTGGGGACCGCTTTGCTCGGCTCGTGGTCGACATGCGCAGGCAGCAGGTTCGGATGACCTTCGTTGAACTGCCACAACAACGGCAAAATCCCCTTGTTGCTGAGAATCGCCTTCCACGCGGGTTCGACAAACTGAGTGCCGCTGGCTGACACGTGCTGGCCGAATTCCTCGTGAAAGATATGCTCCCACGCGTGCAGTTTGAACAAGCGCTCGATCCAGCGCCCGTCCAGATCGACAAAACGCCCATCAGCGCCGAGGCCGATGTCTTCGATATCGATATGCCTCGCATCGATGCCGACGTGTGCTGCCATACGCCGCAGGAAATCGGTAGTGCCCCGGTCTTCGATGGAACCGGACATCGCCGAAAAGTAGAACGGACTCGTGCCGGAAAACTCGGCAAAGGCCCGAACCAGATCCTCAGCAATCGAGTTGAACTGGGTGGCATGCGCAGGCAACACGCCGCGCGCCATCTGCTCTTCCAGCCAGAGCAGTTGCACCGCCCCGGCTTCCATCAGACTGGTCGGCGTATCGGCATTGATTTCGTACATCTTTGCCGGGCCTGTACCGTCGTAGGCAAAATCGAAGCGCCCGTACAGATGCGGGTGTCCCTCCTTCCACGAGGTCTGGATCAGGTCGAAGAACGCTTCCGGAATCGCCAGTTGATGGAGCAGCGCTTCGCTGTCCACCACGCGCGCCACGGCGTCCATGCACAGCTGGTGAAGTTCCCGGGTGGGCGCTTCAAGATCGCGGGTAATCTGCTGTTCGCTGAACAGGTAATACCCGCGCTCGTCCCAGTAACGCTCGCCGTCGATAGTGTGAAAGTTGAAGCCTTCACGTTCGGCGGTCGTGCGCCAGTCCGGACGTTCCTCGATGCTGATCTTTTTCATGCCGCGAACCGTCAGCCTCCGAAACTGCTGCTGCCACTGCTGCTCTTGCCGCCCCAGCCACTGCGTGCCGAAGCCTGGCTGCCGAAGCCGCCGCGCGAGATGGTCGATGACACCGAAGACGAGCCGGACCCAGAGCTGCCCAGATTGCGCCCCAGGGTGCTCCTGCCGTAGCTGCGATCCGGGCTGGATTGCGCCTGGGTGGAACGGCCGAAGGTCTTGCCGCGATCGATCTGACTGGGCAGCGACGAGCTGTAATAACCGCCTCGATCATCGCGCGTCTGGTAGATGGGCTGCGAGTAATAGCGGTTATTGCCGAAGCCGTTGCTGAGCAGATTGCCGATCAGCAGCCCGGCCATCAGCCCGGTGGTGCCACTCATGCCTGCCGGAGCAGACTGGTTGACTTCCTGATTGGCACGGTCCAGTGCCTCTTTCGGCACTTGCCCGGAAAAGCCCAGTTCGAAGCCGCCGAGCTTGGGCATGTACTTGCCGTCAGAGGTGACCTGGCAATAATCCGGTACGAAGTCCGCGTCGCAGGACGCCTTGTCATCATAGGTCGGCGCAATGCGGCGATGATCGGACAGCGCCTGCATGTAGGCATCCGAACAGATATTCACCGGCACCTTGGCATCGACGCATTCCTGCACCGAACTGAAGTTGGCCTTGGCGTTGACGGTGTCCTTTTTCTCGGACGGGCCACACCCGGCAAGGGCCAGCGGCAGTGCACCGGCGAGTACCAGTTTTACTGAACTACGTCTCATCGTGAGTCTCCTTGTTCAAGGCTGCCGTCAGACCGACGGGGTCATGCAGGCGGCATTGAGAAGACCGACGCTGATCGCGACGCTGGCCGAATAGATGGCTGCTGCCATTTCGCCCTTGGCGATGCGTGTCGACAGGCCCTTGAGCACCAGACTGGTAACGCCGAACGCCAGCAGCTGCACAATGGCGGCAATCACCACCCAGACGATCACGTCCAGAATGCTGATGCTGTAGCTGATGATGTTACTGGCCGGCAGCGCGAAACCGATCAGCGAACCACCCAACGCCAGCGCGGCGGCACTGTTGTTCTCGCGAATCAGCGCAAACTCCTTGTGTGGGGTGATCCGGCTGTAGATGAACTGGAACAGCGCGAACAGGATGACCGCCACCAGAATGTACAGGACGAAGCCAAACACGGCCGTGGCATTGAGCGACATACGCAGCGCGTCGATCATGAGGATTTCCTTGTCAAAGAACGTTGATATCAGTGGATTGCAGCGTTATGCCGACCGCCGTGGTGAGCGTGATGCTGCCCTCCTCGTCTTCCTCTACGGAAAACAGCAGAAATTCACGGCGGTTGATCAGTCCCGTTTCGCGGGCGTACAGCATGCTCAGGTGCTTGACACGATAAGTCGCGTCGGGACTGACAATGTCTTCATCGAGCGGCGTCAGCTCGGTCTGGCCAGGGGAAGTCCCCCATTGCCGCTCGAAGACCTCGCCATCGTGCTCGTAGGTCGGCAGGCCGATCTTCGATGATGGCCCGGTCAGGCGCAGCAATTCATCCTTGCTGGTGATCGGCTCGGCGCTGTAGTAGCCGAACAGGATGATGTCCTGCACGTCCTCCGGATTGGGGCCGTCGCTGACCACTTGCAGAAAATAGTCCTCGTTATCGAGGTAAAAACGATGCAGTGCCATGGACTGGCCGAGATCAATATGCCCTACGGACCAGACCTTTTCATCGCCCGGAACGACCACTTCCGAGTGACCGTCGAGCAACAGCTTCAGTGAACTGTCCAGGCACAGCATGCGTCCGGACGCCAGCCCCAGCGGACTGACCGTGCTGACCGGTTGTACGCCGTCCCGGCCTGATGCCTTGGGGGCTTCCAGGCCCATGGCCCGTTTGAACCAACTCATAATCCATTTCCTTGCAGTGACGGGTGACGATATATAACGCTCTTCAAGCGCAACAGGCGCACTGCCGCCGCGCATTAGACTGGCTCACTTCTGCGCCAGCAATGCCCTGGAATGCATCAGCCAGGCCACACAAACGCCCGCAACTGCACCGGCGATATGTGATTCGAACGACACGCCGGCCACCGGAACGAAGCCGAATACCAACCCGCTGTAAGCGGCCAGCACCAGCAGCGCGATCAGCACGCTGGCGATACTGCGCTGATACCACGCACGCGCCAGCAGATAAGCCCACAAACCAAAAATCAGACCGCTTGCGCCGACATGGATATTGCTGCGACCGAAGCTCCAGACCAGCAGCCCGCCCAGCAGGCAGATCAGCCCGGCGACCCATGCATAACGCCTGACACCCTCGGTCGCCACCAGCCAGCTCAGCACAATGAACGGCAACAGATTGCTGAGCAAGTGCTGAATCGACCCGTGCAGAAAGGGCGCAAACACAATGCCGCGCAACCCGATGAAGCTGCGCGGCATGATACCGAAATGGACCAGACTGTTGTCGGTGACCGAGTTGATTGCCTGTACCGCAATCAACACGGCCGAGAGGACGAGGATGACCTTGAGTCGTCGGGAAAACGCCATGCACTACCCTCGTCCACCTTGTTGCAGCGCTTACTGAGCCGGCGTCTGACTTTTGGCTTTCAGGCGCGCCAGTACATCCTGCGCACCGCCGCTTTTGGCGCCGATCCCGGCATCCTGCAGACGACGTTCCAGATCGCTGCCGCTGGACTGGCTGGCCAGTTCTTCAGCCGCTTCGAGCTTGGCATCCTGTTCGTCCTGACGCTGCTTGAGACGTGCCAGCGAACCCACTGCGGTTTCCACGGCGCCGCTGGCACCGCCGGTTGCGGTGGCCGTTGCAACGCGAGCCTTTTGCACGGTTTCACGGGCCTTGGCCATCTCGACCTGCTGCTTGAGGCTCTTGATTCGCGACTCGGCCTTGATCACCTGATCCTGCAGCAGGTTGACCTGCTTGCTGAACTGATCGGCCAGCGCCTGCTCCTGATCACGCAGGGCTTCGATTTCGGCAATCTTGTTTGCACATTCGACAGCCAGCGCTTCTTCACCCTTATCGAGGGCCTGCATGGCGCGACCTTCCCAGTTGGCGATGCTGGTGGCGTGTTCTTCAAGACGCTGCGCCGAGAGTTTGTGCTTGGCCTTGATGGTGATCAGCCCGTCGCGGGCCTTGACCAGCGCGTTCTCGGCGTCACGGATTTCCTGGTCCAGAAT
Organism: Pseudomonas sp. NFACC10-1; assembly: GCF_900119195.1. NCBI lineage: Bacteria > Pseudomonadati > Pseudomonadota > Gammaproteobacteria > Pseudomonadales > Pseudomonadaceae > Pseudomonas > Pseudomonas sp. NFACC10-1. Next base: position 21,990 of record NZ_FPJB01000001.1, on the reverse strand, counting down.
GCGGATGGCATTGGCGTCGGCAATCGACTCGCCCACTTCGGAAGCGCCGCCACGAACAGCGGTCACCAGTTTTTTCCAGATACTTGTAGTCATGAATGTTCTCCGCCTGACAGCGCTGTTCAGTAGATGAAATGATCTTCAAAAGCATCGGCCGCACGGATCACGTTGTCCGCGAGTGTGAGGATTTCCTGCACGATTACAGTGAGCGAAGAGGCCGCGCTCAGTGCGCCGAACAGGCAGTAGACTTCCTGACCGCCGCCCAGCTTTTCGATGCCGACCGACGACAGCGGAAACAGGTCGCGGCTGCGCAGGACAACGTCGTTGAACGCTTGCACGTTCTTGATCTTGTTCACTTCGATCAAGGTCGCATCGGCGAGAATCTGCTCGCCTTCCACGGCGATGTAGATCGGCAGGTCGCCGTAGTCGGCCATGGTCAGCCTGATTCCCGAGGCATCGCCCTCGGTCACATCGAGCTCGATCTTGCCGTTCGTCACCAGTTCCAGTTCGCTGAGTGCCTTCTGCAGAGAGCTGATGGTCCAGTGGGTATTCTCGGTCATGAAGTCCTCCAGTTTTATTCTGTCGCCCAGAAAGGGCTGTCTTAAAGCTTTTTCGATCCCCCGCAAGGCATCGACATTTTCCGGCCGGATCCAGAATTCGCGCTTCACCAGCCCCGCCTCCTTGAGCCGCAGGCGCATTTCACGCATGTAATCGGTGGAGCTCTTGGACACCTTGGCCGGGACCGTTGCGTTATCGCCCTGGGTTTTACGAGGCATTGGCGCTTCCCCTTGCTGCTGGCCGTGAATCAGGTAAGCAACGTATCAGATGTTTCTGAAGATAGATACGCATCACATGTGAGATTTTCAGGAGTGAATTCTTATCGTCGTTACACAACACGAGATGAATTCTGAAAACCGGATGGCTGAAACCCTGGTAACTGGATAAACGCCAGTCTCTGCAGGAGCGGGCTTGCTCGCGAAGGTGCCGGTACAATCCACGGACAGAGGCGTTGCAACCATCGCCTTCGCGAGCAAGCTCGCTCCCACGAGATGAGCGCATTGCGATGAGCGCTTTGAGCATTAGCACACAAATCAAAAAAGGCGCTGTCCGCATCAGCAGACAGCGCCTTTATCACCCACGCAGTTCAGGCAATAGGCACAGCACAAACCCTTATTCAGCCAGGCTTTTGCTCACCACTTCATACACGTCCGCCGACAGTTTGCCGGAGGCGAGGATGCGCTCCAGCTCGGCCTTCATCAGCGCCTGACGGGCGCTGTCGTATTTGCGCCAGCGGGTCAGTGGTGCCAATTGACGAGAAGCGATCTGCGGGTTCAGCGCGTTCAGTTCGATCACCAGGTCCGCCAGGAAGCGGTAGCCGGAGCCATCAGCCGCGTGGAAGTTGACCAGGTTCTGCCCGGCGAAGGCACCGATCAGGGCACGCACCTTGTTCGGGTTCTTGATGCTGAAGGCCGGGTGTTTCATCAATTCCTGCACACGCTGCAGGCCGCCTGGCAGCGTGCTCGCCGCCTGGACGCTGAACCACTGATCCATGACCAGAGCATTGCTCTTGAAGTTCTCGGCAAACACGGCGAGCGCCTTGTCGCGCTCGGCAGTGAACGGTGAATTGACCAGCACGGCCAGCGCAGTCAGGCGCTCGGTCATGTTGTCGCTGGTATCGAACTGATCAATGGTGGCTGCCAGCACCTCCGGCTTGCCGCTGAGCATCAGGTACGACAGCGCGATATTCTGCAGGGCACGACGGGCAAAGTGCGCGGCTTCGGCCACATAAGGCGTGACCTTCGACACTTCACGGTTGGCCTGATAGCGCGCCAGCAGCCCGTCGAACAGCCCCTCTGCCAGTTGCTGACGGGCAAACTCGCGAGCAGCGTGAATGGCATCAACGTCGGCCACTTCACTGATTTCGGTCAGATAAGCTTCGCCCGGCAACGAGAGCATTTCCGCGACCATCGCCTGATCCAGGTCATCATCCGCCAGCACGGTACCCAGTGCAGTGATCAGACGCTGATCCATGACCAGTTTTTGGCCTTGCTGATGCTGGCCGATCAGCTCCTGCAATACCTGAACCGACAACTGCTGACCGGCATCCCAGCGATTGAAACCATCGCTGTCGTGCTGCATCAGGAACATCAGTTGGTCGCGGCCATACGGAAAGCTCAGCTTGACCGGTGCAGAGAAGCCACGCAGCAGCGAAGGCAGCGGCTTTTCCGCGACATCGACGAAGGTGAAGGTCTGCTCGGCTTCAGTAACCGACAACACTCGTGAGGTGCCGGTCGCCGCCGTTTCGTTCGCCAGACGCAGGGCAATTTCGCCACCCTTGCTGTCCAGCAGCCCCAGTTCAACCGGGATCACGAAAGGTTGCTTCTGATCGCCAGGCTGGCCTGGTGTGGTCGGGCAGCTCTGACGGAAGGTGAGGCTGTAGGTTTTGGCCGCAGCATCGTACGACTCGCTGACCGCCAGACGCGGCGTGCCCGCCTGGCTGTACCAGCGCTTGAACTGGGTCAGGTCGACGCCATTGGCGTCTTCCATGGCCTTGATGAAGTCGTCACAGGTCACGGCCTGGCCATCGTGGCGTTCGAAATACAGATCGCTGCCCTTGCGGAAGCCTTCAGCACCCAGCAGGGTGTGAAGCATGCCGACCACTTCCGAACCCTTCTCGTACACGGTCAGGGTGTAGAAGTTGGAGATTTCGATGAAGCTGTCCGGACGCACGGCGTGCGCCATCGGGCCTGCGTCCTCGGCGAACTGGTGGGTACGCAGGTAGGCAACGTCCTGGATACGCTTGACCGTGGCCGAGTTCATGTCGGCCGAGAAACCGGCGTCGCGGTACACCGTGAAGCCTTCCTTGAGCGACAGCTGGAACCAGTCACGGCAGGTCACGCGATTGCCCGACCAGTTGTGGAAGTATTCGTGGGCGACAATCGCTTCGACACGCTGGTGTGCGGCATCGGTCGCCGTCTCGGCACGCGCCAGCACGGCACTGGAGTTGAAGATGTTGAGGCCCTTGTTCTCCATCGCGCCCATGTTGAAGTCGTTGACCGCGACAATCATGAAGATGTCCAGGTCGTACTCGCGACCGTAGGTCTCTTCGTCCCAACGCATGGACTTCTTCAGGCTGGTCATGGCGTGCTGGCACTTGTCGATGTTTTCCGGCTCGACGTAGATACGCAGGGTCACATTCCGCTCATTCATGGTGGTGAACGTGTCTTCGATACACCACAGATCACCGGCCACCAGCGCGAACAGGTAGGCCGGTTTCATGAACGGGTCTTCCCAGGTCGCCCAGTGCCGACCACCCTCTTCTTCGCCGCTGGCCACCGGGTTACCGTTGGACAGCAGGATCGGGAAGCCCTGCTTGTCGGCGCTGACGGTGGTGGTGAACTTGCTCATCACGTCAGGACGGTCGAGGTAATAGGTGATCTTGCGGAAGCCTTCGGCCTCGCACTGGGTGCAGAACATGCCGCTGGACTTGTACAGCCCTTCCAGCGCGGTGTTGGATTCCGGATGGATGCGCACGGTGCTGTCGACCGTAAAGCTTTCAGCCTGTGGGTGCAGGGTCAGGTGATCGTCGGTCAACTGATAATCCGCAGCGCTCAGCTCGACATCGCTCAGTTTGACCGAGACCAGTTCCAGATGCTGACCATCCAGCACCAGCGGCGGCAGGCCTGCGCCACGCTCGGGGTTGCGGCGCATAACCAGTTGCGCGTGAACCAGCGAGTGGTCGTCGAACAGTTCGAAGGTCAGGTTCGTCTCATCGATGAGGTACTCGGGAGCCTGGTAATCCTTCAGGTAGATCATTTTCGGTTGTTCGGTGCGCATGCTGGAATCCTTCTACTGATGCACGGCCAGCTGATAGGCCGTGTACTTGCGAATATTGATCACGCCGGTGTCGAAAATCAGGTATTGGCCCTTGATCCCCAGCAGCGTGCCTTCGGCAATCGGGTTCTTGTCCAGATTGAAGCTGACAATCTTGGTCGGATACGCCTCGACCGGGTAACGAAACTCGACAGGCTCGGCGTCATGTAGCAATTGGATGGCCTGCAGCCCGAATCGTTCTTGCAATCCCAGCAGCCCTGCGCCGCAACTGTCGAACAGCTCCTGGCGAATGGCCTTGAGATCGACGGGTTGAGCGTCACCCTTGAGCAAGGCACGCCAGTTGGTACGATCGGCCACCTGGCTGCGCAGCAGGTCTTCGACGAAGCCGGACTGTTGGCGGGTTGCTACGCGCAGGATCGGCAGAGCCTGGCTTGCACCCTGGTCCAGCCAGCGGGTCGGCAACTGCGTTGAGCGGGTAATACCAACCTTCACGCCTGACGAATTGGCCAGGTAAACGATGTGATCGGTCATGCAGAACTGCTCGCCCCACGCCGGATCACGGCAGGTGCCCTGGTCGTGATGGCATTTTTCCGGGCTCATGATGCACAGGTCGCACTGCGCCAGCTTGAGCATGCACGGGTAGCAGTAACCCTGGCTGTAGCTGGACTTGGTCTTGCGCCCGCAATGACTGCAATGAATGGCGCCGAGAAACTCCAGACGCAGCGTCTTGCCGATCAGCGGGTTGACTGCTATCTCGGTGTCGCCCAGGCGAAAAGCGTATTGCACACACGACGTGTCATCCTGACGCGCCGACATTTTGTTGACTGCTCCGCGACCAATTTCGATCAATGAATAGCATCCGATTTGAACAGGATATTGGGCACCGGGGCCGATTTCGAGGCGCATTCCTGCGGCCCCATGTAGCCCGTACGCTGGTCTTCCGGCAGGTTCTGCGCTTCCCAGGCGATCAGCGCCTGCAGGGACAGTTCACGCTGCTCTTGAGTGAGCTTGCGACCGTCGGACCATTTGCCGATTTCCACAGCCAGTTTCAGGCTCTCGTAGATATCCGGGGTGATGTTTTCGATCATTTCTATAAAAGACGACATGGCGCACTCCAGAAAATAGCGGGTAATTCTAGGCCTTGCGGCGTGCAATCGCACCACCCAGCAGCCCGGTGACACAACCGATGATCAGCCCGCCGACATGCGCACCGTTGGCGATCTCGCCGAAGCCGAGCATGCTCACCAGCCCGGACAGGCACAGCGCCAGCCAGACCAGCATCATGATCAACACCCCGCGCGGCAGGCGATAGACCGGGTTGGGCGCCAGCATCTGGAAAATCCAGCAATGCCCGAGCAGGCCATACAGCACGCCGGACAGTCCGCCAAACAGGCTTGGGCCGCTGAACAGGTACTGCACGTAATTTGAAACCGACGAGAACAGCAAGGTCAGCAACAGCAACGACAGGCTGCCCTGACGAATTTCAATCCGCCGCCCCAGCTCCCAGAACCACATGCCGTTCATGGCCAGGTGCAGGATGCCGAAGTGAATCAGCATAGGTGAGACGATCCGCCACCATTGTCCGGCGGCCAGGCTGTCGGACACCGGCAGAAACGTCGCGTACTCGCCACTGATCCGGAAATCCTGAAAGGTCAGCCAGCGGATGACTTCGAGGTTGTCGCCCAGCAGCGTCATGCCCGCCACCAGCAGGGTGACCAGCAACACCAGGGCCGTTACCGGGCTGTTGCGTAGCTGCTCGATCAGCCCCGGCGACTTGTACGTCACGTTTGGGGCGTCTTGCGCCAGTTGAAAATGCTCGTCCCCTTCAGGGAAGCGCGTGTACAACTCGCGCACCTCATCGGCCAGTTGCGGCGCATCCGGCACCCAAAGTACCTGCTCGCCAGCCTCTTCGCTGACCCTGTGGGGAATCCGCAAGCGCTGTAACAGGCTGACAAACCCGCTCAGGTTGGTGGTCAACGGCAACCGCAGGACTGCAACAGCACTCATTCTGAAACCTCGGGACGCTGCACGTCGACCCAGACGAATTTGTCCGGGTCGATCTGTGTTTCCTGGTCCAGCCTATAGGCGACCAGCTTGCCGTAGAGCACGGCGCTGTAATCCAGACAGGCCAGATTAGGCCGGATAGGCGCGGGGACGCCGCTGCGCCAGTAATGACCGACAAACAGCAGCGGCTCATTGATACCGTAACGCAGCAATGCGTTTTTTTCGGACGTGGACAGCGGGGTCTTGGCTACGCCTTCAGGCAGCGCGTCGGGCTGAAATACCACGTCGCCATAGGTCTGCGGGTCATCTTCCCAGAACTTGGTACGAAAGAACTCGCGGGTCAGCCCGTCGCCGCCGGTCAGGGTAAGACCGTGCGGCAAACGCATGTCGGTGCCGCGCAGCAGACGGTTGAACACATTGCTGGCGAAACTGCCGGGCACTGCCGAGGCCTGGACAAAATGCTTGTCGATACAGCCGGTGCCATGCAGGCCGCGCAACGGATCGATCAGAGTCGCATCCCAGCAGGCATGCACCACCCTGAAGCGACCGGCGTCCATGTACAGCGGCAGCTCATAGAACCAGTTGACGAACTCGCTCCATTCATCCGGGTAGCGCTCGAACTGCGCCAGGGTTTCGCCGATCAGCCGGGCATGGCGCGGGGTGTGCTCACGCACGAACTCATGACCGCTTTCCGGCAAGGCTGGCGTCATCCAGCCCAGCGCGTTGAACTCATGGTTGCCCATGATGCACAGGGCATGACCGGCCTGAACCATATCGCGGACGATATGCAGCGACTCGCGAATACGCGGGCCGCGGTCGATGATGTCGCCGAGGAAGATGACGATGCGCTCGGGATGGCGCCAAACGCCAGCCTGCAGACGGTAACCGAGAAGCTCCAGCAAGTGCTCGAGGGTATGGGCACACCCGTGCACGTCACCGATCAGATCATAGCCACGCGCCGGATCGAGCATTAATCGCCCCCGCCGCCGAGCTTGCTGCCCCAGCCGAGCTTGGTGCGGCAGACCTCGTAATAATTGTGATCCAACGGATGGATCAGACGCAGTTTCTGCGGTTTCTTGCTGACCGTAATGGTGTCACCCGGTGCACAGGTGAAGTGATTCTGACCGTCGCACGACACTTGCGGGTAAATGGTCATGTCCTTGGACACCACGATTTTCAGCTCGCTGTTGCCGTCGACCACGATGGGCCGCCCGGACAGGGTATGCGGGTACATCGGCACGATGACGATGGCGTCGAGCTTGGGGTGCATGATCGGCCCGCCCGCAGACAGCGCGTAGGCCGTCGATCCGGTCGGCGTGGCGACGATCAGGCCGTCGGCCTTCTGACTGCACACGAACTGACCGTCGATGTAGATCTCGAATTCGATCATGCGCGTGGACTTGCCGGGGTGCAGCACCACGTCGTTGAGCGCATCGCCCTGACCGATGGCCTCGCCGTGGCGACGCACTTCGGCCTGGAGCAGGAAGCGGTTTTCAACCAGGTAATGCCCGTCGAGCACTTCGGCACATTTGACCTCCAGCTCGTCGGGACGGATGTCGGTCAGAAAGCCCAGGCTGCCACGGTTGATGCCCAGCACCGGAACGTTATGCCGGGCCAGCGCCCGCGCTGCGCCCAGCAGGCTGCCGTCGCCGCCGACCACAATGACCATGTCGCAGACCTCGCCGAGCATCTTGCGCGATGAGGTCTGCAGGCCATGACCGGGCAGGACCTCGGCGATTGTCTCTTCGAGAATGACGTGCAGGTGGCGGTCCAGCAGGAATCTCTTGAGTCGGCGAACGGTCTCGAGCACCTGAACACTGCCCAGGCGACCGATGATGCCGATATTGCGAAATTGCTCCATGAGGCTCCTGCTGCGGGTTCGATACGACTTTAAAAACGTGATTATGGGCGAAAGGGCCTGACAGCAGCAAACCGGGGTTTAAAAAGGGTTTCGCGGACCTTGCAACAGGGTATGGGCAGCACGCTAGAGTCCGATGCCTGCCTACCGTGTCAGAGCGCGGGTTTTATCGCATTCCACACTGACGCCGCCCGCTCGATGGCCGCCTATCTGCGCACCTCGCCAGAATGCCCGGTCCTTGCCGCCCCGCTTGGCCTGATACAAATTGATGTCGGCAGTCTTGAGCACTTCCGAGCTGTCCACTGCCGCTGGGATGTCGGCCAGCCCGGCACTGCAGGTCAGCGGGCTGACAGCGAGTGATTTTCTGATGCAGTCCAGCAGGTTCAGCACATATTCCCGAGCTTCATCTTCACTGCACATTGGCAGGATCACGCCGAACTCCTCTCCGCCCATGCGTCCGAAGGCGAGACTGCCCACAGTCTTTTGCAGGCAGCCAGCCATCACGCGAAGTGCCTGATCACCGGCGTCGTGGCCAAATTGATCATTGATGGTTTTGAAGTCATCAATATCGAGCATCAGAAAATAACCCGCGGAGTTATTCAGCACATGTTTATCCAGTGCCTGCATCAGTGCCCGGCGATTCAATATGGCGGTCAGGTCATCGGTCAGCGACAGTTCGCGAAACTGATGTTCCAGACTCAATACCGTACGAAGTGTGCGCGTGTAAGTGTGATTCATCACACTGCCCAGACTGACCGACGTGATAAAGAACAGTGTCATGAACAGAGTCGCGACACTGTCCGTGTCCAGTCCTTGAGCGGGAGAGAGAATACACCAGGCGAGTACCGCGACCAGAAGATAATCCCGTGTATACACCACTAACAATGTCGAACACAGGATAATCATCACGGCGACCGAGAGTGACCAGTTGATGTCCATCCCGGTGCGCAAATGGCCCGCCCTTGAAAAGCACAGTGCCACAATGATCACGAATGTCATGCTCATACATCGCCAGACTCTGAAGTCGACCGCGCGGTATTGCCAGGCGCACGCCCCCAGCAGGCCAAGGGTCAGCAGCATTTCCGGCAGACCGAATTGCAGATACGGCGTGACCGACAGAACAACCAGCCAACAAACGATGGCAATACATTGCACACGGGCAATGGCGGGTGAGAGCAGTTGTTTTATCCGGGCCTGCATATCACCGTTCATAGAAAACTCCAGGCATCCGATTTGCCGAGTCGAATATCCGCCGCATGAAGACTGCCTATATTAGGCAGCCCACGAGTCGACCGACTGATTGAATGACGTTCACCACCAGGTGACCACAATTGAGACAGACCGGCCAATGAACATCATTGAGCAGTGCCTGAATTGTTTGACGCAAACAATATACTGGATATGAATGACAGTTTGCACAAAGAGAAGGCCACTGATAGTTTTCGATAACCTTTCTTTATTCGATGATCATCCTGTCGCACGTCGGACGTCATGTGTTGTCTGCGAAGCAAAAAATACCCGTGCGCACCGGCCGCTTGCCGAACACGCTGTCTGTCGGCGGCGACTCACGCTATTCTCGGCGCATGACTCTATTCCCCGGCCTGATCGATCTCCCCCGCCGATTGCGGCATTCCGAAGTGCGCGACCTTGCCTGGGTGATCCTCGCCCCGCCCATGCTTGAAACCGCACCCTGGCCGCAACGCCATCCACTGGCGGGCAGCGACTGGGTGAAAGCCCCACAGCAGCTGGCGGATTTTCTCTGGCAACTGGACCACGACAGCCGTCCGCTGGAAGACTGGCTGGCGCAAGCCAGCACACGAAGACTGGGCCGCTATTACGAACGGCTCTGGCAATTCGCCGTACAGCATGCACCGGGGGTGGAAATAATCGCCGCCAACCTGCCCATCAGGCTTGGCAATCAGACGCTGGGCGAGTTGGACATGCTGTTGCGGGATGGTGAAGGCGTGCACCACGTCGAACTGGCGATCAAGCTCTACCTCGGGCCGCAGGACGGCGATGGCCGCGATCCGGCGCACTGGCTGGGGCCTGGCTGTCAGGACCGGCTGGACCGCAAGCTGACCCATCTGAGCCAGCATCAGTTGCCAATGTCCGCACGTCCGGAAAGCCGGGCGACGCTGGCAGCGCTGGGGGTCGAAGCGTTCAATGCACGGTTGTGGCTGGGCGGCTACCTGTTGTACCCGTGGCCAGGCTCATGCCAATCCCCTGCCGGCGTTCATCCGCAGCACCTCAAGGGTCGCTGGCTGCACCAGCGTGACTGGCAGTCGTTCCTGGCGCAAAGCCAGCCGGGACGCTGGCAACCCTTGCCGCGGCATGCCTGGCTGGCGCCGGCACTCTACAACCAGGCGTGGAGCGATCAGCAGTTGCACGACTGGCTGAGTGAGCTCGACCCGCTGGCCCCGGCGCAGCTATTGGTACGCCTCAGGGAGAATGCAGAGGGCAATTGGGAGGAAGCCGAGCGGCTGTTTCTGGTGTCGGACCTGTGGCCGAATCTGGCCCAGGTTGTGTAAAAACGTCATGAGCGAAGGCAAGACAAGGCAAAAACAGGCGAAAACGGCCGGGGTCGCGACCGACTCTAGGTGTTCTAAATGAGCATTTTTCGCCTGTTTTTAACGCAGTATTGCCAAGCACAGTAGTTTTTACACAGCCTGGGCCGATACCAGTCATCCGCTCAACCCAACCGCAATGCCAGCGCAGCCAGTGTGACCAGCAGCACAGGCACGGTCAGCACGATGCCGACCTTGAAGTAATAGCCCCAGCTGATAGTGATGCCCTTGCGCTCCAGGACATGCAGCCAGAGCAGCGTGGCCAGGCTGCCTATAGGAGTGATTTTCGGGCCGAGGTCGCTGCCGATCACGTTGGCGTAGATCATCGCTTCCTGGATGGCGCCGCTGGCATGACTTGCGTCGATGGACAACAGCCCGATGAGTACCGTGGGCATGTTGTTCATGATCGAAGACAGGAACGCGGTCATCACACCGGTGCCCATCGCCGCGCCCCAGATGCCATAGCCCGCGAACCAGTCCAGCAGATTGGCCAGGTAATCGGTCAGCCCGGCGTTACGCAGGCCATAGACCACCAGGTACATACCCAGCGAAAAGACCACGATGTGCCACGGTGCTTCTTTCATCACCTTGCGCGTCTTGATCGTATGCCCTTTGGCGGCGATGCCCAGCAGCAACACTGCGCACACCGACGAGATCGCACTGATCGGGATGCCCAGCGGCTCAAGGGCGAAACAGCCCACCAGCAGAATCAGCAACACCGCCCAACCGGCCAGAAACGTGGCGCGGTCGTGGATAGCCGTTTCCGGCTTGTCCAGATGCTCGGGCTCGAACTCGGCGGGAATGTCCCGACGGAAGTACCACATCAGCACAGCCAGGGTGGCGGCGACACTGGCCAGATTCACCGGCACCATGACCGCTGCGTAACGGTTGAAACCGATCTTGAAGTAATCCGCCGACACAATGTTCACCAGGTTCGAGACCACCAGCGGCAGGCTGGCCGTATCGGCGATGAAACCGGCCGCCATGACGAACGCCAGCGTCGAGGCAGGCGAAAAGCGCAACGCCAGCATCATGGCAATGACGATCGGGGTGAGGATCAGCACGGCACCATCGTTGGCGAACAAGGCCGACACCAGCGCGCCGAACAGCACGAACAAGGCAAACAGACGGCGTCCGTTACCCTTGCCCCAGCGCGCCACATGCAGCGCTGCCCAGGCAAAGAAACCGGCTTCATCGAGCAGCAGCGTGATGATGATCAGCGAAATGAAGGTCGCCGTGGCATTCCAGATGATGCCCCACACCACAGCGATGTCACTGAAATGCACGACGCCTGTCAGCAACGCCAGGATTGCCCCCAGTACGGCACTCCAGCCTACGCCCAGGCCCTTGGGTTGCCAGATGACCAGCGTGATGGTGAACAGGAAAATCAGCGTTGCTATCAGCATTATTTGGTCCGAGGCAGAAGAATCGCGAGGATGCCGAGCAGCGGCAGGTAGGAGCACAGCGTGTAGACGAACAGGATGCCGTGGCTGTCGGCCAGATAGCCAAGCAAGGCAGCACCGATGCCGCCGAAGCCGAACATCAGGCCGAAGAACAGCCCGGCAATCATGCCCACGTTGCCAGGCACCAGCTCCTGGGCGTAGACCACGATGGCGGAAAACGCCGAGGCCAGTACAAAGCCAATGATCACACTGAGTACGCTGGTCCAGAACAGATCGGCGTAGGGCAGCGCCAGGGTGAACGGCGCAGCGCCAAGAATCGAGAACCAGATCACCGCCTTGCGGCCAATGCGGTCACCGATCGGCCCACCGAAAAAGGTCCCTGCCGCCACGGCGCCCAGAAACAGGAACAGGTGCAACTGCGAGCTGGCGACCGACAGGTCAAATTTCTCGATCAGGTAGAAGGTGAAATAGCTGGTCAGGCTGGTCATGTAGAAGAACTTGGAAAACACCAGAAACGCCAGCACTGCCAAGGAGGCAATCACACGCTTTCTGGACAGACCATGAGTCGCGGCCTGACCGGCCTTGAGCTTGAACAGATTGAGGTGCGCGCGATACCAGCGGCTGATTGCGTACAGCAGCCCCAGCGAGAACAACGCAAACAGCCCGATCCAGGCGACATTGCCCTGGCCGAACGGGATGATGATCGCCGCTGCCAACAATGGTCCGAACGCCGTGCCCGTGTTGCCACCGACCTGAAAGGTCGATTGCGCAAGCCCGTAGCGACCACCGGAGGCCAGTCGCGCGATACGCGAGGCTTCCGGATGGAACGTCGAAGAGCCGATGCCGATCAATGCAGCGGCCAGCAGGATCAAGGGGAAGCTGCCGACCACCGACATCATCACGATGCCGATCAGCGTGCAGATCGATCCGACGGGCAGTACCAGCGGGTTGGGATGGCGGTCAGTGTAATAACCGACCCAGGGCTGCAGCAGCGAGGCGGTGATCTGAAATGTCAGGGTAATCAGGCCGATCTGGGTGAAGCTCAGGTCGTAGCTGGCCTTGAGCATGGGGTAGATCGACGGAAGGATGGCTTGAATCAGGTCATTGACCAGGTGCGCGAGGGCGACGGCACCGATGATGCGCATCACCAGCGGGCTGGCTTGGGAGGTGGTCGAGGCCTTCGCCGTCGCGGGCGGAGCACTGGTCGCCATGGTATTTATCCGTAAAAGGGTTCGCGGGTCGCCCGGTACGGATGATTACAAGATGTGTCACGCGTATCGGGGCGCGCCAATGTGCCATTTTTCGGGGCGACTGTGCCACGTTTTGTTGCGTTTTTGCTGACGGAAATACCTTTCGTGACGCTCTGCGTCACACAGCGGCTCTGTGACATCAGACGGATTGAAGTTCGACTCGGATTCTCGTTCCCACGCGCCGCGTGGTAATGCAGTTCGTGACGCTCCGCGTCACACAGCGGCTCTGTGACATCAGGCGGATTGAAGTTCGACTCGGATTCTCGTTCCCACGCTCCGCGTGGTAATGCAGTTCGTGACGCTCTGCGTCACACGGCGGTTCTGTGATGTTAGGAGGATTGGTGTTTGGCTCAGGTCACCTTTGCGCCCTTACGGCGCCTTACTTTGAGGGGCCAAAGCAAGCAAAGTCCCAGCTCCGTTTCCGGCCCGACTTCGTCGGGTTCCTTCGCTGTTGAAAAGCGCTTGCGGCAGAGGCTGCGGGTTTTAACGCACCACTCCCGCACTCAGGCAATTGACCCCACCACCGGCTCCTCACCTGCAACAGGCACATCATGCAGCGAGATTTTCGAGGTTTCCGGCAGGGCCATGCCGCCGGCCATTGCCAGCGCTGCAACTGCGATGAGGTAGAACGCGGGCGACAGGTTGCTGCCGGTCATGCTGATCAGCCAGGTGGCCATCAGCGGCGCGGTGCCGCCGAACAGGGTGTAGGCCATGTTGTAGGTGATCGCCGAGGCGGTGTAGCGGGTACGGGTGGGAAAGGTTTCCGACAGCAGTGCGGCCGTTACCACGCCGCACAGCACTGCGCCCACGGCGAGCAGCATGACGCCGATGATCGAGGCGATGAACGAGCCGGAGCTGGCCATCAGGAATGATGGAAACACCACGATCATCAACAGAATACAGGCCGTTGCCATCGTGACCCGGCGCCCTACTCGATCCGAATAGGCACCGGCCAGTGGGCAGAGGGCGGCGGCGAAGGCCAGAGCGATCAACGAGACCAGCAGCGCCGTTGCCCTGCTCAACCCACCGGCCACTTGCAGGTAGGTCGCGAAATAGGTGGTGAACATGTAGAACGACAACGCCGTCAACGACACGAATGCGCCCAGACAGCACATCGCCGCCGCGTGATGGCGCAAGGTGTCCTTGAGTGGCGAATGGGCAACGGCGTGCTCTTGAGCGACCGCCTGAAACGCCGGGGTTTCATCGAGCTTCCAGCGCAGGTACAGCCCGACCAGCCCCAGCGGTGCAGCAATCAGAAACGGCAGACGCCAGCCCCAGTTACCCATCGTCTCGGTCGACAGAAATGACTCCAGCGCGTAGGCCACCACTGCCGCAGCAGCGAATGCGGAGAACGTCGAGACCGGAACGAAACTGCCGTACCAGGCACGTTGCGTGCGCGGGGCGTGCTCCATGAGGTAAGCACAGGCGCCGGCATACTCCCCGCCGGCCGAAAAACCCTGCGCGCAGCGAATAGTGGTCAGCAGCACCGGCGCCATCACACCGATCGCAGCATAGGTCGGTAACAGGCCGATCAGTGTGGTGGCACCGGCCATCAGCAGGATGGTCATCGCCAGGGTTTTCTTGCGCCCGATCCGGTCACCCAGCATGCCGAAGAAAATCCCGCCCAGCGGTCGGAAGGCGAAGGCCACGGCGAACACGGCAAAGGTTTTCAGCAACGCCGCACTGCTGTCGCCGCTGGGGAAGAACTGCAGCGCGATCGTCGTTGCCAGAAAGCCATACACAGCAAAATCGAACCACTCGACAAAGTTGCCGATGGCCGCAGCGACGATGACTTTTTTCAGCGTGGCAGGATCGACTTGCTCTACGGTAGTAGTTGTCATGACTGGCCTCGACGTCTTGGTCTGGAATGGATCGATTATCGAGACAGCGACCCGGATGCCCCTCTCCAGAAGTGTCATCCACGTAGTCAGGGCCGACGTCTCGCCATCGAACTGCGCAGAATTCGTGCCAAAGGCTCTGCCACGTGGTTTACAGGCCCATCGCGCGCCGCCCCTGAAGGCCGCCGGTGTGGACGAAGACCAGGCGGGTGCCGGGCGCGAAACGACCGGCCAGCACCTCATCATGCAGGGCCAGCAACGCCTTGCCGGTGTACAGTGGTTCCAGGGGTATGCCGCTCTGAGCCTCGCAGGCGGCAATGAAATCGAGCAGCGCCGCGTCGGTTCTGGCAAAACCGCCGCGGCTGGCATCAAGCAGAACACAGTTGGGAGGCAGGCACGTACTGGCGTCGGCCTGCGCACCAGCCGCCTCACTCAGCACCGCGATAATGTTTTGCGCGACCCCGTGATCCTCGGGCACAGCCATCGCCCCATACACCGGACGAACGCCCGCCTCTGCCAACAGTAAGCCGGCCAGCGTGGTACCGGTGCCTGCCGCCAGCCACCATCCGTGGTAATCGCCCCAACACAGATGCCCGAGTTGCTCTTCGAGCATTGCCCGCAATCGACCGCAACCCAGAGCACCAGCAAGCCCGCCACCGCCTTCGGCAATCGGATAAAGACCGGGATAGCGGGACTGCCAGGTCGACCAGAAGCCAGCAGCATGCCGCTCACGATAGCCGGCGTAACCCAGCCAGTGCAGTTGCATATTGAAAGCCTGCAGATCGAGCACCGTCGGCGTCTGCTGGGCATGACCACGTAGCAGGCCGACCGTCGGGAAACCGAAGCGCTTGCCTGCAGCGGCCAGGGCATGCAGATGATTGGAGTGCGCTCCGCCGAGGCTGATCAGTCCCTCGGCACCCGAGTCCACAGCCAGGCTCAGGTGCTCGCTGAGCTTGAACCACTTGTTGCCGCTGATCAGCGCATCGATAAGGTCCAGACGCAGAATCGCAACCTCGACCCCGGCGTCTTGCAGCCAGGGCAGGTTCAAGCGTTCCAAGGGCGCAGTGGGTTGCCAGCCGAGGGCGTCAAGCATCATGCGCCGTAGTCTACAGACAAGCCGTTTCAGGGTCTTCGTCGATCAGCAGGCTGCGGCGCGAAGCCCTGAATCAGGCATTGTCTGTCACAGGGTGGCGGCCAGACGCGAGCCCTGGTCGATGGCCCGTTTGGCGTCCAGCTCTGCGGCAACGTCCGCGCCGCCAATCAGGTGCACGCTTTGCCCGCCGTTGAGCAGTTCGTCATACAGTTCACGCAACGGGTCCTGCCCGGCACAGATCACCACATTATCCACCGCCAGCAGCTTTTCCTCGCCGTCTTCGCCAATGCGAATATGCAGCCCTGCATCGTCGATTTTCAGGTACTGCACGGCATTGAGCATCTGCACCTGTTTGTTCTTGAGCCCCGTGCGGTGAATCCAGCCGGTGGTCTTGCCCAGGCCGTCGCCGACTTTGGAACTCTTGCGCTGCAAGAGAAACACCTGACGTGCCGGCGCGTGGACTTCGGACTTGACTCCGGCGACACCGCCGCGGGCCTGCAAGGTCGTGTCGATGCCCCACTCTTTCCAGAAAGCCTCGCGATCCAGACTGGTGGCCACGCCTTGATGCACGAGAAATTCCGACACATCGAAACCGATGCCACCCGCACCTATCACTGCCACGCGGCGCCCGACCGGCTTGCGCTGCAATATGACGTCCAGATAGCTCAACACCATGGGGTTATCGATACCGGGGATGGCCGGTGTGCGCGGCGCGATGCCGGTCGCCAGAATCACCTCGTCAAAACCTGCGCCCAGCAAGTCTGCGGCCTTTACCCGATTGCCGAGGCGCAACTGAACACCCGTCTCCTGCACTTTGTTGCGGAAGTAACGCAGGGTTTCGGCGAATTCCTCCTTGCCCGGCACGCGCTTGGCGATATTGAACTGGCCGCCGATTTCGCTGGCCGAATCGAACAGCGTCACCTCATGCCCGCGCTGTGCGGCAACCGTTGCGGCGGCCAGACCGGCAGTCCCGGCGCCCACTACGGCAATTTTCCTGACCTGCAGGGTGGGCAGGTAATTGAGCTCGGTCTCGTGGCAGGCACGCGGATTGACCAGACAGCTGGTCAGCTTGCCGCCGAAGGTGTGGTCGAGGCACGCCTGATTGCAGCCGATGCAGGTGTTGATGCGTTCGGCATGGCCCGCAGCGGCCTTGTTGACGAACTCGGGATCGGCCAGAAACGGACGAGCCATTGAGACCATGTCCGCATCACCTTCGCTGAGAATGCGCTCGGCAACTTCCGGGGTATTGATCCGGTTGGTGGTAATCAGCGGGATGTTCACCGAGCCTCGCAGCTTGGCAGTGACCTTGCTGAACGCGGCGCGCGGCACCTTGGTGGCGATGGTCGGAATGCGCGCTTCATGCCAGCCGATACCGGTGTTGATCAGGGTCGCTCCGGCCTGCTCGACCGCCTTGGCCAGCTCGACGATTTCTTCCCAACTGCTGCCGCCTTCCACAAGATCGAGCATCGACAGGCGAAAGATGATGATGAAGTGTGCCCCGACCGCCTCACGTACGCGCCTGACAATCTCGACCGCCAGACGCATACGGTTTTCATAACTGCCGCCCCAACGGTCGGTGCGGTGATTGGTATGCGCGGCCAGGAACTGATTGATGAAGTAGCCTTCCGAACCCATGATTTCGACACCGTCATAACCGGCACTGCGCGCCAGCGTCGAACAGGTCACGAAATCGGCGATCTGCTTTTCGATGCCCTCTTCGTCCAGCTCTCGCGGCGTGAACGGGTTGATCGGCGCCTGAATGGCGCTCGGCGCGACCTGCTTGCGGCTGTAGGCGTAACGACCGGCATGGAGAATCTGCAGGCAGATCTTGCCGCCAGCCTCGTGCACCGCACGCGTCACGATGCGATGGTGCTCCGCTTCTTCAGCGTTGGTTAGCTTCGCCGCGCCGTCATAGACACCACCCTCTTCATTGGGCGCGATGCCACCGGTGACCATCAGCCCGACCCCGCCGCGGGCACGCTCGGCAAAGTAGGTCGCCATGCGCTCGAAGCCGCCCGGCCGCTCTTCAAGACCGGTGTGCATCGAGCCCATCAGGGTGCGGTTGCGCAAGGTCGTGAAGCCCAGGTCCAGGGGGGCCAGCAGGTGCGGATAATGAGCAGCAGTCATGGCGAAGCTCCATCGAGTCAATCACGGAATAGCAAGGACCTCTGCGGGTCCTCTGGTTCATGGGCAACAGTAAAGACGCATCCCGCCACACACTCAATGACCGAAAGTGACAAGTTATTGATCCAAACGCGCAGTGGCACTTGGCAAGCGCCCGACGCCGCCCTACCCTAGTCGACAATTTCCCGATGGCCGTCATTCGATCTTTTTATGCGCAAATTCTTCGCCATCTGCCTGGTTCTGCTGAGTATTGCCAGCCTTGTCAGCTACGCAATCTGGACCGGACAACGCCCGGCGGGTCACTACCTGTCCGATCTGCGCATTCGTCTGGCCATCAATGAAGGCCAGCCCGGAGAACGCGGCAATCTGCTGGGGATCGAGCCCGAGCTGTTTCCGACTGATTACCAGAACATTGAGCGACTGCACCGCAAGCTCGCCGCTTATCTGCAACAGGCCCGTGAAAATGGCCTGATCAACCCACGAACGGTGGTGGTACTGCCGGAACATATCGGCACCTGGCTGTTCGCCAGTGGCGAGAAGGATCAGCTCTATCAAGCTGCCACGCTGGATGAAGCCATGGACTGGCTGTCGTGGAGCAACCCGCTGCAATTCATCAAAGCGGTGCTGCGGGCCGAAGGCCGGGACCGTCTGGATGACGCCCACCTGCGGATCAAGGCCCGATCGATGGCGCGGGACTATCAGACACTGTTTGGCGGGCTGGCCAGAGAGTTCGGCGTCACACTGGTGGCCGGTTCAATTGTGCTGCCCGATCCCAGTGTCGAAGGCGGTCAGCTGAAAGTCGGCAGCGGCGCCCTGTATAACAGCAGCCTGATATTTGGCAGCGATGGCCTGCCGCTCGGTCAGCCGCAGCGTCAGTTGTACGCCGAGCGCTATCAGAGGCGTTATGTGCACACGGCAAGCGACGCACCGTTGTATGTGGTCGATACCCCGGCCGGGCGTCTGGGGGTGCTGATCGGTAGCGACAGCTGGTACCCGGAGAATTACGCGCGCCTGAACCAGAGCGGTGCACAACTGATTGCGGTGCCGGCCTTTGTGATCGGCAAGGCCGCCTGGTCCCAACCGTGGCGCAAGCCTCGGCACTCAGACATCGACGTGCCGAACGAAACGCCTAGTGAGGGCGACGCCTGGCATCACCTGACATTGACCGGCCGTCCTCCGCAAAGCACTGCGCAGGCCGGGATCAGTGTATTCATGCGCGGACAGTTCTGGAATCAGGGCGTGGCCGGGCAAAGTTTTGCCAGCCACGCAGGGCAAACGATCGCCGAGCCGCAGCAGGAAAATGCTGCCACTGGCGGCGCGCGCCTGATCAACCTCTGGCTTTGACGATGCCGACCCTGACGCTGCGCCTCGGTGATCTGTCGGTGGGTTTCATCCAGAGCCTGACTGATGCGGTCAACAGTTTCGACAGGAACCCTGACGCGCTGCTGGAGCAGTACGGTCTTGACCCGATTCGCCTGAGCCAGGCGCGAGCGCGGCTATCGATCCCGCGCTACATGCGCCTGGGGCATGCCGCCATCCAACTGACCGGCCAGCCCGGGCTGGGGTTGCGCATGGGCCAGCTCAGTCGTTTTGCACAGGCAGGTCTGGCCGGTATCACTGCGGCCCAGGCACCCAACGTGCGCGAGGCGGCGCGCACGCTGATTCGCTTTGAGCCCTTGTACGGTTCCAATTATCGCGGTCAGTCGAGTTTCCACGAGGATGCCGGCGGCGCCTGGATGCGCTTCTATTCGATCAGCCCCTATAACGCTTACAACAGGTTTGTGGTGGACTCGATTCTAGGTGGCTGGCTGGCTCAGCTTTCGACGCTGGCAGGTACAGAACTGCGCGCACAACGCATCGAGATTGAATTCGAAGCGCCTGACTATGCCGAGCAGTACGCCGCTTTGAGTGATAACCCGATGGTGTTTGGCGCGGCGACCAATCAACTGCGTCTGGATCAGACAAGCCTGGCATTACGCAACCCGGACCATTGCCCAAGTACCTGGCGGCACCTGTTGCAGCTGTGCGAAAGCGAACTGGAACAACAGACCCGCACCCGCAGCCTGCGTGAACGCATCATTCAATTGCTGGGGCCGCTATTGAACGGCGGAAGTGAACCGGATCTGGAGGAAGTGGCGGCAAGGCTCAAACTGCCCACCTGGACGCTGCGCCGCAAGCTGACCGAGGAAGGTACATGCTTTCGCGCAGTGCTCAATGACACGCGGCGCGATCTGGCGATGACTTATATTCGCGACACTGAACTGGCGTTCGGGGAGATCGCCTACCTGCTGGGATTCGCTTCTGCCGAAGCCTTTCAACGCGCCTTCAAACGCTGGAACGGGCAGACTCCGGGAGAGTTCCGCCGCAGCCAGCGTCAAAGCGCATGAAGCCGTTCACAGTTCGGTAGCGTCGTCGGCAGGCTCTACCGGGTCCAGTTCCGATGCACGGTATTCAAGTAGTTCTTCCTGGTATTCGTCCATTTCTTCGCCCTCTTGGCTGAGTGATTGGGGGTAATAATCAAAGCTGAAATAACTGACCGCAAGATCAACATTAAAGTGCCAATGTGAAATAAAAATGTTGATTCCTGTCAAACAGACGAAAAAGACAGCGGCCGATTCAGCACTCCCCTCAACTCTCTAGCGGACGGGCGCTATTGACTTGCATGCCAGTGTCGACCTAACCTCCTGCTCATGAACCTCATCAAGCACAACCTCGGCCAGATTATTATTACCGTCATTCCAGTCATGGCGGGTTAGCCGACGTTTGCAAAAAACCCGCCCTGGAGGCGGGTTTCTTCTGTCTCCCGGGCAACCATTGCCGAATCAGGAGTCAGACATGATCGCCATCCCTCGCTCTATTGCCCTTCTCGCCATTCTGGACCTGATTATCGATCTGCCGCGCGCGTTCGCCGAGTATCCAGGCACAACGTATGAAGAGGCGATGCGATGAGCCAGGGCCCGCACGATCTGCTCAACTATTACGCGCGCAAAATCCTCACCTCCCGCGTTTACGACGTTGCCATCGAAACGCCGCTGCAAGGCGCTCGCCAGCTGTCCGAACGGCTGGGCAATCAGGTGCTGCTCAAGCGCGAAGACCTGCAGCCGGTGTTCTCGTTCAAGATTCGCGGCGCGTACAACAAGCTCGCGCAATTGCCCGCAGAGCAGACTGCACGGGGCGTGGTGACGGCATCGGCGGGCAATCATGCCCAGGGCCTGGCGTTGGCGGCACGCGAGTTGGGGATCAAGGCGACCATCGTCATGCCGCGCACCACGCCGGAGATCAAGGTCGAAGGTGTGCGCTCGCGGGGTGCCACCGTGGTGCTGCACGGCGATTCCTTCCCGGAAGCGCTGGCCTACTCGCTGAAGCTGGTCGATGAGCAGGGCTTCGTCTACATCCATCCGTATGACGACCCCGACACCATCGCCGGGCAAGGCACTGTGGCGATGGAGATTCTTCGTCAGCAACCGGGCCAGCTGGATGCGATCTTTGTTCCGGTCGGGGGCGGCGGTCTGATTGCCGGTATCGCGGCGTATGTGAAATACCTGCGCCCGGAGATCAGGGTGATCGGCGTCGAGCCGGACGACTCCAACTGCCTGCAAGCGGCGATGGCCGCCGGGGAGCGCGTGGTGCTGAGCCAGGTCGGACTGTTTGCCGATGGCGTGGCAGTGGCGCAGATCGGCCACCACACCTTCGAAGTGTGCCGCCATTATGTCGATGAAGTGATCACCGTCAGCACCGACGAGATCTGCGCGGCGATCAAGGACATCTACGACGATACCCGTTCGATCACCGAGCCCTCCGGCGCGCTGGGCGTGGCCGGGATCAAGAAATATGTCGAGCAGCGCGGCGTCAGCGGCCAGACGCTGGTGGCGATTGATTCAGGGGCCAACGTCAACTTCGACCGCTTGCGTCACGTGGCCGAGCGCGCCGAACTGGGCGAAGGCCGCGAGGCGATCATTGCGGTGACCATCCCCGAACAACCGGGCAGCTTCAAGGCGTTCTGCGAGGCCATCGGCAAACGGCAG
>NZ_FPJB01000011.1:0-134287 GCF_900119195.1 Pseudomonas sp. NFACC10-1 | reverse complement strand
CTGCCGTTTGCCGATGGCCTCGCAGAACGCCTTGAAGCTGCCCGGTTGTTCGGGGATGGTCACCGCAATGATCGCCTCGCGGCCTTCGCCCAGTTCGGCGCGCTCGGCCACGTGACGCAAGCGGTCGAAGTTGACGTTGGCCCCTGAATCAATCGCCACCAGCGTCTGGCCGCTGACGCCGCGCTGCTCGACATATTTCTTGATCCCGGCCACGCCCAGCGCGCCGGAGGGCTCGGTGATCGAACGGGTGTCGTCGTAGATGTCCTTGATCGCCGCGCAGATCTCGTCGGTGCTGACGGTGATCACTTCATCGACATAATGGCGGCACACTTCGAAGGTGTGGTGGCCGATCTGCGCCACTGCCACGCCATCGGCAAACAGTCCGACCTGGCTCAGCACCACGCGCTCCCCGGCGGCCATCGCCGCTTGCAGGCAGTTGGAGTCGTCCGGCTCGACGCCGATCACCCTGATCTCCGGGCGCAGGTATTTCACATACGCCGCGATACCGGCAATCAGACCGCCGCCCCCGACCGGAACAAAGATCGCATCCAGCTGGCCCGGTTGCTGACGAAGAATCTCCATCGCCACAGTGCCTTGCCCGGCGATGGTGTCGGGGTCGTCATACGGATGGATGTAGACGAAGCCCTGCTCATCGACCAGCTTCAGCGAGTAGGCCAGCGCTTCCGGGAAGGAATCGCCGTGCAGCACCACGGTGGCACCCCGCGAGCGCACACCTTCGACCTTGATCTCCGGCGTGGTGCGCGGCATGACGATGGTCGCTTTGATCCCCAACTCGCGTGCCGCCAGCGCCAGGCCCTGGGCATGATTACCCGCCGATGCCGTCACCACGCCCCGTGCAGTCTGCTCTGCGGGCAATTGCGCGAGCTTGTTGTACGCGCCGCGAATCTTGAACGAGAACACCGGCTGCAGGTCTTCGCGCTTGAGCAGCACCTGATTGCCCAGCCGTTCGGACAGCTGGCGAGCGCCTTGCAGCGGCGTTTCGATGGCAACGTCGTAGACGCGGGAGGTGAGGATTTTCTTGACGTACTGTTCAAGCATCGGGGTGGCATCACTGACGAAGCGGGCAAGGTCGGGAAGTCTACTCTGCACACCGAAAGACGACCATACGAATGACAGGGCTTTGCGGCGCAGTCGCCGCTATAATGCGGGCCTTTTTGCATCCCCCTCTTCTACCTACATCAGGCACCGTGGAGCCCGCATGACCCAGGATCAACTCAAACAGGCAGTCGCTCAGGCAGCTGTCGACTTCATCCTTCCGAAGCTCGATGACAAAAGCATTGTGGGCGTCGGCACCGGCTCCACAGCCAATTGCTTCATCGACGCACTGGCAAAGCACAAGGCCGCCTTTGACGGCGCCGTCGCCAGCTCGCAAGCCACTGCGGCGCGCCTGAAGGCGCATGGCATTCCGGTCTACGAGCTGAACACGGTCAGCGACCTGGAGTTCTATGTCGACGGAGCCGACGAAAGCGACGAGCACCTGAACCTGATCAAGGGCGGCGGCGCGGCACTGACTCGCGAGAAAATCGTCGCGGCCGTGGCCAAGACCTTCATCTGCATCGCCGACGGCAGCAAGCTGGTGCCGGTACTGGGCGCGTTCCCGCTGCCGGTCGAAGTCATTCCGATGGCCCGCAGCCACGTTGCGCGACAACTGGTGAAACTGGGCGGCGACCCGGTTTATCGCGAAGGTGTTCTAACCGACAACGGCAATATCATCATTGATGTGCACAACATGAGCATCACCAATCCGGTGGAACTGGAAGCTCAGATCAACGCCATCGTCGGCGTGGTCACCAATGGCCTGTTCGCCGCCCGTCCGGCCGACCTGTTGCTGCTGGGCACCACCGAAGGCGTGAAAACCCTGACGCGCTGATAAAACCGGTCGTGCCCACGCAAGGTGGGCATGACCCTCACAGGCTCAAGGCTTGCGGAACACGTAAAACAGGTTCGGCTCGCTCACCAGATACAACGCGCCCTCTGCGTCCATAGCCATCCCTTCAGCCTGCGGCACGTCCTTGCTCAGCCCCATCGCCCCTTTTGCCAACGAGCCGCTGCCAATCGGATGACCGCTGGTGTCGAGTTCAAGAATGCGCTTCGACTCATCGGACAACGCCAGCAAATGGCCGCTGGTTTCATCGAATTGCAGGCTGGAGAGGTCACGAACCGACAGTCGGCCGTCGCGCTTGCTGTTGGAGATGACCTGCAGATTGCCGGGAGCCTCGGAGTTGGTCCTGGGAAAGCCGCGCACTTCGATGATCTGCACCGGATCACGCTCGCGGGCGACAAACAGGCGCTTGCCGACCGAATCATAGGCCAGCCCTTCATAGCCCTTGTTGCCACTGGCGGTGATGCCCAGCGTCAATTGTTCTGCCTGGGCGGCGTCCAGACTTTTGGTGTTGTCATCGACGTGAATCTGAATCAGCCGGAGCCGGCGCTCATCGCTGATCACATAAGTGCCCGGGCTGATGTATTCGACAGCCTCGGCATCACCGAACCCGACCAGCGGAATGCGCCGCAGCACACGACCGTCCAGGCCCAGCTCGACCAGTTCGGGGTTCTGGTTGGTCACCGTAAACAGGCTCTTGCGGTCCGGGTCGTAGCTCAGGCCCGAGACATCATCCTGCAGCCCGTCGATCACCTGTGCTTCGGTGACGACGCGGTACTGATCCAGGCCAATGGACTGAAGCGAGTCGGACTGCCAGAACACCTGCCAGTCGAACAGGGCACTTTCAACATAGCGGTATCGCTGATTGGCGATCACGAACACAACGATCAGGGGTACAAGGGCCAGAAGCAGGACTAAAGAGCGAGTAGAGCGACGCATGAAGGGTGACTCGGGCAGATTGAGCGGACGGGATTGATACCATGCCATCCTGAAAGCAAGCTTAATGGCATGGTGCTATATTTTTGCCGAATGTGTATCGGCGACCTGTGTAGTTGCCGTCCTGGCTCAGTGCTTGTGAAGCGCCCGGTGAAACGAATAGAACAGGTTCGGTTCGCTGACCATGTACAGCGTACCGGCCTCATCAAGGGCCACGCCTTCTGCGCGCGGAATTGTGTCCTTCAAACCGTTCATGCCGCCCAGCAGGGTCATGAAGCTTACCTGCTCGCCTTGCTCGTCGACTTCCAGCAACAAGTGCGAATCGGCAGACAGCGCGAGCATGTGGCCGGTGCGGGGGTCGATGCTCAATGACGACAGATTGCGCATGTCCAGCGAGCGACTAGACAGCGGTTGCTTGTCGCCTTTCAGCACGTCACTGCCATCACTTTTCCAGGTGTACAGCGCGGGAGGTCGCTCCTCGCCCAGTATCAGCTGCTGACGCTGTGGGTCCCAGGCGATACCTTCGAAGCCCTTGTTCTGGTTGGCAGACTTGCCCAGTTCGTACTGGGGGAAATCCGCGATGTTCAGGGTGGTGGTGTCGGCGTTCACTTTAACGATGGTCAACTTGTGTTGGCGCTCATCAGTGATCGCAATCAGGCCATCGTTCATGACGGCGACACCTTCCGGATTGCTCCAGCCCACCAGCGGGATCTTGCGCAGTACATCGCCCGTGAGCGTCAACTCCACCAGAAACGCATTTTTGCCCATGACCGCAAACAGCGTTTTGGTGACCGGGTTATAGGACAGGTCGGACGCCTCGTCCTTTTCCATGCCCGGCAGCACCTTTGCGTCGATATCCACATGGTAGTCCGGCAGCCAGATACTGGCGTGACGACCTGCCTTGCTCTCGAACCGCTCCTGAAACCAGAGCAGCGCGCGATCATCCCAATGCATGATGAAGGCCAGCCCATAGCCCAGCAAGGCAACCACCAACAACCACGAGTACCAGCGCATGTTGCGTAAGTAAGCGAAGCGTTTTTTGTTACGAGGCGGCGTTGCGGCAGTACTGGCCATTCATGTGTTCCTGAGCAAATGAGACTTCATGACGACGTGGTGCCCTTGCAGGGACGGCCGGATTATCCAGAACAGGTGTGAAAAAAACGCAAAATCGGCGGAACTATCAGTCACTCCACAGACAAAAGCCACCCGGGAGTGATCCCGCGTGGCTTTGGGTGCAGCTTGAAGATGCTGTCGGATTACCTGACGACGCTCTCGAACGGCGTCTGCCCGACCAGTTCCAGCGCGATCTGGTCGCCGGCTTCGAACGGCCCGACACCGGCAGGCGTGCCGGTCATGATCAGGTCGCCGGCCTGCAGCGAGAAGTTGGCTGCCATGTGCTGGATCATCGGCACGATCGGGTTGAGCATCATGTTGCTGTTGCCGTCTTGAACCACCTTGCCATTGAGGGTCAGGCGGATACCGATGTCCTCCAGATCAGGGAAGGTCTCGGCGGGCACGAACGGCGGAATCACCGCAGCGCCGTCGAAACACTTGGCCAGCTCCCACGGCAGGCCTTTCTCACGCAGACGCGACTGGACATCACGCAACGTCAGGTCCAGGCCGGGCGCAAAGCCGCTGATCGCGTCCAGCACTTCTTCGCGCGAAGGATTCTTGCTCAGGGGCTTGCCGATCAACACCACGATCTCGGCTTCGTAATGCACCGAACCGCGGTCTGCCGGGATAGTGAAGCCACCCTCCAGCGCAACCACCGCGCTGCCGGGTTTCATGAACAGCAGCGGCTCGGTAGGCACCGCGTTGCCCAGTTCCTTGGCGTGTTCGGCGTAGTTACGCCCGATACAGACCACTTTACCCAGCGGGAAGTGAATGTTGGTGCCATCGACATATTTGTGCTGGTAGCTCATGACGTCTCCTGAGGCTGTAAGAGGCAGCCTGCTTATTGTTGCGACGGATCAAATGGTTGCGACGGATCAAACGGCGAAGATTTTGCCGGGATTCATGATCCCGTTGGGATCGAACACCGCTTTCAACGCCTTCATGTATTCGATTTCGACCGGCGAGCGACTGTACGTTAAATAGTCACGTTTGGTCATCCCGACGCCATGCTCGGCCGAAATCGAGCCGTTGTACTTTTCGACGGTCTCGAATACCCACTTGTTGACCCGGGCACATTTGACGAAGAACTCGTCCTTGTCGAGGCCCTCGGGCTTCAGGATGTTCAGGTGCAGGTTGCCGTCGCCAATGTGGCCGTACCAGAGCACTTCGAAGTCTGGGTAGTGTTCGGCAACGATCGCGTCGATTTCAGCCAGAAACTCCGGCACTTTCGAGACAGTGACCGAGATATCGTTTTTGTACGGTGTGAAGTGCGAGATGGTTTCGGAGATGTACTCGCGCAGCTTCCACAGGTTGCGTAATTGCTGTTCGCTCTGGCTCATCACGCCGTCCAGCACCCAACCCTGCTCGACGCAGTGCTCGAAGGTCGCCAGGGCCTGATCGGCCAGGTCGTCGGTGGTCGCTTCGAACTCCAGCAACACGTAGAACGGGCATGGCGTGTCGAAAGGCGACGGCACATCACCGCGCGCCATGACCCGGGCAAAGGATTTGTCCGAGAAGAATTCGAAGGCGGTCAGGTCGAGCTTGCCGTGAAAGGCATGCAGCACCGGCATGATCGAGTTGAAGTCCGAGGTGCCCAGCACCATCGCGGTGAGGTTCTTCGGCGCACGGTCGAGGCGCATGGTCGCTTCGACGACAAAGCCCAGCGTACCTTCGGCACCGATGAACAACTGGCGCAAATCGTAGCCGGTAGCGTTCTTGATCAGGTCCTTGTTCAGCTCCAGCAGGTCGCCCTTGCCGGTGACCACCTTGAGGCCGGCGACCCAATTGCGCGTCATGCCGTAGCGAATGACCTTGATACCGCCCGCATTGGTGCCGATATTGCCGCCGATCTGGCTGGAGCCCGAAGAAGCGAAGTCGACCGGATAATAAAGGCCGCTCTCTTCAGCCAGCGCCTGTAATTGCCGGGTGATCACGCCAGGCTGACAGACCGCCGTGCGGTCGGTGAGATTCAGATCCAGCACCTGGTTCATGTAATCGAACGAGACGACCACTTCACCGTTGGCAGCCACCGCGGCCGCCGAAAGCCCGGTGCGTCCACCCGAAGGCACCAGCGCCACGAGCCGCTCATTGGCCCAGCGTACGATGGCCTGCACCTGTTCGGTGGTCTTGGGGAATACGATGGCCAGTGGCGCAGGAGTGAACTGCTTGGTCCAGTCCTTGCCGTAAGTTTCCAGAGAACCGGCATCGGTGAGTACCTTGCCGGGGTCAACCAGGGTCTGCAGCTCATCAATCAAAACGCGATCGGTCATTGAATCAACTCTCGAACGATTCATGGGCATCCTGAGAACGGTTCACGTTCGGGATGAGGTTTCGCGGGGCTCATATGCTAGCATACGCCCCCCGCGAGTCGTGCCCAGAGCCGATCCGGCCACCCCCTGCCAATTTTCTTCGGGACACAGGTTTACGCAGATGAGCAAGACTTCCCTCGACAAGAGCAAGATCAAGTTCCTTCTTCTCGAAGGCGTCCACCAATCCGCTGTCGACGTCCTCAAGGCAGCCGGTTACACCAGCATCGAGTACCACACCAAGTCTCTGCCGGAAGCCGAACTGAAAGAAAAGATCGCCGACGCCCATTTCATTGGTATCCGCTCCCGTACTCAGTTGACCGAAGAGCTGTTCGATTGCGCCAAGAAACTGGTTGCGGTCGGCTGCTTCTGCATCGGCACCAACCAGGTTGACCTGAACGCGGCGCGCGAGCGCGGTATCGCAGTGTTCAATGCGCCCTACTCCAATACCCGTTCGGTCGCCGAACTGGTATTGGCCGAAGCCATCCTGCTGCTGCGCGGTATCCCCGAGAAGAACGCTTCCTGCCACCGTGGCGGCTGGATCAAGAGCGCGGCCAACTCCTTCGAGATCCGTGGCAAGAAGCTGGGCATCATCGGTTACGGCTCGATCGGTACGCAGCTGTCGGTGCTGGCTGAAGGTCTGGGCATGCAGGTGTACTTCTACGACACGCTGACCAAACTGCCGCTGGGCAACGCCACTCAGGTGTCGAGCCTGAACGAGCTGCTGGGCATGTCCGATATCGTCACCCTGCACGTTCCGGAAACCTCGGAAACCCAGTGGATGATCGGCGAAAAAGAAATCCGCGCGATGAAGAAGGGCAGCATCCTGATCAACGCCGCGCGTGGCACGGTGGTCGAGCTGGACGCACTGGCTGACGCTATCAAGGACAAGCACCTGATCGGCGCCGCCATCGACGTGTTCCCGGTCGAGCCGCGCTCGAACGACGACATCTTCGAAAGCCCGCTGCGCGGTCTGGACAACGTGATCCTGACGCCGCACATCGGTGGTTCCACAGCCGAAGCGCAGGCCAACATCGGTCTCGAGGTGGCGGAAAAGCTGGTCAAGTACAGCGACAACGGTACGTCGGTGTCCTCGGTCAACTTCCCGGAAGTGGCCCTGCCTGCGCACCCGGGCAAGCACCGCCTGCTGCACATCCACGAAAACATCCCGGGCGTGCTCAGCGAGATCAACAAGGTCTTCGCCGAAAACGGTATCAATATCTCCGGTCAGTTCCTGCAGACCAACGAGAAAGTCGGCTACGTGGTCATCGACGTCGACGCCGAATACTCCGACCTTGCCCAGGCCAAGCTGCAACAGATCAAAGGCACCATCCGCAGCCGCGTTTTGTTCTGATCCGAGCGCCGTGCCCACCCCGTGTGGGCACGCATCCTGTAATTCCCCGCGCTACACCGCCCCACTCAAGACAGGACGCAGAGCGTCCGGAACTGCATACCCACGCGGAGCATGGGCACGATCAGTGTTCTTCCGGACACCGATCGTTCCTCACGCTCCAGCGTGGGAATGCCGTTCGTGACGCTCTGCGTCACACAAGCACTGACAGCCCTACTTCACATTGATGGTGATCTTCTTCGACTCGACCGAAGGGTTCAGCGGCATGTGGCCTTTGTCGCCCATCAGCAATTGCAGAGTGTGCTGGCCCGGCGGCAGGTTGATTTCGGTTTCGGTCTGGCCCTTGCCGAAGTGGCGGATGTTATCGCTGACCGGCAGGGGTGCATTCATCGCCGGCTGGTCCTTCACGTCGATCAGCAGGTGATGGTGACCGGTCTCGGGCACATCGACACCCGCAGGCGCGACGCCCATACCCTTGAGGCCGAATTGCACCTTGAACGGTGAGGTGACCGTTTCACCGTCCTTGGGCGAGATGATGTACACCTCGGCGCCTTCAGGGGCTGCGGTGCGGGGTATATCGGCGGCGCTGGCCAGCATGGATGCGCTGAGCAACAGTCCGGCGACCATCGTTCCAGAAAATAAGGATTTCATGATTGCTCCGGCTGCAGTTGACGTAAGTCGACCCTCACACGACGAATCCGTCGGTTCAGGAGTGCTCACGATAGACCGCAGTCAGGCCCAATGGCTCATTGCGTTGATGAAACTGTTTTCATGAACGCAGCCCGCAGGTCACTGGAACAGCTCGTTGCCCCGGCGTCTGAACCACCCCGTCAGTGACAGACGATCACGACTGGCGGGCATGACTTCATGGGGAATTTCGCCGGACAGAAAGACCACCAGACAGCCGCC
The DNA here is from genome assembly GCF_900119195.1 of Pseudomonas sp. NFACC10-1. NCBI lineage: Bacteria > Pseudomonadati > Pseudomonadota > Gammaproteobacteria > Pseudomonadales > Pseudomonadaceae > Pseudomonas > Pseudomonas sp. NFACC10-1. The sequence goes on along the minus strand of NZ_FPJB01000011.1, from coordinate 125,769 downwards.
CGTAGGCTGAACGTCGTAAGCCACTTCGTCCTTGAGGTACATGCGCAACTGACCGCCGTGCTCGGGCAGCCAGGCGTTGTTGAGGTAGAGCACCGCCGACACCATGCGCCTGTCGTCATCGCGGAATCGGTCCACATGCCTGAGGTAGCGGGCACCCGGCGGATACAGCGCAAAATGGCTTTCGTAATCTTCCAGGCCGAGGAAAAGGCCGCGATTGAGCGCCTGACGCAAACTGTCCATCAGCTCAAGATAGTGGTCGCAGCACTGCACCTGCCCCGGCTCGAGCCACTGAATGCGGTCGCCACGAATACCCTCGCGTATTTCCAGCGCGGTTCCCTTGCCAATCGCGGCAGGCTCGAGCTCGCCTTCGGCTGCACGTTTGCGGCACTCTTGCTCAAGTTCCAGAGTCAGAGCTTCGGGCAGGAAAATATTCTGCTGCGACCAGCCGTTGGCGGCCAGATCGTCGACGATTCGTAACAGCAGTGGGTGGTCAGAGGGTATGCGCATGGCGTGCATAGTATCCATAAGCCCTGAAATCGGACAGAGGCTTATACATGCGGTATCAAACGCATGAGATTTCATTCACCGAAGGCACTCATAACTCGACAAATCCACGCTAACACCGGGAGAATAGCGGCCTGCCGACAGGAGTCCCCAATGCGTCGTTTGTTTGTTTTGCTGTTGATGTTCTGCACCTCACCTGCCTGGGCAGACAGCTACGATCAGTTGTACAAGTCTGCAGGCTGGCCGGAACAGCGCGCGCATTTCAACGATGCCCTCAAGGCTGCCCAACAGCGTTACAGCAACAACCTGCCGCCTGCGGTTTATCAAGCGCTGGTCAACAACAGCAATCAACGTTTCGCCCCCCAGGCCATGGACCAGCGCGCGTCGAAGCGCCTGCGTGAAAGCCTCAAGGACCCTGCCCCGTCACTGCAGTTTTTCCAGTCACCGCTGGGCCGCAAGATCGTCAATGCCGAGCTGACCGCCACCCGCGCCGATCAGTTGGCCAAACATGCCCAGGGGCTGCCGCATATCGAAGCAGACGCGACGCGTCAGTTGTTGATCGGCCATCTGGCCCAGGCACTGCCTGCCAGAGAGGCCGGCGCGGAAGTCAGTCTTGCCATCGCAGGCGTTGCCGCCGACAGCCTGAGCCAGATGATCCCCGGCCTGCTGGGCGGAGGACAGGCGCAGGGCATGCTCGAAGGCCAGCGCGAGCGCCTGATGGCGCAGATGAGTGCTGACCTGAACAACACGCTGCTATACGTCTATCGCGACCTGTCGGACCCTGAGCTCGAAGAATTCTCGACCTTCGCCGAGTCGCCGGAAGGCAAAGCCTATTACCAGGCCGCTCTTGCCGCGATTCGTGCCGGTCTGGCGGTCGGACAGAGTGCGTCGAGCCTGAATCCCGGACAGTAAAAACCGTTCAGGCCTTCAAGCGCCTGAGGTCAAAGGAATGGACACCAGCGTATGAAAGACTCATTGGCTTTGCTCGCCACCGGTATCGTAATGGCCTTTTTCTCCTGGCTGTTCTGGAGTTCTCTGGGGAAGGACGCCTTTGCCGTGTTTGGGGCGCTGATGCTCGTCGTACTGGCCCTTGAAAACTATCGCCTGCGCCGACAGGTCAAGGCGCTGCAGGCCGGCAAGGCTGAAAAAGTCTAACGAAGTCGCCCTTTCAGAAAATCAAAGTACCGAGCCCGCAGCTCTGGCGTTTCGTTGGCCAGATGATGCCGGGCATGCCCGAGCATCAGAATCTGCGGTTGGCTGAATTTGTCTTTCAGAATCGCCAGATTGTGCGACCAGTCGACCGTCATGTCCGCCTCACCCTGGATGATCAGCGGGCTGCGCAGGCTGCGCGGCGCGCTTTCGACACGCACGATCCATTGCGCCAGCGCGCCGACCCAGGCCGTGGGCAGTCGCAGCGGCTGTAACGGATCGGCCATCAGAAAAGGCAGGAACGCGGGTGCATTGGAGTTTTCGGTGAAACGGCGGGCAATGCCCTTCACGAACGGTTTGAGCAGGTGATAACTCAGACGCGACCAGCCCCAGGCACGCGGCCTGACCAGCGGTGCCAGCAGGATCACCTCACCCTGCGCGGGCGAGTCTGCCCCCTGATGAAGCAGGTGATCCGTCACGATGGCACCGCCCATGCTTTGTCCGCACAGGTGCCAGGGATGTGGCAGGCCAAGGCCTTCGGCTTCGAGCAGCAGGCGTTGCAACACCAGTTGGTATTCGGCGAAGTCATTGATACAGGCGCGACTGCCGCTCGACAGACCATGCCCCGGCAGGTCGCAGGCGATCACGGCAAAGCCTTGCTCCAGAGCCCACTCGATCACATGCCGGTACAGGCCCATGTGGTCATAGAAGCCGTGAAACAGAAACAGCGTGGCGACCGGATTGTCAGGCAGCCAGACCTGCCCGACCACCTCATAGCCCGCCACATCGAGGCGCCCCAGCCAGCTGCGTATGACGTTTTCGCCACACAGTCCGGCAAGACCGTAGAAGCGCTGATAGGCCAGTCCCTCCATGGAAAGCGGATCAATAACGCTCAGCGGCAGCAGGCTGGCACGCAGGTTATCGGGGTCGAACGTGACGGACATGTGGTTTCCAGATTTCAACAAATGACTCGTAAAGTTGTGTAACGATATTCTTCTGTCTGCCCCGGCATGGCAAGCTAAGCGGCTGTAATCGCAGACATCTGTCATTGAACGTGCACATTGCTGTCTGCACATTGGGCGATGCTCGCGAGCTCACCTGCCCGAATTCGCCCTGAAGCCGTTTCGAACGGGCTCTTGTATCGGGTTTCATCGAATCAACCGCGTCACAACGATAGTCTTAATTCCCGCCTACGCCATTTACAGAGAAACCGGATGAAACGCAGCCTCTTCATTCTAGCCATCATCTTCGCCCTGCTTGCGGGTGGCGCGGGCTGGTACGTAAATAGCAAACTGCCGGTACGTGACGGCGAGATCGCCATGAGCCGTCTTCAGGCCCCCGTCACCCTGCGCTACGACGAGCGTGGCGTGCCGCACATCCGCGCCGAGAACGAAGCCGACCTTTACCGCGCGCTCGGCTATGCCCATGCTCAGGACCGGCTGTTCCAGATGGAAATGCTGCGTCGCCTGGCACGCGGTGAGCTGGCAGAAGTACTGGGGCCGAATCTGCTCGAGACCGACAAGCTGTTTCGCAGCCTGCGCATTCGTGAACATGCGGATGCGTATGTCGCACACCAGGACAAGAACACCCCCACCTGGAAAGCGCTGGAAGCCTACATCGACGGCATCAACCAGTATCAGGATACCCACGCAAGGCCGATGGAGTTCGACGCGCTGGGCATTCCCAGACGACCGTTCACCACAGAAGACACGGTCAGCATCGCCGGCTATCTGGCTTACAGTTTTGCTGCGGCGTTCAGAACCGAGCCACTGCTGACCTACGTCCGCGACCAGCTCGGCCCGGAGTACTTGAAAGTCTTCGACCTGGACTGGCACCCGGACGGCATGCTCGACTCGAAACCGGCACTGGCCGACGCCGACTGGAAGGGTCTGAATCAACTGGCGCAGTTGAGTCACAAGACGCTTGAAGATGCTGGCCTGCCGCAATTCGAGGGTAGCAACGCCTGGGTGATTTCCGGCAGCCGCACGCAAAGCGGCAAGCCGATTCTCGCGGGCGACCCGCACATCCGCTTCTCGGTGCCTTCGATATGGTACGAAGCGCAGCTATCGGCACCGGGTTTCGAACTGTACGGGCACTTTCCGGCGCTCAACCCGTTCGCGCTGCTGGGCCATAACATGGATTTCGGCTGGAGCCTGACCATGTTTCAGAACGACGACGTGGATCTGATCGCCGAGAAGACCAACCCGGACAACCCGAATCAGGTCTGGTACCACGGGCAATGGGTGGACATGAAACGCACCGAGCAGCAAATCACCGTCAAGGGCCAGGCCCCGGTCACACTGACGCTGCTCGAATCGCCGCACGGACCGATCGTCAACAACGTGATGGGCAAGAACGCCGGCCAGACGCCAATCGCGATGTGGTGGTCGTTTCTGGCATCCGCCAACCCGGTGCTGGACGGTTTCTATGAGACCAACCGCGCCGATACGCTGGACAAGATGCGTAGCGCGGCCGAGAAGATTCAGTCGCCGGGCCTCAATATCGTCTGGGCCAACGCCAAAGGCGATATCGGCTGGTGGGCGGCGGCGCAACTGCCGATCCGTCCGCAGGGCGTCAACCCCAGTTTCATTCTGGACGGCAGCACGGCACAGGCCGATAAGCTCGGCTTTTACCCGTTCAGCGCCAACCCGCACGAAGAAAACCCGGCGAGTGGCTACATCGTGTCGGCCAACTTCCAGCCACAGTCGCCGAACGGCATGCCGATTCCCGGCTACTACAACCCGGCCGAACGCGGCCAGGCGCTGAACCGGCAACTCAGTGACTCCAGCATCAAATGGGACTTGGCCGCCAGCAAGGCGCTGCAACTGGGCACGCAGACCGACTATGCACCGAGCATTCTCAGGCCATTGATTCCGGTACTGCGCAGCGCTGTCAGCGACCCGGACGAACTGGCACTCGTGGAGCGACTGGCCAGTTGGAAAGGTGATTACCCGGTCAATTCGGTGGGTGCCACACTGTTCAATCAGTTCCTGTTCGACCTGACCGAAGAGACCTTTCACGACGAACTGGGCGACGCGATGTTTGAAACACTGCTGTCGACCCGCGTCCTGGACGCCGCGCTGCCGCGCCTGGCCACCGATGCCGACTCCCCGTGGTGGAACAATCGCAATTCACCCCACGAAGAAAGCCGTGCCAACACCGTCAAGGTGGCCTGGCGCGCCACTGTTTCGCACTTGAGGTCGCTGTATGGCACCAACCCGGATGAATGGGTGTGGGGCAAGGCGCATACCTTGACTCAAGGCCACCCGCTGGGTTCGCAGAAGCCGCTGGACATGATCTTTAACGTCGGCCCGTATGCCGCGCCGGGCACGCATGAGGTGCCGAACAACCTGTCATCGAGCATCCGTCCTGCCCCGTGGCCAGTCGGTTACGGCCCCTCGACCCGCCGCCTGATCGACTTCGCCGACCCGGCGCACAGCCTGGGGATAAATCCGGTGGGACAAAGCGGCGTGCCGTTCGACAAGCACTACTCGGATCAGGCCAAGGCTTTCGTGAACGGCGAGTACCTGCCGCAGCGCTTCAGCGAGAAGGACGTGGCCGAGCATACGGAAGGGGTTTTGCGGCTGGTGCCGGGGGCCTAGCGACACGCTTTGCGCCGAGTCCGGAAACGGGGCTTCTGCCCGGAGGGCGTGGGAGCGAGCTTGCTCGCAAACTGTCGGGCACCGACAGTGAAACCTTCACGTACGGTACATCAGGCACAACCGGATTTGACTATCGTGCCAATGCTCTGCGTTGGCATGCCTTTCGTGACGCTCCGCGTCACAAGTCTGCGTAGCACCGCGCTATCGAGATCGGACGCAGAGCGTCCAGAGCTGCGCTCCCACGCTGGAGCGTGGGAGCGATAAACCGAGATAGCTAGTTGCTGCCGGTACCTGGCAGTTCGCGAGCAAGCTCGCTCCCACGCCCTCCCGGCACGATCAGGTTTTCAGGCCGCCGGAGCACGCCTCGGATCAGGCTGCTTCCAGGCATCTGCCGCGCTTTCCTCGATAGCCTGCTGGATCGCACGCTTGCGGTTGTTTTCGGCGCGGCGGGTGAAGAACCAGACCAGAAAGGTTGCCAGTGACACGGCCAGCAGGATCAGGCTCGCCACGGCGTTGATTTCAGGCTTCACGCCCAGACGCACGGCAGAGAACACTTCCATCGGCAAGGTCGTCGAGCCGGGCCCGGAGACGAAGCTGGCGAGCACCAGGTCGTCCAGCGACAGCGCGAAGGACATCATGCCCCCGGCTGCCAGCGATGGCGCGATCATCGGGATGGTGATCAGCAAGAACACTTTCCACGGACGGGCACCCAGGTCCATTGCAGCCTCTTCGATCGACAGGTCCAGCTCACGCAGGCGCGCCGACACCACCACCGCCACATAGGCCGCACAGAACGTCGTGTGCGCGATCCAGATGGTCATGATGCCTCGTTCCTGCGGCCAGCCGATCAATTGCGCCATGGCCACGAATAGCAGCAACAGCGACAGACCGGTGATCACTTCCGGCATGACCAGGGGAGCTGTAACCAGCCCGCCAAAGAACGTGCGGCCCTTGAAGCGGCTGATGCGGGTCAGCACAAACGCAGCCATCGTTCCCAGCGCCACCGCAGCAACGGCGGTGTAGCAGGCGATTTCCAACGAGCGCATCACCGAGCCCATCAGTTGCGAGTTGTCCAGCAGGCCGACGTACCACTTCACCGACCAGCCGCCCCAGACCGTCACCAGCTGCGAGGCGTTGAACGAGTAGATGACCAGAATCACCATCGGCGCATAGATGAACAGCAAACCCAGAACCAGCATCAGGTTCGAGAATCGAAAGCGGTTCATGCCTTGCCCTCCAGTTCTTTGGCCTGACTGCGGTTGAACAGGATAATGGGCACGATCAGCACCAGCAGCATGATGACCGCCAGCGCCGAAGCCACCGGCCAGTCACGGTTGTTGAAGAATTCCTGCCACAGCACGCGGCCGATCATCAGGGTTTCCGGGCCGCCGAGCAGCTCGGGAATCACGAACTCGCCGACCACCGGAATGAATACCAGCATGCAGCCGGCGATCACACCGTTCTTGGACAGCGGTACGGTGATTTTCCAGAAACTGTTGAAGGTGCTCGAACCCAGGTCGGACGCGGCTTCCAGCAGGCTGGTGTCGTGCTTCACAAGGTTGGCGTACAGCGGCAGGATCATGAACGGCAGGTAGGAATAGACCACGCCGATGTACACCGCCAGGTTGGTGTTGAGGATCTGCAACGGCGCGTCGATCAGCCCGAGCCACATCAGGAATGCATTGAGCAGCCCGTTGTTGCTGAGGATGCCCATCCAGGCGTAGACGCGGATCAGGATCGCCGTCCAGGTCGGCATCATGATCAGCAGCAACAGCACGGTTTGCAGGTCCTTGCGCGCGCTGGCGATGGCATAGGCCATCGGATAGCCGATCAGCAGGCACAGCAAGGTGCTGATGAAGGCCATCTTCAGCGAGCCCAGATAGGCCGAAACGTACAGGTCATCGCCACTGAGCAAGGTGTAGTTGGCGAAGTTGAGGACCATCTGCAGCTTTTCGTCGGCGTAGCTGAAGATTTCGGTGTACGGCGGGATCGCGACGTCGGCCTCGGCGAAGCTGATCTTGAGCACGATCAGAAACGGCAGGGCAAAGAACAGGAACAGCCAGAGGAACGGCACGCCGATGACCATCTGCCGCCCGTTGGGCTTTATGCGCTCGAACGCGCGCTTGATCTTGCGGATTTTCATGAGCGCAGTACCACGCCGCTGTCGTCTTCCCACCACACGTAGACTTCATCGCCCCAGGTAGGCCGTGCGCCCTGACGCTCGGCGTTGGCGACGAACGACTGCACCAGTTTGCCGCCCGGCAGCTCGACGTAGAACACCGAATGACCGCCCAGATAGGCGATGTCGTGGACCTTGCCGCGCGACCAGTTGTATTCGAAGCCTGGCTGCTCGGTGGTGATCAGCAGCTTCTCAGGGCGCAGGGCGTAGGTGATGTGCTTGTCTTCCACCGACGTACTGACGCCGTGGCCGACATAGATATTGCGCTCCAGCTCGGGACTGCGGATCAGCGCGTGGGCTTCCATGTCTTCGATCACGTCACCTTCGAACAGGTTGACGCTGCCGATGAATTCGCAGACCAGACGGCTGGTCGGGGTTTCGTAGATGTCGATCGGGCTGCCGATCTGCGCGATCCAGCCCAGGTGCATGATCGCGATGCGCTCGGCCATGGTCATGGCCTCTTCCTGATCGTGAGTCACCATCACACAAGTCACGCCAACGCGCTCGATGATCTCTACCAGTTCCAGTTGCATCTGCGAACGCAGTTTCTTGTCCAGCGCGCCCATCGGCTCGTCGAGCAGCAAAAGCTTGGGCTTTTTGGCCAGCGAACGGGCCAGGGCCACACGCTGACGCTGACCGCCGGACAGCTGATGCGGCTTGCGCTTGGCGTACTGGGTCATCTGTACCAGCTTGAGCATCTCCGCCACGCGGGCTTCGATTTCCGGCTTGCCCAGCTTGTCCTGCTTCAGGCCGAAGGCGATGTTGTCCGCCACGGTCATGTGCGGGAACAGCGCATAGGACTGGAACATCATGTTGATCGGGCGTTCGTACGGCGGCATGTCGGTGATGTCGACACCGTCGAGGTAGATACGGCCTTCGGTTGGCCGTTCGAACCCGGCCAGCATGCGCAGCAGTGTCGATTTGCCGGAGCCAGAGCCGCCAAGCAGGGCGAAGATCTCGCCCTTGTTGATCTGCAGGGACACATCGTCCACCGCGACCGTCTCGTCGAACTTCTTCGTGACCCGATCGATCCTGACCAGCACCTCTTTGGGTTGCTGACCGCCTTCGATGGCTTTCTTGTAGGCGCCGGAGGCAACTGCCATGGGTGAAACTCCCAACAGGTAGGCAACCCGGCCCATATGGCCGGGTGCTGGATTTTTATTTGCCCGACTTGACCTTGGTCCAGCTGCGGGTCATCAGACGTTGCACCTTGGGTGGCAACTCGCTGTTCACGAACAGGCGGTCCAGCACTTCCTGAGGCGGATAAACCGCTTCATCGGTACGGATGCTCTGGTCCATGAACTCGCCGGAGGCGGGATTGGGGTTGGCGTAACCGACTTCATCGCTGACCTTGGCGATCACCTTGGGGTCGAGCATGTAGTTGATGAAGGCACTGGCTTCCTTGATGTTTTTCGAGTCCGCCGGGATCGCCAGCATGTCGAACCACAGGTTACCGCCCTCTTTCGGGATGCTGTAGGCGATCTTCACGCCCTTGCCCGCTTCTTCAGCCCGGGATTTGGCCTGGAACACATCCCCCGAAAAACCTGCGGCGACGCAGATGTCGCCGTTAGCCAGGTCGGTGATGTATTTGGACGAGTGGAAATAGGTCACGTAAGGACGAATCGCCAGCAGCTTGGCTTCGGCCTTCTTGTAATCGGCTTCCTTGGTGCTGTTGGGGTCCAGCCCCATGTAGTTGAGCACCGCAGGCAACATCTCATCGGCGGAGTCGAGAAACGCTACGCCACAGCTGGAGAGCTTCTTGATGTTCTCCGGCTCAAACAGCACGGCCCAGGAGTCGATCTTGTCGACGCCCAACACGGCCTTGACCTTTTCGACGTTGTAACCGATGCCGTTGGTACCCCACAGGTACGGCACGGCGTACTGGTTACCCGGATCGTTCTTCTCCAGACGCTTGAGCAGCGCCGGGTCGAGATTCTTGTAATTGGGCAGCAGCGACTTGTCGAGCTTCTGGAACGCACCGGCCTTGATCTGCTTGCCGAGGAAGTGATTGGACGGCACCACCACGTCATAACCTGTGCGTCCGGCGAGCAGCTTGGCTTCCAGGGTTTCGTTGGAGTCGAACACGTCATACATCGGCTTGACGCCGGTAGCGGCTTCGAAGTCCGCCAGGGTGGTCTTGCCGATGTAATCGGACCAGTTATAAATATGCACGGTGGACTCAGCCTGGGCACTGATCGACAGTGTCAGCCCGGCAGCCGCCAGCAAGGCTTTGGAAAGAATAGAAATAGACAAAGAATGAGTCCTTTTAACAGAGGGGCCTGAGCGCCGGAGGGCGTCCGGAAAACCAAACCGGCGCGCAACTTACCGTCTATGAGCCCAACCAGCAAAGGTTTAGGCAATATTCCTGTCTGCTGGCTGCTGCGCGGCCGAGGCTACGCAGCATCCACAGGTTTGATGACAGGCTTATTTACCTGATTTTATCTTGGTCCAGCTGCGGGTCATGATCCGCTGCGTAGCTGCAGGCAGGTCAGCGATTGCATACAGTTTGGCCTGTACGTCGGCAGGTGGATAAACGCCAGGGTCACTGGTGATTTCCTTGTCGACCAGCGCCGTAGCCGCCGCGTTACCGTTCGGGAAGCGTACGGCGTTGGTGATCTCGGCCATGATTTCCGGCTTCATCAGGAAGGTCATGAACTTGTAGGCACCCTCGACGTTTTCGGCATCCTTGGGAATGGCGACCATGTCATAGAAGCTGCCGGCGCCTTCTTTCGGAATGTTGTAGGCAACCTTCACCTTGCCACCGGCTTCGGCAGCGCGGGATTTGGCCTGGTAGATATCACCCGAATAGCCGACTGCGACGCAGATGTTGCCATTGGCCAGGTCCGAGATGTACTTGGACGAGTGGAAATAGCCAATCGATGGACGAATCTTCATGAACAGCGCTTCAGCTTCGGCGAGCTGCTTCTTGTCCTGAGAATCGGTCGGGTAGCCCAGGTAATGCAAGGCAATCGGCAGCATTTCGGTCGGAGAATCGAGGAAGCTGATGCCGCACGACTTCAGCTTGGCAGCGTTCTCCGGCTTGAACAGCAGGTCCCAGGAATTGACCGGCGCATCGGCGCCCAGCGCAGCCTTGACCTTGTCCGGGTTGATGCCGATACCGATCGAACCCCACATGTACGGGAATGCGTGCTTGTTGTCCGGATCGCTGACCGACACGGCCTTGAGCAGCGATTCGTTGAGGTTCTTCCAGTTCGGCAGCTTGGACTTGTCCAGCTCCTGATAAACGCCGGCCTTGATTTGCTTGGCCAGGAAGTTGTTGGACGGCACGACGATGTCATAGCCGGATTTGCCAGCAAGCAATTTGGCTTCAAGCGTCTCGTTGCTGTCGAAAACGTCGTAGACCACCTTGATGCCCGATTCTTTCTCGAATTTGGCAACGGTGTCCGGCGCGATGTAATCGGACCAATTATAGACGTGCAGCACTTTGTCATCGGCCTGCGCAGCAGTGGCCACAACGCCCATCAGGGACAGCGCGAGAAGGGTCTTGCCAAATTTTTTCATGCGTAGCTCCAATGTATTTTTATCACTGACCGTCAGTTAGCGGCGTGTAGCCATTAGTCTGGCAACTTCCTGGGCAGGCTTTCAAGCCGAAGCCCCTCAAACAATGCACATTGCGCTTGAATCGACGCTTTTTTTGCGTTTTCAGCCCTGCAACACCGCCAGCGTCAGATCCAGGCATTTGCGCGCCTTCTCGACCAGCTCATCGATTTGCGCAAAACTGATCACCAGCGGTGGCGCAATGATCATGGTATCGCCCACAGCCCGCATGATCAGGCCATTGTCGAAGCAGAAGGTTCGACAGATCATTCCCGCGCCCTTGTCGGTATAGCGCTCGCGGGTGGTCTTGTTCTTCACCAGCTCGATGGCCCCCAGCAAACCGACACCCCGGACTTCGCCCACCAGCGGATGATCGCTCAACTCACGCAAACGCTTTTGCAAATACGGTGCCGTTTCCGACCTGACCCGTTCGACGATCTTTTCTTCGCGCAGGATACGGATGTTCTCCAGCGCCACCGCCGCAGCCACCGGGTGCCCGGAGTAGGTAAAGCCATGATTGAAATCGCCGCCCTCATTGAGCACCGCGACGATTTCATCGCGCACGATCAGGCCGCCCATCGGTACATAACCGGAGGTCAGGCCTTTGGCGATGGTCATCATGTCCGGCTTGAGGCCGTAGAAATCGCTACCGAACCACTCACTGGTACGCCCGAAACCACAAATCACCTCATCGGCGGCGAACAGGATGTCGTAGCGGGAAAGGATTTCCTTGATCTTCGGCCAGTAGGAATCGGGCGGGACGATCACACCGCCCGCGCCCTGGATCGGCTCGGCAATGAACGCACCGACGTTCTCGACGCCCAGTTCGAGAATTTTCTTTTCCAGTTGCTCGGCAGCCCAGATACCGAACTCGTCCGGCGTCATGTCGCCGCCTTCGCCGAACCAGTATGGCTGGGGAATGTGCACCACCCCCGGAATCGGCAGGTCGCCCTGCTCGTGCATGTACGTCATGCCTCCCAGGCTGGCACCGGCGACGGTGGAGCCGTGGTAGCCATTGACGCGGCTGATGATGGTTTTCTTGTTCGGCTGGCCTTTCAGCGCCCAGTAATGACGAACCATGCGCAGCATCGTGTCATTGCCTTCAGAGCCAGAACCGGTGAAGAACACATGGTTCATGCCCTGCGGTGCAATCTCGGAAATGGCCTTGGCCAACTCCAGCACGGGCGGGTGGGCGGTCTGGAAAAACAGGTTGTAGTACGGCAGCTCGCGCATTTGTTTGCTGGCTGCGTCGGCCAGTTCTTCGCGGCCATAACCGATGGCCACACACCACAGGCCGGACATGCCATCGAGGATCTTGTGGCCCTCGCTGTCCCACAGATAAACGCCTTCGGCACGGGTGATGATGCGCGGGCCTTTCTCTTTCAATTGTTTGTAGTCGCTGAACGGTGCCAGGTGATGCTCGCTGCTCAGGGCCTGCCATTCGAGGGTTTGCGGGTTGTTGGCACTCATGCAGCACTTCCTTTGATCAGGTCAGTTGGCAGAGCGCCGCGCATCAATCGCAGCGGCGCTCTGCGTGATCAGACGGCGAAAAGCAGGAATTCCCGCTCCCACGAACTGATCACGCGCTTGAAGTTTTCATGCTCGGCGCGCTTGACCGCGACGTAACCGATGATGAATTTCTTGCCCAGGTATTTTTCGATGGTCTTGCTGTTTTCCATACGCTCCAGCGCGTCTTCGATGGTCAACGGCAGACGCAGATTACGCCGCTCGTAACCCCGCCCGACCACCGGTGCGCTCGGGTTGATGCCTTCGACCATGCCGATGAAGCCGCACAGCAGACTGGCGGCGATGGCCAGATAAGGGTTGGCATCGGCACCCGGCAAACGGTTTTCCACGCGACGGTTCTGCGGTACGGCGTCCGGCACACGCAGACCGACGGTGCGATTCTCTTCGCCCCACTCGACGTTCACTGGCGCCGAAGTGTCGGGCAGAAAGCGCCGGAACGAGTTGACGTTGGGTGCGAACAGCGGCAACAGCTCGGGGATGAACTTCTGCAGACCACCGACGTGGTTCAGAAACAGCTCGCTCATGGTCCCGTCTTCATTGGAGAAGATATTCTTGCCGGTCTCGATGTCGATGATGCTCTGGTGCAAGTGCATCGCACTGCCTGGCTCGCCGGTCATCGGCTTGGCCATGAAGGTTGCCGCGACGTCGTGCTTGAGGGCGGCTTCGCGCATGGTGCGTTTGAACACCAGAATCTGGTCGGCCAGCGACAAGGCATCACCGTGACGGAAGTTGATTTCCATCTGCGCCGTGCCGTCTTCGTGGATCAGCGTGTCCAGGTCCAGATTCTGCAGTTCGCACCAGTCATAGACGTCTTCGAACAGCGGATCGAATTCGTTGGCGGCTTCGATCGAGAACGACTGACGACCGGTTTCCGGTCGCCCGGAGCGCCCGATCGGTGGCTGTAGCGGATAGTCCGGGTCGTCGCTACGCTTGGTCAGGTAGAACTCCATCTCCGGCGCCACGATTGGCTGCCAGCCCTGATCGGCGTAAAGCTTGAGGACCTTCTTCAACACATTGCGCGGCGACAGCTCGATGGGGTTGCCCTGCTTGTCGTAGGTGTCGTGAATCACCTGCGCAGTGGGTTCGACCGCCCAGGGCACCAGATACACCGCGTTCTGGTCGGGACGGCAGATCATGTCGATGTCTGCCGGGTCCAGCAGCTCGTAGTAGATATCGTCTTCTACGTAGTCGCCGGTCACCGTCTGCAACAGCACGCTTTCAGGCAGGCGCATGCCTTTTTCAGCGATGAACTTGTTGGTCGGCGAGATCTTGCCGCGCGTAATCCCGGTGAGGTCGGACATCATGCATTCGACTTCGGTAATCTTGTGTTCTTTCAACCAATCGGTGAGCTGGTCGAGGTTGGTACTCATAAATACCTCAGGGTTTTATTGTCCTGATCGTGATCAGGCGTTCCAGACGCATCGGCGTCATGATGTACAACTCGTTTCGGCAGACGCCGATTAGGGGTAAGGTGACAGCTGCGGGGCCGGATTTCCAGACGGCAGCGGTCACACTGACGACGCCGTTATAGTGGTAATGTCCAGCGCTGAGAGTAGAGCAGACTGGCTTCGATAGCCGTTCAGGGGTGTCGCAAAGTGTGGCAACCCACCACGAGCACCGATATCACAGGCATGATGAGCGCTGTACGGACTTGATAGTCGCGTGTCGACCAGGGAAAGGTGAAGCATAGGACCCCCGCTATTGTTGCTCTACTGGGTTGCGATCGAGCTTAGCCTCGTTCATTTTTTTATACAACAACCCGTTAAAAATAGAAGACAGGCCGCTCTAGCTCGTATTTAACAGCGGTCAGAAACGGAATAAAACGCCCTAAATAGCGGCAAAAAAGGCCATATGGCGCAGTTTTAGGGCAAAAAAAGGCTCTATTGACTTCATCATGGCTTTCGGATTGACTGAGATCCGCAATCATTGATGATTGATATTTTTAACAACAAAGGTGTTGCATCATGTCGGTACCCCCGCGTGCCGTTCAGCTTAACGAAGCGAACGCGTTCCTTAAGGAACATCCTGAGGTTCTGTACGTTGACCTTCTGATTGCAGATATGAATGGTGTGGTGCGTGGCAAACGCATCGAACGCACCAGCCTCCATAAGGTTTACGAGAAGGGCATCAACCTGCCTGCCTCTTTATTTGCTCTGGATATCAATGGCTCCACGGTGGAAAGCACCGGCCTGGGCCTGGACATCGGTGATGCTGACCGAATCTGTTATCCCATCCCTGACACCCTGTGCAACGAGCCATGGCAAAAGCGCCCTACCGCGCAGTTGCTGATGACCATGCACGAACTCGAAGGCGACCCGTTTTTCGCCGACCCGCGTGAGGTATTGCGCCAGGTCGTCGCCAAATTCGACGAAATGGGCCTGACCATCTGCGCAGCGTTCGAGCTGGAGTTCTACCTGATCGATCAGGAGAACGTGAACGGTCGCCCACAACCGCCCCGCTCGCCGATCTCCGGCAAACGCCCGCACTCGACACAGGTCTACCTGATCGACGACCTCGACGAATACGTCGACTGCCTTCAGGACATCCTCGAAGGTGCGAAGGAACAAGGCATTCCTGCCGACGCCATTGTCAAGGAAAGCGCCCCGGCCCAGTTCGAAGTCAACCTGCACCACGTCGCCGACGCGATCAAGGCGTGCGATTACGCCGTACTGCTCAAGCGCCTGATCAAGAACATCGCCTACGATCACGAGATGGACACGACCTTCATGGCCAAGCCCTATCCGGGTCAGGCGGGTAATGGTCTGCACGTTCACATCTCGATCCTGGATCGCGATGGCAAGAACATTTTCACCAGCGAGGATCCCGAGCAGAACGCCGCATTGCGTCATGCAATCGGCGGTGTGCTCGAGACCCTGCCGGCACAAATGGCTTTCCTGTGCCCGAACGTCAACTCGTATCGCCGGTTCGGTGCGCAGTTCTATGTGCCCAACTCGCCGACCTGGGGTCTGGACAACCGTACGGTCGCCGTTCGCGTACCGACCGGCACCGCCGACGCGGTACGTATCGAACACCGCGTTGCCGGTGCCGATGCCAACCCGTATCTGGTGATGGCTTCGGTCCTGGCGGGCGTGCACCACGGCCTGGTCAACAAGGTCGAGCCTGGCGCCCCGGTAGAAGGCAACTCCTACGAGCAGCATGAACAAAGCCTGCCGAACAACCTGCGTGATGCACTGCGCGAGCTGGACGATAACCCGGTGATGGCCAAGTACATCGACCCGAAATACATCGACATCTTCGTGGCCTGTAAGGAGAGCGAGCTGGAAGAGTTCGAACACTCCATCTCCGACCTCGAGTACAACTGGTATCTGCATACGGTCTGATTGAGGCCGAGTAACACAAAACGCCGCAGGCTTTGAGCCTTGCGGCGTTTTTGTTTGGTGCGCTCCCCTTCCAGCGTGGGAGCGATGATCGTTTGGCGACGACAGCGATTCATCCCGTCAGAATCCCTTACAATGCCCGCAGCCCAACCAAGAGCCACGCCCATGACACGCGCCGCCACGCCTCGCAAACCTCAAGCACGCAGCCAGGCCAGAATCGATTCGATTCTCGACGCCGCGCGCACGCTGCTTGCCGAACAAGGAGTGGCCAGCCTGTCGATTTACAGCGTTGCCGAGCGCGCCGGCATTCCGCCCTCGTCGGTGTACCACTTCTTCGCCAGCGTCCCTGCACTGCTTGAAGCACTGACCGCCGACATCCACGCCGCCTTTCGCGCGTCGCTGCAGGCCCCCATCGATCACGACCAGCTCACTACCTGGCGCGACCTGTCACGCATCGTCGAACTGCGCATGCTGGCCATCTACAACGCCGACGCCGCCGCCCGCCAATTGATCCTTGCCCAGCACGGCCTGACCGAAATCAACCAGGCCGACCGCCAGCACGATATTGAGCTGGGGCACTTGATGCTTGAAGTGTTTGACCGCCATTTCCAGTTGCCCGCACTGCCGGACGATGTAGACGTGTTTGCGCTGGCCATGGAACTGGGGGATCGCGTGTATGCGCGGTCGGTGCAGTTGCATGACGAGATCACACCGCGCATGGCTGAGGAAGGGATGCGGGTATTTGATGCTTATCTGGGGTTGTATTTGCCGGTGTTTTTGGTGAAGAGGGCAGATTGAGAATTACGACCGAGTGGATTTATTTGTTCTCTCGGGTTCTGTAGATACTTAGCCTGGTCTCTTTTTTCTCGCTTCAATTCTGGACCTATAATTTATCTTCTCTTGAAAATACTTAATTCTTGCAGCGAAAGCTTCAGTTTCTAGCGTGCCATTAATATAAATAGGACTGTCAGGCTTAGGCTTTTTAATACCGGCAGCTTTAAGTGCAGCATAATATTTTTGGCGTGCACTCCTCACGACAGGATCTCTTCTGGCAAAGCCTATTTGATGCCCTCCTCGTCTTTTACTCGGCCTCGATGGAGCTGCTTTACTGGGTTGATGAGGTCATGGCAGTTTCTTCGAATAGAGCCAGCTGTCAGCATCCGGCAAAACCGATACGTCGCTACCTCGCATAACTGCTAGGTAAAAAGCAAAAACCCCGGAGGGTCAGGACCGTCCAGGGTGTTTTTTGCCCATCGTTTATAGCTTGGCGATGGAGACTTCAGTGGACTTCACGAAGGCGATGACTTCGCTGCCGACGACCAGCTCCAGCTCCTTGACCGAGCGGGTGGTGATGACCGAGGTCACGACACCCGACGCGGTCTGTACGTCGATTTCCGACAGTACGTCGCCGTGGACGATTTCCTTGATGGTGCCTTTGAACTGATTGCGAACGTTGATGGCTTTAATAGTCATGGCATGTCTTCCTTTGGGTATCAGGGTTAATTTGCCCAGCGCAATTGCGTAGGCAGTGGCGAAAACGGTTCCGGGTCAGGTGGCGAACCCGGCAGGGCCAGCACACGGTTGAGCACTTCAGCCTCCAGCGCCGCAAGGCGATGCGAACCACGAACACGCGGACGTGGCAGGTCGACCAGCAGATCGAGACCGATCTGCCCCTCTTCGATCAGGATCACCCGGTCGGCAATGGCCACGGCCTCGCTGACGTCGTGGGTTACCAGCAGCACCGTGAAACCATACTGGCCCCACAGCTTTTCGATCAGTTGCTGCATTTCGATCCGGGTCAGGGCATCCAGCGCGCCCAACGGCTCGTCGAGCAACAGCAGACGCGGCTTGTGAATCAGTGCACGAGCCAAGGCAACGCGCTGCTTCTGACCGCCGGACAATGCGGCAGGCCATTCATTGGCGCGCTCGGCGAGGCCGACGGCCTCAAGCGCTTCAAGGGCCTGCGCCCGCCAGTCGCCGCTCAACCCGAGGCCGACGTTGTCGATGATCTTTTTCCAGGGCAGCAAGCGCGCTTCCTGAAACATCAATCGTGTGTCTTCGCGGGCATCGTCCAATGGTGCAGAGCCGGCGAGCAGTTGGCCTTGCGTTGGTTTGTCGAGGCCGGCGAGCAGACGCAACAGTGTGCTTTTGCCACAACCGCTGCGGCCGACGATGGCGACGAACTGACCGGCAGGGATGTGCAGGTCGATGTCCTTGAGCACTTCACGGGCACCGAACGCTTTTTTCAGCTTGCGTACTGCCAGCGGGATGCCACGCAGCAAGTGTGGAGGTTGCTGTTTCAGACTGGTCATGCGGCACCGCCTTTGCTCACTTGATAGGCCGGGTGCCAGCGCAGGCAGACACGTTCCAGGCCTCGCGCCGCCAGATCGGCCAGCTTGCCGAGTACGGCGTACAACACGATGGCCAGCACCACGACGTCGGTTTGCAGAAACTCCCGCGCATTCATCGCCAGGTAGCCAATGCCGGAGCTGGCAGAAATGGTTTCCGCCACGATCAGCGTCAGCCACATGAAGCCCAGCGCAAAGCGCACGCCGACCAGAATCGAAGGCATGGCGCCCGGCAGGATCACATGACGGAACAGGCTGAAACCTGACAGGCCATAGCTGCGGGACATTTCTACCAGTGCCGGATCGATGTTGCGGATGCCGTGGTAGGTGTTCAGGTAAATCGGGAACAGGGTGCCCAGCGCGACCAGGAATATCTTGGCGGTCTCATCAATGCCGAACCACAGAATGACCAGCGGAATCAGCGCCAGGTGCGGCACGTTACGGATCATCTGCACCGAGCTGTCCAGCAGACGCTCGCCCCATTTGCTCAGGCCGGTAATGAAGCCCAGCGCCAGACCGATGCCGCCGCCAATGGCGAATCCGATCCCGGCGCGCCAGCCGCTGATCGCCAGATGCGTCCAGATTTCGCCGCTGGCGACCAGGTTTATGCCCGCTTCGATGACCGCGCTGGGTGCGGGCAGAATGCGTGTGGATAACCAGCCGGCGCTGACCGATAGCTGCCAGACTGCCAACAACAGGACAGGAAGAGCCCAGGGCGCCAGTCGGTGAACGATGCGTTGCGAAGCACTGAGGCTCATGGAGTTGTCTCCTCGAAGGGCCTGACGATCACTGTGCTTGAGCAACAGCAGCAGGGGGTGTCCAGACCACATCAGCAATGCTGAGCGGCTTTGGAATCAGCTTGAGCTGGTAGAAGGTGTCAGCGATTTTCTGCTGTGCCGCCACCACCGGCGGGGTAAGGAACTGCGCGCCGTAGCCCTGACGCTTTACCGAGGTCAGGGTGATGTCGGCCGGCAACCCCAGCAACGGTGCGACCTGTTGGGTCACTTCATCGGGATTGGCCTTGGACCATTCGCCCACCGCACGGACCTCCTCGATCAGGGCCTGAATGACCTTTGGGTTTTTCTGCGCGTATGGCTTGGTGGCGAGATAGAACTGATGGTTGTCGACAATGCCGGTGCCGTCTTTCAAGGTCCGCGCCTGCAATTGCTTTTCAGCTGCGGCTTGGTAAGGGTCCCAGATGACCCAGGCATCCACGCTGCCGCGCTCGAAAGCGGCACGCGCATCGGCCGGAGGCAGGAAGACGGTCTGGATATCGGTGTATTTCAGACCGGCATCTTCCAGTGCCTTGACCAGCAGGTAATGGACGTTCGAGCCTTTATTGAGGACGACTTTCTTGCCCTTCAGGTCTTTGACCGAGGTGATCGGGGAGTCTTTGGGGACCAGGATGGCTTCACTGGTCGGCGCTGGCGGCTCATAGGCGACATACAGCAGATCCGCGCCTGCGGCCTGAGCGAAGACTGGCGGCGTTTCGCCGGTGACGCCGAAGTCGATGGAACCGACATTCAGGCCTTCAAGCAGTTGAGGGCCACCGGGAAACTCGGTCCACTGGACTTTAACGCCCAGCTCGGCCAGACGCTTTTCCAGCGAGCCCTTGGCCTTGAGCAGCACAAGCGTGCCGTACTTCTGGTAACCGATGCGCAGATCTTCCGCCTGGGCCTGAGTGACCGCACCAAGAGCGACCGCAGCAGCAAACAGCGCGACAAGGCTTCGACGCAAAATGACAGTGCGCATATGCGCTCCTTTACCTATTTGGGGTGATCCCCTGCTCGACCGGTGAGGGACGAGCAAGGTGGGAATAGGCACGACATTAACAGCCCTTTTTTATATCTATAAATCTTATTTATTCATTTAGTTATTCCATAAATGAATATAAGGGAGGTGCCGTTGCCTGCGCGTTGCGGACCTGTGACGCAGAGCGTCACGACCTGCATTCCCAGGCTGGAGCGTGAGGAACGATAATCTCAGCTATCGCGCCCATGCTCTGCGTCCGCGGTTGATCCAGCGACGCAGCCAGCGGCAGGGAACAATAAAAAAGGGCCGATAAATCGGCCCGAATAACCCCACGCTTGGTAGATCGAAAATCAGCGGTTTGGCTGTGGTGTCAGGCGCAGATAGGGCGTGACTGCCTTATAGCCCTTGGGAAAGCGTTGCTTGATCTCGGCTTCATCCTTGATCGACGGCACGATCACTACGTCATCACCGTCCACCCAGTTGGCGGGCGTGGCGACCTTGTAGTTGTCGGTCAATTGCAGAGAGTCGATAACGCGCAGAATCTCGTGGAGGTTACGCCCGGTGCTGGCCGGATAGGTGATCGTCAGACGCACCTTCTTGCTCGGATCGATCACGAATAGCGAGCGCACAGTCAGTGTGTCGTTGGCATTGGGATGAATCAGGTCGTACAGGTCGGAGACCTTGCGGTCGGCATCGGCCAGAATCGGGAAGTTGACCAAGGTGTTTTGCGTGGTGTTGATATCGTCGATCCACTTGATGTGCGAATCGACCGGGTCCACCGACAGCGCAATGGCTTTTACGCTGCGCTTGGCGAACTCGTCTTTCAATTTGGCGGTGAAACCCAGTTCTGTGGTGCACACCGGCGTGAAGTCAGCCGGATGAGAAAACAACACACCCCAGCTGTTGCCGAGCATTCATGAAATCGGATACGACCCTCGCTGGATTCCTGCTCGAAGTCAGGGGCGATGTCGCCAAGTCGCAGTGTCATGGTGTTGCTCCTTGTCTTTATCAGGTAGGCCTTGGTATAGCACTACTGTGCGCCCTGTCGAGGAAAGTTAAAAAGAATAAATAATGCGCTTTATAGATCTGTCAGGAATATCAAAAAACAGGCAAAAGAAACCCCGCACGGGGCGGGGTCTCTTTGAGCATCAATACACTTACATGAAGCTGTAGGTGTAGTTGAAGAGGATGCGGGTTTGATCTGTATCAGCAGTAGTAGCGGAGTCGCCTCGGAAACTGCCGTGACGCACAGTTGTACCGAAGCCTTTGAGCGGACCACTCTGAATTACGTAGTCAACGCGCATATCACGCTCCCACTCGGAGTGACTACCCAGATTGCGATTGACGTCACGGATGTCATCACCGCTCAAGTAAGCAATCGCCGCCTTCAGACCAGGAACACCAACCTTGGCGAAGTCATACGAGTACTGACCGAAGGTGGTGTTTTCACCAGCACGGTTGAACCCGTTGATCATCGAGTCAGTGAACAGGTAGAAGCTCGAACCGCCGTTACCTTCAGGACGGCCGCGACCGTCAACTACGTTGCCCTGGCCAAGATAGACCATGCCGCCGCTGTCCCCCACTTGCTGGTGACCGACCATAAGCGCGTGACCGCCCAGGGAGTAAGTGAACATGGCAGACCAGGTCTGGTTGTCGACTTCACCGGTGTGAGAGGCGTAACCACCGTTGTTGTTGAAACGATAGCCTGCTTCGGCTTGGCTGTTTTTGCCGTCAGCGCTACTGTTGAAATAACGCAGGTCAGTCTTGAAGGACTGGTCGTTGTCGATCTGGTAAACATGAACCAGACCCAGGAAGTGTTGCTTGTAGAAATCTTCCAGGTTGGCGTAGTAGTACTGCAGGGTCAGGTCTTTGGTGACTTTCCAGTCTGCACCAGCGAAACGGAACTGGTCGGCGGTCTGGGAAGCACCAGCAACGGACAGGTCAGTCCAGTTGCTCGAAGCACGGCCGATAGACTTGTTCAGTTGACCAGCGGTGAAGGTAACGTTATCCAGATCCTTGGAAGTCAGGATGCCGCCTTCAAAAGCCTGAGGCAAAAGACGACCATCGTTGCTGACCAGAATCGGCAAGTTCGGCGCCAGAGCATTACCGACCTTCAATTCAGTTTTGGAGAAGCGCATCTTGGCGTTGGCGCCTACACGGGACCAATCGCTGACCGAAGAGCCGTCAGTGTCGGTTGGAACTACAGTGTTGGTCGTGTTGGCATTATGGTGCTCAATGCCGCCACCCAAATGCAGACCTACTACAGCTTGTGCATCGAGGCCAAAACCGACGGTGCCCTGAGTAAAGCCAGAGAGGTAGTCGAATTTCAGACCGGTAGCGGTTTCGCGCTGGTCGGAAGCACGAACGCCTTCACGCAGGTCGTTGTTGAAATACAGAGTACGAGAACTAACGGACGCTTTGCTGTCTTCAAGGAAACCAGCTGCACCGGCCTGCTGGGCCAATACACCGACGGTTACGGCCAAGGCCAGGGTGGACTTCTTCATTACTACGCTCCTCGTGAATCTAATTTTTTATGTCTCTGGTGCCGGGCGCTGCCCTGACCCAGAGATATTGCGATAGGCGACAGTCCCGACCTGGAGGTCAATGGATTCTGTCTACCCCGACTTTTGACTAGACCGCGTATGTCGGTGGCCGCACGAATTAGTGAGAATTCTTCATGCTCCAAAGGAACCGTTTTGCAGATCCTAAGAACATTCAGGCATATGTCACAACTCGTGTCAGCCAAGACGTCACGGAGTGTATCGACCTAATTGCGCAATTCCCAAAATTTATTTTGGTACCGTTCGTCAGATCTATCATTTTCGTGCGCTCGACCGGAAAAATGCACCTTCACCGGTCTCGATCTCCGCCAGTAGAGTACAGATGCAAAACTGGCGAAAGCCTTGTATTACGGGAACTTCGGGGAGATTAGTCAGTTAATGTGACAGTTGTCATCACTTTGACGGCGCACCTCGTTCAAGCACAAAAATTTTTTTTCACTTTGCTTTTTGGGGCCATTTTCAAGCGTTTTTCGGCCTTCCGAGCTGCCCTTCACTGTAGCCCACGTGAACAAAAAGGCAATTCTGGTGTCGGGCGCTGTAACAGCCAGCCGATTGGCCAATGCGCAAACGGCTCATTTATGCATGAGACTGGGACGGTCCATCATCGAGTTCGAATGAATGAGTGCATCAGTATGGTTTTTTGCACCCTCGTGGTGCGCAAATTGAGTGCACTCCTGAAAACCGGAAGGCTGGAACATGTACTACGTTACGAGGGATGAGCGACGCTGCACTACGGCTCCGTTCTATAGCCAAATCACCTTCGGCACTCGAAGAACATGTATAAATATTTATAATTCAAAGAGTTATGCGCCGCACAAATAAAGCATGGCATCACACAGAGAGGACCCGTCTCACACGCGGATGCGTTTTTTCTGAAACGATTTGAAAACTGGCACGCCCCCTGCAATAGGTATTACATCACCAGTTTTGGGGACCTTGGTACAGGCAGGCCGGGGATTCCCCTCTTTTATTCCTCCCGGAGACTGACCTCCAGTCTCCAGCGCCCGTCCACCTTCTCAGTGCGCCAGTCGCCATGAAGTGGACGGGCTGCCAAGAGCGTCAGCACCAACCCCTTCTCTCCCCGTTCCACCTTCCAGCGCGCAACCCTATTGTCGAACCTCAGTTGGCCCGTCCACGGCTGTCCTGACGCATCGACGTTGAGTACTACGGCACCATCCACCGTCGCGCCGCGATACTTCGGTTCTTCGTTGAACCAGAGCGCCAGACCGGCAGGCAATTCTTCGATCTGCTCCAGTTCAACCGGGTCAGGCTGCTGCAGACGGCCGATAATCGTGCCCACGGTAAACCCGACAATCGCCATGGAACCAAGAACACGCGGCCATAGCTTCGGTCTCGGGTCCTCTTCAAGGGTAGAATGCATCCCGTCCTTTCGTTCGGAGCCGTGCATGTTTCACGTCATCCTTTTTCAACCAGAAATTCCGCCGAATACCGGCAATGTCATCAGGCTATGCGCCAACAGTGGCTGCACCCTGCATTTGATCGAACCCTTGGGTTTCGAGCTGGACGACAAGCGCCTGCGCCGTGCCGGGCTCGATTATCACGAGTATGCCACGCTGCAGACACATGCTGACCTCGCAAGCTGCCTGGAGAAGATCGGCAACCCGAGGTTGTTTGCGTTCACCACCAAAGGCTCGCGGCCTTTTCATGATGCGAGCTTCGAGCCAGGCGATGCCTTTCTGTTCGGTCCGGAAAGCCGTGGCCTGCCTGCCGATATTCTTGACTCGCTGAGCAGCGAACACCGTCTGCGACTGCCCATGCGTGAGGGCTGCCGCAGCCTGAACCTGTCCAATACAGTGGCCGTGGCCGTCTATGAGGCATGGCGTCAGCACGGATTTGCTTAGGCCTAAGTGTGGCATTTGCTTAATCAGACTGATGCTCCGCATCACACAGCGGTTCTGCGATTCAGTGAGATTCAGGCTCGACTCAGGTCACCTTTTCGCCCCTCGGCGACTCACTTTGAGGGACCAAAGTGAGCAAAGTCCTTCGCTCCTGTTTCCGGCCCGACTTCGTCGGGTTCCTTCTCGATAAAAAGCATCCATTTGGCCCAGCCGCCATTCTTGAACAGACACAAAAAAGCGCCCTGAAAGGCGCTTTTTTTTTGCAGCGGTAACGCTTACTGAACAGTCGGCGTTTCGCCAGCTTCCTGCATGCGTTGCAGTTCTTGCGCGTACAGGGCGTCGAAGTTCACCGGAGCCAGCATCAGCGCAGGGAACGAGCCACGTACGACCAGGTTGTCGATGGCTTCGCGAGCGTAAGGGAACAGGATGTTCGGGCAGAATGCGCCGAGGGTGTGGCTCATTGCGCCGTCGTCCAGGCCCTTGATCAGGAAGATACCGGCCTGTTGCACTTCAACGATGAAGGCAACTTCGTCGCCGTTGTTGACGGTCACGGACAGGGTCAGCACGACTTCGTAGAAATCGCCTTCCAGCTGCTTCTGACGGGTGTTGAGGTCCAGGCTGACGGTCGGCGTCCACTCCTGGCGGAAGATCGCCGGGCTTTTTGGCGCTTCGAACGACAGGTCGCGAACGTAGATACGCTGCAGGGAGAATTGTGGGCCGTTTTCTTCGTTGGCAACGGCGTCGTTGTTCGGTTGATCGGTCATCTCGGATCCTTGTCAGATTAGGCTGAAAGATTAAGGGATATCAGGCCAGCAGCGCATCGAGCTTGCCGGCACGCTCCAGAGCAAACAGGTCATCGCAGCCGCCCACGTGGGTCGAGCCGATCCAGATTTGCGGTACGGAAGTACGACCGGCCTTCTTGGTCATTTCGGCACGCAGCTGCGGCTTGCCGTCGACGCGGATTTCCTCGAAGGCCACGCTCTTGCTCTGCAGAAGCTGTTTGGCACGTATGCAATACGGGCAGTAGTCGCTGGAATAGACGATGACTTGAGCCATGTTCACTTCACCAGAGGAAGGTTATCGCCGCGCCAGCTGGAAATGCCGCCGGACAGCTTGGCCGCCTTGAAGCCGGACTTGAGCAGCTCGCGGGCGGTGGTGCCAGCATGCTGCCCCATTGCATCGACTATGATCAACGTCTTGTCCTTGTATTTCTCCAGTTCGGCGGTACGGGTCAGTACCTTGTCCTGTGGGAAATTCAGGGAGCCGACGATATGCCCTGCGGTGTAATCCTTTTTCGAGCGCACGTCGATGACCACGCCCTGATCGCTGTTGACCAGTGCGGTCAGCTCGCGAGTGCTCAGGCTGGCGCCGCCCTTGCTCATTTCGTAAGCAATCAGCAGTCCCAGCAGAATGACGAAGGCACCGGTGATCAAATAGTGGTTAGTGGCGAATTCAAGCAGGTGAGCAACCATCAGTAGGTTCCAGGGCGTTAAAATGTCGGCCAGTATACACAGCAGCCAAGGTCGGCCAAAGTCCGTACGGCAGTGACGCCGTTTGAACTTGTCCTTAAAATGCCGTTCCCTTGTACTTTGTTCATCTCTTTATCCAATCAGCATCGAGTGGGTTCTATGACTGCCACGCCAAAACCTCTGGTTCTTATCATCCTGGATGGCTTCGGACACAGCGAAAGCCACAAGGGCAATGCCATTCTGGCCGCGAAGATGCCGGTCATGGATCGTCTCTACCAAACCATGCCCAATGGCCTGATTTCCGGGTCGGGCATGGATGTCGGTCTGCCGGACGGGCAGATGGGCAACTCCGAGGTCGGGCACATGAACCTGGGGGCCGGGCGTGTGGTGTATCAGGACTTCACTCGGGTGACCAAAGCGATTCGCGATGGCGAGTTCTTCGAAAACCCGACCATTTGCGCCGCCGTGGATAAAGCCGTCAGCGCCGGCAAGGCCGTGCACATCATGGGCCTGCTGTCCGATGGTGGCGTGCACAGCCACCAGGATCATCTGGTTGCGATGGCTGAACTGGCGGTCAAACGCGGTGCAGAAAAAATCTACCTGCACGCCTTCCTCGACGGTCGCGACACGCCACCGCGCAGCGCGAAGAAATCCCTCGAGCTAATGGACGCAACCTTCGCCCGCCTGGGTAAGGGCCGTACCGCCACGATCGTCGGCCGCTACTTCGCCATGGACCGTGACAACCGCTGGGACCGGGTTTCGTCTGCCTATAACCTGATCGTCGACAGTGCCGCCGAATTCCACGCAGACAGCGCCGTTGCCGGGCTCGAAGCCGCCTACGCACGCGACGAGAACGACGAGTTCGTCAAAGCCACGCGTATTGGCGGAGCCGCCCGCGTGGAAGATGGCGATGCGGTGGTGTTCATGAACTTCCGCGCCGACCGCGCCCGTGAACTGACTCGTGTGTTCGTCGAAGACGATTTCAAGGACTTCGAGCGCGCCCGCCAGCCGAAGGTCAACTATGTGATGCTGACCCAATACGCGGCCAGCATTCCTGCGCCGTCCGCTTTTGCTGCAGGCAGCCTGAAAAACGTGCTGGGCGAGTACCTGGCGGCCAACGGCAAGACCCAGCTGCGTATCGCCGAAACCGAGAAATACGCCCACGTCACGTTCTTCTTCTCCGGCGGCCGTGAAGAACCGTTCCCGGGTGAAGAGCGCATTCTGATCCCGTCGCCGAAAGTCGCCACCTACGACTTGCAGCCTGAGATGAGCGCACCGGAAGTGACCGACAAAATTGTCGATGCCATCGAACATCAGCGTTATGACGTGATCGTCGTCAACTACGCCAACGGCGACATGGTTGGCCACAGCGGGATCATGGAAGCCGCGATCAAGGCTGTGGAATGCCTGGACGTGTGTGTCGGGCGCATCACCGAGGCGCTGGAAAAAGTCGGTGGTGAAGCGCTTATCACCGCTGACCACGGCAACGTCGAGCAAATGACTGACGACCACACCGGCCAGGCGCACACCGCGCACACCTCCGAGCCGGTACCGTTCGTTTATGTGGGCAAACGTCAGCTGAAAGTCCGCCAAGGCGGCGTTCTGGCCGATGTCGCGCCGACCATGCTGCATCTGCTGGGCATGGAGAAACCGCAGGAAATGACCGGTCACTCGATTCTTGTGAACGAGTAACCCGGTCAAAACCGGCCTTTAGCCATCAGGCAAGGCCGGTTTTTTATGTTTCAGGCCTCAAAGCAGTGGTTGCGAGGCGTTTTTTTTGCAGCGCATGGCGGGCATACTAGGCCTGACATTTTTTCTCACAATTCCTCGGTATCGCCCACCCACATGCTTCGCGCCTTGATTGCCCTTGCTCTGATCTGCCTGCTCAATCCGGCGTTTGCCGAAGACGAGCGTGTGCAAACCCAAAAACAGATAGATGCTGCGCGTCAGGATGTGGCGGAGCTGCAAAAAGTCCTGGGCAAGCTTCAGGAAGAACGTGCAGGCGTCCAGAAGGACCTGCGCACCACTGAAACCGAAATGGGCAAGTTGGAAAAGCAGGTCGAGGTCCTGCAAAAGGAACTAAAAAAGACGGAAACCGAGCTGCAAAAGCTCGACAGTGAAAAAAAGAAACTGAACAGCGCCCGTGTTGAACAGCAACGCCTGATTGCCATCCAGGCCCGCGCCGCCTACCAGAGTGGCCGCCAGGAGTACCTCAAGCTGCTGCTCAACCAGCAACACCCCGAGAAGTTCGCCCGAACCCTCACGTATTACGATTACCTGAGCCAGGCGCGCCTGGAGCAGCTACGCAATTTCAATGAAACCCTGCGCCAGCTGGCCAATGTCGAAAAAGACATCGACCTGCAACAGGCCCAACTGCTGGTGCAGAAAAGCAACCTGGACAGCCAGAGCGAAGAGCTGGCCAAGGTTCGCCAGGAACGTCAACAGGCGCTGGCCAAGTTGAATCAGGACTACAAGGCCCGCGATCAGAAACTGCAGGCCCGTCAGCAGGATCAGGCCGACCTGGCCAAGGTCCTCAAGACCATCGAAGAAACCCTGGCCCGCCAGGCACGTGAAGCCGAAGAAGCTCGCCAGAAGGCGCTGGTTGCAGCCCGCGAGGCGGAAGAAAAGCGTCAGCGCGAAGCTGAAGCCGTCGCCCGCAATAACAGCAGCAACAGCAGCAGTAAAAGCGATGATGAACCGGCACCGCGTCGCCCGGTCAAAGCCCCCGGCGCAGTCGTTTCCAGTGCCGGAGTTTCCTACGGCGGATCTTTTGCAGAGGCCAGGGGAAAACTTCCATGGCCTATCGATGGTCGACTGCTTGCGCGTTTCGGTGAAGCCCGCGGTGATGACGAACGGACCAAATGGGACGGCGTCATGATCAGCGCCGCAGCCGGAAGCCAGGTGCGTGCCGTGCATGGCGGACGAGTGGTGTTCGCCGACTGGTTGCGCGGTGCCGGGCTTCTGGTCATTCTCGACCATGGCAACGGTTATCTGACCCTTTACGGGCACAACCAGAGCCTGCTCAAGTCGGCAGGTGACATTGTAAAAGCCGGTGAAGCGATTTCCACGGTCGGCAATAGTGGCGGTCAGGACACGGCAGCGTTGTACTTTGCTATTCGTCAGCAGGGTCGCCCCAGCGATCCGGCCCAATGGTGCCGCACTCAAGGATAAGTCGGCGTCAATATCTGTAGGAGTTCGTTAGACATGCTGCATTTGTCCCGCCTCACCTCGCTGGCCCTGGCAATTGCCATCGTTATCGGCGCGCCGCTGGCGCAAGCTGCCGAAAAGACCGCGCCAGCCACGCCTGCAGCAGTCTCGCCCGCCAAAACCAATACCACCGCAAAGCCACCGCTGCCGCTCGACGAGTTGCGCACCTTTGCCGAGGTCATGGACCGGGTCAAGGCGGCCTACGTGGAGCCGGTCGACGACAAGACCCTGCTGGAGAACGCCATCAAGGGCATGCTCAGCAATCTTGATCCGCACTCCGCCTATCTTGGCCCGGAAGATTTCCAGGAGCTGCAGGAAAGCACCAGCGGCGAGTTCGGTGGGCTGGGCATCGAAGTCGGCGTCGAAGACGGTTTCGTCAAGGTGGTTTCGCCAATCGACGACACACCGGCTTCCAAGGCTGGCATCGAGGCAGGCGACCTGATCGTGAAGATCAACGGTACGCCGACCCAGGGCCAGAATATGCAGGAAGCGGTCGACAAGATGCGCGGCAAGATCGGTGAAAAGATCACCCTGACGCTGGTCCGCGATGGCGGTACGCCGTTTGACGTGACCCTGGCGCGGGCGACCATTCAGGTCAAGAGCGTCAAGGCGCAGATGCTGGAAAATGGCTACGGCTATATCCGCATCACCCAGTTCCAGGTCAAGACTGGTGACGAAGTCGGCAAGGCACTGGCCAAATTCCGCAAGGACAACGGCAAGAAGATGAGCGGCCTGATTCTCGACCTGCGCAACAACCCGGGCGGCGTGCTGCAATCGGCGGTGCAGGTGGCGGATCACTTCCTCACAAAGGGCCTGATCGTCTACACCAAAGGCCGCATCGCCAACTCCGAATTGCGCTTCTCGGCAGACCCGGCAGACGCCAGTGAAGGCGTGCCTCTGGTAGTACTGATCAACGGCGGCAGCGCCTCGGCATCGGAAATCGTTGCCGGCGCCCTGCAAGACCAGAAACGCGGCATCCTGATGGGCACTGACACCTTCGGCAAAGGCTCGGTGCAGACCGTTCTGCCGCTGAACAACGATCGCGCCCTGAAGATCACCACCGCGTTGTACTACACGCCGAACGGCCGCTCGATCCAGGCCCAGGGCATCAACCCGGACATCGTGGTACGTCGGGCCAAGGTCACCAGCGAAGCAGACGGCGAGAACTACAAGGAAGCCGACCTGCTGGGTCACCTAGGCAATGGCAACGGCGGCGCGGACAAACCGACCGTCAAGGGTGGCGCAGCCGCCAAGGCGCGTCCGCAGGATGACGACTTCCAGCTCAGCCAGGCGCTCAGCCTGCTGAAGGGGCTGAGTATCACCCGCGGCAATTGACGGATGCGCTTTCTCGCTCTGTTGCTGCTGACCCTCTCGATCACTGGCGCTGCCCATGCAGCGCCGGCAGAGAGCAGCGGCAAACCGCCCAAGGCCTACCTTAGCCTGATCATCGACGACCTGGGCCAGAATCCGCAGCGCGACAGCCGCACACTGGCGCTTCCCGGCCCGGTTACTCTGGCGATCATGCCCGACACCCCGCACGCCACCGAGTTTGCCCGCCAGGCCCATCGCGCAGGCAAAACGGTCATGCTGCACATGCCCATGGACCCCGCGACCGGCCCTTACGCCTGGCACCCCGAACTGCCACTGCCTGAGCTGGAAAGCCGTCTCAATGCTGCCCTGCTGAAGGTGCCGTATGCAGCCGGTATCAACAACCACATGGGCAGCCGGATGACCGCCGAGCCGGTCGCCATGACCTGGCTGATGGCCGAGCTACAGCGTCGTCACCTGTTTTTCGTCGACAGCCGCACCAGCGCGAAAACCGTGGCCGCCGCCGAAGCGCAGCGTATCGGGCTGGCCAGCGTCTCGCGTGACGTATTCCTGGACGACGAACGCACCGCAGAAGCCATCACCCGCCAATTGCAGACCGCGATAAAAATTGCCCGCAAATATGGCTCGGCCGTGGTTATCGGCCACCCCTACCCTGTCACGCTGGATGTACTGGAGCGCGAACTGCCCAACCTCAAGGCTCAGGGCGTCGAATGGATCGACCTGCGCAGCATGATCGGCGAACGCGGCAATCAGGCGAGTGCGGCGCATGGCAAGAATGGGATTTATCGCTGATCGCACCTCTTCCACGTCAGCACTTTCCATACGCCAGGTCCGGCAAATCTGCTTTCCGTGTCCATCAGCGTCTCAGCCTTGATGAACGTGTCAATTCCGACTTAAAGGAAGGTGCCTCAATGACGGAGGCCAAGACACATTTATCAGGG
Source organism: Pseudomonas sp. NFACC10-1 (assembly GCF_900119195.1). Lineage (NCBI taxonomy): Bacteria > Pseudomonadati > Pseudomonadota > Gammaproteobacteria > Pseudomonadales > Pseudomonadaceae > Pseudomonas > Pseudomonas sp. NFACC10-1. The sequence continues at coordinate 94,446 of NZ_FPJB01000011.1, read as the reverse complement.
ATTGATGATGAAACCGACCATGATGACGGGGGCGTGCTGCGTTGCAGCACTGGCGCCTTTTTCCATCCACGCCACACCTGCTGCAGACCCGGGCGAAGGGCTAATGGCTCTCACACCTTCGATAGCCCTGCTCAACGCCGACGGCTCGCACGACCACTGGAACGGCGTCGGCCGTATCAACACCCGGTCAGGGTCAAACTGCACGGCGACGCTGATCGATAGCCGAAGCGTCGACAGCCCGCCTGACGCGCCCGCAGCGGGCTGAGCGGTTACTGATAGCGCGCCTTGGCGGCATCGACCCAGCCTTCAGCGCGCATCTGATCGAGGGCCTTTTGCAGGCGTCTGACGACCTCGTCAGGCGTGCTCTTGTTGACCGCCAGGTAAAGTTCGGCGCTGTTGAACCGCAGCGCTGTCTTGAAGCCGGTGACGCCTTCCAGCTTCGCCAGATAGCGGCCAACCGGATCGCCTACCGCCCACAGGTCGATCTGGCCGTTGGCGAGTTTTTTCACGTTGTCGCGGTCACGCAACATCAGGATCGGGTTCAAGCCCATGGTTCTAAGGCGCTCGCCAATGGCATCGCCTTTGTAGGCCCCGATGCGGTAATCCCTGGCCTGCTCCAGCGACGTCAAGGTGATCGGGCTGTCGCCGCGCGCCAACATGATCCAGTCGTAGGAACCTACCGGGCCGACCCATTTGAAGAGGTTTTCACGTTCGGGCAGGCGGGTGGTGGAAAACACGCCGTAACCGGGCTTTTCCAGGGCCAGTTTGTAGACTCGGTCCCACGGAAAGCGCAGCGTCATGCTGTAGCCGATATTGGCGCGCTTGAACATCTCGCGCACCACTTCGGCGGCGATACCGTCAATGTTGTTTTCCTGGGCGAAATTCTTGCCGTCGACCGCCATGTTGAACGGCGGAAAGTTCTCGGTCAGCAACACCATGGAATAAGGCGTCGACTCGCTGGCCCGGACACCTTCACTCGACAAGACACCGATCCCGATCAGTGCAAGCAATAGGCGTTTGAACATGTTCCGGCACTCGATCGTGAACGACGCATGCAGAGTGCCGTGAACCCGGCGCACTGTCTAGCGCGCTGTCCGGCGATGTCGCTTACAGGCAATATTCGAATGCCACAGGGCTGAAACAAAGCGAGCGCCGGCTGTTTCAAACCCTTGGCCTGAAACAAGCGGCGCCCGCTTTCATGCGCCGTGACTCAGCGCACGACAATCCCGCGGCTGGCCATGTAGGCCTTGGCTTCAGGGACCGTGTATTCGCCAAAGTGGAAGATACTCGCCGCCAGCACAGCGCTGGCGTGGCCCTCGATGACACCGGCAGCCAAGTGCTCGAGGTTGCCGACGCCACCCGAAGCAATCACCGGAATACCCAGCGCATCGCTGATGGCGCGGGTGACGCCCAAGTCGAAGCCGTTTTTCATGCCGTCCTGGTCCATGCTGGTCAGCAGGATCTCGCCAGCGCCCAGGTCTTCCATCTTTTTCGCCCAGAGCACCGCGTCCAGCCCGGTGGGTTTGCGCCCGCCGTGGGTGAAGATTTCCCAGCGCGGGGTTTCGCCCGGACCGGAGACCTTCTTGGCGTCGATAGCGACCACGATGCACTGCGACCCGAAACGCGCGGCGGCCTCACCGACGAACTCGGGGTTGAACACCGCGGCCGTGTTGATCGAGACCTTGTCGGCACCGGCGTTGAGCAGGTTGCGGATGTCCTGCACGGTGCGCACGCCGCCACCAACGGTCAGCGGGATGAACACCTGACTGGCCATGCGCTCGACGGTATGCAGCGTAGTGTCGCGGCCATCGACGCTGGCGGTGATGTCGAGGAAGGTGATTTCGTCGGCGCCCTGCTCATCGTAACGACGAGCGATTTCCACCGGATCGCCTGCGTCCCGGATGTTCTCGAACTTGACGCCCTTGACCACTCGACCGTTGTCGACGTCCAGGCAAGGGATGATGCGTTTGGCTAGGGCCACAGGGTCAATCTCCAGCTGTTCAGCGTTGTTCGCGGTCGCAGAGCGCCTGAGCTTCGGCCACATCCAGCGTGCCTTCGTAAATCGCACGGCCGGTGATCGCGCCGATGATGCCCGGAGCCTTCGCATTCAGCAGCGCCTGGATGTCGCCCAGGTTATGGATACCACCCGAGGCGATCACCGGGATCCGCGTGGCAGCCGCCAATGCCGCGGTGAACGGGATGTTACAGCCCTGCATCATGCCGTCTTTGGCGATGTCGGTGTAGACAATGGCCGACACGCCATCGGCTTCGAAACGCTTGGCCAGATCAATGACCTGCACCGAGCTGACTTCAGCCCAGCCGTCGGTGGCGACGAAACCGTCCTTGGCATCCAGACCGACAATCACCTTGCCGGGGAACGCACGGCAGGCTTCGGCCACGAACTCGGGCTCTTTGACGGCCTTGGTGCCGATGATGACGTAGCTCACGCCCGCCTTGACGTAATGCTCGATGGTTTCCAGCGAACGGATGCCACCACCGATCTGGATCGGCAGGTTCGGGTAGCGTCGGGCGATGGCCGTGACCACATCACCATTGACCGGCTGACCTTCGAACGCACCGTTCAGATCGACCAGATGCAGACGGCGGCAACCACCCTCGACCCATTTGGCGGCCATGGCCACCGGGTCATCGGAGAACACCGTGGAATCTTCCATCCGGCCCTGACGCAGACGGACGCAGGCGCCGTCCTTGAGATCGATAGCGGGGATAATCAGCATGCTTTTTCCTTGGTCAAAAAGAGCGGCAAGCTGCAACGATGCGCACTCACCCATTCTCGCTGCTTGATGCGTGCAGCTGCTTTCTAGCTAATTTTTTTCGAGTGCCCACAAGTCACTTTCGATGCTCTCGAAGCGCTCCTTGAGCTGCTGCTGAACATCGAAAATGGCGCGATTGTAGTAGTGCGGGGCAATCTCGCGCGTGAACAGCTCGAGGACTTCAGCCACTTCGAACGAGCCCAGGTCCAGCTCGAAGCGCTCTGCGAACAGGCGCTTGAGCTTGTCGATCGCCTGTTGCTCGTGCTCGGGCGAGAGGGTCAGAATCGGTGGCTTGCCCTTGGCTTTGCTCATGCGCTTACCAGCGACCATCCCAGGCGGCGAAGTTCTGCAGCAACTGCAGGCCGTGGGTGTGGCTCTTTTCAGGGTGGAATTGCACCGCAAAACGCGAACCGTCGGCCAGCGCAGCGGCGAAATCGAGGCCGTAGTGACCACGTCCGACCACCTGACGCTGATTGGCGGCATCGATATAGAAACTGTGCACGAAGTAGAAACGCGCCTGATCAGGAATGTCATGCCACAGCGGGTGATCCACCGCCTGAGCGACCTGGTTCCAGCCCATGTGCGGCACTTTCAGGTGCTCGCCCTCTTCGTGCAGGTCCTTGCCGAAAAACTTTACCTGGCCAGGAAACATGCCGATGCAGTCCACACCGCCGTTCTCCTCGCTGCTGTCGAGCAACGCCTGCATACCGACGCAGATCCCCAGAAACGGACGGTCCTGGCTGACTTCCCTGACCAGCGAATCAAAGCCCAGACGGCGAATCTCGGCCATGCAGTCGCGAATCGCGCCCACACCCGGAAAAACGATGCGGTCGGCTTCGCGAATCACCTTGGCGTCACTGGTAATCAGCACACGGCCTGCGCCCACATGCTCCAGCGCCTTGGCGACAGAGTGCAGGTTGCCCATACCGTAATCGATGACCGCAACTGTCTGCATCAGAGCACACCCTTGGTCGATGGCATCTGTCCGGCCATACGCTCATCCAGCTCGACCGCCATGCGCAGCGCACGACCGAAAGCCTTGAACACGGTCTCGATCTGGTGGTGAGTGTTGGTGCCACGCAGGTTGTCGATGTGCAGCGTCACGTTCGCGTGGTTAACGAAGCCCTGGAAGAACTCCTGAAACAGGTCCACGTCGAAGCCGCCTACAGTGGCGCGGGTGTACGGCACATGCATCTGCAGGCCCGGACGCCCGGAGAAATCGATGACCACGCGCGACAGCGCTTCGTCGAGCGGCACGTAGGCGTGGCCGTAACGACGAATGCCCTTCTTGTCGCCGATCGCCTGGCTGAACGCCTGGCCCACGGTGATGCCGACGTCTTCCACCGTGTGGTGGTCGTCGATTGCCAGGTCACCCTTGCATTCGATGTCCAGATCGATCAGCCCGTGCCGGGCGATCTGGTCGAGCATGTGCTCAAGAAAAGGCACGCCGATATCGAATCGGGCCTTTCCGGTACCATCCAGGTTGATCGAGGCTTTGATCTGGGTTTCCAGAGTATTGCGCTCGACGTACGCCTTACGTTCGGCCATCACCAGCTCCGCAAAATCATTGGGCGAAAAAAAGGCGAGCATTATAGGCCCAGAAGCGCCCGCCATGAAGCAAACAGACGACCAGCAGGGTATTTAACGGGCGAAGAGGCTCGCGATTGCGTTACATACCTTGTCGATATTCCCTTCATTCAAACCGGCCATGCATACCCGACCACTGCGCAGCATGTAAATGCCGTGAACATCTTTCAGTTCATCGACTTGCTGCGGGGTCAGACCGGTGTAGCTGAACATCCCGTTCTGCCTGAGGATAAAGCTGAAATCGTGGCCGGAGACCTTCTGCGCCAGCACCTCGACCAGACGCGTGCGCATGTCGATGATACGCAGACGCATGGCCTCGACTTCGCCCAGCCACTGCTCGCGCAAGTGCGGTGTGTTGAGCACTTTCGACACCAGAAACGCGCCATGTGCAGGCGGGCTGGAGTAGTTGCGGCGCACGGTCGCCTTGAGCTGGCCGAATACGTTGGCAGCGGAGGCCGCGTCTTCACAGACCACCGACAGCCCGCCTACCCGCTCGCCATACAGCGAGAAGATTTTCGAGAACGAGTTACTGACCAGCGTTGTGATACCTGCGTTGGCCATCGCCCGGATGGCATAGGCGTCTTCGTCCATGCCTTTGCCGAAACCCTGATAGGCGATATCCAGGAACGCAATGAGCTGACGATCCTTGATCACTTCGATCAGGCGGTCCCATTGCGCCACCGTCAGATCGGCACCGGTCGGGTTATGGCAGCACGGGTGCAGCAGGAGGATGCTCTGCGCCGGCAGCCCCTGCACCGTGTCGAGCATGGCCTCGAACCTCACGCCACCCGTCTGGGCATCGAAGTACGGGTACGCGTTGACCTTGAAGCCCGCCCCGCCGAACAGCGCGTTATGGTTTTCCCAGGTCGGGTCGCTGACCCAGACCTGCGAGTCCGGAAACGCATACTTGAGGAAATCGGCACCTATCTTGAGTGCCCCCGAGCCGCCCACGGTTTGAATGGTGGCCACACGGCCTGCCTGAACCAGCGGGTGATCGGCACCGAACAACAGGGTTTGCACCGCCTGCCGATACGCCGCCAGGCCTTCCATCGGCAGGTACACGGACGCTGCCTGCTCGCCTTCGGCCAGTTGCTGTTGCGCCGTTGCTACACAGGCCAATTGCGGAATGCGGCCCTGTGCGTCGTAATACAGACCGATGCTCAGATTGACCTTGTCCGCACGCGAGTCCTTGCCAAAGGTCTCCATCAGCGAAAGGATCGGATCACCGGCGTATGACTCCACGTGGGCTAGCATGCAAACAACTCCTTCAGGCAATAAAATCAGGGCTGACTAATGTAGCAGCGTATGCACCGGAACGGGCAGTGCATCGAGTACATAGGGTCAACTGAATATGACTATCGCGACGAATAAAATCCGGACGCGATGATCAAAAGCGCAGCGCACCAAAAACCCAGGCAAAAAAAAGCGCCTGCACCGAGGTGCAAGCGCTTTTCTGTTACCGGCAGGCTTTTAGTGGAACAGCACTGCGGTTTTTTGCAGGGTAATCCAGACGCCCCACGCCAGCGGGATGCCTACGGCCAGCCAGGCGGCGATGACCAGCGGCTTGCTGCCTGCGGATGCTTTCCACTCCAGCGAAGTCGTGGCGTTGGCACCCTTGTCGTGACCGATGGCTTGTTCAGCCGCCAGCTCGGCGTCGGTCATGAAATACTTGTCGGCAACCGGACGAATCAGCAGGTTGCAGATAAAGCCCAGCACCAGCAGACCCGAGAGGATGTACAAGGTGATGTCATAGGCATCGGCACGTGCAACACCGTGGGCGAGTTGGTACTCACGCAGGTAGTTGACCAATACCGGGCCGAGCACACCGGCCGCAGCCCAGGCAGTCAGCAGACGACCGTGGATCGCGCCGACCATCTGCGTACCGAACAGGTCAGCCAGATAAGCCGGAACTGTCGCAAAACCGCCACCGTACATCGACAGCACGATGCAGAACGCGGCCACGAACAGCGCGATGCTACCCATATGGCTCAGGGTCGGAACCGACGCATAAAGTAGGAAGCCCAGTGCGAAGAATACGAAGTAGGTTGCCTTGCGACCGATGAAGTCCGAGCACGAAGCCCAGAAGAAACGACCGCCGATGTTGAACAGACTCAACAGACCCGTGAAGCCGGCTGCGATCGCAGCAATGGCTTTCAGCTGGTCGGCATTGAGCTGGCTGAAGGTCAGGTCGACGCCCAGCAGTTTGCCAGCGAAGACTTCCTGCAGCAGCGGCGAAGCCATGCCCAGGATGCCGATACCGGCCGATACGTTCAGGCACAGCACCAGCCAGACCAGACGGAACTGCGGTGTCTTCCAGGCCACGCTGACGTGCACGTGACGGTTGGTGATCATCGAGTTCTTGGCCTTGGCAGCCGGAGCGGTCCAGCCCTCAGGCTTCCAGCCGGTTGGCGGAACGCGGTAGCCCAGTGCACCGCCGATCATGAAGATGAAGTAAATCACCGCCATCACCACGAAGCTCTGCCATACGCCCACGCTTTCAGCCGAAGCGAAGTGACCCATCAGAGCCGTAGCCAGCGGTGCACCCACCATCGCGCCGCCGCCAAAGCCCATGATCGCCATGCCGGTCGCCATGCCGCGCTTATCCGGGAACCACTTGATCAGGGTCGACACCGGGGAGATATAGCCCAACCCCAGACCGATACCGCCGATCACGCCCGAGCCCAGCCACATCAGCCAGATCTGGTGCGTATAAATGCCCAGTGCGGAAATCAGCAAGCCACCACACCAGCAAAGTGCCGAAACCACACCCGCCTTGCGTGGACCTGCGTGCTCCAGCCAGCCACCCCAAATGGCAGCCGAGCAACCCAGGAAGATGAAAAACACCGTGTAGATCCAGCCCAGCATGGAGATCTGCCAGTCACAGGTCGACGCGAACATCTGCGCGAAAAAACCCATGTCCGGTGTGCAAGCGACAGGTGCCGTAACACCGATAGCCTTCGACAGCGGCAACCAGAATACCGAGAAGCCGTAAGCCATACCGATACAAAGATGGATGGCCAGTGCTGCAGGTGGAACAAGCCAACGGTTGAAACCTGGCTTGGCGATAATGCGCTCTTTGGACAAGAACGCAGGTTGAACGGCTGCGCCGCCCAAGGCTGTGCTTGTGCTCATTATAATTACCCCAATGTGTGAAGCTCGCAGATGGTCCGCTGGTCCGCCACAGACTCAGTGCCGAGCGGCCATGTCTGTTTTATCGGCAGGTTATCCGGATACGTGACAAAAAGACGCACCCTAGCCAGCAAAAACGGAGACTATCACTGTCTGATGGCAAATAAGCATCTCGCTACATGCTTTTTATTATCTATTTTCACACGTTAATCCACGTGCTCTATCGAGCCATAGATGCAACCAATTAAGCATTATCGAAAAGCTGCTTTGGACTTAGTTGGGCGCACCTGTGTGGCTGTTCGGCCGGTGCCCGAAGATTCGGAAGATATATCGAGACGAGGCGACGCACATTTTTCATCTGCTCTCAGGCGTAGTGGCGCACGGTGCCAGCGTCTTGAACCGTAGACCGGACAGCAATAACGGTATCCGCAGCCCGACAGGCTCGTCAGAGCGGTATACTCGTGGGCTATTTTTGAACATCGACACAAGGACTCGCCCATGAAAGCGTTCGGCAAAATCCTGGGGCTGTTTATTCTCGGGTTGTTGCTGATCATCGTGGCTCTCGGCTTCGCCCTGACCCACCTGTTTGATCCCAACGACTACAAAGACGAGATTCGCCAGCTGGCACGCGACAAGGCCAACGTCGAGCTGACGCTCAACGGCGATATCGGCTGGAGCCTGTTTCCCTGGCTCGGCCTGGAATTGCACGACGCCCATGTCGCCACCCTGACCGCTCCCGATCAGCCGTTCGCCGATGTGCAGATGCTCGGCATGTCCGTACGCGTCCTGCCATTGCTTCGTCGCCAGGTACAGATGAGCGACATTCGCGTCGAAGGCCTGAACCTGACCCTGCATCGCGATGAAAACGGTCATGGCAACTGGGAAGACATCGGCAAGCCTGCCGTGGCAAGCACTGAAACATCTGGCGAGACAACACCTGCCCCGGCTCCGGACGCGCCCAAAACGGATCGCCCTTCCCAGCCGATCCGCCTGGATATCGACAGCCTGACCGTCAACAACGCCCGCGTGGATTACAGCGATGCCCGAAAAGGCAGGACCTTCATGGCCGAGAGCATTCAGCTGAGTACCGGGCCGATTCGTGAGGCGTCCGATATCCCGATCAAACTGACGGCCTTTCTAAGCACCAACCAGCCCGTCGTGCGCGCCAAGACCGAGCTGGTCGGCGAGCTGCGCATGGACCGCGTGCTCAAGCGTTATCAATTCGAAGACATGCGCCTGTCCGGTGAAGTCGCCGGCGAGCCGCTGCAAGGCAAGACCGTGACCTTCTCGGCGCAGGGCCAGTTGCTCGTTGACCTGGCTGCCAATATCGCTGAATGGAACAGCCTCAAAGTCTCGGCCAACCAGTTGCGTGCACTCGGCGAACTGCGCGCCCGCGATCTGGACAAAACGCCACAGATCAGCGGCGGCCTGTCCATTGCCCAGCTCGATCTGCGCGCGTTCTTCGAGAACATCGGTCAGCCGTTGCCAGCCATGTCCGAGGGCGCGCTGAGCAAGGTTGAAATGGTCACGCGCCTGGCGGGTACGCCTACCAGCCTTGCGCTGGACAACCTCAACCTGAAAGTCGACGACAGCACCTTCACGGGTCGCATCGCCGTGGACGACTTCGCCAAACAGGCGCTGCGTGTCCAGCTCAAGGGCGATACCTTCGACGCCGACCGCTATCGTCCGGCTGAGAGCGAAGAAAGCAAAGGTGCCAAGGCCGCGCGCAAATCCGAGGTTCAGTCCGGTGAAGCCGCCGCTGCTGCGGGTGATTCACCGCTGCCCGAACAACCGACCAAGGCCGCCTGGAGCACTGCCAGGCTGCTGCCGCTGGAGCGCTTGCGTACGCTGGATGTCGAGGCTGACCTGAGCTTCGGCAAACTGACCCTGAACAAACTGCCCATCGACAACGCAGCGTTCAAGACCCAGGCCAACGGTGGCCTTATCAAGGTCGATACGTTGAGTGGCGACCTGTACAACGGCAACTTCGAGGTCAAGGGCAATCTGGATGCGCGTCCGGACACGCCTGTGGCCACGGTGCAGACGCGCATTGCCAAAGTACCGGTCGAACGCATTCTGGAAAGCCAGGGCCAGACGCCGCCAGTGCGTGGCCTGCTGAACCTCGACAGCAACCTGACCGGCACAGGCAACAGCGAAAAAGCCCTGATCGACAGCCTGAACGGCACCGCCAGTTTTGCGCTCAATAACGGCGTACTGGTCAATGCCAACCTGGAGCAGCAGCTGTGCAAGGGTATTTCGATCCTCAACCGCAAGACGCTTAGCGGCGAACCGCGCGCCAAGGACACCCCTTTCCAGCAGCTCAACGGCAATCTGGTGATACGCAACGGCGTGGCCAGCAATCCGGACCTCAAGGTTCGTACGCCGGGAATGGCCGTCAACGGTAACGGCGACGTCGACCTGCGCGTACTGGGCATGAATTACCGCGTCGGCATCATCGTCGAAGGCGACAAGAGCGATATGCCGGACCCGGCCTGCGAGATCAATCCGCGCTTTGTCGGCATCGAGTGGCCGGTGCAGTGCCGCGGCCCTCTGGAACTGGGCGCCAAGGCTTGCCGTCTGGACAAGGAAGGTGTCGGCCAGATCGCTGCGAAACTGGCGGGCGACCGGATCAGCGAGAAGCTCGAGGACAAGCTGAACGACAAACTCGGTGACAAGGTCAGCCCCGAGCTCAAGGACGCCCTCAAGGGACTGTTCAAGCGCTAGGGCAACGTGAACTGCTCAGGAGCGCCCTCGCGGCGCTCCGCTGGCACGACCGTTCATATCACCACCCATATCCAGACGAGAGCCCTCCAGGCCATGCAACCCGAACAATTCTCCAGCGCCGTGCTGGACTGGTACGACCGTCATGGCCGACATGACCTGCCCTGGCAACAAGACATTACGCCTTACCGGGTCTGGGTGTCGGAAATCATGCTGCAGCAGACCCAGGTCAGCACCGTTCTGAATTACTTCGACCGCTTCATGGAGGCCCTGCCGACCGTGCAGGCGCTGGCCGACGCGCCCGAGGACGAAGTGCTGCACCTGTGGACCGGGCTGGGTTACTACACCCGCGCCCGCAACCTGCAGAAAACGGCAAAAATCGTGGTCGCCGACCATGGCGGCGAGTTTCCCCGCGATGTAGAAAAACTCATTCTGCTGCCCGGCATCGGCCTGTCCACCGCAGGCGCGATTGCCAGCCTGAGCATGGGCATTCGCGCGCCGATCCTCGATGGCAACGTCAAACGCGTGCTGGCGCGCTTCACCGCGCAAGAGGGCTACCCTGGCGAACCCAAGGTGGCCAAGCAGCTGTGGGCCACCGCTGAACGCTTCACGCCGCACCGCCGGGTCAACAACTACACCCAGGCGATGATGGACCTGGGGGCTACACTCTGCACCCGCAGCAAACCGAGCTGCCTGCTCTGCCCGCTGGAGCGCAGTTGTGAGGCGCACATGCTAGGCCTGGAAACGCGCTACCCGATCCCCAAGCCGCGCAAGACCGTGCCGCAGAAACGCACGCTCATGCCGATGCTCGCCAACGAAGACGGCGCGATCCTGCTTTATCGTCGCCCTTCCAGCGGCTTGTGGGGCGGCCTGTGGAGCCTGCCGGAACTGGATGACTTCGATGACCTTCAGCACCTGGCCACCCAACACGCGCTGCAACTGGGCGAGCACCATGAACTGCCGGGGCTGATCCACACTTTCAGCCACTTCCAGTTGAGCATCGAACCCTGGCTGGTCAAGGTCCAGGAGTCCACCGATCACGTGGCCGAGGCCGACTGGCTCTGGTATAACCTCGCCACCCCGCCACGCCTGGGCCTTGCCGCCCCGGTGAAAAAGCTGCTCAAACGCGCAGCCGACGTATTGAACGCAGGAGAGTCGTCATGACCCGCACCGTAATGTGCCGCAAATACAAAGAAGAACTGCCCGGCCTGGAACGCGCCCCGTATCCGGGCGCCAAGGGCGAGGACATCTTCAACCACGTCTCGCAGAAAGCCTGGGCCGACTGGCAGAAACACCAGACCCTGCTGATCAACGAGCGTCGCCTGAACATGATGAACGCCGAAGACCGTAAATTCCTCCAGACCGAGATGGACAAGTTTCTCTCCGGCGAAGAATACGCCCAGGCCGAAGGCTACGTTCCCCCCGAAAAATAAAGCGTTTCACGCAGTGAAGGTCGTAAGCGTCGGTAATAATTCAAATTTTTTAAAAAACACGCTTGACGACCTCCTGAAAAACACGTCTAATGCGCCCCGTTGCCCAGATAGCTCAGTCGGTAGAGCAGGGGATTGAAAATCCCCGTGTCGGCGGTTCGATTCCGTCTCTGGGCACCACCTTCCGTTTTCAGGTGATGCCAAGCACACCTGAAAGCACACAAGAAGCCCGCCTCGTGCGGGCTTTTTGTTGTCTGGTTTTTTTGAATGACAGACGTGTCTGCACCCTGCGCGCGCAGAAGAGACCAGTAGAATCAGACTACTGCACGTGTCGCCTCTTCCTGCGCCGCACGTCGGCCGCCATCCGGCTTATTCGCTTGCCCGCATTTCGCGGCGCGTGACAAGGTAGCCAAGCCTCGGCAAACCAAAACCCGCTAATTCCAAAGGCTCCAAGCGCGACGCCTCAAGCGGAAAATAATCATTATTTACGACGCAAGGACGACACCCTACTATGGTGTCACCTATAAGGATTATAGGCAGCATGAAAAACAGGCAGCCCTTGTGGAGCAAGCAGCAACTTGAGGATCTTGTTCATGTCCTGGCAAGAGACTCCTCCAAAGTCGTTTTTCGCGAGCATTGCCTGGAGCGCCTCTATGAGCGCGGCATAACCGCCACGGAGGCCCTGAGATGCCTGCGTCGAGGAGCAATCATCCGAGGGCCTACGTACAGCGAGAAGCATGGCAACTTCGAGTTCCGGATGAGCGAGCTCGCGCCGAGAGATGTTGTCTGCATGGTAGTAGCCGTCAATCCAAGTCCTGAGCCTGACGAGCTTTTCGCAATTACGGTGTGGGAGGTATGAAAATGTACAAATATAAAGGCAGTGGACTGGACGGCATCTTCTTGAAAAATGGTTATACGATCCTCGAAACGCCATACGGCGAGGGTGTGAAGATCGAAGATATCGACGGACTTCATCGAGCGATAGCTGTGGATATCATTGGCCAGAAAACGCCAATGACCGGGCGTCAGTTTCGCTTTTTGAGAAAGGAGCAGGATCTCATTCAGGAGGAGGCTGCAGCCATTTTCCGGGTCGATGTGCAGACCATTGCCAACTGGGAAAAGCGCGAATCTCAAGAAATACCGGGACCAGCTGACGTTGCCATGAGGGCTTTTTACGCGGCCTATATCCACGCCAATTTTGGTCCGATCATCTTCGAACGAAATGCACAACCCCACGAAGGAGCCGCGTTCGAATTGGACGGAACACAGTGGAAAGAGTCCGAGCTGAAAGTCGCTTGACTCACAGGGTGATTAGTCTGGCGGCATGTAAAGGTGCCGTTCAAGGTAACACTTCAGAAGATCACAACAGCCTTCTGCTACTCATACCAGCCATCCAGAGCCCTGCCACCCCATCCCATTGAACTAATTTTCCCCGCCCACCCTCGAAGCCATACATTTGCTTCCACAAGGAAAATTCCGTGCTCAAGTTAACTGCCTCCGCCCTCATCCTCGCCGCCACTCTGGGTCTGGCTGCCTGCGACAGCAAATCCGAACAGAAGGCACAGGACGCTCAGGCGCATCAGGAGAAATCCCAGGAGAAGATGGAGTCTGCTCAGGACAAAGTGAACGAAGCGGCCAAAGAGAACACCGAAGCGGCCAAGGATAAAGCCGAGTCCAAGGAAGCGGCTGCCGAAGAGTCGAAGACCTTCGTGCCGACCTCCGAAGTGACCAACACCATTCAGCCTGAAAAAAAGTAAAACAGTGAAAACTCTTCACAAAGTTTTCACAGCGGCCGCGTCATTGTAGAGCTGCTCCCAAGTGTGAATCCTTAAGCCCGCTCCCCCATCGCGGGCTTTTCTTTGTCCGGAATTTGGCGAGCAGACCCTCTGCGCGCCAGCCCCGCACTCATTGCCGCATGCTTTTGTCGACAAATCAGCTCCGCGCGTTTCTCTGGCGCCAAAAAATACTTGATTTATTTTTTCAATTGTTGCAATGCGCATTCATGCTGCAGCCTTTCGAGTCGATAGCCTCATCACAGTAGGTCCGCAAACACACCGAGGGGCACGTTATGTTCGGAAATAAGAACAAAGCTGAGCTGACGGCCATGAAGGCCCAGGTAGATGGACTCAACGGACTGACAAGCGCGCTGGAAAAGTCGATGGCGGTGGTCGAGCTGAGCCTCGATGGCAAGATCCTCCGGGCCAACGATAACTTCCTTGCGGCGATGGGCTATCGCGCCGAAGAGCTGGCAAGCAAGACGCATCGCGACTTCTGCGAACCGGAGATGCTCCGCAGCCGCGAGTATGCTGACCTCTGGGCATCCCTGAAGGCCGGGAAATTTATCTCCGGCACCTTCAAACGCGTTGGCAAGAACGGTCACAGCGTCTGGCTTGAAGCCAGCTACAACCCGGTCGTTGATGCGCAGGGCAACGTCGTCAAGGTGGTCAAGTACGCCTTGGATGTCACCGCACGCGTGATGCTGGAGAACGAAACCAACAGCAAGCTGGCAGCGGTAGACCGCGCGATGGCTATCTGCGAATTCGAGCCCAACGGCAATGTGATTACGGCCAACAACAACTTCCTGAACGTCATGGGCTATGCGCTGAACGAGATCAAGGGTAAACACCACCGAACCTTCTGCGAGCCGGCACTGGTCAACAGCCCGGAGTACGCCGAGTTCTGGCGCAAGCTGAACCACGGCGAGTTCATCGGCGACCAGTTCAAACGCATCGGCAAACAGGGTCGGGTTGTCTGGCTGGAAGCGACGTACAACCCGGTTTTTGATGTCGACGGCAAGCTCTACAAAATCGTCAAGTTCGCCAGCGACATCACCCACCGCGTTGAAAAACAGGAAGCGGACGCACACGGTGCATCGCGCGCTTACCATATCTCGGCAGAAACCGAGAAAGTGGCCGAACAGGGAACCCTGGTCATTCAGGACACGGCGCGGGAGATGCGCCAGATCTCCGAAAACATCGGTGCATCAGCGAAGCTGGTGAGTCAGCTGGGTGATCGCTCCGAGCAGATCACCGCCATCGTCAACACCATTCGCGGCATTGCCGATCAGACCAACCTGTTGGCGCTCAACGCAGCCATCGAGGCGGCTCGGGCGGGTGACCAGGGCCGCGGGTTTGCCGTGGTGGCCGACGAAGTCAGGCAACTGGCGGGACGTACCAGCGGCTCGACCACCGAGATTGCCGAAATGATTGGCAAGATCCTCGCCGAAACACGCGAAGCCGTGGCAAGCATGGGCGCGACTCAGGAAGGAGCCATTCGCGGTGTGATACTGGCAGACCAGGCCGGGCAGGTCATCGTGCAGATCCGCGATGGCGCAAGCGATGCGGTCGAAGCCGTCAGCATGTTCGCCAACCGCATGGATGAAGCCGAAGCGTTCGCAAAGCCGGGCAAACGGTGACGCGTCGGTAACACCCCGCAAATCAAAAACCCGCGCGCTGCGGGTTTTTTATCGCCCACCAATTACTGCACAAACCTTGGTTATCGGGCTCGTCTGCGCTTCAATAGCGGCCATTGCACCTCACGCCAGCCAAAGGACCGCTCATGGCCTCGCCAGACAAGCAGCAAAAACGTGCCAAGCGCGCAAAGATCAAGGCCAAGCAGAACCGCTCGGGCAAGGCTGCAACCAGCCTGGTTCATCCGGTGTTTGCCTCGGCACTGGTCAACCAGCCGTTCGATGACGTCGAACTCGACCTCAATACCTTCGACTTCAGCGACATTGTCGAGAACGGTTTTGACCCGGCTGACTACGACGACCTGTTCACGGCCATGAAGCAAGCGGAGGCCATCAGCCAGCTCGCGCTGTGCGTCGTCTTCCTGCAATACCCGGTGCTGGCACTGGTGATTTCCGAAGAGGACGAGGACCCGGCCACGGACTTTATGATGGGCCTGCTTATCGTGTACCGCGCGATGTACCACGATGAGGACGAAGACAGTGCAATCGAGTGGATCGAAAGCCCTGCCTTCCAGAAGGATTACACGCTGGCGTCCGACCTGCTGATGAAGAGAGACACCAGAGCCGCACGCTAATGCAAGCTCGTACCAATGCATGACATTGGCACGAGCATCATCCGCTAAGGGGCGCGATCAACCCAGCGCAGCAGCGCCCACGCGACCGGCCTTGCGGCGACGCGATACGATCAGGCCAGCGCCGATCACCAACAGGCTGAGTACGCCGGTGGCGATGATTTCGAGGCGATGCTCTTCCTGCAGCAGCATGATGGTCAGCACCGCGACGATGAACGCGATCACAGCCCAGGTCAGCCATGGGAACAGCCACATCTTGAAGTCGATGGCCTCGCCTGCAGCAATGCGCTTCTGGCGCATACGCAGCTGCGACACCGCGATCACCAGATACACCAGCAATGCGATGGCACCGGAGCTGGCGAGCAGGAAATCGAATACGGCCGCAGGCGCGATGTAGTTGGCGAACACGGTCAGGAAAGCCGCCGCAGTCGACATGAGCACCGCCCAGTGAGGCGTACCGCCCTTGCTGGTGCGCTTCGACACGGCAGGCGCATCGCCGCGCTTGCCCAGCGAGAACAGCATGCGCGAAGCGGTGTACAGGGCCGAGTTCAGGCAGCTGGTCACAGCAACCAATACCACCAGGTCAACAATCAGCTTGGCGTTCGGAATGCCCATTGCATCGAGCACGGTCTGATACGAACCCACCTCGGCCAGGCGCGGGTCGTTCCACGGCACCAGCGACACCACGATGAAGATCGAAACCAGATAGAACAGGAAGATCCGCCAGATCACCGAGTTGGTGGCCTTGGTGATCTGCTTGCCAGGATTCTTGGACTCGGCTGCTGCGATGGTCACGATCTCGGTGCCCATGAACGAGAACATGGTGGTCAGCATCGCTGCCAGCACTGCGCCCATACCGTTGGGCAGGAAGCCGCCGGTGTCGAACAGGTGGCTGACACCGCTGACGTTGCTGGTGGGCAGGAGGCCGAAGATCGCCGCAACACCCAGCACCACGAACGCGATGATCGCCACGACCTTGATCAGCGCGAACCAGAACTCGAATTCACCGTAGTTCTTCACGCTGAACAGGTTGGTCGCCGTCAACACCAGCGTGATGACCAGCGTGAACATCCAGATCGCGATGTTGGGGAACCAGGCGTGCAGGATGGTTGCAGCAGCGTTGGCCTCCAGTGGAATCACCAGCACCCAGAACCACCAGTACAACCAGCCGATAGTGAAACCGGCCCAGTGACCGATAGCGCGGTCGGCATAGGTTGAAAACGAACCGGTGTCAGGCGAGGCAACGGCCATTTCGGCCAGCATGCGCATCACCAGCACCACCAGCGTACCCGCAGCGGCATACGCCAGCAGCACGGCAGGGCCGGCTTCGGCAATCGCGTGGCCGGAGCCGACGAACAAACCGGCGCCAATCACGCCAGCAATCGACAGCATCGTAATGTGTCGAGGTTTCAGCCCTTGTTCGAGCTCGGAAGAGTTAGCGGTACTGCTCATAAAACCACCTGTGCAAGACGAGCGAGGCACACCGGAGCGTTACGTAAAAAGAAACCTACGGTGCCGTTCTTTATATTTGACGCAAGAATTGCGCCAAAATATTTCGAAAACGACGTCGCTTAGAGAATACGAGGCCTGTGGCTTGACCCTTGAAGCATGCAAGACGATGGCTTTTCTTAGCTGTCTGTAGGATTTGTTACCAAACGCCTCAGATTCGTCTATATGCACGCACCAAAAATGCCCCAAACCTTCTTCCAAGCGCAAACATGGTGCAGAAATCAGACCGCCGCTCAGCAAATGCTACTTCCAACACCAGGCCAAAGCTGGCAACATCGCGCCTTTTTCGCGCACGCCCCTGTTTTACAGGGCATCATGCTTGCCTTCTTGCGACCGTCCGCTGCCCGGATGAGACAACCCGTCGAGCGCCTCCACGCTGGACGCCAGACGTCGATGGTTGTCCTTTAAACGCTGTGCTAGCTTGGCGTTCGCTGGCAGCCAGCGCGCACACTTCAATGAGGACCCCACATGGCCGAGGCCACGCCCGCCCTGGAAATCCGCAACCTGCACAAGCGCTACGATCAGCTTGAGGTGCTCAAAGGCATCTCGCTGACGGCTCGCGACGGCGACGTCATATCGATCCTCGGCTCCTCCGGTTCCGGCAAGTCCACGTTGCTGCGCTGCATCAACCTGCTGGAAAACCCGCATCAGGGCCAGATTCTGGTGGCCGGCGAAGAATTGAAGCTCAAGGCCGCGCGCAACGGCGACCTGATTGCCGCCGATAACCGGCAGATCAATCGCTTGCGCAGCCAGATCGGCTTCGTGTTCCAGAATTTCAACCTGTGGCCGCACATGAGCGTGCTCGATAACATCATCGAAGCCCCGCGTCGCGTGCTCGGTCAGAGCAAGGCCGAGGCCATTGCGGTGGCTGAAGAGTTGCTGGCCAAGGTCGGTATCGCCGACAAGCGCCATGCCTACCCCGCGCAACTTTCCGGCGGACAGCAGCAACGCGCCGCCATTGCGCGTACGCTGGCCATGCAACCAAAGGTTATCCTGTTCGACGAGCCGACCTCGGCCCTCGACCCGGAGATGGTTCAGGAAGTACTCGGCGTCATCCGCGCACTGGCTGAAGAAGGCCGGACCATGCTGCTGGTGACCCACGAAATGAATTTTGCACGTCAGGTATCAAGTGAAGTGGTGTTTTTGCATCAGGGAATGGTCGAAGAACAGGGCACACCGCAGCAAGTGTTCGAAAACCCGCTGTCGGCAAGGTGCAAACAATTCATGTCGAGTCACCGCTAACGGAGCAACACCCATGCAGTCGTACAAAAAGATCTTGCTGATCGCAGCGGCCACCCTTGCCTTCAGCGGCAGTGCCTTTGCTGAAACAATGAAAATGGGCATCGAAGGTGCCTACCCGCCGTTCAACAACAAGGACGCGAGTGGCCAGGTGGTGGGCTTCGACTATGAAATCGGCCAGGCCCTGTGCGCCAGGATGAAGGTCGAGTGCGAAGCGGTGACGTCAGACTGGGACGGCATCATCCCGGCGTTGATGGCCAACAAGTTCGACTTCCTGATCTCGTCGCTGTCGATCACCGAAGAACGCAAGCAGGTGGTCGATTTCACCAACCCGTATTACTCGAACAAGCTGCAGTTCATCGCGCCGAAAACCTCCTCGATCGACGTATCGAGCACTGAAAAAGCCAAAGAAAGCCTTGCCGGCAAGTCAGTGGGTGCACAGCGCTCGACACTGGCCGCCACTTGGCTGGAAGACAAGCTCGGGATCATGGACGCCAAGCTCTATGACACTCAGGAAAACGCCTTCCTCGACCTGTCCTCCGGTCGCGTCGACGCCATGCTGGCCGACAAATACGTCAGCTTCGAGTGGCTGAAAAGCGAAGCGGGTCAGAACTTCGAGTTCAAGGGCGAGCCTGTCGTTGAAGACGACAAGATCGGCATCGCCGTGCGCAAGGGTGACGACGCCCTGCGCGAGCGCTTGAACGCGGCCCTGAAAGAAATCATCGCTGACGGCACCTACAAGAAGATCAACGACAAGTATTTCCCTTTCAGCATCCTCTGATTCACCTGACCGCGTCGCCGTCGCTTCCTGTCGAAGCGCGGCGACCGGCCCTGACAAAGCCTGCCCATGAACATTGATCTCCACGGATTCGGCCCGGCCCTTGCGGCTGGCGCGCTGATGACGGTCCAGCTTGCACTCTCGGCCCTGTGCCTGGGGCTGATACTCGGACTGCTCGGCGCCTTGGCCAAGACCTCGCCCTACAAGCCGCTGCAATGGCTGGGCAGTACCTACTCGACCCTGGTACGCGGCATTCCCGAACTGCTTTGGGTGTTGCTGATTTACTTCGGCACCGTCAACGGCATGCGCGCTCTGGGCAACCTGTTCGACATTCCTGACCTGGCCCTGAGCGCCTTTGCTGCCGGGGTCATCGCCCTGGGCATTTGCTTCGGTGCCTACGCGACCGAAGTGTTTCGCGGCGCGATTCTGGCCATCCCCAAAGGCCATCGTGAAGCCGGGCTGGCGCTGGGCATGTCACGCTCGCGCATCCTCTTCAAACTGGTCCTGCCGCAGATGTGGCGCATCGCCCTGCCCGGCCTGGGCAACCTGTTCATGATTCTGATGAAAGACACCGCGCTGGTCTCGGTGATCGGCCTGGAAGAAATCATGCGCCACGCGCAGATCGCCGTGGGCTTCACCAAGCAAGCGTTCACCTTCTATATGGTCGCAGCCTTCATGTACCTGGGCCTGACCGTGCTGGCCATGGCCGGCATGTACTTCCTTGAGAAGCGCGCCAGTCGCGGCTTTCTGAGGAGCGCGTCATGAACTGGGAAGTCATCATCAAGTGGCTGCCCCGCCTGGCACAGGGCGCAACCTTGACCCTGGAGCTGGTGGCGATTGCCGTCATCGCCGGGCTGATCCTCGCCATCCCGATGGGCATTGCCCGTGCATCGCGTCACTGGCCGGTGCGCGCCCTGCCCTACGCCTACATCTTTTTCTTCCGCGGCACGCCGCTGCTGGTGCAACTGTTTCTGGTCTATTACGGGCTGGCGCAGTTCGAGTCGGTGCGCCAGAGTGCGTTGTGGCCGTACCTGCGCGACCCGTTCTGGTGTGCCGTGGTGACCATGACCCTGCACACCGCCGCCTACATCGCCGAAATCCTGCGTGGCGCCATGCAGGCGGTGCCGCCAGGTGAAATAGAAGCGGCACGGGCGCTGGGCATGTCGAAATGGAAGGCGCTGTTCTACATCGTCCTGCCACGCGCAGCACGCATCGGCCTGCCGGCCTACAGCAACGAAGTGATCCTGATGCTCAAGGCCAGTGCGCTGGCCAGCACCGTCACCCTGCTGGAACTGACCGGCATGGCGCGCACGATCATCGCCCGCACCTACCTGCCGGTGGAAATCTTCTTCGCCGCCGGCATGTTCTACCTGGTCATGACCTTCGTGCTGGTGCAGGGCTTCCGGCTGCTGGAAAAACTATTGCGTGTAGACGCAAGCCAGGGTCGCTGATATGAAAGGTGCTGGCGTCGATCCAGTCAGCACCTTGCCACACGAGGCCGCCACCATGCCCTCTGAACCTCGCTTGCAGGATGAACACCTCAGCAGCCACTTTGGTGCGCTGGACAGCTTCCTGTTCGCGCATCAGGCCTTGTGGCGACCCAAGCCGTTCACGCACCTGACCCTGCCATGGGAAGACAAATACCCTGACCTCGCGCACTGGCTGCGGCAACGCACGCTGGAACAGGCCGAGGCCGCGCACAATCACCCGGAACACCTCGACGCGCCCTTCCCGTTCAAGCAACTGGCCGCCGAAGCCGTCGCACTGAGCCACGTCGCCGAACTGCCCGTGCATGCGCTGCAGCCGGTCGAGCCGCGCATGAGCGTCGATGTGCCGGGGCGCAAGTGGCAGCAGATCGAAGCCTTCGCCAGCCATCTGGACATGCGTGACAGCACAACTCACTGGCTGGACTGGTGCGCTGGCAAAGGCCATCTGGGGCGCCGCCTGACCGGGCACGGCCAGCGTCTGACCTGTCTGGAGCACGACCCGGCGCTGATCGAAACAGGCCTGGCCCTGAGTACGCGGCAAGGCATCGACGCCAGGCATGTGCAGCAGGATGTCATGGCCGACGACACGTGGCGCTACCTGCAACCCGAACACACGCCTGTGGCGCTGCATGCCTGCGGCGACCTGCACATTCAGTTGATGGAGCTGGCCAGCCAGACGGGCTGTCGGCACATGGCGATTGCGCCGTGCTGCTATAACCGCACCCGGCACGACCTTTATCAGGCGCTGTCCAGCGAGGGCAAGGCGTCCGGCCTGAAGCTGTCGCGAGACGAGCTGGGTCTGCCACTCAGTGAAACCGTGACAGCCGGCGCGCGCGTACGCCGTCAACGCGACATCTCGATGGCCCGTCGCCTGGGCTTCGACCTGCTGCAGCGCCGCCTGCGCGGCATCGATGACTACTTGCCCACACCGTCGCTGCCAACGTCCTGGCTGGATGCGTCCTACGCGGACTACTGCAACCATCTGGCAAAACTCAAGCATCTGCCTGCACCGGGTCAACAGGACTGGGCTGCGCTGGAGGCCGCTGGCTGGAAAAGACTGGCCGAAGTGCGCAACCTGGAACTGGTCCGCGATCTGTTTCGGCGTCCGCTGGAGATGTGGCTGGTGCTGGACAGAGCGATGTATGTGCGTGAGCAGGGTTACAGCGTGAGCGTTGGCACTTTCTGTGACAGCCGGATTACACCGCGCAACCTGCTGATTCTGGCTCGAAAATCGTGACGTAAATCGATTGAGCAGCCTGTGGATAAGTCTGTTGATGAAAATGTGGATGAGTGCGTTAAAGCTTGGCGCGCCAGTTACTGAAGCCCCTTATTTTTTTCCGCAATCCTTCCCGTAACCCGCAAAAACAATGCCTTGCGGCTCAATGCACCCGACTGCACACAATTACCCGACTGCGCAAATCTTTATCAGCAAATTGTGCATAAAGATTTGGTAAAGGCTCTGGCGCAAGCGTTTTGCGCGGCCCAATCGTGCACACGCAGACGCCTGTGCACGAGCTGTCCGGCGTAAGATTTCAGACCTCTTCGACACACTCCAGCGAGCGCTCGACCATCACCTTGGCCATTTCCAGCATGTGCATGGAAGCGAACGCCAGATCGCGTTGCGAACCGGTCAGTTCATCGCCGAGTTCGTGAGCGGTGGCCGATGCGCAGCGCAGAAAATCCAGCGCGTGCACCAGGGTGGCTTCCAGGCTGATGAAGTCGAACTTGCTGTCGTGGGGTTCCTTGGCCGGTCGGGAGATTGGCAGGTAACACTCCATGGCGCGCTTGACCACAGCCTTGTCGAAGACCGGTGCGGCGCTGGACGGTTTGTTGGGCGGATCGGGGGTTACTTTGACCATGCTTAGCTCTCTCCTCAATGGAACTGCCACTGGGTCGCGACTAAACGAGTGAGGTGGCAGCTGTGCGAAGGTTAGTCGACCGGGAGCTAAGACCGGCGCACCCGAAGGTGCCCTCACGCACAGCCGCCATAGAGTGCAGGAAGAAGACCTGAACAAAACAGCGACGCGATACGCCTTAACTCAAATCCGGGCGACTAAACCCGATCGCTGATGGGCAGCGACGGGGCGGAGATTAGAAGCCCAGACGGTGGGGCGCAAGCGGTCGGGGATTCTCTCGGAAATGTCCTTCAAAAGAAAGAGACGGTGCCTGCAAAAACCGGCCTGAAAGCGTTGCAAAACATGATCTCAACCCACGTGCGCAGAACCCGTGGGAGCGAGCTTGCTCGCGAAGACTGAATACGCAGCGCCGCATTCCTGTCATGACTCACTACTAAAACTGATCATCCTTCAGCCGCGCAAACGGCACACTGCGGTTCTGCAGCTTGCGCAACGTCAGCTTGTAGGCACTGGACTTGATCTGACTGCCCATCGGCGTCTCCTCCAGCAAAATCCTGCCCGACGCAAAAGCACAGCCCGTGCTCATCATCTTGTACTTGAGCAGGTACAGCCCCGGGTCCATCTTGGCGAACACAAACACCGCCCCGGCCGGCACAAACGCATGCCGAAACGCCCTGCGCCCCACCGCATCCGTGACCTTGGCATACACCGCCGACTCGCCCGCCGAGTTATCCACAGTGATCTGCGACCAGCCGTTGTCCTTGAGCACCGGCATGTCCTTCACATAGCCCGCCTTGTCCGGCCACGGCGCGCCCATCGGATCAAGCGCCGGCACGCCACATTCGGATGCCGCCGCATCCACCGGCTTAGCCGGACTCGCTACAGGTTCCTCGACCGGCGTGACAGGCGCGGGCTTGACCCACGTCTGCGCAACCGGCGCAGGCTCGGACGGCACAAACGACTTGCCTGCACCCGGGTCGTAGCCCATCCACGCGCCACCCGCGCAGAACACCACAAACAACAGCGCCCAACGCCACGCACTGCGACGACGCTTGTCACGGGAAGGGGATGCAGAAGCATAGGCAGAAGACTTGGGCGCCGGCCCCGAGCGAGCCGCCTGAGACGGCGCAGCAGCAGTGGCTGCAGAAGTGGCCGCATACACATGAACCGCCTGCCCACGCGCAGCATGCGCCTGCTTGCGGCGCGCAGCGTCCATACGCGCCTTGTGCTCATTGGCAGCGAGCTGCGCATCATAAGCCGCACGCCGCGAAGGGTCAGCCAGCACATCGTGAGACGCGTTGACGACGCCCATCATCTCCGAGGCGTAAGGATCTGGATTCCTGTCAGGGTGCAGCTTCTGCGCCAGCTTGCGATAAGCCTTCTTGATCTGCTCAGGAGAGGCATCGCGAGCGACACTCAGCAGCTCGTAATGCGTAGGCGTTCTCTGCATTGCACTTGCTGTCCATGGCCGACTGCCATTTTCGATACAGCTGTATCGGCCAAAAAGCCGGTAGCTCCAGTGCAAATCCGACGCAACAGCAACCAGCGCACAGGAAAATGCCCGAATCCAGAGGATCCGGGCATTTCTTGAAACATCGATGAAGCCTTCGTGAGCGTCCAGACGCACATTCATGCGATTCAGACAGCCATCCTCAGCCCCACCTTGCGCAAGACCCAACAGGCCATACGCAACTACAAATATCCTTCAACAACTCCTCAGCGAATGACCAGCCTGCGGCAAACAACACCCCAAACCTGGTTACGATCCATTGCATCACTCATCAGATAGTCCTTTATCTGCCTGGCTGAAAAGCCAACGACCCGTGCTGCTGACTCAGTAGCCTGGGCCGTTGAGAACAAGCCTATGCAAAGCCCTCCTGCCCCGCAACTGCTCAAAAATGGCGGGGTCGGATGAGTGCCTTCTTGAGCGCCAGATAGCCATCAAGGCTAGACATATCGGTTTGCAAGGCCAGGTGAAAAATCCAGCGTTCCGTGATGCACAAGCCGTGTGCGCCAGCGGCAAAATCAACGCCCGAATTCAACGCCATCCGCCCTGCCACACAGACCAATCCGTCCAAACCAACAGAAACGTCCTGCACCACCACCTGCCCACATCCGACCTGAAGCGCCAATGGTCGATTTTTTTCAACTGAATCAGACAGCTAGGCTTTACAAGCGCATCAGACTCTATATACTCGCAGCCCATTACGCCGGTATAGCTCAGTTGGTAGAGCAACTGACTTGTAATCAGTAGGTCCCGGGTTCGACTCCTGGTGCCGGCACCACATTAGGCTCCATTGCATTCTACTGAATGCTCTGGAAGCCCCGAAAACCCGCCCTTTGGCGGGTTTTTTCGTTCAAGGACCCTCTGTCGGGATCCAACAAAATCCCCCTTCCCCGAGGGTATGTTAGGGGTACTGCGATTTTCCGGTCAGGAGCGCGTACCCCTATGCCACGTCTAGCGATCCCTCTCAGCGACCTGCAATGCCGCACGGCCAAAACCCGCGAGCGCGCCTACAAACTGTTCGACGGTGGTGGCATGTACCTTTTCGTCAAACCCAATGGCGTGAAGACCTGGCGCTTGAAGTACACCAAGCCCAAAGGCAAGGAAGGTACGCTCATCATCGGCAACTACCCCATAGTTACCCTTTCCGTCGCACGACGTAAGCGAGACGAAGCCAAGGCGTTGCTGCTCGACAACCTCGACCCAATGGAAGAAAAGAAGAAGGCCAAGATCGTAGCCCAGCGGGCGGCACTGCTTTTCGAAACCGTTGCTCTGGAGTGGCACGCCGACATGTCTCGTCGCTGGACCGAAGGACACGCAAAAACCGTGATGAGCCGACTGCGTACCCACGTCTTCCCGCTGATCGGCCAACGCCCCATCGCTGAACTCGATACCCATGACCTGCTAGAGATCACCCAGCGCATCAAGGAACGCGGCACCATGGATGTGGCGTTACGGGTACAGAACTACTTATCCACCATCATGCGCGGGGCCAAAAGGGCTCGGCAGATCACCATGAATCCTGCACTGGATCTGGCAGGCTCGATTCACGCGCCGCGCACAGTCCATCGCCCCGCCCTATCCCTCAACCGCCTACCCGAACTGCTACAACGCATCGACAACTACAACGGTCGCGAGCTGACGCGCCTTGCCGTCCTGTTGACGTTGCATGTATTCGTCCGCTCCAGCGAACTACGCTTCGCTCAATGGAGTGAGTTCGACCTTCAACGCGCCATGTGGGAAATCCCAGATACGCGCGCACCGATTGAAGGGGTACGCAACTCCACACGCGGGACCAAGATGAACGGCGACATACAAATGGTTCCGCTATCGCCGCAGGTCATCGAAATACTGGAGCGCCTGCGCAGCCTCAGTCGCTTTTCAGAGTTGGTGCTACCGGGCGACCACAAGTACTGGAAGCCCATGTCCGAGAACACGGTGAACACCATGCTCCGCAACGTCGGCTATGACACCAGCAAGGACGTGTGCGGCCACGGCTTCAGGACCATGGCCTGTAGCGCCCTGCTTGAGTCCGGGTTATGGACCGACGCAGCCATCGAAAGACAAATGAGCCACAAGGAACGTAACCGTGTGCGCGCCGCGTATATCCACAAAGCTGAATTTCTGGAGCAGCACCGGCTGATCATGGCGTGGTGGAGCAACTACATTGATGCCAACCGCCATGGGCATGTGACGCCACACGAATTCGCTCACCCAGTCGGCGACAACATCACGGCCCTACAAAATAGCCGTGGCGCATCCAAACGTGGGTAAGCCTGTGAGATCACCGCAGTCCGCCCTTCCACGCGGGTCCATCCAAGCAGGGCTGCAAAGCCGCCCTGCTTGGATGGACCTCACTTGAAAAATCTAAAGCCCACGCGAATTGTCTGTGGAAAACCATAGATTTCCACCGGTGGATAATTTCATCCACAGCCGAAGAATTCCCGAAAAATCGAGCCTTGCCCCAAATTATCCACAGGCGTAGAAAAGATCGGGAAAAGCGCTGTCGTTGACAGCACCCCAGGTAGCCAGAACCCTTAAGGCTACGCCACAGCGTGGTGGTTCACCCAAAGTGCGATTAGCGTCCGGCGGCTCGCACAGTCACAGTCATGTGATGGATGCCTACTTCTACGGAGTGCCCACTGCGGCAACTCATACCCCTTCCTAGCTGCGCTGCAGCAACTCATCCGCTTGGCCATTCCACTGCGCCAACCTGCGCCCGTCTCTTTCTCTGGAAAGAGACGGGCGCTCCTACCGCTGCTGCAGCCCTGATCGCATGGGGCTTTGCGGCATTCCCTCTCGTGACAATCGGCGTGACAAACACCGAAGCCACCAGCAACAGCGATGCAGATGATGGTGCCGCAGCCCAAGGAATGGACTGCACCTGACTGACAGTCAGGCATGCCCCGGTCATCGCTTCACTGCCGTCACCCGACTCAGGATCTCATGTCACCGGTCTCGTCAGCTGGTGCAGCCTCCACCCGCCCACTTCTTCGGAAGTGTTCAGGAGGCCAGATCATGAGATGCCCAGGCGCCCGGTCGTAAGGAGCCGTCAGTCCCGCGTTAGTGGACAACCCTCACAGGTCGCAGGGGCCTTGATCCCTGATAACACTCAACATTCTTGGCGGGATGACGTGGGGAAGGTTTTAAGAGTTGGCTTCGAGAGGAGTTTGATCATGAAATTGGTCGGTAGACGAGACGGGCGAAATTTTGGCTATGGCCGGCAACTGAGTTATGCCGGACCGCAAGCATTGAAAGATCTGTTCGGCGGCGGACACTACGGCACGGTCAAAGCACACAGTGATCGCTGGCAAGCGTTTGTACGCTGGTGTCGATCGGAGGAAGGGCCGGGGTTTAACGATGCGCGGCTAATTGATCGGCAGGCGTTACTGGATTACGCCGGCTATCTCCGAAACCAAGTTGAACAAGGTTCCCTGGCCATCGCGACTGCACAAAACCGGCTGTCCAGCGTAAACCGAACCATGGCCGCGCTTCGCGGTGATCAGTCTGTGAAGGTGCCGAGTCCGAGTAAGGCTTTAGGAATGCAGTGCACTTCCATCCGCACAACAGCCCCGCAAGGCCAGGACCGCGAACAGGTAATGCGGATAGTCGACGCACTCTGCGAACACCAAATGCCGCGCGCGGCGGCCATCGCACAGTTGGCGCGAGCCACCGGCATGCGCTTACGCGAGGCCATTTTGGCGGACCTACTGCGTTTAAAACGTGAGGCCGAACACTACGGCAAGATCAACATCCAGGATGGCACCAAAGGCGGCCGATCAGGTACGTCAGCACCTCGCTGGATCGCGGTGAACGATCATATCCGCGGTGCACTGGCATTCGCCCACCATGTCTCACCCGACGGTAGCCGCAACCTACTTGCACCGAACGAAAGCTACCTCGATTTCCAACGAGGAATCGTCCGTCCTGCACGGGACATCCTCCATCAGTACAGCCTCAAAGGCTTCCACGAGTTGCGGACAGCCTATGCATGCGAACGCTATGAACAAATCACCCATCATCCCGCGCCCATTAACGGTGGCCATTATGATCAGCTCGACCGACACCTAAATCAGGATGCCCGAATGCAAATCAGCTATGAGCTAGGGCACGGCCGTGTTGACGTGGTATCGGCTTACATCGGTGGTCGAGCATGAGCAAGCCATTCGACATCGAGCTGTTCTTAATAGGCGTGTTGACCGGTTCAAATACCACGCGCCAGCGTCACCTTCGCCAAGCAAAGGTAATTCAGGACGCAATCACTAAGCGCTGGCAGCAAGATAACCCATGGTGCTGGCAGAAAAAGCATCTAGTTTGGTTCCTAACTGCTACAAGAGAAGAACGTTCGGAAGAAACTAATTATTACTATTTGCTAACCACACAGTTAATAGCGAAAAGACTCGGGAAGTCTTGGTTCGTTCATCGTGGCCAAATCATAAAACAAAACGAATAAAACTCTAGCCATCATGCAATCACTGTATGTGGCCGCCGCACGAGCACAAAGCCTACGTCCTCTTCCGACCAAACGTTTACAATTTCGAAACCTAATGGCACGAGAAGATCCACAACCACATCGTTCGTCATGACGCCATAATAAGTGTAACCCAGGCGCCCTTTATAAATATAGCCATACATATGACGACGCCCGGATTCAAATTTAGAAAACGACGAACACCTAAATTGATTAACAAAAAGAGCTTCGCCTCCTCCCTGCAAAGCAGAGTAAATAATACATAATGCGCTCTGCAAATAGTCAACACAAGGGATTGCGGATAGCACATTTGAACAATTTATAAAGTCAAAACAACTATTAACGCCTTGAGCCACTGCACTCTCAAAGGATAAAACCTGCGCATGGGCGTAGTGCGTTGATACGTATTCAGCTACGCTAGTAGATACCCCTCTCACCATCTGATTACGTGAAAGCTGTAAATCAGAATCCAAGAAAACGACTTGTTTACTTAACGAAAAAATTTCATCTGAATATCGAAGTTTCCCACAACCAAAATCCATTACTCTATGACTGCTAGGTCGTGCTCTCAGGTAGTTGCTAACGAATTTGGATTTCTGCTTGTACGATTTAGCAGCGTTTTCCGATCTAATTATCTCACCTTCAATCAAATATCTCATACACTATTTAACCCCGCGAAAATACTGAGACAACTTCAATTTATCTATTTGATCAACCTGAGAATATGATTTTTTAAGCGTAATAAAAAACAGATGAAAAAACAGAAGTAGCAGTAAGCCTAACAGATAGAAAAAAAGCTCCCTATCAACTTTGTCATCATTAAAAATCAATAAGTACACTATAGTCAGCAATACGACAAAGAAATGTTCGAATATTGCCCAAAAAGACAACGTATAGCGCCAAAACAAATGAACATAGTGCTGATTTATTAGAGCCACCTCCTTGTAATATATATCGCGCATGAAGCTTTTCACTAAATCACGCGTGGCTTTTCTTTCTACCTGAGAGTAGCGCAATGCCTTTTTTGTAATAGCGCGATCCCAATATAATCTTAGACCCAGAACTTTTGCTAAAATATTATGGGCTTCCAAGGAAAAACTTGCCAGGAAAGCAATTGATGCCAATGTGATTGGGACCAGGCCAAAAGAAACCACCCACTTCAATAAAACACCTTGGTCTTCCGTTGCAGGAAGCAAGTCAGGGCTTATTTTTATAACTGGTAAATATCCAAACAAACTCATAAACACGAAAAAAATAAAACTACTGCAGAATGTTATCTTATTCAACTGCTCTAGAAGATCATTATAACTAGCGGGAGACTTTAAACTTATCATCGATCACCAATAAAATTTATTGAGGCGACTATTACACGCCATAAATCCACAAAAGCCCACGCTCCCGTAGCGCATAAAACCATACTCTTACAATCGACCTCGCTTCAAGAACATCTTTTGCTTAGACCCAGGAAATTTAGGCTCCCAATCTTTATCCCTAACATCTCCAATATAATGATATTCAGTTCCCGATATAATAATCTGAACACCTGTCGCACGTGAAAATACTTTAAGCGCATCAACATAGCGCCCCAGATCGACCCCATGCATCTCATGTTGTTTTGGAGTATCAAAAATAATAAACGACACTTTCTTTCTTTTAAAAAACTCAAAACACTCAAGAAGCGCTGCATGATAAGCAAGAATCACACGGAGCCTAGTACTCCCACCTAACTGAGCTAATCTCTCGCTGCCTAAAATTGGCACGAAATCCCCCTCAAACTTTATATCGCTAGAAACATTATTTGTATCGAGTATATCCATCCACTTAAGCATATTCTCTCTCAGCACACTTCTAAATCTAATGATGAGAGGATTACCTTGCCCAGTTTTTTCTAGTTCTTCCCTTCGATTAATAGCTTCATCTTGAGCGGACAAAGCTTTAACATAGCGATCCGAAATATCTTCGATCGAATCTAAAGACTTTTTATCCTGCTCTAGACCAAATATCCTTGATGTAATTTGGGTAATCGCTTCAACCAGAGCTTTAATATCTGAAGTATTAACCAAGGAATTTCGTCGTTCAGTAAGGCTTTGAGTTTGAGCTACCAACTCACCCCGACGAAGACTTAATTGTTCACCCCTCCCACGCCCAATCTCAACATTGCGCTCCAGATCCTTTAACTGGTCCTTTAAATAAAGTAAATTCTTACCATAGGAGTCAGAGCTGAATGAAAACAATTGACAGCCTGGAGAGTTGCATATTTCCTCAAAAGAAGAAAAAACTCTTTTCGCTTCTTCATTCAGGCTCAATGTATTGATTTCGGTTTGAATCTCTGCATGAATTCTTTGAAAGCTACGGTCGCGCTTTGAGATATCCCCTAGCTCCCGATCTAAAGATCGGATAGTTTCGTTATTCGATCCAATGAGTTCATCAATAGCGTCTGTGGAGGCAGTTTTATCTGCCGTACCACTTTTCAGCTCTTCAAGTCTCTGGTACAAAGACTTTAGTTCCACATCTATTCCTACTGAATCTATAGATCCGTAGACATCTTTGGCTGATTCATATTCTTTTTTTAGTGCATATACTTGCTTATCGCGCTGTTCGAGTTCACGTTTAGCGTCAATCAGTTTCTTTTTCGCATCAAATGCGTTCTTCGGCGCCACGCCCAAAACAATCCGAATCGACTCCGAAAGCTGATCCTTTATAAAGGAAGTGCTAGGGCTATAATACTTACGATACCCTTCCTCTTGATCTAAATAATAGATAGGGAGCAAAGCAGAAAAGTACGCCTGCGCCGCCTTTTTTTCATCGCTAGAGACCAATGTAGGTATATCAAACCCTAACAACTCAAAAAGATATCTCGAGTAGTCGAGCTCATTTAAAAACTCGTGCTTAACTCCTGCAAAATCGGTTAGAACAACATCTAGTCCCGGTTTAAAATAACGACGAGCAACATAATTAACATTATTGACTTCAAATTCCAACTCAGCACACAGGCAGTTCTCGAGAATGTCATCTCGAAATTTACTTGGATAGCCGAGACAAAAAACTATAGACTTGATTAGCGGTGATTTACCACAGCCATTAGGACCGAAGAGTTGAGTGATATCTTGGCCAAATACCAACGACTCTGAACTCCATCCATTATCGCCCTTCGGGAAAATTTGAAGTCTGATAAGCCTCATACAAGCTCCAGGTCCATCTGCTTATTCACACAGATATTTCTATAAGATCGTTGAATCAACGAAAGGTTATAGGATAAATCATCATCATTAGACAAAGCTCTATCAATGACCTTTTGTCCTAGGGTTGTAGCGAGCATTCTATTATCGCTTTTTCGGATTTCAATCATGCCGGATCGTTCTAGAAAGCTAATGGCTTTTACCGTCCGTATCCTTAAGATTGCAGACCAACCTAAATGATTGGAAGACCCTTTGAACCCGACTAATGAGGCTTCGATGGACTCTCCCACCATCTGCCCAATTTCAGTCACAATTGGCTTACGCCGGTCCTTAGCCAATAGAAGTACGATCATTGAGATGAGAGGCAACTGAAATAATGCCTCATTACTTAACTGGTAGTTTTTTTGAACATCTTTTTCTAAAACCACAATTGAAATTTCGCGCCTGGTTACACTCTCAAAGAATTCGTCATAGTTCATGATTTACACCTAACCAGGGCAGAAATAAATCCACCGAACAAAAGTGGTGGTGTTAAGTCGTATGCCAACCCCAGACAATCCAGATCCACCATCAATTGCTTCAGTTTTGGATGCAGCGCACCTAACCTAAAAGATTTGGTGCCATCAAGTGTATCGGCAAGTAACGTGTCAACCTTCGAAGCTATAGAAAGGAGATCAAAATCGGAAAGCTTATTTCTATTATCTCGAAGCCAAACATCCCACTCAGTTTTACATCTCGACGAATATTCAATCTCCTCGTTGCTAGCTCCAGAAGCAAACATCGTACGCTGGATTACTGACGCCGATTTAATTGCTCTAGCATCACCTCCTTGAATCAGAGAATGATACGCCTCTCTAGATATACTTAACAAATCAAGCAAGTCATTTATATCAACACTTGCCTTAATATTAATAGTAGCCTCATCAAAGACAGAAATCACCCCTGAAGTTTTTTTCGACATCAACTCCAACAGATTCACTAGTATCTGCCTTGCCTCATTAAACTCCAGATCGATTTCACTAAATTGGTATATCTTAGTCCGAGCATCGGACTCGAAGCTATTGTTTTTATCTTTTATAAACGAAACGTCAGACTCAAATCTAAGCTTAGAAAGTTTTTCAAGTATTTGGGTCTCTGAAAGTTTGGGCTCGGTCAACACGAAGCAGTCGTTAAAATTATCGACAATAAATCTCAAATATTTATTGGCAACATCATTACGCTCTAGGCTTACAGACATTGCCTCGACAGTTTCATCCAGGTGAGCATTAGTCATAAATACAATTTTTGCACACACGTCCGGAAAAGTTACCGTATGCTGCAATAACTTTCCGGCGAAGCTAACCTTCACATTTTCTGCGGAGTGGCTCGCATTTTTTTGGGTTTTAAGTCCAAATACCTCGTTAAGCGTCCAATTCTTACTGGTTTTAGCGCGAGTTTTAACTTGAAAAAACTCGTATTGCTGCTTACCAGAGACCTTCTTTCCAATCACGAAATCGTCATGGTAATCGCAAAAAACTCTATCAACTTCGCCGCCTTCCAAAATCTCTAAGGCGGCTAGCGCGGCAGCTCGTATCTGAGCCCTATACCTTAAGAAGGTATCTCTACCTACTTGTTCGCGGGGCTTTGTTGAGTAAAAATCTTCAGTACTATTCATGAAGTATCTACGAGTCCCTTCTCAGCTGAAATATCTTTCTCAATTTTAGCTAGCACATTCCATCGGCCAGTTACATATCTTTTGTTGACTCCGATATGCGAACAATAATACTGACCAGTAGCTGAAACTTTTACTAGATGAGCTGCACCTTCTTCGGCTCCAGCCACAAAGCACCGCCTACTGATTAGCTCACCGGTAGCGCTGAAAGTTATCATTATGCCATTACACCTGTCTACCGTAAGGGTTCAACCCGGCCCAACAACATGCGCATACCCTGAGCTTGTGAATCTTCGTTCGAGATAGGAGTCAAGGACTCCAATCACAAAAAGGATCTCCCGAGTTCGATTCCGCTTAAGTCCATAACTAGCTGATTCATTTATGGTTACGGATTGGGGTATGCCAAATTTTCCATCGAATTCCAGTCCTGCAGAAAACCTAGCTCCGCCCCTAGCTACCGTTCGTCTGGTGCCGCACCATACAAGGTTTCAAAGGTGGCTTTCACAGCCTTTGAAATCTCCGAAAAACCCGCCTTTTGGCGGGTTTTTTCGTTTTGGTCTGGAAAATCCAGATTGAGACACTGTCTGCGACGTCGAGCCAAGAGGCTGAAATGAGATTTCTTGAGCTCTACCTAAAGGGCGATGCGGTGGAAGAAGATATCCACCGGTTCGTGGAAGACTGGCACGAAGGCCGCGACGATGGGGGCATCGAACTGCACGAGTCCTCGGCATGAGCTGGGAAAAGTATCGGGTATGGGCAGCAAACCCCGACAGCCCTATCCTTCATACTGGCGGCTAGAAAACAGGGTAGATCTCTAAGTCAGTAGATCCTCTGAAGTCACCTTTGACACCCTGACCGCTAGGCCCGACTGGCAGAGCTTTACAAGGCTATGGTGTATTGTCGGTCGCTAGGGCTAGATCGATTCCAGAGGGACGAAAATGACGTTGAATGTCGGAGGGCTGGCCAGGATAGCAATGGCCAATCCATTAAACGCTGAACTCATCTCACGCTTACCTTCACTAGGCTTAAATCAATGCATGCTCACTGCTGGCTGCCTGTTCCAAGCCGTCTGGAATCATCAGTCTCACTTGCCGTCAGCCTGGGGGGTAAAGGATTACGACGTTTTTTACTTCGACAATGATCTGTCTTGGGAGGCAGAGAATGAGGTCATCGGCTCTGTTCAACGTCTCTTTCAGGATCTAGAAGTTAACATTGAGATCAAAAATCAGGCTCGCGTTCATCTGTGGTACAGCCAGCGGTTTGGCGGGAGTTACCCCCAGCTTCAGTCGGCCAAAGAAGGGATTGATCGCTACCTGATTGCCGGTACCTGCATAGGTTGGGATGTTGAAACTGGCGAAGTCTATGCTCCCAATGGCTTGGCCGACACCGAGCAAGGGCTACTTCGTATCAATCCAAAGAATCCCAAGCCAGATCTGTTCTATCAGAAGGCGAAAAGTTATCAAGCTCGCTGGCCATGGCTCAGGATCGTAGACCCTCAAGGTTGAATCGGAACGCGCGGAGTATGCCGATGAAGGCATTTATTGGGGATGAGAGCCGATTGCTGCCTATCCCTACGGGCTGCAAACGGCACCGGTTTTGTGAAAGCACATCCGCGCGCCCTTGCTATGATTCCTGAGGAGCTCATCGCAAGATTACCAATGAAGTGCTTCATCCGATGCGAACATCGAGGTCATAACACTTTGCTTCTGAAAAGCCTCGAGGACTGTGTCAGCGATATCAGCCTAACCCCCATCCAGCATCGCCTGCGCGCCTGGAGAGCACATATCCACAACCATTAAGCACATGGTTCGCGATTTCATACTCACGCCAATCAGCCATAGTCCACCCACAAATGTCCTGCGGCCAGCACTCAATCAACCAGGCGACGGCATTGATGAATTGCCCATGCGAAAACACTGCGATGTTCTGGGCGGGGTGCTCTGCGAGTCGGGCCAGGAAAGTCTTTGCTCTGGTTATAAATTCTGAAAAAGACTCAGCGCCTGCGCCATCCGTAAACGCCGGGTCTGACCTGACCCAATAGGCGTCGACCCAATCCTTTCTCTGGGCAACGGTCGTGTTGGCACACCGCGCGGGTTCGAGGTAGGTGAATTCCTGAATAGGCCAGGTTTCAAACGGGGTGTCAGGATAGGTCGCTACGGTCGCCATCGCGGTTGCTTGCGCTCGAGAAAACGGCGAGGCGACAATCAAATCCGGCGCATGAGTGAATGATCGGGCCACTGACTGCGCTTGCTCTACCCCCTTCAACGTGAGAGGGATAGTCGCGTGATCCACGCTGGCTTCGCCTGCGTTGGCGGCGCTTTGTCCGTGACGAATTAGTCTGACCTGCTTCATTAATCAGAGACTCGCGTAAGAGGCAGAGGCTGAGCGCATTCAAGCATACGCCCCCTTCTGGCAAAACCCGTCAGCATCAGGGGGCATACAGGCGGTTGATTACCACTCACGCGGCGCAATCAGCTCCTCAATGTCCGCGTCAGTGAAACCATAAGCGTCTGCTATCCGTACGAAATCCTCAGCAATGGTTTCGCGGGCGACGGTTTCGATCTCACTGCCGTTCTCTTCGAACACCTCCTCCAGCTCGTTGATTTGCTCTGTCGCTTTGTGAGTCAGGGCATACAGCGCGTCGAGGTCAGAAGGCTTTTGCTGCTCGATTTCGCGACACAGGTTGACCAGCACGTCTTCGCACATTTTCACAACGGCATCAGGGAAATACTCGTCCTGATAAATGCCTTTCGGGAAGGTGTGTTTGGCCATGGTTTCATTGGTCAACTGCATGGGTATCCCTCGTCGATGTACAGTGAGCGCTCAGTGAGTCCAATTGAGGTGACAATCGGAGATGCATCACAAGGATTGTTGTCCAATCTTATTAACTCAGACAACCTAAAAAGTTGAAGCGGTCCTACGGACGTCGGCTAAAACTCTGACCAAGATTTCCTCGTCATAAATCTTTATGGCCGCAGAACTCATACGACAGGTCATAGCCAATAAATCCATCAAATACCACGCTTCGTATGAGTTAGGTATTTGTAACCCCCTCCTAGCCATGTAGGAAAGTTTCACTTTGCGGCCTTGGGTTCTAAACAGACTATGTAGTACCGTAAACCTGAGTACATCCATAGACGCAGACAAAGATGTGACACATGACACGCCTGAAGGGGGTGCAAATAGAAGTTCGTTACGTTAACCTTGATGAAGGAGGCTCCTCCGCCCCAACTGTAAAATTCATTTCCAAGGAGCAGGAATGGCATTTGACGCATTTATCTGGATTGACGGCATCGCCGGAGAATCTAAGGACTCGGCCCACCAGGACTGGATTGAGGCCACTGCCTTCAATCTAGCGGCGACGCAAGATGTCTCTAGAACTGCCAGCTCTTCGGGCGGCGCAACCGTCGGCCGGGTCTACCTCAGTGATTTCAGTGTCGTGAAGCTGGTTGACTCATCGACACCAAAAATCTTCCAAGCCTGCTGCGCTGGCCAACATCTGAAGAAGGTAATTTTGAGCCTGTACCGTGCAGGCGGTGAAAAACAAAAATACATGGAAGTCATATTTGAAGAAGTCATCATCAGCGGCGTTGAGTCAGGAAACCTTTTCGATAGAACGCCCTCTCCATTCCCTGAAGAGGTTATTCGCTTTGACTATGCCAAAGTAAAAATGACCTATTCGCAGCAAAGCAGGGAATCAGGACTGTTGATCGGAAAAGTTTCTGCAGGATGGGATCAGATACGTAATAACACTTACGCATAAGGATAGTATAAGTGGCTAGAATATATTGTTATGACGGAGATTGTGGACTTACTGCAAATCAGTTGCTATGGATAATTGCATCTGAAACTGCGATGGATGAACTCGGACTCGATGATGTTGCGGCTGCCTTCGGCATCGTGACCGGGGCTAACATAATTCCCACGCGCGCAAAACCCGGGGGGGCAACCAAAAACACGTCTATTCTGTCTTTACTATTAAGACGTGCACTTAAGAAACGGCGATTCCCTGGAGGCTATAGGGCGCCATCAATAGTAGGTTGGCGTCCCCCGCACATTCGCAGAACACCGAGCGTTGGTGCTTTCATAGCACGCGCGATTCCCGTCGCAGGCTGGGCTTATACTGCGGCGGAGCTAGGACTGATAGGCTACAAAACAGTTGTAACTTATAACTCCATTGTGAGCACCGAAGATCAGGTTTTCTAGTCATGAACGAACCCCTTGATTACAAAATAGTGGATAGCATTGTCGTCTGCATCCAGGATACCGTAGGCTTTGGAAGAAGGGCGTTTGAAAGCTTCAGCTTGGCGACCGATGTCGCAAGGGACCTGGGCATCGATGGCGACGATGCAAATGATCTTATGGTCGAGTTTTTCGAAAGGTTCTCTATCGATCTTAACGATTACGACCCTTATCGGTACTTTTTGGAAGAAGGTTTCAACTTCTTTTCCTTCAGGCGCGCCAAAGACAGACGCGGAAACATTCCATTGAGGGTGGGCATGTTGTATTCAGCCTTGAAAGCAAGACGTTGGGATACGCACGCATTTGAACAAGCCACATTCAGCGATGCTCCACTGTATGAGCGCACAGAAGATATTCCGATTGATGGCTACAAGATAAAGAGCCGTTGATCTTGCCTACGTGATCCGCTTGGTATGCATGTTATACCCCAAGCGCCTTACGAAAAGTGAATGCGCTCGGTGATGACGTCAGGTCGCAGCAATCCACGTAATTCAAACCCCCTTTCAGCGTGACGGAGGTTTCCTGTGCGCGTGGCCTTGAGCAGGCCGCGACCTACCAAGCTCCCGAGGCAGAGCTCATAAGGCAGCTGCGGCATTGGGTATGAAAGCAGGTGTCGACCAATAGCAGCACCAACAACTGGACCAATTCGAGAAGCTCGACTAATGAGGCTGGCACCATACAAAATAAGTACTTTCAGCAATACAGGCCCTTTTTTCGCATCAGATTTAGCAACGCACATGTAGATCTTCATTACGCACAAACAAAACAGACAGCCCTCCCCGCTATGCCTCGCCACGCGTAAGACGTTTCCGATTTCCTCAGATATCTCCGCTCACGCCTCAAAATCCTATAGCTATTTCGCAGCCCATCGTAGTAGCGTTGCGCCTCTACCGACTATCGATAGGACTGAGGGCTCATGAGCCCGGCACGGAGCAATAAAAATGGATTTTCTTGAAGCACTCAATTCCCTTTCAGCAAAAGTCCGCCAGCAAGCTGCGTCCATCCGCACCGAAGAGGCTACCAAAACGGCTCTGGTCATGCCGTTTATCCATACTGTGCTGGGCTACGATGTATTCGATCCTTCTGAGGTTGTGCCGGAATACACGTGCGATGTAGGCACCAAGAAAGGTGAGAAGATCGACTATGCCATCGTTAAAGAGGGCAATATTCAGATCCTCATCGAGACCAAGAAAATCGGCGAGCCGCTGAACATCAATCATGCCAGCCAGCTGTTCCGTTATTTCCATGTGACCACTGCAAGGATTTCGATCCTCACCAATGGCCGGGTCTACAAGTTTTTTACAGACCTGGACGCGCCTAACAAGATGGATGAAAAACCATTTCTTGAACTGGACCTGTTGGCGATTGATGACCATGCCATTCCGGAATTACAGAAGCTGACCAAGTCGTCCTTCGACGTTGAGTCAATTCTCAATGCCGCTGGCGAGTTGAAGTACGTAGGTCAGATCAAGCGTGTGATTGCGACCCAGTTCAGTCAGCCGGACGACGATTTCGTCCGTTACTTCGCGTCACGCATTTATGAGGGCGCGATCACTCAGAAGGTACGTGAGCAGTTCACGATTCTGACCAAAAAGGCCACCTCGCAATTTCTGAACGATCAGGTCAACGACCGGTTGAAGCTGGCAATGAGCGGAGTTCAGGCGCCCACGGTGGCCGAAACCATCATCGAAAATAACACTCAGCCTGAAAAGGAAGAGCCGTTAGACGACCGGATCGTGACGACTGTGGAGGAAATGGAAGGCTTCCATATCGTCAAGTCGATCATCCGCACTGTGGTTGAAGCAAAACGTATTGCTCATCGTGATACACAAAGCTATTTCGGCATTCTTCTGGATGACAACAACCGTAAACCCATCACTCGCCTGCATTTCAATCGTGCTCAGAAATACATCGGTATTTTTGAAAAGGACAAGGGCGAGACCCGCCACCCGATCGCTTCTCTGGATGATATTTACGGTTTTGCCGATGCTCTCAAGGACACCGTATTGAGCTACGCAGAGTCCTGAAGAAGTATTAATAACGTCAAGCGCGCGCGTGGCAATGCGCGCCTTGCAAGTACGCCGTAATATTTCCCGGCCCCCGACCTCCCTCAAGCTCCCCCCTCCTTCGTCGATACCCTCCATACAACCCCGCAATCATGGATCGATGAAATGGTTATCTCACTAACCCCCGGCAACAACACGTCTCCCACCATCACCCTGCCCAATTCCGGCATCACGCTCACTCCAAAGCCGCTCACCGATGCGCAGAAAGAAGCGTTTAAGAACGCTGCTGCCAGTACACCCGCTGTCGTTTATCACCCGAGTACCGAAGTACCTGCGACTACCGAGCCGATGGAAGCGGTTGATACCTGGATAGGTCGCTCGCAGTCGCCTGATTTCCCAGAGATGGCGGCGCAGCACAGTAACTCGACGGAAGCGCTGAAAACGTCATATGAAGCGTTCACGTCGACGCTGGCGTCGGTGTATCCGGATCTGGCCAGCAAGAAGTTCGGCTTCACGATCGAGGCGGACGGTAATCTGAAGGCGATCAACAGTTCTGGTGAGTTGAGCGAGGCGGATACCAAGCAACTCAATACATTGTTGAATGCGTCCAGCGGGCTGAAAGCCGCTGCGGCTACCTATCGGGAGACGGCCATTGATCTGGTCGACGCCGATTCGCCCTGGAGCGGCAGTTATCTGGGTCGCTACAACCTGAACAAAGAGAACTTCGCCAACTCTCTGGATCTGGGCGCGTTGTTTATTCCCAAGACGTCGACGCCATCGAAAGATCAGATCGACGGCATGTTCTTCAATCAACTGGCGTACAAAGGTGAGCTGCACACCCACGAATCGGAGGCGGCCATGCTCGCTGCACGTGCGGCGGAGAAAGCTGCCTCGGCGGGCTGATCCCAACCCGTCAGCACATCGGCAAACGTGGCGGGCGGAGGTAGTAGTTGTCGAACTCGCCGCTCTCAACAAGCTGAAACCCATGGCGGACGTAGAAGCGGTTGGAGTCGCTTTCTTTCAGGGCGCCCACTCGTACTGTGGATGCGGTTGCGTCCGCTTGCGCGAACACTTGCCGAAGCACGGCAGCACCAATGCCCTGCCCTTGAACAGCCGGCTTGACGTACAGGTGATCCAGCAGCAGGCCGTCGCTGCTCGGTTTGACGACTACAAAGCCGACCTTGCTGCCGGCGACCTGGATGTAGTGCGTGCATGACGCAGAAAATCCTTCACGAAAACGCTCTCGGGCGCGCACCGGATCGAACCGGCCAACGCGCTCGAGGCTTTCGCGCATGGCTTCGATACGGATGGCCACCAATGTTTCGAAGTCTTCGGGCTGGACCGTTACCAGGGTGATATCGGGTTCGATCTTGCGGGTCAACGGCATTCGGGTCGCTCCCTGTTTATTGAGCAATATCACTTGGGCTGGTGGTGATGGGCAACAGGTTAATGCCGGGTCGGCCTCTACGTCAGACGTTCGAAGTGCCTGCTTGCAGCGCTCGCGCCAACCACTCCTCCCGCGTCATCTCCCAGACTTCTACCTCGAACCGTCCGCCAACAAACTCCCCGTCCTGGGTGCTCACTTTGCGCATGCCTTCGCTGATCGAGATGCGCCGCGAGGCTTCATTGGGGGCGGCTTTGGGCACTTGCATCAGGGGCATGCCCATCACGTCGAACCACTGTCGATCGATCGCGCGGCAGGCCTCTTTCATGTAGCCGTGGCCTTGCCAGTCCGGGTGCAGCCAGAAGCCTCGGTTGTTGCCGGGATGGGTCATCAGGGTGATGCTGCCGATGATGTCGCGGGGCGCGCTCTGCAGGCGGATCATCCAGTGCCATTCGGTGCCGTTTGCTATGGCGGGCAGTGCGACGTCCTGGATGTAGCGCAGCGCACCGTCCTGTGGATAAGGCCAGGGGACGCGGTTGTTCAGGTAGCGCACGATGTCCCAGAGCGGAAAGCGTTGCTGAACCGCAGGCGCATCCTCAAGCTGCAGTGGCGTCAGCAGCAGGCGGTCGGTGTGTAGCGTGGGGGTGATGGTCATGACGATGTCTCTGTTCGTCGAAACGTGCTCACTGGATGAACGGTCCCGTATGCCGGGGATTTAAGTCGA
This sequence comes from Pseudomonas sp. NFACC10-1, assembly GCF_900119195.1. Classification (NCBI taxonomy): domain Bacteria; kingdom Pseudomonadati; phylum Pseudomonadota; class Gammaproteobacteria; order Pseudomonadales; family Pseudomonadaceae; genus Pseudomonas; species Pseudomonas sp. NFACC10-1. The sequence goes on along the minus strand of NZ_FPJB01000011.1, from coordinate 52,734 downwards.
ACTGCTGGCTGCAGGTGGGGGTCTATCCAGCACCTTTTATACATCGGTAACACCAGTGCCCAGAATCATAACGGATGAAACACCCGCGAAAGTGGTGGATGAGCAGCAGGTCAAATTGTTTGGCTCGCCCAAGGAACGGCTGGATTTTTATCGACGCGAAATTCATTACGAAACCACCAACCTCTCCAACCGCACCAACGCCTATTTGTCGGCGCAGTCATTTCTGGTGATTGCTTACGCATCGTCGATGGCCAACATGAACACGGCCTGGGGCGCGATGTTCACGCTGGTGGTGCCGCCGATGCTGGCACTGTTGGGGCTGCTCAGTACGCTGTTCGCCTGGCCGGGTATTCGGGCGGCGTGCGACATCATCCAGCACTGGCATCACAAGCAGGCGCAACTGTTGCTCAGCGAACCGGTAATCGGGCTGACCTATGACGATTCGCCGTTGTTCAGCGATTGGGAGTCCAGCGAAACCGGGCCGAAAAAGTCCTTGCTGTTCTCCAAGCGCAGTCCTTGGCTGTTCAGCTTTTTCTGGATATTCCTCGGCAGTTTCGCAGTGTTTGTTCAGTTGGTCGCGGACTGAGACAGGCGACGGCCTTTGCCAGGCCGCCGCCCTCGGATCAGAAAACGTTGATCGGGTAGTCAACGAAGATGCGTGTCTCGTTGCCTTCGCTGTTGTAGGCCTGTGCATCGTCTGAGACCCGCAGGAACGAGTTGCGCAGGCGGATCGAGAGGTCTTTGGCCGGGCCGCTCTGAACCACGTAGGTCAGCTGGCTGAAGATTTCGCGTTCAGTGCCGTCGCCGCTGCCTGCGGTGCCATCGTCGATATTATCGCCGCGTACGTAGGCAGCCTTGTAGCTCAGGCCGGGCAGCACCAGTCCGGACAGGTCGATGCCATACGCCGCCTGCCACGAGCGTTCGTCCTTGCCGTTGAAGTCGGACCAGTAGGAGTTGGCGAGGTAGATGGTGTTACCGCCATCACCGTAACCGCCGTCGTTGCGATAGCCGCCGTAGGCGTAACCCATGTCACCGGTGCTGCGCTGATGCGCCAGGGTGAAGGAGTGGATGCCCACGGCCCAGGTCGCGGCCAGGCTCCAGATCTTGTTGTCACGTGCGTCGCTGGCCGTGAAGTCTTTGTCCAGTCGGGTCTTGTAGCCATTGAAGTCGAAGGTCAGCGACTGGTCTTGCGGCAGGGCGAAGACGTAGTTCAGGTTCAGGTACTGCTTCTTGAACACGTCTTCGTTGTCCGAAGCATAGAAAGCGGCGCTGAACTCATCGGTGAACTTGTAGCTGGCGCCGTAGACGTTGATGCTTTTCAGGTCACCACTGTCGCGACCTTCAGCGCTCTTGCGCGCTTCCTGGGTGAAACGCCCGGCGACCACTTCCAGCCCATCGATCTCTTTGGAGGTGATCAGCGTGCCGGTGTAGCTTTCCGGCAGCAGGCGGGAGTTGTCGTAGCTCAGCACCGGCAATTGCGGCATCTGATCGCCGTACTTGATGACGGTATTCGAGAAGCGCGCTTTTACCGCAGCACCTGCACGGGACAGGTCATCGGCAGCCGCGCCGCTGTCGCCCTGCTTGAAGAAGTCGATGCCGCCATTGCCACTGCGGCCCTTTCCGCCATCGAGGCGAATACCGTACAGCGCAAAGGCGTCGACGCCCACGCCAACCGTGCCCTGAGTGAAACCGGACGCGAAGGTGCCCATGAAGGCCTGGCCCCATTCGGATTTGTCTTCACGGTCGTTTTTGTAGTCGCGATTGATGTAGGCGTTACGCAGGTTGATGTTCAGGCTGCTGTCTTCAACGAAGCCCTTCGAATCCGCCTGGCCCTGCGCCATGGCCTGACTGGCGCTGATGATGCCCAAAGCGAGCATGCCCATACGTGTGTTAAGCATCTTGTCTTCCTTGTTCTGCAAATGACATGCGCTGTGGCGGCGGCCAATGGCCGTCTGGCTTCCAGCCTCTGATCAGGCGGTGGAGCGCCGCACGAGGTCATCGCAGTGGACTACGAAGCACGTACAGGGGTGGAGCCACAGGCAGTGGGGGCGCGAATCCTAGTTCGGGTGCCTGGGGGTGTCAAACGTGTAGATGGACGGGTTGGGGCGTGGTGTATTACTTAATCTGTCAGCACGCGCGCCAACGCTTCGAATTCGGCATCGTTGAACAGGCCTGCCGGATAGCGCTGCAGCAGCATGGCACGTACGTCCGGCCTGGCGTTCACGGGCCTGGTTGTCCTTAACCAATCCGCCACTCGCTGGCGTGCCTCGTTACTGAGCGAAGCAGAAAAACCACGGACTCGCTGTTGGCTCATACCTGCATTCATAACGAAAACCTCTTGATTCATGAGGGGCTAAATCTACTGATGCCATGTGACAGTCAAGCTAAGAAAACGGGTTTTCGCCAGTCTGATTTAGGGTTATTCGGATAAACGAACCCAATTTAGTTATAAGGTAACGCATAAAAAAGCCCATCAGATGACGGGCTTAATACAGCAAAAACGAGACCAACTAGTTGCTGTTAGATACAACTAGTTACTAAGCGCTAGTTCTTGTGGGGGGCTGGCTGTTGCTGTGTCAGGCAGTGGATATTGCCCCCGCCCAGCAGTAACTCGCGGCCTGGCGCCATCACCACCTCATGCTCTGGAAACAGCTTTTGCAGGATCTCGCGGGCCTTTCCGTCCATCGGATCGTCGAAGCTGGGCGCAATGATGCCGCCGTTGACGATCAGAAAATTCACATAAGACCCTGCCAGACGCACCGAAGGGTTGCGTTCCTGGCTGCCATGCACCTGATCGACGCCTGCGCATTCTTCTTCTGTTGCGAACAATGGGCCTGGAATCGGCATTTTATGCACGATAAACGCACGACCTTTGGCATCAAGGGTGTTTTCCAAAATACTCAATGCTGCGTGGCAGCGTGAGTAGTTGGGGTCTTCGGGATCATCGGTCCAGGCCAGTAACACCTCGCCCGGACGGATGTAGCAGCAGAAGTTATCCACATGCCCGTCGGTTTCATCGTTGAACAGGCCATCCGGCAGCCAGATGACTTTATCCACAGCCAGGTAATCGCCGAGGATCGTTTCGATCTGTTCACGGGTCAGGTGCGGGTTGCGGTTGCGATTGAGCAGGCACTCTTCGGTGGTGATCAGCGTGCCTTCGCCATCCACGTGGATCGAGCCGCCTTCTAGCACGAAGCCTTCGGTGACGTAACGCGGGCAGCGCTCGATTTCGAGTACCTTGCTGCCCAGCTGCGAATCGAGGTTCCACGGCGCATACAGGCCGCCATCGAAACCGCCCCAGGCATTGAATTCCCAGTTCACGCCACGTACTTCGCCACGGTCGTTGATGACGAACGTCGGCCCGCTGTCGCGCACCCAGGCGTCGTTGCTGCTCATTTCCACAACGCGGATGTTGGGCATGTCCAGCCGCGCACGGGCGTTGTCGTATTGTGCAGCGGACACCGCCACCGTGACCGGCTCAAAGCGGGCGATGGCCTTGGCGATGGCGACATGGGCAGCCTGGGCGGGCTTGCCACCCAGGCGCCAGTTGTCCGGGCGCTCGGGCCAGACCATCCAGACCTGGGTTTGCGGTGCCCATTCGGCCGGCATGTGGAAACCGTCGGCGCGTGGCGTGCTATTGAGCGTGGTCATGGCGATCAGGACTCCAGCGAACCGTCGAGGGTCTTCACCGCGCCGTACAGGTTAGGGCGGCGATCACGGAACGTGCCCCAGGCACTGCGGATATGCTCCAGCTCGTCCAGGTCGAAGCTGTGGACCAGCACGCCTTCCTCGGTTTCGTTGAGCTCCTCGACTTTTTCACCGAACTGGTTGGCGATGAACGACGAGCCGTAGAAGGTGATGTCGTAACCGTCCTGCTCTTCGTTGCCGATGCGGTTGCTGGCGATCAGCGGCATCAGGTTCGCGCCGGCGTGACCTTGCTGCACGCGCTGCCAATGGTCGCGCGAGCTGATGGTCTTGTCATGCGGCTCGCTGCCGATGGCAGTCGGGTAGAACAGAATTTCCGCGCCCTGCAACGCCATGCTGCGCGCGCACTCCGGGAACCACTGATCCCAGCAGATACCGACGCCGATTTTCGCGTAACGGGTCTGCCAGACCTTGAAGCCGGTGTCGCCCGGGTTGAAGTAGTACTTTTCGTGGTAGCCGGGGCCGTCCGGGATGTGGCTCTTGCGGTAGATGCCCAGGTTGCTGCCGTCTGCGTCGATGATCGCGATGCTGTTGAAACGTGCGCGCCCTGCCAGCTCGAAGAAGCTGATCGGCAATACGACCCGCAGTTCTTTGGCGATTTTCTGGAAGTGCTTGATCGCGACGTTGGATTCGAGGGTAGTCGCCAACTGCAAATAGTCCGGGTTCGGCTTCTGGCAGAAGTACGGGGTTTCGAACAGTTCCTGAATCAGGATGATCTGGGCGCCCTTGGCGGCAGCTTCACGTACCAGCTTTTCAGCGGTCTCGATGTTGGCCTCCAGATCCCAGGAGCAGGCCATCTGGGTAGCAGCGACAGAAACGATACGGCTCATGAAAATATCTCCAGGGGCGGTTGCAAAGGACTTATCACCATAGCAGACGGGCGATGACGATTATGAACGCCTTTATAACGGATATAAATCGGTATTAAAAGCTAAATAAATGTCTTTTTCTTATTAATTTTTGAATTTTGCCGATATTAATCTGCTTAAGGCTCATGACGGCGCTCATTTCTACGAGCTGGGTGTGACGCGGAGCGTCACGAACGGCATTCCCACGCTGGAGCGTGAGGAACGATGGGTGTCGGGCACTACCTACCGTACCCATGCTCCGCGTGGGTATGCCGTTCTGGACGCTCTGCGTCCTATCCTGCATATCAGCGCGGAGCGTCACGAACGGCACTCCCACGCTGGAGCGTGAGGAACGATGGGTGTCAGGCGCCACCTATCGTACCCATGCTCCGCGTGGGTATGCCGCTCTGGACGCTCTGCGTCCTATCCTGCATATCAGCGCGGAGCGTCACGAACGGCATTCCCACGCTGGAGCGTGAGGAACGATGGGTGTCAGGCACCACCTATCGTGCCCATGCTCCGCGTGGGTATGCCGTTCTGGACGCTCTGCGTCCTCTATTCCAGTTCGTGGAGCACCTTCGATACGTTGTCGACAAAAAAGTCCACGCTTTGGCGGGTGGTGCACATCGGGGGTTTGATTTTCAGGATGTTCAGGTAGTCGCCGGTCGGCTGCATGAAGATGCCCAGTTCACGCAGGCGCTCGCACAGGCGGGCGGTTTCTTCTGTGGCGGGTTCCAGGGTGTAACGGTCGCGGACCAGTTCCATGCCCAGATAAAACCCCATGCCATGCACCGCGCCCACCAGCGGATGTTTGTCGGCCAGGGCCTGCAGCCGCGCCTTGAAGTGGTCGCCCACGATTCGCGCGTTGTCCCAGAGTTTCTCCTCCTCCATGACATCCAGCACCGCCATGCCGATTCGGCAACTGACCGGACTGCCACCGGATGACGAGAAGAAATAGCCCTCGGCCTCCAGCGCCTCGGCGATCTCACGGCGGGTGATCACCGCGCCCAGCGGATGGCCGTTGCCCATGCCTTTGGCCATGCTGATGATGTCCGGCACCACGCCCTGCTCTTCGAAACCCCAGAAGTGATGACCCAGCCGGCCATAACCCACCTGCACCTCATCGGCAATGCACACGCCACCCACAGCGCGGACCTTCTGATACACCTGTTGTAAATAGCCCGGCGGCAGGGAAATCCCGCCGGCATTGCCATACACCGGCTCGCAGATGAAGCCCGCCACCTGCCGTTGCTGCTCAGCCAGCGTGGCAAGGGCCTGATCGACACTGCGCACGTACTCCGGCGCACTGTCCGCGCCCCTGAATGGCCCGCGATAGGTATTGGGCGCGGTGACCGGATGCACCCAGTCGGGGCGGGTGCTGAGTGCCTGAGGGTTATCGGCGATCGAGGTTGAAATGGCATCGGTCGCCACCGACCAGCCGTGATACGCCTCCAGCACACTGAGCATCTCGCGGCCACCGCTGTAAGCCCACGCCAGCCTGATCGCGAGGTCGTTGGCCTCAGTGCCGCTGTTGACCAGAAACACGCGGTCCATGCCCTCGGGTGCCAGCTTGAGCAGGCGCTCGGAAAACTCGGCGATCGCTGCATAGTGAAAGCGCGAGTTGGTGTTGAGCAGCGACCACTGCCGCGCCGCCTCGTGGGCCATGCGCGGGTGGCCGTGGCCGAGAACCGCGACGTTATTGAGCATGTCCAGATAGGAGCGGCCCTGCATGTCGATCAGGTGATTGCGCCAGCCCCGCTCGATCTGCGGCGGGGCCTGGTAGTAGTGCTTTTGCGAGCGGGCAAAGCTGGCATCGCGGCGCGCCAGCAATTGCGCGGCATCCTGCAAGGCTGGCGCGTCACAATCAAAACCCAGCAGGGCTGACGGCGACGGACAGATTGCGCGCCAGGCATCTGCCCAGGCCGGTGTAGTGAACAGCGGCGGGCTGAGGTCTGGCGCCGTGCACAATTGCAGCAACAGCGAGCCACCGCCCTGCCCGATCAGCGAGCCCGCCGCCACCTGACCCGCTAGCGAAGCCTCCGGCAACACACCCCACAACTTCAAACTGATGCGCTCGCCGACCAACAGCACCGCAGCATCGGCCGTCAGTTTTAAGGTGCCACCGAACGGCGCATGCAGCGGCGTTGCGGCGGGCACGTGCAACTCGACGTGCAGCGCAAAGGTCTCCGGCTCGCGGGCGCAGTCAGGCAAGGTGCGTGACAGACGGTATTCACCGAACCGACTGGCTGCCAGACCACCGTCCCCGGCCGCTTGCGACAGCAGATATTCATCGATGCCGCTCTGTTCCCAGTTGCCTGCCACGAAGTGTTCACTGAGCACGCCCAGATCCACCAGCACCGGCTGAAGCCCCGCCAGGCTGGGCAGCAACGGCGAATAGGCAGGCTGTTCGACAGGCAGCAGGTCCAGACCCACCGCGCGCAGAATGGCAGCTTCCATCAGCGCCATCGGCACCGAAGTGGCGACCTCGAAAATGTTCCATTCCCCGGCAAGGTTGGCCTGGATATACGCATTGCCGGGCTCGACGCTGGCCTGCTGTTCGCTGCTGAGCACAAGCACTGCGGATCGAGCGACGATCAGCGGCCAGAGCGCCTGCAATTCCTCGATCTTCAGCGGATTGAGGGCGTGATAGGCGGCAATGGCCGGGAGGATGTACAGCGGATCGCCCTCGGCATGGTGCAGCAGCGCCGCACAGGTCACCGACAGATCAGCCACTCGCCAGGTACTGAGCAGATCGCCGAAATCAATCAGCCCCTGCAATTGCCACGGATGCCCCGCCTCGCGCCGCCAGACCGCGTTGTGCTCGGAGATGTCCAGATGCACCGCCTGGATCGGCAGTGCCGCAATCAATGGCAACAGACGGCGATGAGCCTGCTCGGCGGCTTCGATCAGACAGGCGCGGGCGTCGGCATCCTTGATCACCGGCAGCAGGTGCTTGATCAACGCATGGGCGTGGCGCGGGTCCCACTGCAGGATGCGCTGCAGACCGGGGTGGTCGAAATCGGCCAGCGCGATATCCACATGGGCACACAGCTCGCCCAGCTCAACCACGATGTCACGGCCCAGATGCTCGACATGCCCCAGCGATTGCCCGTCGATGAATTCGAGCAGGCGCACATGCACTGCCTGGCCGTCGATGTCGACCGACAGTAACCGCTCGGTGTCGTTGGCGCGGATCACACCCGGCACATTGAATGCACTGTGGCCGGCCAGATGATGCAGCGCCGCGTGCTGGGCGTTCAGCTCGGTGGTCGAATAAGCCCCGTGGCAGATCTTCAGCACATAACGCCGCGTGCCGGTATCCAGTAAAAAGTTGCGATCCTGCTGGCTGCCCAACGCTTTCAGGGTGCCGCTCAGCCCGTAGTGCTCGGAGAGCAATTGCAGCGCCTGGTCCACGCTGACCTCGGGGCAAGGCAGACTGGATCGGCGGATGAGCGTGGCAAGCGGCATGGAAAACCTCGTTATTGTTGTCAGGCCAGACTCGTTGAGCCAGGCGTGATGGGCAGTCGCACAACTACAGGGGATTGACTATAAGGGGATTGCGCTGCGCGACCAATCCGCACCTGCACCCCAGGTCGGGAAACAGCCGGAGTTTTATTCGACCTGCTGCTCGGGTTTAATGATCCGATCCTGTCATACGCGCTCAAGCGCTATGCTGCATTACTCCAGAACACACAAGAAGGTCAGTTCATGCGAATACTCGTTACCGGGGGCGCAGGTTTCATCGGCTCTGCACTGATCCGCCACCTGATAAACAACACCGAACACGAAGTGCTGAACTTCGACAAATTGACCTACGCGGGCAACCTTGAATCGTTGCAGTCCATTGCGACCGACACGCGCTATGAGTTCGTGCAGGCGGATATCTGCGATCAGGCCCGCGTCAGTGCGGTGCTCGAGCGCTTTGCGCCGCAGGCGATCATGCACCTGGCGGCTGAGTCCCACGTCGACCGCTCCATCGATGGCCCGGCCGAGTTCATCCAGACCAACATCGTCGGCACCTATAGCTTGCTGGAAGCCACGCGCGCCTGGTGGCTGAAATTGCCGGAAGCGCAGCGCCAGGCGTTCCGCTTCCACCATATTTCCACTGATGAGGTGTATGGCGACCTGCACGGTGTCGATGATCTGTTCACCGAAACCACGCCGTATGCGCCCAGCTCACCTTACTCGGCGAGCAAGGCTGCGTCCGACCACCTGGTGCGCGCCTGGCACCGCACCTATGGCCTGCCGGTGGTGGTGACCAACTGCTCCAACAACTACGGGCCGTTCCACTTCCCGGAAAAGCTCATCCCGCTGGTGATTCTCAACGCCCTGGCGGGCAAGCCCCTGCCGGTGTACGGCAATGGCCTGCAGGTGCGCGACTGGCTGTACGTCGAGGATCACGCACGGGCACTGCTCAAGGTCGTGACCGAAGGTGAAGTCGGCGAGACCTACAACATCGGTGGCCACAACGAGCAGAAAAACATCGACGTCGTGCGCGGTATCTGCGCGCTGCTCGATGAGCTCGCGCCGCAGCACCCGGCAGGCGTCGCGCAGTACAGCGACCTGATCACCTACGTGGTCGACCGTCCGGGCCACGATCAGCGTTATGCCATCGACGCCAGCAAGATCGACAAGGAGCTGGACTGGACGCCCGAAGAAACCTTCGAGTCCGGGCTGCGCAAGACCGTGCAGTGGTACCTGAATAACCTGGACTGGTGCCGCAGGGTTCAGGACGGCAGTTATCAGGGCGAACGACTGGGTTTTAGCGAGCCTAAAGACCTGATTGCCTGATCAGCACCCTTCTCGGCAGGCGCGCCTCAGGGCAGACTGTCGAGTCGCCACCACTTAATGAAGATTGCAGGGGAAGCCACGTGAACGTAGTCGCGACAAAATTGCCGGACGTCCTGATTCTCGAACCCAAGGTATTCGGTGATGAACGAGGCTTTTTCTATGAAAGTTTCAACGCCAAGGCTTTTCAGGCTGCCACCGGCCTTACCCGCGAATTCGTGCAGGACAACCACTCCCGCTCGCAGCGCGGCGTCCTGCGCGGGCTGCACTATCAGATCGAAAATGCCCAGGGCAAACTGGTGCGCGTCACCGTCGGCAAGGTGCTGGATGTCGCCGTGGACATTCGTCGCAGTTCGCCGAACTTCGGCCAGTGGGTCGGCGTCGAGCTGTCTGCTGAGAATGCCCGTCAGTTGTGGGTTCCGGAAGGCTTTGCACATGGCTTCGTGGTACTCAGCGAACACGCCGAGTTCCTGTACAAGACTACCGACTACTACACACCTTCGGCCGAACGCTGCATCGCCTGGAACGATGCGGATCTGGCCATCGACTGGCAGTTCGACGGCCAACCCAGCCTGTCGGCCAAGGATCAGCAAGGCAAGCGTCTGAAAGAAGCCGATCTGTTTGCCTGAGCCCGCGCCCCAAGGCAGCCCGGCGTAATGTCCGGATGCCTGACAAGCCAGCGGCGGGCATAATACGCGCCTGATGCCCACGTCAGGATCGACCGGGTGTATCTGTTGCCTGCCACGGCGTGACCGCCAGCAGGCATCGTCAACCCTTCGGCGACGGCCAATCGATGACCATGACTCCCGCACTGCCGCGCCGCCCTCGCTGGCGCAGCCTCGCCCTTCTGGCACTCTGCCTGGCGCCGTTGCTGTGGCCGCTGGAACATCTGGCCGAACGTTATTACCGCAACGTGCTGGCCAATCAGAATCGCCAGACCCTGGACCTGTACGTCGCCAACCTGCTCGGCACCCTGCACCGTTACGAAACCCTGCCGCAGATCCTCGGCGACCTGCCTGCCTTGCGCGCCGCACTCGCGGCGCCGGGCGACACACCCACCCTGGCGAACGCCAACCGTCTGCTCAGCGAAATCACGCGTCAGACCGGTGCCGATGTCATGTACCTGATGGACGCAAACGGCCTGACCCTGGCGGCCTCGAACTCGGAGCAGAAGGACAGCTTCATTGGCCGAAACTTCTCGTTCAGGCCCTACTTCATTGATGCACGGGCGGGCAGAACCGGGCGGTTCTTCGGCCTCGGCACGACCTCTGCCAAACGTGGTTACTTTTTCGCCGGCCCGGTGCGTGATGGTGAGCGGATCATCGGCGTACTGGTGGTCAAGGTTGATCTGGACCACACCGAAACCCTGTGGGGCAAGACGCCCGAGCAACTGCTGCTGACCGACCAGAACGGTGTGGTGATTCTGACGTCCAACCCCGAATGGCGCTTCCGGGCAACCCGCGACCTGACCGATGACGAGAAAAAAGCCATCGTCGCGATCCAGTCCTACCCGACCCGTGATCCGCGCCCGTTAAGGATCGATGAACACGCCTGGCTGACCCAGACCCAGGCCATCGAAGAAACCGGCTGGAACGTCAACATTCTCGCGCCTCGCGCCCTTGTCGACCGTCAGGTGCGCACGGTGGTGGCGATTGGCGGCGCAGCGCTGCTGGTGCTGATGTTGTTGCTGGGCCTGATGATGCAGCGTCGCCGTCATTATCTGGATCGCATCGCTTTCGAGGCCAAGGCGCGCCGCGAGCTGGAGATGCGGGTTATAGAACGGACCAGCGATCTGGAGGGGCTCAACAGCCGTCTGCGCCAGGAAGTGCTGGAACGCGAGCAGGCGCAGCAGGAATTGGTGCAGGCTCAGGACGAACTGGTGCAGACCAGCAAACTGACGGCGCTGGGCACCATGTCGGCGAGTATCAGCCATGAGCTGAATCAGCCGTTGGCCGCCATCCGCAGTTACGCCGAAAACGCCGAAGTGCTGCTTGATCATCAGCGCACCGAGGACGCACGCGGCAACCTCAAGCTGATCAGCGAACTGACCGGGCGCATGGCCTCAATCATCGCGCACTTGCGCGCCTTCGCCCGTCGCGACCGCCACGCCCCTGAAAGCGTGGCACTGCAACCGGCGCTGGAAGATGCGCTGGCGCTGTTGGCCAAGCGGCGGCGCGCCATGGAAGTCGAACTGATCCGTGACCTGCCGGACGCCACAATCTGGGTGCAGGCCGGTGAAACCCGCCTGCGTCAGGTGCTCGGCAATCTGCTCGCCAACGCGCTGGACGCCCTCACCGAGAAAGGCCCGCCGCGCAGGCTGTGGATAAGTGTCGAGCAAACCGCCGAGGGCGTTAACCTGTACATTCGTGACAACGGCCCCGGGTTTTCCCAGGAAGCGTTGGCACGGGCTCGCGAGCCCTTCTTCACGACCAAGACCCGTACCCAGGGGCTTGGCCTTGGTCTGGCCATCTGCGATACGCTGATGCGCGCGCTGGGCGGCGAATTGCTGTTCGCCAACCATCCCAGCGGCGGTGCGCTGCTGACCCTGCGCCTGCGGGCCGGTGCTTCCGGAGCCAATCTTCAACCGCCAGAGGACCTTTCTGCATGAGTTCGGACACAGCCATCGACAGCCAGATTCAGGTGGTGCTGATCGACGACGATTCGCACCTGCGTCAGGCACTGCGTCAGACGCTGGACCTGGCTGGCCTGAACGTTCTGTCGCTGCCCGAGGCAACCGGGCTGGCCGAACGCATTGGCCGCGACTGGCCGGGCGTGGTGGTCAGCGATATTCGCATGCAGGGCATGGATGGCCTGGAGCTGCTGGACCAGCTTCACGCGCAGGACCCCGACCTGCCGGTGCTGCTGATCACCGGGCATGGCGATGTACCGTTGGCGGTGAAAGCCATGCGCGCCGGGGCCTACGACTTTCTGGAAAAGCCCTTCGCCAGCGACGCCATGCTCGACAGCGTGCGCCGTGCCCTGGCGCTGCGCCGTCTGGTGCTGGATAACCGCAGCCTGCGCCTGGCCCTGAGTGATCGCCAACAACTGAGCACACGCCTGATCGGTCAGTCGCCGCCGATCCTGCGTCTGCGCGAACAAATCGGCGCACTGGCCGGGACGCGAGCCGACGTGCTGATCCTCGGTGAAACCGGCGCAGGCAAAGAAGTGGTCGCCCGCGCGCTGCACGACCTGTCCAGCCGCCGCAGCGGCCCGTTCGTGGCGATCAACGCCGGGGCGCTGGCTGAATCGGTGGTGGAAAGCGAGCTGTTCGGTCACGAGCCCGGGGCCTTCACCGGCGCGCAGAAGCGGCGTATCGGCAAGTTCGAGTTTGCCAACGGCGGCACGCTGTTCCTCGATGAAATCGAAAGCATGAGCCTGGACGTGCAGGTCAAGCTGCTGCGCCTGCTGCAGGAGCGCGTGGTCGAGCGAATGGGCAGCAATCAGCAGATCCCGCTGGACATCCGCATCATCGCCGCGACCAAGGAAGACTTGCGTCACGCGGCCGATCAGGGCCGCTTCCGGGCGGACTTGTATTACCGCCTGAACGTGGCCTCGCTGCGCATCCCGCCGTTGCGCGAACGGGGTGAGGATGCGCTGATGCTGTTCGAGCATTATGCCGATGCCGCGAGCATGCGCCACGGCATCCCCAAGCACGAACTCAAACCGGGCCAGCGCGCGCTGCTGTTGCGGCATAACTGGCCGGGCAACGTCCGGGAACTGCAGAACGCCGCCGAGCGCTTTGCGCTGGGTCTGGAACTGGAACTGGAAGGCGCTGATACAGAACAGGCACCGCCACCGGGCGGGGGTTTGAGTGATCAGGTGGAAAGCTTCGAGCGCGCGTTGATCGCCGCCGAACTGGCGCGCCCGCACAGCTCGGTGCGCAGCCTGGCGGAGGCGCTGGGTGTGCCGCGCAAGACCCTGCACGACAAACTGCGCAAGCATGGCCTGACGTTTGGCGACAGCAGCGGAGCTTCCGATGACACCGATTGAGCCTGAACATGACGCAGCCCACGCACTGGAGCAGGTGCTGCACCACGATATTCCGCTGACCCGCGAGATGGGCATGCGCGTGATCGACTGGCACAACCAGACACTGCGCCTGCACCTGCCGCTGGCACCCAACGTCAATCACAAGAGCACGCTGTTCGGCGGCAGTCTGTATTGCGGCGCAGTACTGGCGGGCTGGGGCTGGCTGCACCTGCGACTGCGCGAGGCCGGGATCACCGATGGGCATATCGTGATTCAGGACGGGCAGATCAGTTATCCACTGCCGGTACGCAGCGACGCCATCGTACGCTGCGACGCGCCAGAGCTGGCGCAGTGGGACAAATTCATCGCCACCTACCAACGCCGAGGCCGCGCCCGCCTGACCCTGCACACCGGCATCAGCGAGCAGAACAGCAAAGAACAGGCTGTTCGTTTTGTCGGGCAGTTTGTGTTGCACCGGTGAGTGAGGCTGCGCGCAGTTGATGCACTGGTGAAACTGTCTCAGCCCCATATGCAGACCTGTGGGAGCGAGCTTGCTCGCGAAGAGGCCGGTGCAATCTGCGAAAACTCATCGTCTGAACCATCACCTTCGCGAGCAAGCGAAGCGTCGCCCGGCTCGCTCCCACAAGAGCGCGCTCGCCCCTGCATACCTGTATCAAGCGAAGAACAGGCTGTTCGTTTTGTCGGGCAGTTTGTGTTGCACCGGTGAGGCTGCACGCATTGGATGCACTGTACGCAGACCTGTGGGAGCGAGCTTGCTCGCGAAGAGGCCGGTGCAATCCGCAAAAACTCATCGCTTGAACAATCGCCTTCGCGAGCAAGCGAAGCGTCGCCCGGCTCGCTCCCACAAAAACGCGCTTGACCCTGCATACCTGTATCAAGCGAAGAAAAGGCCGTGCGCTTTGTCGGGCAGTTCGTGTTGCGCCAGTGAAGCTGCACGCATTGGATGCACTGTACGCAGACCTGTGGGAGCGAGCTTGCTCGCGAAGAGGCCAGTGCAATCTGCGAAAATTCATCGCCTGAACAATCGCCTTCGCGAGCACGCGAAGCGTCGCCCGGCTCGCTCCCACAAGAGCGCGCTCGCCCCTGCATACCTGTATCAAGCGAAGAACAGGCCGTGTGCTTTGTCGGGCAGTTTGTGTTGCACCGGTGAGTGAGGCTGCGCGCAGTTGATGCACTGGTGAAACTGTCTCAGCCCCATATGCAGACCTGTGGGAGCGAGCTTGCTCGCGAAGAGGCCAGTGCAATCTATGAAAATTCATCGTCTGAACAATCGCCTTCGCGAGCAAGCGAAGCGTCGCCCGGCTCGCTCCCACGCCCGCCGGGCAGAGGCCTTGAAGCTGGCCTCAGGACTGGGCCAGCACCAGCAGTTTGTCGCGCCATTCGGCGTTGGCGGGCAGGGCCAGGAAGAATGGGTTGAGCAGCGATTCACGCGCCGGGTAGCTGAATGGCTGGCCGTCCAGTTGCAACACTTCGCCTCCTGCACCTTCAAGCACGCCCTGCGCCGCAGCGGTGTCCCATTGCGAGGTCGGAGCCAGGCGTGGGTAGCAGTCGGCGGCGCCTTCGGCCAGCAGGCAGAATTTCAATGAGCTGCCGATGTTGGTCAGTTGCAAATGGCCCAGCCCGTTCGACAGGCCGGCGAGCAAATGCTCCTGCTCCGGGCTGGAGTGGCGGCGGCTGGCGACCACGGTAAAGGTCTGCCCTTCGCCAGGCTGTGTGCGCACTGCGATCGGCTGGATGTGACCGACGCCATCGCTGCGCCAGGCACCCAGCCCGGCACCGCCGAAGTAGCAGCGGTTATTGGTGGGCATCGAGACCACGCCGAATACCACGCGGCCACGCTCGATCAGCGCGACATTGACGGTGAACTCTTCACTGCCGGAGATGAACTCCTTGGTGCCGTCCAGCGGATCGACCAGCCACCAGCGCTCCCAGCTTGCCCGCTCGCTGAGGGGGATGTCTGCGTCCTCTTCGGAGAGCACGTGAATATCCGGATCAAGCGCCTGCAGACCCTCGACCAACACCTGATGGGCGGCCAGGTCAGCGGCGGTCACCGGCGAATCGTCGGTCTTGGTGGTCACGGTGACGTTGGCGCGCCAGAACGGCAGGATCACTTCGCCCGCCAGTCGCGTCAGTTCGATCACCGGCGCGAGCAGCGGATGTGGCAGGTTGTGCAACGAATCGGTCATGGCTGAAATAATCCACGCTGGGTCAGCAGGTCACGTGTGAGGTACAGCGCGGCCAGCGCCCGGCCTTCGCTGAACTGGGCATTCTGGGCAAGGCTCGATAGCTCGCGCAGGTTGATCCGGTCAACCCGGATCGGCTCGGGCTCGTCGCCCTCCAGCCGCTCTTCGTACAGGTCGGTGGCCAGCACCACCTGAATTTTCTGACTCATGTAGCCGGGGGACAGCGACAGCTCGGTCAACAGTTCCAGCTCACGCGCACCGAAACCGGCCTCCTCCTTGAGTTCACGGTTGGCAGCCGCCAGCACGTCTTCGCCCGGCTCGATCAGGCCCTTGGGCAGGGACAGCTCGTAGGCATCGGTGCCGCCGCAATATTCTTCGATCAGCACAGCGTGATCGGCATCGAGCATGGCCACGATCATCACCGCCCCGGGGCCCGTGCCTTTGCTGGCCAGACGCTCATAGGTCCGCTCGACGCCATTGGCAAAGCGCAATTGCAGCTCTTCAACGCGGAACAGACGACTACTGGCGACGATTGCGCGGGCAAGTACGGTAGGTTTCTGACGCATGACAGGCTCCTTTACATGAACGAGGTACTATACCGAGCTTTTCCCGATGTCTGTGTCGGATATGCTTACCCGCTATCAACCCCCTGACGAGGCCAGAATGCTTTCCATGCCCTGGAGCGAAATCGATACCGTCCTGCTGGATATGGACGGCACGTTGCTCGACCTGCATTACGACGAACACTTCTGGATGCAGCACCTGCCGCAGCGCTACGCCGAACTGCACGGCGTCAGTTTCGCCATGGCCTGGCTGGAATTGAAACCGCTGTTCGAAAACAACGCGGGCACGCTCAACTGGTACTGCCTGGATTTCTGGAGCGCCGAGCTTAACCTGTCGGTCCGCGACCTGAAACGCGAAATCGCCCACATGATTGCGCTGCGCCCAGACGCCGAGACCTTTCTCGCGGCCCTGCAAAAGGCCGGCAAGCGAGTGATCATGATCACCAATGCGCACCGTGATTCGTTGTCGCTGAAGATGGAGCGAATCGAGCTGGCGCCTTATTTCGAACGCCTGATCAGCTCTCACGATTACGGCTTTCCCAAGGAAAGCCAGCATTTCTGGGACGCTCTGAAGGCCGAAACAGCCTTCGACCCGGCACGCAGTCTGTTTATCGACGACACCCTGCCGATCCTGCGCAGCGCTCGACACTTCGGTGTAGCCCATTTGCTGGCCGTCAGCCAACCCAACAGCCAAAAAGGCCCGAAAGATACCGAAGAGTTCGCCGCAGTGGACGACTATCGGGAGTTGATCAAGGGCGTGCTCGATCATTCAGCCTGAGCGCGTAGAATCGGCTGTCTGGACGGCTCATCGGAGTGAACATGGACATCAAGCAACTTAAATTTCTGATCGCCCTCGACGAGACGAGGCACTTCGGCCAGGCGGCTGCGCGCTGCAACATCACCCAGCCGACGCTGTCGATGCGCCTGCGCAATCTGGAAGAAGAGCTTGGCTTGCCACTGGTCAATCGCGGCCAACGCTTCGAAGGCTTTACCGCACCAGGCGAACGCGTATTGGCCTGGGCACGCACGGTACTGGCTGCCTACGACGGTCTGCAGGCTGAAGCGGCCGCCTGCCGCGGTCATCTGGTCGGGACGTTGCGCCTGGGCGTGGTGCCGCTGTCGAGCTTCGATCCGCTGCCATTGCTGCACCGGCTGCACCAGCTGCACCCCAATCTGCGCTTCGAGCTGTCGTCACTCAGCTCCGAGCAAGTGCTGGAACAACTGGCAAGCAATCGTATCGATCTGGGCGTCTCGTACCTGGAACGTCTGGACAATGAGCGTTTCGATTCGCTGACCCTGGACGACACGCGCATGGGCCTGCTGTACGACCGTCGGCACTTCACGTTTGGCGACGATCCCTTGAGCTGGGCCGATCTGGTCGAGCTGCCACTGGGCATGCTGACCAGCGGCATGCATTTTCGGCAGTCGATCGATCACAACTTCCATAGCCGCGGCCTGCAACCCAATCCGCTGATACAAACCGATGCCGTTCATCAGTTGCTGCAAGCCGTACATGGCGGTTTTTGCTGCGCGATCATGCCGCTGGATGGCGGTCTGGAAACGCTCACCGAACATTTGCGCCTGCATCCGATTGCCGACTCCCGGACTTTGGCCCGGCTGGGGTTGATCATGCGCCGCAGTGCGCCACGTTCGGCACTGGCTGAAGCCTGCTTTGCACTGGTAGCAGAAATACCGCGCTAGAGCGTTGATCGACGTCATCTATCGGGACATCAGCACTAGCGATTAGACGATTTCCAATAACGGGCCTAGTCTTGCAGATGTCATTCTGCCGGTATTTCAGCCCATGCCCGTTACGCGCAAGGTCAGCTCGGCGTCCTTTGCTACGCCAGCCCCCGAAGCAAGCCAGTCTTACAGCTACTCGAATCTCGAGGGCACGGACTCTGCACGTAACGAACTTGCTGAAGAAGTGGCGCTGGCGATTGCCTACAACGGCATCAGCCAGGCGGTCATGCTGGTCAGCCCTACTGATCTGGAAGATTTTATCGTCGGCTTCAGCCTGGGCAGCGGCATCATTGCCTCGCATGACGAAATCTACGACTTCAACATCAGCGGTTGCGGCTCGGCGATGCAGGCCGAGGTCGAGATCGCCAGCCGCGCGTTCTGGGAACTCAAGCAGCAGCGTCGGCAACTGGCTGGCACCAGCGGTTGCGGACTGTGTGGCGTTGAAGCCGTCGAGCAGGCTCTGCCTGACCTGAAGGCGCTGCCCGGCGCGCCCCTGCCCCCGATCGAATGGCTGGAAGGCCTGCGTCAGCGCATCGGCGAGTTCCAGCCGCTCGGCCGCCATTGCGGCGCCGTACATGCGGCGGTGTTCATGGACGGTAACGGCCAGCTGTTGCTGGGACGTGAAGACATCGGCCGCCACAACGCGCTGGACAAGCTGATCGGCGCATTGATCCGTCAGGACATCCCCTTGGCAGGCGGCGTCGCCATCGTGACCAGCCGCTGCAGCCTGGAACTGATTCAGAAAGTATTGCGCGCCGGCATCCAGACCCTGGTCAGCCTGTCTTCGCCCACCGGCCTGGCCCTGCAATGGGCCCGCCGTCACAACCTCAATCTAATTCACCTGCCGCAGAAAAGTGCGCCGCGGGTCTATAGCCCTGCGATGGAGATTCAAGCGTGAGCACTCATCATCAAGCCGACAAGACACCAACCCCCCGCTACAAGCCGTACAAAGGTGCGGCAGGCGGCTGGGGCGCACTGATCAGCGTGACGCAACACTGGCTGGGCAGTGACAACGCGCTGAAGAACCTGCGCATGATGCTCAAGACCAACCAGAACGGCGGTTTCGACTGCCCGGGCTGTGCGTGGGGTGATTCGCCGGAAAGCGGCATGGTCAAGTTCTGCGAGAATGGCGCCAAGGCGGTGAACTGGGAAGCGACCAAGCGTCGTGTCGACCCGGCCTTCTTCGCCCGCTACAGCGTCAGCTCGTTGATGGAGCAGAGCGATTACTGGCTCGAGTATCAGGGCCGCCTGACCGAGCCGATGAGCTATGACGCGGAAACCGACCGTTACAAGCCGATCAGCTGGGACAACGCGTTTGCGCTGATCGCCAAGCACCTGAAGAACCTGCCCAGCCCGAACATGGCCGAGTTCTACACCTCCGGCCGCGCCAGCAACGAAGCGGCCTACCTGTATCAGCTGTTCGTGCGCGCTTATGGCACCAACAACTTCCCTGACTGCTCGAACATGTGCCACGAGGCCAGTGGCGTAGCGCTGTCGCAAAGCGTCGGCGTCGGCAAGGGCACCGTGACCTTCGAGGATTTCGAACACGCCGATGCCATCTTCGTCCTCGGTCAGAACCCCGGCACCAACCACCCGCGCATGCTCGAACCATTGCGTGAAGCGGTACAGCGCGGCGCCCAGGTGGTGTGCGTCAACCCGCTCAAAGAGCGTGGCCTGGAGCGTTTCCAGCATCCGCAACACCCGGTCGAAATGCTCACCAACGGCGACCGCCCGACCAACACCGCTTACTTCCGCCCTGCCCTGGGTGGCGACATGGCGCTGTTGCGCGGCATGGCCAAGTTCCTGCTGCAATGGGAGCGCGAGGCGCAGGCCAACAACGCACCTTCGGTGTTCGACCACGCGTTCCTCAACGAACACACCGAAGGCGTGCTCGAATACCTAGCTGCCATCGATGACACGTCCTGGGACTCGATCGTCGAGCAATCCGGCCTGCCGCTGAGCGACATCGAGCAATCGGCACGCATGTACGCCAAGGGCAAGAACGTAATCATGTGCTGGGCGATGGGGATTACCCAGCACCGTCACTCGGTGCCGACCATCCAGGAAATCGCCAACCTGATGCTGCTGCGCGGCAACATCGGCCGTCCGGGTGCCGGCCTGTGCCCGGTGCGCGGTCACAGTAACGTGCAGGGTGACCGCACCATGGGCATCAACGAGCGCCCACCGGTGTTCCTGCTCGATGCCCTGGAAAAACGCTTCCAGTTCAAAGTACCCCGCGAAAATGGTCACAACGTCGTCGAAGCCATTCACGCCATGGCCGAAGGTCGTGCCAAGGTGTTCATCGCGCTGGGCGGCAACTTCGCTCAGGCCACCCCGGACAGCCATCGCACTGCCGAAGCCCTCAGCAATTGCGACCTGACCGTACAGATCAGCACCAAGCTGAACCGCAGTCACCTGTTCCACGGCAAGGACGCGCTGATCCTGCCGTGCTTCGGCCGTACCGACATCGACATCCAGGCCAACGGCCCACAAGCCGTCACCGTGGAAGATTCGTTCAGCATGGTTCACGCTTCCAACGGCCAGTTGAAGCCGTCCTCGAAGCAAATGCGTTCCGAGCCTGCGATCATCGCCGGTATCGCCAACGCTACGCTGGGCAAGGCGCCTGTGGACTGGTTGTGGCTGGTCGAGGACTACAACCGTATTCGCGACCTGATCGCCGACACCATCCCCGGCTTCAAGGATTTCAACGAGCGCGTCAAGCACCCGGGCGGCTTCTACCTGGGTAACGCTGCTGGCGCACGTCGCTGGAACACTGCGTCGACCCGCGCCAACTTCAAGTCCAATGCGCTGCCGCTGACTCTGATCAATGAACACGTCAGTTCAACCGGGCAGATCCCGGACCTGATCATGCAATCGATGCGCTCGCACGATCAGTACAACACCACCATCTATGGCCTGGACGACCGCTATCGCGGCGTCAAAGGTCAGCGTGACGTGCTGTTCGTCAACGAAGCCGACATCATCCGTCTGGGCTTCCAGCCGGGGCAGAAGGCGGACCTGATTTCGATCTGGAGCGATAACCGCGAGCGCCGCGTCAAAGGCTTCACGTTGCTGCCATTCGATATTCCGGCCGGTCAGGCTGCCGCCTACTACCCAGAGGTCAACCCGCTGGTGCCGCTGGAAAGCGTGGGCGATGGCAGCAGCACGCCGACCTCGAAGTTCGTTGCCATCCGCCTCGAGCGCTCTGCAGAGTCGGCACGCATCCTCTAACGTCCCTGAAAGACGCCCACAAAAAAGGCCCGTTTCTCTGGAAACGGGCCTTTCGCAAGTAACCTCAGACTCTCATTTCCGACTTAAGTTCCTTAGCCAAAACAATAACTTAGCAGTTTGTGTGGCAATCGTGTTACTCGTCGGAATTGCATTGCTACATTCTTCACTTGACACCAAGATCGCGCCGTCATCCCTATGAGATTCCATACATGAAGTATTCCTCGATACTGTTGTTGTCTCTTACCTTGATCAGCGGTGCGGCGTCTGCAGGCAACCTTGAGTCAGGCGTAGGCGGAGCATTGGGTGGGGTACTCGGTTCGGTCGTCGGTCAGCAGATCGGCGGCAGCACTGGTTCAGCAATTGGCGCGGGTGTCGGCGGCGCAGCCGGTGGCGCTGTAGGCGCAGACCGTCGCAACCGCACAGAAGCAGCCATTGGCGGCGGTCTGGGCGCTGCGGGCGGTAACGTGCTGGGTCGCAGCGTCGGCGGCAACACCGGCAGCCTGGTCGGCTCGGCGGTAGGTGGCGGCGGCGGTGCTGCGCTTGGCAACTACATGGGCAACGAAAGCCGCAGCGATGATCGTCGTTATCGTGGTGGCCGTGATCATGGCCATCGCCCGAAGCACCACGGCCATCGCCGTCATCGTGACTGATACCACCGTCAGTTGCTGAAGCACAAAAAACCGGCCGCTCTTTAGCGGCCGGTTTTCATTTGTCTGTCGCAATGCAGGTTCAGGACTGGATGCAGAGCATCGTCCCCTTGGTCAGATCACTTTGTACGTGTAGTCAGTTGCCAGCCATGGCCTGCACCCACGTCCTGACCTGTGCGTACGGATAGTCCTCCAGCACCGCAAACCCGGTGGTGGCGCGGGCTTTGAGCTTGGTGAACAGCGGCACGCTGATGCCACACAAAAAACGCGTCAGGCAGTCAGGGCTGGGCCGCTGGCCGGTATAGTCCTGGTGCTTGTGGATAAACTCGCTGCACAGGTGCTGAAAGTCCCGATTCGCCAGGGGCTCCAACGCGGGTGGTTCGGGCAGGTGGGCGACTTCGCCAAGGCAGACCGAGCAATGCCCGCAGCGCTCCGGCGCATTGTGATCACCGAAGTACCGCGCCAGCCGATGGGTCAGGCACTGGTCACTGGCGAACACGTCCAGCATGGTGTGAATGCGCGCAACTTCAGTGGCTTCGTGATGAGCGAAATAATCGTGCAATTCGATGCTCAAGGCCTGTGCATCAAAGTCGCTGCGCAACAGGCTGTAAACCTCGGTCATCTGTTTGCTTTCAAGCTCGATCCAGCCTTTTTCCTGAAAGTAATCCAGCGCCTTGACCACCCGCCCGCGCTCGGCGCCGTATTGCTGGTACATCGCCTCGAAATCGACGGTGGCCCAGGTCCTTGCGCGGTGTGAAGTGTCGATCAGGGCTTGAACGAAGTCACGTCGCTCCCCCTCGAAACGCGCCATCAGGTCTTGCGGCTGAAGCAGAAACTTGAAGCGGTACTCGGCAAAATACGCGTAGCGCGGCGCAATGATCCCGCGCAGTTCCAGTTGCACCAGCAGGGTCTTCAACGGTAATTGACGAATGTTGCTGAGGTCGGCGAGCGGCCCGAGCAGAAATTCCCACTGCCCGTCATGACGCGCCCCAAGCAGATCCTCCAGCACACGAGCAATCCCCTCGCGCTCCGGCGTATCGCCGTACACGAAGTTCTCCAGCACGTTGAGACTGTCGCGGTTGGCCAGCACCAGACAATCCGAAGCAGCACCATCACGCCCGGCCCGACCGATTTCCTGGCTGTAGTTCTCGATGGATTTGGGCAGGTCGAAATGCACCACGTTGCGAATGTCGCTCTTGTCGATGCCCATCCCGAACGCGATGGTCGCCACGATGCAGTTCAGATGGCCGCCCATGAACTGCTTCTGGATCGACTCGCGCTGATCATTGGGCAGCCCGGCATGGTAGGCGCTGGCGGGCAGGCCATGCTGTTCCAGGTGAGCGGCGATGTGTTCGGCTGTCTTTTGCAGGGTCACGTAAACGATGGTCGGCTGCCCGCGACGCTCGTTGAGCCACTCCACCAGCAGGCGTCTTTTGTCACGGCCACTGACCGGCTTGACCCACAGGTGCAGGTTGGCGCGGTAGAAACCGGTGGTGATGACATCCTCGGGGGCGATGGCGAATTTGTCCTGCATGTCGATGATGACTTGCGGGGTCGCCGTGGCGGTCAGCAGCAATGTCTGAGGGATGTTGAATTCGCGCTGGTAGTCCGGCAGTTTCAGGTAGTCGGGGCGGAAGTTATGCCCCCACTCCGAGATGCAGTGCGCTTCGTCGACCACCAGCAAGGAAATCGGTACTTGAGCGATGAAACTGCGGAAACGCTCGTTCTTGAGGCGCTCGACCGAGATCATCAGAATCTTCAGCTCGCCGGAGCGTGCGCGCGCCATCACATCAGCGATCTCGTCGCGGCTCTGCGCCGAATCAATGCTCGCCGCCGAGATACCGTGGCGGTGCAGGAAGGCAAGCTGATCCTGAATCAGCGCCAGCAACGGCGACACCACCAGCGTCAAATGCGGCAACATCAGGGCAGGCAATTGGTAACATAGCGACTTGCCCGAACCTGTCGGAAAGATCGCCGCAGCCGAGCGTCCGGCCAGTACCGCACTGATGGCAGCCTCCTGCCCCGGCCGGAACTGTGTGTAGCCGAATACCTGTTCGAGACGCTGGTGCATTCGCGTTCCATCCATCAGTCAAAAAACGGCCTCAACCTTAACGCTCCAGGCCTGATGCACCTAGCACCAAAGCGTTGCAGAAACTCTACCCACCGGCCGATATCATTGTAATATCACCACCGAACATCGCTTGATCAGGAGCAGGAATGGATTCCCTACAGCAACCCGAGGACGACGGGATCATCCGCATTCAGCGCCTCGTGCCCGGTCAGGTCGATGTGGTGCTGGGCTCGCATCCACGCCGCAAGCGCGTCGATACGCCTCGCCGCTCACGCCCTTATGGCCTGTGGCTGGCGTGCCTTATTGCTGCAGCCTGCGTCGCCGGACTGATCACCTCACATGCGAGAGTTCCCAAAGCGCTGGCAGTACCGCCTGTTGTGCAGTCCGTACCTGAACCCGAGACAGTCGAGGCCGAGGCGCAATCCGTAGCCGCAGCCGATCCTGCGCCCGCGCAGATTCGAAAAACCGCAGAGCTTGTGCCGATCGCGGCCACTGTGGCGCCGCCCGCCCCCGTGCAGCCCTTGGATGACTGCATGAAAAACGGCAACGTCATCGATGAAGCGGTGGCGAACTGTCGATTCGGCCAGGTTCCTCGCCCCGCTCAGGCAGAATCGGCAACAGGCATGGTGTCTGCCGACTACATGGCCGATTTCAAGGCCAATGCTTCACGCAATTCTGCTCGTTCTTCCAAGCCTTACAGCGTCGCGACAGCCTCCATACGCGAAGCGGACGGCAGAAACCGCTACCGCGCGCAGTGGCGGATTTACGGCAACACGATCGATGGCGACAGCGTCTGCGAAAACTTCGCTATTCGTTCATTCGAACGGCGCGAGTGTCGCAAGGCCGCAGCGGTCAACTTCAGAGAACAGTGCCAAGAGTGGACCAAACGCGCGGCAAAAAACCGCGACGAGGACAGTAAAAACGCCCAGCAGCGCTATTGTGAGGTGACCACAAATTTCTCACCTTGAAAACAGGGCTGCGCGCTTCTGGCACAGCAGTTTCAACGGTGTTTTCTACTTTCCCGCTGCATGGCCGAGCCTCTGAGAATCCGCAAAAACGGACACATGTATAGCCAAAGGCTTACACGCAATGAAGTGAATGGCTATTTTGCAGCTGCAGTCAGAGCCGTAAGATTGGATCCAACAACTGGCGAACAAGGAGTTCGCCAGGATCAGGGACGATCGACCATCGCCGGGAAGGCAGCCGACAGGGAGTTGGAATGGTCTTGGTACAAACCCGCTTCGGCGGGTTTTTTATTGCCTGCGATTTTTGCCTCCAGCGGTCAAACCACCTCAAGATTTTCCTGACGCCAGATTTCCTGGTCTTCAAAGGCCCGTCCGAAGCTGAACCCATGAGGTATAGCGAAAGGCTTACACGCGCTGGAGGAACTTGGCTATTTCCGACCCGGCTCGCGCTCCGTAGTATTGGATCCATCAAGGGGTGAACAGGAGTTCACCCGGATCAAGGATGATCGACCATCGCCTCGGAGGCGTCCGACAGGAAGTCGGGATGGTCTTGGAAAAACCCGCTTCGGCGGGTTTTTTGTTGCCTGCAGAAAAGCTTTGCGCCGTACGCCGCCCCGCTCACAGCCAACCGCTTAACGCTTAACCTGCTCGAAGCGCTCTTGCAGCAAGTGTCGTGCAGTACCCGCATTGACGTAATCCGCAATCAACTCACCAAGCTCGTCTGGCTTGAGCTTTTTGCCGTCCCGGCTGAACCGCGCCAGCGCCAGAAGTACCCGGCGTTTTTTCCTGAACACTTTTGCATTCGGCGCAGAAAACGAACGTGAGACTCGCTCGGGTAAAGGCGCATCGTCTTGCAGATGCAGGGTCAGAAACGTGCCATAGGCCACATTCAGCTCAAAATCAGCGATGTGCTGGATCGGGACGGGGGACTTCAGGTTTGCGAAGACAAAGTGATCGGGCGTGAGCAGCAGAGCGGTCTTGTCAGCACGCAGACACATGCGCAGCGCAAATGGCAGCAGCGTCAGCATGAACGCCGCCAAGATGCCGCCCGCTATCAGCATAGAGTTGCGCTTCTCGGTCAGCCCCTGGGGAAATGACAGCGCTTCGGCTATCAGATAAATACCCAGCCCCAGCAGAGGGGCGAGGAATAGTGTTAGCAACAGCCCCCGCAGGCGAGCGCCCTCATGCAGAACGACATCACCGCTTACCGTTTTCGCGCGGGCACGCAGTTCGGTCACCACCTCAGCATCATTTGTCACGTGATGCTTGATGAAGTCCTTGGTAAGACGGGTGCGCAGTGCCTGGGGATTAACGAAGTAATGGTCCATCGCGGCGCGCGCCTGGGCCGCCACTACCGGCCGGGTGCCGCTGCGGATCGCCTCGTCGGCAGCAACCTGCAGCGCGGCGATACGTTCGCCGTTTGACGGGTGCGTATCCGAGGGATGCAGCAGCTGGACGGCCATTTCTTCGTCAGGCAGCGTGAATGTCTTGCCGGCCAGCTCGTGCAGCACGCTGTTCGGCAGATCCTTGGTAAACACCTCTCCGCGCCTTGGGTTGGTGGCCCGCGTGATATGCGTGTAGATCCGCTCCTGCAAAAGCGGGTCGATGGCCGAAATGCGCACCAGCGCCGAGGCAGCCGACGTATTGCCTGCCAGACTCGCCCCCGCGGCATCGGCGGCCAGCTCACGCACGCGGCTCCAGTGATTGACCGCGTGATCGAAGCTTTCCATGAAATACATGCCCAGCATGAACGCCGGACGCAGAATGGTGCGCTGTAGCCACCCGCTGACCATCATGTTTTCAGCGATCACCCCCAGGCTGCGACCGATGCCGTCGTAGATCGGCAGAAAGCGCAGGCTGTACTCGGTGTCTTCACCAGCGAAATGCGCCAGTTCGTGACCAATCACTGCACTCGTTTCAGCGGCATCGATCAGCCCAAGGTACAGGATCGGCACATGCAGAGTTCGCCCCTTGAGCACGGCGTCGGACGGCAGAAGGGAAACATCGCTCGAGGTGACGTAGAAGCCTTCGGTCATGCCCAGCACGATGTGATCAGGTGACAGCGCGCCAAGCCGTTCGGCCAGATCGCGAACATAGGCCCAGAGCACCGGTGCCTCTTCAGGCGTGACCTGCTGCCCCAGAACCTGCATCGCGGTGGGCTCGAACATGTGCAGCATGACGCCCAACTGCTTGCCCATCCGCCAGATCGAATACAGGCACGCAGCGACCAGCATCAGCACGACGATGATCAGCTTGAGTTCGCCCGCGGACATGCGCCCCACATGCCACAGGCCCAGGGCTTCGAAACAGAGGATTGCAGACACCGCCGCGCCCATGGCAACAATGTGCCCCACCAGGACGAACGGCAGAATCCGCCTGACCCTGCTGAAGGTGTGCAGCAATCGCTCGCGGGATTGACGTGCGCGTGCGCCGGCCCAGTTGAGCCCTGCCAGCCCAATGCCGCCGACCAGAGCCGCCAGCAGGCACAGCGCGATGACGGCGCGTGCCAGCCAAATAGTGACACTGCCCAGCACCACTACGAAATCGAGGCCCTGCTCTGCCTCATGGAGACGCGACAGAGCCTCCTTGAGGGTGATGTTTTCTCCGTCCATATCCATCGTTCGCGTGAGGGCGTCGGGCGACCTGGCAAGCCTTTCGAAATAGGGACGGGCATGCGCAAGGTCGGCCTGGATCTCGGTCAGGCGCTCGGTGTTTTCGACACTGCGCTGCAACTGCCAGACACCGATGAGGTTCAGGCCCAGAGGGAGCAGGATGAGTACAGCAATGAGCTTGTAGATTTTCATGAGGCAAGGCTCATAGAGGTGCGTCGCCGCTGGCTGTCCTTAGCGCGCACTAGGTCCGTCAGGCAAAACGCCTTTGGCGTCTGCGTGCATGCGCCCTGCCGTTGCTCGAGTACAAGCGTGAGGGCGCTGGCGGCGTTATACCCTGATTTGCAAAATGATGTAACAAAGCTACCCGCCTGACCTGTGTCGACCCACCTGGATTCGTGCGCCTCAGCGCTCGCAGTGCCATCATTCCCCATCCAGAAAAAAACGCCTGTAAGGCGAGTCCGTACATTTACCCTCTTCAGAGCTTGGAAAACCTGCAAATAAGTTCATCCTTCTAAGCTTAATTTACCCCCCTGATCGGATCCAAATACCACCCCAAAGCCCTTTGAAATCAACACTTACAGTTACATTATGGGTGAAATTCAATACAATGATGGCTCATAGTCATCATTGCTTACTGTAACGAAACCGAGAAAATATCCACCGTCTGTAGGAACTTTCCTACTAAAAATAGTGCCATAGACCACACTGCTGGCTAGACGACATCTATATGCCAGCACGAACTCCTCCCTCATTGTGGCGGTGTGTCTCGCAGTGACACACATGGCAAAACCACTTCATGAGCAGGTGTGCAGTCGAGAAATTCGCAACTTTTCCCCGTCCCCGGTCTGATCCGGGAAACGGTCGTGAAGGGTTCAAGGACGATGTACCGATGACTCAGACGTTCGATATAGAAGCATTGATAAAGCTGCGCAAGCAGACGCGCGCTATCTCCGACGCGCTCAAGGTGCAGGCGTCCGACTATCTGTCGACCCTCGCGCTGTTGATACGCCCGCAGACATTCTTCGGTGAATACCTGCAGGGTGCGCAGCGCAGCAGCGGCCGCGAGACTCAGCACCATTTCAAAGAGCTCAAGGAGCTCTATGACCGCATTGCTTCGGCAGAGCCGTTCAAGCTGGTCAATGAACTGGAAGTGCCCCTGAACCTGATCAGCACGACGCCCGAGCTGTTCCCGCTCGAATACGACATGGTGTTGTCACAAAGCGGGCAGACCATTCGCATCACCAGTCCGGTGCGTTGGGTGGTGGGCTTCAACTCGTTCGATCTGGCGCAGTTTCGCAAGGTCATCAAAGACCCGAATCGCAGCAGCGCCGAGCTGTATCGCTACGTTGTGCATTATCTGGTGCTGTTCTACTGCCTGAGCAAGTCGCCGGGCATGAGCAGGCTGTTCGAAGGGCTGCGCTTCCCGGTCAGTTTCGAGCGATTGAAAGACTTCGGCGACCTGCCGTTCTGCGTGATCAGCTCACCGGTGCGCTCAGAATTGCCGGATGAATCGGTGATTCGCAACAGCACGCAGATCGCAGGCAATACCAGTTTCGAAGAATTGGTCGGACACGAAAACATTCTGGAAATGAACGATGAAATCCGTCAGCGTCTGCTGCTGACGATTGAAGGACTCTAATCGCGCCCGGCCTGCCACAGGCCCGGTACGCAAACGACTTGCAGCGAGTTGCTCGCACAGGAGATGACGATGGCGAAGAAGGAAAGTACCCAGCACAAACTTGACCGCGTTCGCGCGCCTCGGGTCCACATCACTTACGACGTGGAGATTGGCGATGCTCAGGAAAAGAAAGAGCTGCCATTCGTTGTGGGCGTTATGGGCGATTTCTCCGGCAACCCGCTGGAGCCGCTGCCCAAGCTCAAGGATCGCAAGTTCATCTTCATCGACCGCGACAATTTCAATGGCGTCCTGAAAGGCATCAAGCCGCGCCTGGCGTATCGCGTCGACAACACCCTGGCAAAAGACGGCACCCAACTCGGTGTCGAGCTGAACTTCAATGCGCTGGAAGACTTCGAGCCGCAGAACGTCGTGCGTCAGGTCGAGCCGCTGCGCAAGCTGCTGGAAGTGCGCAACAAGCTGGCTGACCTGCGTAACAAGATGGGTGGCAACGACAAGCTTGAAGAACTGCTGATGGACGTGTTGCAGAACACTGAAAAGCTGAAAACCCTGGGCAAGGAGTTCGGCCGTGAAGCCGCCGTTCCTGCCACCGACAGCAAAGAGTAAGGAGGAGCCTGACGATGACCGATAAGCAACCCGTGACTCAGCAGGACAGCGCTCTGGTTGAAGTTGAAAACTTCGCCCCGCAATCTTCCCTGCTCGACAGCATCATTTCCGAAAGCCGCGTTGCACGCTCCGAAACCGAGCGCACCCGTACCCGCGATCTGATCGGCGAACTGGTGGCCCAGGTACTTGAAGGCGAAATGACGCCAAGCAAGGACCTGATTGCCGTGCTCGACGCGCGCATCGCCGAGATCGATTCGATGCTCTCCGAGCAAATGAACGAAATCATGCACGCCAGTGAGTTTCAGCAACTGGAAGCGTCCTGGCGCGGCCTGAAGTATCAGGTTGACCAGACCGAGACCAGCACCACGCTGAAGATTCACCTGCTCAACGCGTCGAAAAAAGACCTCGTGCGAGACCTCAAGGCGTCGTCCGAATTCGACCAGAGCGCACTGTTCAAGAAGATCTACGAAGAAGAGTACGGCACCTTCGGTGGTGCGCCGTTCGGCATGTTGCTGGGTGACTACGAGTTCAACCGCAACCCGGAAGACATGTACCTGCTGGAAGAGATCTCCCACGTGGCAGCCGCCGCTCACGCACCGTTCATCTCGGCTGCATCGCCTGAGCTGTTCGGTTGGGACTCGTTCACCGACATGGCCGGCCCTCGCGACCTGGCGAAGATCTTCGACACGGTCGAATACGCCAAGTGGAAGTCGTTCCGCGCCTCTGAAGACTCCCGCTATGTCGGCCTGACCCTGCCGCACGTGCTGGGTCGCCTGCCGTATGGCCCGGATACCACGCCCGTCGAAGAATTCAATTTCGTCGAAAGCGTCGATGGCCGTGACCACAATAAATATCTGTGGATGAACGCTGCCTATGCGCTGGGCACTCGTGTGACCGACGCATTCTCCCGCTACGGCTGGTGCGTAGCGATCCGTGGTGTGGAGGGCGGTGGTCTGGTCGAAGGCTTGCCGACGCACACCTTCAAGACCGATGACGGTGAAATCGCGCTCAAATGCCCGACTGAAATCGCCATCACCGACCGTCGCGAAAAGGAGCTGTCGGACCTCGGCTTCATTCCGCTGGTGCACTGCAAAGGTACCGACTACGCCGCGTTCTTCGGCACCCAGTCGACCCAGAAGCAGAAGCAGTACAACACCGACATTGCCAACGCCAACGCGCGTCTGTCGGCGCAACTGCAATACATCTTCGCGACCTCGCGTATCGCTCACTACATGAAAGCGATCATGCGCGACAAGATCGGCAGTTTTGCATCGCGCAAGGATGTCGAGTCGTTCCTCAACGAATGGCTGTCCGACTATGTCCTGCTTGATGACACCGCGAGCCAGGAAGCCAAAGCCAAGTTTCCCCTTCGTGAGGCAAGCGTAGAGGTCGTTGAAGTGCCAGGTAAACCAGGCGCTTATAAAGCCGTTGCGTTTCTGCGCCCGCACTATCAGCTGGATGAACTGACAGCATCCCTACGCCTCGTGGCAGAACTGCCACAGTCGACGCGCAGCTGACCTACTTCATCAGCCAGGGAGGCATAGTTGAATGAGTCGTTCTCCTCAATTAGTACCTACGCTACTTGATCGCCTGCTTGATGATGCTCCTCATCAAGCGAGCGAGGCGGTTTCCAAACGCCTCTGCTCGTTGGGCGAATACAAGGCCAGCCTGATCCGAGATCTCGAGACACTGGTCAATACACGTCAGTGCCTTGTCGCATCGAAACTCGATGACTATCCAGAGTTGGCGGGAACGATTCTCGAATATGGCATGCCCGACTTTACCAGCAAAGGCGTGCTCAACCCTGAAGACCGACGCCTCATACAGGCTCAACTGGAGCGGGCTATCACAGTCGGCGACCCACGTTTTCGCGCTGTAAAAGTACAACTGCTTAACCAACAGATTGGTCACCGCATGCTTACTTTTCGGGTTGACGCCGTGCTGCATCTTCAGGATGCAACGCGTCAGGTTTCCTTCGACGCGGTGTTGCAAGTCAATACCCAGGAATACAAAGTGCAGAACCTCAATTGATTCTCGACGATCTGCTGCCTTATTACGAAAAGGAGCTCTCGCACCTGCGCTTTCTCGGGCAGGAGTTCGCGCGTGAGTACCCAAAAATTGCGTCCCGGTTACTCATCGAAGGTGACAACTGCGAGGATCCGCATGCCGAGCGCTTGATTGAGGGCTTCTCATTTCTGGCAGCTCGCATACACAAGAAGCTTGACGACGAGTTTCCCGAAATTGTCGAAGCCTTTCTTGAAGTACTGTACCCACACTACCTACGCCCGACGCCCGCATTATCCATCGCGGAATTCAGTAGCGGGACAACCTCTACGCTGACTGCCTGCTACACCATCGAGCGGCATACGGAGATAAGTTCCAAGACCGTAGAGGGCGTGGCTTGCAAGTTCAGAACCTGCTACCCCGTCGACCTGTGGCCTATCGCGGTGCGCGATGCATCGTTTGTCGAACTGGAGCGCTCAGCTTTTAATGGGCACAGTGCGGATCTGGTGGCCTGCCTGAAAATTGGCCTGACCGCCACCACCCATCTCCACTTCGGCCAACTAGACATCGAGACCCTGCGCTTTTTCCTCGACGGCGAAAGCACGCTGATGCTGCAATTGTACGAGCTGCTATTCAACAATTTGGCTAAGGCCACTGTCAGTTTTACAGAGCAGGGAAAACGTCGGGAAATCGGTCTGCCACAGGGTGCGTTGAAAGCGGTTGGTTTTGAGCGCGATGAAGGTCTGGTGGATTACTCGGAACGCTCGTTCCTCGGGTACAGACTGCTGCACGACTACTTTACGTTTCCGGACAAATTCATGTTCGTCGATATTGGAGGACTCAAGAGAAGCCTGGCTGATCGAGACCTCAAGGATATCGAGATCAACTTCTATTTTGCTCATTACGAAATGGGCGATCGGCTTGCGCGGCTTGCACAAAATCTAGGGCGTAATAATTTCAAACTTGGATGCACTCCGATCATCAACCTGTTCAAACATCAGGCCGAGCCGGTCAAGCTCACTCATACACGGCACGAATACGCCGTTACCCCCGATGTCAGGCTGCAGGGGCATGCAGAAGTAGTCTCCATCGACCGCGTACAGCGGGTCAAAAAAATAGCCGGTACTGACACCGTCAGCGAGTGCAACCCGTTTTTCGAGCCTAGAGGTGACCTGGGGCCAGACGCCTGCTATTGGATCGGCCGGCGGCGCCCCTCCAGACACGGCAAGCAGGGCGGCACGGAAATGGTTATACGAGTCGTGGATCGCGAACTCGATCTGATCGACGCAGGTAGTGATTCGTTGAGCATATCGCTGACTTGCAGTAACCGGGACTTACCGCAGCTGCTCAGTTACGGAGGCAGCCAGAGCGACTTCATATTTGAAAATGATGGTGTGGTCGACGGTATCCGGCTATTGCGCAAACCTACAATGACAGCGCGCGTGCCTCTGGGCGACGGTTTGATCTGGCGGCTGATTTCTCACTTGTCCCTGAATCACATGTCGCTGGTGTCACAGGGTAAGGAGGTGCTTCAGGAAATGCTGAGCCTCTACAACTATCGACGCGGACTGGCAGTTAGAAAGCAGATCAGCGGAATCCTGTCGATCAAGAGTGAGGCTGTTGTCGTGCGTATCGGCCACCCCCGTCCCAACTTCGTGCGTGGGGTAGGCATCACCCTGGAGCTAGACGAAAGCCAATACATCGGCAGCGGCGTATTCCTGTTCGGCAAGGTTCTTGATCACTTTTTCGGACAGTACTGCACCGTCAACAGTTTTACCCAACTTACCCTTCGTACCCGCCAGCGGGAAAAGAGAATTGTGCAATGGCCACCCAGAACGGGCGATCAACCTCTGGTCTGATCGATCAGGCACGCGCAGAGCCTTACCGGTTTGAGTTTTTCCAACTGGTCAGGCTGCTGCGTCTGCATTACAGCAGAGCAGGACGTATTGATCCCGAAGCGCGCCCGCATGAGGACCCGCTGCGCTTTCGTACGCAGCTGTCGCTGAACTTTCCCGTGAGCGAAGTCAGCGATCTCAAATTCGAGCGCTTCGAGGATTCGACTGCTGCTGAACAGGCATTGACCGAAGTTCAGGTAACATTCATGGGGTTGATAGGGCCCTCAGGAGTACTGCCCCGTCCTTACACTGAAATGCTCATGAACCGGCATATTCAGCAGAGGGACGATGGTGCCCATGCGTTTCTGGATGTGTTCTCCCATCGCATGATCGCTCTCTTCTATCAGTCATGGCAGAAATACAAGTTTCACATCGAACATGAGCGCAAGGGTTCATCGGATTTCGAGCGCTATATGCTCAATCTGGTGGGTTTTGGCAAGCAAAGCCAGAAGCGAAAATTTGGCGCGGGCGGCTCACCTGTTCGACAGGAGTTATTCACCTACTTCTCGGGCTTGTTCACGCAGCGGCCTCGTAATCCGCACAATCTGGAAGTGATGTTGAGCTTCTACTTCGGACAACCCTTTTCACTGCGGCCCTTTGCCGGACGCTGGTTGAAACTTGAACCGGAGCAGTGCTCACAACTGGGACGTACCAATGCAACTCTCGGTGAAAGCGCGGTGGCTGGCAATCGCGTATGGGACTATCAATCCTGCGTGCGTATCGACATTGGTCCCTTGGACCTCGCTGAATATCAGCGTTTTCAACCAGGTAATGACGACTACAGAAAGCTGGTCGATGTGGTGCGTTTCTACCTTGGTCCCACCCTTGACTTTGAACTTGCTCCGCAGCTCAAACCCGAGGCGATCCCTCTGGCGCGTCTAGGCCGCAACACAAACACAGCGCTGGGCTGGCTTGGCTGGCTGAAACGGCCTGGCGAAAAAGTAAATCCGTCACGTTGCGCTGTTTTCCGTATTCCTTTTGATGGGGTCGCCCTGTGAACCTTAAGTCACTCTTTGCCAAGCTCAATGATACCTGCCGCAACGCAACCGAAAGCGCCGCTGCGCTGTGCCTCGCGGAACGTCACTACGAAGTCGATATCGAGCATGTATTGCTGCAGCTTCTTGAAGGCGACGATAACGATCTTCTGCCAATCTTGCGTCATTACGACGTAGTGATAGAGCGTCTGCAGTCGCAGTTGGCGAGTGCCATGAGTGACTTCAAGACAGGGAATACTCGCACCCCCGCTCTGTCCCCGCACATAACCCAACTGATCGAGCGGGCCTGGGTATTGGCTTCGATCGAATATGGCCAAAGCCTTATCCGAAGCGGCTTTTTGCTACAGGCCTTGCTCGACGATAAAGAACTGCGTCGGGTCATAGCCGCGTCAGCTCCTGAACTGGAAAAGATCAATGTTGACGATTTGAAAGCCAATCTCGAGGACTTCATTTCAGCCAGCAGCGAGTCACAGCAAAGCGCTTCTTTGCCAGCCGGAAACGATACTCAACGACCGGCAACCAAGGGCAACGGCAAGACTCCTGCCTTGGATCAATATACTGTGGACCTTACCCGCAGCGCGCGGGAAGGACGTATTGATCCGGTACTGGGACGCGAATTCGAAGTGCGCCAGATGGTCGATATCCTCACCCGTCGGCGGCAGAACAATCCGATTTTGACGGGAGAAGCAGGTGTCGGTAAAACCGCAGTAGTTGAGGGCCTGGCATTGCGTATTGCTCTGGGCGATGTGCCAACGCCACTCAAGGATGTCGCTATTCATACACTCGATCTGGGCCTGCTGCAGGCAGGAGCCGGGATCAAGGGCGAATTCGAGAACCGTCTCAAATCGGTGATTGAAGAAACAAAGCGCAGCGTGCATCCAATCATTCTTTTTATCGATGAAGCCCATACGCTGATTGGCTCAGGTGGCCAGGCAGGACAGAACGATGCGGCCAACCTCCTCAAACCAGCCTTGGCGCGCGGCGAACTGCGGACTATTGCCGCCACTACGTGGGCCGAGTACAAAAAATACTTCGAGAAGGATGCTGCCCTCGCCCGCCGCTTTCAGGTAGTAAAAGTAGAGGAGCCGGAAGAAGATCAGGCAATCTACATGTTGCGTGGCCTCTTGGAAAAAATGCAGGAGCACCATCGGGTAGCGGTCATGGACGAAGCGCTCGTCATGGCTGTCCGCCTGTCCAATCGCTACATCACAGGCAGGCAATTGCCGGACAAGGCCGTCAGCGTACTGGATACCGCCTGCGCGCGTGTCGCGCTAGGCCAGACATCACAGCCCGGCATGCTCGAAGATTGCCGGCGCATGATTGACAACCTGCGCACCGAAATATCTCTGCTGGAAAAGGAACAGATCAAAGGCAGCGACCATCAGCGCCGACTTGCTCAACTCAGTGCAGAACTGACCGACGCCGAGAAACGCGAACAGGAACTGGTCACACAGTGGCAACGCGAATTGGAACTGGTCAAACAGTTGCACGAACTTAGCGAACAGACCACAGGGCAGGACCACCGCACCGAGCTTGCCGACCTACGGGCCGAGCTTGCAAAAGTTCAGGGTGAGCAGCCATTGGTGCATGCGCTGGTAGACGGGGCCACCATTGGTGAAGTGATCTCCGGCTGGACAGGTATCCCACTGGGCAAAATGCTGCGCGACGAGATTGATACCGTCCAGCGCTTACCTGCACTGCTGGCCGAACGCGTTCTTGGTCAGGACCATGCTCTGCATGAAATAGGCAAACGCATCAAGATTTCCCGTGCGCGCATGGAAGACCCCAATAAGCCAATCGGCGTATTTCTATTGCTTGGCCCAAGCGGTGTTGGCAAAACGGAAACCGCGCTGGCATTGGCCGATACGCTGTACGGCGGTGAACGCAATGTCATCACGATCAATATGTCCGAGTATCAGGAAGCCCACACTGTCTCCAGTCTCAAGGGCTCACCGCCGGGCTACGTCGGATACGGCGAAGGCGGCGTACTGACTGAAGCTGTGCGTCGCAAACCCTACAGCGTCGTATTACTGGATGAAGTCGAAAAGGCCCATCCGGACGTGCTCGAACTGTTTTTCCAGGTATTCGACAAAGGCGTACTGGATGACGGCGAAGGACGCGAAATCAACTTCCGTAACACGGTGATTATCCTCACGTCCAATGTCGGCACCGAGCACATCATGCAGACGTGTCTCGGAGTCAGCGAGCTACCCGCCCCCGCCCAGATCGTCGAAGACCTGCGCGACCAGCTCAACAACGTTTTCAAACCTGCATTTCTTGGGCGCTTGAGTATTGTTCCGTATTACCCGGTACAGGACGCCGTGCTCGAGCGCATTGTCGGTCTGAAGCTAGCGCGTATCCGTGAGCGTTTCGAACGAAATCATCAGGCCTCTCTAGAGTTCAGCCCGGAGCTGGTGCCCACGATTGCCGCACGCTGCACGGAAGTCGACAGCGGAGCCCGGAACATCGACAACATCCTGTCCGGCACATTGATGCCTGAATTGGCAGAGCACGTGTTGGCACGTATGGCAGAAGACAAACCCGTCAATAGCATGAGCATCGGCCTTGATGAGGCCGGAGGCTTTTCGTACACCGTGGCGTAGACGACAACCGGAATTCGGATGAGATTCAGCGTCGCCCGAATTGCCGGGCGTCGATAGGAAGTGTTTCAGGAGCAGCAGAATGGGCAGGTATTTGGGTGTTGTGATTATGTTGCTAGGGCTGACCGCCTGCGGCATCACTGACCGTGTAGGCAAGCGAGTCGATGACACATGGGCAGGCGACATGCTGTTCAGCAGCGATGAAAAGATCGTTTTGACCGTGGACGGCGGCAACCAGTTGAACCCCAATACCTCCGGCATGCCTTTGTCCGTCGTGACCAGGGTTTATCAGTTGACCTCACTGGACAAGTTCAACAGCGCGGACTCAAACACGCTGCTGGACCACCCCGAACAGGTGCTCGGCAACACCGTGCTCGATACCCGCGAACTCGTGGTTTTGCCCGGGATGGGTCAGGTCCAGACCTGGCCACTCGCCAAGGAAGCACGGTACATCGCAGTAGCGGCCTTCTTTCGTGATGACAGCGGCGGCCGCTGGAAAATGGCATTCAATGCCGACGCGTTTCGCAAGGACGGAATTCTGTTTTCATCCGAGGGCGGCCGCGTGCTTCTGGACGTGAACCGCATCAGTGCCGAGCGAGGGCAAGATGTGCTGCAGATGCCCGAAGAACAAATCATCGCGCCATTACAGCCAGCCCAGCCAGAGCATACGGAGCCTGGGCTTATGGAGCGCATGCAGTCAAAGGCCGCCGAATCTGCCGAAGACGCTGCCAACAATTCTATTAAGAAGTCGCTGAGCAATACATTTGATTCAGCTCTGGAAGGTGCTAAATGAGTAAAAAGAGCCGTGTGATGTGGTCAGAGGGCATGTTCCTTCTGCCACAGCACTTCCAGTATCAGGACGAGTTCCACCAGAACCAGCTGGCTCAGGCGACGCTGCGCTCGTCACCATTTCATTGGGGCGTGCAGCTTCTGGAAGTGGATGAGCAAGCCTTGGTCAACGGCGTGCTGCAACTCAAGCGGCTACAGATGGTTTTCCCGGACGGCTCGCTCTTTGACGCACCGCAGCACGACCCGCTGCCTGCTGCGCGCGATTTGAAAGATGTGCAGCACGGTTCGGAGCTGAAAGTGTATGCGGCGTTGAAATTGGCTGAACCGTACAGTGCCAATTACCTGGACGAAGGTGAAGAGCGCAAAGGCGCACGTCGCTACCGTAAAGCATTTGATATGTTGCCTGATATCAATGAAGGCGAGCTGGAAAACGAAATTACCAGCCTGCGACTTAATGTGGTGCTGCTGATCGATGGTGATTCACTCGATGGCTACAGCTATTGCCCGCTGACCCTGCTTCAGCGCAACAACATTAACGGATTTAGCCTGGACACTCAGTTCATTCATCCTGCCCTGCACATCGGGTCGCATGAAACGTTGCTGAAAATTGCCCAGCGCCTGCTCGCACTTCTGCAGAGCAAGAGCGAAACACTGTCTGGCCGCCGCCGGGAAAGAGCTGACCAGATCGCTGAATTCGGGTCTAGCGATGTCAGCCTGTTCTGGCTGCTTTATACCGTCAATCGCGCGTATCCAGGTCTTGCTCACCTGCTTCAGCATCCGAGGCTGCACCCAGAGCAGTTGTATCGCTTTCTGGCTGAGCTGGCGGGCAGTCTGCTGACTTTTTCCCTGAGCGCACAGCTCAATGATATCCCTGCCTACGATCATCATGATCCCGCCACTTCGATGATAAAGCTCGACAGGCTGGTTCGCGAACTGCTCAACAGTGTTGTGCCCAACCAATATATTCCGATCAGCCTGGAACAGACTCGTACGTCCTATTTTGTGGGCCGCCTGAACGATCCACGCTTGAGTGAGGCTGACTTTTACATTGCGGTTCATGCAGACATGCCAGGTGCTCAGGTTCTTGAACTGGTACCACGTGCCTTCAAGGTCGGCTCGCCGGAAGACATTGAGGTAGTGGTCAATACGGCAATGCCGGGGGCGGCGCTCAGTCACTGTGTGCGAACCCCAAATGCCATTCCCGTTCGTCTGGACAACCAATACTTCTCGATCGAACCCCATGGCCGGGTCTACGAACGCATGATGAAAGCTAACGCCATCGCGTTCTATGTACCCAGCGCATTTAAAAATCTCAAGCTTGAACTGATGGCGGTGCTCAAATGAATGATGCCGTGATGCAAGGCGGCGTTACTGCCCCAGCGCAAACACTGACACTCAAGGATATGGTCAAGGACTTCATGACCATGGCGCTGATGATTCGTCGCGGAAGCAAGGTGCGCGACGTCTCAAGGCTGCGTGCCAGCGTCGACGAATTCTTTCCCGCGCTTGAGCGGGATGCGCGTCGTGCCAACTACAGCGTCGAACAAGTCAGGGATGCGCAATACGCGCTATGTGCGTTTCTGGATGAAAGCGTCTTGAATGCCGGGCAGAGTGAAATACGCAATCAGATTGAAGTTAATCCGCTGCAATTTCAGTACTTTGGCGTGCATTTGGCTGGTCAGGGTTTCTTCGAGAAACTCGAAGCATTGCGCACTGACGTGAAACGCAACCTTGATGTCCTTGAGGTTTATCACCTGTGCCTGGCACTGGGCTTTGAAGGCAAATACAGCCTTGAGAAGAAAGATCAACTTCGTTACATCGCCAATACCCTGGGTCAGGACATCGCTCGTTACCGAACCCCGCGCAAGGCGCTTTCCCCAGATTGGGCACTGCCCGATCAAGTGTCTCAGATGTTCCGTTATGAAGTCCCCTTGTGGCTCTACCTGGTACTCATCGCACTGATATGCGGTGCCGTTTACCTGACCCTGGACTGGCTTCTGGGCAAAGAGGTGGCAGCACTGGCCGAACAGGTCCGTCAGCTGTTCGGCGTTTAATTCAGTTACGGATCCGGTCAGGAAGACATGAAAGCATTATTGCGTTGTTTGAAAAATTTCTGGTTTGCACTGGCACTCCTGTGGACCGTCGGCTTGCTCGCTTGTTGGCTGGCACTCCCGCGCTGGAATTTCACGCGGGAAAACATTTACGTGGCCATGGCCCTGATCAGTGCCTTCTGCCTGCTGCTTATTGTGCTGCGTCAGTACCGCAGAATTCGCGCAGAACAGAACATCGAAAGCCTGGTGCAACTGGAGGTAGACAGGTCGTTAGGGGCCGAGGGCGAGTTTCGTGACCAACACGTACTGCGCGAGCGCCTCAAACACGCTATATCGATGCTGCGCTCATCGCGCTCTGCGGGCGGCGGCGGAGCATCTGCGCTTTCTGATCTGCCATGGTATCTGGTCGTCGGCATGTCAGCATCGGGCAAGACCTCGCTACTGACACGCTCAGGTCTGTCAGCGACCATTGCCGGAGCTCAGGCGAGCGGCATGGACAGCGGGACTCAGCACTGCGACTGGTATTTCAGTCCTGACGCAGTCTTGATTGATACTGCGGGCCGCTACTTGCGCGATGACCAGTCAGCCAGCGAGTTCGCCTCGTTCCTAAAGCTACTGCGCAAGCAACGCGCCAAACCCGCCGTTAACGGGTTGATTCTGGTGGTGAGCCTGCCAGAGATTGTCTCTGCTACCTTGGCCGAACGCGAAGCCCTGGCTGCCCGTCTGGTTTCTCGTATTGATGAATACAGCGAGTGCCTTGGTGTTAACCCTCCGCTTTATCTGATGCTCAGCAAGACAGATCTGCTGCCAGGCTTCAACCAGGCCTTCGACGGTATGGACACTGCACAACGCCAGCAGCCTCTGGGCATGACGTTCGCCTTGTCGGATGTGCGCGCCAAAGGCCTGCGCGCCGTCATGGAAACCAAGTTTGCCCATCTGCTGGAGAGCGTGCGACACCACGTGGATACCCAGCTGATTATCGGGGGCAAAACCGCCAGCGCCGAGCTGCTGCAATTTCCCAATTACTTTGCCGAACTGTCGACCGTTATCTCTGGTTTTCTTGACCAGTTTGAACGCTCAGCGCAAGGGCATACGCCTCCTATCGTGCGAGGCGTCTATTTCACCAGCGCCCTGCAGACAGATGAGCAGTTGCCACCTGTCTATGAGGATGCTCTTGGAGATTACTACGCGCTTGAGCCCAAAGAGCATCCGATACACAGCGATATACGTAGAAAGATAGGCGACAAGAGCTACTTCATTACTGAGACATTTCGTCAGGTGGTGTTCCCGGATCGCAACCTGAGCCTTTACTACTCACGCCTGGGCCGCACACGATCCTTGACCCCTGCATTGATCGCGATAGCGGCTTTGGCAGGTATAGGCTTGATCGCGTGGGAGGCGGTTTCCTATAACAAAAACCGTGAAATGCTGGCGGGCATCGCAAGCGAACTGACACAGCTTGAGACTGCACCCGATCGGTCAGATCGGCTGCGCTCGGGGCAGGCGATGGAAACATTGCGTGTTTACCTTAGCGAGTTCG
This sequence comes from Pseudomonas sp. NFACC10-1, assembly GCF_900119195.1. Classification (NCBI taxonomy): domain Bacteria; kingdom Pseudomonadati; phylum Pseudomonadota; class Gammaproteobacteria; order Pseudomonadales; family Pseudomonadaceae; genus Pseudomonas; species Pseudomonas sp. NFACC10-1. The sequence goes on along the minus strand of NZ_FPJB01000011.1, from coordinate 11,272 downwards.
AAGGATACGGCAATCACGGCGTACCCTTCGCGTTGGGCGCAGGCCTGTACAGCGGCGATGATCTGCTGATCCCGCTGCGTGAGGCGTACCTGCAGCAGCTACGTACCCAAGCGCTGGAGCCCATCGGCAAGTACTTGCAGGTGCAACTGCGCGAGCTTAACCAGTTTGCTCAGACGGTGGATCGGAGCCCACTGGCGCCTACCGATAAACGTCGCTCTGCCAAACCCCCGTTAAAAAAATCGGCAAAAACACCGAGCATCAGTGCGTTGAAAGCGACTGTCAGCCTTCCGCGTAACAGCGCAGATCTGACCGGACAGCTACGCTCGGGCGTCAACGAGGCAGGTGAAGCCGGGCGTCGCAGAACGCTGGATGCTCTTCGCGATAACGCCAAGTCCGAATCAACTACGGATCTTGCCGAAGACACCGCACTGACTGCCGGGTTGTCACTGTCGGAAGACAGCCTCAGCCGGCTGACAGAGCAACAAGTGTCTTCAGTGATCAAGGCTTACAGCGCACTTAAGCTTTACTTGATTCTGTCGCGCCCGGATGAACACCGCGATGCCGAATTCGTTGCTGATGAACTTCCTCAAGCCTGGGCACTGGCGGCGCAGGCCGAGGGCCAAGAGATCAGTCCAGCACTGATTGAAGCCAATACCGCGATGTACGTGCGCTACCTGCAACAAGGTACCGCGCCAGCGCTGCGACGTAATGAGCAACTGGTCAACGACACACGGCAGAGCCTGCGTTCCTTCATGATCGCCAGTTCTCTGGTTGATCGTGAGTATCTGCGCCTTCAGCTGGAGTCGAGCCGTCAGTTCCCGTCGCTTACGCTATCGGACATGGTGCCCGCAGCCGGACGTGATCAGTTATTTTCGGCGGAAGCAGTACCTGCCATTTACACCCGACAAGGTTGGGAAGAGTTTCTGCAGCCCGAACTGATCAAGTTGCTGTCAGGCAACCTGCGCAACGACAGTGACTGGGTACTCGATAGCGAAGGCAGCAATGGCATGGTTCAGAAAGCCAACTTCGTGCGTGAGCTGATGGCTCGCTACAAAGCCGACTACGCAGATGCCTGGTTCAGGATGCTCAGAGGCGTAGGTGTGCGTCATTTCACCGACATGGCCAATGCCACCGAGCGTTTGTCAGTGCTTAGCGACGTGCAGAACTCTCCCGTCAAGAGTCTGTTGCACGCCGTGAACCAGAACACGTCGTGGGACTTGCCCAAAGTCAACTCTGCGGCGTCTCCGAATAAAGCGGACGACGGGTTCTGGAGCGGCATCAAAGGCACCTTCAGTACCCAGAGCGAGCAAGCCGAAAGCCTGGTAGTGACATTGCCACGTGTTGACGATGGAAGTCTGGCAAAACGCTTCGAACCCGTCGCACGCCTGTTCGCAACGCAAAATGCAGAGGGCGCGGACAGCACGGTGATGGATCGATATCTGGCAGCGTTACGCAAGCTCAAAGTGCGTTTGACCAATATTCAGCGATCGCAGGATGTCGGCAAGAACAGCAAGCTATTGATCAGCGAAACACTGGAAGGACAGCCGTCCGAAGTTACACAGGTACGCAACTACATCGAGACCAGCGTCGATACCAGCGAAGGAGGCCTGTCGAACTCCTTGCAACGCCTGTTCAACTCGCCACTGCAGTTTGCCTGGGAAACACTTCGCGACCCGGCTGGCCAACAGATCGCAAAAGCATGGTCGCAGGATGTCGCCCGCCCCTGGAAACAGGTCATGGCTTACCGGTACCCCATTGTGGCTGGCAGTGAAAACGAGGCATCAGTCAAGGATTTGCAGCGTTTCGTCGATCCTGAAACAGGTTTGCTGCCCGCGTTCAAACGCAACGAAATCGGCAACCTCGCCGGCGGCGAAGGATTGGGCATGGGTACAGGCGGCAACGCCGCGCCTCTGGTCAATACACGCATGATTGACAGCATCGACAAGGCCAGCTCGGTAGGACAGGTCATCGCCAGTTTGTCTGATCGTGAAAACGGCTTCGAAATCATGCTGGAGCCATCGGCTCGTTACACGGACATCATTTTCACGCTCGACGGACAGGAACAGCATTATCGAAACGGTCGTACCAGTTGGAACCGGTTCTCCTGGCCGGGTACCTCCAACGCACCGGGGGCACGTCTGGATGTAGTGACTCTGGAAGGCCAACGCATCACTGTTTTCGACTACCCGGGCCGTTGGGGCTTGCTGAAGATGAACGACAGTGCTCGCGTCACCGATCTGGACACGGTTCAGCAACGTTTCAGCTGGCAGTCGGCCGCCGGGCCGGTAAGCCTGGTCGTTCGTAACTATGGCGGCGTCAAAATGACTGACCTGGCACAGGTCAAATCATTGAGCGTGCTTAACGACCCTGGGCAGAAAAACTGATTATGGCAAGCCATCACAGAGGGGGCACAGGCTGATGATCGGATGTTTTGGCAAAGTGCCCGCGAGTGCCGACTTCGTCAGTTTGAACGGAGCCATGCCTGAGGTATGTGAGTTCGATCTGTGGCTACAAAACAGTCTGGGACGCCTGCAGACGCGTGAGGATTGGCGGGAATTGTTTGATGAGTTGCCCGTGTGTTTTTTCTCATACCGCAGTCGCAATGGACAGTGGCTGCTGGGTGGATTCATAAGCTCGCGGGACGCCAGCGGCAGACGTTATCCATTTATGGTATTTCAAAGCATAAAGGTGGATCCCAGCGACCCGTTCATCAATCCGCACACGTTGTGCGAGTTGTTCGCCGGGCAGATAAAACCGCTTCTCATGCAGGCCGCGCAGGGAACGGACATAGAACAGATTTTTGCTCGACTCAGAACCATGCGTTTGTGGACCGCCAAGGATCTGGATCTCTATCGACGTGTGCATGACAAGTTTCTTATGGACTTTAACCTGCGTGATGTGTCGCGGCCACTGCGACACAGCTATCCGGAGTTCGGTACCCAGTCGGGGCTGGCCAGCCTTTACAAATTGCGCAAGGCCATGAGGAACAATGAGCCGCCCGCAATAAGCCTGCCTCTGCCAGCAGAAAGCGGCCTGAAGCGCCCCATGGCTGACTTATGGTGCACATTGCTGTCACGTCTGCGCGGCAAAACGGGCATGCCGGATGTCAGCGTGCTGGTAGACAGCTTTATGCGACCGGGACTGCTGTGCTTTCCGTCGCGTGGAAACAGTGAAATGTATCGGATGTTGACCGGTATCGCTGCACCCGAGGACCGCTACAACCTGCTGGATCCTTTACCGGAGCCCGCGTCTGCCGCCTCGCTCGTGTTGCCTGCCGATCACCTTGCATTGAACGACTTTATTGAGCGTTTTATAGACGCTCGGGATGAACAGTATTGATGAACAGGCTCAAATATTACTTTCTCAAGTACCAGCCATATGTTCTGGGGATTGCGTTCTTCCTGGCCATCTTCCTGGTGTGGTCGCTCGGTGTAGCGATGGGGTTTTCCTCCCTTCACAGCCTGCTGGCCGGGATAGGAGTGTTTCTGTTGCTATCGGCTGGTTATGTCCTTTTCATGGGACGAAGCCACGCACCGCGCCACGACCTTGAAGCGCTTCTACGTGATGACGCCGATCAGGCCGTGTTGAATTCCAGCCCGCAGGATCGCGAGGAAGTCAGCCTGCTACGCGAGCGCCTGCTGCAAAGCATCGAGCGCCTGCAGGGCAATTCAGGGAAGAAAGCATCCAGTAAAGACGCACTCTATGCGTTGCCTTGGTACTTGGTAATCGGCCAGCCCGCGTCCGGCAAAAGCACCATGCTGTATCAGTCCGGATTGAATTTTCCCTATGCGGAGCGAGAAGGCGCACGCGTCGCAGGACTTGGCGGCACCCGCAACTGTGACTGGTTTTTCAGTTCTGAAGCAGTGTTACTGGACACTGCCGGCCGCTATATGGATAACCAGGAAGAGGCTGGCAAATGGCGTGCGTTTTTAAGTCTGCTTCGACAACACAGGCAACGGCGCCCGCTTAACGGCCTGATCGTCGCAGTGAGTGTAGAGGATGTTCTGAAGTCAACGCCCGACAGCCTCGAGCGTCTTGCCAAGCGCCTGCGCGAACGCATTCAGGAAGCGCATGATCTGCTTGAGCTGCGCCTGCCTATCTATCTGGTGTTCACCAAATGCGACCTGATACCAGGCTTCACTCACTTCTATCGCCAGCTCGATAACCAGACTCGTGGCGAAGTAATGGGCAAGACATTTGCTCACGAAGGTTTCAGGCAGTCCGATTGGGGCAAGCGCTTCACCGCGGCAATGGGCGAATTGGTAGACCATTGGCAGCAAATTGCCGATCAGCAATTGGTGCAACAGGACATTCAGCTGACCAGACAGGACCCGGCGGCGTATCGCTTCCCTCTGGAACTGACAGCGCTCAAACCATTGCTTGAGAGTTTTGTTACCGACTTGCTCAGAGCGAACCCGTATCAGAGTGCCGAGCTGCTCCGCGGCTTCTATTTCACCAGTGCACTCGACGCTGATAAAGCTACGCAGGGATTGTATGCACAGCATGTCACCGAGCGCTTTGCGCTGGCTGACTCGTCAGCCGAACTGCCGGTTACCGGGCAGACGCAGCCGATGTTTATCAATAGCCTTTTTCAGAAGGTCATTATCCCTGATCAACATCTTGTGGCGCTGTACACCAGCAATCGCAGCGAAACCCGGCGCAAAGGTATATGGATCGGCACAGCCGCATTGGCAGGCTTGCTGCTTTGTGTAGGCTGGGGCGTTTCGTACAGCAATAACAAAGCAGCCATCCAGGCAATTTCCGGCGGGCTGGCCGTAGCACAGCAAAAAGACGAACACACCAGCGGCCAATACACCCAATGGCAGACTCTGGATCAACTGCGGCAGACTTCAGCAGATCTTTATACTCGTCACCACGGTGGCGGCGTACCGCTGAGCATGCGTCTGGGGTTGTACAAGGGTTATGACGTGGAGCCCTATGTACGTCAGCGCTATTTCGCACGTCTTGAAAGCGTAATGCTCAAACCGACTGCCGATAACCTGACCCGCTCGTTGTACCTGTTGAGCAGTATCAAGATATACCAGCGCAACGCGCCGACGCTTACAACCGTGACAGGAATCGACAGCGTCGAGCCGCGCGCGCTCCCTGTGGATAACCGCGCGCAGTCAGTTGCGACCTTTGGCAAGACCACGCTGGACACCTACTTGATGCTGTCTAAGGCGCAACGTGAGCAAGCCGATCCTGCGGTATTAAAGGCTCGCATTCCTGATTATTGGTATCCGGCGATCTACAAGCAGGTTCAACGCGATACAAACGTGTCAGCTCAAGCTGCTGGCGAGGTCGATGACTATCAGTTTGCCGGGCGTCAGATAGCATTCTATAGCGATCAGATCCGTGAACTTGACGTGCCACGCATTCTCAACAATGCATTCTTGATCTCCAGCTCGCGCAATTACATAAATAGCCTGCTCTCACAGTCGTTGCGCGCTATCGAAACCATCACGCTGGAGTCCGACACCCTGTTTGCGTTTGGCCGCGCGGACTTTCAAAGCCTTGAGCTTGCCGGGCAACGCCAGTTGAGCGCCATCGCCGGGAAACTGCTGAACACACCGAACGTGGGCAAGATCGTGATCACTGGCCACGCAGACCAGATTGGCGATGCGCAGAGCAACCTGCAGGTATCCAGACAGCGCGCGCAAACCATCAAAACCTACCTGGTAGGTAAAGGCTTGCCGAGCGAACTGGTCGACGCGGTCGGTGAAGGCAGCAATAAACCACTGGTGCATTGCGACATGCAGATGCCGCGCGCCGAGCTCATCCACTGCCTCGAGCCCAACAGACGAGTCGAAATCGAGGTGCGTGCGCTTAACTGAGCCGCCCCCGAGGTAAAACGATCGCCATGTGTGTGCCTGCTTCGGCATGCATGGCTTTAGAACGGCCCAGCCATTAGGTGGCAGGGTCAAACACAGGGCGATCCAACTTGTGGATCAATGAAAGCCCTTTTAAGGAGAAATGAAAAATGGCATTTGACGCATTCCTCAAAATTGACGGCATCCCGGGTGAAAGTCTGGACGACAAGTTCAAGGACTGGATCGAAATCCTGAGCTACACGCACGGCGCTACACAGGCGACTTCGGCGACTGCCAGTTCGTCTGGAGGCGCTTCTTCCGAGCGCGTTAACCTGAGCGACTTCACGGTTATCAAGTATGTCGACAAGGCTTCTCCCAAAGCCTTCGAGTCATGCTGCAAAGGCCAGCACATCAAGGAAGTTGTCCTCAACCTTAACCGTGCCGGCGGCGACAAGCTGACCTACATGACCATCACGCTGGAAGAAGTGGTCATCTCTTCTGTCACCTTCCTGGGCAACATGCCTGTGGCTGGCGAAACCAAGGCGGAGAGCGATCTGCCATTGGAAGAGATCAAGTTCAACTTCTCTCGCATCAAAATCGCCTATACCCAGCAGAAGCGTTCTGATGGCGCAGGCGGCGGTAAGGTTGCAGGCGGCTGGGACCGCTCGTTGAACAAGGTCTACTCCTGAGTAAGGCCTAGGGCGACTGACGTTGTTCGGCCGCTCAACCGAGGGTCCCGCGCCTGTATGGGCGCGGAGGCCTTCTCTTTTCACCTTTGAATGCAGAGCCGTCCATGTCTGACATCCTCGAAGACCTTTCGCTGGCCACATTGCGTACTCCCATTCAGGGTGGCGCGGGCGAAGACCTGAGTTTTTCCAGCCTGTTCGATCAGATCAAGGAGGCACGCCGCGCCGATGTCGACTATCTGACTCAGGGCGACTGGCAAACCGATCTGAAACAGGCCGACTGGGAGCAGGTTGTGCAACTGGCCAGCGCCGGGATTGCAGAACAGAGTAAAGACTTGATGCTGGTCGCATGGCTAGGTGAAGGTCTGGCGCACAAATATCATTTCCGCGGTATCCGTTTCGCGCTGGCAGTGGCTCAAGCCATGCTGGAAGATTTCTGGGACACCCTGTTCCCTTCTCTGGAAGACGGCACCGAAGAGCGTTCTGCTCGCTTGGGGTGGTTGAATACAACCTTGGCCGAAGTGGTCCGTACGCTACCGATTACCCAGGGACAGGGCTACAGCCTGTTCAAATATGATGAATCTCGACAAGTTGAAAACCTGGCTCGACAGAACTCGTCGGCAATGAACCAGGCTCTCGAAGAAGGCAAGATCAACGCTGAATTGTTCCAGCGCTCGGTCGTGCTTACCGATACCGATCACCTGAACCGTAAATACGCGGAGATGAGTGAGTGCCTGGTTGCCTGCAAACAATTGCAGTCGACCATCGACAGCGTCTTTGAGCGCGACGTACCCAGCTTCCTCGCACTCAATGACGTACTTACCCACGCCCGGCAGTTGGTTGAGCGATTGCTCAAGGACCGGGGTGTCGAGGTGGCAGCACCCGCTAACCAACCAAAAGATGAAGCTGAAGTCGAACCAGTCAGCGAGCGGCCTGTAACTCGAGTCGACAACCCGGCAGCCAGCGCGCCCATGCGCACCGTGCCACTGACCCGGGACGAAGCGTTTGCCCTGCTGCAAGGCGTAGCACAATTTTTCAAGCAGACCGAACCCCATAGTCCGGTGCCCTATCTGGTAGAGCGCGCCATCAAATGGGGCAATATGCCGCTGGAAAGCTGGCTGAGCGACGTGATCAAGGACGGTAGCGTCGTCGATGGCATTCGCGATCTGCTGGGCACTCTGCCGCAGCGCGATTAAAAGCTCTGACAGCCAACCACAAGGAGTATCAACATGCGCCCGATCATTTTGCTGAACGATCCGACCGACAGGGCCGGGGTTGTTGTCGAAGGATCTCCGACCACTCTGGTCAATGGTCGACTGGTGGCCAGAGTCGGCGATAAAGTCATGTGCCCGCATGGGGTCTGTGCAATCGCGACAGGTGACACGTCAACGTTGGTAGATGGCCGGCCGGTTGCCCGCCATGGCGACAAGACTGCGTGTGGCTCCAGTCTCATCGCCACCAACAGTGACTGTGGCATATTTTAAGGACGACAGCATGTTGAAGCCCTATGGCCAAGGTCATCGCTCTTTATGGGATGTCATTGGTGAGCGACGCGAACAGGAACAACGTCAGGCTACTCCGGCACGTCAGCCAGCAGACTATGACCTCACACGCGTCAAAATTGACAACGCCTGGCTGTGGCTGCCGAACCTCGAACCTGCTCAAGCTGCGTCAGGGACATGGCTTGGAGCCGTTAACGGAGATTTTGAACACGATCCAAGATTGGTCAGTCCATCGGGCCACCGTTATAACCTGCGTCGCATTCGCCTGCCCCAGCACAAACCGGAAATCGATACGTTGCCACGTACGCTTCAACTGCTTGAGGCCATGCTCGCACAATGGGCTGATTTCGCAGCCAGCGTCGATTGGGAAAACACGAAGGTAGTACTGTTTGCGCCGTCGGGCATCGCCCCATCAGCATGGGAGAATCATGCTTTGCCGATCTGGCCGTTTGATTACCTCCCCGGCGAGGGCTTCGACACTCCTTCGCTGAACTTTGATGAATGGTTGCGCTGGGCGCTTCAAAACGATACGGAAGCGTCTTGCCTGCTGTGCGTCAGTATAGACACCTGGGCAACAAAAGACCGGGCTGGCGCTCTGCCCAGCGACGCCATGGTCGGTGAAAGCATCTCGATCGTGCACCTGCGGCGTGTAGACCACGCCAACCCCGACGAGGAAAATACCTGGCAACTCTATCCAGCCATGACCCGCGAACACTCTCCGCGTGCATCGCAGCCAAGGCAAAGCAGCGCCGATCTGCAACAGCTGGCAGAGGCCCTTTGCGAGCAGAGGGGTATTCAACCGAACGACATCCAGGCACTCGTCATCGACGGTCATCTTCATGACAGACGTCTAGAGCAGCTCTCTCATTACGCAAGTACCCAACTGCCAAACCTGGTGGTAGCGGAGCATGTCGCTGGGCAGGCATTACTGGCAGGCGAGCGAGGAAGGAGCGCGACTCAACTAACGTCACTCGCACTTGCTTTTCACGCAGGCAGGGCGAGGCAGGGATCGGTGCTGATATTTGATAGACACGCCTCTACTCAGACTCAAGCCTGGTTGCTGAGTACCGGCAAGACGACTGCGCAAGCTGGCGATGAGGTAGCCGAACACCGCGGGCTTGAACACGACGGACAGAGCAAAGACTCATGAAGGAAAATTTTGATTTCAATCCAAAATCCTGCTCGATCAATGATCTGAATCCGGGCTGTGTCGAAATGTGGACACTTGGCCAGCAAGTGGCTATCAGGCGCTTGTGCGTGAAGACCCGCGCCGAATACAAGCAACCGGCCAGGTATGAACTGCTCAAGGACTTCAGTACGCGGGCTGCGCGTATCGCAGGCAATTACGCACGTATTTACCTGGAGCAAGAGCACAACGGCCAGCCCGAACAAAAAGGACGGTTTTACTGGACAGGGTTAGCGGCGTTTGCAAGCAAACAGGTCATGTGTGCATTGGATTATTCCAGTAACACAAAGATGCGCTATTTGCCACCCGCCGTACCGCCCTTGGAGATTACCAAGATATTTTTGGGCAAGGGAAACTTCTGGTTATTCCAGGACATCTTCGTCTGGCACTGGTTTTATATTAATTATCCACAGCAGTTCAATGAGTGCATAAAGACTCGGGACTTTAGTACGTATGACCCACGATTCAAGCAAAGCTTTGCGCAACTGCCATGGATTGATGATGCACTGCCCAAAATAAACAACCTGAAGGTAACTGATTATCTGGTAAGCGGCTTCAAGTTGATATCGGCTGTAGAGAAGGAGCCGGCAGGTACACTGCGTGAAAAATACAAATTTCAGTCCCTCCTGGCAATTGCCAAACATGAACAACTGATGATATTGCAACCGTTGATATACGAGGATAAAAGCTTCAGGGCACTGTTGTACATGCAAACGTGGGTTGAGGGGTACGGAGATGTTCCGCGCCGACTGGCGTCCCTGAGTGTTGAATGCGATACAGGCGACCCGGAGCAGGATGTCATCATGTCCGATGGCGAGCTGTACGACGCCGAGGACAGAATGATTTTTATTACAACAATTGCCTCTACGTATCATCGGAGAATGCAAAGAAAAAATGTTGAGATGGAAAAGGCAATTATGACGATAGGGACGTGGAATGAACGCACTACTTAAATATATGATAGCGGCTTTCATACTGCTGACCGGTTGTGAGGATTCGGATATGAATACAAAAAATCGTGAGATCGAACTCTCTCTTGGAGTATCAATTGATACTGTCTTGGCTTCAACATCTGTAAAACTGCGAAAAGACTGCGATGATACGATGTGTCTCTACCAATTTATAGTGCCGTCAAAATCCTCTGAACTGATCACTGTAAAGGTACGCTCAGCATCCACCATATTAGCGATTGAGAACGTTAGCTCAACCACTATCGTCACCAATCCCCTAGGGCTTATTACAGATATAGACGTGTATGTAGCAGGAGTATCAACCCATGCGAAACATGAAGACGCAATGGCGTACTTTTATCAACAAGTACAGAATCTAGACGCTGCGGGATGGCAGCGTTACATTTTCCCTAATGAAGCGAGAATACCCGGTACAGAAGCCGACAAATTTACCAACTTAAATGAAGTGCTAGGTAAAAATGTTGGTACAGGTCCCTGGATGGACCCAAATCTCAAGCTTACGAAGCAGGTATGGGTCTCATTGCCTATGATCAACACGTGGATGTTCTACAGCGGTCACGAGTATCTTGATCTGATGGTACAGCGCGAGAACAGCAAAGACGACCCGCAGAACCGTGGATCTTACTTGTTTACATGGACGTTCAAATCAGAAAGTGAGTTCTACGCCGAATTCGTGAGAGGCGAAGATCGCGCACGCTGGAGAGAACTTCTGCCTGCCGAATTAACCCGAATGGGGAAAGAGCGGCAGAAGACAGAGGCGCAACTGAAAAAAATGGGCATAAAGATCGATGAAAACTATAAAGATGCCAAACCTCCCGTAGAAGCGGGTTAAACCAAAGATACGTCGCAAACCGATTCAAGCGGTAAAGGAGTTACACCATGGATCTGACATTCGGTACCGCCCTCAGCCAGAGCGGACGCCTGCTGCAACTCACCACGCCGCTGGGCGAGCATCAGCTTCAGGCCCTGCGCATGCATGGGGTCGAGCGCATCGGGCGCGTTCCTCGCTACACCCTCGACGCGGTGGTGCAGGACACCGAATACGATCCTGAAAAACTCATCGGCCAGCCGGTCAGCCTGGCGATTCTCTGCGATGACGGTTCTCCCGCGCAACGTC
>NZ_FPJB01000013.1:0-50883 GCF_900119195.1 Pseudomonas sp. NFACC10-1 | reverse complement strand
TCGCACATTCATGGCGTGGCTGGCCACACCCTGACAGCCGCACGCCAGTCGGTGGCCGTGCAGGACCACCGGTATGCCGTTCAGTTTTCGGGTGGGGTGGCCTTCGATAAAGGCGAACTCTCCTGAATGAAGCGGGCAGGTGGCTTTGTCGCCCAGCACGGCCGGAGGCTTGCCGTTGAGGGTGTGGGTGCCTGCCAGTTGGCAGGACACCACTCGGCCACCACTGCTGGTGGCGTCGCCCAGGCAGACGGGATAACTCACTCCGCAGGTGCCCCGCCGGTTGGCGAGCCGAAGGTGAACGGGTCTGCGCCGCGGTTCTGGCTGTTCTTCGCTTTGCGGGCTTCATCGGGCGGGCGGACCATTTGTACGGTCAGGCTGCCATCGGTGCCGGCGTAGACCACGGCACTGACGCCGCCATCCTTGTAACTGGCGATGGTCGCCAGATTGATCTCGACCAGCGCACCACTGACCCCGGTATTGCCCAGACGGCGGCCGATGTCGTAGCCCTCTTCGACATTGCCCAGCTCAAGACCGTGGCCGTCCTTGTTCAGGTCGTGCAGGGCGTTGTTCAGGGCGATTTCCGCTTCCGGGTTGTTGGTGCTGTCGTAGAACACCCGCACAGGTTTCTGACCATCTGGCAAAGTATCCAGCGCCTGCACCCAGGCGGCTTGCAACGCTTTGGCTTGCAAGGCCGGTTTCAGACGCTTGCCGTTTTCATCCTGCATGGGCGCCTTGACCGGGCGGTGCAGATAGCCGAGTACCGGCGCAGCATCGAACTCCTTGACCTGATGCTGACCCCAACGGATTGGCAGCCAGGGGGAGGGCTCGAAGTTGCCAGGGCCGCGATTGCTGATGGTCTTCCAGAGGGTGGGGAGCTGGGATTGCCAGTAGGCGGTGGACATGGTGCTCGGGGCATCCGGTACCTTGGGATTATAGGTGCCTGCTCCTGCTTCATACAGATTCTTGTCACGCTCCCAGTAAAAAGCCCACAGCTTGCCCAGATCGCTACTTTTGTTTTGATTGTCATCTGAATCGTTAGTCGCATAGGGACGGATGTAGTGATCCACTCGATCCGATCGAGTAACCAGCAGGCCGGTCATGCTTTCAAATACCGTTGGAACTACTTGAGCGTTTTTTGGCATGCCCGGAGTACCTGCAACGCGTAATCCGTTTCGCGTGACATCACCGTCTTCACTTACTATTAGCGCTTGAGGTACTTGCAGGTTGTCCTCAAAAAAACTGAATAAACGGTTAAGTATTTTTTGAGCGTGAGTAGTGTTTTCAGCGTCTTGCCACAAGAATAACGTCACACCTAAAGTAGCGGCGTTGCGCCCGTTGAGAATGTTGTCGGCGGCACCTGTGTCTGATGGTTGTTTTGGGGGGGCAATTGCAAACGTCGGGATGGGCCAATATGGCACAGCCACATCTGCAGAATGTTGGAAGGCTACGCGTATATTGATGTCTCTAGTAGTCTCGCGTGAACTCAGACCGGGATTGTAGTCCTTTGCATCTGACGAGTATATTGAAACGAAATTGCTATTTTTTTTAACGATCTCTCGCCAGATTGACGATTGATGCCAGCCATGTACTGCCATTCCTACCCCCCGGATTTCCAAGGCGTAATTTCGTTTTTGAGTGGCCTGTTGATCTGATATCTGTGCTGCAACGTTGGATTTGTATGCCGCCAGTTCGACTTTTTCATGAGCAACGGCTTTGCCCCACCAGTGACCACTGTAGGTCAGCAGCACAGTGCCAAAAATAGCCGCAATGCCCCAGCGCGTTACCGAGTGTATGTCACGGAGTTCCATGTTGTTTTCCTGTGCGTTTAAATAGACTAGCAGGACAAATCCTATCCAGAGGGAAAGCAGTATTCCTATTATCCAGATATACGGCTTCAGCTTGGGTCGTATCAAGGCTTTCCTTGGGTACGCCGTCATTTAGAGACTCCCTTAATCTGAGAGCCTGTGAGTAAGGATGGCGGTGTTAATGGTACTAGCTCTGGCGGGGGGAATATGCCTCGTTCGTAGTAAGCATTACTGGCTTTCACCAATGCCTGAGCTTCGTCGCTAAGTTTTATCCAGCCAGGCAGTTTCTCAACAACTTCAAATTTCTTCTTGTCCATCTTCCAATCCGCAATCGCCACCAGTACATCACGCATCGCCGGGTCGTCCAGGCATTTCGCCTGACCAATCGCGATATCCATCGCCGTTACCCATTGATGGTTTTCCGGGCTTCGCAACAGGCCCGAGTGATAGCTATTGAAGTCCAGCACCTCGGTCGAATTGCTTTCATCCATGAACTCACGTATTTCGTCCGGCGTGTCCTCGCGCAGTATCTCGTAAGTATCCGAAGGCCTTGGTGCGCCGTCGCCTGTCAGTCTTCGCTTGATTATGATGCGGGTCTGTTGACCTGGCGCTTTGCCCATATTCCATTGGGCAAGCTCTCGCTCTAGGTCTATCGATCCTGTGTGGTTGCGCACAAAGTGCCATCTGAGCTTGGCCCTTGGGTTGCCCACGGCATTGGCTTTGTTAGCGTCATCGGGCCTGTCACGCCCTGATTTGTTCTGATCGCCCTTGTAATTCTCCTCCTCCCCGCCAAACATAGCGGGGGCGTGTGGTGGATACAGTTGTTCAGCGTTGATCAGTATCCTATGCCCTTCTTCTGTAGGGCCTTTCGAAAGGAGCCCTGCGAACCAACTGTCGCCGGCATAGCGAGATTCGTTTTTGGCGCGCAACAGGTCATAGCCTGGAGGCTTTCCAACCATGACCGGAGAATCGTCACGGTAGCGCTTGGTCCACATGCGTTGATAAAAGCGCACGGCCTTCAATTCAGCCATAGGGTTGCGAGTACTGTCTTTGCCATGGATGTCCCACACCCCAAACGTGCCGATGCCTCTTACGTCATCCAGTGCAACGGTGGTGTCGTCCGGGCAGAAATACAGGTATACCTTGCCGCGGTTATCACGCTCAGGGAATACCGTCAGGTTACCGACTTTGCCCTTGTCTTTGCGCGTACCTTGTGTCGGTGACCACTGCGGGCCGCTTCTTCCGCAGTAGGTTGCGGGGTTGCACAGGTCTGAAAGCGGCGGCTGGGTGTGGGGTGCCTGAGTCACCTGTGCCACGATGCGAATCAGTGTGGTTAGCGTGTCTTGATCTTTGGGGGTGACTTCCGGGAACAGGCAGTAGGGCGTGTCCACCATGATGATGGTGTCCGCGCAACGATGCCCCCCGTCCACCAGCAGTGCTTGCGCCAGCAGGGTAATCAACGTGCCTTGGCTATGCGCCATGATCGTGATGGTTTCGTCGGGAGACACCCTGCGTATCTCCTTGACCATCATCGCGAGCCGGTGAGCAGCCAGCACGTAATAACGTCGATGTGGGTTATCCCCCAGAAAATGTGTGTTGGGTAGCGTCTTTCGGGCAATCTTAAGGCGCATGGTGAGTGGCAGGCCCTTGTCATACATTTCCAGCAGGTTATTGGTGGCATTGACAAAATAACCACCGGCCTTGCCAAAATGCCGATCCAGGCGATTACCCTGTATGTCCTGATACTGGTCACGCAGTTTAGTGGGGGCGTTGTTCTTGTCCCGGCTGATTTCGCTGGGGTCGGCCCGATATCCCCAATAAAAGGGAATCAGCAGGCTGCGCGTTTTCGGGTCGTCAGTATCACGTCTGTAAAGATGGGTGTCTGGGTCGTCGAGTAGCTGTTTATCTTGATCTTCCAGTTGTTGTTTGGCTCTGAGTTTTTTTTTCGCGATGTCGTACTCAGCCCCGTATCGCCCCGGCACCAGATCCGGCCGGTCCAGTCGCTCATTCACCCCCTGACACAACCCGCTCTCCACCATGCTGTACGACGCCCCCGGGTCATTCACACCGTGCAGAAAGATCACTACGCCTGGCAAATCGCCGGGCACTTCCATTTTGCAGGTGGTGTTGAGGTTGGGGATCAGGCGTGTGTTGCCTTGGGCAACGGCGTATTCATCGGCGCCGTTCATTGCGCACCTCCTTTCGGGGTGCCGCTGCGCAGTGCCGATACTTGCGCCTGATGCATCATTTCGCGTTCCACGCGCTCGGTCAGTCCGTCTGCGTTCGTCATTCCTTTCACCAGGCTGCCATCTTCCAGTTTGATTTCATACGAGTGATCCGCTGCTGCCCGCGGGCTTTGTTCGCTGTGGCCGGGGTAGTGGAAGGTGACCTGCTGGGCGGCGGGGTCGCGGCCGAAAGAGGGGATAGCAGCGCTGTCGGTCTTGGGGCCGATCCAGTCGTGTTCGCTGGCGTGCACGGTGACTTTGCCCTGTGAGCCGATCTCGACGCCGCCGCCAATCTTGATGTAACTGCCGTCATCGGCGACCAGGCGGATGGTCGGCGCGGTGATGACCACTTCGCCTTCGACGGCCGAGACGTGCAGGTTTTTCTGGGCATTGAGGGCGATGTCGTCTTCCTGCGCTTGCACCAGCACCTTGCCGCGGTTGGCGATGGCGCTGATGCCTGCATCCTGAGCGAAGGCCGACAGCCCTTTGCCTGCTTGCAGGTGCATGGCCGCGCCGCTGGTCAATTGCAGGTTGTCCTGCGCAGTGGTGTCGTGATTTTCACCCGCATAGTGAACCTGCGAGCGTGGTGTGGCGCTGGCAATGCCGGCGGCAGCGGTCATGGCCAGTACCGGGTCGCCCAGGCCGTTATTGTCCGGCGCGGGCCATTGGTCGAGCGACTGGCGCAAGGCTTCCATACCTTTGACATCCACCGCCTGACTGCCACGTGCGGCTGCGGTTTCGCCGAGGGATTTGAACAGCTCGCCGCACTCGGCCAGCAGTTTGAGCAGCTCTTCGCGATCCAGCTGTGAGCCTTTTGCGTCGGTACGCGCATAGGTGGTCAGCAACATGCCTTGCGCGGCACGCAGGGCGATGGCGGCATCGGTGCGCAGTTCTGCGCCGTTGCCGCGTGGCTGAGCGGTGCCGTCAGTACGCGGATCGGTCAGTTTGCCCAGGTTGAGGGCAGTGGCCTGATGGGTCGTGCCCATGCGTGCGCGCAGCGAGCCCGGCGTGTCATCGAACAGCAGTTCGTTGAAGCCGCTGCCTTTGTGTTCCTGGGTGCGGATCCCCGACAGCGTGCGGTTGCCGGGCAGCCCCGAGGCCTTGCTGAAGCGTGGCGGCAGATTAATGTTGTTGTAGAGTACCGACGTCACCAGAGGCCGGTCGATATCGCCCGCCAGAAAGGTCACCAGCACTTCCTGGCCGATGCGTGGCATGAACTGATGCCCGAAGCCGCTACCGGCACTGGGCATCGCCACTCTTAACCAGGTGGTGCCTTGCGGTAGGCTGTCGCCGCGCTGCCAGTGGAACCTGACCTGTATCCGCGCCAGTTCATCAGTGAACACTTCCTCACCTTCCGGCCCGACCACGATGGCGCTCAGAGGGCCCGGAATGCTCGGGCGCGGGACGGTGATCGGATGACGGTAGGGGATTTTGTGGCGAATGCACACGAACTCGTTTGTGTAGCCCGCGCCTTCGTCCGACAGGTAATTGTTGCTGCCCTCATGCTTGACCGATATCAGCAGAAAACTGCGATCTTCAGCAGAGCCGCGGTCATGATCAAAATGTTGGGTCAGTTCAAAGGTGTGGCCAGGGTACATGGCGCGGCAGTTACTGTTGCCGGTGAATGTCTTGCCCTGAACTTCAATGGCCTCCAGACGCTGACGTACCAGGCGTTCACCGTCATTGAAGGTGCCGTGGCTGTAGTGATCGAGCACGTCATACACTTCATACGAATCGACGTTGCCCTGCTCGTTGAGACTCGGCATGCCAACCGGCAGCGAATTGCGCGGCTGCTTGTAATCGAAAGTCTGAATGGACATGCGCCCCGACTGCAGGCGTCGATGGCTGCGCCATTCGGTAATCGAATCCGCTGTCTCGGTAACGGATGCACTGTGATAACGAATGGTGGGCTGTTGCGGCAGGGGCGAGAGGTCACGCGAGTGATCAAGAATGATCAGCGTGTGCTTTTCCTGATTGTGATCGAAATAGAAGAACAACCCTTCGTGTTCCAGCAAGCGCAATACAAAGGTCAGATCGCTTTCACGGTACTGGGTGATGTAACTGTGTGTCTTGAGTGGCTGGCTGAGTTGAAACTCGAAATCGGGCAACGCGCCATAGACCGCAAATACCGTTCGGATAACGGCTTCGATGGTCTGTTCCTGAAATATGCGCGAGTCGACGCGTCGCGAGAGCATCCACAGCCAGGGGCTCAGTGTTGCGCTGTAACGTGCCAGACCGCCGTCGCTGCCTTCCAGGCTGAAGGCATTGATATAGCCATTGATGAAGCGCGACTCGCCGGTGGCCAGCTCTATTGCCAGTTGTGCAGGCTGGCCGATCTGCGATTTGAGCTCCAGGCCGGCATCGCGGCTGATCATCGACAACTCGAAACTGAACAGCTCGGACAGGCTTTCAGTGCCGGAAAAACGTTCCAGCAGGAGTTCCTGTTCGTCACGGGCAACGGTCGTCAGTTTGATCAGACGACGGTTTTGTGGCGCAAATAGCGCCGTTAGATCCTTTAACATTGTTGCTCCGTTATATAAAACCAGCCGCTCGTTCCGGGCGAGAGTGCTGATATAGAGAGGTGGGTGAGTCTATAGACTTCTTTCCGGGGGCACACAGTTAAATTGCAAAGGGCCATTACCGGGCGACATTACTCTTGATGCCGCAGTGAGGTAGTGAGGAATGGCTAGCAATGTCGTCGGCCAATTCATAAGGAGCTGTAGTGCGTTTCTTACGGCTTAATGAGAGACGCCACGAGGAAAGACTGTAAGGGGAGGGCGCGCGATACGAAAAAAGCCCTGGCGCGTGAGCGTCAGGGCTTTTTTAGTCGGCGATTACTGCAGGCTTATATTGGCCAGCGTAACGATAATGCCGATTGCCGCGACGACGGCGGCGACTGCGTTGATCGAGAACACCGTGCGTAGGGTTGTGGAGAGTCTCCACGGTTTTACGGCGAATGCATAAATCATCAGAAAGATGATCGCGAAGATTTCAACCTGCGCGAGCAACACTACGGCGCTGCCAAACGCCATTGATCCGGAGAGGGCATCAGCATCTCGCGACAGATAATATGTCAGCAGGGTGCCGATGATGGGCAGCCAGATCCCCAGGCTGATAAGGATCAGGGGGACGGGGTTGAAAGCGCGTGCTTTGTTTTCGGTGTCCAATGTTGTTCCTTGAAGGGTTAGCCAGGGCTCAGGGCTTGTCGATAACGGAAGCCTCTTGAGGCGGCTCGGTCTTCGCCGTGCGTATCTCTCGGTTCCATTGCAGGATGATCATCACCAGCGTCGGAATGCCCAGCAGCGCGGTGATCAGGAAGAAGTTGTGGTAGCCGTACTTTTCCACCACCACACCGGAATAGCCGCCCAGCAGGCGCGGTAGCAGCAGCATGATGGAGCTGAGCAAGGCGTATTGCGTGGCGGAGAACTTCAGGTTGGTGAGGCTCGACAGGTAGGCGACGAACGCCGATGTCGCCAGCCCGGAACTGAGGTTGTCCAGCGAGATGGTGAGGATCAGCATCTTCACGTTCGGGCCCATGTCCGCCAGCAACAGGAACAGGATGTTGGTCGAGGCTGAGGTCAGGCCGCCGATGAACAGGATCGGCATGATGCCGAAGCGCACGATCAGCAGTCCGCCGATACCGGCCCCCAGCAGGGTCATGATCAGGCCGAAGATTTTGCTGACGCTGGCGATCTGGTCCTTGGTAAAGCCCTGATCGATGTAGAACACGTTGGCCATGACGCCCATCACCGTGTCCGACATCCGGTAGGTCGCGATCAGGCCCAGCAACAGCAGCGCCTGCCAGCGGTAGCGCATGATGAAATCGTTGATCGGGGTGAGTACCGGTGCGAGTCCGCGGCGACCCATCGAGGACAGGCAGGCGATGGTCAGGAGCGTGTAGAGAATCGCGCGTAAAAACGCCCGGTCTTCCAGCAACAGGTCCATCCAGCTGGTGCCGTTGAACAGCACGCTGGCGAAGTCGGTATTGTAAAGTTGGGTAAACATCGCCGGTACGGAGACCAGTAGCACAATCAGCACGAACACCGAGGCCAACTGGTGCGTAAAGCCATAGCGCGCTGCCGACAGCTGGGTGCGCAGCGGCACCGGCGGCTCGCGCATGATCAGTGTGGTGACCAGGGCGGGCAGCATCAGCAGACCGAACAGCACATAAGTACCGGTCCACGCCGAATGCTTGTAGGCAAAGCCCGTCGAGCCGAAGCCCTCGGCGAAATACAGTGCACCCGCGGTCGCCAGCAGTGCAGCGACCCGGTAGCCGGACATGTAGCTGGCGGCGAGTGCAGCCTGTTGCGTGTCCTGGGCAATTTCCAGGCGATAGGCATCAATGGCGATGTCTTGCGTTGCGGAGGCGAAGGCCACCACTACGGCAATTGCGATCAGCCAGGACAAATGCTTCTGCGGATCACAGAAGCCCATGCCGATCAGGCCGAGAATCACCAGGCTCTGTGCCAGCACCAGCCAGGAGCGACGTCGCCCGAGTTTGCCGAGCAGGGGCAGACGCCATTGGTCGAGCAATGGCGACCAGACCCATTTGAAGGCGTAGGCAAGGCCGATCAGGCTCGCATAGCCGATGGTCTCGCGCGCGACACCGGCTTCGCGCAACCACACGGACAATGTCGAAAAGACCAGCATATAAGGCATGCCCGCAGCGAATCCGAGCAGCAGTAACACTAATGTCGACGGGCTGGCATATGCGGCGAGCGCGGCGCGCCAGGTTTTACGGGGCATGGGCTGGAATCTGCCTCAGGTTACGAAAACAAAGGGCGCACTCTAACCGCTGTGCTATAGGGGACGCCAGCCATGGCGCTGCATATCAACCCGATTATTCACAATGGTCACACCCTCGGCGCGTAAACGTGCCCGTTGTTCGTCACCGGAAACGCTGCCGGGCGGCAGACTGAGCCGACCACCGGCGCCCAAAACCCGGTGCCAGGGCAGGGAAGAACCGTCCGGCAACTGGCTCAACGTACGTCCCACCCAGCGTGCAGCTCGGCCCAGGCCCGCCAGTTCGGCGAGTTGCCCGTAGGCGACTACTTTGCCTTCCGGTATCTGCGCCATCGTCAGGTAGAGGGCGGTGCGTCGCGCCTCGCTCGGCGATTGTCCTGCCGGGTAAAGTAATGTTAAGTCCGGGTCTGCCACGCGATAATCCTGTATAAAAACGATATTGATTGTCGTTCAGTGAACTTTTGGTTGTCCGGGCTGTCAGTTACCACCGTGCTTGGTGGTACATGGATCGTCCCGTCACCTCCCCCGCAGGAAAATGCCCGATTCCCGCCTTACAGAGCCTAGTTATCGCT
Source organism: Pseudomonas sp. NFACC10-1 (assembly GCF_900119195.1). Classification (NCBI taxonomy): domain Bacteria; kingdom Pseudomonadati; phylum Pseudomonadota; class Gammaproteobacteria; order Pseudomonadales; family Pseudomonadaceae; genus Pseudomonas; species Pseudomonas sp. NFACC10-1. Next base: position 41,538 of record NZ_FPJB01000013.1, on the reverse strand, counting down.
TATGTTGTCCAGAACCCTGTTGTGCCTTGCAATCACTGCTGTTTCCACTCCATTGCTTGCCGATACCGTCTGGTTGAAGAATGGCGACCGCCTGACCGGCACAATCAAGGTGTTCGACGGCGGCAAGTTGCTGCTGCAGACCGAATACGGCGGCGCTATCGCGCTGGACTGGAAACAGGTCAAGACCCTGAAAAGCGATCAGCCATTGCTGGTCAAGCAGGATGAGCATGGCGGCGAAGTCTCCAATTCGCTGCAGGCTGCGGATGACGGCAAGGTCGTGCTGGCCAATGGCGATGCGCCCAAGACCGTCGATCTGGCAAGTATCCATCAGATCATCAAGCCCAAGCCGGTTATCACTGATCTTGTCTGGAAAGGCAACATCGATGCGGCGCTGGATTTCCAGCAGGCCGAAAACGATACCAATGATTACAACGTGGCCTTCAAGACCTCGGCTCGCCATGGCGACTGGCGTCACAACGCCAAGGGCGATTACAACCGCGAGACCACCGACGATGTGGTTGGCACTGACAACTGGAGCGCCGAGTACTCGCTGGACCGCTTCCTGACCGAGAAATTCTTCTGGGACGGCCGCGTCAGCTACAAACGCGACAAGGTCGAGGATCTGTCTCGTCAGCGCGTCGTAGGTACCGGTCCAGGTTACCAGCTGTGGGATGACGAACTGGGTGCATTCAAGGTCGGTGCGCTGCTTAACCGTACCGATTTCGAGTTCTCCAACGACGAGAAGGAAAACTTCTATTCCGTTGCCGGCACCTGGGATTACAACCGCTACCTGATTGGCAAAAAGGTCGAATTCTTCACCAACGGCGAGCTGGGCAAGCCGCTGAGCTCCGTTGCCGATTACTCGCTGGATGTCGAGGCGGGGCTGCGCTACAAGGTGACCGACTGGGCGTCGCTTAACCTGAAAGCCGAGAAGAACGTCATCAGTGGTTCGAGCAATGGCGATGTCGACAAGACGCGCTACACCGCTGGCTTCGGCGTAAGCTGGTAAGCGAAGGGCGGGCAGCGCACACCCTGTGCGTCGCCCGCTGCTTTTACGCGCTGACTAGATTCGCATTGCGCCATCCAGCTCAAGGATGCGTCCGCTGAAATAATCATTCTCCAGAATATAAGCCACCGAGTGTGCAATCTCGTCGGGCCTGCCCATGCGCTTGAGCGGGATGGCCGAGGTCATTTTCTCAAGCGCTTCGGGGCGCATGCTGCCGGTCATTTCGGTTTCAATGAACCCCGGCGCCACACCTGCCACACGGATACCGTAGCGGGCCAGTTCCCTTGCCCAGGTAACCGTCGCAGCCGCCACGCCAGCCTTGGCTGCCGAGTAGTTGGTCTGTCCGATATTGCCCGCACGTGAAATCGACGAGATATTGATGATCGCGCCCTGACTCTTCTGCTCGATCATTTTCGCCGCCACTTCGCGGGTGCAGAGGAAGACGCCGGTCAGGTTGACGTCAATCACCGCCTGCCATTGCGCAAGGCTCAGTTTGGTCATCTCGCCATCCTTGACCTTGACCAGCAGGCCGTCACGCAGAATACCGGCGTTGTTGACCAGGCCATGAATGGCGCCGAAATCCTCGGCGACCTTGCTGACCGTGTCGACGACCTGTTCTTCATTGGCAACATTGCACAGATAAGCGCGAGCCTTGACCCCGAGTGCCTCACAGGCGGCGACAGCCTGATCGAGTTTCTCCTGATTGAGGTCCAACAGCGCCAGATTGGCGCCTTTGCCGGCCAGGTATTCGGCCATGGCTCTGCCCAGCCCCTGGCAGCCGCCGGTGATGATTATCAGCTTGTCTTTCAATTCCATATGCGTGCCCAATCACAGTTGATCGTTTCCATGGCATCACTGGCGGGTTGCGAGTGCTTATGCCATAGCCAGAGCACGTTATAGGCTGTTTTTGCGCGTTCGTCTCGGGTGGGCCGCCAGCCCTGAAATACACCGATACACGTTTGTGAAGGCCTGGTTCAGCTCACTTGTGCGCATAATTTAGCGGTAAGCCAGATGCAGGGAGCTTGAATTAACGACCTTCTGACATCACATACGGTCTACTCGGAAGGCATTCTTCCCTTGAGGAACTCATTTGATGCGTGTTTTTTTGCTGCTGTTTCTATTATTCCCGGTACTTGAGCTGTTTCTGCTGGTTCGTGTCGGGATGTCCATCGGCTTTCTCTGGACGTTCCTGCTGGTCGTCGCGACGTCGATGCTCGGCTTGTTCGTGATGCGCGTGGCCGGTTTCGCGACGGCGCTGCGAGCCCGCGAAAGCCTGGCGCGTGGCGAGTTGCCTGCGCAGGAAATGCTCGAAGGCCTGATGGTTGCCGTGGGCGGCGGCCTGCTGCTGTTGCCTGGTTTCATCAGCGACATTCTGGGTGTGATCTGCCTGCTGCCGATCACCCGTCGTCTGCTGATCAACAAGGTCCGCCAGCGCGCCCAGGATCAGGCCATGCGTCAGCGTGCCTTCGCCGATGATTTGCAGACACCTGCCAATCAGGGTGCTTCGAGTCATCGCCCGACGGCGATTCACAAGCCTACCCGCGAGCCCGACGTCATCGAAGGCGAGTTCGAGCATCGCGACAAGTAATCTTCCACACCCCCCGGCAGCGCGGCACCTCAGGGTGCCGCGTTCGTTTTGACCAGCCGGTTCGGGCGTAAAAAATTTCTACCCAAGACTTGTAATCACTTTGCTCGCCCTTATGTATGGGTCACCGCAAGGTTTCTGGCCTGAAGGCCAGACCGTATTCTGCGGTTCGCGCGTCGAACCGTAACCGGCAAGTCCGGATTTAAACCGGCCGGTGCACTCACCGGACGATCAAACAAACATAATCAGGAGATCGACAATGAAGCTTCGTCCTCTGCATGACCGCGTCGTCATCCGTCGCAGTGAAGAAGAAACGAAAACTGCCGGCGGTATCGTTCTGCCAGGTTCGGCTGCTGAAAAGCCTAACCGCGGCGAGATCGTTGCTGTGGGTACCGGCCGCGTGCTGGACAACGGCGAAGTACGTGCGCTGGCTGTGAAAGTGGGTGACAAGGTTGTGTTCGGCCCTTATTCCGGCAGCAACACAGTGAAAGTAGACGGCGAAGACCTGCTGGTGATGAGCGAGAACGAGATTCTTGCTGTCGTCGAAGGCTGAGTGCTCCCGCTGACTTCCGTTACTACTAAGTATTCAAGGAATAATGATCATGGCTGCTAAAGAAGTTAAATTCGGCGATTCTGGCCGCAAAAAAATGCTCGCCGGTGTAAACGTCCTGGCTGACGCAGTTAAAGCGACCCTGGGCCCTAAAGGCCGCAACGTTATCATCGAGAAAAGCTTTGGCGCTCCGCTGATCACCAAAGACGGTGTTTCGGTTGCCAAGGAAATCGAGCTTAAAGACCGTTTCGAAAACATGGGTGCGCAGCTGGTCAAAGACGTTGCCTCCCGTGCCAACGATGATGCAGGCGACGGTACCACTACCGCTACCGTTCTGGCTCAAGCCATCGTCAACGAAGGCCTGAAGGCCGTCGCTGCCGGCATGAACCCGATGGACCTCAAGCGCGGCATCGACAAGGCGACCATCGCCATTGTTGCCGAGCTGAAGAAGCTGTCCAAGCCATGCACCGACACCAAGGCTATTGCCCAGGTCGGCACCATCTCGGCCAACTCCGATCACTCCATCGGCGACATCATTGCTGAAGCCATGGAAAAAGTGACCAAAGACGGCGTTATCACCGTTGAAGAAGGTTCGGGTCTGGAAAACGAGCTGTCTGTTGTAGAAGGCATGCAGTTTGACCGTGGTTACCTGTCCCCGTACTTCATCAACAAGCCGGACACCATGGTTGCCGAGCTGGACAGCCCGCTGCTGTTGCTGGTCGACAAGAAGATCTCCAACATTCGCGAAATGCTGCCGGTTCTGGAAGCAGTCGCCAAGGCTGGCCGTCCTCTGCTGATCGTTGCCGAAGACGTTGAAGGCGAAGCGCTGGCCACCCTGGTTGTCAACAACATGCGCGGTATCGTGAAAGTTGCAGCCGTCAAGGCTCCAGGTTTCGGCGATCGTCGCAAGGCCATGCTGCAGGACATCGCTGTTCTGACTGGCGGTACCGTTATCTCCGAAGAGATCGGCCTGAGCCTGGAAACCACTACCCTGGAACACCTGGGTAATGCCAAGCGCGTCATCCTGAACAAGGAAAACACCACCATCATCGATGGTGCTGGCGTGAAAACCGATATCGACTCGCGTATCTCCCAGATCCGTCAGCAAATCGGCGACACCAGCTCGGACTACGATAAGGAAAAACTGCAAGAGCGCCTGGCCAAGCTGTCTGGCGGCGTTGCAGTGATCAAGGTCGGTGCCGGTTCCGAAGTCGAGATGAAAGAGAAGAAAGCCCGCGTTGAAGACGCCCTGCACGCAACCCGCGCAGCCGTTGAAGAAGGCGTGGTACCTGGCGGTGGCGTGGCACTGGTTCGCTCCCTGCAGGCTATCGAAGGTCTGAAAGGCGACAACGCTGATCAGGACGTCGGTATCGCTCTGCTGCGTCGTGCAGTCGAAGCGCCTCTGCGCCAGATCGTTGCCAACTCCGGTGACGAGCCAAGCGTTGTTGTTGACAAGGTCAAGCAGGGTTCGGGTAACTTCGGTTACAACGCTGCTTCCGGCGAATACGGCGACATGATCGAAATGGGTATCCTTGACCCGGCCAAAGTGACTCGCTCTGCTCTGCAGGCCGCGTCCTCCATCGCCAGCTTGATGATCACCACCGAAGCGATGATCGCTGACGTGCCTGAAGACAAGCCAGCAGGCGGCGGCATGCCGGACATGGGCGGCATGGGTGGTATGGGCGGCATGATGTAAGCCGGCTTTACCCCTTAAGCTACACCCATAAAGAACCCCGCCTTGTGCGGGGTTTTTTTATGACCTTTCTGTGCCGGACCAATCAGTGCGTCGGTTGTATGTTGCTGTTCGCGAGGCCCTTGGGTTCGGGACGATAAAGCACGAAGTAATAAACCCCCAGGCAGATCAGCCAGCAGAACACTGCGGTCCAGATGTTATGGGAAAAGAAGTGCGCACCTTGCAGCATTCGCCCGACAGAGAAAACAGTTCCCAGGCCAAACGCCAGAGCCAGACCCATCTTCGCCATCCGTGGGCGACGGTCGCGAAGGGCGAAGAACAGTGCGAACAGGGTAAAGCCGGTCGCCGCATGCCCGCCCGGCCAGCAGCGTCCCGGTTTATCGGTCGCAGGGCGTGGGCTCAACAGTTCGCTGTAGGTTTCCTGACCACCGAATTCTTTCAGGCTCCAGGGGCATTGCACTGAAGTCACCACTTTCACCGGGGTAACGAAGGCGGTGGAAAGCGCCATGGACAGCACCAGGCAACCCAACTCTCTGCGCCACGGGATCAGGCGTTCTACCTTGAAGGACGCCGCGAAGCCGATCATGGCCAAAGCGCCGAATACCATGACCAGCTGTTTGGCGCGGTCGTGGAGAACGTCTTCGAGAAAATAACTGTGCCTGCCGATGAACTGCCCGCTGACGGGATCGAAGGCCAGCTTGGCGATGTCCATGTCCAGTGACGTCAGTTCCAGCAGCATGAGGATCAGCGCCACGGCAATGGGGATACCCAGGTAAATCCACGGGTTGATCGAACGGGAGTAGGGTGGGGCGACGGTTTTCGACATATCGAATCCAGATCGGTGAAAGGCATGCCGCGATCATTGTGTGCGACGGTTTGTCTCAAAGTGTGTCATGTGCTTTGTAAATCATAGGTGAAAAAATCGTCATGCCATATCGGCGCTGGCCCTGACGCTCACTTCGTCTTAAGCTGCGCCAGCCCAAACTGCATATGAGAGTGCGTTATGCGAATTCTTCTGGTTGAAGACAACCGCGACATCCTGGCGAACATGGCCGATTACCTGGGCATGAAAGGCTATACCGTCGACTGCGCTCAGGATGGCCTCTCAGGACTGCACCTGGCAGCCACCGAGCATTACGACCTGATTGTCCTCGACATCATGCTGCCGGGCATCGACGGCTACACGCTGTGCAAGCGTCTGCGCGAAGATGCCCGTCGCGATACCCCGGTCATCATGCTGACCGCACGTGACCAGCTGGACGACCGTCTGCAAGGCTTCCGCTCCGGCGCTGATGACTACCTGCTCAAGCCGTTCGCCTTGTCCGAGCTGGCCGCGCGCATCGAAGCGGTGTTGCGCCGTGCCCAGGGCGGCGGACGGCGTACCTTGCAGGTCGCCGATCTGGTCTATGACCTTGACACCCTCGAGGTGACACGTGAGGGGCGCATGCTCAAGCTCAACCCGGTCGGGCTCAAGCTGCTCGCCGTGCTGATGCAGAAGAGCCCGCATGTACTGCGCCGCGAGATTCTGGAAGAAGCCCTGTGGGGCGACGATTGCCCGGACAGCGACAGCCTGCGCAGCCATGTGCACCAGTTGCGTCAGGTGATCGACAAACCGTTTGGCAAACCGCTGTTGCAGACCGTGCATGGCGTGGGCTATCGCTTGGCCGAGGGCCGGGATGGAGTTTAAACAGAGTCTTGCCCAACGGATCATCATTGCCTTTGCATTGATGAGTGCACTGGTCGCCGGGTCGTTCGCCATCGGAATCATTTCCACCGTTCACCTGGTCGAAGAAAAGCTGATTTCCGCCGGCCTCGGGGGTGACCTCAACCGCCTGATGCTGATGGACAGTGTCAGCGACTGGAGCCACCGGCCCAAGCCCGACCAGTTGTTCTACTTCAGCAATGGTCCGGGTGACTTCGACCTGCCCAAGGACATTCGTCACCTCGAGCCAGGCTTCCACGAGGTGTTCCGTGGGCCGTTGTCCTACCACGCCATGATCGAGGTGGTGGATGGCCGGCATTACGCCCTGTTGCAGGATCAGAGCGATTTTGAAGAGCGTGAGCGGGTGCTGTTCGCCGTCGTGCTGGTCGGTTTCGTTCTGGCCTTGGCGCTGGCGGTGTTTCTGGGTTGGGTGCTGGCGCGCCGGGTCATGGCGCCTGTCGTACGTCTGGCCCGGCAGGTTCGCCACCGTGACCAGCTGCTTGGGCTGGCACCGCCATTGGCGCCCGACTATGCCGCTGACGAAGTCGGCGAGTTGGCGGTGGCCTTCGATGCAACATTGGGTCGCTTGCGGCAGGCGCTGATTCGTGAGCGTATGTTTACCAGCGACGTGAGTCATGAACTGCGTACGCCGTTGATGGTGCTGGCCAGCTCTTGTGAGCTGCTGCTGGAAAACCCTGCGCTCGATCTGCGCGGCCGTCGTCAGGTCGAGCGTATCGGCCGCGCCTGCGAAGAAATGCGTGATCTGGTGCAAACCTTCCTCATGCTCGCGCGCACCCAGCGCGAAGACCCGGCCATGACGCCCAAGGCCACGCTGGTCGGGGTGGCCGAGCAATTGATCTCCCAGTGGCGTGACCCGATAGAGAGCAAGGGGCTGCAGTTGACCTACACGCCGCCTGCCGATGACCAGCTGTCCGATATTCGTTACAACGCGACCTTCCTGCATGCCGTGATGGGCAACCTGCTGCGCAACGCGCTGCATTACACCGATCACGGATTCATTGCGCTGACCCTGCACGCTGAAAGCTTCACCGTGGAGGACAGTGGCGTGGGCATTCCCGAGGAAAAACGCGAGGCGATGTTCGAGCCTTTCGTACGCGGCAACGAGCAGCGCGGAGAGGGGCTGGGCCTCGGGCTGTCACTGGTGCAGCGCATTTGCACCAATCAGGGATGGAGCGTCGATCTCACGCCTATGGAACCCCATGGTTGCCGGTTCAAGGTGACGCTCAACGTGGTCAAACCCTGACCTTCCTCTCGAGTAGACCGGCCTTATTGGGTAGCGGCCAATTGACTGCACTTCGTCGATTGGCCACACACTGCCTCTAACTCTCTGTAAAATCTCGAAACACCTGACGTTAAAAGGTAACATTTTTTTCACATTCAGATGACCTGACGGTGACGGCGGTGCCTTTAGTTTGGCCCCCATCAACATCAGGAGCTGCTCTCATGAGCGATCGCATCGAACTCGAGTTTTCCCGAAAGTACGACAAGACACATGCCCGCCAGTACCTGGAAAAGCATCAGGACGGTATCTGGCGCAAGCTGTCGCATCATCGCGATGAACAGCTGGCGAGAAAGGCTCTGCACATGGCCGGGGACCCGGGCCTGGTGCTGGACCTGCCTTGTGGTGCGGGACGCTTCTGGCCATTGTTGGCCGAGAAGCCGAACCGCTCGATCATCGGTGCCGATAACTCCGCAGACATGCTCAGTACCGCCTGTGCCTCGCAGCCGGCAGACGTTGTAAAAAGGGTACAACCTTTGCAGACATCTGCCTTTGCCATCGACCTGCCTGATAACGCAGTAGACAGCATCTTCTGCATGCGCTTGTTGCACCATGTTGGTCAGTCCAGCGACCGGATGGCTCTACTGCGCGAGTTTCAACGCGTAACCCGTGACAGCGTGATCGTCTCCCTCTGGGTGGATGGCAATTTCAAGGCATGGAAGCGTGCGCGTCTGGAGAACAAGCGTCAGCAGAAAACTGGGCGGGAAAGTTACCAGAATCGTTTTGTGTTACCTGTTGTTACCGCAGAAACCGAATTTGAGCAGGCAGGATTTCGCATTCAGAACCGAATGGATTTCCTGCCCATGTACGCCATGTGGCGAGTCTATGTCCTACGTAAAAGGTAAAAAGATGGGTTTGCAGTCCGTGAAAGAACCAGTTGTGAACCCGATCCAGAATGAGTTCGATCAGTTCTGGAGCCAGCGTGGCGAATGGGTTGAAGAACCCAATGTGCGTCGCGGTGGAGAGAGTGGTGTGCAGCGGCTGGTCATGGACGATGGGCAGACCCTCTATGCCAAACGTCAGACAGGTCACATCTACCGTAGCCTGCTGCACCCGCTGGGCCGACCTACCGTGCTGCGTGAGCGCGAGGCGCTTGAGGGGCTTCGCAAGCTTGGCGTCGTCGTCCCCGAAGTGGTGTTTTGCGGTGCCGAGCGGGGCGAGGACAATGCCTGGCGGGCGTTGCTGGTGACGGTGGCGCTGGAGGGCTTCGAGGAAATTGAAAAATGGCAGGCTGCCGGAGGGCGCGAGCGCCATGGCGAGCTGTTCTATGAGCGCGTGCTCAAGGAAGTGGCAGACACTCTGGCCCGCATGCACCTTGGCCGCTGGCAGCACAGCTGTCTGTACATCAAGCACATTTTCGTGCGGGTGACAGGGGACGGGCCGGACGCCAACGTCGAGGTCGCCTTGCTCGATCTCGAAAAGGGCCGTCGTCGCCTTACCGCGCAAGGCGCAGCCCAACACGATATGAAACAGCTACGACGCCATTCGTCATTCAGCGCTGCAGACTGGCAGAAGTTGATCTACTTTTATCAAGCAGCGTTTGGCAGCTCTATCAAAGGTTTAGAGTCATGAAGCTAGAAATGGCAAGAGGTCTGTTTATCTTCGGTGCGCTGGCAGTTGCCACCGTCGCCGTGGCGGCGCTTGAACAACCGTCCACCCGCATACTTACCACGCAGCATGGCGAGGGCTACTGCCCACTGCCACGCGTGGCGAAGAGTCTGGTGAACGTACAGCCGGACCACGACCTTTTGCTGTTCATGTACAGCCTGGCGCAGGGTACCGGGGTTAAAAACTGAAGCCCTCACAGGCCCGGTATCTAACCCACCTCAGCCAGGTGAAGATGGTTGTCCCACAGCCCGGCCGGCAGGTCCAATGGCTGGGCCAGCAGCTGCGCCTTGCGGCAATCATAAAATCGGCAGCGTCCCTGGCCTGAGGTCACGACAAAGCCATCGGTCACAGCCCCCACGCCCGCGCAGTCCGGCAAGGGCGCATCCAGTTTCAATGCGCCACTGTCCAGATCCCAGATAAAGAAGCGGTTGCCGCGGGGTGCCGTCAGGGCCACCAGTCGCAGCTCGCTGTGTACTGCGACGCTGGCGGTGTAGTGGGCCATCGCGCGCAATTGCTCCTCTGCCACCGGAAACGCCTGGAATGGCTGGCCTGGACGCTTGATTGCCAGCAGCTCGGCCAACTCGTGGCTGTCGCCCATGAACTGCTGACCCGCGACGATGGTGCCATCGCTGGCGATGCCCATGTGGCGTACGCTGTTCATCTGTTGGGAAAGCGCTTCCTTGCTGAGCAAGGTGCCGTCACGCTGCATGATGACCAGGCTGGGTTGCATGGCATCGAGGTTCATCTCTACCCGACTTTCCGCTTCGGTGCGAATGCCGCCATTGGCGATCACCAGCGTTTCACCGTCCGGCATCCACGAGACCTGGTGCGGACCGATGCCATGCGTGGGGATCTCGGCCCAGTGCACCAGGCGCTCGTCAACGAAGCGGTAGACGCCCAATAAGCCGCGGCCTGGGTCACGGGTGTCGTTTTCCGTCGCATACAGCCATTCGCCGTCGCGATGGATCACCGCATGGCCGTAGAAGTGGCGGTCAGGCTGCGAAACGATGGTTTGCAGCAAGCGGCCATCGCGCAGATCGATCAGGTAGCTTTCAGTGCCAGGACGACGGGCGATGAACACCGCGAGTGGCAGGTCGGGATGATTGATGATGTCGTGGCAGCGCTGGCCCACCTGGGTCGCGAATACCTGCGTCCCGTCGAGCCTGAAACCCACCGCATAGTGCTTGCCGTCGCCATCGTCGCGAGCGGAAAGCAACAAGGGGCGTGTGTTCTTTTGCCGGAACAGTGTCCAGCCACCCAGCGTGCAGGCGCTGCGCAGAAGACTGCCGAGCGCCATGGCCTGACGTCGCAACATCACATGTACCTCTTGATCAATCGCCGTCGTTGGCGTTGAAACCCAACTGAATGCCGAGTGCCTTGGCCAGCTCGCCTTCGTGCAGGCGGTGCACGGCGTTCAGGCTGTCGTAAAACGCATTGAGTTGCTGGCGTCCTCCATCCGTGGCCAGCAGGTCGGCCAGTGGCGGCTTGAGTTCCGACAGCAATTTTCGGCTGTTAGCGTAGGCGGCGTCGATTTTGTCGGCCAGCGGTTTCTGCTCGGCGGGCAGCAGGCTGCGCAATCCCTTGTTGTCGACACCGGTCCACACCGTTTCGGCGCTGATCAGGCTGGCTTCCAGGCTGCTGAGCGACGACTTGCTGCGCCACGCATCTGCCTGGAATGGCTGCGGCTGCCCCTTGCTCTGACGACCCAGTGGCGTGCCAAGTTTCTTCTTCAGGCTGTCGAGCGCGGTGACCTGAACCCGCAGCAATTCGGCAATCGCCTCGTGGGAGTCGGCGTAGCGCTGATTGGGGAACTTGCTCAGTTGCGCGAGCATGCCGTCGGTGCTGTTCCAGCTGTTGAAGATTTCTTCGGCAAGCAGCTTTTGGCGCTCACCGATGGCCATCAGCAGCGGGCAGTAGCGCGCTTTCTGCTCGGCATTGGCCATGTCGATGTCAGCGTCGAAGAGGATGTATTCGTAGGCGGACAAACCCTGCACCACGACACTGGCCTTGGACAGTTCCTGAGCGGTGATCTGTGGCTGTGCAGTCACCAGTTGCTCGACCTGACGGCCCACCAGGTTTTTCTTGTCCGGCCAGAACTGTATTTGCCAGGCGCGGTTGCCTTCGGCCAGAGGACCGATCAACAGCGGTTGCAACTCTGCCCAGGTCTTCTGTGCTTTCAGAAAGTCGGCGCGAGCTGTGGCCAGATCAGTCTTGCCCTGGCAGAACGCCAATGCGCTGGCTGCCAACTGACGATCAGCCTCCACCCAACGGCTGTAAGTCGGCAGGATGACCTGTTTGGCAATCGCTGCGGACGTCACGGCCTGAGGATCGGATGGCGAGCAGGCACCCAAGGCAAGTGCCGCAAGGCTGGTCAGCAACAACTTGGGTCGGAACATGTCCGGCTCCTTATTTTTGAAAGGGCGATGTTTGAACAGGAAGATTCTGCAAAGGGCGCAATCATAACGAATTCAGGAAGGCCAGCAGCGCTTCACGTTGCTGTGCGTCAAAAGCCAGAACCTGGCGCTTTGCCGCCTGGGCTTCGCCGCCGTGCCAGAGTATCGCCTCAAGCACATTACGTGCGCGACCGTCGTGCAACAGTTGGGTGTGTCCGCTTACCGTGCCGGTCAGGCCCAGCCCCCACAAGGGCGGGGTGCGCCACTCACTTCCGCTGGCCTGGAACTCGGTACGGTTATCGGCCAGCCCTTCGCCCATGTCGTGCAGCAGCAAGTCGCTGTACGGGCGAATCTCCTGATTGGCCAGCTCAGGCTCGGCGGCGTCGCTACGGGTTTTGAAAGAGGGGGTGTGGCATTGCTGGCAGCCCGCCTGGAAAAACAGGTTCTTGCCTGCCAGCACCTGCGGGTCGTCGACCTTGCGACGTGCTGGAACAGCCAGGTTGCGGGTGTAGAACTCCACCAGACGCAGGATGTTGTCGCTGACTTCCGGTTCGCCATCCGGACCATTGCCATTGGGCGCGGCCAGGCAATCGGTCTGGGCCGGCGTGCAGTCATCGAAAGGCCGCAGGCTGGTGGTCAGCCCCATGTCGCCGGAAAACGCGTGCACGTTCTGCTGGTTGAGGTTCGGCTGTCCGGCTTTCCAGCCAAACCTGCCCATCACTACTTTTTGCCGAGCATCATCCCAGACCCAGTTGGGACGTCCCGAGATGCCATCGGCGTTCTTGTCATCGGGGTCGGCATTGGCAAGGATGGCCTCATCGGCAATGGCCTCGAGCAAGCCCAGGCCGATCATCGGCGGAGCTACGCGTGCCGAGATGTGCGTATCGGGGTGCATGGGGCCGTAGCCCAGCTGGGTAATCCTGAGGGTCGGCTGGCGCAGCTCGACTGAGGTGCCATCGCGAAATTCGACCGTTAGCGCATCGTACTCGACCCGCACCTTGCCCTCGGGCGCTACGCCGGGGTTCGACATGTCCTGCAATTGCCCGCCGTAAACCGGTTCGGGCAGCACACCGTTGCGCTTTATAAGGTCGGCATAGGCCGGGTCATCAGGAATCGACAGCCTGACCAGCATCGACACGGCATTGCTGTCGCCAGCTTCCGGCGGATGGCCGCGACCGTCCTTGATATGGCAGTTCTGGCAGGCATTGGTGTTGAACAACGGCCCAAGCCCGTCGCGAGCCGTGGTAGTCGAGGGCGCAATCACCCACGGGCTGCGGAAAAAGCTGTTGCCGACACTGAAGTCCAGCCGCCGCACGGGGGACAGATTGGCCGAGGGCATGGAGAAAGCGTTCTGATCGCTCTTCCTGACGGTGGCGCTGCCAGCGGACAAGGCTTCTCCCGGCTCGGCGTGCGTGAAACGCGGGGCGTCATCGCATGCGCTCAGGACCAGGGTCGTGAGCAAGGCAAGGGATAGACGGAGCCGCGTAATCATAGACATCCTGCAACGGGGCGAAAAATCGGGGCGTGCAAGCTTAGCAGCCTCGTGCGGTTTGAATAAGAGGGATTATCGTTTGCCTGCTCTGACGTAATGCGTTGTTACGAATCTCTGAGGCTGGTCTGGTCCCGGCATTTTTGCCTATGCTGAACATGTCGAAGTTGACAGCACACACGCAGATAAAACACCCAGCAGAGACCACATCAATGGATAACCCGGAAAACAGCGCGTTCGTGACCACCACCGAGGCACTGGAAGCGCTCTATGGCCCGATTGCTCCTCCTTCCATGACCAAGGAAGTCGACCATATTCACGCGGTTTACCGGCCCTTCATCGAGTCGGCACCCTTTGTTGTGCTGGCCTCTGCCGGGCCTGACGGCCTTGATGCGTCCCCGCGTGGTGATCAGGCGGGCTTCGTGCATATCGAGGACAACAAGACGCTTTATCTGCCTGACCGGCGCGGCAACAACCGCATCGACACCTTGCGCAATATCATCAGCGACCCACGTGTCGCGTTGCTGTTCCTCATCCCTGGCGTGGGCGAGACCTTGCGGGTCAACGGAACAGCGCAGATATCGGTTCAGCCCGAACTGTTGTCGCGTTTCGAGGTGAACGGCCAACTGCCCAAGTCGGTGCTGCGCATCTCCGTGACCAGCGTGTACTTCCAATGCAGCAGGGCAACCATCAGGTCCGGTTTATGGGATGCAGCCCGGCACATCGAACGCAGCGCGCTGCCGACTGCCGGGCAAATACTAAAAGCGGTTTCGGCCGAGCAGATCGATGGTGACGCCTATGACAAGGCTTTGCCGGGACGCATTGCGGATACGTTGTATTGATCATGGCTGATACCGTATTGCGCCTCTTGTGGTCATGTCTTGATCAGACACCGGTTTTGCTCTGATTTTTTTCCTTCTCAAGAAAGTAGTCGAAGATACTCATACCCTTGCGAAGACTTTTGCGGACTTCTTCACTTTCCTTGATCAGCTCGGCGCTAGGAGATTGCCATTGTTCGCGGGGCAGGGGTTTGGACCAGTCCTGTACTGCTTTGGGAAATGCCGTTTTCGGCAGTTGCTTGACCCAGCTGGCGACGTGGCAGGGCAACGTCCAGCCGCTGAAAAACTGGATCAGCAGAAAGCCGAACAGGTAGCGCAAGCAGCCGTGGTCAAGCAGATAGTCACGGCGACACATGTGGAAAAACGCCACAGTGCCTTCCTCCAGGTCAGTGCCCATCATGGGCTTTCGCAGGGCGCTCGGGCCTTCTTCCATGTAGGCGCGGATCGCTTCCCACTCGCTGACTGCCATACCAAGCGTGGAAGTAGGCAACGTGAGCCACATCACCTGGCCGTCCGAGGCGTCTATGAAGCCGATCATCAGAGCGAATTTCTGCTGAGTGCCGTATTGCGTTGCAACTGTGCTGCTGCTGACGCAGGCAATAACTTCTTCCCACGGGATGAACCGGGGTGGCTGGCCGCGCTTGGCGACATAGGCCACCTCGCGACGCTGGCGATTGAAGCGGATTGGGGGAGTGGAGATTTGGTGAATAGCTTGAAGTAAAAATAAGCTGTAGCTGCTTATCAAAAATGAAAAGAACCCCCAGATAGGCCAATTAGGTGAAAAGGCGGTGACTACGATTTCGAACACCGGGCGCCCAGTGTTTATATGATCAAGGGCTCCGAGCCCAAGACATATCGTGAAAATGAACAAAGCGATGCCCACGATAACGCCTAGGTAACAGCGAACTGAAAATTCTATTTTTGGAACGCCCATCGCAAAGTCAAGATAAATTTCATTGGTGGCTTGATGGAGTTGTTGCGGGCTAGTAACCGCCACCCCCGTTATTAAAGGAAGTGGTGCAAGATAAAAAATACTTGTGCTGGATTGATGTTCGGTATCGCCAGCTTGACGGGAGCGATTATAGTTATAATTGGTCATCCAGAAACTCTCTTTTGATCTGAACGGTCGGCAATGCAATTTTCTCCGTCTGGTAGGTTGGTACCGCTTTTATTGGTTTGTTTAGCACATCCATACCTAGTGCTATGCGGTAAGTTAGATATCCTCTGTCTGCGTTTAAGTAAGTTGATGCTAATGCTGGCTTAACAGCCAAGTGTAATGCCAACATGGCATTGTGTCCCTGCCAGCCTATTGGGATTTCCAGCGCCAATGTTAAAGGTGAAACAGAAAAAACAGACAGCTTATTGCGAAGCATCTCGCTAACATTCTGTTTATGAGATGAGTGTTGAAGCTCAGCTTCCCACCGTAGTGAAGTGTCTTCAAAGCTGGCTTGGGTCAAGCCTGGCAATACCAGGTGCAAACTACGTACAGATTCACCCTCTGTAAGTCCATGAGTAATACCGTTATCAAAAATAGTAGGCAGCAGGTTGATCTCTGCAAGTCGTTGTGAATGAGTGCTCCAATCCCAGGCTTGGGGCTCGTTACCCCACATACAGTAGAGCAACCACTGTTGCTGTTCCTCCAGGTTGGAGTAGTTGAATAGGGCCTCGCCGCCCAGCTGAAGTGCGGTGAAGGCGAGTCCCCAAGGTGTGAGCTGAATCGAAAGTCTTAGGAATCTTGGTCCTCTGGTAGACCACGCTATGCTTGCCACTTCTTTTTTAGAGTAAGTGGTATCAAGGTAAATATCCTTCAATATGCCTATCAGTTCTTTGCCGGTCTGTAGCGTCAAGGCAGCGTTCACGCCGGTAGCGCCAACGTCACCTGTCAGCGCCATGAGCGCTCCTATTTTTTCACCCGATGTGCTGTACATCAGCGCTGTTTGCCATTTTTCCCAATTATTCCATGCCGTACCTGCTCCGCCCAATAAACTCAGCGGAGCAATAAATGCTCCCAACCCCAATCCTATTTTTCCGAGACGAGCAGTGAGCAGCTTTCCTCCCGTTTCAGAACTTTCGACCGCTAGGGCTCGGAGAGCATTATCGATCATTGCAACGTACACCGCTTGAAAGACTGATAACGCTGCCGAAGCCACACTACTGAACCCACCGATAGCTATTACAATTTCTTTAATGGTTCTACGATTGTCAGAGCCACTCCAAACACTCCAAACCTCCCCCAGATTCCCAACCTGCAGACACACCGCCAGTAACGGAAAGAAACTCCCCTTCAACGCAGCCGCAGCTGCCCCTTGAGTCGCGTACCCCTTAAATGCTCCCGCCCGCAGCTTTTTAATTTCGTCATTGAGCGCTTGCAGTTGCGGGTCAGTGATGTCCAGTCGCACGCCAATCGCGCCGTTGCGCGGATTGCCGGTCGGGGTGATGGCTGCTTCCAGGTCTCGGCGCAGCGCGTTGCGCGTGTTGCGGGTCTGCAGCAGTCGTTGGTTGGTGTATTGCCTTTCGTAAAGCAGACCTTGATGTTGATCCGCTGTGAGTGTGCGGCGGTTGATGAGTTTGGTAAGGCGGTTGCGTTCTCTGATGAGGTCGTCTTCGCTGGCAAGCAGCTGATTCAAGCGCGCGAAGTTGTCGCGAAATTTTGTCACGTCGGCTTCGTCGGCAATTCGCAGGGTGACGGCTTCCTGCTGCAGCGCCACCAGCATGCCCAGTCGTTGGGCTCGATTGCTTGCTCTGCCGAAGTTGTCCAGATGCTGGCGTAGTTGCGGGCTGTTCAGCTTCTGTTGCATCTCAATCAGCCAACGCTCCAGATGCAGGGCGACGGCAGGGATGTAGCTGGCATTGACGGCTTGGTGCAACGGTAGTGCGGCGGGGTCCAGGTTCAGGCTGTTGGTCCAGTGATTACCCATGATGTGGCTGATATCAGCGATGCGCCTTTGCGCATCGGCCAATCCGTCGCTGAAGTTGCGAATATCATCCAGCCACTTGAGCAGGTTGCCTGATTTGGCGCGCAGAAAGTCCATGTCCAGACGCCCATAGAACACCGGCAGAACGTAGTGGGGGTTATCGTGAAAGTAGTCGCTGACCTTCCGCAGGCTTTCGTCGGTGCGGCACAGGTCGCGGGTGCAGTTGAGCTCCATCGCCAAGGCGCTTTTCAACTGGTCGGGATGGTCTGGATCGAAGTACCAGGCACTTCGATAGAGTTCCCCCTGAGTGAACAGGCTCACGCGATCGTGGGTAATATCGTCGAGTCGTTGCGTCCAGCGTTGAAGGTGCGAGCGCTCCTGGGACAGATAAGCGTGCATTTCTTGGTGGCGAACGAGATCGTAAATACCTCGTGAGCCGAGTCCGACGCCGTTCAGCGTGCCCTGGCTGTTCTTTTCCAGCGCTTCAATGTCGTCTTCCAGTTGTTCATGGAGTGGTTGGCCAAGCGCGAGCAGCATCTGTGAGTGCTTGTTTTCCATGTTCAGTCTGGCAAATCTGGCTTGCGGCCGTTCGGTGTAGGCGCCCCCGCGCATGGCGGAATACTGCCCCGCTGAAGTAGTCGCTGGCACAGGTCCCTGATGGTGTTCCTGGTGCCAGTCATTGCGCGCATTGAGGTAATCATAAATGCGGCTGCGTTGTTCAGGCGTGGTGTTCTTCAGCAGTTTCGAGTCCGGGTTTGTCTGCCGGGCAGTGTTGTCGCCAACGCTCATCAGTGTGTCAATGTAGCTGGCCGTTATGTAACGCATTTCATTGTCGTTACGCTCACGCCACTGGTTGAGCCAACCCACCACCTCGTCCTGTTCCTGCGCAAGGTCGCGCAGCATGCCGATGCTGTCGTCGAGTACCAGATACAGGTGATTCAGTTCGTAGAACGGGTTGAGTGTGTTTTTCAACTCGCCGATATGCGCCTCGCGAAACAGCGGCAGATGCTCCCAGACATAGTCCTGTTGTTCCTCCTCTGGCATATCGGGTGTAGTGCATTGTTGTGCCGGCAACTCGGCGAGTTCGGCAAGCTGCTCTCTGACTTGCTGTTCGACGCGAAGGTGGACGCCGCCTTGCTGGCAATCGGCTTCAGCCAGATTCACTTTCTGCATGAAATAGAAACGGTCTGCTGCGCTGTCCAGCACGCGGGTGCATTTGGCTGCTGTCCATTGCAGTTCGGCATAGGCAACATGCAACGTCGTATCGCGGGCAAAGATCAGGGTGTGCTCGCCAATCGTGGTCTGCCTGACATCCTGAGCGACTTCCCGGTCCTGCCAGAGCAGTTTGGTCGGTACGCCGCTTTCAAGGCGATACTCATGCAGATAGCCGCTGCTTTCATCAATCACATACAGATAGCCGTCACGTACCAGACGCAAGCCGAGCGGTCGTTTCAAGTCTCGGTAGCCGTCGGTATCCGACGGGTTGTGAAGCCGTTCCACGCGACCGTAACGCAATGGCAATAGCTGGACTTTGGTGCCCATCAAAGGGCAGTTACTCGTACTGTTGCGGGCATCAATATGGGTTCTTGCTCTGGCCTCCCAATAGGCTTTGTCTACAGGCGAAAGTGTTTTGCGACTCATGGCCGGGTTGCTCCGTGCTGTTCGCGACTGCGTTTCACTGCCAGCCAGTTGGCCTGTTGAATACGCTGAGATGGCGTCAGAGAGGACTTTTCATCCATCAGCGTTCTGATATCAGGATGCGAGTCGTCCGGCTGGGTAGCCAGAAAGCAGATGACGTTGGCGTAATGGAAAATATCCGCTTCGCTGTTGAAGCCTGCTTCATAGGCTGTGAAGGCCAGTGCATGCACATGGCCGTATCGCGACTTCAGACCTGTGGATGTGAGGTAGGCCGGAAAAAATGTGCGCAGGTGCAGGTCAAGACTGATCACGATCAGGCGAAACGCAACGTCACTGATGGCCTCCATCTGCCGATCGCTCATCCGATACAGGATCGTGTTGTCATGAATGGCTGACTCACCATGACGCTCGTGCTTTATCCAGTGTTCAGTGATGACATCTGCTGCATAAACACTGTCGATAGGGCCGAACAACCGATTATCGGTATGTGCCGGATGAAGCCCGAGCAGCGCGTTTGCGACGGGCGGGTCTGAAAGGTTCAAATAGCAGGCCTCGCCTGCTGGTTTGTCAACGAACACCAGCCAGCGCAGATGGTCAGCCACCGTCTTGTGGCTGGCATCACTGAATAGCAGCAGACCCCATTCTTCGCGCGCGTGAGTCAGGAAACTTGAAAATGTCGGGTCGTATGGGCCATCGATCTGAATCAGGGCGGGCGAGATATCCAGCAATTCGCTGAAGCGGGTTTGCAGGAACAGCAGTGTGCAGACAGGGGAGGGGTTCCACTCGAAAAGCTTTCTTCTCAGATCGGGAAGATTGATGGCGTTGAGCAGCAGATAGGCGTTTTTCGCCCATGGCAGATCATCAGGGCCGGATTCAAATTCAAACATGAGCGCGCTTTGAAGGGGAACGAGGCGCGGATACTCGGTGGTGTGGTGTCTGCCTTCAATACCCGAAAACCAGTTTAGGAAAGGCCCTACAAAGATCACTGAAAGATCTTTGGCCTACGGGTCGATCAGACACAAAAAATGCCGGTCAGCGAACTGACCGGCATCGATGGTTATCGCAACAAACGCGGTTGATCAGAACTCGTGATCGGCGTTGTCCGGGTTCAGGTCAGTGATGCCCAGCTTGCCAGCCGCCTGTTCGATGGCGCCTGTCTGTTTGACCAGCGCGGCGATGGCGTCACGCACCACCTGATTGCCTGCGGTGTTGCCGGCAGCGATCAACTGGTCGAAATGCTCGCCCTTGTTCGCATGATCGACGATGACCTGCAACTTGGCCTGCGTGTCGTCCAGGTCGGCGCGCAAGGTGGCGTCGGTGGCGGGATCTACCTTGGCGACCAGAGACGAAAGGCTCGGCCCGCTGACCTTGCTGCCGTCGGTGCGGGTGTACTCGCCCAGATAAACGTTGCGGATGCCCTTGCCGTTGTAGAAGTGCGAGTTGTGCGTGTTGTCGCTGAAGCAGTCGTGTTCGTCTTCGCTGGAGTTGGCTTCCAGTGCGACTTTCATGCGCTCGCCCGCCAGTTCACCCAGCGACAGGCTGCCCATGCCGAAGAGCATCTTGCGCAGGCCGCTTTCACCGGGTTCGGCTTCCAGCGTGGCGCGGTAGTTGTCGGGCACGCCGGCCTTCCAGTTACCGGACATTTCTTCGAGGTCGCTGACCAGCAGGTCGGTGACGGCCTTGAGGTAGGCACGGCGGCGATCATTGTGGCCGCCGGTCGCGCCAGCGCCTTCCAGGTAATCGCTGGCCGGACGTGCGCCGGCACCAGGGCCGGTGCCGTTCAGATCCTGGCCCCAGAGCAGGAATTCGATGGCGTGGTAGCCGGTGGCGACGTTGGCCTCGGAACCCCCCAGCTCGTTCAGGCTGGCGAGTTTTTCGGAGGTGATTTCCTTCACGTCGACCTTGTCTTCGCCGACCTGAATTTCGGTGTTGGCGATGATGTTGGCAGTGGCACCCGGGTTGCCCAGCGCGTGCTGGTAATCCTTGGCCACATAGTCGATCAGGCCTTCGTCCAGGGGCCAGGCGTTAACCTGTCCTTCCCAGTCATCGATGATGGTGTTGCCGAAGCGGAAGACTTCGCTCTGCATGTAAGGCACACGCGCAGCGATCCACGCTTCGCGGGCAGCTTTCAGGGTTTCATCGTTGGGCTTGGCCAGGAAGGCGTCGACGGCAGTGCTGAGTTTTTTCGCGCCGGCCTCGGCATCGTCGAACACGGCGGACACCATGTTGGCGTAGTTCGCGACCACAGCCTTGGCCGCCGCGTCGTCAGTCTGGGCAGCGGCTGCCGGAGCAGGGGCCGCAGGCGTCACAGCCGGCGTCGCCGGAGCAGCGGCTGGCGCGGGTGCCGGGGCGGCAGCCTTGTCCTTGCCTTCGCCACAACCGGCGAGAGAGATAGCGATGGCCAACAGACTAGCGGTTGCCAGAGGCATACGAATCATGACGGAATCCTGCGTCGATAAAGGTGATGGCGGGGTGCGCCCATAAAATCTGCGACATAATGCGAAAGATTTGCATTCGGTGTAAAGGCAAAAAGCCTGTGTCGGCGTATTCGGACATCCGGCAGGTTGTAACAGTCGGTTTCAAGATGACGTGAATGGCCGGAAGTGTGCAGGTCGGCTCACAGGCTGGTGGCGTGGTCCTGACGCGACTGCTTGAGGTAGGCCAGCAACTCCCGACCCTGCAACGGCTTGCTGTACAGATAGCCCTGGCCTTCATGACAGCCCTCGGTCACCACGTAGGCCTCCTGCTCGACGGTCTCCACGCCTTCGGCAATGACTTGCATGCCCAGGCTTTTGCCCAACTGGATAATGGCTCGCACGATGGTGGCGTCATCGTCGTCGTCAATCAGGTCCTGCACGAAGCTGCGGTCAATCTTGATCTTGTCCAGCGGCAGACTTTTCAGGTAGCTCAGCGATGAGTAGCCGGTGCCGAAGTCATCAATGGCAATCAAGGCGCCGGAGCGTCGCAAGCTCAACAGGTGCTGGGCGGCGGTGTTGATATCTTCCATCAGCCCGGTTTCGGTCACTTCCAGTTCCAGGCTGCGCGGTGGCAAGCGATAGATCTGCAGCAGGTTGTTGACCACACGCGGCAACTCCGCGTGATGCAACTGCACAGTCGACAGGTTGACTGCCATGCGCAAGTCGGTAAAACCCTGGTCGAGCCATTCGCGCAGTTGGCGGCAGGCCTGATCCAGCACCCATTCCCCGATGGCGATGATGCTGCCGTTCTGTTCGGCCAGCGGGATGAATACGTCCGGCGGCACCAGGCCATGTTCCGGATGCTGCCAGCGGATCAGCGCTTCCACGCCGACGATACGGTGATCGCGATAGCTGATCTGCGGTTGATAGACCAGATACAACTGATTGAGTGGCAGGGCTTCGCGCAGGTCTTTTTCAAGTTCGCGGCGGCGGCGCATTTCGCTGTCTACGCTGGCGATGTAGAACTGATAACGGTTACGCGAGCGGGCCTTGGCCAGCGTCATGGTCTGCTCGGCTTTTTGCAGCAGCTTCTCGGTGCTGTCGCCGTCTTCGGGAAACAGGGTGATGCCGATGGTTGCCCGCAGTCGAATCTGTTGATCACCGACGATGAACGGCGCTTCCAGCTCATCCAGAATATTTTGCGCCAGCTCTGCCGCCTCGTAGGGCTGCTCGATGTTGGATTGCACCAGCGCAAACTGGTCGCCGCCCAGGCGCGCCAGTGCCCCGAGTCGCACGCTGTGCGCGCGCAGACGGTCAGCGAGTGCGAGCAGCAATTGATCGCCGGACTGGTAGCTGAACTGTTCGTTGATGCCTTTGAAGTCATCCAGACCCACGCACAACACCGCCACTCGGTGTTGCTGGCGTCCTGCATCTTCCAGAATCCTGTCCAGCCCGGTCTGCAACTGAAGTCGGTTGGGCAGACCGGTGAGGAAATCGTATTGCGCCATGCGCTGCAGATTGTTTTCGGCCTCATGGCGCAGGTAAGTGTGGCGTTCGATGGAGGCCAGCAACTGGTTGGCGGTGTTGACCCAGATCCCCAATTCGTTTTTCTCGTGGCCTTTAAGCAACGGCAATTGGTGTTCGCTGGGGCGGTCGGGGTTGATCGCGATCAGGTGCTCGATGATCTTCGACAGCGGCTTGGTCAGCAGCCAGTGATAGACCAGATACAGCACCAGCCCCATTGCCAGCGCACGCAGCACGCCCGCGACAAAGATGATTCCGGCATTGACCAGAAAGCTTTCACCGTAATTGGCCGTGTCCAGCGTGATGCGCAGGTCGCCGTAATACTCGCTGTAGGGGCTGCGGCCTACCAGTTGAGTGGTGAAGCTGCGTTCCTGGCCAAGGATGAGGTCTGTCAGCCACCGCGTAGGGGACGTCTTCAGCGGCCGGTCTTTCTCGGCGAGCAGGCTTTCGTTAGGGTGCCCGATGGACGCCATGCGCACCGAGTCATCCTGGAACAGGCCTTCGATGACCTGCATGCCCATCTCGCGGTCCAGGCTGTAGACGGCCTGTGTCGACGGATCGCGGAACATGCCGAGAATCCGCTCGGCGTCGCTCGCCACAGCCTGACGTGTCTTGTAGGCGTCGAAGACGATTTGCGCACAGCTGAGCAGGACGCCTACCAGAAGCGCCGAAAGCAGCACAACGCGCAGCAACTTTACCGACAGGCTGTTCTTGAGTTCCAGCTTCAATGGCCGTTCCTTAGTTAGTGTCGGAGGGCATATCGCCTCATGACCCTCGAAAAACCAGACCCGCACGCCGTGACCTTGTCACAACCGGTGCGCCTGGCTGATCTTCGCGTTCCTTGCACCTGCTGGCCAAAGCCACCTCAATGCGTCGGGTGGCCAGGTAGGTAACTAGAGCAGAACACTGTAAAGAATTACGTCATAGAGAATTAAGTTGTATTACGAGTCAGCGAGCGTTTTCCGACAATACACAAAGTACGAGCGGCAGGCGAAAAAAGATTTGCGATTCGCCTGACCGGCAGGCAGGCGGTTGACGCTATATGTGAAACAAACGTCTGGCAGGCGGCCCTTACAGGCCGGGAAACATAAAAAACCCGACGCGAGGCCGGGTTTTTCGATGAGGCTGGAATCAGGCTGCGAATTGCTTGGCCACGAAGTCCCAGTTCACCAGGTTCCAGAACGCTTCTACGTACTTCGGACGCAGATTGCGGTAGTCGATGTAGTAGGCGTGTTCCCACACATCGCAGGTCAGCAGCGGGGTGTCGCCGCTGGTCAGCGGGTTGCCGGCACCGATGGTGCTGGCCAATGCCAGGGATCCATCAGCCTTCTTCACCAGCCAGCCCCAGCCGGAGCCGAAAGTGCCGATGGAAGTCTTGCTGAACTCTTCCTTGAACTTGTCGAAGGAACCGAACGCCTTGTTGATGGCTTCGGCCAGAGCGCCGGTAGGCTCGCCGCCAGCGTTAGGAGCCAGGCAGTTCCAGTAGAACGTGTGGTTCCAGACCTGAGCGGCGTTGTTGAAGATACCGCCCGAGGAGGTCTTGATGATCTCTTCCAGGGTCTTGCCTTCGAACTCGGTGCCAGGCACCAGGTTGTTCAGGTTCACGACGTAGGTGTTGTGGTGCTTGTCGTGGTGATATTCCAGAGTCTCCGCAGAAATGTGCGGCACCAGAGCGTCTTTGGCGTAGGGCAGTGGCGGCAATTCAAAAGCCATGGTTTATCTCCTTTCAGGTCAATTGCGGTAGTCGCACGGCCGATCACGGGCGGCCAGATACAGCATGCACCGGGAGTTTTACTCTTTTGCGGCGCAGACCCCGGATCATAGCACCGGGTCTGCGCCTTAACCACGCAACAACTGTGTGGGATAGAGGTTCCCACGGGTTTGACTCTGCGGTCATGAAATCCGTCAGGCCGAGCGGATCAACTGCACGGCCACGCTGAACATCATCACTGCGATCATCAGGTCCAGCATCCGCCAGGTGGCAGGTCGGGCCAGCCAGGGAGCCAGCCATGCCGCGCCCAGGGCGAGGCTCGAGAACCACAGCAGCGAAGCGCTGGCTGCACCGGCGACATACGCGCCAGGCACGCCCTGTTGTGCGCCCAGCGAGCCAATCAGCAACACGGTGTCCAGATAGACGTGCGGGTTGAGCAAGGTAACGGCCAATGCGCTGAGCAACACGGTGCGCAGTGATTTTCTGCCAACCGCTGCGCTGTGTTCCAGGCTCTGCCGCGAGCAGGCGCGGCGTAATGCCTGCAGGCCATACCAGCTCAGGAATATCACGCCGCCCCAGCGCGCCACCGCCAGCAGCGTCGGATTCTGCGCCAGCACGTTGGCCAGACCGAACACGCCTGCAGCCACCAGGATGGCGTCGCAGAAAATGCACAGCATCGCCACGGCCACATGATGTTCACGACGCAGGCCCTGAGCCAGCACAAAAGCATTTTGAGTACCGATCGCCATGATCAGGCCTGCCGCGATCAGCAGCCCATTGAGGTAGCTTTGCCACATGAGGATGTTCCATTGAGCGGATTCAGGTAGCCATTCTCAGAGGGTGAGGGTTATAAGGAAAACCAATAATCTTCATCGCTCATTAGGAAAACTGATGTTCGACTACAAATTGCTGTCGGCGCTGGCGGCCGTGATCGAGCAGGCCGGGTTCGATCGCGCCGCTCAGGTGCTTGGGCTTTCTCAGTCAGCAGTCTCGCAACGCATCAAATTGCTGGAGGCGCGCATTGGCCTGCCGGTGCTGGTACGCGCCACGCCGCCGAGCCCGACCGACATCGGCCGGCGCCTGCTCAATCACGTGCAGCAGGTCCGCCTGCTGGAGCGCGATCTGCAAAGTCAGGTACCGGCACTGGACGAGGAGGGCATGCCCGAGCGTTTGCGAATCGCCTTGAATGCCGACAGTCTGGCAACCTGGTGGGCGCCGGCCATTGGCGCGTTTTGTACGCAACACCGTTTGCTGCTGGATCTGGTTGTCGAAGATCAGGACGTAGGCCTCAAGCGCATGCGCGCCGGTGAGGTGGCGGCCTGCCTGTGTGGCAGCGAGCGTCCGGTGGCGGGGGCACGCAGCCAGTTGCTGGGGGCCATGCGCTATCGGGCGCTGGCCAGTCCCGCGTTCATCGCCCGCCATTTCCCGGACGGTGTCAGCCCAGAGACGCTCGCCAGATCCGCTGCCTTGGTATACGGCCCGGACGATCTTCTGCAGCATCGGTATCTGGCTATGTTGGGTGTTCAGGACGGCTTCGAGCATCATTTGTGTCCTTCCTCCGAAGGTTTCATCCGTATGATCGAGGCGGGCATGGGCTGGGGGCTGGCGCCCGAGTTGCAGGTGCGCGACCAGTTGCGCAACGGCACGCTGCTCGAATTACTGCCGGACCGTTGCATCGATGTGCCGCTCTACTGGCATCATTGGCGCAATGGTGGGCAGCTTCTGACGCGCCTCACCGAACATCTTGCGCAACATTCGGCTCACTGGCTGGTGCCGCTGAGCGAAGACTGATCGTCAACAGGATCATGTGTAATCCATGCAGGCAGGGTTTTGCCTTTCCTGCAGACGCGTTAACGGAGCGGTAAATGAAGATTCTGGTCACCGGCGCGAGCGGCTTCATCGGCGGACGCTTTGCGCGTTTTGCCCTTGAGCAGGGCATGAGCGTGCGGATCAATGGCCGTCGTGCCGAAGGTGTCGAGCACCTGGTCAGGCGCGGTGCCGAGTTTATTCAGGGCGACCTCGCCGATCCTTATCTGGTGCGCGCACTGTGCGATGACGTGGAAGCGGTCGTGCATTGCGCGGGCTCGGTCGGTACGTGGGGACGTCGCCAGGATTTCATGCAGGGCAACGTGCAGCTCACGGAAAACATCGTCGAGGGCTGCCTGAAACAGAGGGTGCGAAGGCTGGTTCATCTATCTTCGCCGTCGATCTACTTTGATGGCCACTCGCACCGTGGCATCAAGGAAGAGCAGGTGCCCAAGCGCTTTCACAATCACTACGCGGCCACCAAGTATCTGGCCGAGCAAAAGGTCTTCGGTGCCGAAGAGTTCGGGCTTGAAGTCATTGCCCTGCGGCCACGCTTTGTCACCGGCGCGGGCGATAACAGCATTTTCCCGCGTCTGCTGCACATGCAGCGCAAGAGGCGCCTGGCGATTGTCGGCAACGGCTTGAACGTGGTGGATTTCACCAGCATGCAGAACCTCAACGAAGCCCTGCTGAGCAGCTTGCTGGCAACGGGTTCTGCACTGGGCAAGGCCTACAACATCAGCAATGGCACGCCGGTCCCGCTGTGGGACGCGATCAATTATGTGATGCGGCAGATGCACTTGCCTCAGGCCACCCGTTATCGTTCATACGGGCTGGCCTACAGCGCTGCGGCGATCAATGAGGCCGCCTGTATGCTGTGGCCGGGCAGACCTGAACCTACCCTGTCGAGAGTGGGCATGCAGGTCATGAACAGGGATTTCACGCTTGATATCAGCCGCGCCAGGCATTATCTGGATTATCAGCCCCAGGTCAGCCTGTGGACGGCGCTGGATGAATTCTGTGGCTGGTGGCAGGCACAGCACGCGATCTGAATGCGGTAGTGGCACAGTGAGATTGATTCTGCGCTGTTGTTATACTGCCCAACTTTGATCTACGAACTTTGATTTAACAGCTTCCTGAAGGGTTATTCATGCGCAACGATCCCTACGACGACGTCGATGACGTTCCCAGCCTGAGCGCCAAGGACGATGATGACGACTTCGCGCCGAGCAATAGCGCACGCGAGCGCACCACCGTCTATTCGCGCACCACGCCTGTTGTCAAGGTCAAGGCGCCGAGCACCGGGCCTTTGTGGGCATTGGTCGGTGCGTTGTTCATTGCTTTCTGCGGTCTGGGTTGGTGGAGCTTTCAGCAGGTTTCCCTGATGGAGCAGCAGTTGGTGGCGACTCAGGAAAGCTTTGCGCGCATCAGCGAAGAAGCGGCGGGGCGCTTGCAGGATATTTCCGGCAAGGTGGTCGCGACCGAAGCGCTTTCCAGTGATGGAGAGGCGCTCAAGCAGCGTATCAAGTTGCTGGAAGCGCAACTGGAAGATCAGGACAAACAACGCGAAGGCGTTGAAGGTCAGCAGGGCAGTCTCGACAAACGTCTGGAGCAGATGGCCGCGCAAACCGCCCAGCAGCAGAGTGAAAACGCGCAGTTGCAGGAACAGCTCAAAAGCGTTGTCGCTGAACTGACCACGCTCAAGGCCGCGTTGCCTGACCTGAAGACCGCTCAGGCGGATCAGGGCAAGCTGGATGCGCAGATCAAAAGCGTGGCGGCCGATGTCGCCACGTTGAAAAAGCAGGGCAACCCGTCTGCCGCTGTCGAACGCCTGGAACAGGACCTGATGGTGCTGAAAAGCGAACAGGAAAACCGCCCGGCGCCTTCGGCAGAAGCCAATACGGCCGAGTTCGATGCGTTTCGTGCTCAGGTGACTCGTAACATCAATACCCTGAACAGCCAGATCCAGAATTTGTCGCAACAGCTCAACGCACGCCGTTGATCTTGGCATCCTCTGCCGCCTTCAGCGCGGCAGTTCGCCGAGGGAGCGCTGGCCAGTAAATCCAGGTGCAGATACGAAGAAACCCCGATTCCTGCGAATCGGGGTTTCTGGTCTTACGACAGCGGTTTACATCCGTGGGTAGTCGATGTAGCCGACTGGCCCTTTGCCGTAGAACGTTTCCGGATGGGCTTCATTCAGAGGCGCATCGCTGGCCAGACGCTCGGGCAGGTCCGGGTTGGCGATGTAAGGCACGCCAAAGGCAATGGCGTCGGCCTTGCCTTCTGCCAGCCAGGCGTTGGCAGTGTCCTTGGTGAATTTCTCGTTGGCGATGTAGACTCCGCCGAAATCCTTCTTCAACTGTGGGCCGAGGCTGTCTTCAGCATCACGCTCACGGGCACAGATGAACGCGATACCGCGCTTGCCGAGCTCTTTAGCCACGTAGCTGAAGGTTTCGGCGCGGTTTGCATCGCTCATGTCGTGCATGTCGAAGCGAGGCGAGAGGTGAACGCCTACACGGCCAGCGCCCCAGACTTCGATGACGGCATCCGTGACTTCCAGCAGCAGACGCGCACGATTTTCCACCGAACCGCCGTACTCGTCGGTGCGCTGGTTGGTGCCGGTCAGCAGGAACTGTTCAAGCAGATAGCCGTTGGCGCCATGCACTTCCACGCCGTCGAAGCCCGCCGCCTTGGCGTTTTCCGCACCGACGCGATAGGCCTCGACGATGTCACCGATTTCCGCCAGTTCCAGCGCCCGCGGGGTTGGCAATGGGGTGATCGGGCGCATCAGGCTGACATGGCCTTCGGCTGCGATTGCACTTGGCGCGACCGGGGTTTCGCCGTTCAGGTAGGCAGGGTGGGAAATACGGCCCACGTGCCACAACTGCAGGGCAATGCGGCCACCGGCGTTATGCACTGCCTTGGTGATGTTGCTCCAGCCACGCACCTGATCGTTGGACCAGATGCCCGGGGTGTCGGGGTAGCCCACGCCCATTGGCGTCACAGAGGTGGCTTCGGTCAGGATCAGGCCCGCCGAGGCACGCTGAACGTAATACTCGGCCATCATCGCGTTCGGTACACGGCCTTCATCGGCACGGCAGCGCGTCAGTGGGGCCATGATGATGCGGTTGGGCAGTTGCAGATCGCCCAGGGTGATCGGGTCAAAGATAGTCGTCATGTGTCGAATCCTCGTAATTGATCAATGCGTAGCAGGTGCCAGCTCGGGGTTGCCGGTCTGGCGAAAGGTAATCAGGGTAATCAGCAGCGCCAGCACGGCCAGGATGGCGGCGGCCAGCGGTACGCTGGTCAGGCCCAGACCGTGGGCGATGACGCTGCCACCGACCCAGGCGCCCAGCGCGTTGCCGACGTTGAAGGCGCCGATGTTCAGGGTTGACACCAGGTTCGGTGCGGCTTTGCCGAACGTCACCACGTTGATCTGCAGGGCCGGGACGGCGGCGAAGGCCGCGACTGCCCAGAGGAACAGCGTGATTTCAGCCGGGATCAGCGCGGTGCTGGTCCAGCTGAGTACGGTGGAGATCACCGCCATCGAGACGAATACGCCAATCAGCGTGGACGCCAGGCGGCGGTCGGCCATCTTGCCGCCAATCACGTTGCCGGCGGTCAGGCCCAGGCCGATCAACAGCAGGGTCCAGGTCACGCCGTTGGGCGATACGCCGGTGACTTCGCCGAGCAGTGGGGCGATGTAGGTGAACAGGGTGAACATGGACGCTGAAAACAGCGCAGTCATGGTCAGCGACAGCCAGATGCCGGCCCCTCTGAGGGCGCCGAGTTCAGCGCGCATGTCGAGCTTTTCTTCGTTGCGGTTGGTCGGCAGGAAGCGGATCAGGCCGATCAGCGCAATCACCCCGATGACCGTGACGGCCCAGAAGGTCGAGCGCCAGCCCGCGTATTGACCCAGCGCAGTACCCAGCGGCACGCCCAGTACGTTGGCCAGTGTCAGGCCGGTGAACATCAAGGCCACCGCTGAGGCACGCCGGTTGGCGGGCACCAGACCTGCGGCAACCACCGAGCCGATGCCGAAGAACGCACCGTGACACAGTGCAGTCACCACGCGGGCGAACATCAGGACGTTGTAGTCACTGGCCAGCGCACAGAGCAGATTGCCGATGATGAAAATCCCCATCAGCGTGACCAGCGCGGCCTTGCGCGGCAGTTTTGCCGTGGCCATGGCCATGAACGGTGCACCGACAGCGACGCCCAGCGCATAGCCGGTCACCAGCCAGCCTGCACCGGGGATCGATACGCCGAGGTCGGCTGCCACATCGGGCAGCAGGCCCATGATGACGAATTCGGTGGTGCCGATGGCGAAGGCGCTCAGAGCCAGAATGAGTAGCGAAAGAGGCACGGGGCAACTCCTGGTAAACGTTGGAAAATCAGGTCGGGTTGTTCAGTTCTTCAACCAGCGCCTGAACGAATGCCTGTATGACTTCTTCGTTGCGTCTGAAGAAATGCCATTGGCCGACCTTCTTGCTGCTGATCAGACCAGCGCGTTGCAAGGTCGCCAGATGGGCCGAGACAGTGGATTGTGACAATCCCGCACGCTGATCGATCTGTCCGGCGCACACGCCGTGTTCGATCGAGTACTCCTGGGCGGGAAAGCTCGCACGCGGGTCTTTCAGCCAAGTCAGGATTTCTCGGCGGACCGGGTGGGCCAGGGCTTTTATTATGTCGTCGAGGTCGATCTGCATGTCGTTCTCACAGGCGGTGTAGCGATATATCGCGATAGAACGAACCTTATATCTATATTTCGCGATATACAAATATGATTATGTGCTTAGGATCAGCCAAATCGCTATATCGGGTTATAACGATATATGGACAGCGGGCCCGAAAGCGGCCTAGGCTTGCAGCCATGAACTACTTGGCACATCTTCACCTTGGCGGGCACCGGCCCGCCCAATTGCTTGGCAGCCTGTATGGCGATTTCGTCAAAGGTCCGCTGCCGGGACGTTTTCCTGC
The DNA here is from genome assembly GCF_900119195.1 of Pseudomonas sp. NFACC10-1. Taxonomy (NCBI): domain Bacteria; kingdom Pseudomonadati; phylum Pseudomonadota; class Gammaproteobacteria; order Pseudomonadales; family Pseudomonadaceae; genus Pseudomonas; species Pseudomonas sp. NFACC10-1. Next base: position 10,382 of record NZ_FPJB01000013.1, on the reverse strand, counting down.
GGAACTGGAGGCGGCGATTCGTCTGCACCGCAGTATCGACGCCTTCACTGACAGTCATCCGCTGATCAAGGCCTCCATTGCCCGCTTTCCGCTCCAGAGACGGCGCTATGCCGGCATCATGCTCGATGTTTTTTTCGATCACTGCCTGGCGCGCGACTGGCATCGTTATGCCGACCTGCCGTTGGACGCATTCACCCGCAAGGTCTATGGCACGCTGGCTGCCGAGCCACAATTGCCCGAGCGGCTGGCGCTGATCGCACCGCGCATGGCGGCGCAGGACTGGCTGGGGTCGTATCGGGATTTCGGAGTGCTGGAGCAGGTGTTGAGCGGGATATCCCGACGCCTGTCAAAACCCGAAGGGCTGGCCGGCGGCATGCAGGAACTGCAGGCGCTGTACCAGCCCTTGAGTGCGGATTTCGCCGAGTTCTATCCGCTACTTGAGGATTTCGCTCAGGCCGCTCGGGCCGGACGCGAAACCACGTCGCTCGGCTGAACCGGCGGCTCGCCAAACAACGCCACCTGAACGGCCTGCTGGGCCTTGAAGGCCAGTGCGGCGCGTTCCTGGTCAGCGGTCGGAATCGGTGTCAGCAGGTGAATATGCACATCGCTCTGCTCGTTGGCGAACAGTCGGCGCAAGTGCGACAGCAAGTCATCGTCGCCAATGAACGGGGCGATCGGGTCCGGCTTGCCGTCACGCGAGTAACCAATGGCCACCGGCTGGATCGGCACGCCAGCGTCGATGGCGCTGGACAGCAGACGACCGTGAAAGGTGCGCAGGCTTTTGCCGTCCGTGGTGGTGCCTTCGGGGAAGATCAGCAGCGCGTTGCCTTGCTGCAGATGGTTGCACATCTGCTTCTGGATCAGACGGCTGTCGCCCGATCCGCGACGAATGAACAGCGTACCGGCCTTCAGCGCCAGCCAGCCCGCTACCGGCCAGGTCCGCACTTCGGCCTTCGACAGAAACGACAGCGGCGCGAGCATGCCGAGCAGGGCGATGTCGGTCCATGACACATGGTTGCTGACCCACAGCATGGGTTGGGTTGGCAGTTGACCTGTCACGGTGACGCGAAACGGCAGGGCGTTGGTCAGGCGTGCCATGAACCAGCGGCTCCAGCGCTGCCTGCGCTCCATCGAACCTCCGATCCTGGTGCGTTCCAGGACCGCGAACGCGCTGGCAATCGTCAATCCGAGCGCTACGACCAGTAGCACCCGGACTACGCGGGCATAGCCGCGCAACCGGCTCATCACACGGCCGCCTTGAAGTGGCGGGCATAGCGCGGGCACAAGTCGTCGCGCTTGAGCAGGATGAACACGTCGGCCACCTGGAAGTCTTCGTCCCAGCACGGTTCGCCGCAGATCTTGGCCCCCAGACGCATGTAGGCCTTGAGCAGCGGTGGCATCTCGCAGATCACATTGCTCGGGATGTCGAGGGTCGGCAGCGGATTCTTCGGCTCGGCGCGCAGGTGCTCGTTGCACAGGTAGCGTTCGCGCAGGCGTTGCATGATCGCATGGGCCTGAATACCGCCGTCCTGCATCGGGATGCTCGCGCAGCCCATCAGGTAGCTGTAACCGCCTTCGTTGAGCACCTCGGCCAGTTCGCTCCACAACACCGCGATGGTGCCGCCGTTGCGATAGGCCGGATCGACGCAGGTGCGACCCAGTTCGAGGATCGGCCCTTGCAGATTGACCAGCCCGTGCAGGCTGAATTCCTCTTCGCTGTAGAAGCGTCCCAGCGTGTTGGCGGCCTGATGGTCGAGCAGCCGGGTCGTGGCAACCAGACGCCCGGTGTTCAGGTCGCGTACCCCGATATGCGAGCAGTGAACATCGTAATCGTCGATGTCCAGGCCTTGTTCAGCGCCGTTGAGACGGGCGTTGAACTCTTCGCTGAACACACTGAAACGCAACGCCTGTGCTTCCTGCAAGGCGCACGCTCCAATCAGGCGCTCGGCCTGAAGACGACGTTCAGAAGTGTTGTCACGAATGCGGGCGATCTGGGTCATACGAATCTCCATGAGCCAGCCTTGCAGATGCAGAGAGGGCTGGTTGACTGATTTGTCCAGGCGCTTTGCCGTACTTGCAGGCTAGGGAGATGGCGTGTCATGCCTGTGAAGCTTTGGTGATGGTTGTGTGACGGGAAACGCTGTGGCCATTTCCTCTGCGTCTGCTCTTGGGTTGATAGCTGACTGTCATGAAACGCTGATACGGTGTGCGGATCATTCTGTAGAGGCCTTGTCATGCCGCGTGGATTTGTCCGTCTGTGTCTGGTTCTGATCCTGGGCTTCAGTGCCCAGGGCGTCGTTGCTCAAACATGGCCGACAGAGCAATGGCCTTCTCAGTCTGTGCCGCGATCTGTGGCCATCGAAGAGCTCGAGACCTACGCCTTCCCGCCCCGTGACGACGCCACGCGCAAGGGCATTCGCACCGATGCGCTGCTGGTGGTTCGTGATGGCGAAGTCGTGTACGAGCGCTACGGCGGTGTGACCACCGCGCAAACGCCGCACCTGACCTGGTCGATCAGCAAAAGCATCATGGCGACGGTGCTGGGGGTGGCGTTTGCAGAAGGACGCTTTCAACTGAATGATCCGGTGGCGAAGTTCTACCCGCCGTTCAAGGCGCACCCCGATATCGCCATCAAAGACCTGATGCACTGGGCTTCGGGTCTGGATTGGCAGGAAGACTACGAATACGCACCGCTCAACTCCTCGGTGGTCGCCATGCTCTACACCCGCGGGCGCGACGACATGGCGCGCTTCACCGCCGATCACCGCGCTGCCCACCCCCCCGGCAAGACTTACCTCTACTCCAGCGGCGATAGCACCGTTCTGGCGGCGGCCTTGAAAAAGATGGTCGGCGATGAGGCTTATCCGGGTTACCCATGGACCGCGCTGTTCGACACGCTCGGCATCCGCAGTGCGGTCTGGGAAACCGATGGCGCGGGTACATTTGTAGGCTCTTCCTATGCCTACATGACCGCTCGCGATCTGGCCCGCATCGGCCTGCTGATGCAGCGCGGCGGGCAATGGCAGGATCGGCAGTTGCTCAATAAGCAGTGGATGGACTTCGTGCTGACGCCGTTTGCCGGTGAGGGCGTGGATGCCAGTGTTGAAGTGCCCGCTGGCCAATGGTGGCTCAACCGCACTGCCGATGGCGGCAAAGGACCGTGGCCGGACGCTCCCCCTGACACCTTCGCGGCATTGGGGCATTGGGGGCAGGCGCTGTATGTGATTCCCGATCAGAAGCTGGTGATCGTGCGCTATGCCGATGACCGCGACGCTACCTACAACCACAATGAGATGCTCAAGCGCGTACAGGCCGCGTTTGGTAAGGAGGGCGGTCAATGAGCACGCGCCGAATGTTCATCCTGCGCCGTCCCTTCAGCAGCCTGCTGTTGCTGATGGTTGCCGCACTTGCCGTGCTCGCCTGGCAGTACCGTGTGAACCTGCAGGCGTTCCCGACCATCATCAGTGCCTACACCGCCAAGGAATACTGCTCGTGCAGGTACGTCATGAATAATTCCGAAGCGTATTGCCAGGGCTACATCAAGCAGTATCTGCCCAGCACGCTGGTCGACGACAGCAGTCAAAAACGGGTCATTGCCAGCGGCCTGGGACGCACCAGCAGCGCGTCCTGGCAGGGTGAGCGACAGGGCTGTCGCCTGCTGCCATGAGGGCCTGATGAATTGCCGCCGAACGCGGGCGTTTGCCAGCGGTCAGACAGGCGGATAAGGTGGCCCTCAATTGCACGTCTGGAGTCTGCATGCTCACTATGAATCGCCTGCTGCTGGTCATGCTGGCCGCAGTGGCGTTACCTGCCCATGCGAACTGGTACCTGGATAACGAGTCGTCGCGACTCTCGTTTACCTCGACTAAAAATGCCGATATTGCCGAAGTGCATCGCTTTCTGGTGCTGCACGGCAAAGTCGACGCCAAGGGGCTGGCTGAAGTGGAAGTTGAAACCGATTCAGTCAGCACCGGCATTCCGCTGCGCGACGAGCGCCTTCGAGAGCAGGTGTTTCAGGTGCGCAAGTTTCCGGCTGCTCAGATCAATGCGCAGTTAGACATGCGCCCGATCAATAACCTCGCGCCCGGCGCACAACTGGAACTGCGTTTACCGCTGACCGTCAGCCTGCGCGGCAAGACCCACAGCTATAACGCCGAGCTGCTGGCGACGCGTCTCGACGAGCGGCGATTTCAGGTCGTGACGCTCGAGCCGCTGGTGATCCATGCCCAGGATTTCGATATGGCCCCGGACTTCAAGGCCTTGCGCAACGCCGCAGGATTGTCGGCGGTGAGCCTCTCGGTCCCGGTCGGGGCTGTCCTGATCTTCACGGCGCGCTGATATGAACGGTGCGATTTTTCCGTGGCGTGAAAACAACCGCTTTCAATTGCTGATCGACGGCCCTGCGTTCTTTCCGCGCATGATCGCAGCCATCGATCGCGCCGAGCAGCAGGTCGATCTGGAGTTGTACCTGGTCGAAGCCGGGGCCTGCGCCGACGCCATCGTGCGCGCGCTGGTCGAGGCGGGCAGGCGTGGCGTGATCGTGCGCTGCCTGTTCGATGACTTCGGCTCAAAAGCCTTCGACGCTGGCCTGCGCAAGCAACTGACCGATGCCGGTGTGATTCTGCGTTTCTACAATCCGATCCACTGGCGGCGGGGCGTGCGTAACTTCTACCGCGACCATCGCAAACTGCTGGTGGTGGACAAGGCCTTGGCCGTGGTGGGCGGCACCGGTGTGACTGACGAGTTCTGGGAGCCGGACAAGGACGCCAGCCAGTGGCACGAAGTGATGGTCGAAATCACCGGGCCGTTGGTGATCGACTGGCAGGCGCTGTTCAACCGGCAGTTCCACGCCAACGCCCGGCGTTTCGCCTGGCGTCCGAAAGAAAACTTCGGCCTTGATCATCTGCCCAAGGCCCCGATAACCGGCGAGGGCCTGGGTCGTGTCGCGTATGCTGATTCCCGCCAGCACCGCGACATCCTGCAGTCGCTGGTACGTGCGCTGAACACCGGGCAAAAGCGGATCTGGCTGGCCACCCCTTACTTTCTGCCCACCTGGAAAGTTCGCCGCGCCTTGCGTCGGGCGGCGGCACGTGGCGTTGATGTGCGTTTGCTGCTGACCGGGCCGCGCACCGATCACCCGTCCGTACGCTACGCCGGTCACCGCTACTACCCGCGCCTGTTGCGTGCCGGGGTCAAGGTGTTCGAATACCAGCCGTGCTTTCTGCACCTGAAAATGGTCCTGATCGACGACTGGGTGAGTCTCGGCTCGTGCAATTTCGATCACTGGAATCTGCGCTTCAACCTGGAAGCCAACCTCGAAGCCCTCGACCCAGGGCTGACCCGCGACGTGGTCGCCAGCTTTGAAAAAGACTTCGCCCTGAGCGCCGAGACCACGCTGGCAGACTGGAAGGCCAGACCGCTGTGGCGACGGGTCAAGCAGCGCTTGTGGGGCTGGATCGACCGGCTGGTGGTGAACTTGCTGGATCAGCGTAACTGAGGTTTGCGCGGGGCCGAGCGTGGCCCCGGGTTGTCATCCGGTCAAACGATGCATTCCAGTGAGCGATCAACCATGGCTTTGGCCATCTCGGCCATGTGCAACACCGAAAACGCCAGATCACGGCTGGTGCCCTGAGTGCTGTCGCCGGACTCATAGGCCGTCGTGATGATGCAGCGCAGCAGATCCGAAGCGTAGTTGAGCGCTTCTTCCTGGCTGACGGATGCGTTGACGGTGAACAGGGCGGTGGGCGGGTCGGGGACGATTTTATCGGGCATGTTTGCAACTCCAGCAGAACTTGTGGGAGCCGTCACTGATCGCTACCAAACGATAAGGTGGCGGCCGTGTGCAAGTTGGTAGACCGGCTGCTGGCACCCGGTGCATCCGAAGATGCCATGCGCACGGCCACCATGAAAACGGGACGAAAGAGATCGCCTCGCGGAGGTGGCACATTGCGCCAGCAAAAGCAGGTCTACCAAACCTGATCGCTGATTGGGCAGCGATCAATGAAGGCTAGAGACCTGAATAGCCAAGCGCAAGAGGCCGGGATTTTCTCGGAAATTTCCTTCAATTGGAAGGGAGGCGTCCTGCGGTTAATTCTTACAAGAGTTATCGAAAAAGGTTTTCTGAGGATGTTTCGTTGCCTGCCTTGTAAACGTGGGTACACTCTTTTCTACGTCACAAAGACGTGTTCAGCGCTAAGGACAGGAATGGATAATATAGGGAACGATGGGCAACAGCCGGAAAGCCTCAATCTGAAATTCAACTATAAATTCTTCTTCTGGCTGCTGTTCTCGATAGTGGTTTTGAAACTCACACTGTTCGACTATCTGGACAGCCCTTCGGGCGCGGACGAAGTAGTCATGAAGCGCGAGCTGCCACAGGGTGACTGGCTCTACATCACTCGCTACGGCGCACCCGCAACAGATCAGGACACCTTGCGTTTTTACATCAGTAAACGTCTGGATGGCAGCGACTCGCAAGTGCTGAAGCAGTTGAACGACTCTAATCTTTTTCTGCTGACTGACAGCGCTCTGAGTGATGTGAAGATTTTCGACACGCCAAATGGTGTTGGTGTAGAAGTGACTGGCGCTGTTTATCAGTATTTCAGCAAGCAGTACATCACCGAGGGGGTGACGTTAAAAAGCTATCGGATCACATTGAATCAGCATGATGTGTCTCCGCCCTACAGATAATGTGCGGGGTAGAGTGCTTGCAATGAAAATAGCCTGTGCAGCGTTTGCTGGACAGGCTTGTTGCTGAAGGAAGTAGTTAAGGCTTTTTGATATTCTGCATGTAGGTATGATTTGGTTCTGTAACGACTTTCTTCGTCAACGCGTCCAGTTCCTTGCTGTGATACATGTCCAGGCATTTCAGCAGGTCGAATTTTATACCCTTGATCTGGGATTCGGCCAAAGGGTTTGTGTAGTCGCGCGCGAGGTATTTTTTTACCAGGGCCTTGACGGCAAGAGGACTTTTTTCCATGTCATAGTAGGTCCAGTCACGCATCGCACTGACACTGCTGCCCGCGTCAATTCCGACGTTTACGTCATATTTATAAGCGGTGGTTATGCAGGTGGCGAGCGCCATGTCCTTGTAGTTTTTTTCAAAGGTTCTGTACATCCCTTCGGGCGATGAGGTGGGGGTGTAGGCAAAACAGTTGGATGGTGCCAAGACTAGAGATGCTGTAAGGGCCGCAAGACGTGATTTCATTCTACGAACCTCCCTGTGAATATGAATTTTATTTGTAGTCTTGCATGTAGGTGTGTGTTGGATTTACGACAGTCTTTTTTGTCAAGTCATTCAGATCCTTACTGTGGTAAAGATCCAGGCACTTTAAAAGGTCAAATTTTACACCTTTTATCTCGGACTCGGTTAAGGGGTTTGTATAATCTCTGGTCAGATACTTCTTTACGAGTGCTCGTATTTCATCAGGTCCCACTTCCCAGTCGTAATTTGCCCAGTCCTCAATGGCGGTGACGCTACTTCCAGCGTCAATTCCGACCTTTACGTCATATGCGTAAGCGTTTGCTATACAGGTAGCGAGTACCAGGTCCTTGAAGTTTTTTTCATAGCTTCGGTGCATGCCCTCTGGTGATGAAGGTTTTGTATGTGCGAAGCTCTCGGTTGCCACGAGTGCGAGACAGCCTGTGAAGGCTGTGAAGAGAAACTTCATGAGGTTAGGCTCCAAAAGTTTGCCGTATCCGTACGGTAGTTGACGTCGGGCTCGTTAAAATAGCAATGGTCATAGCAAAGATTGCCGTCAAACAACGTTGCATGGCCTTTTGCGTCTGTCCAGCCCGATATTTCAAATAATATAATTCCTTTTTTTCTTGCAAGCGCTCCGCCGTCAGAAGGTGGGTATTTGACGACCTCAGGCTTGCCCCAGTGCGTTTCCAAAAAGCTTTTCAGGTTCGATACACGGAAAAAGTACTGGTGCTGATCTGCGCCGGAGACTGTCTGTTTAGATACTTTAGGTATTTTCAGTCCTGAGTAGTTCAGGATGTAACTTAATCGAACAGCACAGGTGTTCCTCCATTTTGTAGAAGGATCAGGGTTGTTTATGTTCTTCGCGACGAACCCCCCAATCACCTCTGCCACTCGTTTTTCCGGTGCCACCGGATCATAAATATGTTGCGAAGCCGCCCAGGCAGCAGTAAAAAATGGCCGTGCCATAGTCCTTCCTTGATCATGTCGTGACGTTTGATACATGCGCTTTCAAGACGTCAGGAATAGACCTTGTTGTTGATACGGTTCCAGCCACCCGAGACATTCCCTCCACCGGCACCGTCAGATCTTTTCTGCTGGGTGTAGGTGGTTTTTATTTTTCCGTAGTTGAGGCTGATGGTCTCACTGGGGATGCCATCATTGGCATGCTGGGTGTAGTTGGAAATGATCACTTCTTCCAGCAGCACTTCAAAGTATTTGACCTTGTCTCCGCCTGCACGATGCAATGACAAGACGACTTCCTTCAGGTGCCTGCCCGCGCACAACGTTTCCATGAGTTTGCAGCTCGACTTGTCGAGTGATTTGGTGAACGTGAAATCACTCAAGGACGTCCGACCCGACGAGGCGCCTCCTGAAGAACTCGCCGTGGCGGAGGTACTTTGGTGCATGCCGAAACCATACCCGGTGATCTCGATACAGTCCTTGTAGCGATCATCCAGCGCTTCGCCTGGAATGCCTTCGATTTTGATGTACGCATCAAATGCCATGTTTCAAATCTCCACGTTCGATCGGTCTTACGTTGCATACAGGTATCCATATGTTTCGGCAGCATAATCTTTGTTTTTATCGAACGTGAGATCAGCATGCCTTCGATGTTGACTGAAATATCTCTACTTTTTGTCAGAATAGTCGTACAGACTCTTTCGGCCTCTGTGCATTATCAGGGGGGGTGTAAGTGAAGAAGGCATTGCTTTGAGTTGCGGTTGCAAATGCCAAGTTTTATTAATATTGGGGGGGCGGTGGCGCGAGTCTACAGTTTAAAATGATTGATGGGTTTCACTCCGAGCGTAAAATGGCTGATCGGATCCAGTACGGGGTCTATTTGGCGCTGCACCCACATTGCCTCCATTTGAAATTCGGTCAGTGAAATACTTGTCCCTTTACCGATCGGCGTTTCATTGAGGTAGAGATCTAACAGGTGAGGAGTGCTGGATTCCAGCCCAGAGGTGATGCTGAGGGTTTTTGTGTTCATAACGTATTGGTTTTCTACAAGGGAAGGTAACACTCCAAAGAAACCTAATGATTTTGACACGGTCTCATATTGATATCGAATAACATCGCTCGCATGGTAGTCATTCGATTTGCTGACTTTAAAATTGGATTGAATCATCCATTTCTCGGGTGTGTAAGTGTTCGTGAATTCATCAACGTTATTCCAGTGTCTGGATGTTATTTCGTAGGGTTTTTTGACAGGGTCATGATCATGGTTGAATAGTGTTGTAACGATGCCGTGGCTCATCCATGAGCGCTCATTCAACAAGTCTATACGTTGCTGCAGGTTGGCATTGTAGTACCAGGCAGGTGCGTATGCGTAGCCAGCCCCCAGGAGCCAGGGAGGGTCATTCCACAGCGCTCCGGCTCTGGCGTCCGCAGTCATTTGATCGTGAGAGGCTTCGGATAAGTAGGTGGCTTTAAAGTATGAAGGAAGGGCGGGTTCGTTTGGTGCGTATGCTGCGGCGATTCGCTCGCCTACTCTCCCATCCTTGTCTATTAACATGACGGGGTTGTTCGATACGAAATTATAGGCGTTCAAGCTATCCATATCCCCCGCCGGATCCGGATTGATCCACCGCTGCAACCACGGCGCGTAATACCTGAACCCGTAATAATAAAGCCCGCTGGCGTCTCGCTCCTTGCCTGAATACCGCACGGTTTTGTACTTGGCTTCCACTGCACTGCGCGCCGCCCACCAAGCCGTACCGCCAAAGGGGTAATAACTTTCCTGGCTGATCAGGCCACCTTGTTGATCCAGTTTCAGCGTGCTCGAGCCCAGATGATCACCCAGGCTGTAACGCACCTGATCGTTCGCAATGGCGCCTGGTTTTCCAGCTTCCCAGTGCAATACCCGCACGCTGTTGCGACCCGCCTGAGCGATAACGACGTGAAGGATTTCTCCATCCGCCGTGGTCCGGATTTCCAGTCCCGGCAGGTAGCGCACTTCGTTGATCAGCGTGCGACCTGATGCCTGCGCAGTACTGATCTTACGACGACGCTGACCCTGGCCATCGTAGATATAACGCTCTTCATCGTTCGGCTCGTCTTCACGTTGCACGGTGGTGATGTACTGCAACTGATTACGCGCATCCCAGCCCATGACCTGACCGCGCGCCAGTTGCAGCAGATTGCCGTTGGCATCAAAACCCGTAGCGAAATCCACATC
>NZ_FPJB01000012.1:54234-74530 GCF_900119195.1 Pseudomonas sp. NFACC10-1 | reverse complement strand
CGCTGGAGCGTGAGGAACGATAACCTCAACTATCGTGCCCGATGATCTGCGCTTCTGCCCGAAGGGCGTGTGAGCTTGCTCACGAAGACGCCGGTGCAGTCACTGAGCACTCTGCGTGGACATGCCGCCTGCTCCATCGCAAAACCCGGTAACCAAGCCCTGCCCCTTCACCACACGACAACGACTAGCCTCATCGAGCCCATTCCTAAAGCAAGGATGCTTCGATGCTGCCCACCAGTCGCCTGATGACGTTCGCTCTTGTGTTTCTTCTGCCCGGCCTCGGCCATGCCAGTCAATGCCCTGACTGGTCTGCAGCCAAGGCGCGCAGCGAGGTCACAAACTTGCAACAGCAGATGGCTGCGTGGGACGACAGCTACCACCGCCAGGGCATTTCGCCCATTCCGGACGAGCTCTACGATCAGGCGCGGCAGAAGCTGAGCCTGTGGCGCTCGTGCTTTGCCGTTTCCACCCCCGAGGCCGATCCGCTAAAGACAGCAGTCGGCCCGTTGCCTCATCCCGTTGCGCACACGGGCGTCAACAAGCTGGCCGACGAAAGCAGCGTCAAGGACTGGCTCAAGGGCCGCAACGATCTGTGGATTCAACCCAAGGTCGATGGCGTAGCCGTCACCCTGGTCTACGAAAACGGCCAGCTTGTGCAGGCGATCAGTCGTGGTGACGGGCGCAAGGGGCAGGACTGGACCTCGCAGGCGCGACTGATCAAGGCCATTCCTCAGCACCTGCCCCAGGCTGACTCCGCAATATTACAAGGCGAGCTGTACTGGCGTCTGGACGACCATATTCAGTCAGCATCCGGCAGCGTCAACGCGCGCAGCAAGGTCGCGGGATTGCTGGCGCGGCAGACGATCAGCCCGCAGCAGGCCGACGCCATCGGGCTGTTCGTCTGGGACTGGCCGAACGGGCCTGGCGATATGGCGCAACGTCTCGCAGGCCTGCAAGCCATGGGTTTTGAGGACAGCGCGGCCTATTCGCACCCACTGGAAAACTACGCCAAGGCCGCACGCTGGCGCGAGCATTGGTATCGCAATCCCCTGCCGTTCGCCACCGATGGCGTGATAATGCGTCAAGGCCAACGTCCACCTGCTCAACGCTGGCAAGCCAGTGCGCCTTACTGGATCGCCGCCTGGAAACATCCCTACGCCCAGGCACTGGCCGAGGTGCGCAAGGTCAACTTCAAGATCGGCCGCAGTGGCAGAATTACGCCGGTGCTGGAGCTGACCCCGGTACGCCTCGACGACCGTACCGTCAGCCGCATCAGCACGGGCTCGCTGCGGCGCTGGCAAACACTGGATATCAGGCCTGGCGATCAGATCGCCGTGAGCCTGGCCGGGTTGACGATCCCACGACTCGACGGCGTGGTGACCCGTGCTGCCGAACGAGCAGACATAATCATTCCGCGAGCCGAAGACTTTCATGAACTGAGCTGCTGGCAAGCCACACCGGGCTGTGAAAGCCAGTTCCGCGCCAGACTGGCATGGCTCAGCGGCAAGAAAGGCCTGGCGTTGCCCGGCGTGGGTCCAGGGACCTGGAACACGCTTATCGAGAACGGCCAAATCATGGGCTTACTCGATTGGATGACCCTGAATCATGCTGAGCTTGCTAACATTCCCGGCTTCGCTGAACGCAGTAGCGCTAAACTGCTCAACAGCCTGCAGACCGCACGCGAACGGCCGTTTCAGACATGGCTCAAGGCCATCGGACTGCCGCCCACCGGAGGCGCCAGACTCCCCGACAACTGGCACGAGCTGGCTGAACGCAGTGTGGAGCAATGGCAAGCAGAGCCAGGCATCGGTCCTGGTCGCGCAACCAGGCTCAGGGCTTTTTTTCAGGACCCGCAGGTACAGGCACTGAGCCAGCAATTGCAGGCACAGAGCATTTCAGGTTTTAAGTAGCGGACGTTCATTTTTCTGTCCGTATTCAAACGGAGTTCATATGCAGTTTTTATCACCACTGATTCTTTTCACCAGTTGCACGCTGCTCGCCACAACCGTGTTCGCAGACGCTCAGGCCCCGGTGCCGTCCGAATGCCAGATCAAAAGCCAGGAGATCAGCAGCAAGATTCAGGATGCCAAGACCGAGGGCAACAAGGCAGAACAGGCCGGCCTTGAAAAGGCACTCGCCGAGGTCAACGCCAACTGCACCGAAACGTCATTGATCAAACAGCGCAAGCAAAAGGTGCTCGACGCCAAGCAGGAAGTCAGTCGCCGTCAGACCGACCTGAACAAGGCCATGGAAAAGGGCGATCCGGAGAAGATCAACAAGCGCAAGGACAAGCTCGCCGATTCGCGCAAGGAATTGCAGGAAGCGCAGACCGAACTCGAGAAAGTCCAGCCAGACGATTGATCAGGTCGCGACGCTGCGCATGATCGGCAGCGTCGCGAACAGCCTGTCAGGAAGCGGCCGGGAAAGCCGATACCCCGAACAACGCGATGATCAAGCCCATGCCCACCAGCCAGACAAGCGAGCGCAGTGCGGCCAGATCGGCCAGGTAGAAAATGATGTACAGCAGGCGACTGGTGATAAACAGTACCGCCAGCACATCAATGGTCACCAACTGCGCGTTACCGGCAATGTGCGCAATGATCACCGCTGCGGCAAACGCCGGGGTCACTTCAAAGCTGTTCAACTGGGCAGCATGCGCGCGGCGCGGGAACCCCTCCAGCTTGTCGAGAAAGGCACGCGGATCATGATTATGCCCACTGCCGAATTTGCCGCTGCCGAACTTGGCGATACCGGCACACATAATCGGCAGCAGGATCGCGACCAGCACGCACCAGAAAGCAACTGTCATACGTCCATCCTTATAGGTTCAGCTTCATCTGAAGCATCCGGGCAATACCCGCTCACACACTATGAGCAGGGGGTCAGCGAAAGGTTCTTGAAGAACGACCACCAACCTGACGCATTACACCAGTTTAGGAAAGATCAGGCTGAACGTGGTGAATTGGCCCGGCTCGCTCTGCACCGTCACCTGCCCTTCATGCAGGCTCATGATGGAGCGCACAATCGCCAGCCCAAGCCCGGTCCCGCCCTGCTGTCGCGCGCGGCTGACATGCACCCGATAGAAACGATCGAACAGGCGCGGCAGGTGTTCGGCATCAATGCCATCCCCCGCATTGCGCACCGCCAGTGACACTTCATCTTCGTGCGTGGCAAGCGTAAGGGTAATGACGCTGCCGGACAGACCATGGCGAATGGCGTTGGACAGCAGATTGGAAATCGCTCGCTGAATCATCAGCCTGTCCCCGGTCGCCCTGGCGTGCCCATGAACCTGCAGGGTGATGTCGCGATCCTCCGCCGAGGAGGAGAACAGTTCGGCGACCTTGTCTGCCTCCTCGCGAAGGTCGATGACCTCAACCGGCAATGGCGCTGAGGGCTGGCTGACGCTGGCCAGAAACAGCATCTGACTGATCATGCGCGACATGCGCTCCAGCTCTTCGCTGCAGGATTCCAGCGCCTGTTTGTATTCCTCCGACGGGCGCGGCCTGGACAGCGTGACCTGCGCCCGACCCATCAGGTTGTTCATCGGCGAGCGCAGCTCATGCGCGAGGTCGTCCGAGAACTGCGCCAATTGCTGCACATCGCCGTCCAGCCTGTGCAGCATGAAGTTGACGGCATGTGCCAGGTCGCGCAACTCGTCAGGCAGCCCCTTCACTTTCATGCGATGAGACAGGTCGCGGGCCGAGATCAGCGCGGTGACTTTCCTGAATGCCCGCAGCGGCCTGAGCCCGCGACGCACCACCCACCAGACGCCAAAGCCGACCAGCAACAGAATCACCGGCAAGGCCATGCAGGTCGATCTGACGTAAGCGTGCAACAGCGCGGTGTCGCTTTCCCTGTCCATGGACAGCCTGACCAGCACGTCCTGACCGGTCTTGAGGCGTACGGCCCTGTAACCCAGCAGAATCTTGTGGCCCTGGGCGGATTTCAGTTCCTGAAAGCCTGGCGGCAGCGCATCGGTATCGGGAACCGGCAGATTTCGCCCCTCTACGTTACCAACGCTCATCAGCTCTTGCCGAGGGTTGCCCGCGTCGAGAATGGTCAGCGAGAAGCTGTCATGCCCGACGATCTGGTCACGCAGCGTGTGCGGGTACTGGACGATGTCCTCGATGCCCAGAAACCCCTCGCTCATGCTGTGTTCGATCTGCCTGAACTTCTCGCTCAAACTGTCTTCGGCACGTATATCGAGCTGACGGGAAATGGCTGTGTAGGCAAGCATTTCCATGACCAGCACCAGACACCCGATGAGCGCCGCGACCGTCAATCCGAGGCGTGTCGAGAGACGGGTCAGCTTCATTCACGCACTTCCAGTACGTAACCGACGCCACGCAGCGTGTGAATCAGCTTGGTCTCGAACGGATCGTCGATCTTCGCCCGCAGACGGCGGATCGACACCTCCACCACATTGGTGTCGCAATCGAAGTTCATGTCCCAGACCAGAGAAATGATCTGGGTGCGCGACATGACTTCGCCGCTGTGCCGCATCAACAGGTGCAGCAGCGCGAACTCCTTGGTCGTCAGGTCGATGCGCTGGCTGCCACGGAATGCCCTGTGGCGCCCCTGATCCAGCTCCAGATCGCCGACCTGCAACACCTTGGACGTGGTGGTCTGCTCGCTGCGGCGCATCAGCGTGCGGACCCGTGCCAGTAACTCGGGAAACTCGAATGGCTTGACCAGGTAATCATCGGCGCCCATTTCCAGGCCCTTGACCTTCTCTTCGAGACGGCCTCGTGCAGTGACCATCATGATGCGCGTACTGACGGTCTTCCTCAGGCGGCTCAACACCTCCCAGCCGTCCATCTCCGGCAGGTTCACGTCCAGTATCACCACATCGTAAGCCTGATGCTGCGCGAGATAGAGACCATCGAGGCCGGTTGCAGCGATATCGACGATATAGCCGCTTTCGGTCAGCCCCTGATGCATGTATTCGGCAGTTTTTGGCTCGTCCTCGACGACAAGGATTCGCATAACCAGGCTTCCTGTTTGATGAACGATGAATGACGATGCCGTGCAGTGTACTGAAAAGAAACGCCCATCCCGCTGGATAACAAAATCGTAATTTTGCAGCAATCCCTCTGATAACTCCGGTTGCATAAAGTCCCCTCAGCCAACTTCAGCGCCCTGGTGCCTGTTTGTTTTTTGCTTTCGATGGGGTGAGTCATGCGACTGGAGAATAACGTGCGCGCTCAGCGTATAGATCGATTGGCAGGGAGTGCGCTATGAGAGTCGCCGCACTGTGCCTGGTGTTGTTACCGCTTGTTGCCCCTGGCATCGCCGCAGCCCAAGGCATCAGCCTGGCTCAGGCACTGGAGGCAGCCTTCGCCCGTAACCCGGAACTTGCCGCAGCCCAGTGGGAGATCGGCGTTGCCGAGGGTGATCGGCAACAGGCCGGGCTGATCCCCAACCCGACCGTGTCATGGGAAGTGGAAGACACCCGCCGCGAGACCAGCACCACCACCGTGATGCTCAGCCAGGCACTGGAACTGGGCGGCAAGCGCGGGGCGCGCATCGAGGCCGCCAGCAAGGGCCAAGACGCCGCCCGGCTGGAGCTGGAGCGTCGCGGCAACGAACTGCGGGCCGAAGTGGTTCAGGCGTTCTACGCAGCGGCGCGGGCGCAGGCAGGTCTGGACCTGGCGCGCCAGTCCAGAGCACTGGCCGAACGCGGCCTGCAGGTTGCCGAGGGGCGTGTTCGGGCAGGCAAGGTGTCACCGGTGGAAGCCACACGCGCCCAGGTACAACTGGCCGAAACCGACCTGCTGGTACGCCGCGCCGAGACCTTGAAAGTCAGCAGTAACCGGGAACTGGCGCGCACCACCGGTTCGCCGCTCGCCTCTTTCGAGCACCTGGACTACAGCGACCTGTCGCCAGGCAAGCTGCCACCGAGCGCAAAGCTACTGACCGCCCTCAATCAGTCCGCCGAGCTGCGCCTGGCGCAGACCCAGATCGAGCAGCGCGAAGCCGCGCTGGGTTCGGAGCGCGCCAAGCGCATCCCTGACCTGACCGTCAGCGTCGGCAGCCAGTACAGCCGCGAAGAGCGCGAGCGGGTCAACGTCGTGGGCCTGTCGATGCCGCTCCCGCTATTCGACCGGAACCAGGGCAACGTGCTCGCGGCATCACGCCGTGCCGATCAGTCGCGCGACCTGCGTAACGCCGTCGAACTGAAGCTGCGCACCCAGACGCAGTCAGCCCTCGATCAATGGAACACCGCCGCGCAGGAAGTCGAGTCCTTCGACCGCGTGATCCTGCCCGCCGCGCAACGTGCCGTCGACACGGCAACGCGCGGTTTCGAGATGGGCAAGTTCGGCTTTCTCGAAGTGCTGGACGCGCAACGAACGCTGATCTCGGCGCGCAGCCAGTACCTCGAATCGCTGGCCACCGCCACCGACGCCAGAGTCGCCATCGAGCGAATCCACGGTGATCTCAACCGTTTCAGCCTCAACCCCTGACTTTCCTTTTCCGCCTGTATCGAGCGTATCCAAAAGTGCTGCACGCAACTGATCGCCGGGAGCCTTCATGAACAACAAACGAAGCATTGCCATCGCGCTGGCGGTGGTGGTCATCATTGGTCTGGGCAGTCTGACCCTGAACCCGCAGAGGCTGCCGTTCGCAGCCGGACCAGAACCGTCAGCCGATGAGCACGCGCATGAATCCGGGCAGGGCCATGCTGAAGAGCCAGGCCACGCCGACGAGGCGAAAAAATCGGACGCCGCAGCCTCGGAAGCTTCTCACGAAGAGGATGAGGGACACATCGAGCTGACTGCCGGGCAGATCAAGGCGGCAGGCATCGAGCTGGCCACCGCAGAACCCCGGCAGATGAGCACGACCGTGACCTTCCCCGGTGAAATCCGCTTCGATGAAGACCGCACTGCGCATGTCGTGCCGCGGGTCAGCGGCGTGGTCGAAGCGGTGAAGGTCGATCTGGGTCAATCGGTGAGGAAGGGCCAGGTGCTGGCGGTGATTGCCAGCCAGCAGATTTCCGATCAACGCAGCGAATTGAACGCTGCACAACGACGTCAGGAACTGGCGCGCCTGACCTTGCAACGCGAAAAGAAGCTCTGGGAAGACAGAATCTCGGCCGAGCAGGATTACTTGCAGGCCCGTCAGGACTTTCAGGAAGCTGACATCAACCTGGCCAACGCGCGGCAGAAGATCAGCGCCATCGGTGCCAGCACCCATCCTTCGGCGGGAAGCCGCTACGAGCTGATCGCACCGTTTGATGCCGTGGTCGTGGAGAAGCACCTGGGCATCGGCGAGATGGTCAGCGAGGCCAGCAACGCCTTCACGCTGTCCGACCTGTCGCGTGTCTGGGCCACCTTCGGCGTAGCGCCCAGGGATCTGGACAAGGTGGTGGTCGGTCGTCCGGTCATCGTCAGTGCGCCCGACCTGAATGCCCGGGTCGAAGGACGAGTCGGCTACGTCGGCAGCCTGCTGGGCGAGCAGACCCGCGCTGCGGCCGTGCGCGTGATCCTTGCCAACCCGCAGGGTGCCTGGCGTCCCGGCCTGTTCGTGTCGGTGGAAGTCGCCGCCGAGCAGGCCAGTGTGGCGGTCAGTCTTCCCGAAACGGCGATCCAGTCGGTCGAGGACAAACCCTCGGTCTTCGTGCGCAACGCTGAAGGGTTTCAACTGACGCCGGTGACACTGGGCCGCCGCGATGGTGGCCACGTGGAAATCGTCAAGGGCCTGGCGGCCGGCACACAAGTGGCCTCCGCGGGCAGTTTCATCCTCAAGTCGGAGCTGGGCAAAGGCTCCGCCGAGCACGCCCATTGATCTGCGTCCCACGAGTACACCCCCATGTTTGAACGGTTGATTCAATTCGCGATTGAACAGCGCATCGTCGTGATGCTTGCTGTGCTGCTCATGGCTGGGCTGGGCATTGCCAGTTACCAGAAACTGCCTATCGATGCCGTCCCCGACATCACCAACGTACAGGTGCAGATCAACACGTCGGCACCCGGCTTCTCGCCGCTGGAAACCGAACAGCGCATCACCTTCGCCATCGAGACCAACATGGCGGGCCTGCCCGGCCTGCAACAGACGCGCTCGCTGTCACGCTCGGGCCTGTCGCAGGTCACGGTGATTTTCGAGGACGGCACCGACCTGTTCTTCGCCCGCCAACTGGTGAGCGAGCGCCTGCAGATCGCCAAGGACCAGTTGCCGGAAGGCGTCGATGCGATGATGGGGCCGATCTCCACCGGCCTCGGCGAGATCTTCCTGTGGACAGTCGAAGCGCGCGAGGGCGCGCTGAAGGAGGACGGTACGCCGTACACGCCGACCGACCTGCGGGTGATTCAGGACTGGATCATCAAGCCGCAATTACGCAACGTACCGGGCGTGGCCGAGATCAACACCATCGGCGGTTTCGCCAGGCAGTACCAGATCGCGCCTGATCCGAAAAAACTAGCCGCTTACAAGCTGACGCTGAACGATCTGGTGGCAGCGCTGGAGCGCAACAACGCCAACGTCGGCGCAGGCTATATAGAACGCGGCGGCGAGCAGTTACTGATTCGCGCACCGGGTCAACTGGGCACCGTGGATGACATCGCCAACATCGTCATTGCCAACGTGCAGGGCACGCCGATCAGAATCAGCAGCGTGGCCGAGGTCGGCATCGGCAAGGAAATGCGCTCCGGTGCCGCCACCGAAAATGGCCGCGAAGTGGTGCTCGGCACCGTGTTCATGCTGATCGGTGAAAACAGCCGGACGGTATCGCAGGCGGTGGCTGCCAAACTCGCCGACATCAATCGCACACTGCCCGAAGGCGTCGAAGCGGTAACGGTTTACGACCGCACCAACCTGGTCGAAAAAGCCATCGCTACAGTGAAAAAGAACCTGATCGAAGGCGCGATTCTGGTCATCGTGATTCTGTTTCTGTTCCTCGGCAACATCCGTGCTGCGCTGATCACCGCCATGGTGATTCCGCTGGCCATGCTGTTCACTTTCACCGGCATGTTCACCAACAAGGTCAGCGCCAACCTGATGAGCCTAGGTGCGCTGGACTTCGGCATCATTGTCGATGGCGCGGTGGTGATCGTCGAAAACGCAATCCGCAGGCTGGCGCATGCCCAGCAAAAGCACGGCCGCATGCTGACCCGCAGCGAGCGTTTCCATGAGGTCTTCGCCGCCGCCAGAGAAGCGCGTCGGCCGCTGATTTTCGGTCAGTTGATCATCATGGTCGTGTACCTGCCGATCTTCGCCCTCACTGGAGTGGAAGGCAAAATGTTCCACCCGATGGCCTTCACCGTGGTCATCGCCCTGCTCGGCGCCATGATTCTTTCGGTGACCTTCGTGCCTGCCGCGATCGCCATGTTCGTCACCGGCAAGGTCAAGGAAGAAGAAGAAGGCTTTGTGATGCGCACCGCTCGCCAGCGCTACGCACCGATACTGAGCTGGGTGCTGGGGCATCGCTCAATAGCGTTCGGCATGGCCTTGGTGCTGATCGTGCTGTCCGGCTTCACCGCCAGCCGCATGGGCAGCGAATTCATCCCGAGCCTGAGCGAAGGCGACTTCGCCCTGCAGGCCCTGCGGGTGCCGGGCACCAGCCTGACCCAGTCGGTGGACATGCAGCAGCGTCTGGAAAAAGCCATCATCGAAAAAGTCCCGGAAGTGCAGCGCGTGTTCGCCCGCACCGGCACCGCCGAGATCGCCGCCGACCCGATGCCGCCCAACATCTCCGACAGCTACGTCATGCTCAAGCCCCAAAGCGAATGGCCTGACCCGGACAAGTCTCGCGAAACGCTGATCGCCGACCTGCAAAAGGCCGCCGCCAGTGTGCCGGGCAGCAACTACGAACTGTCCCAGCCTATCCAGTTGCGCTTCAACGAACTGGTTTCGGGGGTGCGTAGCGATGTCGCGGTAAAGGTCTTCGGCGACGACATGAACGTGCTGAACCAGACCGCCGCAAAAATCGCCGCCACCCTGCAAAAAGTGCCAGGCGCTTCAGAAGTGAAAGTGGAACAGACCACCGGCCTGCCGGTACTGACCATCAACATCGATCGCGACAAGGCCGCGCGTTACGGCCTCAACGTGGCCGATGTGCAGGACGCCATCGCCATTGCGCTGGGCGGTCGTCAGGCGGGAACGTTGTATGAGGGCGACCGCCGCTTCGACATGGTGGTGCGCCTGTCCGAGCAACTGCGCACCGATGTAAACGGGCTCTCCAGCCTGCTCATTCCGGTGCCTGCGAGCGCCAACAGCAACCAGCAGATCAGCTTCATCTCGCTGTCCCAGGTCGCCAGCCTTGACCTGGTGCTCGGCCCGAACCAGATCAGTCGCGAGAATGGCAAACGTGTGGTCATCGTCAGCGCCAACGTGCGCGGCCGGGACCTTGGCTCGTTTGTCGAAGAAGCGGGCACCACTATCGATAACGGCGTGCAGATTCCAGCGGGCTACTGGACCAATTGGGGCGGCCAGTTCGAACAACTGCAATCGGCCGCCAAACGCCTGAAAATCGTCGTACCGGTGGCATTGCTGCTGGTACTGGCGCTGCTGTTCATGATGTTCAACAACCTCAAGGACGGCCTGCTGGTGTTCACCGGCATACCGTTCGCCCTCACCGGCGGCGTCATGGCCCTGTGGCTGCGCGATATTCCCCTGTCGATCTCCGCAGGCGTGGGCTTCATCGCACTGTCGGGTGTGGCGGTGCTGAACGGCCTGGTGATGATCGCCTTCATCCGCAGCCTGCGCGAACAAGGCCACTCGCTGCACAACGCCATCAACGAAGGCGCCCTCACCCGCCTGCGCCCGGTGCTGATGACCGCATTGGTCGCTTCCTTGGGCTTCATCCCCATGGCCCTCGCTACCGGGACTGGTGCCGAAGTGCAACGACCGCTGGCGACGGTGGTGATTGGCGGGATTCTGTCGTCGACAGCGCTGACGTTGTTGGTGTTGCCGGCGTTGTATCAGTGGGCGCATCGGCGGGAGGATGAGGAGGCGGTTGAGGCGTTGAAATAGGTTTTTAAGTAAAAATTGCGCTGATCCAGCTGATGTTACCGTCAACTGGCCCAGCGCAGTCGGCACTGTCTGTAGCCAAAGTCTTACTCCATTTCCAGAAACGCAGCACACCTGCTGGCGAACAATTCAGGTAGACACCGCAGCCTTGAGCAATGATATTTCGAACCATGGAACACGTTACTAACTAGTTGCCAAATGTGTTGAAATGCAGCCTTATCACCCAGCGCAGAACGCGTTGCGCCGAAGATACTTAAGATCATGAATTTCCCGCCAGTGTGGGAACTCACTCCCCGGATCGGCAACTAACAGCGCAGTCGCTTGCGCATCGGCGGCAAACAGGATCGACGCTGAACGTTGTGTTTCTTTTCAATTCGCCACACGAAGTGGCCATTTGAAAGACAGGACGTACAGTTTGCGCAAGTAAAGGAGTTACACAATGGACCTGACCTTTGGCACACCTCTCAGCCAGAGCGGACGCTTGCTGCAACTCACCACGCCGCTGGGCGAGCATCAGCTCCAGGCCCTGCGCATGCATGGGGTCGAGCGCATCGGCCGCGTGCCCCGCTACACCCTCGACGTGGTGGTGCAGGACACCGAATACGATCCTGAAAAACTCATCGGCCAGCCGGTCAGCCTGGCAATCCTCTGCGATGACGGTTCTCCCGCGCAGCGTCATGGCCTGGTCGAGAGCGTGCGCTACCTGGGCAATGACGGCGGTCTGCACGACTGGCAACTGGTCTTCGCGCCCTGGTTCAGCCTGCTCGAATACCGACTCGACTGCCGCATCTGGCAGGACAAAAACCTGCCGGCGATCCTTGAAGCCGTTTTCTCACTGTACGAACAGGCCAAGGGCAATTATCGCCTGGACCTGCGTCGCGAATATGCACCTCTTTCCTACGTTACTCAGTTCAACGAGAGCGACGCCAACTTCGTGCAGCGCTGGTGCGAGCAGGAAGGTCTTTTCTGGTACGTCGAGCACACAGCGGACAAGCACTGCATTGTCTTCACTGACACCGTCGACACCCTGCCCACGCTGGCACCGCAGAGCATTCGCTTTCACACCCAGAACGCCACTGAAAAACAGGATGGCATTACCCAGTGGAGCAGCGGTTCGCAGTTGTTGAGCGGCAAGCTGCATTGGCGCAGTGTCGATTACCTGGCCCACGGCCAGCCACGCGAAACCGTGATGCCTGCCCTACAGGCCGCTTCGGCCCCGCAGGCGCTGGAGCGTTACGAGTATCAGGGCCAGTACGGCTGGCAGAAGCAGGACCGCGGCGAATGGCTGAGCCGCGTACAGATCGAACAGCGTGAATCCCAGGCACGTCGTGTGCAAGGTCAAAGCGGCGTGCGGCAGATGGAAGCCGGACGCTGGTTCGAGCTGACCCAGCATCCGCTGTACGAACGCAAGGCGGCTGAAGAGCGCCAGTTTTTGCTGATCGAAGTCGAGATGTTCGCCGAGAGCAATTTGCCGCTGGCCAAGGAGAGACGCGAAGTGCCGGGGAGCCTGGCGGCGCTGTTCAGATCTGTTCGTCCTGAGCCATCAGGGCTTGGCATTGTGAACAAGGTAGCGGACACCTTGGGCGTGGGCAGCCACGGTTTCTTCCTCAATCGCGTTGAAGGCCAGTTGCACAGCGCACCGTTTCGCAGCCCGTCGGAGCATTTCAAACCCAAGAGCCTCGGCCAACAGACCGCAGTGGTCGTTACGCCCAGCGGCCATGAAGTGTTTACCGACACCTTGAACCGGATTTGCGTACGCTTTCACTGGGACCGCCTGTCTCAGGATGGCGAGTTGGGCTCCTGCTGGCTGCGCATGATGCAACCGAGCAGTGGTCCGGACTGGGGCAGTGTGCATGTGCCGCGTGCCGGTGAAGAAGTGGTCATCACCTTTCTGGATAACGACATTGATCGGCCACTGGTCATGGGCCAGGTCTACGGCGGCCACAAACCCGCCTGGCACTCCAGCGGTCTGATGGCAGGCTACAAAAGCAAGGAAGTCGGCGGCGGTGGTTTCAACCAGTGGGTGATGGACGACTCGACCGGCCAGGTCCGCACCCAGATCCACAGCAGCCACGGGCATACCCAGCTTAACCTCGGTTATTTGATCGACCAGCGCGGCAACAATCGCGGCGGTCTGCGCGGTACCGGGTTTGAACTGCGCACCGATGCTTACGGTGCCCTGCGCGCCCAGCAGGGTCTTTACCTCAGCACCTGGAAACGCAGCGGTGCCCAGGGCGCACAGATCGATGCCAGCGAAGCGCAGCAGCAACTGAAAAACAGCGAGCAACGCGTCAAGACCCTGTCCGACACCGCGCAACAGCACAATGCCCTGCCCATGCAGGAAGGCCTGGACAGCCTGACCCAGCTCAACAGCGATGCCGACGTGACTTACGGCAGCGACGACGGCGCCCCGAGCCAAGGCCCCGGCGAACAACAACGCAACGGCGGTGACACCGCCTGGGCGATCCGCAGCGGCGGACGAGGCAAGACACCGGGTTACCAGCAGCCATTGCTGATCGCCTCCTCCCCCGCCGACATCGCCACTGCCACGCCGAAAAGCACGCACCTGCACAGCGGCAAACACCTGACCCTGAGCACCGGCGAAGACGTCAGCATTGCTAGCGGCAAATCCCTGCTGGCCAGCGTCGCGCAAAGCATCAGCCTGTTCGCGCAGAACGCCGGAGCCAAGCTGTTTGTGGCCAAAGGCAAGATCGAGTTGCAGGCGCAAAGTGATGCGATGGAGTTGACCGCGCAGCAAGGGGTAAAGATCACCTCGACCGCTGCTGGAATAGAAATCGCCGCACAGGAAGGCATCCTGCTCACCAGCGGTGGCGGCTACATCCGCATCAAGGACGGGAATATCGAGATTCATGCGCCGGGGACGATTGATGTCAAAGGGGCGAAGAAGACGTTTAGTGGACCGACCAGTCTGTCGCACAGCTATAACGCAATGCCCAAGACGAATTTTGAAAAAAGGATAGTCGTAAACTATCAAAATGGAGATGTTGCCCGAAATGTGAAATACGAGATCCATCGTGATGACGGCACCATTATCAGTGGTATTACAGACGCCAATGGCCGCGCTCAGCAGCAGAAAAGTGATTTCATAGGCAAATACCTGTTCAAGATTATTGAGTAATCAAGGAGGATGTATGGATGATAAAAAAGTACCACTCACGACCGAGATCGGAGAGGATGGCCGCGAATGTGCGACCGCGTCATTGGAAAACTTCGGTTGCGAGGACGACATGGTCTACATTAGCCCTAGGCAAGCCATACCTATTATTTTTGTTCCTGGAATAATGGGAACGCCATTGCTAGCGACGGGCAAAGACAATAGAAAGCTTGTTAATAAATTAGAAGGCAAATGGAGTTGGTTCCCTGACAACTTAGAGTGGATGGGAATGTATGTAGCCTTGGGAGGATTTAACCGATTAAATGCAGCACAAAAAAAAACCCTACTTGATCCAGATCAAACAAAGGTACCCAGAGATATTGGTGAGCCCGACTTTTCGGGTCTCAACCTAGAAAACTGCATTCTGCCAAAGCTAGAAATGGAAAAACGAGGATGGGGTACGGTAATTCTCGGAGACTACGGATATGGTAGTATCCTGAACTTTTTGGAAACAGAGTTAAGAACATTATTCATTCGCGGCCAATCTCGACCACAGCTGAAAGGGGCCTTCCTTGCGTTTGAATCTGAAATTGACACATTAAAGGGATACATACCACTCGAATTTGATGACCTAAAAAGCGCATCTAACTGGAGCTACCCTGTCTATGCATGCGGCTACAACTGGTTAAGAAGCAATGACGACTCTGCAAGTGAGCTTTCTAACTACATTAAGTTTGTACTGAAAGACTGTCAGACGAGACTGAAGCTTAAATGCAAAAAAGTAATACTAGTCACTCATTCTATGGGCGGACTGGTCGCAAGGCGCTGCGCACAAAAAAGCCCAGAAGATATTCTTGGAATAATACATGGCGTACAGCCCACGATTGGTGCTGGAACGGCATATAGACGAGTGAGAGCCGGGTGGGAGGATATAATAGGTAAACTATCAATAGGTGCAAGCGCAAGTCAAGTCACACCTATCTTTACATCACCAGGTCCATTACAGCTCTTACCAAACCAACTGTATGGAAACAAATGGCTTACAGCTAAGTTTGGCTCAAAAAATGGACCAAGCTTGATGGCCCTACCTGTAAAAGACAACCCTTATGAGGAAATTTATTCTAAAAGCTCTACGTGGTGGCGCTTAATAAATCCAAAACTGATTGATCCACGAGCGCTGGATGATGAAGCTGTAAAAGACTCATGGAACATATATCTCAAAAATCTTACACTAGCGGAAAAATTCCATACATCTCTAGGCAAATACTATTTCAGCCCAACATACGCGCACTTCGGAGTGGACCCCGATCACCCTGCATGGAACAAGATAGAATGGATTTTACAAAGCGGTAGAAATATGGATGGCGAATTTTCACCCCCTATCTCCGATCAACCTACAAATAATTTAGAGCTGGTGACAGATAACGGGAAAAATCATATAACGCTAAAGCAACGCCATACAGGCGATAGTACATCTTACGATTTGTTTCACGGCTCACAGGTCAAAGATGCTTATAACAGCTATAATTATATTGCAACAATGTCGCCTCAAGACGACACAGGCGATGGCACTGTTCCGACTCACTCTGGAGAGGAACTAAGTGGATATGTAAAATTTTCCGCCCGACTTAAGGGCTTGGACCACGGAACTTCTTATGATAGCAAGACTGCTAGAGCAATGACGATGCACTCCATAATAAGTCTAGCAAAGGATGCGGAAGATATATGCTAACCAAACATACAAAAAAAAATAGAGCCGCTATAGTCACAGCAGCCACATCGACACTAATATTACTAGCAATATTTATAGCACTCCAAACAAATAAAGAGACGAAACACATGCCTGTAAATCAAGACATTGCATTAGAAGCTTTTTTTGTGGGCCGCTATATTATAAGCTTTCCAAAAAACACATATTTCTCAGGAGCGGCCTTACGAATTAAGAACATCCCGATAGATATAGAGCCTAATTATTCGAAACCTCGAGCTGATCTAGATTCAAAAAAATTCTGGGAGACTATTAAAAATAAAAACGTAAATAATGAGGAGCATTTAGCAGAGCGGGAAGTCCTTTCAGAAAATGCAACATTATTCAAGTACGATCACACACGAATAACTGGCGAGGGTTTAGATGGCATGCCTATAAATGAAGTCACTTATTCAACAACTGCTCATACTTGGAAAGACAATACTTCCTTTCAGATCGGTAATGATAGCACTTTAAAAAAAGACATTCAGATAAAAGAACTAATCAACAATCTGTTTTCAGGTTCAGATCCTGCGAACACTGATTCCCTTTGCTATGTTAACGGTTGCATAGCACAAAAAACAGGAAATGAATCTGTCAATATACACTTTAAACTTCCAATGTCACCCAAGCTTGAAGCACAGTTTCAGTCTTCTCAGTACGGGGGGGAGCCCAACAAAAAATTATCTGAAAGAACAATCAGCTCGTCCTCTTTCACAGCCAAAGAGGAAGCTGAATGGATAGTCAACTCAGATTATACGAGCCACACATACAAAAGTGGGGAGCGGACTTTACAAGGCTTCGATGGGGAGGAAATAATTGAGGCCAGCACCCAAAAGTCTGAAGGCGCATATAAAACGCAAATCAATGCGCAGTGGTATTACCCTGGTGTTCCTGGGGCATCCAACAAGCCGGAAATCACGATTCAACTGAACTACAGCTACACTACAAAAGAGAAACCTTCAAACCCCGCTGGCTTTTCTGAAAACCCTGGAAGTGGAAGGATAGCGGAAGCTGACTTTTTTCAGATATGGGAGTCAGCTTTGACCTCATTCTCTAAAAGATAAAGTTTATGAAATTTCAAAGTAAGTCGGGCATTATAAAAGCTTGCTAGGCTACTATGAACTGCCCAGCGCGGTCGGCTTTGTCATGGGTCACAATTCGCTGGACGAATATTGGGACACCGATCAACACTCGGCACTGAACCGTGAAGAAGGCACCAAGCCTGAGCCCTATCTAGGCTCGCGCGGCTCTACGCCACGCCAGGACATCTCGTGCATGTTGTCCGGGCCGATCCTCCATGATGTGCACCAGAACTTTGCCATCGCCTGGCGCAAGGAAACCGGCGAGGACCTGCTCGCCTGCCGCGATTGCGATCCGACCTCCAATCGTCTCCAGTTCCAGAGCGGTACGCGGTTGATGATGCAAGTGTTGCGCACCCAGGCTCAGGTGGGCCAGCCCAAAACCAACCGCAAGCACAAGGATGACGTGGGCGACCATGAAAAGCCCGTTCGAGACATCCAGAGCGGTTACATGGTGGCTGCCAACAACGTCACCCAGTTCATCTACATCGAAAACCAGTACTTCCGCTGGCCGCCGCTGGCCGATCACCTCAAGACTCTGGCAGGGAAGTACTTCAAGGCAGGCCGCAAGGAGCCCCTTTATCTTTTTGTCGTCACCAATGACACCAAGGACGGGGTCGGCATGGGCACGGCCAAGACCCAGGAAATGCTCGCCAGCCTGGGCCGGGCAGAAACCATTCCGGCCATCACCAAGCTGCGACTAATCAAGGAGATGAAAAGTGAAGCCCCGGTCAGACCTCGGCCGGACGGGCCAAATGATCGGGCCGGGCAGAGAAAGCTGGACGAATGGCAAGCGGACATGGACAGGAAAACCAAGGAGATTGAAACTTCCAACTTGGTGGCCAAGGAAGTGCCAGGCTTGAAGATTCATGTTTGCTCACTGGTCGCGCGTGACTTGCAGGATGGCCAACCCTGGATGCCGGTCTACATCCACTCCAAACTGATGATCGTCGATGACGTCTACACCACACACGGCTCAGCCAACATCAACACTCGAAGCATGATGGTTGATAGCGAACTGAACATCTGCCATGAGCATCCGGAGTTTAGTCAGCCGTTGCGGCGGCGGTTGTGGGATCTGCATACGGAGGGGCAAGGGGTGCAGGATGATCCTGAAGAAGCATTCAAAGCTTGGGAAAATATAATCAGGCAGAACAACGAATCTCGAAATGACAAGTTTAAGCTTAAGCCTGTCGCCCCTCTAGTCGAATTTTATTACACCGAAACATCTATGACGGACTTTGACTGATGCGCCTGACTCTTTTGCTCTCAAGCCTGCTGTTGGTTGCCTGCAGCTCCAGCAACGCCATTACTTTACGGACAAAGGACACTCCCTTGAATCAGTTGAGCGAAGTCAACGCCAAGCTGGCATTTACCTGCGTACACGAGAAAATCCCGGCCCCTTCGGCAGAAACGGACGTGCTGTTCAAGTACGCCCGTTGGTTGCAGAAAAACAATCAGATCCAGCAGGATGAAACGGTCGATATCGAGATCGGAAGACTGTATCGCATCGCGGCAGAAAACAACCATTACAAGGCCAACGTCAATCTGCAGAACGGCGCCATGCGTGGTCAGTTTAAGCTCGCTGGGGGGGAACGACTACGCCTTAGCCAGCAGTTGATAGATGCACATGTGGCTTCGGGATATTACATGATCGCCATCTATCTTCAAAAGGGCGCGGCGGGTCTGCAACAAGACGAGGATATGTCCCTGCGCTACTTTCGCAAAGCGGCAGATGAGGGAAGTGCGCAAGCGCAAGCATACGTTGCCGAAAAACTCGCGCCTACTGATATTGCACCGGATATTGCAAGACAAATGCGTCGCTGTGCTGCCGAGCAAGGTAACGGCAAAGCAGCCGGAGCATTAGGTGTACATTTGAAAACGGCTAAACAATATCAGGCCGCTCTTGAAGCTTTTCAGTTAGGAGTCGCAGCAGGCGACGAGAGCTCAGCGTCTTTTTTAGAGAATGGTTTTCGCGGCCCTAAGTCAGATGATCGCTTGTATTATATAGGCCAGACAGAGGACCTTGAACGAGCGCAACGTTACAAGCAAATTGGCAAGGTATTGGGTAACTTATCCTACGCCAACCCAAGCGTCCCAGAAATCAACGAAATCGTTCCCCTGCCACCAACCAAACTCCCGGCCTGGGATGGCAAGTTGAAATGGGTTGAAGAACGTGAAGCCAACATCCCGCCGCCCAAGCCCTCCGAAGCGCTGATCGAGCAACTGGCCAAGGCCATGGTGCTTGATCCTAAAACAGGCAAGCCGTTGCCAGGCTCTCCGGTCTACAGCAAGGAAGACTGATCACAGATCCATGTGCCAAGCAGAGATTTACATGTGTCGACAGTGATCGGCACATGCAAATCTCTGCCCAAACTCAAACCCGACGCGCGCTCGTTGAACCTTATTATCACGACGCTAATATGACGGACCATGACTGATGCGCCTGACTTTGTTGCTTTCGATCCTGCTGTTGGCCGCCTACAGCTCCGGCAATGCCCTTACCTCACGAACGAAGGACGCGCCGCTGAATCAGTTGAGCGAAGTCAACGCCAAGCTGGCATTTATCTGCGTACACGAGAAAATCCCGGCCTCTTCGGCAGAAACGGATGTGCTGTTCAACTACGCCCGCTGGTTGCAGAAAAACAATCAGATTCAGCAGGATGAAACGGTCGACGTCGAGATAGGGAGACTGTATCGCATCGCGGCAGAAAACAACCACTACAAGGCCAATGTCAACCTGCAGAACGGTGCCATGCGCGGCCAGTTCAAGCTGACTGGCGGGGAACGCTTGCGCCTTAGCCAACAATTAATAGATGCACACGTGGCAACAGGTTATTACATGATCGCCATCTACCTTCAGAAGGGTGCGGCTGGGCTACAGCAGGATGAAGACATGTCCCTGCGTTACTTCCGAAAGGCAGCAGATGAAGGAAGTGCACAGGCGCAAGCCTATGTGGCGGACAAGCTAGAGCCTATAGATATTGCTCCGGATATCGCACGACAGATGCGTCGCTGCGCTGCCGCGCAGGGAAATGGGAGTGCGGCGCTAGCGTTAGGCACGGATCTCGCGATAGATAGGAATTACAAAGAGGCAATAGAAGCATTCCAGTTGGGTGCAGCGGCAGGTAATGAAGTTGCTGCGTCTTTTCTGGGAAAAGGCTTTCGCGGCCCAAAACCGGATGATCGCTTATACTACTTAGACCAAAAAGAAGATCTTGAGCGTGCGGAACGTTATAAGCAAATCTGGAGCCTTCTAGCAGATTGGTCCTACGCCAATCCAAGCGTCCCTGAAATCAACGAAATCGTCCCACTGCCACCAGCCAAACTCCCCGCATGGGATGGCAAGCTGAAATGGGTTGAAGAGCGTGAAGCCAACATCCCGCC
>NZ_FPJB01000012.1:0-51809 GCF_900119195.1 Pseudomonas sp. NFACC10-1 | reverse complement strand
TGCCAAGCAGAGATTTACATGTGTCGACAGTGATCGGCACATGCAAATCTCTGCCCAAACTCAAACCCGACGCGCGCTCGTTGAACCTTATTATCGCGACGCTACTATGACGGACCATGACTGATGCGCTTGACTTTGTTGCTTTCGATCCTGCTGTTGGCCGCCTGCAGCTCCGGCAATGCCCTTACCTCACGGACGAAGGACGCGCCGCTGAGTCAGTTGAGCGAAGTCAACGCCAAGCTGGCATTTACCTGCGTACACGAGAAAATCCCGGCCCCTTCGGCAGAAACGGATGTGCTGTTTCAGTACGCGCGCTGGTTGCAGAAAAACAATCAAATTCAGCAGGATGAAACGGTCGATATCGAGATCGAAAGGCTGTACCGCATCGCGGCAGAAAACAACCACTACAAGGCCAATGTCAACCTGCAGAACGGTGCTATGCGTGGCCAGTTCAAGCTCACTGGAGGGGAAAGATTACGACTTAGCCAACAGCTGATAGATGCGCATGTGGCTTCGGGGTATTACATGATCGCCATCTATCTTCAAAAGGGCGCGGCGGGTCTACAACAAGACGAGGATATGTCCCTGCGCTACTTTCGCAAAGCGGCAGATGAGGGAAGTGCGCAAGCGCAAGCATACGTTGCCGAAAAACTCGCGCCCATTGATATTGCACCGGATATTGCAAGACAAATGCGTCGTTGTGCTGCAGAGCAAGGTAACGGCAAGGCAGCTGGAGCATTGGGTGTCCACCTATCAACAGCCAAGCAATATCGGGCCGCTCTGGAAGCCTTTCAACTTGGCGCAGCGGCAGGTGATGAAACCTCTGCGTCTTTTTTGAGCAAGGGCTTTCGCGGACCCCAACCCGATGATCGCTTGTATTATCTAGGCCAGCAGGAAGACTTGGAACGCGCCGAACGTTATAAGCAAATCTGGAGCCTTCTAGCAGATTGGTCCTACGCCAATCCAAACGTCCCCGAAATCAACGAAATCGTCCCACTGCCACCAGCCAAACTCCCCGCATGGGATGGCAAGCTGAAATGGGTTGAAGAGCGTGAAGCCAACATCCCGCCGCCCAAGCCTTCTGAAGAGCTGATCGAGCAGTTGGCCAAGGCCATGATTCTTGATCCTAAAACAGGCAAGCCGTTGCCAGGCTCTCCGGTCTACAGCAACGGATACTGATCAAAAGTCTGATGACGCCGATCCGAAAGAGATTCTGCATATGCCTATAGCGGGCGGCATATGCAAACTTGTACTCGCGTCCAAAGCTGTCCAGAACGCCATTTATGCGTTTTATGTCTTAGCATGGATCGTACAGGAAGAATAACGTTCAAATCGATATCAAACTATCGCAGCCATCAAGAATATCTTGGGGTGAGCGACTATCAAACACTTTCTGCCCAAGGTAAATTCCATGATCACTTTGGTGCTTTTCCTATGTGTCTTGTCTGCAGTTTTTTATATAGGTCGTGTCATTTTTCGGATCATCAGCACCGATGAAACAGGCGGGATTTCAAATGTGCTTACCCCAGCCACGTTATTTAAAATGGCGTGCGCTTTTTTGGTCCTGTGTGTGGCTTCAGGCGCAGTATTTATAGGCGGCACAGCTAGCGCAATCAGCGGTTCAGGAGGAAGTGCCGAAGGTCAACAGCTTATGGATGCCATGTGGAGTCTCAGTAAGTTTTGCCTTTACGCAGCATCGGCTTTTGCATTAGCTGCATTGATGAGACTCCTTTCGAAATAGCGATGGCCAGTCAGCTTTTTGCGCTGGAAAAGTCATGGGTCAGCCTATCGAGCTTTGGTGTTGATGGTTCACACAACGTGGTTAGCACCAAGAGGCGCACCAAAGGACGCCTCACTCAATCCCCCCCCTCAAAGCACACTCAACGGATACTCCACAATCACCCTCACCTCATCCAGATCCGATTCGAACGCCGTGGCACGAGTCGTTGCCTGGCGCACGCGCAGCGACAGGTCTTTGAGTGACCCGGTCTGCACGATGTATTTCGCTTCGATATCGCGCTCCCAGCGTTTCTGGTCGGTCAGCGGGTTGCCTTGTGCGTCGCGGCGCATGTAGGTGCTGTTGGCGTTGGAGTAGTCGGCGTCGGTGCCTTTTCCGTAGCGGGTCATGAATGACAGGCCGCTCACGCCGAAGGTGGACATGTCGAGGTTGTAGGTGACCATCCACGAGCGCTCCTTGGGTGAGTTGAAGTCGCTGTACTGGATGGAGTTGGCCAGGTAGATGGAGTCGGACTGCCGGAGGTAGTCGAAGTCATCATCACCTTCGTTGCGCTGGTGCGAAAGCGACAGGGTGTGTGCGCCGTATTGCAGTGCGACTTTTGCACTCCAGATGTCGTTGTCGAATTCGCCGAGCAGCTTTTTGCCTTCGTCGGTGGCGTTGTAGTAGTTCAGGCTGCTGGTCAGCGACAGGTCGTCAGAGAGCGGCAGCACGTAGGACGCTGAAGCGTATTTCTGATCCCAGGCGTCTTTGAGTCGGCTGGTGTAGAGGCCAAGGCTCAGCCTGTCGGTGGCCTGATAGTCACCGCCGAAGTAGGCAACCCATGGAGAGTCCACGGCACCGCCGTAGAAGGTGACGAAACCGTCGCGCAGGTTGCTGGAAACGGGCTGGCTCATGGCGTGCAGGCGACCGCCTTGCAGGGTCAGGCCGCTGATGCTGTTGTTGACGGCGGTAACGCCGCGAAAGCTCTCGGGCAGCAGGCGGGAGTCGCCGAAGGCAACCACGGGGGTGGAGGGAAACACATCGCCCACGTTGACGACGGTGTCGAAGGCTCTGGCCTTCAGCGAGCCACCTACCTTGGTGTATTCGTCACGGGCGCGGCCTTCCCCATCGACCGGCAGCACGTCGAATGCGCTGCGGCCGCCGTTGCGGCCGTCACCGGTGTCGAGCTTGATGCCGATCATGGCAAATGCATCGACGCCGACACCGAAGGCGCCTTGAGTGAAACCTGACTGGAATCGACCGATGATGCCCTGCGCCCATGCTTCGGAATAGCCATTGCCGGTCGGGCTGGACTCGCCGTTGCGGTGGTCGCGGTTCATGTAGAAGTTGCGGTTGAGTAACGTCAGCGTGCTGCCTTCGATGAAGCCTTCTTTTTGCTCTTCGGCGAATACGGCAGCCGGTGCGACACCGGCGAGGGTCGAACACAGGGCCAGTGATAGTGTTTTAAGTTGAGTCATGTGCGCTCCGTCTAATCGGCAGATTGTTGTAAACATGTCGACCTGGCTCTTTTTATAGGTACGAGAGCTGCCAGTGGGGCACCATCTTGAAGTGGCGAAGATAACGGCGGGGTGACAGCGGGATTACAAATATGAAAGGAAGTGCGCTGCAGCGTGTGTCTATTCAATAAAAATGACTCACGCTTTGACCAACACAAGCCAACATTCAAGATAGGACGCAGAGCGTCCAGAACGGCATTCCCTGGTTCAAGTGCACTCCTTCTGGCGGCTGTACCGGCCCTTTCGCGAGCAAGCTCGCTCCCACGGGCGCTGGAGCACGGGCGTGATAACGATTTGTGTAGATACGGGAATAAAAAAAGCGCCCCGAAGGACGCTTAAAGATTCGCCCCGACCAAAGGAGCAGGGAGCTGCTACAAAGGGCGAATGGGGGTGCAGCGGGTCGGGCAGCAAAGGCATCAGCCTTCGGACTTGGTCGACCGTTCAGCCTCGGCGTTGTCGTCTGTATTGACGTAGCGCTCGGCTTTATTGCTGCTGTTCTGTTCCTTGAAGCGCAGTTCCTGTGCAAGACGCATCTTGTCAGCCGCTGTGCTTGCGTACTCGTTACCGTCGTCGGCAAAGGCTGCGCTGGCGGACAAGGCAGCTACTGCGAAGACCATCGATTTGACCAGTTTCATCATCGTTACCTTTATCGGTTGAATGTCGGACCTGCGCAGCGCTCGGCGCTCGTCAGGGATGAAACAAGCTTACGGAGGGGGAGCTAACAGGAAGGTGAGCGAACAATGACAATACTGTTAGGAAGCTGACATCTTCGAGATGACCGATTTGTAATGTTTCAGCAACCTTCCGGTTAGTGCGCATTGGTTAGGGTTAAGCCACATTCAAACGGAGACAAAAGAAAATGCGCACAGCCAAATCGTTGTTACTTGCCCTGGTCATCCTTTCGCCCATCAGTGCTTTCGCCTACACCTCTGATGAAGTCAAAGCCACTACGGTGATCAAGGAGCACCAAGCCAGCGTGCAGAAGTATGCCGCCATCCATAACAAGCCAATGCCGGAGATCAAGGAGTACACCTACGGAATGAAGCTGGACATTGCCAAGCTGGTCCGCAAATCCCCGGATCTGCAAACCTGTAGCGTGATGCCAAAGCTGATGACTTACGAAGACTCCAAAGGCAAGCTGAACACGGTTCAGTACCAGGTCCTCGGCGGATGCAGAAACAGCCAATGATTCTGATCCTGCCAGGAAGGCCACTCAGCGCTACATCCCCCGTCAGCCCGGACCGTCATTCGGGCTGACTTTTTTGTGTCTGCAATGCCCTGCCTCTCCCGTCTCAAATCCAGCTTCGCTGGGTGATTCCAGCATTTTTTGCAACATCACCGCCTCTGCGTGGTCAACGCAAACCCCACTGTGGCGTGTCGAGATGTGTCTGGACGTAGATCCAGTCCATCAAACACAGGCTCGGTTACGGTGATCGAGACACTGCACTTACGGACTCTGGAATGACGGATGCTTGAACTCGCTGCTGGTTTTATCTGCCTCACTGCGCTGCTGACCTACGTGAACTACCGTTTCATCGGTCTGCCCCCCACCATTGGCGTGATGGTCACTGCGCTGATGTTCTCGTTGCTGTTGCAGGGTCTGAGCTTTCTGGGCTATCCCGGCCTGGAAGATCGCGTTCAACAATTGATCGGTCAGATCGACTTCGGCGACCTGCTGATGAACTGGATGCTGTCCTTCCTGCTGTTCGCCGGGGCGCTGCACGTCAACCTTGGCGATTTGAGGAGCTACCGTTGGCCCATCGGCCTGTTGGCGACTTTCGGGGTGCTGATTGCCACCACTGTGATCGGCGCACTGGCCTACTGGATCTTTGCCCTGTTCGGCTGGCACGTCAGCCCGTTGTACTGCCTGCTGTTTGGTGCACTGATCTCGCCTACCGATCCGATTGCGGTGCTCGGTGTGTTGCGTACCGCCAACGCCTCCAAACCGCTGAAAACCACCATCGTTGGTGAAAGCCTGTTCAACGATGGCACGGCGGTGGTGGTGTTCACCGTGCTGCTGGGTATTGCGCAGCTGGGCGAAACGCCTACGGTAGGCGAAACGGCTCTGCTGTTCGCCCACGAAGCGGTGGGCGGTGTGCTGTTCGGCGGCCTGATCGGCTATGCCGTGTACCTGATGATCAAAAGCATCGAGCAGTATCAGATCGAAGTCATGCTGACTCTCGCACTGGTGATCGGCGGCTCGGCGATGGCGTCTGAACTGCATGTGTCCGGTCCTATCGCGATGGTCGTGGCCGGCCTGATCATCGGCAATCTGGGACGTAATCTGGCGATGAACGACATGACCCGTCGTTACATGGACGGTTTCTGGGAGTTGCTGGATGACATGCTCAACGCGCTGCTATTCGCGCTGATCGGCATGGAGTTGTTGCTGTTGCCGTTCTCGTGGCAGCACCTGATTGCGGCCAGCCTGCTGGCAGCGGCGATTCTGCTGTCGCGCTTCGTCACCGTGGCCCCGGCCATCCTGCTCCTGCGTCGCTGGCGCAAGGTGCCGCATGGCACGATCCGCATCCTCACCTGGGGCGGCCTGCGCGGCGGTGTCTCGGTCGCCTTGGCGCTGGCGCTGCCGACCGGGCCGGAACGCGATCTGCTGCTGAGCATCACCTATATCGTGGTGTTGCTGTCGATCCTTCTGCAGGGCCTGACCATCGGCAAGCTGGTGAATGCCGTTACCCGTGCCCCGCAGGCGAAAGAACCGGCAGAGCATTGATCAGGCCGATGCAGCGGCGCGCCGGTATTCACTGGGCGTCTGCTGCATCTCCACGCGGAAGTGCCGGTTGAAGTTGGACAGGTTGGCATAGCCGACTTCAAAGCAGATGTCCGACACCGACATCTCGCTGTGCAGCAGCAACCGGCAAGCCCGCTGGACCCGCAGTTTGCGCATCAGGTCGATAAAACAATGGCCCGTGGTGCGCTTGAAGAAGCGTGAAAAACCCGGATCGCTCATGTCCAGCCGCTGCGCGATGACGGACAGGCGAATATCGCTGGTCAATTCGGTCAGCAGATAGTCGAACGCCTTGTTGATCCGTTCGGAGCTGCGCGCATCCAGGGTCGGTGCATACCAGGTGCTGGCCAGCAGACGAACCTCCTGCGCAGGCGCTTTCATCAGCGTGTTGACCAGTTGCAGGAACAGAATCAGCCGCTCCAGCCCCTGAGCCGGGCCGATCTGTTCAAGCAGGCGCGCGGCCTGCACCGCTGTTGCACCGGTGAACTCGAGGCCACGTCGCGCCTGCTCGAACAGACGCTGCAAATCGCCTATCTCCGGCAGCGTGCCGCGCAAGGCCAGCAACGCGGCACCATCAAACTGCAGCACCACGTCCCGCCCGGGCAGATGCTCACCGGGGGCCAGATCGCCGATCCAGTCATGCGGCAGATCCGGGCCGATCAGGGCCACATGCCCTGCCGCGAACTCACCGATGTAATCCCCGGCCACCAGCTTGCCGCTGCCCTGGCGGATCAGATGAATTTCGAATTCCGGATGATGGTTCCAGCGCGCCAGTGCGTAGGGATAGTCATGCTCGTACCAGCGAAAGCAGTGGTCGGGCTGCGGGAGAATAACCTCAAGCTCGGCAGGGCGCTGCTCGAGCAAGGCGGCTCGGCTGTCAGGCACGGGATGCCCCTTTTTATCGTTATGAATGCGCTGTTGACGCTTGAACATACCCCCTCGCGTCCAGCCAGCGCTAGCTCGCGTTCAAACCGGCACTGATACTTTTTTGCTTTCGGACAGCCGGAGCGCGGCCGGTTAAAAAAGTATCAGTCGATCATCCGCGCTGCGTTTGTTCAGCCCCCTGAGGGCTGCTGTAATCAAGCCGTCCACCAGGGTGACTCAACCGTGGCCAACAACAAAAACAATGACTCCCGCCAGACAAGGCGCGGGGTGGAGAGCACTACGATGAACATTCGGAAAACGCTTTTCCTGTCCGCAGGCGTGTCCGCCGCCCTTTTCAACCTGACCGTCCAGGCTGCCGAAACCGTGACCATCGCCACGGTGAACAACGGCGACATGATCCGCATGCAGCGCCTGTCGAAAACCTTTGAGCAGCAGCATCCCGACATCAAGCTCAACTGGGTGGTGCTCGAAGAAAACGTCCTGCGCCAGCGCCTGACCACCGACATCGCCACGCAGGGCGGTCAGTTCGACGTGTTGACCATCGGCACCTACGAGACCCCGTTATGGGGCGCCAAACAGTGGCTGGAGCCAATCACCGATCTTGCGCCGGACTACGATCTGGAGGATATCTTTCCCTCCGTGCGCCAAGGCTTGTCAGTCAAGGGCACGCTCTATGCCCTGCCCTTTTATGGCGAAAGCACCATCACTTATTACCGCACCGATTTGTTCAAGCAGGCAGGCTTGAGCATGCCCGAACACCCGACCTGGACGCAGCTGGGCGACTTCGCCGCGAAGCTGCATCAGCCCGACAAGGGCGTTTACGGCATGTGCCTGCGCGGCAAGGCCGGTTGGGGCGAGAACATCGCTTTGCTCAGTACCATGGCCAATGCATTCGGCGCGCGCTGGTTCGATGAGCAATGGAAACCGCAATTGACCAGCCCGGAATGGAGCAAGGCTGCGAATTTCTACGTCAACACCCTGAAAAACTATGGCCCGCCGGGCGTGTCGAGCAACGGCTTCAACGAAACCCTCGCGCTGTTCAACAGCGGCAAATGCGCCTTGTGGGTCGACGCCAGCGTGGCCGGCTCCTTCACGACGGACAAGGAACAGAGCAAGGTGGTCGACAGCATCGGCTTTGCACCTGCGCCGGTTGAAGTGACTGACAAGGGTTCATCATGGCTTTACGCCTGGTCGCTGGCAATACCGGCTACCTCCAAGCACAAGGATGCGGCCAAGGCGTTCATCACCTGGGCGACGTCCAAGGCATATATCCAGCTGGTCGCCGAGACGGATGGCATCAGCAACGTGCCGCCTGGCACCCGCGCCTCCACCTACAGCGAGGCTTACCTGAAAGCTGCACCGTTCGCCAAGGTCACGCTGCAAATGATGCAACACGCCGACCCGGCGCACCCCTCGGCCAAGCCTGTGCCCTACGTTGGTATCCAGTACGTGACCATTCCCGAGTTTCAGGCCATCGGCACCTCGGTCGGCAAGCTGTTCTCTGCCGCCGTGACCGGGCAAACCACCACTGAACAGGCGCTCACAGCCGCGCAGGCGGTGACCGAGCGCGAGATGAAACGTGCCGGCTACCCGAAGTAGAGCGCCAGCCCTCAACTGTATTGAACGGACGATGAACCCATGAAACGACTTGAAGGTAAAAGCGCGCTGATCACCGGATCGGCGCGAGGCATCGGGCGGGCGTTTGCGCAGGCGTACATTCACGAAGGTGCGCGCGTGGCGATTGCCGATATCGATCTGCAGCGCGCACAGGCGACAGCGACCGAGCTGGGCCCCAACGCTTATGCGGTGCGGATGGACGTCACGGATCAGTCGTCCATCGATCAGGCCATCGCCGCTGTGGTCGCACAGACCGGCAAGCTGGATATCCTGATCAACAACGCCGCGCTGTTTGATCTGGCACCAATTGTCGATATCACCCGCGACAGTTACGAACGGCTGTTTTCGATCAACGTCGCGGGCACCCTGTTCACTTTGCAGGCAGCAGCCAGGCAAATGATTGCCCAGGGGCACGGCGGCAAGATCATCAACATGGCCAGCCAGGCCGGTCGGCGGGGCGAGGCGCTGGTGGCGGTGTATTGCGCGACCAAGGCTGCGGTGATCAGCCTGACCCAATCGGCCGGGCTGGACCTCATCAGGCACGGCATCAATGTCAATGCCATCGCGCCGGGTGTGGTCGATGGCGAACACTGGGACGGCGTGGATGCGCTGTTCGCCCGCTATGAAAACCGGCCGTTGGGCGAGAAGAAAAGGCTGGTGGGCGAACAAGTGCCTTTCGGGCGCATGGGCACAGCGGACGATTTGACCGGCATGGCCATTTTCCTGGCTTCAGCGGACAGCGAATACGTCGTAGCCCAGACCTATAACGTCGACGGTGGCAACTGGATGAGTTGAAGTGCGACGGGAGTAAAGATGAGCCGAACCGCGCAAAAAAGCCTGCAACTGCTTCCATTGCCGAAGCGATTGGCTAAGATGCGCGGACCGCCTGCTGCCTGAGGCGGCTCATTGATGTACAGGAGTACGAATGTCCACTGAAGAGGAGATCGCCATTTCCGGCGGTACACCTATGATCCCTGACCAGCGCCGGGAGCTGATGCTGCGTCAGTTGCGCAAGCATCAGGTGCTCAGCGTGCATCAG
Source organism: Pseudomonas sp. NFACC10-1 (assembly GCF_900119195.1). Taxonomy (NCBI): domain Bacteria; kingdom Pseudomonadati; phylum Pseudomonadota; class Gammaproteobacteria; order Pseudomonadales; family Pseudomonadaceae; genus Pseudomonas; species Pseudomonas sp. NFACC10-1. The sequence goes on along the minus strand of NZ_FPJB01000012.1, from coordinate 42,291 downwards.
TTGATGGAGATGTTCGATTGCTCGCACATGACCATCCGCCGCGACATCGCCCAGCTGGAGCAGGAAGGTCGCGCCTACTCGGTCACCGGGGGCGTGCGTATCGCCAGCCAGGTCCACAGCGAGCCCAGCCACCAGTCCAAGGCCGTAGTGGAGTTGCCGCACAAGCAGGGTATGGCGCGGCTCGCAGCGGGCTTGTTGCACCCGGACATGACGATCTATCTGGACGCAGGCACCAGCACACTCGAAATCGTCCCGCATATCATCGCGCTGTCGGGCATGACTGTGGTCACCAATGATTTCGGCGTGGTCAACGCGCTGGCCGATGCTGCGCATGTGGATGTGATTCACACCGGCGGGCTGCTCGATCATCCGAACCGCTCCAGCGTCGGCGGCCTGGCAGCGGCGACCCTGCGCCAGCTGGCGACCGATGTGGCCTTCATGTCCACCAGCTCGTGGGACCTGCAACGCGGCACCACCACACCGTCGGCGCTGAAGGTCGAGGTCAAGCAGGCCGCCATGCAGTCCGCCTCGCAAACCGTCCTGATCGCCACCAGCTCCAAATACGGCACCTTCGGCATGTACAAGGTGGCCGGGCTCGAGCAGTTCGACACCATCATCACCGACGCAGCCCTGGCCGAAGCGGCTGCCGACGGGATTCGCAAGCAGCGTATCGAACTGTTGCTGGCACCCGTGGCGGGCAAACGTCAGGCCCTCGATATCAAGTCCTGAACCTCATTGCGATGATCAGCAGGTCAAAAAAAAACCCCGGTCTCTCGACCGGGGTTTTTTATTCAGCGCGGGCTAAGTATCAAGCCTTGGCTTTCTTGGCAGCGCGGGTACGCTCGCTTTCGTCCAGGATCTTCTTGCGAAGACGGATGGACTTCGGCGTTACTTCGCACAGCTCGTCGTCCTGGATGAATTCCAGAGCCTGCTCAAGGGTGAACTTGACAGGTGGAACCAGGGCGATGGTTTCGTCTTTGCCCGAAGCACGCATGTTGTCGAGCTTCTTGCCTTTGGTAGGGTTCACACCCAGGTCGTTGTCGCGGCTGTTCAGACCAACGATCTGACCACCGTAGATTTCCTGACCGTGCTCGACGAACAGCTTGCCGCGCGCCTGCAGGGTTTCCAGGGAGTAGGTCAGTGCCTTGCCGGTTTCAACCGAAACCAGAACGCCGTTCTGACGGCCGGACATGTCGCCGGACTTCATCACGTCGTAACGGTCGAAGATCGAGGTCAGGATGCCTGCACCGGAAGTGAGGGTCAGGAACTCGTTACGGAAACCGATCAGGCCACGGGCCGGGATGTTGTACTCGAGGCGAACACGGCCCTTGCCATCCGGAACCATGTTGGTCAGGTCGCCTTTACGCAGACCCATTTGCTCCATGATCGCGCCCTGGGATTCTTCCGGCAGGTCGATGGTCACGTTTTCGTACGGTTCGTGCTTCACGTCGCCTACACGACGGATGATCACTTCCGGACGACCAACACCCATTTCGAAGCCTTCGCGACGCATGGTTTCGATCAGTACCGAGAGGTGCAGCTCACCACGGCCGGAGACCTTGAACTTGTCGGCGGTGTCGCCTTCTTCAACGCGCAGAGCAACGTTGTACAGCAGTTCCTTGTCCAGACGTTCCTTGATGTTACGGCTGGTGACGAACTTGCCTTCCTTACCGCAGAACGGCGAATCGTTAACCTGGAAGGTCATCGAAACGGTAGGTTCGTCAACGGTCAGCGGCTTCATCGCTTCGACATTCAGTGGGTCGCACAGGGTGTCGGAGATGAACAGCTGGTCGAAGCCGCTGATGCAGACGATGTCGCCGGCAGCTGCTTCTTCAACGTCCACACGGTGCAGACCGTGGTGACCCATCAGCTTCAGGATACGACCGTTACGCTTCTTGCCTTCGGCATCGATGGCAACAACCGGAGTGTTTGGCTTGACGCGACCGCGAGCGATACGGCCAACACCGATGACGCCCAGGAAGCTGTTGTAGTCCAGAGCCGAGATCTGCATCTGGAAAGGACCGTCACGGTCAACTTTTGGCGCAGGAACGTGATCGACGATCGACTGGTACAGCGGAGTCATGTCTTCAGCCATATCGGTGTGTTCCAGACCGGCAATGCCGTTCAGGGCCGAGGCGTAGACGACTTTGAAGTCCAGCTGTTCTTCGGTGGCACCCAGGTTGTCGAACAGGTCGAAGATCTGGTCCAGAACCCAGTCCGGGCGCGCGCCTGGACGGTCAACCTTGTTGATGACCACGATTGGACGCAGGCCGGCTTCGAATGCCTTCTTGGTCACGAAACGGGTTTGCGGCATAGGGCCGTCCTGGGCGTCGACCAGCAGCAGTACGGAGTCGACCATCGACATCACGCGCTCTACTTCACCACCGAAGTCGGCGTGGCCCGGGGTGTCCACGATGTTGATGTGGTAGCCATTCCAGTTGATCGCGGTGTTCTTCGCGAGAATGGTAATACCGCGCTCTTTTTCCTGGTCGTTGGAGTCCATCACGCGCTCGTCGTTGAGCTCGTTGCGCTCAAGGGTGCCGGACTGGCGCAGGAGTTTGTCTACCAGGGTGGTCTTACCATGGTCAACGTGGGCGATGATGGCGATGTTGCGTAGATTTTCGATCACTTGTGTATCTCGATCAGAGGATTCGGTCTGCTGACTGTTTAAAGGCAGCGATTAACTATTTCGAGTCGGCAAAAGCCGTTACGGCATGACGACTGGTGTCGGGGGGCCGGTGACGCAAGCCACAGGCAAACAGCCCCGGGCACTTAGCTCGGTCGATATACGCGCACATTGGCATGTCCCTCACTGAGCAAATGGTGGGCATGCAGGCGACTCATGACGCCTTTGTCGCAATACAGCAGGTACTGGCGCGTGTCATCCAGTGCCTTGAAACGGCTGTTCAATGCGTAGAACGGCAACGTCTGTATCTCCACGCCAGGCACCTGCAACGGCTGGTCTTCCTGGGCATCCGGGTGACGGATGTCGAGGATCACCTGACCGGCCAGCGCCTGGCTGACTTCTTCTATATCGACATTGCGGCTCAGATCGTCGATGACCCGATCGATCGAAACCAGCTTCGCGCGTTCGAGCGCCTGCTCGAGAATCGCCATGTCGAACTGTTTTTCTTCGTACTCAACGCGATTTCGCTTGGCGTTGGTCTTGGGGTTGACCGAAATCACCCCGCAATATTCAGGCATGTGCCGGGCGAAATCAGCAGTACCGATTTCAGTCGCCAGGTCCACGATGTCCTGCTTGTGGGTGGCAACCAGCGGCCGCAGGACCAGCTTGTCGGTCGCCGCGTCAATCAGCGACAGGTTGGGCAGCGTCTGGCTGGCAACCTGGGAAATCGCTTCGCCAGTGACCAGCACATCGATTTCAAGACGATCGGCCACGGCGGATGCAGCGCGTAACATCATACGCTTCAAAACTACACCCATATGACTGTTATCGACTTTCTGCAGAATTTCTCCGAGAACTTCCTCGAACGGTACGCTGACGAACAGCACGCGCTGAGAACTGCCGTACTTCTTCCAGATGAAGTGCGCGACTTCCATCACGCCCAGTTCATGGGCTCTTCCGCCCAGATTGAAGAAGCAGAAGTGCGCCATCAGCCCGCGGCGCATGATCTGGTAGGCCGCAACGGTCGAATCGAACCCGCCGGACATCAATACCAGGGTCTGCTCCAGCGCGCCCAGCGGGTAACCGCCCATGCCCTGATGTTGGTCATGAACGACAAACAACCGTTGGTCGCGAATTTCCATGCGCACCACCAGATCGGGCTTTTTCAGCTCGATTCCGGCCGCGCCGCACTGCATGCGCAACTTGCTGCCGACGTATTTCTCGACGTCCATGGAGCTGAAGTCGTGTCGGCCGGCGCGCTTGCAGCGCACTGAAAACATCTTGCCAGGCAACAGGTCGGCGTAGTGCAGTTTGCACTTCGCAACCACGTCATCCAGATCGCCCAGCGGGTACTCGGCGACCTGCAGAAAGTTGGCGATGCCTGGCATGCAGCTCAGCCGCTCCCTGATGCCATGCAGCACTTTGGGGTCGGTCAGCCGGGTTTCGACCTCAAGGTTGTCCCATACGCCACCCACGACAATGTCCGCGTCCAGTTCACGGAGCACGGTACGAATGTTCTTGCCCAGTTGCCGGATGAACTTCTTGCGCACCGGCGGGCTTTTGATGGTGATTTCTGGGAAAACTTTAACGATTAGTTTCATGGAAACGGAGCGTGAGGTGCCGACCAAAAAAGGGGGGCGCGGATTATAGCGGAAATTGCTCAAGGTTTAACCAGTTATCGTACACGCAATCACTGATGCACCAAAAAGAGTCGACGCACCAAATTGCAGCGCCATAAAGGTGCGTGTTTTTCCTGCGCGGTGCGTTTTCGCCCCCTGAAAACCAGCGTTTGAGGCAAAAAACCCAACACGGGGCACTGGCATGCAAATTGCTCCCTTGTGAGGCAGGTTGCCTTGGCAGAGTATTTGCGCCGGCATCACCCAAATTCAAGGGACCACAACTCTATCAAGTCGGTCTCTAGCCACCCGGAGGACACCATGTCGAAGTCGGTTCAACTCATCAAAGATCATGACGTTAAATGGATTGATCTGCGCTTCACAGACACCAAGGGCAAGCAGCAGCACGTCACCATGCCTGCGCGCGATGCACTGGAAGACGATTTCTTCGAAGTCGGCAAAATGTTCGACGGTTCCTCCATCGCTGGCTGGAAAGGCATCGAAGCGTCCGACATGATTCTCCTGCCGGATGACGAAACCGCCCTGCTCGACCCGTTCACCGAAGAGCCAACCCTGGTTCTGGTGTGCGACGTCATCGAACCTTCGACCATGCAAGGCTACGACCGCGACCCGCGCGCCATTGCCCACCGTGCCGAGGAATACCTGAAGTCCACCGGTATCGGCGACACCGTATTCGTAGGTCCGGAGCCAGAGTTCTTCATCTTCGACGAAGTGAAGTTCAAGTCCGACATCTCCGGTTCCATGTTCAAGATCTTCTCCGAACAGGCTTCCTGGATGACCGACGGCGACGTCGATGGCGGCAACAAGGGCCACCGTCCGGGCGTCAAAGGTGGTTACTTCCCGCTGCCACCGGTCGACCACGACCACGAAATCCGCACCGCAATGTGCAACGCTCTGGAAGAAATGGGCCAGGTCGTGGAAGTTCACCACCACGAAGTGGCAACTGCCGGCCAGAACGAAATCGGTGTGAAATTCAACACGCTGGTCAAGAAGGCTGACGAAGTTCAGACCCTCAAGTACTGCGTGCACAACGTTGCCGACGCGTACGGCCGTACCGCTACTTTCATGCCCAAGCCACTGTACGGTGACAACGGTTCGGGTATGCACGTACACATGTCCATCTCCAAGGATGGCAAGAACACCTTCGCAGGCGAAGGCTATGCCGGTCTGTCCGATACCGCCCTGTACTTCATCGGCGGCATCATCAAGCACGGCAAGGCTCTGAACGGCTTCACCAACCCGTCGACCAACTCCTACAAGCGTCTGGTCCCGGGCTTCGAAGCCCCGGTCATGCTGGCCTACTCGGCCCGTAACCGTTCCGCGTCGATCCGTATTCCTTACGTCTCCAGCCCGCGCGGCCGTCGTATCGAAGCACGCTTCCCGGATCCAGCGGCCAACCCGTACCTGGCATTCGCTGCCCTGTTGATGGCTGGCCTGGACGGCATCCAGAACAAGATCCACCCTGGCGACGCAGCTGACAAAAACCTGTATGACCTGCCGCCTGAAGAGGCCAAAGAGATCCCACAAGTTTGCGGCAGCCTGAAAGAAGCCCTGGAAGAACTGGACAAGGGCCGCGCGTTCCTGACCAAGGGCGGCGTTTTCAGCGACGACTTCATCGATGCCTACATCGAGCTGAAAAGCGAAGAAGAAATCAAGGTTCGCACCTTCGTACACCCACTGGAATACGAGCTGTACTACAGCTGCTGATCCAGCCACGCCAGCGTTGATGGCGTAACAGGAGACCTCCTTCGGGAGGTCTTTTTTTGCCCGGAGTTTACCGCGTGAACTTTTGTTCACCCCGCAACGCTGGCTCTGCCCGGTCGCCTGGAGTTAAATCTGCATCTCCCCACCGAACCGAGATGGAACTGCCATGCGCCTTATCCTGGCCACTTCCCTGCTGACAATGACGTTCATGTCTTCCTGCTTCGCCTTCACTGCCGAGCAGAAGCCTTCTGCACTTGAACCCCTGCTGCAAGCGATCAGCGAGCGCCTGACCATCGCCGATCAAGTTGCCCTGAGCAAGTGGGACAGCGGCAAGGCCGTCGAGGATCCGCCGCGCGAGCTGCAAGTGATCAACGCCGCCCAGGCCCGCGCTGCCGAGTTCAAGCTCAACCCCGATGATGTTCAACGTCTGTTCCGCGCCCAGATCGAAGCCAATAAACAGGTGCAGAACGCCCTGCTCGCCCAGTGGCACGCGGCAGGCAAAGCGCCCGACACAGTCAGGCTCAGCCTGGTCGATGACATCCGTCCGAAGCTGGATCGCCTGCAGACCCAACTGCTCCAGGCCTACGCGGACTTCCAGCCACTGCGCAAGGCGGAAACCTGCCAGATGCAACTGGATGCGGCGCTGAAGCGTTATCAGACCAACCCGATTCACGATCAGGCGCTGGTACTGGCCACTGCCGACCTTTGCCCTGCGAAACTCTGACACATCAGGCAGATAGCGCAGCATAGGGCGATGTGTTCTATGCTGACGGCCAATCTTGCCCTGCTGTCGAGAGTCTCATGCGTCAAAGTCTGATTTGCCTGCTGCTGTTGATCAGCCTGCCCGCGCTGGCGCAGATATATAAGTACACCGATGCGAACGGTAACACCGCGTTCAGCAACCAGCCGCCCAACGGGGCCAAGACCGAAGTGGTCGAGTTGCCGCCACTCAACAGCATAGAAACGCAGACGCCTTCCAGACCGGTCGTCAACAGTGCGCCGCAACCAGCCCCTGTCGCACCACCCTCGCAGCCGCAAACGGCCTATGACGTACTGGAACTCACCGACCTGCCCACCGACGAAGCGTTACGCGCCAACAATGGCACGTTCATCATCGGGGTGAAGATCCAGCCGCGTCTGCAACCGACTCACAGCCTGCAACTGCTGCTGGACGGCAACCTGTACGGGCAGCCCTCCAACCTGCCGCGCTTTCAAGTGGTCAACGTAGATCGCGGCGAACACAGCTTCGCGGTGGTCGTGAAAGACGGCGATCGGATCATTCAGCAGAGTGAAACCATCACCCTGACCGTACAGCGCGTACACCTCGGCAAGCCATGAGCAGACACACGATGCGCCGTCTGCTGACCTGCCTGTTGCTGCTGTTGACGCTGCCCGCAGCGGCCGACGTCTATACCTATATCGACGCGCAGGGTAATCGGGTGTTTACCGACCAGCCGCGCAAGAACGCCACCCGCGTCGACATCGCGCCCAGCAACAACATGACCGGCGCGCCGCCGACCCGGACCTTGAAGGCCCACCCTGCCAAACCTGCAATAAAGCCGATGTTTCATTACCAATTGCTGAGAATTCTGGTGCCCGAACCGGACGCCACCCTGGTCAATCCCAGTGGCGACCTGATCGTTACCGTCACCAGCGAACCGGTGCTACAGGACGGGCACAGCTATCGATTGCTACTGGATGGTGTTGCCGTCGGCCAGGCCGGCCGCAGCCCGGTGTTCCCGTTGAGCAATGTCGATCGTGGCACGCATCAACTGTCGGTAGAGATTTTCGACGAACTTGGCCGTGTGCTGGAAAAAACACCGAACCAGCCCTTTCACGTGCAGCGCATTTCCCTGGCGCAAAAGCGCGCGACTCACCCCTGCAAGGAGGATGACTACGGTGTGCGGCCGGAGTGTCCGCTCAAGGACAAGCCCGAGCCCAAAAGCAGCATCCTGCCCTTCTTCTGATCTCGCCAAAACGCCAGCACCTTTTTGGTGCGCTCAATGACTGCCTGCGCAACAATACAGCCCAATCTGGTTCAGGAAGCCCGGCCGGGTAGCGCCGTATGCGGGCACGCTTTGCAAAAACGGCCCGACTTTGCAGATAAAACGCTTCTTTTCGGAGCCTTGGTTTGTTTTTTGCAACTTCACTGACACAGCACCGTATTGGTGGCTTTGCTCCTGCTGGCGCAGACCAGCCAGCACCAGCATGGCGCGACTGCAATGTGCCAAAAGAGGTCAACACGATTCATGACTATCAGCGATGCGCTGCACAGACTGTTACTGGATAACCTGACCACTGCCACCATTCTGCTCAACGCCGACCTGCGACTTGAGTACATGAACCCGGCAGCGGAAATGCTGCTGGCCATCAGCGGGCAGCGTAGCCATGGGCAATTCATCAGCGAGCTGTTCACCGAGTCGGCCGAAGCATTGAGTTCGCTGCGTCAGGCAGTCGAACAGGCTCATCCTTTCACCAAGCGCGAAGCGATGCTCACTGCACTGACCGGTCAGACTTTGACTGTCGACTATGCGGTGACGCCTATCCTCAGCAAGGGCGATACCCTGCTGTTGCTTGAAGTACACCCGCGTGACCGGTTGTTGCGCATTACCAAGGAAGAGGCCCAGCTGTCCAAGCAGGAAACCACCAAGATGCTGGTGCGTGGCCTGGCTCACGAAATCAAGAATCCGCTGGGCGGCATTCGCGGGGCCGCACAATTGCTGGCCCGCGAGCTGCCTGAAGAAAGTCTCAAGGACTACACCAACGTCATTATCGAAGAGGCCGACCGCCTGCGTAATCTGGTCGACCGCATGCTCGGCTCCAACAAGCTGCCATCGCTGGCCATGACCAATGTGCATGAAGTGCTGGAGCGTGTGTGCAGCCTGGTCGAGGCCGAAAGCCAGGGCTGCATCACCTTGGTGCGCGACTATGACCCGAGCATTCCCGACGTGTTGATCGACCGCGAGCAAATGATCCAGGCCGTGCTCAATATCGTGCGCAATGCCATGCAGGCCATCAGCGGCCAGAACGAATTGCGCCTTGGCCGGATCACCCTGCGCACCCGCGCCATGCGCCAGTTCACCATCGGCCACGTTCGCCATCGACTGGTGAGCAAGATCGAAATCATCGACAACGGCCCCGGTATTCCGGCCGAACTTCAGGAAACCATTTTCTACCCCATGGTCAGTGGCCGCCCGGACGGTACGGGATTAGGTCTTGCCATTACCCAGAACATCATCAGCCAGCACCAGGGTCTGATCGAGTGTGACAGCCATCCCGGCCACACCACATTCTCGATCTTCCTGCCGCTGGAACAAGGAGCAGCTTCGACATGAGCCGTAGTGAAACTGTCTGGATCGTAGACGACGATCGTTCTATCCGCTGGGTACTGGAAAAGGCCTTGCAACAGGAAGGCATGACCACGCAAAGCTTCGACAGCGCCGACGGGGTGATGAGCCGTCTGGCCCGTCAGCAACCCGACGTGATCATTTCCGACATCCGCATGCCGGGTGCCAGTGGCCTGGACCTGCTGGCGCGGATTCGCGAGCAGCATCCGCGTCTGCCGGTGATCATCATGACCGCCCATTCGGACCTGGACAGTGCCGTGGCGTCTTATCAGGGTGGTGCGTTCGAGTACCTGCCCAAGCCGTTCGACGTCGATGAAGCCGTCTCGTTGGTCAAGCGCGCCAATCAGCACGCTCAGGAACAACAGGGCCTGGACGTTGCACCGACACTGACCCGCACCCCTGAAATCATTGGCGAAGCGCCAGCGATGCAGGAAGTGTTTCGCGCCATCGGCCGTCTGAGTCACTCCAACATCACGGTGTTGATCAACGGTGAGTCGGGAACCGGCAAGGAATTGGTCGCTCATGCATTGCATCGCCACAGCCCGCGTTCGGCCTCGCCGTTCATTGCGCTGAACATGGCGGCGATCCCCAAGGACCTGATGGAGTCCGAACTGTTCGGGCATGAAAAAGGCGCGTTCACCGGCGCGGCCAACCTGCGTCGTGGACGCTTCGAACAGGCCGACGGCGGCACGCTGTTTCTCGATGAAATCGGTGACATGCCGGCCGACACCCAGACCCGTCTGCTGCGCGTGCTGGCCGATGGCGAGTTCTACCGGGTAGGCGGGCACACGCCGGTCAAGGTCGACGTGCGCATCATTGCCGCGACACACCAGAACCTGGAAACCCTGGTACAGGCCGGCAAGTTCCGCGAGGACTTGTTCCACCGTCTGAACGTGATCCGTATCCACATTCCGCGCATGTCGGACCGTCGTGAAGACATCCCGACCCTGGCCAAGCACTTCCTCAGCCGCGCGGCTCAGGAACTGGCGGTCGAACCCAAGCTGCTCAAGGCCGAGACCGAGGAATACCTCAAGCATCTGCCGTGGCCTGGCAACGTGCGTCAGCTGGAAAACACCTGCCGCTGGATCACGGTCATGGCGTCGGGTCGTGAAGTGCACATCAGCGACCTGCCACCGGAACTGCTGAGCCTGCCGCAGGACGCCGCACCGGTCACCAACTGGGAACAGGCGCTGCGCCAGTGGGCCGATCAGGCCTTGTCTCGCGGTCAGTCCAGCCTGCTGGACAGCGCCGTGCCGACCTTCGAGCGGATCATGATCGAAACCGCCCTCAAGCACACCGCCGGTCGCCGCCGCGACGCCGCCGTACTGCTGGGCTGGGGCCGCAACACCCTGACCCGCAAGATCAAGGAACTGGGCATGAAGATCGATGGCGGGGATGACGACGAGGCCGATGAGGGCTGAGTGGTTATATGATGGTCATTAGTGCCAATGCTCCGCATTGGCATGCATTTCGAAACACTCTGCGCCGCGCCTACTATTCAAGGCAGGACGCAGAGCGTCCAGAACTGCATTCCCACGCGGAGCGTGGGAACGATAGTCATCTCAGGAATTGCGTGTAACGCGCAGCGCAGCGCAGCTCAGCACCGCATCACTCAGCCAGTGATGGTTTTTCCCACAGGTTGATTCCGCCTTCCACCGCAAAGCTGTCGATCTCGGTCAGTTCTTCGGGACTGAACGCGAGGTTCTTCAGCGCGCCGACGTTCTCGACAATCTGCTCCGGACGGCTCGCACCGATCAACGCGGAGGTCACGCGCGGATCGCGCAGCGTCCAGGCCAGGGCCATTTGTGCCAGGCTCTGACCGCGACGCTGGGCGATTTCGTTGAGCGCACGCACGTGGGCGATGTTCTGCTCGGACAGGTGCGAAGCCTGCAGCGAGCCGCCACCCGGACGATTGACCCGCGCATCCTTGGGCACGCCATTCAGGTATTTGTCCGACAGCAACCCCTGGGCCAACGCGGTAAAGGCGATCACGCCCGCGCCCAGCTCTTCAGTCGCGTCGAGCAAGTCTTTCTCGACCCAGCGATTGAGCAGGTTGTAGGCCGGCTGGTGGATCAGCAACGGCACTTTCCACTCTTTGAGCAACGCCGCGATCTCACGGGTCTTGGCCCCGGAATAGGATGAGATACCGATATACAGCGCCTTGCCCTGCTGAACCGCGGTGGCCAGCGCGCTGGCGGTTTCTTCCAGCGGAGTGTCCGGGTCGAAACGGTGGGAATAGAAGATGTCGACGTAATCGAGCCCCATGCGCTGCAGGCTCTGGTCGAGGCTGGCGAGCACGTATTTACGTGAACCACCGCCCTGCCCGTACGGCCCTGGCCACATGTCCCAGCCAGCCTTGCTGGAGATGATCAGTTCATCACGGTAGTGCTTGAAGTCTTCGCGCAGCAGACGGCCGAAGTTGATCTCGGCGCTGCCGTACGGCGGGCCATAGTTGTTGGCCAGGTCGAAATGGTTGATGCCCAGATCGAACGCCGTGCGCAGCATGGCGCGCTGGGTGTCGATCGGCGTGCTGTCACCGAAGTTGTGCCACAAGCCCAAAGACAGTGCCGGAAGCACCAGCCCGCTGCGGCCGGTACGGCGATAAGGCATGTCTTCGTAACGATTTTCGGCAGCGATGTAGGTCATTGAATCCTCTCTTGTCTGGGGGATATTCGAGGCGTCTTGATTGCGTTTGCGAACAGGCGACGCCTGTTCGCAACGCCGGAATCATGGCTTTTGCCAGACAACCTGCTGAATGTCGACCCGCTTAGGTATCAAGTGGTTGTCGTAAAACAGATCAGCGGTCGCCTGCTGCGCACTTACGATCTCCGGCGTGATCGGCAGGCTGGGTGATACAGGCCGATGGTCAAGATACTGAGTCATGACCGCTTCGGACAAGCCCATGCTCCGCGCCAGTATCTGAATACTCTCGGCACGCTGCGAGCGCGACAGCCCATCGGCAACTGTCAGTTCGTCGAGCACCTGCTGCACGAGCGCTGCATTTTCCTCGGCAAACGCCCGCCGTGCGGTATAGAACGGCCCGGACAATCCAAGCCCCTCGCCGTTGGCCAGCAGGCGAGTGTGGCCTTCGCTCATAGCGATGGAGTAGTAAGGGTCCCAGATCGCCCAGGCATCGACACTGCCGTTTTCAAAGGCAGCGCGGGCATCGGCAGGGGTCAGATAGATTGGCTGAATATCCTTGAAGGTCAGGCCTGCTTTGTTGAGCAAACGCAGCACCACGTTATGCGAGCTGGAGCCTTTCTGCAGCGCGACCTTGCGGCCTTTCAATTCTGCGACGCTGTGCACCGGGCTTTCGTTGCGCACCAACAGGGTTTCCACCTGCGGCTTGGGTGGCTCGGCACCAATGTAGACCAGGTCGGCACCTGCGACCTGGGCGAAAATCGGCGGAATGTCGCCGGTGGAGGCGATGTCCAGGCTGCCAATGTTCAGCGCCTCCAGCATCTGCGGCCCGGCCGGAAACTCGATCCATTTGATTTGTTTCTCGGGAAAACGCTTTTCCAGCAAGCCGTGTTCCTTGGCCAGCACCAGCGTAATAGAGCCCTTCTGGTAGCCGATGCGGAGGGTGTCGGGCTCGACGGCAGCAGCTGTCCCGAGCAGGCCACTGAAAGCCAGAATGGCGGCGATAAACGTGAATGGTTTCATGGGTGACCCCTTAATTCTGTATAAAAATCTGCCTCTGATTCTGGCCGAAGGCCGCTTTCTGCGCTCATCAGGACTTGCATGCGGCAACGATCAAAATCTGTAAGCAGGCCGTTGCAAGCCCAGGTTTTCACGCAAGGTCGTGCCCTCATACTCGGTACGAAACATCCCGCGCCGCTGCAACTCGGGCACCAGCAACTGCGCGACATCTTCCAGACCACCCGGCAGATGCGGCACCAGCACATTGAAGCCATCCGCCGCGCCTTGCTCGAACCAGCGTTGCAGCTCATCGGCAATCTGCTCAGGCGTACCGATCAGGCTGTAGTGCCCTCGCCCGCCGGCAATCCGCCGCCCCAGTTGCGCCAGGGTCAGGTTTTCCTGATCGGCCAGTTCGGTGAGCAGTTTCTGCCGGCTGCGCTGGCCGCTGTCGGTCAGTGGCAGCTCTGGCAACGGGCCATCCAGCGGGTAACCCGACAGGTCGAAATTGCCCAGCATGCGGCCCAGCAGAGCGACCCCGACCTGAGGCTCGACCAGCGCCTGAAACGACTCGAATTTAGCTTTCGCCAAGGCTTCGGTTTCGGCCACGACGATGAACACGCCGGGCATGATTTTCAGCGAATCGACGTCACGCCCGTAAGCACTCAGACGGCCTTTGATGTCCGCATAAAACGCCTGGGCGCTGGCCAGCGAGGTCTGCGCGGTGAACACCACTTCCGCCGTCTGCGCCGCCAGTTCACGCCCGACTTCCGAGGAACCAGCCTGCACCACCACCGGTTGTCCTTGCGGCGAACGTGCCACGTTCAGCGGGCCTTTGACGCTGAAGTGCTCGCCCTGGTGATCGAGCACATGCAGCCTGGCCGGGTTGTAATACTCGCCGCTGGCCTTGTCGCGGGTGAAGGCATCGTCTGCCCAGCTGTCCCAAAGGCCGGTCACCACCTGGTGAAACTCTCGTGCGCGGCTATAGCGCTCGGCATGCCCCACATGCTCGGCGCGACCGAAGTTCTGCGCTTCGGCGGCGGCATCCGAGGTCACCAGATTCCAGCCCGCTCGCCCACCGGAGAGATGATCCAGCGAGGCGAACTTGCGGGCTACGTGATACGGCTCGTTGTAGGTGGTGGTTGCCGTCGCGATCAGACCGATATGCTCAGTCACCGCACTGAGTGCCGAGAGCAGGGTCAGCGGTTCGAAATGATCGGAGCGTGCCATGCGGCTGGCGATATCACCGGTCGCGGCAGCCACGCTGTCGGCGACGAACAGTGCATCGAATTTTGCCGCCTCCGCAACCCTGGCCACGTGCCGGTAATGCTTGAAATCCAGCCCTGCATCCGCAGGCACATCCGGGTGCCGCCAGGCAGCGACATGGTGCCCGGTGGCCATCAGGAAAGCGCCCAGCTTCATCTGTCGAGCAGTCGTGCTCATACCTCACTCCTTACGTGTTGCCTGGGGTCTCGGCTCAAAAATCCTTGCGTAACTGCACACCGAAATAACGTTCATCATCACGCGGCACGGATCGGTAAACGTAGTTGCCCCCGGTCGCCAGCATTGGCGAATAGGACTTGTCAGCCAGGTTCTTGCCCAGCAATGCCACACGCCAGCCACTGTTGTAATCAGCCAGTGCCACGCTGGCGTTCCAGATGCCGTAAGCGCCCTGTTTGGTGTCCGGGTTCTGGCTGATGTCGTACTGCACTTCGCTCTGCCAGCTGTAATCGGTACCCAGTTCGATATCCAGGCCGTTGTCCAGCGGGAGGGTGTAGTCGGCGCGCACGTAGCTTTTCCAGTCCGGGCTGTACGGCAGGGTTTTGCCGTCGACGTTGCAGGACGCCGCCGCACCGGCCGGGCAGGCAAAGCTGTCGATGCGTGCTCTGGTGTAGGACAGCGCGCCGGAGAATTTCAGGTTTCGCGTGGCTTGCAGGGCGTAATCCAGCTCGACGCCTTCGGTGCTGACACTGCCGGCGTTGATCAGGCGCGTCACGACCTGTCCGGCAACACTGTCGAAGAAGTTCGCCTGATAGTTGTCGTATTCGCTGTGGAACACCGCCAGGTTGGTGGTCAGGCGATTATTCCAGGTGGTGGCCTTGAGGCCGACCTCCCAGGTGTTCGAGGTTTCCGGCTTGAGGGCCTCGGTGTCACGCGGCTGCATGTTGAAGAACACGTTGTAGGCCGGGCCTTTGTAGCCGCGCGAATAGGTGATGTAGGTCATCACACTGTCGCTCAGGTCGTATTGCAAACCGAGACGCCCGGACTTGCCGTCTTCGTCCACCGACCCGGAACTGCTGGTCGCTGGCTGAATGCCGCTGACGGTCGTAGCCGATGTCGAGACGCGGCGATGATCGTATTCCAGATCGTCGTGGGTCCAGCGTGCCCCGGCAATCGCACGGAAGTCCGGGGTGAAATTGAACGTGGTTTCGCCGAACACCGAATAACTGTCGGTGGTGGTGCTGTAGTCGGCGATGCCGCGATCCTGAGTCGTCGGTGTGATCAGCGTGCGCTGATAGGTCTCGTCGCTCTTGCCGTGCATGTAAAACAGCCCGCCCACGTATTCGACGAACTGGCCTTTCGGCGACGCCAGACGCAGCTCCTGTGAATACTGGTTGAACTCAAGATCGCCCTTGTCTTCAGTGCCGGGAAAGGCGGCGGTGATGGTGCCAAGCCGGTCGCCGTCCTGATACTGCGTGTTGTCCCAGCCGCGCCAGGCGGTGATGGAGGTCAGGGTGTAGTCGCCCAGTTGCCAGTCGAGCTGACCGGACAGGCCTTTGTTGACGTCCTCGACATGGCTGCGGTAATCGCTGACGACATTGCGGTTATCGCTGTCGGCACGTACCGGCGCCAGGGCACTGGCGAAGGACGGGGTCGGCGCCTTGGTTACCACGCCGTTGGGCGCGTCGTCATGGGACTGCATGTAGTCCGCTGCGAGGGTGAAGGTGATGTCGTCATTGGGCGTGAATTCCAGCTTGCCGCGTGCGCCCTTGCGGTTGTAACCGTTGACTTCCTGGCCATTGAGCTTGTTATCGACATTGCCGTCATAGCTGCCGAACAACGTCGTGATCGAGCCTTTGAGGGTCTGCGGAATCAGGCTGCCGCCAATACCGAAACGGGTGCGGCTTTCGTTGCCGCTGTAATACGACTGATCGATGTAACCGTGAGTCTCTTCGGTCGGTGCCTTGGTGGTGACGTTCAGCACGCCCGCCGAAGCGTTCTTGCCGAACAGCGTACCTTGCGGGCCGCGCAGCACTTCGATGCGTTCCAGGTCGAGCAAGTCCAGCGTGGCCTGACCCGGACGGGCATACACCACGCCGTCGATCACGGTGGCCACGGTCGGTTCGACGCCTGGCGAGGTGGAAATGGTGCCGACACCGCGAACGAACAGCGAAGTGTCCTTGTTGGAAGCCCCGGTGCGGAAATTCAACGACGGCACCTGCTGCACAATACTGGCCACGCCATTACGGTTATCGCGCTCCAGTTGTTCGCCCTCGATCACGGACACGGCAACCGGTACTTTTTGCAGCGATTCTTCACGGCGTGTGGCGGTCACGGTCACCGATTCCAGCGCTACCGTTTCTGTATTCTGCCCTGCCGCTGTCTCTGCCATGGCCGGAACACACGGCAATGCCGTCAGCCCCATCAGTAACCACCCACAACGACGCCCCCGCGCCGCATGAACCTGATTGATCGCCTGCGCCAGAAGCGTGTGTCTGATGCCATCCCCAGCTGTTGTGTGCATCTGCGTGCCTACCTGAAATATGCCCTGATCCGACAGTGCGATGCGCACTGGCGCCTATACGTGCTGACTAAACCGGGTCCGGGCATTCGCGGTGGCGAGTAGCAGACAAACCATCTTTGTTAGCGCTAACATCGCCAGTATCGGGAAATGCTAGATAGACCGTCCAATACTGAAAAATTAGTTTTATATTCTTTTTACTTTTATGCGAAGTGATCAAGCATGGCCGACGAGAAACCCCTGACACGTAAACGCCGAGGCGCAGGCCGGGTGACGATCACTGCCGTGGCGCGTCAGGCGGGGGTGTCGGCCATTACCGTATCGCGCTATTTCAATCAGCCGGAACAGGTATCGCCCGAACTGCGCGAGCGGATTGCGAGCACGGTCAATGCACTGGGTTACGTGCCCAATCTGGTTGCTGGCGGCCTGGCGTCAGCACGCAGCCGGGTGGTGGCGATGGTGATTCCCAACATCTCCGGGCCGATCTTTGCCAATACCATTCAGGGCTTCAGTGACACCCTGAGCCGGCACGGTTTTCAGTTGCTGCTGGCCTCCAGCTACTTTTCCGCCGAGCAGGAAGAAAGCGCGGTACGGGCATTTCTGGGCTGGTCACCGGCGGCACTGGTGCTGACCAGTCGCTTTCACAGCCCTGCTACCGAGAAAATGATCGAGCAGACCGATGTCCCGGTAATCGAAACCTGGGACCATCAACCCGATCGCAGTCCGATCCAGATCGGCTTTTCGCACTACGACGTCGGCGTCATGGCAGCCCGTTATCTGCATGACAAGGGCTACCGGCGAATCGCGTTCGTACAGAACAGCATCGCGGGCGACTTCAGCGCACTGGAGCGCCGCGACGGCTACGCTGCGACTCTGGAAGGGCTCGGTATCACGCCGTGGGTCTTCGTCCCGGACGCGGACCGAGCGCCATTCGAGGCAGGCAAACAGGCGATGGACACCCTGATGAACCAAGAGCCCCGCCCTGACGCGATCTTCTTCGCCAACGACAACCTGGCAGCCGGTGCCCTGCTCGCCAGCCAGCGCGCAGGCCTGAGCATTCCGCAGGATTGCGCCGTGATGGGTTTTGGCGACTACGCCTTCGCAGAAATGATGCTGCCCAGCCTGACCACCATCAAACCGCCCGCACTGCAGATCGGCGTAATGGCCGCCACGCGGGTGCTTGAAAGCCTCGGAGTGTTACCAGTAGAGGGAGAGATACAACGCCTGAACCTGCTGGAATGCAGATTGGTAGAGCGAGAGAGTACGTGAGCCTGCCGCACTCTCGAGCCTAAGCGGGAGCGTGAGGAACGATGACCCTGTAACCATCGTGCGACGCTCCGCGTCGCATGCCGTTCTGGACGCTCCGCGTCCTCTCCTGAACATGAGGCGCGGCGCAGAGCGTGAGGGACGATAGTTGTAACCGCCCCCCACGCCCCGATCACCGCACCAGATGCAGGAACTGCATATGCCGCTCGTACTGATCGAGCACGTCGTTGATGACCTGTTCCTTGGTGTAGCCCACCAGGTCGTAGTCCTGACTGCCCTCGCTCAAGTGAACTTCGGCGCGGTAGTAGCGGCGATTGTTCAATTGCTTGGAGCCCATGCCGCCACGAGCGAACGAAGGCGTGAAGAAGCCTTTCATCTGCACTTGGTAAATGAACGGACGTTCTTCGCCGTGACCGATTTCCAGGGTCACCGAGTCGTTGGACGGGTCGGGCACGTTGACCACGTTCAAACCCTTTTCGACGAACACCGCCGTCACTTCTTCAATCGCCGGACGCACGGTCTGATCGAGGAAACGGTACACCTCGTCTCGCGACGGGTAATGCACAGCTTGGCTCAGGCGCTGACGCCACCCGCCGCGCCTTGAACCGGACACTGGCGCCAACGAATACAGTTGCGCAATCTGGCGCTGGGATTCCATGACGAACGCTTTGTGCAGGCCCCACATCATCAGCAGCAGAATCAGCGAGAACGGCAGCGAGGTCAGTACCACAGCCGACTTCAGCGCATCGATACTGCCCGAGAACAACAGGCCACTGGTGATCAGCGCCGTGGCCACACCCCAGAACACCCGCAGCCATTTCGGACCGTCTTCGTCAGGGTTGCCGCCTTTGGCTGACAGTGTCGACAGCACCACAGTGCCCGAATCGGCCGACGTCACGAAGAACACAAAGCTGATGAACACCGTGACCGCAATGACCGTCTTGCTCCACGGATAGGTTTCCAGCAGCAGGTACAGGGTCATCGACGGATCATCGATAGCCGACTGACCCAGCGCAGTCATGCCATGGTTGAGCACTTGATCGATGGCGCTGTTACCGAAGATCGACATCCACGCCAGGGTAAAGCCCAGCGGGATCAGCAACACACCGAAGACGAACTCACGGATGGTCCGGCCACGCGAGATGCGCGCAATGAACAGGCCCACGAACGGCGCCCAGGCAATCCACCAGGCCCAATAGAACACCGTCCAGCCGCCCAGCCAGTCACTCGGCTCGTTGTAGGCATACACGTCGAAACTCTTGCTCGGCAGTGCACCCAGATAGTCACCGATGTTCTGCACCAGCGTGTTGAGCAAGTGCTGAGTCGGGCCGGCGAACAGCACGAACAACAGCAACGCACAGGCCAGCAGCATGTTGATGTCGGACATGACGCGCACGCCTTTGTCGACACCTGCGATCGCCACCAGAATCGCCGCGCCCATCATCAGGGTGATCAGTCCGACCTGAATCCAGTGGGTGTGCGCCACGCCAAACAGGTAATCCAGACCGGAGTTGAGGTGCAGCACCCCGAAGCCCATGTCTGCGCCGAGGCCGAAGATGGTCGCAATGATGCCGAAACCATCGACCGCATAGCCGATAGGGCCGTTGATGCGTTTGCCGATCAGCGGATACAGCGCCGAACGCAGGGCCAGCGGCAAGTTGTGCCGATAGGCGAAATAGGCCAGCGCCATCCCGACGAAGGCAAACACGCCCCAGCCATGCAGCCCCCAGTGCAGAAACAGCAACTGCATGCCCTGGCGAGCCGCTTCTGCGCTACCACCCTCGCCCTGCGGCGGTTGCAGCAGGTGCGTCAGGGGTTCTGAAACGCAGAAAAAGAACAGCGTGATGCTGATGCCGGCGGCAAACAGCATCCCGGCCCATGACAGGTAACTGAACTCGGGTTCGTCGTGGTCGGCACCGAGCTTGATCTTGCCGAAGCCCGACAAGGCGGTGACCACCACGAAGACCAGGTACAGGGTCATGACCATCATGTAGTACCAGCCGACCGTGTTGGCCGCCCAGTTTTGCGCCGCCAGCAGCCATTCGCCGCTGGCTTGCGGGAACGCGATCACGACGATGCCGAAAATCAGAATAAAACTCGCAGCGAAATAGAACACTGGAGCATTCATGCGAACCATGCCGCTTGAAGAGGAACTCGCAGAACTCATCGGTTGAGTGCCTCCGGACTGATAAAACCAACTGCAAAAAGCGGATACGGCAAGGGTAAGCCTCCTGTTGTGAGCGGGCAGCGAACCACCGGTTTAACTTGAACGAGCGTTCAATTTAAACACGAAAACACCCGCGAGACCTAATCGCAGGCCGGTGAATGCTGGCTCAGGCCTGGGTATGACGCATGCTTGAGGGGGTTCGTTCCCATGCTGAGGAGGCCATTTGCAGCCCGCCAAATGCGCTGTTCGCAAACACCCAGCGGCAGTTCATTCCCGGCCCGAACGCGGCGCACACATCCCCCGCACCAATCTGTTACCTGCCGCCCCAAAACTGCGCAAAAAGTCATTCAGGTAACAACGTCCAGCCCTTTTCGGAGAAACGCCCCTTTGCTGATCAAAAGCACCAGGCCCGCATAAATAAAGCCCTGCAGATAGATTCGATGGGCAAAAAACAGCGACAGCACAAAGTTGGTCTTTTGATTGCATATGCTTGTATGTACAAGTAGAGACAGGCTGAACACTCTGTCTTCTACCCAACTGAATAGGCCTGCTTCGCCAGGCGCTGCTCGCCCTTCATCGGGCTGGTTCGAATTGATCGCCGAGGATTTTTTTGTGACCGAGAATAATCAAGACCTTAAGCAGGACTGGACCCGCCATCGCGAAGGCGTCGTACGGGCTGCACGCGGTACTCAACTGACCGCCAAGAGCTGGCTGACCGAAGCACCGCTGCGCATGTTGATGAACAACCTCGACCCGGAAGTCGCCGAAAACCCCAATGAACTGGTGGTTTACGGTGGCATCGGTCGTGCCGCACGCAACTGGGAGTGCTACGACAAGATCGTCGAAAGCCTCACTCAGCTCAACGATGATGAAACCCTGCTGGTGCAGTCCGGCAAGCCGGTCGGCGTGTTCAAGACCCACAGCAACGCCCCGCGCGTACTGATCGCCAACTCCAACCTGGTGCCGCACTGGGCCAGCTGGGAGCACTTCAACGAACTGGATGCCAAGGGCCTGGCCATGTATGGCCAGATGACCGCCGGCAGTTGGATCTACATCGGCAGCCAAGGCATCGTGCAAGGCACTTACGAAACCTTCGTCGAAGCCGGTCGCCAGCACTATGACGGCAACCTCAAGGGCCGCTGGGTGTTGACCGCAGGTTTGGGCGGCATGGGTGGCGCGCAGCCGCTGGCCGCGACATTGGCCGGGGCCTGCTCGCTGAACATCGAATGCCAGCAGAGCCGCATCGATTTCCGTATCAAGACCCGCTACGTCGACGAACAGGCCGCTGATCTCGATGACGCACTGGCGCGTATCGCGAAATACACGGCCGAAGGCAAAGCCATCTCCATCGCCCTGTGTGGCAACGCGGCGGACGTCCTGCCGGAAATGGTCCGTCGCGGTGTGCGCCCGGACATGGTCACCGACCAGACCAGCGCCCACGACCCGCTCAATGGCTACCTGCCCAAAGGCTGGACCTGGGACGAGTACCGTGCCCGCTCGGTCAGCGAGCCGGCCAGTGTGGTCAAGGCGGCCAAGCAATCGATGGCCGAACACGTCGAAGCCATGCTCGCCTTCCAGCAAGCCGGCATTCCGACCTTCGACTATGGCAACAACATTCGCCAGATGGCCAAGGAAGTCGGCGTCACCAATGCCTTCGATTTCCCGGGTTTCGTGCCCGCCTACATCCGTCCGCTGTTCTGCCGTGGCATCGGGCCGTTCCGCTGGGCCGCGCTGTCGGGCGATCCGCAGGACATCTACAAGACCGACGCCAAGGTCAAAGAGCTGATCCCGGATGACGAGCACCTGCACAACTGGCTGGACATGGCCCGCGAGCGCATCAGCTTTCAGGGCTTGCCAGCGCGTATCTGCTGGGTCGGTCTGGGCCAGCGCGCCAAGCTGGGCCTGGCCTTCAACGAAATGGTCCGCAGTGGCGAGTTGTCGGCACCGGTGGTAATCGGCCGCGACCACCTGGACTCCGGCTCGGTCGCCAGCCCCAACCGCGAAACCGAATCCATGCGCGATGGCTCCGATGCCGTCTCCGACTGGCCGCTGCTCAATGCCCTGCTCAATACCGCCAGCGGTGCGACCTGGGTCTCGCTGCACCACGGTGGCGGCGTCGGCATGGGCTTCTCGCAGCATTCCGGCATGGTGATCGTCTGCGACGGTACGGATGAAGCCGCCGAGCGTATCGCCCGCGTATTGCACAACGACCCGGCCACCGGAGTGATGCGTCATGCCGATGCCGGTTACGACATCGCTATCGATTGTGCCAAAGAGCAGGGCTTGAACCTGCCAATGATCGGACGTTGACAACGTTGCCGGCCATCAGGCCGGCACACGTCGGGGACGGGCATGAGCATGCCCACGGGCCGGATGCCTACTTGAAGCTGCCGTCATCCATTTCAGGCTTAGGAGCATCGACAATGAATATGAAAAAGGCCCTGCTGACCACCCTGGTATCCGCTGGCCTGCTCGCCAGCACAGGCGCAAGTCAGGCTGCCGGCTGGTGCGAATCAGGCAAGCCGGTGAAATTCGCCGGTCTTAACTGGGAAAGCGCGATGCTGCTGACCGACATTCTGCAGGTCGTTCTGGACAAGGGTTACGGCTGCACGGTTGACGCCCTGCCCGGCAATTCCATCGCCATGGAAAACGCCCTGGGCACCAACGATATCCAGATCTTTGCCGAAGAATGGGTCGGTCGCAGCGAGGTCTGGAACAAGGCCGCCGCTGCCGGAAAAGTGGTTGGTGTCGGCGCGCCGATCGTCGGCGCAGTGGAAGGCTGGTACGTGCCGCGCTATGTGATCGAAGGCGATGCCAAACGCAAGCTGGAAGCCAAGGCACCCAACCTGAAATCCATCAGCGATCTGGCCCAGTATTCAGCCGTGTTCAAGGATCAGGAAGAGCCATCCAAAGGGCGTTTCTACAACTGCCCGGCTGGTTGGACATGTGAATTGGAAAACAGCGAAATGCTCAAGAGCTACGGCCTGGAAAGCAAATACACCAACTTCCGCCCGGGCACCGGCCCGGCGCTGGATGCGGCGATTCTCTCCAGCTACAAACGTGGCGAACCGATCCTCGCCTACTATTGGTCACCCACGCCGCTCATGGGTCAGGTAGACCTGGTGCGTCTGGAAGAGAAAGCCGGGGTCAACAAGACGATCGATATCAAGGTCGGCGTGTCCAAAGTGTTCCACGATGAGGCCCCTGAACTGGTCGCCATCCTGGAAAAGGTCAACCTGCCTATCGACCTGCTCAACCAGAACCTGGGGCGCATGGCCAAGGAACGCATCGAATCGCCGAAGCTGGCGAAGATTTTCCTGAAAGAGCACCCCGAAGTCTGGCACAAATGGGTCAGCGAAGACGCCGCGAAGAAGGTGGACGCTTCGTTGTAAACGACCGGGCTGTCGGACTGAACGGTTCGACAGCCCCGTCGTTGACCCGACACACCTCATTTGAGAGCCGCTTATGTTTCCTGAAAGCTTCACTTTCTCGATCGCCAACTGGGTCAACGATGGCGTCGACTCACTGGTCACGCAGTACGGCGATGTGTTCCGGCACATTTCCGACACCCTGCTATGGGCCATCGTCAACCTCGAAGGCCTGCTGCGCATGGCGCCGTGGTGGCTGATGCTGATGATCGTCGGCGGTATTGCCTGGCACGCGACACGCAAGATCGTCACGACGCTGGTCATCGTCGGCCTGCTGTTTCTGGTCGGTGCGGTCGGGTTGTGGGACAAGCTGATGCAGACGCTGGCGCTGATGCTGGTCGCCACGATCATCGCGGTGCTGATCGGCATTCCGCTGGGCATCCTCTCGGCACGCAGCAATCGGCTGCGCTCGGTGCTGATGCCGCTGCTGGACATCATGCAGACCATGCCCAGCTTCGTGTACCTGATCCCGGTGCTGATGCTGTTCGGTCTGGGCAAGGTGCCGGCGATCTTCGCCACCGTAATTTACGCCGCACCGCCGCTGATTCGTCTGACCGATCTGGGCATTCGTCAGGTGGATGGTGAAGTGATGGAAGCCATCAACGCGTTCGGCGCCAATCGCTGGCAGCAACTGTTCGGCGTGCAACTGCCGTTGGCGATGCCGAGCATCATGGCCGGTATCAACCAGACCACCATGATGGCGCTGTCGATGGTGGTGATTGCCTCGATGATCGGCGCACGCGGGCTTGGCGAAGACGTGCTGGTGGGCATTCAGACCCTCAACGTCGGGCGCGGGCTGGAAGCGGGCCTGGCCATTGTCATTCTGGCGGTCGTCATCGACCGTATCACGCAGGCCTATGGCCGCCCACGGCATGAGGCGCACAAATGAGCAGCGTGGAACCGAACAAAATCGTCGTCAAAAACGTATTCAAGATCTTCGGCAACCGCTCGAAAGAAGCGCTGGAGTTGATCAGGCAAAACCAGAGCAAGGACCAGGTGCTGGCCCAGACCGGCTGTGTGGTCGGGGTCAACGACCTGTCGCTGTCGATCGGCAGCGGCGAAATCTTCGTCATCATGGGCCTCTCCGGCTCGGGAAAATCGACGCTGGTGCGTCACTTCAACCGGCTGATCGACCCCACCAGCGGCGAGATTCTGGTCGATGGCGAAGACATCCTGCGTTACGACATGGAGGCCTTGCGCCAATTCCGCCGGCACAAGATCAGCATGGTGTTCCAGAGCTTCGGCCTGCTGCCGCACAAGACCGTGCTGGCCAACGTGGCCTACGGCCTGACCGTGCGTGGCGAGAGCAAGGCGCTTTGTCAGGAACGCGCGCTGCACTGGATCACCACCGTAGGCCTCAAGGGCTACGAAAACAAATACCCGCACCAGCTTTCCGGCGGCATGCGTCAGCGTGTGGGTCTGGCCCGCGCGCTGGCGGCCGACACCGACATCATTCTGATGGACGAAGCATTCAGCGCCCTCGACCCGTTGATCCGCGCCGAGATGCAGGACCAGTTGCTGGAGCTGCAAGCCAGCCTGCACAAGACCATCGTGTTCATTACCCACGATCTGGACGAGGCCGTGCGCATCGGCAATCGCATCGCGATCCTCAAGGATGGTCGATTGATTCAGGTCGGTACGCCGAAAGAAATTCTCCACTCGCCCGCCGACGATTACGTGGATCGTTTCGTTCAGCGTCGCGTAGCCACCCTTTAAGGACCGTTGCAGATGTCGCGAGCAGAACAGATCGTCATCGGTGAAGCACATGCGGGCTGGCAGGACGTGGTCGCCGTGGCCCGGCAGGGCGCAAGACTGGTCCTGTCGGATGCTGCCTGGGCACGGATCGACAACGCTCAGGCCATCGTGCAGCGCATCGTCGTCAGCGGCGAGCGCGCCTATGGCGTGAACACCGGGCTCGGCGCGCTGTGCAATGTGTCACTGCAAGGCGAACAGCTCAGTCGCCTGTCGCGCAATACCCTGCTCAGCCATGCCTGCGGCGTCGGTGCGCCACTGGCCGACGAGCAGACCCGCGCAATCATCTGCGCCGCGATTCTCAACTACAGCCAGGGCAAGTCCGGCATTCACCGGCAAGTGGTCGAAGCGCTACTGGCCCTGCTCAACCGGGGCATCACGCCGCAAGTACCGGCGCAGGGCTCGGTGGGTTACCTGACGCACATGGCGCACGTCGGCGTCGCGTTGCTGGGCATCGGCCAGGTCAGCTATCGCGGGCAGATCGTCCCGGCTGAGCAGGCCTTGAACGAAGAAGGTCTGGCTCCGGTCATCCTCGGCGCCAAGGACGGATTGTGCCTGGTCAACGGCACACCGTGCATGACCGGCCTGAGCTGTCTGGCCATCGCCGACGCCGAGCGTCTGAGCCAGTGGGCCGACGTGATCGGCGCGATGAGCTTCGAAGCCCTGCGCGGCCAGCTGGACGCGTTCGATGCAAGCATCCTCGCCCTCAAGCCGCATCCGGGCATGCAACAGGTGGGCAAGAACCTGCGCACGTTACTGGCAGGCAGCGAAGTGCTCGCCAGCAGTGAAGGCATTCGTACCCAGGATGCGCTGAGTATTCGTTCGATTCCCCAGGTGCATGGTGCCACCCGCGACCAGTTGGCTCACGCCACTCGCCAGGTCGAGATCGAGCTCAATTCAGTCACCGATAACCCGCTGCTGCTCGGCACGCCCGACGCTTTCCAAGTGGTGTCCCAGGCCAATCCACACGGCCAGTCAGTGGCCATGGCGGCAGATCTGCTGTGCATGGCGATGGCCGAGCTGGGCTCGATCGCCGAACGGCGCCTGGACCGCCTGATCAACCCGATGGTCAGCGGCCTGCCGGCGTTTCTGGTCACCCAGCCGGGGGTCAACTCGGGAATGATGATCGTCCAGTACGTCGCCGCTTCGCTGTGCGCGGAAAACCGCCAGATGGCGCAGCCGGCTGTGGTCGACAACTACGTGACCTCCGGCCTGCAGGAGGATCACCTGAGCCTGGGCACCAGCGCCGCGCTCAAGCTGCACAAGGTGCTGGGCAATACCACGCAGATTCTGGCCATCGAGTATTTGCTCGCGGCCCAGGCATTCGAATTTCTCAAGACACAGGGTTTTGGCGTGGGCACCGGTGCCGCGTGGCGACTGCTGCGCGAGCGCATCCCGGCCTACGACGAAGACCGCTGGCTGGCTCCGGACATCGCCAGCAGCGCGGCCCTGATCAAAGACGAAACGTCGCTGGAAAGGGTTTTCCAGCACTGCCGTAACAACGCGGCAGACCTATAAAAACAGCATACGGCCACCAGCCGTCGCTGACATTCATCAAGGAGTAGCAGCATCGTGACCACCTTATCTGCCAAGACGCTGAACCTGATCCCCGGCCAACTGACCCTGGCGCAACTGCGCGGTATTTATCTACAGCCGGTCAGCCTGACGCTGGACAGCAGCGCAGACCAGCAGATCGACGACAGCGTCGCCTGTGTCGAGCGCATTCTGGCCGAGAACCGCACCGCCTACGGCATCAACACCGGGTTCGGTCTGCTGGCTTCGACGCGGATTGCCAGCGAAGACCTGGAAAACCTGCAGCGTTCGCTGGTGCTGTCGCATGCGGCCGGTGTCGGTCAGCCGATCAGCGATGAGCTGGTGCGTCTGATCATGGTGCTCAAGGTCAACAGCCTGAGCCGCGGCTTCTCGGGCATTCGGCGCGTGGTCATCGACGCTCTGATTGCGCTGATCAATGCCGAGGTCTACCCGCATATTCCGCTCAAGGGCTCGGTCGGTGCTTCCGGCGACCTTGCACCGCTGGCGCACATGTCGCTGGTGCTGCTGGGCGAAGGCAAGGCGCGCTACAAGGGCGAATGGCTGAACGGCGTCGATGCGCTGGCGGCTGCCGGGCTGCAACCGCTGACCTTGGCAGCCAAGGAAGGGCTGGCACTGCTCAACGGCACGCAAGTGTCTACCGCCTACGCATTGCGCGGCCTGTTCGAAGGCGAAGACCTGTTCGCTGCAGCCCTGACCTGCGGCTCGCTGACGGTTGAAGCGGTACTCGGTTCACGCTCGCCCTTCGACGCGCGCATTCATGCCGCACGCGGGCAGCGCGGGCAGATCGATGCGGCAGCCTGCTACCGTGACCTGCTGGGCGAAAGCAGCGGCGTGTCCGAGTCGCACCGCAACTGCGACAAGGTTCAGGATCCCTACTCGTTGCGCTGCCAGCCACAGGTCATGGGCGCGTGTCTGACCCAACTGCGTCAGGCCGCCGAGGTGCTGGAAATCGAAGCCAACGCAGTGTCCGACAACCCGCTGGTGTTCGCCGCCGAGAACGACGTCATATCCGGTGGCAATTTTCACGCCGAGCCGGTCGCCATGGCGGCGGACAACCTCGCGCTGGCCATCGCCGAGATCGGCTCGCTCAGCGAACGTCGCATTTCGCTGATGATGGACAAGCACATGTCGCAGCTGCCGCCCTTCCTGGTGGCCAACGGCGGCGTCAATTCCGGGTTCATGATCGCGCAGGTGACCGCCGCCGCGCTGGCCAGTGAAAACAAGGCATTGGCCCATCCGCACAGTGTCGACAGCCTGCCGACCTCGGCCAATCAGGAAGACCATGTGTCGATGGCCCCGGCCGCCGGCAAGCGCTTATGGGAAATGGCAGAAAACGTTCGCGGGATTCTTGCCGTAGAATGGTTGGCTGCCTGCCAGGGTCTGGACTTGCGTGAGGGTCTGAAAACCTCTCCGAAGCTGGAGCAAGCCCGCAGCCTGTTGCGCAGCAAGGTCCCGTTCTATGAAAAGGACCGCTTTTTTGCACCGGACATCGAAGCTGCCAGTCAGCTGTTGTCCTCCACTTGCCTGAACCCGTTGGTTCCTGCACGTCTGCTACCCAGTCTGTGATGCACCGCGAGCCTGGCAGGGCTCGCTTTGGTCATCGCTGCGGGAGGCCGGATGCAGGCGTTCTCGCGGCTTTTGCCATACCTGTAATGAAATGGACCTGAAATGACGTCACAAGATGGTTTGAAACGCGGGTTATCCGCCCGCCACATCCGCTTCATGGCCCTGGGCTCTGCCATCGGCACAGGGTTGTTCTACGGCTCGGCCTCGGCGATTCAACAGGCCGGGCCTGCCGTACTGCTGGCGTACCTGATCGGCGGCGCGGCGGTGTACATGGTGATGCGCGCGCTCGGCGAAATGGCGGTCCACGACCCGGTGTCCGGTTCGTTCAGCCATTACGCCACGCGCTACATGGGCCCGCTGGCCGGCTTCGTGCTCGGCTGGACCTACGCGTTCGAAATGATCATCGTCTGCCTCGCCGACGTGACCGCATTCGGCATCTACATGGGCTTCTGGTTTCCGGAAGTACCCCGCTGGATCTGGGTGCTGGGCATCGTCTTTCTGATCGGCGCGCTCAACCTGTGCAACGTGAAAGTCTTTGGTGAAACCGAGTTCTGGCTGTCGATCCTCAAGGTCAGCGCCATCGTGGCGATGATCGTTGCAGGCTTCGGCATCATGATCTTCGGTATCGGCAGCTCGACCAGCGGCACCGAAATCGGCATCAGCAACCTGTGGGCACATGGCGGCTTCATGCCCAACGGCGTCACCGGTCTGATCGCCTCGTTCGCGGTGGTGATGTTTGCCTTCGGCGGCATTGAAATCATCGGCATTACCGCAGGCGAAGCGAAGGACCCGCAACGCAGCCTGCCGCAGGCGATCAATGCCGTACCGCTGCGCATTCTGCTGTTCTACGTGCTGACACTGTTTGTGCTGATGTGCATCTATCCGTGGCCGCAGATCGGCACGCAGGGCAGCCCGTTCGTGCAGATTTTCGACAACCTGGGTATCGCTTCGGCGGCGACCATCCTCAACATCGTGGTGATCTCGGCGGCCGTATCGGCCATCAACAGCGACATCTTCGGCGCAGGCCGCATGATGTATGGCCTGGCCCGTGATGGTCAGGCGCCCGCCAGTTTTGCCCGCGTTTCACGCCATGGCGTGCCGTGGATGACCGTGCTGGTCATGGGCATCGCATTACTAGGCGGCGTGCTGCTCAACTACCTGATCCCCAAGGATGTGTTCCTGCTGATCGCGTCGCTGGCCACCTTCGCCACCGTGTGGGTCTGGCTGATGATTCTGCTGACGCAGGTCGCCATGCGCCGCTCGATGCACCGCGAGGAAGCGGCACAGCTGAAATTCGCCGTGCCGTTCTGGCCTTACGGGCCTGCGGCCGCCATCGCCTTCATGCTGTTCATCTTCGGCGTGCTGGGCTATTTCCCGGACAACCGTGCAGCCTTGATCGTCGGCGCAATCTGGATCGTGCTGCTGCTCATCGCCTACGCTGTGTGGGTCAAGCCCAAGGCGCTCAACAACACTCATTGATCAACGAGGCCTGGAATGAAAACGCTCTGGAAAAACTGTCACATCGCAAGCATGGCGCACGGCAAATACTCGATCATCGAGCATGCCGCCATCGTGACCTCCGGAGCGCTCATCGAGTGGATCGGGCCTCAGGCCGAGCTGGCCGAGCCGGAACATGACAACTGCATCGATCTGGGCGGTGCATGGGTCACGCCCGGCCTGATCGACTGTCACACCCATACGGTGTTCGGCGGCAACCGCAGTGGCGAGTTCGAACAGCGTCTGCAGGGCGTCAGCTACGCAGAAATAGCGGCAGCGGGCGGCGGTATTGCCAGCACGGTGCGTGCGACTCGCGCCGCCAGTGAAGATGAGCTGTACGCCAGTGCCGAGCGCCGCTTGCGGCACTTGCTCAAGGACGGCGTCACGACCGTCGAGATGAAGTCGGGCTACGGGCTGGACCTGGAAAACGAGCGCAAGATCCTGCGGGTGATTCGTCGTCTGGGCAACACCCAGCCAGTCACCGTGCGTGCCACCTGCCTGGCCGCCCATGCGCTGCCGCCGGAATACGCCGATCGCGCCGACGATTACATCAACCACATCTGCAACGACATGCTCCCGGCGCTGGCAGCCGAAGGGCTGGTCGATGCGGTGGATGCTTTCTGTGAATACCTGGCGTTTTCACCTGCGCAGGTCGAGCAGGTGTTCATCACCGCAGGGCAGTTGGCACTGCCGGTCAAACTGCATGCCGAGCAGCTGTCGTCATTGGGTGGATCGAGCCTGGCCGCGCGCTACAAGGCGCTGTCGGCGGATCATCTGGAGTTCATGACCGAGGACGACGCCATCGCCATGGCGGCTGCCGGAACCGTCGCGGTGCTGCTGCCGGGGGCGTTTTACTTCCTGCGTGAAACGCAACTGCCGCCGATGGACGCGCTGCGCAAGCACGGCGTGCCGATTGCGATTTCCACCGACCTCAACCCTGGCACCTCGCCGGGCCTGTCATTGCGCCTGATGCTGAACATGGCCTGCACGCTGTTTCGCATGACGCCCGAAGAAGCACTGGCGGGGGTGACGTTCAATGCCGCCAGGGCGTTGGGCATGAGCGCGACCCACGGCTCGCTGGAGGTCGGCAAGGTGGCGGATTTCATCGCCTGGAACATTGAACGGCCGGCTGATCTGGCCTACTGGCTGGGCGGCGATCTGGACAAACGTATCGTGCGCCACGGCGTCGAATCATCGATCTGAAGGAGAGCCCTGTGGATAACGTTCTGACATTCAAGCGTGGCCGTATTCCGCTGCTGATCAGCATGCCGCATGCCGGTCTGAAACTGACCCCGGTGGTCGAAGCCGCGCTGGTGGACGAAGCCTTGAGCCTGCCGGATACCGACTGGCACATTCCGCGTTTGTATGACTTCGCCGCTGAATTGGGCGCCAGCACCCTGGCCGCCGAATACTCGCGCTTTGTCATCGACCTCAACAGGCCGTCTGACGACAAGCCCATGTACGCCGGTGCGACCACCGGCCTGTTTCCGTCGATCCTGTTCGATGGCGTGCCACTGTTCAAGGACGGCCAGACGCCCAGCGCCGAGGAACGAGCGCGGTATCTGCAACAGATCTGGACGCCGTATCACCAGACGCTGGAGCAGGAACTGCAGCGCATGCGTGACGAGTTCGGCTATGCGCTGCTGTTCGACGCCCACTCGATTCGCGGCCACATCCCGCACCTGTTCGACGGCCGCCTGCCGGACTTCAACCTGGGCACCTTCAATGGTCTGAGCTGCGACCCGGAACTGGCCAGCCGACTGGAGCAGGTCTGCGCAGCGGCCAAGGACTACAGCCATGTGTTGAACGGACGCTTCAAGGGCGGCCACATCACCCGCCACTACGGCAACCCGGCCAACAACATCCACGCAGTACAGCTGGAGCTGGCGCAAAGCACCTACATGGACGAATTCGTGCCCTTCCACTACCGCCCGGACCTGGCCGAGCCGACCCGCGCCGTGCTAAAGCCACTGCTGGAAACCTTCATCGCCTGGGGGCAGGAGCGCTTTGGCTGATGAAGGCGGACGCCGAGCGTCCAGAAAGGCGCTACCACGCGGAGCGTGGGAGCGATAGCCAGTGATCGGAGCCGGTGGCCATGATTATCGTTCCCATGCTCCGCGTGGGAATGCCGTTTGGACGCTCCGCGTCCGCCCTTCAACGTTGCCGACTGATCACTTCTTGAGCAAGCGCAAACCGTTGAACACCACCAGCAAGCTCACGCCCATGTCGGCAAACACCGCCATCCACATGGTCGCCAGGCCCGCGAAGGTGATGCCGATGAACAGCACCTTGGTCACGATGGCCAACACGATGTTCTGCTTCAGCACCGCCGATGTCCGGCGTGAAAGCGCAATGAATGTTGGAATCTTGCGCAGATCATCGTCCATCAGGGCGACATCTGCTGTCTCGATAGCCGTATCAGTGCCTGCAGCGGCCATCGCGAAACCGATCTCCGCACGGGCCAGCGCAGGCGCATCATTGATACCGTCGCCCACCATGCCTACCCGGTGATTACGGCCGTAAAGCGCCTCGATCGCACTGAGCTTGTCGGCAGGCAGCAGATTACCCTGCGCTTCATCGATGCCGACCTGATCGGCAATCGCCTTGGCGGTGTGCGGGTTATCACCGGTCAGCATGACCGTCTTGATGCCCAGCTCGTGCAACTGGGCAATGGCTTCGCGGCTGGTCTCCTTCACCGTATCGGCGACGGCAAACAGCGCGATCGGGCCAGAGGCATCAAGCAACAGCACCACGGTCTTGCCCTGCATTTCCAGCGCATCGAGCCTGGCCTCCAGCTCCGGCGAACATAGGCCCAGCTCCTCCACCAGGCGATGGTTGCCCAGGTGATACATCTGGCCGTTGATCTCGCCTTTCACACCCCGCCCGCCCAGCGCCTCGAACGCGCTGACTTCATGCAGCGTCAGGCTGCCATCGGCGGCCTTGGCAATCGCTTGGGAAACCGGGTGATCTGAACGCCCGGCAAGGCTGGCGGCAATCACCGGGGCACTGTCGGCAACAGCAGGGTTCAATGGCACATAATCAGTCTGCACCGGTTTGCCGTGGGTCAACGTGCCGGTTTTATCCAGGGCCAGGTAATCGAGCTTCTCGCCCATTTCCAGATAAACGCCACCCTTGATCAAAATCCCCTTGCGCGCCGCCGCTGCCAGACCGCTGACGATGGTCACCGGCGTGGAAATCACCAGCGCGCATGGGCAGGCCACCACGAGCAGCACCAGCGCCCGGTAGATCCAGTCATACCATTCGCCGCCGAAGAACAGCGGCGCGACCAACGCCAATGCCAACGCAACGACGAACACCACCGGCGTATAAATGCGCGAAAAGCTGTCGACAAAGCGCTGGGTCGGCGCACGCGAACCCTGAGCCGCTTCTACCGCATGAATGATGCGCGCCAGCGTCGAGTTGTTTGCGGCGGCGGTGACGCGATACTCCAGCGAACCGGCCTGGTTGATGGTGCCCGCGAAAACCTTGTCGCCGACAGTCTTTTCCACCGGCAGGCTTTCACCGGTGATCGATGCCTGATCGATCGTCGAGCTGCCGGACACCACTTCACCGTCGAGTCCGACACGCTCGCCCGGCTTGATCCGGACGATAGCCTCCAGTTCGACGTTTTTGGCTTCGATTTCCTGCCAGCTGCCATCCGCCTGCTTGACGGTGGCAAGCTCAGGCGTCAGTTGCATCAGGCCACTGATCGCATTGCGCGCGCGGTCCAGTGACTTGGCTTCGATCAACTCGGCGATGGTAAACAGGAACATCACCATTGCCGCTTCCGGCCACTGACCGATCAGAATGGCGCCGGTCACCGCGATGCTCATCAGCGCATTGATGTTCAGGTTGAAGTTCTTGAGTGCGATCCAGCCCTTCTTATAGGTCGTCAGCCCGCAACTGAAGATCGACACCAGTGCCAGCAAGGCAACCACCCAGGTCGGGCCGAGCGATGCAAAATGGACCACCTCTGCGCCCAGCGCCGCAACGCCGGACAACGCCAGCGGCCACCAGTGTTTCTTCACCACCGGCGCCGAGTCGGCAGACGCTGCACCTTCCTCGATCGGCTCGGCCTGCATGCCAAGTGAACTGATAGCCTCACGAATCGGGTCGGTGGACGGCAGGTCGTGCCAGACCCCCAGCATGCGGTTGATCAGGTTGAATTCCAGCTTCTGCACACCGGCCAGCTTGCCCAGCTTGTTCTGGATCAGCGTCTGCTCGGTGGGGCAATCCATCGCCTCGATACGGAAACTGCTCAGACGACCACCCGCTGCAGACGCTTCGCCAAAGGTCACTACAGCGGGCTGTGCATCGCTGGAGCAACACGAATGGGCATGCTCCACGGGCTTTTGCTCGTGCGCGTGCTCGCCGTGATCATGGTCATGGTCATGGTCATGGTCATGTGCGGGGGAATTCTTGATCGTCGTGCCCATTCGTTGTGGCTCCAGGATTCTGCTTGTTGCCAAGTGAACACCCTGTAGCCACTATAGGGTCAAGCACTCAAACGAGATGGGTCCACATGAAAATCGGCGAACTGGCAAAACTGACCGACACCCAGGTCGAAACCATCCGTTATTACGAGCGCGAAGGCCTGCTGCCCGCCCCCGCCCGCAGTGACGGCAATTACCGGCTGTATACCCAGGCGCACATGGAGCGCCTGTCGTTCATCCGCAATTGCCGCAGCCTGGACATGACCCTCGAAGAAATCCGCAACCTGCTCAACCTGCGCGACAGCCCGCAGGACCAGTGCGAAAACGTCAACGCCCTGATCGACGAACACATCGAACACGTCAACGCCCGCGTCGCAAGCCTGCAAGCGCTCCAGGAACAACTGCTCGACCTGCGCCGCCGCTGCAGCGATGGCACGACAGAACATTGCGCGATACTGGAGAGGCTGGAAGTGACGGGGGCTGTGGCAGCGCCAGAGGGCGAGCCTTCACATGTGGGGAGGAGTCATGGGCATTGAGAGGGGTTTGACACCTCTCGTTCCTCAGGCAGGAACGAGAAGGTCATAGCGCGCAGCCCTCTTAGACCGCCATCGGCGCCGTCATTGCCGGGTGGTGCTGGTAGCCTTCCAGGGTGAAGTCCGAAGGCTCGATCAGTTCCAGCCATTCAGGCTGGTACACACCGGTCTTGGCAAACTCGGGTACACGATCGGAGATGACCAGTTTCGGCATCGGGTACGGCTCGCGGGTCATCTGTTCGTTGAGCATGTCCAGGTGGTTTTCGTACACGTGGGCGTCGCCGATGAAGTAGGTGAACCAGCGTGGGGTGTAGCCGGTCAGGCGGCCGATCAGGCTCAGCAGCGCGGCGCCTTCGGTCAGGTTGAACGGCGTGCCGAGGCCCAGATCGTTGGAGCGGATGTACAGCGTCAGCGAGATTTCGCGGGTCTGCGGGTTCGGGTGCAGCTGGTACAGCAGGTGGCACGGCGGCAGGGCCATTTCATCGAGCTGTGCGCAGTTCCAGCCATGGAACAAAATGCGGCGGCTGCTTGGGTCGTTGATGATGGTGTCGACGCACTGGCGAATCTGGTCGATGGCCTTGTACAGGACCACGAACGACTGACCGTCTTCTTCGGATTCGGCAATCTGACGATACCCCTGGCCCAGCGCCAGTTCTATGGCCGCGACATTGCCGGCATCGATACGCTTGTAGGCTGGCCACTTGCGCCATTGCACGCCATAGATTTCGCCCAGATCGTCCTCGCCCTTGCGGAACGGGTTGTTCAGCCACTGAGCGTTTTCGTTGGCGTTCTGATCCCAGACCTTGCAACCCAGTTCGCGGAATTCGGCGGCGTTGTTCACGCCACGCAGAAAGCCGACCATCTCGCCGATGGCCGATTTGAAGGCCATGCGCCGTGTGGTGATCGCCGGAAAACCTTCCTGCAAGTCATAACGCAGCATCGCACCCGGAAAGCTGATGGTGTTCACGCCGGTACGGTTGGCTTGCAAGGTCCCGTGCTTGATCACATGAGCGACCAGTTCCAGATATTGCTTCATAAATCACCTGCATTGTTGAACGCGCCGGGCGTTTTCACCCGGCGTTTCGGTGTTAGACCGCTGCCTTGCTGGCGGACGGATCGCGCTTGTAGGCCAGCCAGATCAGGAACAGGCCGGCGATGATCATCGGCAGGCTGAGGATCTGACCCATGGTCACCCAGCCCCATGCCAGGTAGCCCAACTGGGCGTCAGGAACGCGAACGAACTCGACTACAAAGCGGAAGATCCCGTAAAACAGCGCAAACATGCCGGAAACGGCCATGGTTGGACGCGGCTTGCGGGCGTACAGATTGAGGATGATGAACAGCGCAACGCCTTCCAACGCGAACTGATACAGCTGCGAAGGATGACGCGCCAGTTGCGCAGGGTCGCTGAACGGCGGGAAAACCATGGCCCACGGCACGTCGGTCGGCTTGCCCCACAGCTCGGCATTGATGAAGTTGCCGATACGCCCGGCACCCAGGCCGATCGGCACCAGCGGAGCAACGAAGTCCATCAGCTGGAAGAAGCTTTTGCCGTTGCGCTTGCCAAACCACCAGGCCGCGATCATCACGCCGACAAAGCCGCCGTGGAACGCCATACCACCCTTCCAGACTTCAAAGATCAGCAGCGGGTTGGCGATGTAGGCCGACAGATCGTAGAACAGCACGTAGCCCAGCCGCCCGCCGACAATCACGCCCATGGCCAGCCAGAAAATCAGGTCGGAGAGTTTTTCCTTGGTCCAGGTCGGGTCGAACTTGTTCAGGCGACGCGACGCAAGCAGCCAGGCGCCGCCGATACCGACCAGGTACATCAAACCGTACCAGTGAATTTGCAGCGGGCCGATAGCGACGGCTACCGGGTCAATCTGCGGGTAAGGCAGCATTGCGACTCCTCAATTGGAACGCCCTTGCGAGCGACTGAATCAGGCGCGCATGTTACCGGAGCCCGGCAGGATGCTCTAGCGGCGACCGATGGAAGCCGCCTGAACGAAATGAAAAAAGATACGCCTGATGTGTCCAGCCGTACGCTTAGCGCTTCCGCGCACAGCGTTATAGACAGGTCTTGGAGCGCACTGAATACGTGCCTTACAGGCTTCTGCCCCCAGGGCGCAGGAGCGAACCGGACAAGGCTTGGCGTGTTCGCAAAGACGGCGTTTCAAACGACACATTTTCGGCGATCATGCCGACCTCTTCGCGAACAAGCGACCATCGACCGGCCCGCCTCAAAGGTGCATGTGTACCCCTGTGGGAGTGAGCTTGCTCACGAAGGCGGTAGCCCAAACGCGCCATTCCCCGGAGTCTGTACCGGCCTCTTCGCGAACAAGTGAACGTCGACCGGCCCGCCCCAAAGGTGCATGTGTCACCCTTGTGGGAGTGAGCTTGCTCACGAAGGCAGTAGCCCAAACGCCCCATTTCCCGGAGTCTGTACCGGCCTCTTCGCGAACAAGTGAACGTCGACCGGCCCGCCCCAAAGGTGCATGTGTCCCCCTTGTGGGAGTGAGCTTGCTCACGAAAGCATTAGTAGCGCTTAGTGCCCTTTGACCGAGCTCGGGTTGATCATCCGCGACAGGCCGAGGTTTTTCAGCGCCAGTTGCAGAGAACTGCTGATGACTTGCGGGTTATCGTTGGTCATCAGTTGCGCCAGCAGTTCCTTGGCCTTGCTGAGGTTGATCTGGCGCAGCATCCACTTCACTTTCGGCAGGTTGGTGGCGTTCATCGACAGGCTGTCGAAACCCATCGCCATCAACAGCACCGCTGCTGCCGGGTCACCCGCCATTTCGCCGCAGATGCTCACCGGCTTGCCCTCGGCGTGGGCATCACGCACCACGCTTTGCAGCGCCTGAAGCACTGCCGGGTGCAGGTAATCATAGAGATCGGCCACGCGCGGGTTGTTGCGGTCGACCGCGAGCAGGTATTGAGTCAGGTCGTTGGAGCCGACCGAGAGGAAGTCCACCTGACGCGCCAGATCGCGGGTCTGGTAGACCGCGGCTGGCACTTCGATCATCACGCCCACCGGCGGCATGGGCACGTCGGTGCCTTCGTCGCGCACCTCGCCCCAGGCGCGGTGGATCAGGTGCAGCGCTTCTTCCACTTCGTGGGTGCTGGAGATCATCGGCAACAGAATGCGCAGGTTATTCAGGCCCTCGCTGGCCTTGAGCATGGCGCGGGTCTGGACCAGGAAAATTTCCGGGTGGTCGAGGGTGACGCGAATACCGCGCCAGCCGAGGAACGGGTTGTCTTCCTTGATCGGGAAGTAGGACAGCGACTTGTCGCCACCGATGTCCAGGCTGCGCATGGTCACCGGCAGTGGATGGAAGGCGGCCAGTTGCTCGCGGTAGATCGCCAGCTGTTCCTT
Source organism: Pseudomonas sp. NFACC10-1 (assembly GCF_900119195.1). Classification (NCBI taxonomy): domain Bacteria; kingdom Pseudomonadati; phylum Pseudomonadota; class Gammaproteobacteria; order Pseudomonadales; family Pseudomonadaceae; genus Pseudomonas; species Pseudomonas sp. NFACC10-1. The sequence continues at coordinate 4,030 of NZ_FPJB01000012.1, read as the reverse complement.
TTCACTCGGGAAGCGCTGGTTGATCATGAACGGTACTTCGGTGCGGTACAGGCCCACCCCTTCGGCGCCACGCTGTTGCGCACGCGCCACGTCGGCCAGCAGACCGGTGTTGACCCACAGCGGCATGCGATGCCCGTCGAGAGTGACGCAAGGGAGTTCGCGCAGGGCATCCAGGCCCTGGGAGAGCTGACGCTCCTCCTCCACCACCTTGCCGAACTGCTTGCGCATGATTTCGCTGGGGTTGGTGAAGACTTCGCCATGATAGCCGTCGACCACCAGATCGATGCCATCGACCTTGGAGTAAGGGAAGTCCACAAGGCCCATGACCGTGGGAATGCCCATGGCCCGCGCCAGAATCGCGACGTGGGAGTTGCCGGAACCCTGAACCGACACCAGGCCGACCAGTTTGCCTTCCGGCACTTCGCCGAGCATGGCCGGGGTCAGCTCCTCGCTGACCAGAATCGTATTATCGGGATAGACCAGCGCCTGTTGTCGCGCCTCCTGGAGGTAAGCCAGCAGACGGCGGCCCAGGTCCTTGACGTCCGACGCCCGCTCGCGCAGGTAGGCATCGTCCATCAGCTCGAAACGTTTGACGTGCTCACTGACCACCGAGCGCAAGGCACCCTGCGCCCATTGACCGGTCTTGATGACGTCGGTCACTTCGCTGCCCAGCGAGGCGTCGTCGAGCATCATCAGGTAGACATCGAACAGCGCCCGCTCTTCGGGACGCAACTGGGTGGCCAGTTTGGCTGACAGGGTGCGCATGTCATTGCGTACGCCTTCCAGCGCGTTCTGGAACAGCGCCAGTTCAGCGGCGATGTCAGTGACGGTCTTGTCGGGGACCACTTCCAGATCGGCAGGCGGCAGCATGACCACGGCGACACCGACCGCAGCACCCGGCGAACCGGCCACACCCACGAACTTGGCTTCCTGAATGCCTTTGCCCTGACGACCCAGACCGCGGATCGAGCCGGTCGCTTCGGCATGCGCGATAACGCCCGCCAGTTGCGCGCTCATGGTGACCAGGAAGGCTTCTTCGCCCTCGTCGAACTGACGGCGCTCCTTTTGCTGGATGACCAACACGCCAACCACGCGCCGGTGGTGGATGATCGGCGCGCCCAGGAACGAGGCGTAACGCTCTTCGCCGGTTTCGGCAAAATAGCGATAACGAGGGTGATCTGCGGCGTTTTCGAGGTTCAGCGGTTCTTCGCGCGTACCGACCAGGCCGACCAGGCCTTCATTCGGCGCCATGCTGACTTTGCCGATGGAGCGCTTGTTGAGGCCTTCGGAAGCCATCAGGACAAAGCGGTTGACCTCGGCATCGAGCAGGTAGACCGAGCAGACCTGGCTGCCCATGGCCTCCTTGACGCGCAACACAATAATGCCCAACGCCGCCTTGAGATCCTTGGCGGAGTTAACTTCCTGGACGATCTTGCGCAGCGTATTGAGCATGGCTCGGGGTCGAACTCCGTGTCAGTCGCGCGATAAGAGGCGCGGGGCAAGCTCTTTGAGTGCGCGTCGATACACCTCGCGCTTGAATGTCACCACCTGGCCTAACGGATACCAATAACTGACCCAGCGCCAGCCATCGAACTCCGGTTTACCGGTCAAATCCATCCGCACCCGCTGCTCGTTGGAGATCAGGCGCAGGAGAAACCATTTTTGCTTCTGGCCGATACACAGCGGCTGGCTGTGGGTACGGACCAGTCTTTGCGGCAGACGATAGCGCAACCAGCCCCGAGTGCAGGCAAGTATTTGCACATCATGTCGTTCCAGACCGACTTCTTCATTCAATTCGCGATAAAGCGCGTCTTCCGGCGTCTCCTGCGGGTTGATACCCCCTTGAGGAAACTGCCAGGCATCCTGGTTAATACGCCGAGCCCATAGGACCTGACCAGCATCGTTTGTCAGAATAATCCCGACATTAGGACGGAAACCATCGGGGTCGATCACGGCAACAACCTCGCAAACGCATGTCGCCGCATTGTTCCACAAAGGCGATCAAACCAGCAACGAGGCTTATCACCTTATGTGAAGACTTGTGAAAACCTCGTATTCTGGGGCTCTTTTTTCAACTATTTCAGCGAGTAACCCTATGCGCCTGGCTTTATTCGACCTCGACAACACCCTTCTGGGCGGCGACAGCGATCACGCCTGGGGCGATTACCTGTGCCGGCGCGGGATCCTTGATGCCGCGACCTACAAGACCCGCAACGACGAGTTCTATCAGGATTACCTGGCCGGCACGCTGAACATGACCGACTACCTGAATTTTACCCTGGAGATTCTGGGCAACACTGACATGGCGCAGCTTGAGCAGTGGCATCGCGAGTTCATGCGCGACTGCATCGAACCAATGATGCTGCCCAAGGCGCTGGAATTGATCGCCAAACACCGAGAGGCTGGCGACAAGCTGGTGGTGATCACCGCCACCAACCGCTTTGTGACAGCACCTATCGTGGCGCAGCTGGGCATCGATACCCTGCTGGCGACCGAGTGCGAAATGGTGGATGGACGCTATACCGGTCGTACCACGGGTGTGCCCTGCTTCCGTGAAGGCAAGGTGACACGCCTCAACCAGTGGCTGGAAGACAACGCGTTCAGCCTCGAGGGCAGCTATTTCTACAGTGACTCGATGAACGACCTGCCTCTGCTGGAGCAGGTGGCCAACCCGGTCGCGGTCGATCCGGACGATAAATTGCGTGCCGAAGCCGAGCGACGCGGCTGGCCGGTGATTACCCTGCGCCACTGAGTGCTGGCAATACTCAGGCCGGTTTGAAGCCCGTCAGACCGGCCATTGCCACGAAGCACACAACGCTGATCACCGTCAGCGCCAAGGTGAAGCCGCGCTTGCCACCTTTGGCACCAAGACGCAAGCGGTTGAGCCTGGCCACCAGCCAGACCCAACTGCACAGCCCCAGGGTGTAAAGCACGCTGCTGCCCAGCACCCAGGTCTGGCCCAGTGACAGGCCTTTCAAATGCACCAGCCACCAGCCACTGAACGGCAGCGTCGCCAGGCAAACGGCCATCAACACCCAGAAAAACAGCAATGGCCGCTTGAGCAGGCGATTCTGCACGGTCGTGTCGCCTTCAAGACGCACCTTGACCACCCCGCTGGCCAACACCAGCGCGCTGATCAGCAACAACGCGATGGCGACGATGTGCAGGGTGCTAAGGGTGGTGATGGGTTCCATGACGCGGTGTTCCTCTGGAATCGGGCTTGGGTGAGTTTAGCAGTGTGGACACAAGAGCCGTGCCTTAAGCGCTATCGCGCCCGTGCTCCACGTGGGCATGCCGGTCTGGCGCTCCGCGTCCTCTTGCGACGCAGAGCGTCGTGAACTGCATTCCCACGCTGGAGCGTGAGGAACGATAGTTGTCAGTCAGATCCCCATCGTGCCCATGCTCCGCGTGGGTATGCCGGTCTGGACGCTCTGCGTCCTCTTGTGACGCGGAGCGTGAGGAACGCGAGATATCCCGGCCTCAGCCCAGAAACAACCGGTACGCTGGGTTCTCGCTTTCATCCCAATACGGGTAACCAATCTCATCCAGCGCAGCACCGACCAGATGCCGCTCTTCCTCCGGCACCACCAGCCCGGCAACCACCCGGCCGTCAGCAGCGCCGTGGTTGCGGTAGTGGAACATGGAGATGGTCCAGCGGCCGCCCAGACGGTTGAGGAAGTTGAACAGCGCGCCCGGTCGCTCCGGGAACTCGAAGCGCAGCACCACTTCATCATTGACCCGCTCGGCATGCCCGCCAACCATGTGGCGGATATGCAGTTTGGCCAGTTCGTTGTCGGTCAGGTCCAGCACCGGGAAGCCCTGGCCGGTCAGGCTGGCGATCAGGGCGCTGCGTGGGTCGTTCTCGGGATGGGTCTGCACGCCGACGAAGATGTGCGCCTCGCGATCGGTGTGGTAGCGGTAGTTGAATTCGGTGATCTGCCGTTTGCCGATGGCCTCGCAGAACGCCTTGAAGCTGCCCGGTTGTTCGGGGATGGTCACCGCAATGATCGCCTCGCGGCCTTCGCCCAGT
>NZ_FPJB01000015.1:0-15691 GCF_900119195.1 Pseudomonas sp. NFACC10-1 | reverse complement strand
CTGATCGTTCGCAATGGCGCCTGGTTTTCCAGCTTCCCAGTGCAATACCCGCACGCTGTTGCGACCCGCCTGAGCGATAACGACGTGAAGGATTTCTCCATCCGCCGTGGTCCGGATTTCCAGTCCCGGCAGGTAGCGCACTTCGTTGATCAGCGTGCGACCTGATGCCTGCGCAGTACTGATCTTGCGACGACGCTGACCCTGGCCATCGTAGATATAACGCTCTTCATCGTTCGGCTCGTCTTCACGTTGCACGGTGGTGATGTACTGCAACTGATTACGCGCATCCCAGCCCATGACCTGACCGCGCGCCAGTTGCAGCAGATTGCCGTTGGCATCAAAACCCGTAGCGAAATCCACATCGCCGTTATCGTCGGGCAGGCTGCGATTGCTGTCCGGGGCAACGCGCATGTTGCGGGTGAAGTTGTGCGCGCCTTCGTGACGCATTTGCAGCAGATTGCCCGCAGCGTCGTAGCTGTAACGCTGTTTGTAGTTGCTGACCTGGCAGGGATCAATGGTGGGCAAAGGTTGCAGGCCGGGCATTTCAGGGCCATGACTGGCACCGTTTCTGACCTCCCGGCCAGTGGCTTCGATCAACTGGTATAACGTGTCGTAAAGGTAATGGCTGATCGGTTCGATAAGCTGGTTGTTGCAATACCGGTCTGGTTGAGACGTATCGTTGACGAGCAGGATATTGCCCACCGGGTCATAGCTGTAATCGAGTTGCTGCAGCAGCGTGCCGTCAGCAGATAGCGCACTGAGCTCGGTCAGCCGACCGTCCTGTTGGTCATACAAATAGCGACTGACCACACCATTTCCGGCCGTCTCCTGCTCGACCTGATTGAACGCGTCGTAGTGAATCGCACTGACCAGCGTTTGCGGCTGTTCGGTATTGGCCAGGGTCAGTTCAACAGCGCGCAGTTGTCCAGCCGCACCGTGACTTAAACGATGAAAATTACCCTTGGCGTCAGTCTGCGCCAGCGCTTCGCTCTGCGCGTTGAAAACCCAGCGCGTATGCAAGCCGTCGGACTCCAGCAGTACATCACGATCATGTTCAGCAAGTGGCCAGTCCGGGCTGTCAGGCGACTGCAGGAAATACCGCTTCTCACTCAGCACCCCACCCGACAGTCCATAGTCCGGCAGCAGGCGCGAGCCGGCCTTATCGTCATGGCGAATCAGTTGATTGCATTGGTTATGCTCAGCAGTGGCAGGCCCGCCATAAGTTAAGCGCTCGGTAATTCGACCGGCCTCGTTGATCGACAAAGGGCGCAACAGCCCGTCGTATTCAATCTGGCGCTGGTTGTCACGTCCGTCCCGGCTGTCGACTGACTGCCCCGCTTCACCGTTCAGGCTCACCCGCCAACCTGAGTCGATACTTTTCGATAGCAGCAAAGCCCCGGACAAGCTGAAGATGTGCGTCAAGTTTACGGGCGCGCAGACATCGTATTTCAAACGGCTGAAAAGACGTGGATCGCGACTGGCGATCAGTCGCCCGGCCTGGTCGAAATATTGCTGCGTCACTCTGGCTTGAACAGGCTGCCCATCAGCGCCCCGATAGAAATGCACGCTGCGTACAGGCAGGCCCCGTGAATCGCTGACCGCCAATTGCGGCGTATTGGTGTGCATGATCGAGTGCTTCGCTTTCATCCTTGAAACTCCTGCCACCCGTTAGTGATGCCCATCAACCATAACATCAGGCGAACGGACGCACGCCGTTCGCTCAAGAACCAATAGGCATAACCTGCGAGCAGTCAATCGCCAATGAACATACCTTCAGCATCGGAAACCAAGACGTTGTTTTGAAAAGAAATTCTTGATGTTTTTGAGGGTTGACTGGCACTTTTGTCAGGTAGACGCAAGCGCCACGGTAAACAAGGCTGTGTCATGACCTCTGGAGAGCCGGACATGACCGAGCAACCTTTCTCCCTGTTACGCAACCTGGCCCGATCCGGGGACGATACGCACGAACATGACGATGACCAGGTATCGTTCATCGACGCGATGGAAAAACTGAATGTACATTCAGTGTTCGATATCGTACGGCGCTCCAAAACCGCTTTTGTTCGCGAACTCTCACGCATCAGTGACGCTGATGCAGCGCTCGCCTACGAAAACGCTCGCTGTTACGCCACCCAAATCGTGCGCCTGTATCGCAATCAGTTACTTTCCTCAGACCGAATCCAGTCAGTGACGCGGCGCACCGGCGTGCGTTCGCTGGTAGACATCGGGCCTGGCTTTCCCAATCTTTTCAAGGAGAACTGGGATCTGTTTTGCAAGGTGGGTGCAATCGAGGCCAAGGATTCACCCGTTGCGTACCTGACGTCCTTGTATCGTTTTGCTCTGGAACAGCTGGAAGGCAGCGTGGCGGAACCGAGCCGAATCAAACTCGATGAACGACGGCCTGACCTCAAGGATCTGTTGATCGATCAACAAAGCACCTTCACGCCAGTGCCTACGCTGCATATCGTCAATCAGGTGTTAAGTAAAGCCATCAACGCCTACGTAGACACGGTGCCTGAGGACAAGGGCAAGACTATTTACCAATTGGTGGCCGAGAAACAACACCCGTTTCAGTTTCCTTACAACTTTCACTTTCAACAGATCAGCCTTGGGCTGGTGGGGAAAAAGCCGACGTTAGGCGAGCTGAGTTACCGCGTCAGCCTTGAAGGTCCAACCACGTCAAGGTACGGCAGTGACTATGGGAAAGTGCAGCACTCCAGCACCATCGCGCAGGTGCTGATGAGCGGAGCAGGCCCCGAGCAACAGGCAATCGTGACTGAACCTGCCTTACCCATTCAGGCAAACGCCGACGCAATGGCGGACCTGACCCGTCAGTTCTTCAAAACGAAATACGACGTTGATTACGTCGACGACGCCAGCAATCCTTTGAATAATCTGCACCTCTTCCTGGAGAAGACGGGTCTGGACAGTGACGGCGTCGAAGCCCTTCTTGCCATAGGCAGCCACACTGCCTATGCCTCCCCCAACATCCTGTCAGCGGGACAAACCTCGGATGAGGACTCCCCACGTGAGGTAAGCCCGACAGCGATCAAGGCTCGATTCGGGGCTGGCTACGTCAATGGCCCGAGCACCCAGCCGGCAATGGCTCTGAACAAGGATGCGTACGGCATTGAGCGGCTGGTCAACACCAGCGTGGACCGCTTCGACCGCCTGCAACGCATGATCCGTCTGCAGCGCTGGACGGGCATTCCTTTTACAGCGCTGGACACGTTGATCATGGCGGTCATTCGCTCCGAAGGCGAGGTGAACCCTCAGATGGTGCTGACGGTAAATACGCTACGCGCACTGGGAACCTATCGGTATCTGAACAAACGTTACGGTCTTGCGCCTGATGAGTTTGCAGCCTTTGTTCACCAGATGCCCGGCGAGGCAAATGATGGGCGCTTGCCGATGTTCGACCGGGTCTTCAACAACCCGGCATTGTTCGATACCCCGCTGGTGTTGAACGGGTCAATTCTCTACCTCGATCAGGACAGTAGCCAGCACGTCAAGACTCGCGCTCAGTTGAGCCGGGCCTTGCTTTTATCCAGCACTCATGAGGGCTTGAGGCAGCTGGCCATCGATGTTCGCGAATTGATTGGCAACGCGCCCACTGACTTCAGACTCAATTTGAGCATGATCTCTTCGCTGTACCGCCAAGCCCGCATTGCTTCGATGTTCGGTCTGACCACCGCGGAATGCCGGGCATTGATCGACCTGCTAGGCTCTCTGTCTTTTCGGAAAAAGGTGGTCTCAGGTCAACTCGACGACAGCGAACCGGACGTGCTCGATATCCTGATGCAACTGGACTGGGCAGTCACGTGGCTCGAAGCGTCTGATCGAGACGTCACCACACTGCGACGTCAGGCAGGCTGGGACATGACCGAAACAATAGTCACGCAGGAACTGACTGTTCAGCTTGAGCAATTAACCAACGATGCGCGCCGGGCTGTATTGAAGAGAGACCAGTTGGCATCCCTTGACTTGCCAGGCAAGGACGACCAAAACAACACCATCAATTGGTGGCTTATCCTCTCTTACCTGATCGACGATTTAGGGCTGGTCAAGACTCAGCCGCTGTACGAGGAACCCGCGGTCAGCATCCGCCGAACCCTGCATGAACACTTGTCCTCCATAGCCATCGCGGAACCCCTTGCAAGCGAAGTCGAAGCCAGACTTGCAACGTTCGTATTGAACGGCTACCGGAATCAACATCGGCTGGTGGAAGAGCTGTTGCTGACCCTCACCGGTTTGCCGCCGGACCGTTGCGAGCCGGTGATACGCTGGGCACGCAGCGACGTAAGCAAGTTTCTCGCTGCGTTACTTTGGGATAATGGCGTCATTCAGACGCTCTCGATGCTGATTCGCTATTCAGAAGTCAGCCAGCAACTGGGGCTGAGCGCCCGGGCACTGCGCACTTTTTTGATCAATCCACGCTGGCTGTATGCAGACTCAGAAGGCCCGTTTTCTCTTTCACCGAACAGTCTGTATTTGCTCGACCGTTACGGCACTTGGCGCGACAACTGCGGTTACCCGGAAGAAGCGCTGCTCGATTATTTCAAGCAAGCCAATGACCCGCAGCGAGACGCTACACAATGTGCTGCGCGGCTGGCGTCACTGACAGGCTGGACGTCATCTGAAGTGCTGGCCGCAAACGCATTGCTGACCGGGTCAGATCGTATCGCGGCCAACATGCACGAGGTGGACTGGTTGAGCCGGATGCACAGCGCCAGTGATATCACCGGCCTTTCGGCAAGACAATTACTGTCGGCTACTGACCTGACAGCGACCAGCACAGCCTCGCACTGGAAGTCCGTAGGCGAAGCCGTGATAGCCGCCAATCGTTAAGCCGTGAGCATTAACCCGTTCAATGCCATGGAGGCCTGATCATGTCCAATACCCTTGAAAGCCGGCTCAACGAATCCTTTCGCGATGCGCTGGTGGCTTACTATCTGAGTGAGGTCGTACCCAACGACCCTATGCTGAAGCGCCTGGGCCTGGACCAGCGCTTGAAAACCGCCAATGACCTGTATGAGTTTTTTCTGCTCGACAATCAGGTCAGCAATGAAGTCCAGACCAGTTATGTCGCATCGGCAATGAGCAGCCTGCAGCAGCTCATCAATGGCACGTTACTGGGCATGGAGCCGGGCTATGAAACGCTGCTGCCGACCGAAGCGCGCTTTGTAGAATGGCGTGACCGCAGCAGCCAATACCCGATCTGGGCGGCCAATATGCAATTGGCGCTTTACCCGGAGATCTATATTTCTCCGGCATTGCGCTTGAAGAAGTCCAGCTACTTCGCACAACTGGAAAACGACATCAATCAGAACAGGATCAATATCGACACGGCGCAAGATGCGGTAAAAGCCTACCTGGCCAGTTTTGAAGAAGTCGCCAACCTGACGATCATCAACGGCTACATCGACAGCGACCGCTTCGCAGAGGGCAAGTACTACTTTATCGGCAAGTCGCGCGCCGAGAACATTTATTACTGGCGCACGGTGGACATGAATGAGCGTGCGTACAAGGAAGGTACTGCAGGGGCGAAGTTCGATAATCCGACACCCGGTGCCTGGTCCGACTGGAAGCGCGCCGAGATCGGCATCAATGCCAATACACTGGAAAGAACCATCCGCCCGGTGTATTTCAACAATCGGTTGTTTGTGACGTGGGTTGACCTGGTTCATGTTACCGAACAGGTAGACGTGAAATTACCGGCCATCACCATCGTGCCGGGGCCGGGCGGCAGTATTCCCGTCAACCCGCCGCCGGTCGAGGCACCTGTCACCATGATCACCCCCAATGTGCGTCTGGTATTGAATATTTCCTATAAAAAATATGACGACTCCTGGAGTGCGCCACAAATCTACATGGACGTGACCACACCCAATGTCTTCACCCGGGCAGGCAAGGCAGTCAACCTTGAAAACGACCTGAACAGTATTGCGATCTTCGATGTATCGGCCTCCCCGGAATCGCTGTTTATCGCCATGTATGCGGGTGAATCGCTGACGCCTGGTGACACCGATGGCTCAACGTCGACGTATGCCTTTCTGCACACGGCCTTTGTCGACAAGAATTTCAACAAAACGCCAGCGTTTCCAGTGGCGAACTACGTAGATACCGTTTCCGACAAGGCAGACCTGGGTCTGGAGCAACCTCGCGTGCGCAAGACCTGCTGGGCATTTGCTTTAAAGAACAAGGAAAATTTTCAGTTTACGTGGAGTCTGTATATCCGATTGAAATCAGCTGTCACTACGGCCCCCAATAAAGACGCTATCTGGTGGAACTGCCTGGACCACCAAAGCAAAATAACCAACATGGCGGGAACACTACAACCTGTCATTAGACTTGACCGCTCAACCCTCACACTATTTACAGCGCTGAATGCTGATATCCCCCAACCCCCTTTTTCCACCGAAATAACAGTTACATTCAAAAAAGATCTCGACGCATGGACACTCAGACTTTTTATAGACGCTGAATACGAGAATACTGAATACACCCTACTACAGCGTGGTTCGGGCCTTACAATAGCACGCCCAACCCCATACCCCGCATTAATAGAATTTAACATTATTGTTAATCCTGCGGGAGGCGATCCCGTACACTTTCTGCGCAACCCGGACTACGGCAGCTACACCGTTGGACCCACAATAGACTTCGTTAACCTTGAAAAAGGATTTTGCAAAACCAGGGCTATACGCGCACTACTTACCCATCAGACACAGCCAAGCCATATAAAATCAAGCGAAATTGTACTAGTTAGAACCGGATGGGTAGACCGTACAAACACTTCAATTTCATTTCCCCTAACACATATATTCTCCCAATGGTTCAGTTACCCCTACAACATGAACACCCCTCATAACAACTCGCAAAAAGAGATGGTTAAACGCCCTCATACCAGTAGCCTCACTGCACCCAGCCTTTATGAGACAACTATCACGTTCGACAAGTCCACCTTGCTGCCAGATCTTCCAGAAGCCCAATTCATCAGCGGATCGAAAAAGTTTTACATCACCCACGGCTTTGCCGTAAACACGCTAGTTCCCCCTGCCTGGATCGGTAACGCCCTCAAATCCACCGAAATAGAGCTGGAGTGGGCAACCGCTGATGGAAGCGACCCCGTTTCCCCCAAAATCAACAAACGCATCAACGCCATTCTGGGCATCGCCGAATACATCGACTTCTCCGCCTCCGCCATTCAGTTCAGTGACGGCTCTGACACGAAAAAGCGCGACCCCATCCGTATGAACACGCTGTTCGCCCGCGAATTGATCAACAAGGCCAACATTGCGCTCGAAGCCCTGTTGTCCTGGGACACCCAGCAATTGCAGGAGCCGCCCATCGATGATGACACCATCGCTGACCTGATGGACTTCAAAGGCGCCAACGGCCTGTACTTCTGGGAGCTGTTTCTGCATCTGCCGTTCATGATTTCCCATCGCCTCAACCTGGAACAACGCTTCACCGATGCCGAACGCTGGCTCGGGTTCATCTTCGACCCGGGCCGTAAAAAAACAGGCGACGCACCGGCTTACTGGAACGTTCGACCTCTGGTTGAAGTACCTGACCCGGATTACTTTCTGCGCACCCCTATCGACCCGGACGGTATCGCGGCGAGTGACCCGGTGCGCTATCAGAAATCGGTTTATTTCCACTACATCAAGAACCTGATCGACCGGGGCGACATGGCCTATCGGCAATTGACGCCCGACAGTCTGGGCGAAGCCAAGCTGTGGTACGTGCGTATTCTCGATCTGCTCGGGCCGCGCCCGGATGTGAAACTGACCAGCCAATGGACACCGATGGCACTGGGCGATCTGGCAGCGTCCACCAGTCCGGGGCTGCGGGCTTTCGAGCAGCAGCTTGTCGAGCAGGAACAACAGGTACGTGCCAGCGCCGCCGCCAACGAGGGCAAAGCCACTGTCAGTTTCAGCCAACCGTCCCTGCGCTTGAGCACCTTCGGCGACGACCCGACCTTGAGCGAGGAAGATAGCGATCACTTCATCCTCCCGATGAATTCGGAGCTGGTCAAATACTGGGACATGCTTGAAACGCGCCTGTACAACCTGCGCCACAATCTCACCCTGGACGGCAAGCCACTGTCGCTGCCGCTGTTCGCCGCACCGCTGGACCCACGGGCGCTGCTCGCAGCCTACGCCAATGGCGCAACCGAGGGCGGTGCGGGGAGCTTGCTGGCTCAGGAAACACCGCACTACCGCTACCCGGTCATGTTCGCCAGAGCCAGCGCGGCCGTGGAGACCCTGATCCAGTTCGGCTTCACCTTGCTGTCGATCATCGAGCGCAAGGAGCAGGGCCAGCTCATGGAGCTGCAACAGCAGCAGGTCTGGGAGTTCGCCCAGTACGCCATTGACCTGCAGCTTGAGGCGCAAAAAGTCGAAGTTCAGGCACGCAAGGCATTGGAGGCCAGCAAGGCGGTCGTTGATGCAAGGGCCCGTTTTTACAGCACGCTGGCGGATGAAAATGTCAGCGCAGTCGAAATCGCAGCGGGTGCTGCAAAACTTGTTTCACGTATCGCAGAAAGCGCTGCCAGTGCGGCCAGCATCGTGGCTTCTGCCATGAAAGTAGCCCCTAATCACGCCGGTGTTCATGCTGGAGCAACCGGCGGGATGGCCGTTGGTGCCGCAGCCGGAGGGGCCGTAGGCGGCTTCCGGCTGGAAGGCGTACCGGAAATGGTTGCAACTGGCGCTCATGCCGTCGCAGCAAGATCTGCAGCTGTCGGCGATGCACTGGAGCGCACGGAAATGTTTCGTCGCCGCCTCCAGGAATGGGAACACGCGCGCGATCAGGCCTTGCTCGAGTCCGAACAGATCACCTTGCAACTGACTGTCCACGACGCCCAGACCCGCGTTACCGCCTTGCAACTTCGTCAGGCTGAGGAGGCGAAAAAACAGGCCGAGACTGTCTATGCATTTCTCAACAAGCGCTTCACCAACAGCCAGCTCTATCAATGGCTCAACGGGCAGTTCTCGACCTTCTATTATCAAACCTATGACGCAACGTTTTCATTATGTCTGGCGACGCAAGCCTGCTGGCAGTATGAAATTGCCGACTACTCGACCTCCTTCATCCAGCCTGCGGCCTGGAAAGATGCCTGGCGCGGCCTGACTGCAGGCGAGGCCCTGAAACTGAATCTGCTGCGCATGGACGCGGCCTACATGACCCGCAACGAGCGCAAAATGGAGATCGTCAAGACGGTTTCGGTGCGCCAGCTGCCAGAAGCAGAGGGAGATGATACGGGGATCAATCACGGCTGGGATGCAGTGGTCGAGCGCCTGGCGCAAGACGGGATTGCCGAGTTCGAAATCACCCGAGCCATGCTTGACGAGGATTACCCGGGCCACTACCTGCGGCGCATCAAGCGCATCAGTGTGTCGTTGCCAGCCACGGTCGGGCCTTATCAGGACATCCGCGCCACCCTGACCCAGTCGTACAGCGCGGTGCAGATGGACGCCCAGCCTGACGGGCCGCTCAAAGAAAACCTGCGTGCCAGCCAGCAGATCGCCTTGTCTACCGGTGTGGACGATGACGGCTTGTTCGTTTTCAACTTCGACGATGAGCGCTATCTGCCGTTTGAGGGCACCGGCGCGATCTCGCGCTGGACACTGAGCTTTTCCAACCCGGCATCGCAGCGCGACATGATCGACTCGATCACCGACATCATCGTGCACATGCGCTACACGGCGAAAAGTCGTTAACCGACAGGGAGCAAGGGCCATGGAAGCTCAATCGCGATCGCAGAATCAATCGCCGCCGTCCCTGCAACCGACTGTTGCCACGCCGTCATTACCCAAAGGCGGTGGCGCGATTCAAAGCATCGGCAAGGGCTGGGGGTCCGTGGGTACAAGTGGCGCGGCGTCACTGGAAATCGCTCTGCCGATCAGCCCTGGACGCGGCTACGCGCCTGCCCTGTCGCTGAGTTATCAAAGCACCTCAGGTAACGGCGTGTTCGGGCTTGGCTGGAACCTGAACACCAGTAAAGTCGCGCGTCGTGCCAGCAAGGGCGTACCGAGCTACAACGACGATGATCTTATTTTCGGCCCCGGAGGCGATGTCTGCCTGCCAGAACGCGACGACAGCGGCATGCTTGTCCTGAGTCAGGTCAGCAGCTACAACGGTCATGATTTGACGGCGACTTATCAGGTGGTGCGTTACTTCACCAGAGTCGAAGGGGCCTTTGCGCGCATTGAGCATTGGCGCGTGGACAACGCAGATCCCGGCTTCTGGCTGATTCACGGCGCCGACGGCAGCCTGAACCTGTATGGCAGCAAGACCTCGTCGCGTATTGCCGACCCGGCAGACATGAACCGGGTTGCCGAATGGTTGCTGGATGAAAGCATGAATGCCGTCGGCGAGCACATCCTCTATGAATACAAGCCCGAAGACCACCAGGGCCTGCCAGAGAATCACCCGAGAAACGTCCGCGCCCAACGCTACCTGAGCAGGGTTCGCTACGGCAATGCCAAGGCACATCCCGTGCTTTACCTGTGGGAAGACGGTTCGCTGGACAGTTTGCTGTGGCACTTCGATCTGATATTCGACTATGACCAGCGCGACACCCGTAGCGACCCGCCCCCCGAATATGACGAGCAATTTACCTGGCCCGTGCGCAGCGATCCGCATTCAAGTTTCGCCTATGGTTTTGAGCTGGGTAATCTGCGCCTGTGTCGGCAGGTTTTGATGTTCCATCACTTCCCGGACGAGCTCGGAGAAGCACCGCTGCTGACCCAGCGACTGCTGCTGGAGCACCTTCAGACAACGCTCGGCTACAGCCTGCTGAGCGCAGCGCATTCGCAGGCATGGGATGGCACGGACTGGCGGCGCGTCGATCAGCAACCTCCTGTGCAATTTCAATACACCGATTTCAGTCTTGAGTCGGGCATCTATACGCCGCTGGAGCCCATAGCCGGCCTGAATGACGGGCAGCAATACCAGTTGGTCGATCTGTATGGCGACGGCTTGCCCGGCATGCTTTATCGAGACGACAAGGCGTGGCTTTATCGCGAACCGGTCCGTGATACCGCTGGCGCAGCGGACGCCGTTACCTACGGAGCCTGCGAATCGTTACCCCGCATCCCGACGGCTGATTCAGCCACACCGGTACGTCAGACCCTCACGGATCTGACTGGCGACGGGCGGCTGGACTGGGTAGTCGCCCAGCCGGGAATGGCCGGATTCTTTACGCTCAACCCTGACCGAAGCTGGTCGAACTACGCCACGTTCTCGGCTTTCCCTGCAGAGTTTTTCCACCCGCAAGGCCAAATGGCGGATCTGGTCGGCGACGGGCTGTCCGATCTGGCCCTGATCGGCCCACGCAGCGTTCGCCTGTATGCCAACCGTCGAGCCGATGGGTTCGCCGCAGCAGTGGACATTCCTCACGACGAGGATCGCCTGCCATTGCTCAGCGACAGCTCCACTGAACTCGTGGCGTTCAGCGACCTGCTGGGCACAGGGCAACAACACCTGATCCGGATCCGGCACAACGAAATCCGCGTCTGGCCGAACCTGGGGCGTGGCCGATTCGGCAAAGGGCAGCTCTTTGCCAGCCTGCCTTACACCTACGAAAGCTTCGATTCGAGCAGGGTGCGGCTGGCCGATCTGGATGGCTCAGGTGCCAGTGACGTGCTGTATCTGCAAGCCGATTGCTTTCAGGTCTTCATGAACAAGGGCGGCAACGGTCTGGCCGCGGCCTTCGATCAACCTTGGCCGGAGGGCATGCGTTATGACCGGTTCTGCCAGTTCAGTGCGGTCGATCTGCTGGGCCTCGGTTTTTCCAGTCTGGTGCTGACCGTGCCGCACATGACGCCCCGACACTGGAGCCTTTACTACGCAGCCGACCGTGCAGGCACGGTGCGCAAGCCTTATTTGCTGAAGGCCTCGGACAACAATCTCGGCGCTGCCGGAGAAGTCAGCTATCGCAGTTCGGCGCAGGAATGGCTGGACGAAAAAAACGAGCTGCGGGCCGCTGGCAGCGTTGCTGTCTCGGAATTGCCGTTCCCGGTTCATGTGGTTGTCAGGCAAACCATGCAGGACAAGGTCACTGGCAATACGCTCACCCAGCTGTTCCGCTATCGGAAGGGTTTCTATGACCCTCGGGAACGTGAATTTCGCGGCTTCGGCCTGCTCCTGCAGACCGACACCGAAACGGCGTCGCAGAATCAGGAGGATTTTACCGCTCCGGTATTGAACAAGACCTGGTTCCACACAGGACGCTACCCTGCCAGACCCTGCACCGACTATGACCGCAGCGACCTCGCTGCTCGCTTGCCCGGCGAGCATGTGTTGTCCCGACTCGACACAACAACCGGGACCGAGCTGCCCGTCACAGACGCAGATGACGCGACCTTGCAGGAAATGTCACGAGCGCTGAGCGGCTCTGTACTGCGCAACGAAGTCTTCGGGCTCGATGCCAGTCAAAAAACCACAGTGCTGTACTCGACCCAATCGAGCCGCTATCTGGTTCGCCAACTGCAAGCATTGAGCACGCATCGACCCTACGCGTCGATGCTGCCGCTCAGTCTGGAGGTCATCACCTATCGTTACGAGGCCGACGAACTGGACGATCCGATGTGCGAACACAGTCTGAACCTGGCGTGGGACCGCTACGGCTCGACGCTCCACTCAGCCAGCTTCAACTGTGCGCGGCGCAAAAAACCGGGGGACGCCCCCCCCTTTGAGGACCCTCACCAGCAACGATGGTGGGAAGCATCACACGACGAAGCCCAGCAACAGTTCTACGTGAATGAAATGCGCGCCGAAGCCATTCACCTGGACAGCCCGCAGGGCTGGCGTCTGGGTCTGCCTTACCGCACACGCAGCGATGCCATGCTCATTCCGGCAAGCGCCTTGACGCCTGCGCAGATCAGCTACGAGCAATTCGTCGATCCGTCCGGTCCATTCGTAGCGTTGCCACGTACGCTCACCAGCCTGTCGGTACAACGCTATATCGGTTGCAACGATGGCGAGGCGACCTTTGAGGCGCTGGCTGACGCTGTTGAAATGGCTGAACTGGATGATCACGCACTGAGCGCCTACGAGCGAGTCATGGACAGCGCCACGCTGGCCAAAAAACTCGTCGAGATCGGCTATCAGCAGATGCCGAGTTTTCTGCCTGCGGACAGCTTGAACCTGTGGTCGGTAAAACGCGGCTTCGTTATCTATGCCGGCCCGGAACACTTCTTCCACCCCACTACATTCAGGCCTACACGCAGTCATGGCTGGAGTCTCGTCGAGTACGACGCCTACGATCTGTTCGCGACTCGCATCACCGACCCGGCAGGCTGCGTCACCACCGCTGAATACGATTATCGTGTGCTGCAACCAAGACGAATCATCGACCCTAATCAAAACAGCCAGGAAGCCGATTACGACGCCTTCGGCAGAGTATGGGCAACCAGCTTTTACGGCACGGAACTGGGTGAGGCAGTCGGCTTTCCTGCGCTTAATCGCACCGGACATCACTGGTCTTCGGCGAGCGAGGCAGCGCTGCAACCCGAATACGCTCTGGGCAAGCAAGCCAGCGCGCTCTATTACGACGGCAATACGGCTCTGGGTCTGGTCGACATCCCGCTGGCAACCGCTGCATTGGTTGCAGACCGCTACCCGGAAGACCCGGACAGGCAGATTCGCATCAGCGTGGCGTCGATAGACGGCTTCGGTCGCACGCTGCAAACGCGTCAAAAGGTGGAGGACGGCGACGCCTATTCTGTCGATGAATGGGGCAATCTCGAACGGGTCGGCGGTCAACCGAAAATTGTCCACGCATCCCCGCGCTGGCGTGTCAGTGAACGGGTGGAATACAACAATAAAGGCCTGGCGGTGCGGGTTTACCGGCCATATTTCGCCAACAGTCATCGGTATGTAAACGACGCATCAATACGCTCACAAAACATCTTCGACAAACAGTTCTACGACCCGCTGGGGCGTCCGACCATCACCATTACCGCCAAAGGCTGGATGCGCCGACAGACCTATCGGGTCTGGTACACCATCAGTGAGGACGAAAACGATACCGCCGAGGAAGTGCTGGCAGCGAGAAAGGCGGCCGGGCATGGTCAGTAGCGCGGTACATGCCCGAACGCCGGAGTTGATCGTTTCCGAGGTTCGTGGACTGGTCGTGCGCCGAGTCTTTTTACATCGAACCGACGCCGCGCAAGCGGCAGCAATCAGAGTTACCCGGCAGCGTTTCGACCCGGCAGGCAGGATGATTGCCGCCACTGATCCACGTCTGGCCAACTCAAACCAGCGCACTGTCTATAGCCTTGGCGGCAGCGCGCTGGCCATCGAGAGTGTCGATGCCGGCTGGCGACTGGCGTTGTTCGGCGAGGCGGGCCAGGTTTTGGGCGGCTGGGACGGTCGCGGCACCGAGCGGCAGCTCGAGTACGACCTGCTGCTACGCCCGACAAGGATCATCGAACAGCATCGGTGCGTGGAGCGGTTTACCTATGGCCAGGCAGATGCGGCAGGACACAACCAGTGCAATCAACTGGTTCGCCATGACGATACGGCGGGCTCGCGTTTGCTGCAGGATTACAGCCTGCGTGGCTCGGTACTCAGCGAAACACGACATTTCATGCTCGCCACAGAAGCAGCGGACTGGCCATCAGCCGAGCCTGATCGTAATGAGCTGCTGGAGCCAGCCGGCCTTCAGACCTGTCGCGTTTTCAACGCACAAGGTGAAGTGCTGACGCAAACTGATGCCAATGGTAATAGCCAGCTTTCAACTCATAACCTGGCCGGTCAGCTGCACAGCGCAGACCTGATATTGAACGGCAGCACGCATGCGCTGACGCTGGTCAGCGCGATGCGCTATAGCGCCTTCAATCAGGTCGAACAGGAAACAGCGGGCAATGGCGTAGTCAGCCTTTACGCCTATGATCAGCAGGACGGCCGGCTGACCGGGCTAAGCGCGATCTCTGCTGACGGCACGCTGCTGCAGCAACTCGATTACAGCTATGACCCGGTGGGCAATATCCTGCTCGTCAACGATACGTCTCAACCAGACCGGTATTGCAACAACCAGCTTATCGAACCGATCAGCCATTACCTTTACGACACGTTATACCAGTTGATCGAAGCCACTGGCCGGGAGGTCAGAAACGGTGCCAGTCATGGCCCTGAAATGCCCGGCCTGCAACCTTTGCCCACCATTGATCCCTGCCAGGTCAGCAACTACAAACAGCGTTACAGCTACGACGCTGCGGGCAATCTGCTGCAAATGCGTCACGAAGGCGCGCACAACTTCACCCGCAACATGCGCGTTGCCCCGGACAGCAATCGCAGCCTGCCCGACGATAACGGCGATGTGGATTTCGCTACGGGTTTTGATGCCAACGGCAATCTGCTGCAACTGGCGCGCGGTCAGGTCATGGGCTGGGATGCGCGTAATCAGTTGCAGTACATCACCACCGTGCAACGTGAAGACGAGCCGAACGATGAAGAGCGTTATATCTACGATGGCCAGGGTCAGCGTCGTCGTAAGATCAGTACTGCGCAGGCATCAGGTCGCACGCTGATCAACGAAGTGCGCTACCTGCCGGGACTGGAAATCCGGACCACGGCGGATGGAGAAATCCTTCACGTCGTTATCGCTCAGGCGGGTCGCAACAGCGTGCGGGTATTGCACTGGGAAGCTGGAAAACCAGGCGCCATTGCGAACGATCAG
>NZ_FPJB01000016.1:0-9440 GCF_900119195.1 Pseudomonas sp. NFACC10-1 | reverse complement strand
GGGTTTTCCAGGCGTTGCGGCCATTCAGGGCGGTCAAAGGCGATGACCGGTGCAGACGTTTGCGGCACACGGTTCATCAGAGCCTGTTGGGTCAGCAGTACTTTGGGTGCGCTGTCGGCCAGCAGATAGGCAATGCGTTCGTCAGGGTGTGACGGATCGACCGGGACATAGCCGGCGCCTGCCTTGAGGACGGCGAGCATGGCCACCAGCGTGTCCAGCCCGCGACGGGCCATGACCGCCACGCGATCATCGACACCTACGCCGAGACTGATCAGGTGATGGGCCAGGGCGTTGGCGCGATGGTTCATCTCGCCGTAGTGCAGGCAATGTTCGCCCACCTGAGCCGCGACACTTTCGGGTGCGCTGACTGCCCGGGCTTCAATCATGGCGTGCACGGTCTGCTGCCGCGGGTAGTCTTGCTTGGTGTCGTTGAACGCCAACAGCAGTTGTCGACGTTCTGCTTCCGGCACTACCGGCAGGTCGCACACGGCTGAATCCGGGGCGGATTCAAGGGCCTCGACCAGATGACTCAAGGCGGTCTGCATGTAATCGCAGATGCGCCGCGCATCGATACCCGCCACCGCCTGTGCATTCAGGCTGAAACCGTCGCCAAAGTCATCGACGCTCAAGCTCAGTGGATAATTGGCACGTTCTTCACTGCTCAGAACATGAATACCGTGCCAGGCCTGGACCGCCTGTTCGGAAACGCTGGCAGCTGCACTGTGGCGGTAGTTGAGCAAGGCGCTGAAAAGCGGCGTCGGTGCGGCAACGCCGCTGCAACGCTGGGCCAAGGCAAGGGATGCATGTTCGTGACCGAGTAACGCGGTCACGCGCTTATGGGTCGCCTTGACCTCGTCACGCACGCCCTGCTCACCTACCGAAACCCGCAGCGGCAAAGTGTTGATGAACATGCCCAAGGCGCGTTCGGCGCCCTCACCGGCCTGCATCCGCCCCATCAACACCGTACCGAACACCACGTCACGCTTGCCCGACACAGTGCCGAGCACCTGGCCCCAGGCCAGATGCACCAGGCTGGCGGCGCTGACGCCTTGCTGCCGGGCCTGAGCCCGCAGGCGCAGATTCAGTTGAGGGTCCAGCGTCAGGCTGGCTTCCTTGACGTGGCTGCCATCGCCCTGCACATCCAGCAGGCCGTACGGTAGGGTCGGCTCTAGGATATCGCCCAGCATGTCGCGGAAGAACGTTTCGTGATCAGCCTGGCTGACACCCTGGCGTGCCTGAACCACATAGTTGCGGTACGGCACGGGCACCGACTCTGCCAAGGCTTCGGCCTCGCCGAGCAAGCCGTTCTGTATTTCGTGCTTCACCACTTCCAGCGCAGTGTGGTCCAGGGCCATGTGGTGGAACAGCAACATCGCGCAAATCCGCTGGTTGGGCGGATCTTCGGCATAGACCACGCGCATCAACGGTGCCTGACCGATGTCCAGGCGGTAGTGACGCGGGTCGAAGCGGCTGTGCAGTTGCTCGCCGATATCGCCGTTCACAGGATCCAGTTCGAGCGCTTCAAGGTGCAATTGGGCCTTACGCCAGACCACCTGCAGCGGGGACTCAAGGCCTTGCCACACCACACTGGTGCGCAGAATATCGTGACGGTCTATAACCGTTTGCAACGCTTGAACAAAAGCGTCCATGCGTTCGCGGTTATCAAAGGCGAACTGAGTCTGCAACACATAGGGATCGCCGCTTTCGGCGGCCAGGTGGTGATAAAGAATGCCTTCCTGCAACGGTGCCAGCGGGTAGATGTCCTGCACATTCGCCACGCCACCCGGCACGCTTGCTACGACCTGATCGATCTGCACCTGGGTCAGATTGATCAACGGCAGCAGCTCAGGCGTAATGCGTTTGCAATCCCCGGCGATCAGATTGGCCGGCACCATGACTGCCGTGCCACCACCGACCGCAGCAGCCAGTGCGGCCAACGTCGGCTGGCCGAACAGCGCACGCACATCGGCGCTCAGGCCCAACTGACGCATGTGCCCTATGAGGCTGACTGCCAACAGTGAGTGTCCGCCCAGCTCGAAGAAGTTGTCATGTCTACCGACCTGTTCAACGCCCAGCAAGTCTTTCCAGATAGCAGCGATCTGCGTTTCGGTTTCACCTTGTGGGGCTTCGTAGCCACGGCTGATCAGTGAGTCACTGTCCGGCGCTGGCAGGGCCTTGCGGTCGAGTTTGCCGTTCGGGGTCAGCGGCATTGCGTCGAGACGCACGTAGGCCGCAGCGATCATGTGGGCCGGCAGTTGTTCCTGCAGCCAGCCGCGCAGGCTGTCGATGTCTGGCTCAGTGTGAGCTGCCTGGACGGTGTAATAAGCCACCAGGCGTTTGTCGCCCGGAATGTCCTCACGGGCGGTGACTACCGCTTCATGGACCGCCGGGTGTTTGGCCAGGCGTGCATCGATCTCGCCCAATTCGATACGGAAACCACGGATCTTCACCTGATCGTCGTTACGGCCCAGGTATTCGATATTGCCGTCTGGCAGGTAGCGCCCCAGGTCGCCGGTACGGTACATGCGTGCCGCTGGGTTTTGGCTGAACGGGTCTTTGAGGAAACGCTCGGCAGTCAGGTCGTCACGGTTCAGATAACCCCGCGCCACGCCAGCACCGCCGATGTAGATCTCACCGGCAACGCCCAGTGGCACAGGCTGTTGCTGTTCGTCCAGCAGGTAAAACTGTGTATTGCCGACTGGCTTGCCAATGTGCGCTGCGAAGCCATCTTCGCGGTCCATCGCCACCCAGCTTGAGTAGGTGGTGGTTTCAGATGGGCCGTAGAGGTTGCACAGGCGCTGCACACCAGTTTTTTCGAACAGCGATTCAACCAGGCTGCGTTTCAGCGCTTCACCGGCGACGTTGACCGTATGGACCGACGTCGGCAGCCCGTCAACGTCCAACAGTGCTTTAAGCGCCGACGGTACGGTGTTGATCAGGCCGATATCGTGCTCGCCGTGTTGCAGCTCAAGGACGTTTTTGACCACTTCGATGCTGCCGCCCGAGGTCAGCGGCGCGAAGCACTCGTAGACCGCGAGGTCGAAGTTCAGCGAGGTGGAGAACAGCGTTTTTTCCAGCGCAGAGGCGTCGAAAGCACTATGCGCCCAGGTCAGGAAATTCACGGTGTTGCGGTGTTCGATCATTACGCCTTTCGGCAGACCTGTGGAGCCCGAGGTATAGATCAGATACGCCAAGTGCGCCGAGGTCAGCTCAGGCACCTGCGGATTCTGGACGGATTGGTCCTGCCAATCGTTCAGATCAAGATTGATGACAGGCGCTGAAACGTCGGCCAGCAAGCCCTGAGTCGCGGTTTGCGCCAGTACTGCGGCCGGAGCGCTGTCCTGCAACATGTAGGCAATTCGTTCTACCGGATAAGCCGGGTCGAGTGGCACGTAACCGCCGCCCGCCTTGAGAATCGCCAGCAAGCCGATGACCATCTCCACGCCGCGCTCTACACAAATCCCGACCCGCGAATCCGGCTGCACACCCTGCTTGCGCAAGGCATGGGCCAGGCGGTTGGCCTGTTCGTTAAGCTCGCGATAGGTCAGACGTTGTTTGCCATGCACTAAGGCCACATCATCTGGCGTGCGCTCGACCTGTGCTTCAAACAGTCCGTGAATGGTCTGCTGCTGCGGGTAATCCAGCGCGGTGTCGTTGAACTGCACCAGTAACTGCTCACGCTCTTCGGCCGGCAAGATCGGCAAGCTGTTCAACGACGTCTGCGGTGTCTGCTCCAGTGCATGCACCAGTCTTTCCAGCGCCGTCTGCATATACCCGCAAATCCGCTGGGCACCGATACCGGTGACAGCCTGAACATTCAGGCTGAATCCTTCGCCAAAATCGTCGAGGGATAAAATCAATGGGTAGTTGGTGCGTTCTTCGCCGCCCCTCACCTCGATCCCTTCCCAGAGTTGAGCGGTCTGATCGGTGACTTCCTGATCGGTCGCCGCTTCAGCGGAACTGTGGCGATAGTTGAGCAGTGCGCTGAACAGTGGCGTCGGTGCTGATACACCGCTGCAACGCTGGGCCAACGCCAGCGAGGCGTGTTCGTGGCCGAGCAATGCAGTCAAACGTATATGGGTCGCCTTGACCCCGGCGCGCACATCCTGCTCACCCACGTCCACCCGCAGCGGCAACGTATTGATAAACATCCCCAAGGCCCGGCGAACCCCCTCGCCGCCGCGCATACGCCCGAGCAGTACGGTGCCGAATACGACATTGCTGCGCCCGCACAGGCGCCCGAGCACCTGTGCCCAGGCAAGGTGATGCAAGCTCGCCGCGCTCACCCCTTGCAGTCGGGCCTGATTTCGCAAGCGCCGGCTCAGCTCTAAAGGCAGGGTCTGATGCGCTTCTTCGACACCATGGCCGTCGCCGCGCACATCGTGCAGGCCGAACGGCAGCGTAGGTTCGTCGACGTCGCCGAGCATCTCGCGGAAAAACCCTTCGTGCTGCTTGTTCGTGACGCCGAGCCGGGCCTGGGCCACATAGTTGCGATACGGCACTGGCTCGCCCAGGGTGTGGGCCTGACCGCTCAGGTGCGCGTGGAGTTCATGATGGATCTGGTCCAGCGCCGCATGGTCGATGGCGATGTGGTGAAACAGCAACATCGCCACCCAGCGCTGGTTGGCCACGTCGTGGGTGAAGGCCAGCCGCAGCAAGGGTGCCTGGCTGATATCGAGGCGGTAATGCCGTGGGTCGAAGCGTTGTTGCAACTGCTCGCTGGCGGTACCGGCGTCAGGCTCAAGGGTGATTTCGCTGAGCACCAGATCAGCCTTGTGCCACACAACCTGAACCGGCTCGTCCAGGCCTTCCCATACCATGCTGGTACGCAGGATGTCGTGGCGGTCGATGATCTGCTGCAAGGCCGTGGTGAACTCGTCGAAAAGCTCCCGGCTGGCAATCGTAAACTGTGCCTGTAGCACGTATGGATCGCCTTGTTCGGCGGCAATATGGTGATAAAGAATGCCTTCCTGCAACGGCGCCAGCGGGTAGATGTCCTGCACATTGCGCACGCCGCCAGGAACGCGGGCAACGATGCTTTCGATGGCTGCCTGGTCGAGTTTGATCAGCGGCAACATTTCCGGGGTGATGCGCTCGCAGCCCGGCACAATCGCCTGGGCGGGAACCTCCACTTCATCGGCCTTGCCGCTGTAATACTCGCCGGCATTGATCAGTTCGATCAATGCCGCCTTGTTCTCGCGCAACAGCGCCAGCACGGCGGGCTCCATGAGGGACTGTCGCTTACCGCTGACGACCAGTTGGTCGCCCTTGACGGCGAGCTGCACATCTTTCTCTTCCAGTACTGCCAACAGTTCAATCATGCTCACAGAACAATCTCCATTCTTTCCGTTGTTGCTGCGTATTCCATGAGGGTGGGGTGTTTGAACAGCGACTTGACCTCGGCCTCCAGGCCTTCCTGACGCATGCGTTCCATCAGGCTGACGGCGAGCAGGGAGTGACCTCCCAGCTCAAAAAAATGGTCATGTCGGCCAACCTGCGTGACACCCAGCAAGTCTTGCCAGATCTCCGCAATCAGTACTTCTCTCTCGCCTTGCGGAGCTTCGTAGCCACGGCTGATCAACGCGCCCTCGCCCGGCGCAGGGAGCGCCTTGCGGTCAAGTTTGCCGTTGGGGGTGAGAGGCAATGCATCGAGACGCACGTAAGCCACCGGGACCATGTAGGCCGGCAACTGCCCTAGCAGCCAGCCGCGCAGGCTGTCGATGGCTGGTTCCGTTTGCGCCGACCGGACCGTGTAATACGCCACCAGGCGTTTGTCACCGGGGACGTCTTCACGAGCGGTGACTACCGTATCCTGGACGGCAGGATGCCTGGCCAGACACGCGTCGATCTCGCCGAGCTCGATACGGAAGCCGCGAATCTTCACCTGATCGTCGTTACGGCCCAGGTATTCGATATTGCCGTCTGGCAGGAAGCGACCCAGGTCGCCGGTGCGATACATACGTGCCTGAGGCTGCCGGCTGAACGGATCCGCGAGGAAGCGTTCGGCAGTCAGGTCGTCACGGTTCAGGTAGCCGCGGGCCACGCCCGCGCCGCCGATGTAGATCTCTCCGGCAACACCCAGTGGCACGGGCTGTCGTTGCTCATCCAGCAGGTAAAACTGTGTATTGCCCACTGGTTTGCCGATGTGCGAAGCGAAGCCGTTTTCGCGATCCATCGCCACCCAGCTTGAGTAAGTGGTGGTTTCCGACGGGCCATAGAGATTGCACAGGCGCTGCACGCTGGTTTTCTCGAACAGGTTTTCCACCAGACTGCGCTTGAGTGCTTCACCGGCGACGTTGACGGTATGGACCGACTCTGGCAAACCGTTGATTTCCAGCAGCGCTTTCAGCGCCGACGGTACGGTGTTGACCAGGCCGATATCGTGCTCGCCGTGTTGCAGTTCCAGCACGTTTGTGACCACCTCGATGCTGCCCCCCGAGGTGAGCGGCGCAAAGCACTCGTAGACCGCGAGGTCGAAGTTCAACGAGGTGGAGAACAGCGTTTTTTCCAGCGCAGAGCCGTCGAATGCCGTGTGCGCCCAGCTCAGGAAGTTAACGGTGTTGCGGTGTTCGATCATCACGCCTTTCGGCAGGCCGGTCGAGCCTGAGGTGTAGATCAGGTACGCAAGATGCGCTGAGGTCAGCCCCGGCACCTGCGGATTCAGGGCAGATTCGTCCTGCCAGTTGCTTGCATCAAGATTGATCACAGGTACCGATACGTCGACCAGTAACGCCTCAGTCGCCGACTGCGCCAGCACAGCGGCAGGCGCGCTGTCCTGCAACATGTAGGCAATTCGTTCTACCGGGTAAGCCGGGTCGAGTGGCACGTAACCGCCGCCCGCCTTGAGGATCGCCAGCAACCCGACGACCATCTCCACACCGCGTTCCACACAGATCCCGACCCGCGAATCCGGCTGCACGCCCTGCTTGCGCAAGGCATGCGCCAGGCGGTTGGCCTGTTCGTTAAGCTCGCGATAGGTCAGGCGTTGTTCGCCATGAACCACTGCCATGGCTTGCGGTGTGCGCTCGGCCTGCGCTTCAAACAGCCCGTGAATGGTCTGCTGCTGCGGGTAATCCAGCGCGGTGTCGTTGAACTGCACCAGCAACTGCTCACGCTCGGCAGCAGGCAGGATAGGCAGGCTTTCGAGCGCGGCGTCCGGTGACTGCTCCAGCGCAACAAGCAGATTTTCCAGCGCGGTCTGCAGGTACCCGCAGACTCGCCCGGCACCGACTTTGCCGGTCACCAGCACTGAAAATCTGAAACCGTCACCCTGATCATCGACGTTCAAGGTCAACGGGTAGTTGGTGCGTTCCTCACCATTCTGCACGTCGATGCCGCGCCAGGCCTCGATCGATTCGTTGGTGGGCTCTGCCACGCTGCTGTGGCGGTAGTTGAGTAGCGCGCTGAACAGTGGCAACGGTGCCGCCACGCCGCTGCAACGCTGCGCCAGCACCAGCGGCGCGTGTTCATGACCGAGCAATGCGGTGAGTCGGGCATGGGTCGCTCGTACGCCGTCCCGTGCACCCTGCCCGGCCAGATCGACGCGCAGCGGCAAGGTATTGATGAACATGCCCAACGCCCGTTCGGCGCCTTCGCCACTGTGCATGCGGCCCATCAACACGGTGCCGAATACGACGGTGTGCCTGCCCGATACCTGACTCAATACCTGAGCCCACGCCAGATGCATCAGACTTGCGGCGCTTACCCCCAGCTGCCGAGCCTGGGCGCGCAGACGCCTATTCAACTGCCGGTCCAGTGTCAGGCTGCTTTCTTCAACATCGCGGCCATCCCCTTGCACATCCAGCAGCCCGAACGGCAGCGTCGGTTCGTCAATGTCACCGAGCAATTCGCGGAAAAACGCTTCGTGGGCCTCGCGGCTTACACCCAGGCGAGCCTGGGCCACATAGTTACGATACGGAATGGCTGCTTCGAGTTGGTCAGCCTGCCCCAGCAGATGCGCCTGCATGTCGTGGAGCACAATCTCCATCGCTGTATGGTCGAGGACCATGTGATGGAACAGCAGGATCGCCGCACAACGCTGGTTGGGCTGGTCTTCGGCGAAGATCAGCCGCAGAAGTGGTGCCTGGCTAATGTCCAGCCGCGAATGGCGAGGGTCGAAGCGCTGTTGCAGTTGCTCCATGATCGGCCCCTCGAGCGGGTCGAGTTCGACCTGCTCCAGCAACAGCCGAGCCTGACGACAGACAACCTGCACCGTTGTTTCCAGGCCTTGCCAAAGTACTGCAGTTCGCAGGATGTCGTGGCGATCAATCACACTTTGCAAGGCATCGACAAAGGCATTCAAACGCGTTAGGTCAGCAGTCTCGAATACCGTTTGCAGGACGTACGGATCGCCTTGTTCGGCAGCCAGATGGTGGTAGAGAATCCCCTCCTGCAGTGGTGCCAGCGGGTAGATGTCCTGCACATTTTCCACGCCGCCGGGCACGCTGGCGACAATGAGGTCGATGGCGGCCTGATCGAGATCGGCCAGTGGCAGCAGCTCTGGCGTAATGCGCTTGCAGTCGTCCGGGATGGCGTTTTGCGGGACTGTTATTTCATTCAGGCTACCCACCGCCGCAGCCAGCGCGGCCAGCGTCGGCTGTGTGAACAGGGTGCGAATATCGGCATCGAGCCCCTGGCGCCGCATTTGTGCGATCAGGTTGACGGCCAACAGCGAGTGCCCGCCCAGCTCGAAGAAGTGGTCATGACGACCCACCCGCTCGACGTGCAGCAACGAACTCCAGATCTCGGCCACGGCCATTTCCACCGGCCCCTGGGGTGCCTCGTAGTCCCGATCCGGAAGCGCGTTGCGATCCGGCATTGGCAGGGCCTTGCGGTCGACTTTGCCATTGGCCGTCAGCGGCCAGGCGTCCAGACGCACGAAGGCGCTGGGCACCATGTAGCCAGGCAGCACTGTCAGCAAGGCAGAGCGCAGTTCTGCCACCGGCGTCGACAGCGAACCGTCGCGCTCGATGAAATAAGCCGTCAGCCTTGGCTGGTCCGGTTCGTCCTCTCGGGCCAGCACCAGCGCTTCTTCGATGCCCGGTAATCGGCTTAGCTGCGCTTCGATCTCGCCCAGTTCGATGCGCGCGCCGCGAATCTTCACCTGATCATCGTTACGCCCCAGGTAGTCGAGAGTGCCATCGGCGTTCCAGCGTGCCAGGTCGCCGGTGCGGTACATCCGTGCGTCAGCGTGGAACGGATCACGCAGAAAGCGCTCGGCGGTCATCTCCGGTCGGTTCAGATACCCCCTCGCCACGCCTTCTCCGGCGACGTACAGCTCGCCCGCCACACCCAGCGGCACCAGTTGTTGATGCTCATCAAGCAGATACACGCGGGTATTGGCAATCGGTGTGCCGATGTCGAGTCTGCCGTCGGGCAGCAAACGCCCCGACGTGGCGACCACTGTGGCCTCGGTCGGGCCGTAGTTGTTGATGACGGTA